>JBLHLT010000014.1:0-94278 GCA_047621325.1 Oceanicoccus sp.
TTCTGTTTTAATGCCTTTGGCCGCTTCGCGGGCAAAGGCTTCAAGTGCTTCTTTGTTCATTGCTACCTATCCTTAGCCATTTCTGGCTCTTATGATAAGCAGTTACACAGTTTTATCTACAGCCTCGATTTTTATTAAAATTAATTCTCACGTAAAGCACAGTAACGTATTTTAAAAATTTGAGTTGCTCTGTATTCAATTTAACTTCGGTATGTTCCACTGCTTTTATCTCTGTGGGCTTTGGCATATTATTTTAAACAATAACTGGTATGATATGACTTGTTATATAGCAAATGGAATCGCTGCTATCGATATCAATAAATATTACGCTCATATATTAAGCAGCTAATATTTATATATCAGCATTCCTTTATTTATGAAAAACATGGAATGCCTCATGAGATTATTTCCCCTTCTATTTTTATTCAGTTTATTAACGGCTTGTGGTGGCAGCGGCGGCTCAGCCGTTGGCTCTAACGGTGCGCTATTGGGCACATGGCAAAGCAACTGCTACCCTGATAGTGGTTATTATTACATTGATACCTACATATTTAATAATGATAGTTATCTGTTGAATAATGTTGAATACACCGATATTAACTGTAATACGGCTAGCGGTGATACCGATTCTTACAACGGCACCTACACTGTCGGTTTAAATGTTACCGCAACCGATGGTGCGAAAGTGACGCGCATCACGATGGAGCAAATCAACCCAGAAGACTCAAATTCGTTACCTCTTACTCTTAAACTTGTATTTCGTATTACAGGTGTTGAGCTATCAATGGGCCAATTTGAAGAGAAGCGCACACCAGAATTAATACCTGAAATTATGTACACAAAACAATCTGATGATCGTCAGTTGTCCTGTGTCGAGCAGGTGGTGTTTGGTATTAATATTTCCGTGCTAGATTCAGCAACGCGTGAATACAATGGGTGCGGTGCCAGCGTGATTATCAAAGATAGTGATTTTTATAAAAAAATTGATAATCCAGACGTGGCGGGCTGTCGCAATGACTTTATCTTTGCAGCTGCCCCTGAGCGTAAAGGTCGTTACGATATTATTGTACAAAAAGACGGTTTTAAAGATTGGTATCAAGACGATGTGATCGTGACGGCGAACCAATGTCATGTGAATTCGGTATCAATAGATGCGTTAGTAGAGAGTGCTAACTAAATCATAATGCGTGTATCGCTGCTTTATAGAAAGTGAAAGACTGTTTGATCCAGAATATATCAATGCCGCTAGCTGGCACAAAATACACCAAGTCAATTTAGGTGGGGTTGTGTTTGACTGTAAGCGGCAATTAAGTTGATGAAAAGCTCACCCTTTACCTGCATTGTTAATATTTCTTCAAGACCTGGCGTGGTTGGTATGCCTCAGAGGCCGCCTACGTATTCAGTAAGGCGGCTATTCGTTATTATTCTAAAGCTGTCGCGTCATATTACGCAAAAAATAATTACCCAATTGGCTGCAACTCTATTCATTCAGGGGCTATTCTTAATCACTATTGGGTTCAATGCTGACTCAATGAGCTGGACTAAAGTCGCCATTAAAGCTGCAGCACAAGGTGCTCCCCTTGGCACAATGAGTAAGCTAGAAGGTGTGGCGTATGCGACACGTTATTTGGTGTTAGTGGAATCTAAGTAGGAGATTGGTTGAGCTGATTGTCAATGGTGGCATTCTGACGGTCAGTATTGCTTCCCTTCACGCAAATAAAATTTGTATGCTTGGTGTGAAATGGAATTCATAGTAGTGTAATAACACATCAACTTTTGATTTAGGGTTAGCTGTATGAAAAGCGCTGCACCTTTAGCAGATGAGCAGAAATTGTCGGTTATATATCGAGTTGAGCCTGGCTGCCTTGGGCCGCAAGGTGCGAGTCTTGTTGATGATTTTTGTCGGTTTGCGCAATCGCAATTGCAAATACAGAATTCAAATTATATCAATTGCATGATCGTTCCAAGAACAGATAAGGCCTCGCCAGAAATGCAATACAATGTGGTAGGCAAAAAAATAAATTTTTCTCAAGCTGAAAAATATTTGGCGCTATTTGATAAGAATCTTGATGAGTTTGAGGGGCATTTAAGTGAGCAGCTCACAAACTTAATTAACCAATTTATGGGCCATTGACGGTAAAGTTAGCACGCCATTTAGGCTCGGGCGTAAATTTTTACAGAATAAAAAAACCACTTATTGCAAATAAACAAAGCAATAAGTGGTTTTTATTTTATTTTATTTTGGTCAATAACCTAATCATTAAAGGGCTTTGATAAATACCTTGCTGTTACGCTGGTAGTTATAAAGCTCTTTTTTCTGTGGTGGCAAATCATCAATATCAGCGGCTTTGAATCCGCGCTCTTCAAACCACTGTGCGGTGCGTGTGGTGAGAACAAACAGATTTTTAATCCCCTGATTTTTTGCTTCGCTTACTAAGGTATTAAGCAATCGGTCGCCACGCTGGCCGCTGCGGTATTCATCATGAACCGCCACGCAAGCGAGTTCGGCCATGTCTTCCCCGTATGGGTATAACGCAGCACAGCCTAATACCATGCCGTCTTTTACTAATACACGAAAACGATCTATTTCGGTTTCGAGTACTTTGCGAGAGCGACGCACTAAAATGCCTTTTTCTTCAAGTGGGCTGAGTAAGTCGAGAATACCCATGACGTCTTCCATGCGGGCAGTTCGCAATTGTTCTTGATGATGCAGACTTACCAATGTACCGCAACCGTCTAGGGTGAACAGTTCAGTTAATAAGGCACCATCTTGAGAGTGTTGTATTAACTGGCAACGTTTTACGCCGCTGGTAACCGCAAAACTTGCCGCATTTAGTTGTACGGTCTGCTCTGGGTTTAAACCTTGTGCTAATAATTGTGAAATTGTACTAGTGACCACTTCTTTCACTAATTGGCCATTACGTTTGATGCAATTATTTTCACCAAATAAAATCAGTTTGTCGGCCTGTAATGCAATGGCGGCTTCTGTGGCCACATCTTCTACTGATAAGTTAAATGTCTCACCGGTGCGGCTGTAACCTAGGCAATTTAAAAGCGCGATGGCGTTATTGTCGAGCGCTTTATTAATCGCACGCACGTCAATTTTGCGCACTTCACCTGTGTGTCCAAAGTCGACGCCATCAATCACGCCCATAGGTTTGGCAATAACAAAGTTACCACCTACAACGCGAATGTCGGCACCGTGCATGGGGCTGTTACTCATGCCGGTTGTGAGTATGGCTTCAATTTGAGAACGCAATTGGCCAACAGCCTGTTGGACGGTTACCAACATGGCTTTATCGGTAATACGTTTGTTGTCGGCAAAGGTCACGTCTTGTTTTTTTAATTCACATAGCTCGTCGATTTGTGGTCGTGCACCATGAACCAATACTAAGCGAACCCCTAAGCTATTGAGCAAGGCGATGTCGTGAATAATATGTTGAAACTGGTCGTGGGCGAGTGTGTCCCCACCTAGCATAATGACAAAGGTTTTACCCCTGTGTGCATTTATGTAGGGAGAACTTTGTCTAAACCAGTTGACGTGTTGGTCGATTGAATCAGTCACTGTGTTTTATCTTTTTTGTGTTAATCGGTTTGAGTGTAATGGTTTTTGCCAATTACAAACAATAATGTTTAATAAATTGTTCGATGTATTTCACCATCGGGGCAATTTGATCGTGGGCTAAATACTCATCTGGCTGGTGGGCTTGATCAATGGAACCTGCACCCATTACCACGGTATCGATATTAGCCGCGGCTAAAAATGGCGCTTCTGTGGCGAACGCAACGGCTTCGGCGCCATGGCCAGACAGTTTTTCAGCTAATGCAACTAATTCGCTATTTTCGCCACTGGCAAACGCGTCTACACCATCAAACAAACGATAAAATTCAATTTGAGTTTGGGTTTGCTTAGCCACCATGTCGAGGCGATCTTGAATACGCTGGCGCAATTGCTCGGTTTTCATACCGGGAATCATGCGCAAATCAAAATGCAATTCGCACTGTCCACAAATACGGTTAGGGTTATCACCCCCATGAATGCACCCTAAGTTGAGTGTTGGGCTGGGTATGGTAAACGCGGTGTGTTTGTATTCTTGTTTAAGTTGCTGACGAAAATCCATTAGCTCACTAATGACTGTGTGCATAGCGTCCATGGCGTTATTGCCCAGTTCTGGGTCTGAGCTGTGGCCTGCTTGGCCGGTGATCTTGATGCCTTCCATTAATATGCCTTTATGCATGTTAATGGGTTTTAAACCCGTAGGTTCACCAATAATGGCCGCGCGAGCTTTGGGTAGGCCTAGTGTTGCAAGGGCGCGTGCGCCGCTCATGCTGGTTTCTTCATCGGCGGTGGCCAGTATAAAAATAGGCGCTTTTAATTGTTTGCGATCCACTTTTTCGATGGCGGCTAACGCTAGGGCAAAAAAGCCTTTCATGTCGCACGAACCTAAACCATAGAAACGGTTGTCTTTGTCGGTTAATGAAAATGGGTCGCTTTTCCATTTTTCGATATTGCATGGCACGGTGTCGGTATGGCCTGACAAAATTAACCCGCCAGGACCACTGCCCAGTGTGGCCAGTAAGTTGAATTTTTTACGTCCTTTATCGACGCATTGAATATCCACTTTAAAGCCAAGGGTTTCGCACCAGCTGGCGAGTTGGTCGATGACCGCTTTGTTGCTCATGTCGTAATCAGGCAGCGCGCTGGAAACACTTGGTAATGACAATAAGGTGGTGAGCTGTTGTTTGATATTCGGTAAGTGCTTCATGCCCTAAACCTATAGTAAGGAGTATCATCAGTGTATCAAAGCGGCTAAAAATGTCTTGAGGTTTCTATGATTGCAGCTGAGTCTTTTACGGCTTTCTGCTAAGCTTGGCCGCATAAAAAAAAATAAGTGGAAGGCCATGGCCAAAGAAGTCGAACTGAAGCTCACATTACCTAGTCAAGCAGTCGCTAGTTTCATTAAAAATGACAACCTAGGGTTGTTCCAAGGGACACCGTTAGAGCTAGATAACCAGTATTTTGATACCCCCGATTTAGAACTGAACCAAGCGCACGCGGCATTACGCGTGCGTAAATCACAGCATGGCTATAAACAAACCTTAAAAAACAAAGGGCAGGCTATTGCTGGATTACATGAACGGGGTGAGTGGGAATACGATATCCCAACAAGCCAGCTCGATTGGGCTTTGTTTGCAAATGATATTCAATTAGATGCCAGCCTGCGCGAACGTATCCAGCCGATTTTTAAGACCGACTTCACTCGTCACGTGTGGATCAAACATTTTGGTGAAAGTGAGATCGAGCTTGTTTTAGATGAAGGCTTAATTCATAACAAAGCGGAAGGCCGTGAACATTCTTCGACCACTCAAAGTATTAACTTATGTGAAATAGAGCTTGAGCTAAAGTCAGGCCGAGTCGAAGACCTGTTTGCGTTTGCCAAAGAACTTGCCCAGCAACACCCGTTAGTACCATGTGACATTAACAAAGCTGAACGCGGTTATGGTTTGTTGTTTCCTAAGTTAAGTTTTTTTACACCACAAAATTTTGCTACGCCATGGTCTAACAATCAGTTACCTGTGTTTGCTTTGTTGCAAGATACGTTAACGCGGTTGAGTCGTCATTGGGATCAATTTTCGCAGCAAGAAAACTGGTGGTCTTTGCTGGTAATGAGTCGTCAAGTGAGCGCGATTTGTTTATTGCTCAATGAAATGTCAAATTGCCCTGATCATATTCGAGGCCGCTGGTTGGTATTGCAGTTAGATTTACAAAAACTATTGCAACCCGCTGCCGTGGTGATTGGTTTGTATGTGGACAACAATAGTCACAGTCGTGGACTGAGTCAGCGTTTATTATCGGTATGTGCGTCACAATTAAGCGTGGGCTTAGAAACTTGGATGACGAATAACGGTCTGGGTATGGCCATGTTAGAGTTGGGCGAATTTTTATACACACAAGTACAGCAGCCTGAAGCCAATGGCGCCTCATGGGTAAATGATCTATTAACCTGCGTGTCGCAAGAGCAAGGGCTCAACGAAACCAGCTTACAAGCGCTGGCCTATGTGCTGTTGCGTTGTGGTGATTCACGTTATCAAGCAGTGAACGAAGTCATTCGTTGTCAACTGGTGGTAAATGCCATGATTGCTGCGCAAGGTATTCAGTGCGCCATTACCGATGAAACCAGTCGTGCCAAGTTGGCCAGCTGGCAGCGTCGGCTAACGGTTGAAAAACGAAACTTATTAGATGCTAAACAAGCGCTGATTGCGCTGTGTTCCAGCTAACCAATACCATTTTGCCAAAGACACTCTTTGATGATTAGAGAGTGGTGGAAACCGCTATGAGTCAGGTACAAGATTTAAAATTATCCCTTGGGGCCATTACTAACTTGCTTAAGCAAGATGGTCACTTGAGCCCTGAACACTTGGCTGATCTTAAGCAAAAAGGCATGAATGGCCAGTCTCACCCTGCAACGGCCATTCAAAGTTATCAATTCAAAAGCGCAGTAAAGCAAGACATTAAACTTGATGAAGAATTCATCATGGCGTTGTTGGCGAAAGAATCCAATCTCGAATACTTCACCATTGACCCCTTAAAAGTCAAAGCCAGCAAGGTGACGCCGACCATGTCGTTTGCGTTTGCCAAGCGTCATGGTTTATTGCCGGTGGGATTAACCGCTGATGTGGTCACGGTGGCAACAGCCGAACCATTCGATCGCCGCTGGATTGCAGATATAGAGCATATTAACCGCCGCCAAGTGGAAATTGTGGTGGCTAAACCGTCAGAGATTAAACGCTACCAAGTGGAGTTTTTTTCATTGGCGGCCTCGGTCAGTGGTGCCAGTGCGTTACACCAAAAACAAGGCAGTAACTTAGAGTCGCTGGTGGAGTTGGGCAGCCAAGGCAACCCAGATGCCAACGATGAACATATCGTGAACATTGTGGATTGGCTGTTTCAGTACGCGTTCGAACAGCGCGCCAGTGATATTCACATCGAGCCGCGTCGCGAAATCTCTAAAGTGCGTTTTCGTATTGATGGGGTATTACACCCTGTGTATGAATTTCCTAGCAGTGTGTCGAACGCCATCACCAGCCGCATTAAAAGCTTAGGGCGCATGAACATTGCTGAAAAGCGCAAACCACAAGACAGCCGCTTGAAAACTCGCACACCAAACGGTCATGAAGTCGAGCTGCGACTGAGTACCATGCCAACCGCGTTTGGTGAAAAATTGGTAATGCGTATTTTTGATCCAGACGTTCTATTGCGCAATTTCAGTGAGTTAGGGTTTAGCAAAGAAGACTACGCCCTGTGGGATTCAATGGTGCATCAAACCTCAGGCATCGTACTGGTGACGGGCCCAACCGGCTCAGGAAAAACCACCACGCTGTATAGCACGCTAAAGCAGTTGGCCACCGAAGAAGTGAACGTGTGTACGGTAGAAGACCCAATTGAAATGGTCGAGTCCACGTTTAACCAAATGCAGGTGAATGCCAATATCGACCTGAATTTTGCATCCGGTATCCGCACACTGATGCGACAAGACCCCGACATCATCATGGTGGGCGAAATACGCGACAGTGAAACCGCCGAAATGGCGATACAAGCCGCATTAACCGGTCACTTAGTGTTATCAACCTTGCATACCAACGACGCCCCAAGTGCCATCGCGCGTTTACAGCACATAGGCGTGCCCCATTACTTGATCAAAAGCGCCGTAACAGGGGTCATGGCCCAACGACTGGTGCGCACCCTTTGCCCACACTGTAAGCAAAAACAAGCGACCGATATCAAACAATGGAATGAGCTGGTACAGCCATGGAGCGCAAAACCACCGGAATTCATCTATCAGCCAGTGGGCTGTTTAGAATGTCGTAATACGGGGTATATGGGTCGAGCTGGACTCTATGAAGTGATGCCTATGAGTGATACATTGGCAGGACTTATCCAAGTACAAACAGACATGGCGCAACTAAGACGCCAAGCCATGAAAGACGGCATGCGCAACCTTCGTTTAAGTGGTGCGCAAAAGGTGGCAGCAGGACTCACCACCATTGAAGAGGTATTGCGAGTGACCCCCAATGAAATGGGATAACACACGGATGGCTCGCACTCTGTCGTTATTACGCCCGGATTCCGCATCAAGTACGCTTGGTGCCATAAAAAAAGGTAAAACATAATGGAAATGCCGGCCATTATTGATTTAGAAGCGTCCGGTTTTGGACGTGGCAGCTACCCCATTGAAGTGGGTATCGCCTTAGCAGATGGCTCCGTCCATGCTCTGCTAATTAAACCTGCCGAAGGTTGGGACCATTGGGACGACAAAGCCGAGGCCATTCATGGCATCAGTCGCGAGTACCTCCAAGAACATGGTAAAGCCCCCCGTGAAGTGGCCATATTTCTTAATGATTTATGCAGTGGCCTCACCCTCTATAGCGACGCCTGGAGCTTTGATAGCTCATGGTTAGGTCGCCTGTTCGACGAAGCTGAAATTATCCAACGCTTCAAACTCGACACCCTTACCCGTTTATTATCAGAAGACGATATGGCCATTTGGAGCGATACCAAAGACGCTATGGTCAAACAGCTTGGTCTAGACATGCACCGCGCCGCCAATGATGTGATGTTATTGCGTGAGACGTATAAGAAGATTAAAGACGCTTAGTTTAAGCTGGCCTTTAAACAAAAAAACCGCCTGTATCACTACAAGCGGTTTTATATTGTTCACGCTTCACGCTTCACGCTCCACGCTTCACGCTTCACGCTTCACGCTTCACGCTAGCGGTTTTTCAGCGCTCGCATATCACTTTGCACATTGCGGTAAAATTTAGTGGTGTTTCGATCGGACTCTCGTTTTTGTGCAAGGGTTGCAGCATTCAAAGCTTGCTCACGCATGAGTTTATGAAAGCTTTGCAGACGGCGCAGTTCAAGGTTGCCGTTATCAATCGCGTCGTTAACGGCGCAATCGGGTTCACCTTGATGTTCGCAATTGGTAAAACGACAGCCTTTTGCAAGTTCCATAATGTCAGAGAAGGTATGTTGAATCCCGTCTTCGCAATCGGCAATTTGCAGTTCGCGCATGCCGGGTGTGTCTAAGAACAACCCCCCTTGTGGTAAAAAATGCAGCTGGCGCGACGTGGTGGTGTGTCGGCCTTTGCTGTCATCTTCACGTATCGCTTGCGTCACGCTGGCGGTTGCATCGTCGGCAGTTAAGCCTTTAAGAGTATTCACGAGTGTGGATTTACCCACACCAGATGAACCTAAAAGGGCGATGGTTTTGCCGCTTTTGCACCAAGACAGTAAGCCTTTTAAGCTGTCTACATCGAGAGCATTCACTACTTCAATCATCAGGTGATGATTCAATTTCCGTAGTGGCTCTAAATATACATCGACGTCTTCGCATAGGTCAGCTTTGGTTAATACCACAACTGGGTCACTTTGTGCTTCGTGGGTTAATGCAAGGTAACGTTCGATACGGCTTAAGTTAAAGTCATCATTAAGTGACGCTACAATAAACACGGTGTCGACATTGCTCGCAATGCTTTGTTCGTGCACTTTGCTGCCACTGGCTTTACGGAAAAAGTGGCTTTGGCGTTCTAATAAACGCTCAAATTGTCCTTGCTCATTTAATAGCACCCAATCACCAACGGTCATGGCTGGCATGTCATGGTGAATTGCAAGTATGCCTTCACCGTCTTGTGAGAGGTAGTGATATTGGTTTCTGTGATGTTCGCAAATACGAACAGGGTGAAACGATTCGAGTTCTTCAAAGCTAAGTTGTGTTTGAAAAAACCCGCGCCAGCCTAGTTGTGGCAATGTAAAACATGTATTCATGTATAAACCCCAAGTAACCATGGTTACTCGTATAACAATTTAGTAAAGGGGTGAATCCCCGCGATAGCGGAAAACCTAAGGCTAGGTGCCTGGTTTCTCTGCAAGGGTCTTACATACAATCATCAACATGTTCCTCTTTCGTGAGTAATAGAGCGTGTATAGTAGCCTTTTTTTTAAAATCGTCTAGATAGGCTGGGCTATTTTTATTGCTGTTTTTTCAGTTCGCTTTCTAGGGCATGTTCAATGTCTTTGTGCATAAATTGAAAACCATGATTAAGCAATACATTGGGTATTACGCGGTTGCTGCCGAGTAATAATAAGTCGCCCATTTCACCAAATAAGGTTTTCACTAAGAAGCTTGGCATGTGTAATAACGTGGGTCTTTTCAGGGTGCGTCCTAATGCTTTGGTGAAGTCGATATTGGTAACAGGGTTCGGGGCAGTTAAATTAATTGGGCCACTGAGTGTTGTTTGGTTGAGTATAAAATGAATGGCGCGTAGTTCGTCAGTCAGGCTGATCCAGCTCATGAATTGTTGCCCATTGCCCATTTTACCACCTAGCCCAAATTTAAAGGGCAATAACATTTTTTTAAGAGCGCCACCTTGTGGTGTTAGGACGACGCCACTGCGAATAAATACGGTGCGAATGCCGTCTTCAATGGCAGGTTGTGCTGCCGCCTCCCATTGGCGAACAATATCCGTAAGAAAGTTATTGCCAGCAGGGGATGACTCATTTACCTCAGTGCTGCCCGTGTCACCATAAAACCCAATGGCACTGGCATTGATGAAAACACTGGGTGGCGCAAAGCGTTCGGCAATCGCTTGGCTAAGCAATGCAGTGCTTTGTACTCGACTGTCTATGATGGCGCGTTTGCGTTGAGCACTCCAAGGTTTATCGCCAATGTTGACGCCGTTAAGGTTGATGACGGCATCAAGGTGAATGTCATTATCAAGATGAATGAGGTCTTTTTCTGGCTGCCAAAAAAAACTGCCACTGTCACGACCGCGATGCAGTATGTAAACCTGATGGCCTTTACTTTCAAGGTAAGGCCGTAAAGCTGAGCCAATGAGGCCAGATGCACCACTTATGAGAATGTTCATGCTTTGCTCACGATAGGATGTTCAATCAGTATAGTACGTAGTGGTTGAAACATTGGATGGCAAAACGCTTATTGAATGTGAGTGTGGTTTTTAATAATGAGCGGATTTTAGTACGACAAAGCTTGCGGGTGGTTGTCTCGTCGTCAATATTCAGATAACGCCTTTATAGCAGAAGCCTTGAAGGCGTTATGTGATCCGGCAAACCCTGCATGTTTGTCGCAAGGTTAGCCATTAGGTTCAGCAAAGAACGCAAAAAATTCGGTAATGCTCATCGTGACCTCACTTATTTTTTATTGGTTGTGATGGTGCACACTTGGTCGCCGTAATAGTTGTTGGCGTAGTTACACTCTTGGGTTGTATTGGCCGATTGTGGTTGTGTCTTAACGGCGCGTTTAATGATTTTCATGTTCCTGTCCTTGCGGTGATTGATATGACAAAGCAAAGATAGGCTTTATAGCTTGTTTAATATAATTGATTGTTGTTTTCTTCGTGATAGCTTTTGGCTATTAACGTTTAATGGGCATAAAAAAACCGGTCAAAGACCGGTAAAATGGAGAACACAGTAAGGCGGCGGGTTATTGGCTAACGAGGTGTTGCCCTTCGTCTTGATAATAGGCTTCTACTCTTGGGTTCATGATGGCTTTCCAAAGTGGCGGAAATAACGCAATAACAAACATAGTGGCGTAACCAAAAGGCAGCTGTGGGCTTTCATCGTAGTGGCGTAAAACTTGATAACGACGGGCGGCAAACGCATGGTGGTCGCTGTGACGCTGCAATTGAAACAAAAACATGTTGGTTAAAAAGTAATTGCTGTTCCAGCTGTGCTCTGGCGTCACTCGCTCGTATTTACCATTGCCCATTTTACGACGGTGTAAGCCGTAGTGTTCAATGTAGTTAATAATTTCTAGCAAGGTGAAGGCGACAAAACTTTGTAAGAAAAACACACCTACACCTAACCAAAAGCTGCTGCCCAGTATTTCAAAGAAGGCGCCTAGCAGCACACTTACAAATGCCGAAAATGCGTAATACCAAATTAATTCATTGTTTGTGCTTAGTAGGGTTTGTCCCTTTTTGGCTAATCGATTTTTTTGCAGCTTCCAAGCATTTAAAAAGTTATGCACATACGCTTTAGGTAAAAATTGATACAAACTTTGATTAAAGCGAGAAGAGCTGGCGTCATCTGGAGTGGAAACATGCACGTGATGACCATATACATGTTCAATTGTAAAACCGCCATAGCTCACCAGTGATAACAATAAACCCCCACTGATTTTTTCTAGTTTAGTGTTTTTATGGATCAATTCATGGCCTACGTTAATAGCAATAATTCCACCCACCACACCAAGTGACAATACATAACCAATTTGTCCAAATAATGAAAGCTCAGGCCAATTTAATAATAAATAACCGCTGCTAAATATGCAGATAAAATAAAGCGGTAAACACGAAAGCGTTAACCAACGATAAAACGCCTCTTGATTCATACCCGGAACCTGGTCTTCTTCTGGATTAACGGGGTCTTTACCTAAAATCAGATCCACAATCGGTACAATCACATACACGACTAATAGGGGAAAGAACGCAAAAAAAGTATGCAGTCCGGTTTTATGGGCCCAGTAAAAACTTAAAGCGGGTAAAAAAAGTGGCATTAAAAAAATGAAATAGCCGTATTTTTTAACGGTAAGGGCCGTTTCGGGCTTGAGTTTATCCAGTAACATTGGGCGCTCCTCAGGTTTAGGCTCTTCGGCCTATTGTTCGTTATTATTGGTACAAGGCTAAGGTTAGACGCCTAATGATAGGATTGTCAAACAATCCTATCATTTGTGGTGTAATTTGGCCGATTATGTGGATAAGTCACCCAAAATTTTTGCGTTTGTGGGTAAGTAGCAGGGTGATAAGGCACTGAACGGTGGGTTATTTGAGTCGTAAAGGGGACAGGTATTGCTGTTCGAAGTCGGCCAGCGGTATGGCAGGGCACCAATGATAGCCTTGGGCATAATCACAATGCAGGTCGATGATGAAATTTAACTCATGCTCGTTTTCAATGCCTTCGGCTACGATGGTGGCGTTATTGCTGTGAGCGAGTTGGATGATGGCTCTTACGATGTGTTGTTTTCGTGGGTTAAGGTGAATGTCTCGTACAAATGCCATATCGATTTTTATTTCATCGGGGTCGATATTTTGCAGATACAACATTGAGCTGTAACCCGTGCCAAAATCGTCTATGGATATTTTAAAACCGATGGATTTCATTTCGTTTATAGTGGCTATAAACAGTTCGGGGTTGTCCATAACGGCCGATTCGGTGACCTCTAAAATAAAGAAGCGCGCCTCAAGTTGAAACCGCTCCAAGCACTCTTTTATAAAGGTAATTAATTTAGGTTCGGCCATATCTAAAGCCGATAAGTTGATCGAAAGCGTGAAGTCATTGTGTAGTAGCTTATTGTCGTTCAAATGTGCCAGCCATTGACAACTTTTTATAAACACGCACTGTGTGATTTGGTAAACAAGACCACTTTGTTCTGCCAGTGGGATAAACCTGATAGGGGGGATAGGGCCTTTTTCGGCATGATTCCAGCGTAGTAAAATTTCACCACCGCATATTTTATCTGTGGTTAAGTTAATCTGCGGTTGAATGTAAATGTCCAAGTCATCTTGATGGATTGCCGTTTGCAAGTCGCTAATCATTGTAACGTGCATGCTAATAGCGTTATCTTGATTCGGATCGTACAGCAGCCATTTCTTTTTGAATTTAAGACAACTTAGCAGTGCCACTTGGGCTTGGCGAAATGTTTCTTGAGTGTCGTTATTCCCCATAATGGCACAGCCAGCGGTAAATTGAAGCCGACCACCTTGCGAGTTTATATTGAATGACTCTTCAGCTTGCTTAACGATATCGTCAATGATGTCTGTTAGAGCATCGTCTGATTTCACGATAGGTAAATCAACCAATATTAAAATTTGCTCAGCCGGTAGTGCCATAAGATAGACACTACGATTAAAAGGCATAGGTAATGGAATGGCCCACTCTTTACTGGATAAATAAGTAGTAAGAGTGTCAGTGTGTTTTTGATATAAATTTGTTAATTGATTTGGTCCATACAGGCTGACCACTTCACGCAGTCCTTGGATATCTGCAATGATAAATACAGGGTTTTCATAATTCGATTTAATGTCATCGATATGATCAGGTAATTTGTATTTAAGATAATTAAGGTTCGCGACATGAGTGTCGGGATAATAGTAAAGTTGGTTGAGTAAACTGTCTTCCATGTGTTTCATTCGGCTAGCGAGTGCTACCGACAGTAAAAATAATTCCATTAGGGTGCCAAATAAAAATCCATGTAATGTGAAAAAATTAATAGGCAGTATATTGACGACGGTTGCCATACCAACCGCGCCACCAGTAAGTGTAAAAATCCAAGAAATCAAAAAATATTTGGCAGGCGTGAAGCCATTTTTAAGTGCGACAACCCCCATGCTAATACCGTAAGTAGAGGCACAAATCTGGAATACGACAAAAAATGGAATCATATTGTATTCAGCTATAAATAAACTGCTTATCGCACCTAGTGCGGTTATAGCACGAAAGTGATGAATGTATTTATGATGCCAAGGTGCATTTTTTGAACTTTCTAAGAATGCATTAGAGAAATTAACAACTAGAAAAATGAGTACATAGTTTAAAAACATAATATTTTGAGCCAGCCACATTTGTATCGACTGGGGAATAAATAAATAACCAAAACCATTTAGTGCACAAAAATAAAAAAACGCGATAGAGTGAAAACACAGATACCAAATATAAGCCGAACTTGGGTGCATGGCATAAACCAGTACATTGTAAATGGCCATCGCAATTAACACCGAAATAATGCTTGCCCAGAAAAAATCTTGAAAACGGACTAAATCATGAAACCCATCTTCACTGTAGATCGACATGGGTAAAATAGCTGGACCATCATTTTGTTTTTCGATTAATAGGGTTAGGCGTTGATTATGCTGAATATAAAAATGAAAATTTGTCCCTGTGAAAGGTTTATCGGCATCACGGGTGGATTTTAAAAGCCCTAATTCTGCTTGTAGTATTCGCTTATCGCCATCAAATAAATAGACGTTTAAATGTCGAAGAATGTGGCTTTCTATCGAGATGATACGTTCTTGACTATAAGGGCCGTCAAACTGACCTTTGAGGCGTATTTTGTGCCAACTGCTTAATGGGCTAGGTTGTGTGGATGGCACAAAGGCATCGACAGAGAAGTCCTGCTTCAACCAATACTCAGGAGGATGCTGACGGTTGTCAGCATTAATCAGTGAAGGAATAGGCTCACGCAGCTCAATACGCTCTGAATCATCCAACACAATTTCCATGCCAAAAGCACAACGGCTTAATAGCATAAAAGCAATGCACAGACTTATTACTGAGCTCATAGGGGTGCCTAGAGATGAATTTCTTCACTTAAGACTAGCCTAAAATAACTATATGGTTTAGTTGACGAACGTTTGCCAAAGGCTACCGGTAGTATCGTTTACACTGGTGCAGATTAAGCGTTTATCAAAACAGGGCAGTAAGTCGCCATTATGGTGGGTGACATACAGCAGTGTGGTGTCTTTTTGTTGTGATAGAAGCTCAATAAACCCCAGTACGAGCTGTCGATTAGGGTCATCTAAGCCTTGGCAAGGTTCATCTAAAATGAGCAAAGCAGGTTGTTTGATCATGGCTCTGCAAATAAGCACTAAACGTTGCTCACCGTAGCTGAGTTGGTGAAGCAGTTCATTGGCTTTGTGGTCTAGTTTGACTTGTTTTAACCAAGCTAAAGCGAGCTGTCTTTGGTGATCTTCAACTTGATGGTATAAACCAATGCTGTCAAACAAACCGCTCACCACTGCCGTTATGACGTTGGTGCTCGCTTTGTAATTCCACTGTAGTGCGGCACTGATAATACCGATGTGCTGCTTGATGTCCCAAATGCTTTCACCGCTGCCACGCTTCATCCCAAATACCGTTAAGTCATTGGCGTAACATTGTGGGTGGTCGCCGCTGATTAGGTTGAGCAAGGTGCTTTTACCACAGCCATTGGGGCCTAATACCGCCCAGTGTTCACCGCGGTGAATTGTCCAATTAAGATTTTCAAAAATGAGACGATCACTATAGGCCACCTTGCCATTGGTTAACTTTACCAACGGGCTCACATCAGCATTTAACATGGAGCAGCAAGGGTCACGCTCTGGCAGGGCGAGAGTTTGACTATTAAAGGTTAAAAAAGCTTGCACCGTTGGGTGCTGCAGGATGGCGTGTTTATCACCGTGAGCTAATAATTTTAAATTGTGTAAAAAACCAAGGTGGCTAACCCAGTTGGGCACTTCATCTAAACGATTTAGAATTAAAATGATTTGCCGTCCGTTTTGGTGCTGCTGTGCAAGAGTATCGTTTAACACACGTTGACTGCTGGCATCCAGTCCATCGAATGGCTCATCTAAAACCAATAATGTATCTGTTTGCAGTAACGCGCGTATGAGAATGACCTTACGGCTCTCGCCAGTACTGAGTTTGCGAAACCCTTTTTCTAGAATGTGGGAAATATTAAAAACGGCCACCCAGTGATCAATTTGGTTTTGATCGTCACTTACTTCGTATAATAATTCAAAGACAGGTGTGCCTTGCCACACTTCATTGGTAATATCGCTATCGTCACGCTCTTGTTCGCGCGTAATTAATTGCTGCTGAGCATCAAAACTGACGGCACTCACTGATGCCGTATCAATGCCTTCCAATGTGCCACGAGTCAGCTCAAGAGAGCCTGTTAGTACCTTAGCAAAGGCACTTTTTCCACTGCCGTTGCTGCCAATAAATGCCCAGCTGTTATTACGCTTAATGGTTAGGTTATCAATGTCGAGTTGTAAAAAATCACTGATGGATGCTTTTACTTGGGTTAGTTTTATCATAGTACTTCGCGAAAAAACTCAGCTGAATGAATGGTGTGTGACAGGGTACGACTAGTAAGGTTCTGGTTGTTCTATTTCAAATAGAGCATGCTGCAAGTCTTCAAATTTTTCATTCACCAATACGCCAGCGTCTTGAATGCCTTTATTGTAAAAGTGAATGCCGATCTCTTTTGCAAAAAAATCTAATAAAAACTCAGCTTCGAATTGCCCGATGTCTTGTTGTAATTCTTGATCAAAGTAGTGTTTTATCTTATTAGTGGTACGACTTATTTGTTCGGGACTGAGTTTAATATCCATAAATACTCACTTATAACCAACGGCGTACATTTTGGCAATATTCAGAATACTGCTCACCAAATTTCGCTGTTAAAAAACGCTCTTCGGGTAAAATTTGAAATCGGCTTAAGTACAAGGCGAAGCCTAAGCTCATTAACAAACTCACCACATTGCCTTGCGAAAAGCTGAGTGCAAATAAGCAAATTACCATGCCGACATACATAGGGTTACGGCTTACTTTGTATAAACCACTAATGGCCAATGTATTGCTTTTCTCTGGTGTTCTTGGGTCCACCGTGGTTTTTGCTTTAAAAAAGCTAATGGCGGCGGGTAAGATAAATAAAATGCCAATAACCAGTAAGAACATGGCAAACATATTTTGCCCCGTAAAATAGAAGCCAATTGGCAAGAATGTGTTTAAAAGCCACATGATCGCTGCCACGACAAACATGAGCGGTAGTGGTGGCAATAATAGTTCTAGTTTATTGAGCATGAGTCGTCCTTTATATTTCATTTTTATTCAGACAATAAAAAAGGGCATGTGTGCGTGCACAGATGCCCTTGGATGTTTGCTCACATCACTCTGGTAATTCACCATTGTGATAGATGTTTTGTACGTCATCTAAATCGTTAAGCATGTCGATGAACTTTTCAAATAACGCGACGTCATCCCCTTTTACTTCGGTAGTGTTGTGAGGGATAAATTGAATCTCATCCACGTCAAATTCAATGTCGCCCAGCGATTCTGTGATGGCTGTTTTTGCTTTGAAATATTCGGTATGAGGTGCAAACACGGTGATTTTTCCGTCTTCGCATTCAATGTCAGTCACATCAACATCGGCTTCCATCAAGATTTCGAGAATGGCTTCTTCGTCATTACCGGCAAATACTAAAATCGCACTGTGGTCGAACATGTGACTTACCGCACCAGAAGTACCAATTTTACACTTGGTCTTGGTGAAGGCTTGGCGTACATCGCCAAAGGTACGGTTTGGGTTATCGGTTAAACAATCCACAATCACCATGGTGCTACCAGGGCCATAGCCTTCATAGCGCGCTGTATCAAAGTCTTCACCGCCGCCACCTTTGGCTTTGTCGATGGCTTTATCAATAACATGGCCCGGTACTTGGTCTTTTTTTGCACGGTCAATCAAGCTACGCAGTGCTAGGTTTCCGTCGGGATCAAGGCCGCCTTTTTTGGCTACAACATAAATTTCACGGCCGTATTTGCTGTACACCTTCGCTTTTGCATCAGATGTTTTTGCCATGGACTCTTTACGGTTTTGGTAGGCGCGACCCATTTTGTGCTCTCGTTCATTTATAAAGGCCCAAATTCTACCTGTAAGCCGGTAACTAGGGAACCTTTGTAGGTGAGAGCCAAACCCGATGATTGATCCTTACATTAGTATTCACTGATATACATCAATATATTTATCCTACTTGTTAGGTAGATTTGCTTAATTACGATGCTTCACTCGCGGTAATTAAGGGGTAGTTTGGGTAAAAAGCACCTTTTTCTTGACATAAATCATCTTAGGTTCATAATTTTCAGAAATTTCTGAAAGTTAAAAAGATTGATATGGAATTACCTGAAAAAGCAAAAGTGTTCGTTTTCCACTTTGGTGAGATGGGCAGCCGCTGGGGCTTTAATCGCACGGTGGGTCAAATATTGGCGCTGCTGGTGATTCACCCGCAGTCTTTAAACGCCGATCAAATTGCAGAAACACTTAAAATTAGTCGCGGTAATGTCAGCATGGGCTTAAAGGAGTTGCAGTCTTGGCGCTTGATTCAACTGCAGCATGTGGCGGGAGATCGTAAAGACTATTTCATCACCGCTGGCAGCATTTGGGATATGGCCAAAACCGTATTTGAAGAGCGCCGCAAGCGTGAAATTGATCCTACATTGTCATTATTGCGTGCGAATTTATTAGAAGATGCCCAAAACGCCGATGAAGAATATGCACAGCAACGCATTGAAGAGATTCATGATTTATTAGAATTGCTTACTCAATGGGGTGATCACTTAAATACCCTAAGCCCAGAAAAACTAGAGAGCTTGATGAAGCTAGGCTCTGGCATTAGTAAGTTGCTTGATATGAAAGACAAAATTATGGGCAAGAAAAACCAGAGCTAAAGCCTTGGGGGTAATGTGCAAAGCGAGCAACCCAAATCAATTTTTAAAATTCCGTTAGTGCGAGAAATCACCGTTGTTTTACTGATCAAACTGGCGGTGATTTTTGTTATCAAATGGCAATTTTTTTCAGATCCCGTGGATTTAACGCAAGCCAATAACAGTGTTGAACAACAAATGGGGTTAACGAACACACATTCTAAAATCAAATACACGGAGAAAAACGATGGATGATACGGTTGTTGATCTGTCGCGATTGCAGTTTGCCATCACGGCGTTCTATCACTTTTTGTTTGTACCGCTGACCATTGGTTTGGCGTTTATTCTGGCCATCATGGAAAGCGTTTACGTGATGACGGGTAAACAAGTCTATAAGGATATGGTGAAATTTTGGGGTAAGTTATTCGGGATTAACTTTGCGCTGGGTGTGACGACGGGTTTAACCATGGAGTTTCAGTTTGGCACAAACTGGGCTTATTATTCACATTATGTAGGTGATGTATTTGGTGCGCCACTGGCCATCGAAGGCTTGATGGCGTTTTTCTTAGAATCAACATTTATCGGTTTATTTTTCTTTGGTTGGGATCGTTTAACCAAGTACCAACATTTAATGGTGACGTGGCTGGTGGCCATTGGCTCGAACTTATCAGCACTGTGGATTTTGATTGCCAACGGCTGGATGCAAAACCCAGTGGGTGCTGAATTTAATTTTGAAACCATGCGCATGGAAATGACCAGCTTCTCCGAGTTGATTTTTAACCCCGTGGCGCAAGTTAAATTTGTGCACACAGTATCAGCAGGTTATGTCACAGGTGCCATGTTTGTATTAGCAATAAGTGCTTACTTTATGTTGAAAAAACGTGACTTACCGTTTGCGCGCCGCTCATTTGCCATCGCGGCTAGCTTTGGTTTAGCGTCTATTTTATCTGTAATTGTATTAGGTGATGAATCTGGTTATGAGTTGGGCGATGTTCAGCGCACTAAGCTTGCTGCAATTGAAGCGGAATGGGATACCCATGAACCACCTGCATCGTTTACTTTAATTGGCTGGCCAAACGAAGAAACCATGCACACAGATTACGCCATTAAAATTCCTTATGCGTTAGGTTTAATTGCTACCCGTTCATTAGATGAAGAAGTGACCGGTATTAAAGACTTAATCAGCGAACACGAAGTGCGTATTCGTTCTGGTATGGGAGCCTATGGCATCTTGCAAGAACTGAAAGCGGGTAATGATACGCCAGAAAATATCGCCGCATTCAATGAAGTGAAAAAAGATTTAGGTTATGGGCTATTGCTTAAGCGCTACACCGATAACGTGGTGGACGCATCAGAAGAACAAATACAAATGGCCGCACAGGATACCATTCCCCGTGTTGTGCCTATGTTCTTTACCTTTCGTATTATGGTGGGGCTAGGTTTCATTATGTTGTTCTTAATAGCCGCATCATTTTACTACTCGGCGAAACACACAGTGGAACATCAACGTTGGTTATTGAAAGCCTTGATTATTTGTTTGCCAGCGCCATGGATCGCCTGCGAGATGGGTTGGTTTGTAGCGGAGTTTGGCCGCCAACCATGGTCTATTGGTGAAATTTTACCAACTGCTTTATCTGTGTCTTCACGCAGTGCATCAGACTTGTGGTTAAGTCTAAGTGGTTTCATTGTATTTTATACTGGCCTGCTCATTGTTGAGATGTACTTGATGATTAAGTTTGCACGCTTAGGCCCAAGTGCTCTGCATACTGGTCGTTATTTCTGGGAACAAGAAAAAACAGGCGGGATAGAAGCCGCCGGGCCTCAGCAATCACGCAAAGAATTAGTGTAAGGAGCCATCATGGATTACGAAAGTTTAAAACTGATTTGGTGGGTGCTCATAGGGGTGCTGTTGATTGGCTGGGCGGTGACCGACGGCTTTGATATGGGTGTGTTGAGTTTATTAAAGGTTGTAGGAAAAACTGACAACGAACGTCGTGTGATGCTTAACACGGTCGGCCCGCACTGGGATGGCAATCAGGTATGGTTCATCACCGCAGGCGGAGCAATTTTTGCGGCTTGGCCTGTGGTATATGCCACTGCCTTTAGTGGTTTGTATTTCGCATTGTTACTTGTGTTGTTCGCCATGTTTTTTCGTCCGGTAGGATTTGAATATCGCTCAAAAATTGAGGAAGAGAAATGGCGCAATAACTGGGACTGGTTGTTAACCATAGGTGGCGCGGTACCTTCATTGGTATTCGGTGTGGCATTTGGTAATTTATTTTTAGGGCTACCTTTTACCCTTGATAACACCATGCGCAGCTTTTATGAGGGTGGCTTTTTTGGGTTACTGACACCGTTTGCTTTATTGGTTGGTATTGTCAGTTTAGCCATGCTGGTTATGCATGGCGCTGCGTATTTACAAATGCGTACTCAAGATGAATTACATGAACGTACCCGCAATGCCACTTTGGTCACCGCACTGGTGACCCTTGTTACGTTTATGTTTGCAGGTGTTTGTTTGATGTTTTGGGTAGATGGTTATGTCATAACTGACATGAGTAAAGAAGTGGGGCAGGCCATGACACCTATGGCGAAAACCGTGACAACAATGGAAGGAGCTTGGTTAAACAACTATACGCTTTACCCTGTGACGATTGCAGCGCCTATTTTAGCGTTTACAGGGTTATTGTTGACCATGTTATTTACGCTTAAAAATAAAAGTGCATTGACGTTTATATCAAGTTCAATTGCTGTGAGCAGCATTATATGTACTGCAGGGTTTAGTTTGTTCCCATTTATTATGCCTTCTAGCATTAATCCGCAGGTAAGCTTGACGGTATGGGATGTGGTTTCCAGTGAGAAAACCCTAAATATTATGTTTGTAGTAGCAATGATATTTGTGCCGATTATTTTGCTTTATACAACATGGGGTTATTACAAAATGTGGGGCCGCATTAGTACTCAGCACATTGAAGATAATAAGTACGGCACTTACTAACGGCATTAACCAGATGCTATTGTCATGGGCCCGTTGTTCAGCCCATGGCACGATTGAACGAATAATTTGAGGTGATGACAATGTGGTATTTTGCTTGGATTTTAGGTGTATTACTGGCGTGTAGTTTTGGTATCTTAAACGCACTTTGGTTAGAGGTGAATGAAAACCTAGACCGCGAACCGGACTTAAAAGATTAATAAGCTGTATTAATAAACACAGAATTAGGTAATAAAATGACAGGTGATAATATGCTAACCAAGGTACCAGAAAGCTTAAACCACCCGTTAGCTCGAGTGTTATCCTTCATAGTTGGTATTGGCTTGTCTGTGTTTATTTTATTGTTTCCACAGCATATTGCCCGTGATTTGACCGAATTAGATCACGGCTTATTAAGCTTGGTGATGCTCGCTATGTGCGGTTGCTTTGTTCATGGTGTTGGATTTAAACCTTATAATATGGTGGCTAAAACTATGTTTAGCCCCATATTATGTTGGCCTATAGCAGGCCTTGCGGTTTGGATGTGGGTGTTATAGCTAGTCTATATCGGAGTAAGCTAAGCCAAAGTTAAGTGCTGTCGGTCGAGTGTAGCAGGTGGTTTTTTCGGTCGAAATAACTTGCCCGCCTGAAGTGGTTGTTTCAGTTGTGACAATTGCATATGTATCGTCACCGCAGTCTGCTTGAAGAGCGCTACCAAAAAATAGTTCGCCATCTTGAATATAGGCAATATCGTACTTAACTGCGTTTTCATCACGATCGTATGTAAAGTTTATTTGATAAGCTTCTGACCCTCCCTCACTTATAATCGATTCTTCCAAAATTTCAAAGCTTCCTGAAGACTCATCTAATTGGTAAGTACCATCGTCATTCTGAATGGAAATTAATTCTTTAAAATCATTGCCACTAAATTCATAAATGATATCTGAGGTTTTATTGCTTTGTGAATCAATGAACTCTGCCGATTGCCAAGTACCTTGTAGCGCTGTTGGGTCTTCCTCTTCTGTTGTGCAACCAAGTAGACAAAGTGGCGATAGTAGGAAAAGAGTCTTTATAAGTTTCATTATGATGCTGCCAATAAAAAAGCCCATTCTAACGTAATGGGCATTTGAGGAAAGCGAAATGCTTTTGATAATAGGTAATGATTTGTAAAGATACTTAACCTGGTGGCCACTGTAACGTGCGACCACCAATTACATGGTAATGCAGATGAAATACACTCTGACACGCCCCTTCACCATTATTCACCACTAAGCGGAAGGCATCGCCAATGCCAGCATCCGCGGCTACTTGATTAGCCACTAGGTTCAAATGGCCTAATAACTGTTTGTCTTCATCTGTGGCATCACACAATCGTGGCAGTGGTTTTTTAGGAATCACTAAAATATGCACAGGGGCGCACGGGTGAATGTCTTTAAACGCCAAACACAACTCGTCTTCGTAGACGATATCAGCGGGAATTTCTTTATCGATGATTTTACTGAAAATGGTTGGATCATTGGGAGCGAGTTTTTGCATATATGGCTCACGATTCGTGTTGTATTTGGTGAATTTAATATTAAGTGAAATCTGCTTCTAGCATGCATTTTTTTAAAATGCTGACTATTCAGTTGAGATCATGGTGCCGATTAATCAATGATTAGACATGATTTTTAATAAAAATGATAACTAAAAAATTAGGCTATTAGATTTATTTGCAGCTAAAAATGTAAGTCGCAATTTCTCAGCTAATATCAATAAAAATGCAGCAGGGGATTAATTATGAAGTACCTAGTGTTCGTTTTATCCGCAATAATGAGCGTTTTCTCTCATTTCTCGTTGGCAGCCGATTGGAATCATGAGGTTCACGGCTCCTTTCCCGTATTTTTTACCTACAGCGATACAGATAATGGTGAAGCAGGAAGTCAAATCATGTCTGGCTTTAACCCTGCCAACATGACCATTACCAGCATGGCACCCAAACAAGATGGTTTAGACATTAGTGCTACCTTACAGATCACCTCTCACTTACAAGGTGGTAAAGAACAAAATTCAGGGCTATTCGAAAGCCGTGTTGCCGAAATTAAAATAGCGGGCGATTTTGGTCAAGTTAATATTGGTAAGGGCTTTGGTATCTTTAATAGCAATGCGATAGGCGATGTGGGCAGTGCGAAAGGGGTGGGACACATCCCCAATGCTCCAGATAGAGCTAATGCTACCAATGGCCATATAGGTACTGGCTATGTTTACGCAAACTTTAATCCGCGAATCATGTATAGCAGCCAACTAGGTAATAGCGGCAGCTATAAAGTGGGCATTTTTAATCCTGAAGAACCCGGTGATGACGCCACTGCCGAAACCGCCTTGCCACGATTTGAAGGCCAGCTAACCATGAATGTATCGGAGCACTCTGTCTGGGCTGGCTTCATGTTTCAATCGGTGGAATCCACAGTGGAGGACTACGATATTCAAGCGTTTGATATTGGTGGTCAGCTTAATTTAGGTGCCCTGGGTGTTCGTGCAGCTTATACGGTTACTCAAAGTATTGGAGCAGATGGTTTATATGGATATGGCGGCATAGCGGATGCGAATGTAGATGGTAGTCAAGCTTATGTCGAAGGTACATTCAATATGGGCGCGATGACCTATGGCGTAAGTTATGGTATCGGGACGCAAGACTCTGGCACGAACGCTTCTGGCGCTGTGGCTGAAATTGAAAATACGTTAGCTATGTTATTTGCCCATAAAAAAATCAGCGATCACTTGCATTTAATGTTTGAAGTTCAATCCTATTCATCTGACGATAGTGTGGCGAAACTGGAGTACACGGCTGTTAGTACAGGCATTCAAGTGGATTTTTAGTAAACGTTCTTTAATCACGTAATGGTGTAGCGTTGTATACGCTAATAGTCTGCTAAAACAAGGTTAAATATAATCATGAGGGTTATGAGTATGTCCAGAAATAGTAAACGAAGACACATAATATCTGCCATTAAAATACCCCCTTGTTGGGTTGCCACACTGAGTTTATTTTGTGTGTTTTCTCTGCCTTCTTATGCGGATATGGATGCCGCTAAACGTTGGGTTGATAAAGAATTTACTGTTTCAACCCTGTCTAAGCAACAGCAGCTTGAAGAAATGAAATTCTTTATAAATGCCGCAAAACCGTATGCAGGCATGGATATTAAAGTGGTTTCTGAAACCATTGCAACACATGTGTATGAGTCAGAAACACTTGCTAAAGCATTTAC
Source organism: Oceanicoccus sp. (assembly GCA_047621325.1). Taxonomy (GTDB): domain Bacteria; phylum Pseudomonadota; class Gammaproteobacteria; order Pseudomonadales; family Oceanobacteraceae; genus Bermanella. The sequence goes on from JBLHLT010000014.1 coordinate 25,481, forward strand.
CGAAATTACAGGTATTAAAGTAAAGCATGTGCTAACAGGTGAAGGTGATGTAATTGAAAAATTACAACATCAAATGTATACAGGTGAAAATTTATTTGATGCCTATATCAATGATTCAGACTTAATTGGTACTCATTATCGTTATGGTGAAGTGTTACCTTTAAGTGATTTTATGAAGGGTGAAGGCGCCGATGTGACACTCCCTACTTTAGATATTGATGACTTCATTGGGATAAAATTCACAACAGCAGATGATGGGAAAATATACCAGTTACCCGATCAACAATTTGCTAACCTTTACTGGTTTCGTCAAGACTGGTTTGAACGCAAAGACCTAAAAGATAAGTTTAAAAGTGAATACGGTTATGAATTAGGTGTGCCATTAAATTGGTCAGCCTATGAAGATATTGCCGAGTTTTTCACAGATAAAGTAAAAAATATCGACGGTGTTCGAGTGTATGGACACATGGATTATGGTAAAAAAGACCCCTCTTTAGGTTGGCGTTTTACTGATGCTTGGTTATCTATGGCTGGTGCCGGTGATGTGGGCCTACCTAACGGTAAGCCAGTGGATGAATGGGGGATTCGTATGGAAGGTTGCCATCCGGTCGGATCGTCTGTTGCTCGTGGTGGGGCGACTAATGGTCCTGCGGCTGTTTATTCTATCGAAAGATATCTTGATTGGTTAAAAAGATTTGCACCTCCTGGTTCTCAAGAAATGGACTTTGGTCAGGCGGGTCCTATTCCTGCAAAAGGGCATATTGCACAGCAAATATTTTGGTATACCGCATTCACGGCTGACATGATTAAAGAAGGTTTGCCAGTGGTTAACGCAGATGGCACACCAAAATGGCGTATGGCGCCATCGCCATATGGCGCATATTGGGAAAAAGGCATGAAGTTGGGCTACCAAGATGCGGGCGCTTGGACGCTTCTTAAAAACACGCCACTCAAACAGCGCAAAGCCGCATGGTTATATGCACAATTTGTAGTGTCAAAAACGGTATCGCTTAAAAAGACCCTTGTGGGTTTAACTCCGATTCGAGAGTCTGATATTCAATCTGATGCCATGACGAAAGTCGCCCCGAAACTAGGTGGTTTAGTTGAGTTTTATCGAAGCCCTGCACGAGTAGCATGGACACCAACAGGTGTGAACGTACCTGATTACCCCAAATTGGCACCGCTATGGTGGAAAAATATTGGGGACGCTTCTAGCGGTAAAAAATCACCTCAAAAAGCACTGGATGCCTTAGCTAAAGAACAAGATAAAGTACTGACCCGTATCGAGCGTTCTGGTGCACAAACGGAATGCGCGCCCAAAATGGCTAAGCGTAAAGACCTTAAAGGAGCAGAATATTGGTTGGCACAGCCAGGCGCGCCAAAAGCAAAACTAGCCAATGAAAAACCTCAAGGTGAAACAGTGCCATACGACGATCTACTTAAGGCATGGAGGGCAGGTAAAGAACGTTAGTTTATTTTATTAAGTTTGGGTTAGACCAGTGATGTGGCCTAATCCTGCTTTACTTTATAAATACTAGGATAAATCAATAGAGGTGTATTTAAATTGCAGTTGCCAGTTTGATTTAGCTAATTGATGATTATATGGATATGAAAATGAAGAAGAATATAAACTTATCGGTCGGTATGAAAGTTGGAGGTGGCTTCTTCCTTGTTACTCTCATGTTAATCATTGCTGGTTCTGCTGGGTTTCTAGGGGCGGTCAAGCTTGGTGAAACCATAGGCTATATGTCAGATAGTGCATGGCCTGCCGCTGAGGGGGGGACCCTCATGTCCATTTCAATTCAAAAACAAACTGCCAATACTCGTAATGTCAGTTCGGGCTTAGCCCCAATGGATGAAAACCAAAAAAGCAGCATGGCGCTCATTAAGGAAAAAGCGATTCAGGGAATAAAAAATATAGAAGATTCTAACTTACTTAGTGTTGAAAAAATAAATAATCTAAAAAACCTTTATGATGAGTTTAATAGTGATCAAGCAAAACTACTAGAGGCCCATGAGCGGTTTGTTACCGCACGATCTGACGCTTTTAAAGGGTTTGAACAGTTTGATAGCTTTATGAAGGTGTTAGACTACTATAACGCACAAATTTTTAGCCTGCCTAGTATCAATGTGGATGATAAATTTGATTTAATAAGTAGCTTTTTTCTATCAAAAAATGCATTGCAAACCCGATTTTATTATTTGCAGCGTTTATTAGGTGGTGAAAACGAAGAGGTGATGTTAGATGAATTGGAAGGTGCAAAAGAATATTTAGAGGACGAAGTTATCAATCTTACTGAGCAAGAACTTATAGATAATATGGTTCGAAGTGGCGAGTTTGAAGCTAAAAATACCTACCCAGAAGTATTAGAAATTTTATTGGAAAAACACACTCAACAATTTGATTTGGTTTTCTCTACTTTCGCAGAATTTAATGCGGCGCAAGCGTCTTACAGTTTGAGTGAAGAGCGATTATTAAATAACAGTCGAGATATCACCGATACCATCAATCAGTTAGTCGCCACTAAAACAGAATCGGCAGATGGCACCAAAAACGCGGTTTATCAAACAATTATACTTGTAGGCATTATCGGGATTCTATTTGCTGTATTGGCAACAATCTTTTGTATCGTTAGCGTCGTCAAGCCCATTATTGAAGCGGGCAAGTATATGAAAGAAATTGCAGTTGGGGATGGTGATTTAACGGTGAGGCTTCCTGTAAAAGGGCGTGATGAAATCGCTTATATGGGGAAAAACTTCAATACATTTGTTGAAAAAATTCATGATGTTATAGAACTAATTATTCAAGTTGCGCAGAAACTCTCGGCATCGGCAGGTCATCTGACATCGGTTTCTGATGCCACCAGTATCGCCACGGAAAAACAACAATCTGGTAGTGCACAAATTGCGACAGCATTGTGTGAAATGAGCAGTACGGCTCAAGATGTGGCAAAAAACACCTCTTCAGCTGAAGACGCTTCAAAATCGGCTAATCAGCAAGTATCCCAAAGTCAAATTGCCGTTGATGAAAATAAAAATGCCATTGGAGTTCTTGCTTCAGATATGGAGCAAGCGGCTACGGTCATACAGCAATTGGCCGAAGAAAGTGAGGCGGTAGGTAATATTCTTAATGTCATACGCAGTATTGCGGATCAAACTAACTTATTGGCGTTAAATGCTGCGATTGAAGCGGCAAGGGCAGGGGAACAAGGGCGAGGGTTTGCTGTGGTGGCCGATGAAGTCAGAACCCTAGCCCAGCGTACGCAGGAATCCACGACTGAAATTCAAACGGTTATTGAAGGGCTGCAAGGTAAATCCCAAGATGCTATGGCGGTTATGGAAGGCAGTCGAGATAGAGCAGATAAAAGTGTCGCTAGTGCTGATAAAGTGAAAGAGTTATTAGAAGGGGTTACTCAGGCAGTAACAATGGTATTGGATATGAATGTTCAAATTGCCACCGCTGCCGAAGAACAGGTATCGGTAACAGCGGAAATAAGTCAAACGGTTGATACAATTAATAATATGTCAGTGGAAACCGCTACTGAAGCAGCAAAAGCAAAAATAGAAGCGAACAAGGTAACCGAATTGGTGGATAAAATGCAGGCACTAACCAAACAATTTAAAGTATAAATTGTTTGAAAAGCTCATGGTTTTGCATTAGATAAATTATCGCGCAGACTGGCCATGTCTTTCAAGCGGTTAAACCAAAAAGGCGCGCCCAATGAAATTAATATACTGCTAAAGATAATACCTAGCCAATGACTTAAAGTGGAGACTTCAAAAGAAAAATAATAGCTAGGCCATTGTTTGGGTGTTATCTCAAAATGTAATGAAGATAAGTGGTTTTGTATCGTATCGCTTTGTATTTCAGGTGCAGATGTTTGCGTGTTGAGTTGACCTGCCAATATTAATGTTTGCTGGCGAAAAACACTATCATGATTTAATTGGCTTAACAATGAGAAGCAATTAAGTTGAAACACAAAACAAAGCACAAAAGCTAACGCGATACTGATTTGGTGCATCCATTGTTTAAAGCGCTGGCTCATGATTTCTTCAAGGGTTTGAAAGTGATCTTGCACCTTCTTTTTTAGCTGTTCTTTTTCTTCAATGCTCACATCACGAGTATTATTAATAATAGTAATGAGTTCTTGTTGGCCAATACTGGTGAGCTTTAATCGATTACCAGGGATATTGAGTGGCAAGGCAGTGGCATAGAGCCCATTAGGAAATTGATTTTCAATATGATTAAGAATCGCTTTTGTTACTTTATGTTCAACAAAGTCCATATTGTTAAAAAATTGATTCAAAACTACTTTAAGGTTTTTAAATCGTAGGTTCAGTGCAGCTTGTGCTCCGTGTACCAATGCGGTGACCAGTAAACTAAACAGTAGCATTATTGAAATAAATCCAATTAAAATGCCCAGCACATCCATTAACATGACTTTCCCTTACAACTTTTTATTTGGGCTAAGTATGCCAGTCTAACGCCATAGGCACTAGCCATTTGCTTGCCTATCTATTGCGGGTGTCCTTTAAAGTCAACAATCTGTTCTAAAGTAACCTTGTTTGCATAAATATTGAGATTTAGTATCACAGTATAATCGGCATCAGGAATTGGCCATGACAACGAACATTGAATCAGCAGAGGCAAAACCTAGGTTAGCTGTAATAGGTGCTGGTTTAGCTGGGTTGTCTGCTGCTTGGTTGTTAAGTAAGCAGTACTGCGTGACATTGTATGAACGTCATCAAAGCGCAGGTATGGGTGTATTCACAACTGATTATCATTCAAATGGTTTAAGCACACGTATCGATATACCTTTACGCATTTTTACACCAAGCTATTACCCTAGTTTATTTGCCCTTTATGAATACTTGGATATTGAAATGGAAGCCAGTGATCATGCTGGGGTGTTTCAATATCTAACTGATACTCATTCTATTACCCCTTTCTTTCAGTATCATAATCGTCAGTTACTTGGTTTGAAACTAAGTTATTTAAATCGTAATAGTTTGACCAAAACAGGTTTGGCACTGGCTTATCAACAATGGTGTTTCTTTAAAGCTATAAAAAAAGATTTTCTAAATAATAGATCCTATTTAGCGGGTATTACTTTTAAAGATTATTTATCTAGCCGAGAATTCTCATCTCAATTTATTGATCATATGTTATTGCCGGCATTGGCCGTAACACTAACGTGTGATTTTGAATCCGTAGGAAATTATCCTGCTGATTTAATCTTAGAATATTTAACCTGTGGCGTGATGAAACAAGGCATTGTGCGTGCAAAGCTAGGAGTGGATGGTATCATTCCTAAGATCACAAAAGGTTATGAAGTGAAGTGCTCCCATGAAGTGATAAAGGTTGAACAAGGCGCAGGTAATGTTCGGGTGACGGTTAAAGATACTCAAACCAATCAAGCAACGGTTGATGAGTTTGATCAAGTTGTGGTGGCGTGCCAGGCTGATATTGCGGCAAATATATTATCGCTTAGTGATGATGCTTTGCAGCAACAACAAGCAAGGTTGCTTAGCTCTATTCCTTTAGAGCATTCAACCATGGTATTGCATACGGATTCTACGCTTATATTTGATGCAAAAAAATCAAGCCCTGTTAGTTACTTGTTAAGTGAAAATGAAAGCAGAGCGGCCACCACGGTGGATTTAACCAAGGCGTTTAGCACTTATAAAGATCAGCAGCCTGTTTTTCAAACTTGGCATCCTATTAAGCAACCTGCGCCAGATTCAATTATCAGCCAAGCGCAGTTTTCACGCCCATTGGTTACATTGGAGAGCCGTCAATCTATTAAACAACTGCAACAGCTTAACAAACAAAGCCCAGTTAAAATTTGTGGCTCGTACATGGCTAATCGCTTTCCATTACTGGATGCCGCCGTTGAGTCCAGTGTGGCAATAGCAAAAGAACTGGGTGTTGAGGTGCCATGGGAGGCAACGACCTCAGAGCAGGGATGTGATGCCAATGCAGCCGTTTATACTTAATGAATAATAAACACCAATGGCCCGCTGAATTTGGCCAAGAGTTTCACGATCTACAAGATATAGTTCTTAACTTCAATTGCCAAAATTTAGAGCTAGATGGCAGCTGGGGAAACTTAGGTTATTGGCTCGATGAAAATGGTAAAGCTATTAATCGCTATAGTATGGCGGCAGCTAGGCTGGCAGATTTATTAGGGAGTTTCACTCAATTGAAACCTTCCCATAACGTGTTAGATGTGGGTTTTGGTTGTGGCGATCAAATCATTTATTGGCAACATAAGTTTGATGTGAAGAATATCTGGGGCATTAATTATTCAAAGATACAAACACAATATGCCCAGCAAAAATTATCAGCGTTTAACTGTGCTGCACAGATCACCCAAGGTGATGCGGCTCAGTTCAATGCATGGCAAACTCTCCCATGTGAGTTTGACCGTATTATTGCGTTAGATTGTGTCTATCATTTTGTAAATAAACCGAGCTTTTTTAAACTATGTGCCGATCATTTTAATTTTCAAAAAGAGCGTGATGCCGGCGTTGATCAAGAGTTAGTATTAACCGACTTGGTATTGTCAAGGCCAATACGTAATCCTATTCACTTTTTACTATTGAAGTTGATTTGTTATTTTAGTCATATACCGTTTGCAAACCTTAAGGTTCGTAAAGAGTATGAAGCGCAATTAGTGCAGGCTCATTTATACCTATACGAATACAAGGATATATCCGCACAGGTGATGCTGCCTTTTTCGCAGTGGGTATTTGAATTTAGGCAAGATGTAAAAAAGCTTGATGATCAACATAGCGCGATTAAAAATATTAGCTGGTCAAAATATATAGGAACAGCCCTGTTCTTACGCTGGGCTGTTCGTCATAATGTTTTTCAATATGTGATGATGCGTATTCGGCCAGATCAAGCCTAGGATTTTAAGTTTGATCTCCTACCTGTTCTTGGCTTGCAGTACTTTCAAATGAGGTACCCTTAAACAAGCTTTGCTCGTTTAATGCTTCAATAACTCGTTCAGATATATCTGTTGCCATTGCTCGCTCTAAACGTACATCTAATACGTAGGCTTTAACGGTTAGATTGTAATAAAAATCTTTATCAAATACAGGGAAGACCGTAGCGGTTATGGGCTTTTTCAAGTAAACATAATGGCTGCATTTTGCCGCATTTAGAGCGATGGATTTCAACTTTGCAACTGGAATGCTCACAGGTAAGTGCAGTTTAATGGCCACCAATTCATTCAGCTCACCACTATTGGCATTGCTAATGGGCATTTTTAAAATGTCACCATTAGGTACGGTTATTAAGTTGTCGTCAAACGTGCGCAGTTTAGTGGTGCTTAAATCTAAGCTGGTGACCTCGCCATAATGTTCCCCGATTTGCACCATGTCACCTACTTTAAAGCGAGGTGCTACCGCCATCATCACACCGGCCACAAAATTTCGAATAGCATCTTGTGAGGCTAAACCCAGTGCTAAACCGAGTGAGCCAAGAGAAGCATAAACAATGGATTGCGGTGGCTTTAAAATAATAAAAACGATGTAGTGAATGGTGATTACCCAAATCATAATGCGCACAGCAGGAAAGATTTGAGATAACTGAATTCTATATTTTGGCTTGTATGCCACTAAAGTATCAATCGACCAGCGAGTACCAAATAATAACGTCCAAGTGGCTAGAATAACGCCCACAATAGACAACAGCGTAGTGAAAGAAAAGAGTGAGAAAAACTGCTGAACAATATTATCTTCCATGGGGCACCTAGTATAAATAATTCATAGAAATCAAATAACGAATAACAACAGCCGATGTAATTAGTTTTAAGCTGTAAGCATCGCTGCGAGTAATTTCTTCATTTTTATCTAAAAGACCTAAAACCCGTAAATGCTCTAAAATCATTTTGCTTTCATTTAAACTGATCCTAAAAATTCGGTGATGCTCTTTGATTGAAAGTTGGCCGTGAGTGCTGATTTCGGCCAATGTGAAAAGTTCACCTTGTGTTAGATTTTTAAGGGAGGTCATGTCTACCTCTTGTGGGGACATGATGAAAATACTTTGTGGTTTGGTGCCATAGGTTAAATTGTTTAAACAATAAAATAATCCCAGTTCAACGCAGCCTTTACTGCGTTTAGCCACTTCATTTACTGGGCTTTTTTCCTGAGCTAACTCTTCAATAGAAATATCATTAATGGTGTGAAAACCCCCATAAGAAAAACGCTTAATTAATAAATCTCGAATTTGGCGCTCATTAAAATTAGGAATTTGTTGCTGGTGAGAAAATAAATTTTCAAATTGATACCCATAACAAAGCCGACGCCATGCTTGCTCTTCACTGGCGAGCACCCAAAAATGAAGCCCTCGTGTGGCTAAAATAATGGCACTTAATGTGTCTATGACAATTTGAGCATCAATCGTACGTTGTACAAGAAAATGAATGTTATCAAGCACAATCACTTGAGCGGGTACTTGATGAATGGCTTCAATAAATTCAGTTAATTCATATGCTTTAGGCTCAATGGCTAATAAGCGGCCAATGATATCAATCACATCTTGTTCAGTGCTGAGGCGACGCTCCAAACTCAATAACTTAAACGCTTGATTTTGCTGCTTAAGTTCTTGAGTAAACAAATTAAGCAAGGTGGATAAGCCGGTGCCTTTTTCACCATATATGCCGCAGCTCACATTTCGGCCGCCTTGCCACAGGCGATAGCAGTCTCTTAAAAATTCAATATCTTTACGTTCGATAATACGAGAGTCTAAGCCCCCTAACGGGCCGTCATAAAATGCACTTTTAAGACTATCATCAAGCGATATGTAAAAGTCGGTTTGATAAAAGCGGCTTACTTGATCAAGTGGTACAGTGGAGTCTTCTTTACTTGGAAACCAGCGCTCTTTGGCTTCTTGCCAAACTTCGATGATAGATTGTTTGATGTTGATCATATACACGTCACCCTGATGATGTCATCAGTATGCCAGTGTTATAAGGTCAGTACCATTGATGGCGTAAGTGGATGAAAATAAAATATGAAACCAAAATTAAAAGACCGGCTGAAAATGAGCCGATCTTTCTTTTGGGCTTTAAGAAATGGTTAAGCTATTTTCACCGGCTTTAACCAATGCCGTGGCGCTACGAGATGTGACTTCTTGGAAAGAGTTCGACAAAATGGTATCCACATAATGCCATTGGGCTTTAGCTTGATCAGCAGTAAAAGTGACGGTCATGAATCCACGATCACGCAAGTTACAGTATTTAAGGTTTTCGATTAACCCCACAATTCCCGCTTCATAGGTTGACGCAGATGCAGCCGGAATATTCAGGTAATACTCAAGACCTGGCGATGAAACCGAAGACGTTGCAAATTCAACCCCCACATTATCACCACTTAAATCTTTAAGGTCACTTGCCCAGCCGTTATGAGTATCGCCAGCTAAAACCACCAAGTTTTTACCGTAAGCTTTAGCGGTTTGCAAAATGGTTTCACGTTCAGCGGCATAACCGTCCCACGCATCTAAATTATAAGGCACAGCGGGTAACTGTAATTGCGCCATGACTTCATCGGTTAATTTATCTTTGTTTGCAGCAAAGTAGGTTTTTTCTGCATCGCTAAGGCTTGGATCACCTGCTTGCATGCGCCCAGCTAGTACTGCCAGTGCGCCTAGCTCGCTGTACTCTTCTAGTGTCATTAAGGTAAGAGCAACCGCTGCGGGTAAATACATGCTGCCCATTAAGACTTGTTGGCCCAGTAACTGCCATGTGCCAGTACTGTTACCCAATTGAGTTTGTAGCCATTGTAATTGCTCTGAACCTAACATGGTGCGGCTGGCATCGCTAATGTCTTGGGTGAATGTGGCGCTATCAAACGCGCCTGTGGTTGGGTCCATGTAATTGGCGTAATCCAATTGAATATCACGGGCCAATACACGGGTATCGAGCATGTGCAGATCTACTAAATCACCAAACTGAAAACTGCGATAAATTTCCAGTTCGTTGTCTTGTGCAATGGGGCGAATAGGCAGCCATTCAAAGTAGGCTTGAAGGGCTGCTAATTTGCGCGTTTCAAAATCTCCTTCCCCTTCGTTGTGATTTTCTGCGCCATTTTTATAGGTGTCGTTACACACTTCATGGTCATCCCAAACCGTAATAAAAGGTACGCCACCATGCAGAGCTTGCAAGTCAGTATCCGTACGGTATTGGCCATAACGGGTGCGGTAATCACTTAATGTAAATAACTCACCTGCTGGTAGTACTTCACGGTTTAATTGCGCCGCATTATCACTGGCATAACCGCCGCGAGGGTATTCATAAATGTAATCCCCCAAATGTAATACCGCATCAATGTCATCCATTTGGGCGGCTAGGTTGTACACATTAAAGTGACCAGCAGGATAGTTTGCGCATGAGATCACCGCCAGTTTGGCAGAAGCGATGGCCCCTTCAGGGAGTGTTTTGGTTTTACCCGTGGTAGTGGTTTCACCGTTGGCAATAAAACGATAAAAATATTGGGTGCCTGGGGTTAAATCAATGGCATCCACTTTTACGGTGTAATCACGGTCTTGATTAGTGAGAGTGTCACCGCTGTTGACGATATTGGTGAAGGCTGCATCGGTGGCGATTTCCCACGCGACATTAATAGACGCGGTTTCTTCAGGAGTCACGCGTGTCCATAAAATAATGGCAGTTTGAGTAGGGTCGCCACTGGCCACGCCATGATTAAAGCTGACGCTCACATCACGGTCGCCGTCTGAACTGTTACAACCCATCAGGCCAGAGGAGATAACCGCAGCCCCCACACCTTTTGCCGTTAAGATTAAAAAGTCACGGCGTGAAATGCTTGTTCTCATTATGAATACTCATCAGATAATGTAATGAGCCGTCATCTTATGAGTGAATTGTTAAATTATAGTTAAACGTACGTTTAATAAAAAATGCATTGTTCTATCTGTGCAACCCAGCGTTCTTAGCTGATTATTGATCAAAGCTTTCATTCCAAGACGATCGGTCATACTCTTACCACATGAGCAGACCAAGACGCAGCGAACATGTACGTGAGGCCCTGATTCAGGCGGGTATTGAGCAAATCTCAACCCATGGCTATCACGGTACTGGCATAAAACAAATACTGGATGAAGTAAATGTCCCAAAGGGGTCATTTTATAACTTCTTTGCCAGTAAAGAAGCCTTTGTAAGCGAAGTAATCGCTCACTATAGTCATGACTTGCTACAGCAGTTAGATGACTTTATTAAAGGCCCTGGGCAATCATTAAGCGCAAGAGAGCAACTGCAATCAATCTATGAGTTCAGCCTTAACAAGGTGGCCAAAAGTGACTTTAAACAAGGTTGTTTGATTGGGGCCATGTCCAGCGAAATTGCCTCTGAAAGTACCGAATGTCGCGAACAACTTAAAACGGCCACACGCAAGTGGGTGGCCTTTTTTATTGAGCGCATTAGCCAAGGTCAAGCGGCGGGCGAGTTTCGCCAAGACGTATCGGCGAAAGAATTAGCCAGTGTTTATTGGGCCACATGGGAAGGCTCTCTTATAAAAATGAAGATGAGCAACCGTTTAGCGCCAGCAAAAGATGCCATGCACCTTATGCTCAACGTACTAATGGCACCGGCAAAATAAACAGCAAAAAATGAAAATGCAGTGTACCTGCATTTTTTATAAGCAGTTAAAAGACGATCGGTCTAATTAAGAATAAAAAGAACAACAGAATAAATAGGAGCAAGTTATGACTCAAACAGCACAACAAGCAAACACCACCAACACACTAAAACTTGGCAACAGTTTTACTCTTAAAAATGGCCAAGTGATTAAAAACCGTTTATTCAAATCCGCCATGAGCGAACAGCTTGGTGATAAACAGTGCAACCCACAGCCGGGTTTGGCTAAGTTATATGGCCGCTGGGCACAAGGGGGCATCGGCATCGCCATGACAGGTAATGTGATGGTGGACCGCGGCGCACTGGGCGAACCTAAAAATGTCGTATTAGATGAACAGTCAAACTTTGCGCTTTTTAAAAAATGGGCCGAGGCGGGTAAACAAAACGGCGCGCATATTTGGCCACAGCTAAATCATCCGGGTAAACAAATCCCAAGTTTTATTGTGAGTGAACCAGTTGCCCCTTCCGCTATTTCATTGGGCCGAGGTTTAGAAAAAGGCTTTAATAAACCGCGCGCATTAACCGAGCCCGAGATCCAAGTGATCATTCAAAAATTTGCCACCGCGGCGCGCTTATCAAAACAAGCGGGATTTACCGGCGTGCAAATTCACGGTGCCCATGGCTATTTAGTGAGCCAGTTTTTATCGCCGCGCCATAATCAACGTGATGATCAATGGGGCGGCAGTTTAGAAAATCGCATGCGCTTTGTAGTATCGGTTTACCGCGCCATTCGCAAAGAAGTAGGTGAAGATTTCCCTATTGGTATTAAATTAAACAGCGCCGACTTTATGAAAGGCGGCTTTAGCGAAGAAGACTCCATGCAAGTGGTGCAAACCCTAGCAAATGAAGGCATGGATTTAATTGAGATTTCAGGGGGCACCTATGAAAGCCCATCCATGATGGGAGCTGACCCTAAAAAACAAGTGAAAGAAAGCACCGTAAAACGCGAAGCTTACTTTTTAGATTACATGGAAAAAGTTCGTAAATTGGTGGATACGCCATTGGTGGTAACCGGCGGCTTTCGCAGCGCCCCCGCCATGACCGAGGCCCTGCAAAGTGGTGCCACTGATTTTATTGGTATTGCCCGCACCACAGCGGTGGACTCGGAATTCCCCAATAAACTCATCGCCGATGACCAATACAGTATGCCACTAGAAAATCCAACCACAGGTAATAAAGGCTTAGATACCATGGGCATGTTAAGCATCACTTGGTACGAACACCAAATGTGGCGCATGGCAAAAGGCAAAAACCCTAAACCAAACTTAAGCGCAAAAGGTGTGGTATTTAAAACCGTATTAAGTGCTGGTATTTATGCGTTTAGAAAGCGTCGTGCTTAATTGATGTTTTAAACCTTTGAAACCCGTTTGAATAAGGCCCGCACAAGCGGGCTTTTTTATGCTTAGTTAAAACCCTCATATTATTTGTAATATAAGTCACGTAACGAATAATCTTCGTCATACCCGCGAACGCGGGTATCCAGTTTTAGTGCATCATCTGCTGTTTAATGGCCACCGCCTTACCCGCGAAGGCGGGTATCCATGTTTTTAATGATTCACTTGCATATACGTCACTCTACATATATCCAAAAACATAAGGTCACGTAACGGTGTATTAAGATAAATGGTCTCAAGACGTATATCTCCGAAATTAGGTATAAATAGAGTGATAATCAGCAAAAAGTAGTCGTTACAAAAAAGATAAGTAAATGAATGGGTTACAGATATACAAATGTTCTAGCATGACGCAAAAAAAGGAGTGGTATATTTGCCAACACGTGCTTGATCCCCCATGATTGCTGCCATATGAAAAAGGAGTGGCGTGAAGTGTCCCGGCAAACACGTCACAGATAAAAAGCGTCATGCGACGTTGAATAAACTGTTATGAGTCAATGAGAGCCAGAATATGCAAGGAAGTGATGTGGTAATAATTAGGACCAGGGACGTCAGTGTTAGGATTCTGTCGCTCGCCCCACGCGAAGTAGCTCCTTGGCACTTTCATAGAGAAATTGTCGATAACATGTTTTGCTTGTCCGGCTCAATTTCAGTCCAACTCCAAGAACCCGATGAGTGTTTTTCGTTACTGCCGGGGCAGCGCTGCGAAGTTCAACCTGGTAGGATTCACCGAGTTGAAAACCTGGATGATCAAGAGGCCAAGTACCTACTTGTGCAAGGAGTCGGCGAGTATGACTTCAACATCGTCAACTCATAACAAATCGCTCAAACACACCCCTTCGGGGCTGGACCGGCCTGTCGGCCGGCCGTTTAGCTCAGCGTTAGCTTTTCAAGGAATATATGGAACATTTTGTAGAAATTGTTAAAGCACTAGCCTGGCCAGTAGCTGCTATCTGGATAGGATATATTTTCCGTGCTGAAGTACGACAACTATTAGGCCGAGTATCTACTTTCAAATATAAGGATGTTGAAGCAAGTTTCGAGAAAAGCTTGATGGAAGCTGAACAAAGTGCGAAAAATATAGAAAATCCGAAAGTAGAAGAAACAGATTCAGAGTTAACCCAAAAAGACCAATTGCTACGTATAGCTGAAGTATCGCCACGAGCGGCAGTCGTTGAAGCATGGACTATTATTGAAACCGCAGCCATGAAGAATGGGCTATCTATGGGCTCAGTAGTTAAACACACGAGCCCAAAGATGATTTTGGATCATTTAAAATCCTCCGGTAAGTTTTCAGACGAAAGCTTGGAATTAATTAACCGATTACGGCAAATCAGAAACAAGGCAAGCCATTTACCAGATTTTGCAGTTACACAGACTGAAGCAGAAAGATACTTGGATTTGGCTATTAAAAGCGCCGCTGTAATTGGAGCTAGCACAAGCTAACAAGGCAATGGTTCGGAATTTTAAAAGTTCCGGCTCCGCCTCCACTTTTAAAATCCGCACATTGCGGCGTTATAAGTCAAAGGAATTGGCACTGTGCATCATGTAATGTTTGATATTGATGGAACACTTATTGAATCATACGATTTTGACTCTGAATGTTTTATTGAGGCTGTTAAAGAAGTAACTGGTTATGATATAGATACTGATTGGGGTCGCTATAAGCATGTTACAGATACAGGAATTCTACGAGAGTTTTTTGAAGAAAATAGTTTTGAAAATGAAAATACTATTACTGAAAATATTAAGTCAGTATTTTTAAAAAAGATACAAGGGCGACTTGAAAGGCAATCAATATCAGAAATATCAGGGGCTTCAAATTTCATAGCAAAATTAAAAACACTAGATAACGTCATAATTTCATTTGCAACTGGTAGTTGGTATGAGAGCGCAATTTTGAAGTTACAGTCCGCAGGTATAGATATTTCCAATATACCAATAGCATCATCTAATGATCATTACGCTAGAATAGAGATTATGAAAATTGCTGAAAAAAGGGCAACTAAAGGATCGAATCTATCTTTTACGTATTTTGGTGATGGAAGTTGGGATTTGAAAGCTTGCAAGGAGTTAGGTGTTAACTTTGTTTTGGTTGGTGATAAGCTTGAACATAATCAGTCAATAATGAACTTTAAAAAACAAAACGAGGCTTTTGTGTATATTGGCTTATAACAATCAGTTGGTGATCGCCCCTCAGGACTGGGACGGTTACACTTCGCTCGTGCCTCGCTACACTTCACCGCCCCACAACAAAAGCGTTAAGCATCACTAAGAATGGATTATCGAGTGAATCAAGATATTGTTATAGAGCAACTAAAATTGGCTCATGCTCAGGAGCTGTATGATCTAACGGAGGCCAATCGAGAAAATTTACGCGAGTGGCTTCCGTGGCTTGACCAGATAGAATCCATCTCTGATACAAAGAAGTTTATCGAATCCACAACAAATAATTTAGACACCCATAGTAAGCTAGATAAAAAATACTTTAATTTTTAATATCAGTTACGCCTAAGCTAAAAGTTAACGAGTTAGATATTAAATGAACGGGTATTAATAGGGTGGTGTGGTCTAATATTTGAACAGCAGGCAGCCCAAATCTTGCTAGTTAAGGCAATGTGGGATTAGTTTGGAATAATTTAAGCCAGCAGAACTTCGCAGTTTTTAAACGCGGGTCGTCGTTTACGGTTAAGTAGCTTGACTGTTTTCTCTAGAGTACTGGGGTTACCTACCAAGTCTTTAAACGTTGTTTCGAATTCTTGCGTCATAGTTAACCAATTTTTAGGCTCGATGCCTAAGCGAGTTAAAATCTCCGGTTGGTTCTTTTCAATATGGCCACGTTTATCTTCACGAATGGCTCGTCCGGTTAAATCTATTAATGCTAAATAATCCGTCAAACGGAAGGGTAAACCCTCTGGTATATTTTCTCTTGGGTTGCCTATAAAGGGCATCAGTTTATTTACTTGTTGATTTGGATGGTTAGGTTGATAAGCTATTTTAGCTTTTTCTGATCGCATTT
Source organism: Oceanicoccus sp. (assembly GCA_047621325.1). Taxonomy (GTDB): domain Bacteria; phylum Pseudomonadota; class Gammaproteobacteria; order Pseudomonadales; family Oceanobacteraceae; genus Bermanella. The sequence goes on from JBLHLT010000014.1 coordinate 41,554, forward strand.
TGACTGACGTATGTTCAGATTTTTCGGGTGTCTTTGCCATTTTTGCGCGTACAGGGTTTAAATCCACATAGGCCATGCAGGCGGCTAAGGCTTTTTCATCAAGTAGGGCTTGTGATTTAAAGCGACCTTCCCAGAATCGGCCTGTGCATTGATCTTCATAATTGGCTTGGCGTGCTATTTTTTCGTTTAAGCGACCAATAAACCAACCGATATCCATTAATCGTGCACGCCAAATTTCTACAAATTCTTTTAATTTTTCAAGTTCAGCTTGTGAGAAGTTCGGGTCACTTAAGTATCGCTGACTAAGCACGTTACCTTTATAAAGTGAATGCCAGCGATGAATGACCTCATCCAAGTCCCAACTTTTTGCTTGGTTTTGATTGATATGCAAAACCACATGGTAGTGGTTCGACATAATGGCGTAAGCTGCAATATCAATAGCAAATACTTGCGCTTGATTTAATAGTTCATTTTCAAGCCAAGCACGGCGGTGTTCATAGCTGATCTCACTTCGATCATCAAAACCACATAAAAACGCTTTGCGCACACAGCGTGATACGCAGTGATAATAAGGCGTGGCTTCAAGACTAACCTGTTCCTTCCTTGGTTTAGGCATGGCTTTCTCCTTTCGATTGTATAAGGCTAAAACAGTGGCTTTGAAATTAAATAAGGGGAAAGGACTAACTTTTGTTCTGATTAGTATTTAGGCTTGCTTGATCTAGGAGTATTTTCTTATCATGGGTGTCTGGATTAATCTTTTTCTGGATTAATCTTTTTCTGGATTAATCTGTTGGTGTCTGGATTAATCTGTTGGTGTCTGGATTAATCTGTTACAAGTTCAAACCAAAGGCCCGCAAAAGCGGGCTTTTTTGTGATTGTTAAGCACTACACCCTTTTTTCCAAGACAAGCCACACAACTCATAACCTATGGGACATCCTTGGAAGGGTTATCTAAGTGGATTAAAGCCCTGCGTCGCGTCATACCCACGAAGGTGGGTATCCAAGCTTGTTTGTAATTGAATCTATATATCGCAGGATCTATCATGGATGTCTTATTTTCATTAGTTAATGATTAAGCTTTCTAAATTATTTGAATTAATTGTTCTAACAATTTCTAGGATAATAATTTCAATATAAGTTAGAATAACAAACCTAAAATTTCATCAATAAGTTTATATTCTTTAATAAACGTAACTTATACAGCCCATATGAAATTGTTCAAAACCAATGATTAAGTGTTATTTCTCATGGAAGAGACACTCAAATATAAATGGAATTTACAATGCTTCGAATTATTATATCCCTATTGTTTTTTATTGTGATTAGCGCCTGTGGCAGCGAGTCTACATCGAATACCCCTAAAATAGACGAGACAGAAAAAGTCGATACTGAAACCGATGTTATAGATGATAAGGTAAATTTTAAAATCAGCGGTTCTGTGATGGGTTTAAATGGTGAGCTGTCCATTAATTTGAATGATCAAGTCATAATTGTATCGAATGAATCGACCTTTGAATTCTTAGTAGAAGACGGTACGGATTTTTCATTGCAGCTATCAGACTATCCTGATAATCAAATATGTAAGACACCCAAGATAGACTATATTGCAACCAGTGACATTGAAGGTATTGAGATTCATTGTGTTAATAGAGTTTTAATCGACAGTGTATTGTCAAATGTGACAGATGAGAATTTTTTGGCCTGTATTAGTCAAAGAAATTTTACTTACATTGATCAAGTGATAAGACTTATTTGCAGTAATATGGAAATTGAAAGTGTGAGTGGTGTTGAAAATTTCGACAATTTAGTATTCTTGGTGCTGTCGGATAATAACATTAGTGAAATTGATGTTAGCCAAAACTTGAAATTGAGCTATTTGGTTTTAGAAAATAATAATCTAACAAGTATTGATGTGAGTCATAATGACGCTTTAAAAAATCTTATTGTAAGTGGTAATAAGATAGATAACATCGATGTAAGTCATAATGAAGCATTACGTATTCTTTTGGCAAAAGGTGCAAACTTAATTAATTTAGACTTGATAAATAATACCGAGTTATTTTATTTGGATGTGGCAGATAATAAATTAGAGGCAATTGATTTATCTAGAAATATTAAACTTAAAAAAGCGTATCTTAGCGGGAATTCATTAGTCAATTTGGATACCACTAACAATATTGATCTTACATTTTTATACGCATTCGATAATAATATTACTGCAGTAAATTTAGAAAATAATAGCCAGCTTGTGCGGTTGATTTTGAACGATAATCAGTTATCGACTGTTAATTTAACGGGTAATCCATCGCTTAGATTGATTGAAATCGAGCGCAATCAGTTAGGGGATGTACCAGTAGGGTTGTCCGATTTAACCGCTTATGATGCTGCTATATCATTGGTTGGTAATCTATTTGGTATCAATGCGAATGCACAGTTGCTTGAGCTACAAAAAACCTATATCAATTTAACTCACTAGAATGATTATGGGTATCTTTGTTATTCATTATGACCTTTAGCATTATTGACACTGGCAAGGTTAGATAAAACACAGCGGATAAAAAGGAATGGATCATGGCATACGAAAGAATAATGGGTCTTTATGTGAGTGATGATGCCCTATATCAAAAATATCGCGAAGGTATGATGCCCATTCTGCATTCTTATGGCGGTGACTTTGGTTTTGATTTTAAAGTCTCAGAAGTATTACGCTCTAAAACCAATGATGATATTAACCGTGTGTTTACCATTGAATTTCCTAGTAAGGAAAAAATGGATGCGTTTTTTGAATGTGAGGAATACTTGGCGGTAAGAGAGCAGTATTTTGATAAGTCTGTGACCAGTAAAACGGTGATTTTATTGCATGAGAAAACGTAATATTTTCTGAGAGTTTTAAACGCTGATTTTCGGGCGCGGGGCACCCTCGTACAATTATTTGAAATACTTTTTCGCGCGCAGTGCACCTTCATACGATTTGTTAAGTGATTTTTCGGGCGCGGGGTACCCTCGTACGATTATTTAAATAATTTTTCGCAGGCGGGGTAGCCTGGTACAAATAAAAAAAACCGTTTGTGTTGCCATAAACGGTTTTTTTATTTCTTTCCTGTTTTTTATAAACAGGGAGGGTTTTAAAGAATTAAATTTTAGTTAACCAAGCAAACTTATCTTCTGCGCGACCCCACTGTATATCATTCAATGCTTGGCGCAGTTTTAATGTAGTTGGGCCAGATTTACCAGTAATTTCTTCGCCGTTATGAATCAATGTTCCTACTGGGGTTGATACCGCAGCAGTACCAGAGAGAGCGGCTTCGGTGTCGGGCTTTTGCGTACGTTCGGCAACGGTCATGCCTAAATCTATTGTAACATTATGTGATCCTATGGGTTAAATTTGGGCTAAGCCTCCATCTACTTGTAAATCGGCCCCGCTAATAAACGATGCTGCATCGGATGCTAAAAACAACGCGGACTCGGCTATCTCTTTAGGCTGAGCTATTCGACCTAATGGGGTGCTTGCAGATACTTGGTTTAATATTCCGGATAAATCATTTTTGTTAAAACCAAATTTTTCCAAGATGGGCGTTTCGGTTACACCGGGGGATAAGGTATTAACCCTAATGCCTCGTGCGCCAAGTTCTTGTGCGAATGATCGGGTTAGCGAGCGAACTGCCGCTTTAGTTGCGCCATATACAGACCAAATACCTGCGCCACGCTGTGCTTGAATTGATGAAAGTAAGATAATGGATGCCTTATCGTTTAAATGCGGCAATGATTTTTGAACCGTAAAAAATACCCCTTTAAAATTAATATCAATGCTTTTATCAAAGCTAGCTTCTGTCACGTCTGCAAGGTTTTCAGGTAAGGCAATGCCTGCATTAGCGATAATTGTATCGATACCGCCCCATAAGTCAGAACATTGTTGATAAAACGTTTCTAGATCAGCATTGACGCTGACGTCACCAGCAAAAATAAAAACATTGTCGGGGGCGATTCTTTGTATCGCCTGCATGCGCTCTATTGACTGAGCAAAAATGGCAACGTTATAACCATTCGCTAAAAAAAGTTCTGAGATGGCTAAGCCAATACCAGAGTTCCCACCTGTGATTGCGACGACGCGTTGAGGCATATTATGTCCTTTTCTGTTTAATATGAATGTATCGAGATAATAGGCTTTATCTATGACCTTGATAATCCTATAGTGTAAATTGTCCACTATAGTAGAATTGAGTTAGTATGAACTTTGATTATTTAGGTTTATTTATTCGTAGTTTTAGGCAATCAAATAAAGAAAGTTTACAGTCATTAGCGGATCGCTCAGGTGTCAGCCGTTCGATGATATCTCAAATAGAAGGTGGTCAAAAAAGCCCAACGATAGTGGTTCTGGCAAAATTGGCAGATGCCATGAACATTAGCCTAGAAGACTTTGTTAAAGTGCCCAAGGGGCTGGATGATTTCCATGTGCTTACGCCATCAAGCGGAAACATAATAAGCAAAAAGGGCAGTGTCTTTGTTTGCCATCAACTTGCGGCTAAATCGAGTGCTTCATTGGCTGATTTTTATCAGTTCTATTTTAATGATCATGGCCGAACGTCTTTTTCGGCGAATCCGGTAGCAGGGACAATAAAATATATTTGGCTGGATCAAGGGGAGCTTACAGTCATTCTTGCATCACAAAAAATTCAGATGAAAGCAGGGCAGGGGCTGAAAATTGACGCTGCGACGCCTCATCGTTTTGAAAATAGAAAAGGCTTATTAGCTAGAGGCACTTTTTTTGTGGCTTACCATTAAGGTTGGTAAATCAAGTTATGCGTTGGAACATAGTATTGTTGTTTTCGTATTCATTAACGAGATCGATATTTTAGTCATAATTTTAAATGACTAGGTGTTTATTAGTCTAACAACTCTGTAAAGTACCAGTTTGTCATTCTGATGCTTTATTGGTTTTTAAAATTTAATGGAATTCGTAATGCATAAAGAAATATCTGGCGGGTGCCTATGTGGTGAAGTCACATTCTCATTAAACAATACGTTTAAACTTTTTTCAATGTGTGGAAGTGTTATTAAAATTATGAAAAAGTTAATATTTGTATTACTTCTTCCTGTGATTGCCTTTTTATTTCATGTGGTTATGAATAGTGATACGCATAAATATGCGGAAAGTGAAGCAAACAAAATTTGTAGTTGGTTGAATTCTGACAAAACAGAAATTACGTTTCGTGTCGGCCCCCATGCATTTGATCATTTGCAAGATTTTAAGAGAATAGATCAAAAATATACTTGTAAGACTAGCTCTACTGAACATATGTATGGGTACAAAGATGAAATAGCAGTTGTTGTTAATGCTAATGGGAAGGATAACATAATGTTGATTTATGGTCTTGATGTTAGCGGTAGGCACTTTTATCAACCAAGGTACTTTCAACATTGGACGGGTAATAAAGTCAGGCATCATGAATGATGCGAAGTTAACAAAGCTAACCTAAATTGCCTCGCAAGCGGGTTAACAATTTACACTCCCATACTTATTACTCTAATGTCTATTCATACCAATCTAATTTCTATGGCTAACCGTACATAGTTTAAAGCCAGTAAAAAGATTTAATCCAATGATTACCATTAGCAGTAAAAAATTATTAAACAGTAAATGGACGGCCCTAAAACCGGTTAATAAAGAAAAGCACTTGATGATTACAGAAGTGGATTACGATGAAGAAGGTAATGTGATCTTATGTGTGCTGCAAGCTGTTATGACAAAACGTGAACAAGCTATAGATTGGCAAGATCTAAAAGATGATAGGCTGTGGTGCCAAGGCTGGAAGTAAAACGTTTGGTTGGCTGGCTCAATTAGACTAAAGATAATAGCCTATGGAGCCAAGGCTGGAAATAAAGCTTATCAATACAGTGCGCGATTAAATTTAATTATTAGGTTGTATATAATCAGCGCTTCATTAAGGACGAGTCTATGGATCAATACCGCTGCCAAGGATGTAATAAAAGCTTCTCTCCAGCTGAAGCAATTGATGGTTTTCAGCAGGGCTTTACTCAGGGCTTTCTATGCCCTCATTGTCAGTGTCATTTAATTGAAGCCGGTCAGTCAGATGATATCGACCATTTAGAATATGGGTTTTCATATCTGGGGCTTATGCTTTTATTGTGGTTGTTGGTCGATTTACAATATATTGTGTATACATGGCCGGTAGCGGATTTTATTAATGATCTGATTACCATGGCCGCAGTGATGAGTTTACCCACATTGTTATTTTCCTGGGTGAATCGAAAGGTTTTATTTTCTTCACGAGTTATTTACACACGTAAAGTGATTTCAAACACAGTTGATAAAAAGGAATAGATCATGGCATACGAAAGGATTATGGGCATTAATGTGAGTGATGATGCTGAATACCAGCGTTACCGCGAAGGCATGATGCCAATTTTGCACTCTTATGGTGGTGCCTTTGGTTTTGATTTTAAAGTGTCAGAAGTTCTACTGTCAAAAACCAGTGATGATATTAACCGTGTATTTACAATTGATTTTCCAAGCAAAGAAGTGATGGATGCGTTTTTTTCTTGCGATGAATATTTAGCGGTTAAAAAGCAATATTTTGATCAGTCGGTATCGAGTAAGACGGTTATTTCGTTACATGAGAAAAATGTTTAATTTGATGATTGTATCGTTTTATTGATCGGGCGCGGGGCACCCTCGTACTTTGTTTAGATATTAAAAAACCGTTTGTAGTGCGGTACAAACGGTTTTTTAATTTTCTAGCTTTAGCTTGTTAAATCTTAGTCAGCCAACCAAACTTATCTTCTGCTTTACCCCACTGTATATCATTCAATGCTTGGCGTAGTTTTAATGTAGTTGGGCCCGCTTCACCAGAACCGACGGTAATTTCTTCGCCGTTATGAATCAATGTTCCCACTGGCGTTAATACCGCAGCGGTACCAGAAAGGGCGGCTTCTGTGCCGGGCTTTTGCGCACGTTCGATTAATTCGTTAACAGTGAAATCACGTTCGGTAACGGTCATGCCTAAATCGCGTGCGATGGTTAAAATCGAATCGCGGGTGATACCGTGTAAAAACGAGCTGTCTAAGGCTTTGGTGATGATTTCGTTGCCGTCGATTAAAATAAAGTTGGCTGCGCCGGTTTCTTGTACATCGCCGTTCGGGCAAAACAAAACTTGGTCTGCATTACTTTGTTTACGTGCACGAGCAATTGGGCCCAGTGCGCTGGCGTAGTTGCCGCCGCTTTTAATCATGCCCATGTGCGGCGCGCAGCGCATGCCATTTTCTTCTAGTAATAGTCGCAGTGTCTTAGCACCACCGGCAAAATAATCGCCTACTGGTGATAGCAATACATATAGCAGTGATGTTTCAGAAGAAACCGCGGCCTTACCAATGCTGGGCTCGGTGCCGATATGTGTTGGGCGAATATACATAGAGCCCGGAGGGCTAGGCACGTCGTCAACGTAAAGCGCCACAATGTCTTTGATCATCTGGTTTAGCTGATCTTGATTAATCTCAGGCAAAAACAATAAGTCGGTGCTTTGTGCCATGCGTTGGATGTTGGCATCCATACGGAAAATATTGACGCTGCCATCGTCATGTTTGAATGCTTTTAAGCCTTCAAAGCAGGTGCTTGAATAATGCAAGACGTGGGCACCTGGATGCAGTTCCAATTTTTCAGATGAAACAATACTAGAAGATGTCCAAGAATTATTTTCGTAAGTTGCCAGTGCCATTTTCGGCATGAAAACTGTTCCAAATGCGGCCATTACCTATTCCTAAATGTGTTCATGGTGGCCGTTACCACGGCTGCCTGATTCAATATGTTTGAGTCCGCTTTGCTACGAGTGTTCGCAGTGAGGCGGCTCAGTCGCTTAGGGCGCTGAGTTCATAATCTGCTGCCAAAGTGTTGTAACCGTGTCGATGTGGGTGGTTAACCCAGCTTGGTCGAGCTCATTGGGGTCTAACAGTAACTTTTGGTTCTGTAAGGCCCGACGGTGTGCCAATGAGCGGTAGGCGATATAAGCCTGCTTGAGAGCGTCACTTTGCTTAGAGTTGATGATGTTATGAGACTCTAAGGTTTCCAGCAGGCGCATATTATCTGTCCAAGACAGTAATTGCGGATGTTGTTTGCATTGGGCCAGTACGAGGTACTGTACGATGAATTCAATATCCACTATGCCGCCAGCATCTTGCTTAAGCTGGAATTGGGTTTTGCCCACACTTTGGGAGCCGAGATTATCGCGCATTTTTTCGCGCATTTCTCGCACTTCTTGCTGTAGTTGAGCACGATCTCGGTCTTTTGTGAGGATTTCTGTGCGGATTTGTGCGTATTTTTGTGCAACTGCGTCATCACCGGTAATCACGCGGGCTCGAATGAGGGCTTGGTGTTCCCATGTCCACGCTTCTTGCTGTTGGTATTTCTCGAACGCGTTAATAGAGGCCACGATCATTCCACTGGCCCCGCTGGGACGCAGGCGCATGTCGGCTTCGTATAATTGCCCTGCGCGGGTGGTGGTGTTGAGGATGTGGATAAGTCGCTGGCCCATGCGTGTATAGAAAACCCCGTTCTCTTGTTGGCGCTCACCTGTGGTGTATTTATTTGCGGTGCCATTGTGCAAAAAGACCATGTCTAGGTCCGAGCCATAACTCATTTCAATGCCGCCGAGCTTGCCGTAGCCTAAAATCAAAAATTCAGGTTGGGTGACGGGCTCTCCTTGAGCATTGGTTGGGTAACCGTATTTATCGACCATTTGCAGCCATGACATCCATAACGCGCGCTCTAAGATGGTTTCGGCAAGCCAGGTTAGGTGATCACTTACTTTCATTAGAGGCAGCGCACCGGTGATGTCGCTGGCGGCAATTTGTAATTTATTGGCGCTAGCATAGTGGCGCAGGGCATCCATTTGTTCTTCTAAATCGAGTGGCTCGATGCGCAGTAAACGTTGGTCTAAGTCGGCAATCATGCCGGTTTTGTCATTGGGGTTGTACAGGTGAGCGGGGTGTAATAACTCATCTAATAACAAAGGCGCTTCGGCGATGCTTTTTGCAATCCAAGGGCTGGCACCGCATAAGCGCACCAGTTGCTGCAGCGATGAGGGGTTTTCGCTGAGCAATACAAGGTACGCCGTTCGACGCAGTATGGCTTCGAGCAGGGGCACTAAACGCTCAAGTGTTGGTTGCGGCTGTTCGCATTGCGATAATGCTTTGAGTAACAACGGCATCACTTTATCTAAGCGCTGCTTGCCGATGGCTTGCATTTTATGTTCGGCTAAATCACGCAGCTTTTGTAAGGTGTGTTGTAGTTCTGGTGTGTTGATTGGCTCGCTGGTTTCATCGGTGCTGTGTTCGTCACCTTGCTGTTGAAACCAGATGCTCTGCCAAGGTTCTAGATCGTCTTGGTTTTCTTGTTCGGTATCGTCAGCCACAATATTTTTAAAATGCAGTATTACGTTTTCTCTGTGGGCATCCAAGGTGTGGATAAAGCTTGGCCAGTCAGCAAACCCCATGTAACACGCTATGCGTGCTTGGTTGAAGTCATCGCTGGGCAGGGTTTGGCTTTGTTCGTCGTTAAGCCCTTGAATGGCGTGTTCGGTATCACGTAAAAAGTGATAAGCCGCTAGTAACTCTTTAATTGCGGCAAAAGGCAGGTATTCGTGTTCTTTTAAGTAGTTAAACACTTTGAATATATTGGGTTGTTGCAGTTCGACTTCTTTGCCGCCACGAATTAATTGAAACGCTTGGGCGATGAACTCAATTTCACGTATGCCGCCGCTGCCCAGTTTTACATTGTTGGCTAAATTGCGGCGTATGGTTTCTTGGCGTATACGTGCTTTCATTTCCCGCAATGATTCAAACGCACTGAAGTCGACATATTTACGGTAACTAAATGGTCGCAAGATATTCATCAGTTCTTGTATGTGTGATGGGATGCCGGTGACGGCTCTGGCTTTGATCATGGCGTAGCGTTCCCAATCACGGCCTTGATCGTGGTAATAGTTTTCGAGTGCTGAAAAATTCATGGCCAGCGGGCCTGATTGCCCATACGGGCGCAAGCGCATATCAACACGATAAACAAAACCATCTTGCGTGACTTTATCCAAACTTTGAATCAGTGCTTGGCCAAGCTTAGTAAAATACTCTTGATTCGAAATGCTCTTTTGACCGTTACCGGCTGCCGTATCACCGTTTTCATTAAACGCAAAAATTAAATCGATATCGCTAGATAAGTTAAGTTCGCCAGCGCCTTGTTTGCCCATTGCTATCACAATTAACGCTTGTTTATCGCCACTTTTTTTAGCCATTGGTTGGCCATATCGTAACTGCAGTTTTTTATCTAGCCACGTCAACGTACAGCGTATGTTGGTGTCGGCTAAAAAGGATAGCTCAGCCAGAGTGTCGGGTAGGGCAGACAAACGATTAAGGTCGCGATGAATTATGCGCATTTGATGCAGACGGCGGAATTCTCTTAATTGCTTATATAGATCGGCTTCATCGTTACATTGTTCAAGTATTTGGCTGAGCTGATGTTCAATGGCACTTTGGTCTAGGGGTTGATCAAGAAAGCGATCGGCTAATAACTGTTTGGCAATATCTGGGCATGTTTGAAAACTGGTGAACACATAATCACTCAGAGTTAGGGTTCTCATGAGCGCATCGTCTTGCTCAATGGCTGCAAATTCACTGTGGGATTGAATAAGGGGGGATAACAAATCACGGCGTTTAAGCGCGAATGTGTTGAGACTTTCAGGTGCCTTAGACCACATTGGGTTGTTCCTTATTTATCTTAGGCGGGATCTATATAGGTTAATCCTCTTAAGGCTTTGGGGCTAGTATTGTTGCTTGCTTTGAAAATATATTTTTAATGGGTGTCAACCTTTCTGGCTCCTGTGCGTTAGAGGGGTAGAGAAGCATAGATTTACCGGTCTTGGCGCCAGTGTTCAGGTCGGCTCTATGTGCGGATTATTCTGTTAATCACGCTGATCTGGTGTAGCGCCTTGGCCTGATGATTTTGGGTTTGTCCCTTTGGCAGCGGCTCTTTTCCCCAATGGAGAGTCGCTGCTTTTTTTTGAATAAAATTTTTTACGCAAGAGTGTCAACCCATTTTCTTGGTGAGCGTTTAAAGGATATATGCACGCATTTGTGTGCATGATCACAATGAGACTTTTAGGGGATTTATTATGCTAACTCGTTCATTCATTCTTTCTGTTACCTTGGCCGTCGCTAGTAGTACTGCATTTGCAGGTATGGCCGCCGAACGCTGGCACAATTCTGAGGCTCGTCAAAACTTCTTAGAATCAAAAGCCGCCGAGCTGAATATTGATATCAGCACCGAAGAAGGCAAAGCCGAATTAAAAACTGTGCTAGACGCACAGCGAGTAGAAATTGCTGCCGAGCTGGGTTTTGACATCACCACAGATGAAGGCAAAGATGCTTATCGTGAATATCGCCATGAGCAGCGTGTGACCCGCGCGGCGGAGCAAGGGTTTGATATTACCTCGGATGAAGGTCGTCAGGCATTTCGTGAGTACCGTCAAGAGCAGCGCCAAGAACGTCATGATCAAGTGTCATCACTATCAGAAGAAGACCGCGCAGCATTGCGTGAGCAGCTACAAGGGCTTAATCGTGAAGAACGTCGTGACGTTTTGTCGGCTTACTTCGGTGAATAATGTTTGATAAACGAATGAGCCAGTAGCGGTTTCGCTGCTGGTATCTTTTCGATTGTATTTTGTTAGGTGGTGACCATGATGAAACGATTAAGCAGCAGTATTGGCTTCGCAATTTTGTATGTGATGTCGAGCTTGACGCAAGGCGCTGGCTATTCTTTAGAGCTAGATATGAGTACCGGTTACAACAGTAATGTTTTTTTAGAGTCAGATGATTTAGTGGTCAATGATGAGTCACTAGGCTCAAACCAAACCGACATGCAAACTCAAGTAGCCATCACAGGTAATATTGAGTTTTGGGATCAAGCAAATAGCGATGCATCCATTATGCTCGACTACTTTAAAGAAACACTATTGGATAACGAGCTTGATACCACCGTCATGACCTTGTCGCTGCCGATGCATTATTATCAAGGGGATTATCGTTACGGTGCGACGTTTACTCGCCAAGCTTATAACCTTTCAGGTGTCGATGTCCTTGAGTATTTTGTCAGTAAAGTCGATGTGGCGAAAAAGATAGGGGATAACAAATTATATGTTAGTTATGGCTTTACCGATAAAACATCCCAAGATAGCAGTTACAGTGATTACGATGGCAGCAGTCATTCGGGCACGTTAAAATACAGTGTCAATTATGGTAGTGAAAAATGGACGCTACAAGGTAACGTGTTTCAGAATAACTATACAGGCGAAGGGTTAAGTAATGTTGGCTCGTACATAAAAACCGTGTATCAAGTATATCGTGGGCATCACGTTATGTCTGGCGGCGTGAAATTGAAAGGCACACAATACGAATTAGACTCTTTAAGTGATGATCAGCGATCTGACCGTCAACTGAGCTTTAATTATAATCATGAATACTTTTTAAATTCTCTGATGCAGCTGTACTTTGATGCGAGTTATATCCGTAATAAGTCGAATATAGAATATACAGATGAAAATTATAACTATAATCAATGGATTCACACCCTAGGGGCACGCTTTGTTTTTTAGTGTCCTATGATTAAATAAACAAGGACGTTTGTTTGATTGTAATCATGGTGATGATGCAAGGGCGATTGCCCATTCCAGATATTTTATTTGATACTTTAAAAGCCTACAAAGATAGGCTGGGTGAATTGGGAATAGCATGCTTTGGTGATGACACTGGAGACGTTTTTACAGTCAATTGAAAAACGTGCGTTTCGTATGGCGAGTTTAGCTGTGCACAATGAAGCGGATGCGTTAGATATTGTACAAGACAGTATGATCAAGCTGGCGACTGTGTATGGGGATAAACCCAGCGAGCAGTGGCGCCCACTGTTTTACACAATATTGAATAACTGCATTCATGATTGGCATCGTAGAGATACACGATGGCGGCGCTGGTTTGTACGCGATCATCTTAACGATGATGAAGAAGACGTATCTCTGTTAGAAGTAGAAGATGATTTTGGTCCCATTGAGCACTTACAAAATGCCCAATTAGAAGATGAGTTGTTAGCCGTGATTGAAGCGTTACCCATTAAACAGCAACAGTGTTTTTTATTGCGATGCTGGGAAGGTTTTTCGGTACAGCAAACGGCTGAGGTTATGGCCATTAATGAAGGCAGTGTGAAAACCCATTATCATAGGGCCATGAAAAAAATACACGACGCATTACAAATAGGTGATGTATGACAGAAAAAAACGATTTAGCCGCACAAGCCAAGCAAGCCCTTGATGGCAGTGCTCAAACGCTATCGGAGGATGTGCAAAAAAAATTGGCCGCCGCCAGAAAAAAGGCGTTATTGGCCCATCAGACCAAGCAGCATGTCGCGGCAACCAAGATGACGTGGTCAAAAGAACTCATGGCAGTAGCAGCCTGCGTGTGTTTAATTGTGCCGATATGGCTGGGATTTTCTACCTCGCAGACAAGTGACTTACTAGAGCCACAGGGCTTGGAATTAATGATATCCTTTGCACAATTGAATGATGAAGAATGGGAGCTGGTGGATGACCTCGAATTTGCCCTTTGGCTTAGCGAGCAGCCGAATCAGGCAGATGAGATTAAGCCTAGTTAGCGTGCTGTTGTCAGGTAGTTTAATGGCCGCCCCCAGCCCAATTGATGACGAAGAATTTTTATTGTTTTTAGCCGATAGCATTGAACAAGACGGTGAGTGGATTGATCCACTTTCCATGATAGATGAAGACACCAATACTCAAACCAATGACAACCAAGATAACCCAATGCAAAAGGAGGCCGACGATGAATAATTTAATGAAACAGATGCTCCTGTTGTGTTTAATCTGGGTGCCATTAAGTTATGGTGAATCGTTCTCCGAGTTACCTGCAGATATTAAAATTACGTTAAGCCCACTAGAAGCTAAATGGGATGAGCTGTCGGCTGAAAAACAACAAAAACTGATTCAAGGGGCGAGTCGTTGGAATGCCCTAGGACCAGAGCAACAAGACAGAGCCAAAGCTCGCTACAAGCGTTTCTCCCAATTGCCTAATGCGCAACGCAAAAAAGCCATGGAGCGCCTGCAAAAATACCAAACCTTACCAATAGGCAAGCGTGAGGACATACAAAAAAGTTATCAAAACTTTAAGCGTTTGAGCCCACAACAACGAGATAACGTCCGTCAAACCTTTCAACGTACACAGCGTTTACGCCGTCCATAACACGACTAAAAAAAGACGCTGACGCTCAATTCAATGAGCGCGTTTTGCCAATCTTCGTCGGTGAGCTTATCGGCGGATATATTAACGCTGCCATAATTCGTGATCAGGCCTGACTGTACGATGACACTGGTGCTATTAGAATCGCTGTCGATCAATACGCTTTCTTCAGAGGTTAGTACGCGATTTCCTGGTAATCGAGTGCGCGAGGTTTGAGAAATATGCGCTTCACCATCAATGCTTCTACTGTGATACAAGCCGCTGCCTAGCATTAAATCCCATTGTTCATTTATAGAAAAATAATGCTGATAGCCAATGCTGGCATGGGCTAACCAGCCACTTTGTGTAATTTCATCATGGCTACTTTGAATATGATTACTTATTTGTAGTAGTTGGTATTGCTCGTCAGAGGTCTGCTGGCTAACACCGAAAGTGGCTAGAAGTTGACTGCTTTCAAAGTACCAGCCGTAGCCTGCATCAATCACAAACGAGCGATAATCCGCTTGGCTTGAACTGGCAGAGCGAGTGCCATTTTCATTGGCGTTATAGATTTGTTGTTGGCTTGATTGGCTGTAGCCAATACTGATCCAGCTTTGTTCGAAGTTGTAATCAAGGTAAAGGCTTTCACTGGTTTGTTCAAAATACAGCTGATAGCGCAATGGGTCGTTTGTGCTGATATGTGAGCGGTTATTGTCCCCTTGGCTGGCGGAAACCATAACCAGCCAAGGGCCTGTGGCGAGCTGATAGCGTACTTTGGGTGAGCGAACGCGTAGCTCAAGCTGTTCATCATTGAGTGTGAAGTTTTGTGTCTGTTGTACCATGCCTAAACTGAGAGCATGATCGGCGTTAGCCCAGCACATTGGGGTGAACCAGATCATTCCGAGTCTTACTAGGGTGACAATATGCTTCATGATCCGTCCTTTCACTGAAGCTAAGATCATAACAAACTTTGGGGGTTAAACTAATGAAGTATCAAGTGTTTAAAGCGTAAATATATCGGCTTTATGCTTGAGGCTATAGTGCGCTTTATGCCATAGTGCAGGCTCATTTTAGTTATGACTTTCTATGAAAATTTTACCGTTACGAGACAGTAAAGAGCCGGCGATTAACCATGCGTTAGTCGGTTCAGATGCGCGTATATTATCGAAAATTAAGCGCACTATTTTTATGATATTTAGTCTAATGGCGCTTCACGTTTTAGCCATGATGGTGTTGGAGTCATTTTCGCCGTGGCAAGCAATTTGGTTAACCATGACCACGATCACCACCGTAGGTTATGGTGACTTAAGTGCGAAGACGATACCGGGCCAAGCGGCGACGATCATTTTGATTTTTATGTCGGCCATCACGTTGGTCACATTTTTAGTGCGCGATTATGTGGATTATCGTATTGCGCGTAACGAACGTATTCGCTCAGGTTTATGGGATTGGGAAATGAAAGAACACATATTGATTATCAACGCGCCAAAATATAATGCGGATCAATTCTTCCAACGTTTGGTGACACAGATACGAGAAGATGACGCTAACAAAGAGATCGATATTCTGCTGCTTAATACCGAGTTTGGTGGTGGTTTATCAGCCCAGTTAAAAGACTTGGGTGTACGCCATATTCTGGGCAATGGTAATAATGACGATGATTTAGCGCGCGCCGAAGCCAAATTTGCCAAGCATATATTTGTCTTGGCACGAGACGAATACCATGCCGACAGCGACAGTATCAGTTTTGATATCGTGCATCGTTTGGCCGATTTACGGTTGGCGCATATAACCTTGGTGGAGTGCGTGGTGGATGCTAACCGCCCTCGCATGGTTGATTTGGATGTGAAATCAATCTTACGACCTATTCGCTCATATCCAGAAATACTGGTGCGCGCCATGGATGCACCTGGCAGTGAAGTAGTGATCGAAGACATGTTTACCCGCAAAGACGATCACCCAGAGCGTTACAGCATTTGGTTAGAAGGTGAAAGCTGGGCTGATGTGGTAACGGCCATGTTAAAAGCCGGTATCGGCACACCCATGGCGTTTATTAATAAAGATGGTGATATCACCGTACACCCAAGGGGGGATGTGCGAGTGTATGCACAAAGCTTAATTGTATTGGTGAAAAGTGACCACGTACCGACCCAAGCGGATGTAACAGAGGCATTCCAAAATGCGTTTCAAAAGTTTGTGGTAGAGTCGCAAAGCCCAGAATAAATTGGGCCAGTTAGATTAAAAAAGCCGATCACATGATCGGCTTTTTTGTGTCTGCTGCAATGTTGTGACGTCATTAATCGTCAGCTTGTTGCTCTGTTTTATAGTGCGTAAAACCGCGCGCTTCATAATTCGCTTTTGCATTAGGGTGGTCAAGTGAACAGGTGTGTAACCAAACCCGCTTTGTATTGGGCAATGACCATGCTTGCTCAAGTGCGTTTGTCAGTAGATAGCCGCCCATGCCTTTGCCCACAAACTCTGGTGTTAAGCCAAATTGAATAATTTCTACGTCACCTTGCGCTTGTTGCTGCATTTCGAAATAACCGGCAATGGCCCCTTTGTAATAAGCGACCCAAGTATGCAGTTTTGGGTCTTGGGCATAGGCTTGCCACTGGTTATCGGCATCGTTGAGTTTATCTGTCCATGTCCAAGGGCCACCAACATAACTGTAAAGGAATTTATTCAACGCCCATTGTTTGATCTCACAATATTCAATACGTAATCCATCAAACGAAGGTTTCCCCTTGATGTGCGCTGGGCTGTGCATTTCTAAATAATAAATATCAATGTTGGACATGTTTTTCTTATAAAGTATTAACGGTTTGAGTGGATAGTTTAGTCGTGCGGCGTAACCAGAAAATTAAGCACAACGTGACACTGGTACACATAATAAAACCAATTATGAGCGGCATGACCGTGCCATTGTAGTGCTGTCCCACATAGGTGCCAACCACGACCGATATTAATGTTTGCACGGTACTAATCACCGATGTAGCAACCCCTGCAATATGGCCAAGTGGGTGTACCGCCATGGCATTGAAATTACCAAATAATATACCAAAGCAAAAAAACGTACTCAGCATGTACAGCATAAAGCTAAATAAGCCGGGGTCCTCATTCATAAAATTGGCATAAACAAAAAACAAAATAGAGCTGATCAGTACCACCCATAAAGCGGTAATACATAGGGTTTGCATGGGTATTTTCATGACTAATTTAGAATTGGCAAAAGATGAAAAACCAATGGCCAATGCGAGTATGCCAAAGTACACCGAAAATAAATCACCGGTGCCGTATTGCACTTGTAAAATTTGCTGGGAAGAACTTAGGTAACCAACAAAAGCACCAAACATAATGCCGGCTGCCAGTGTGTAGGTGCGGGATTCCGGGTGTTTTATGGTTTCGATCATGCCGCGTTTAATATTCGCTAATGAAAAACCGATACGTTTTTCCACAACTAAGGTTTCCGGTTGGCGGAGGTGCATCCAAATAGTACTGCCCAGTGCAACCAAAAACAGCATGACAAAAATGTAATGCCAGTTTGCAAATAATAAAATGAACTGACCAATCGAAGGCGCAAGTGCTGGCACCATGATAAAGACCATCATGATGAGAGACATATTTTTTGCCATTTCTTTGCCGTCAAACTTGTCGCGCATCATGGCAATGGTGACCACTCGACAGGCAGCAGCCCCAAAACCTTGCAGCACACGCCCCAGTAGCATCTGATTAAAATCTTGTGCAAAAATTGAAATCAAGCAACCTACTAAAAAAATACCGATACCAATGTAAATGGCTTTTTTGCGGCCAAATGAATCAGAGATTGGCCCATAAATAATTAAGCCAAACGCCATGCCTAAAAACACACTGGTTATAATCAGCTGGCTATCGTTTGGGTTGGCGATGTTCAGGTCTTGGCCAATAATACCAAGGGCTGGCAACATGGCATCAATGGACAACGCTACCATCGACATAAGTGCGGCCATTAAGGTGATGAACTCTAAGCGGTTAATGTGTACTGCGGGGTTTGACATAAATAAACTCAATGGTATTAGGTAAGCTTAGATGAAAAATTTAGGCATCGAGTAAAACATAAATCCATTTTTGCTGTCAGTCTTAAAGTTGAGAAAGACTATTGCAGTACAACGAGCTAGGTTAGCCCCATGTGGGCATGAGAAGAATCATTGAAAATGAGTGCAAAAAACCTATTTGGTAGTGTCACTAATTGTTATGGTTTTTTGTCATAGAGACACCAACACTACAACTGTTTACATATAAGTGGTAATTCAGATTGAAGCGGCTTGCCAGTAATCGTATGATACGCGCCATGAAACTTCTCCAGCACCCGCGCTTGCGTAAACATAATGGCTTAATAGCCTCTGTGTTGACATTGGTCATATTGATCAGTGGCAGCTTGCAGTTGGTGCACGATCAGCTTATTGATCACCATCATACCATTGACTGCCCAATGTTCGTTTTGGACGGCAGCGCAGCGGTACCTGAGGCCACTACTGGCTGTGTGAGTGCCAAGCAAGCACTCGAAAAACAAGCGTTTCATCCTATAGCCTTAGTGTTGTCTCAATTTGAGACCCAGCAAGCGCGCGCCCCACCTACGTCACTTTAATTTAATACTTTAAACAATAAATATGACTTACAGCATTGGCTGTAGGTTGCTTTGTGTATTTTAAAAAAAGTGAATGAATATGTTCCAGCGATTATTTACCTTGGCCGCGGGCCTTGTCGTATTGCCATTAGCTATGGCTGAAGAAACTGAATTAGAAACTGTGAAGGTGCATGGTGATCCATTAAATCGAAACTTGGGAGAACTGACGCAGCCCGTGCATGTGCTAACGGGCGACGCATTGGAGCAACGTCAAAGTGCTTCTGTTGGCGAGTTACTTTCCCAAAGCGCCGGCATTCATAACAGCAGTTATGGCAGTGCAGTTGGTCGACCGGTGATCCGAGGCCTAGGCGGTGCACGTGTCAAGGTCATGCAAAACGGCATCGATACATTAGATGTGGGCACGATTAGCCCTGACCATGCGGTTGCCGTGGATTCACAACACGCAACTCAAGTCGAAGTAGTGCGTGGTCCTGCCGCATTAATTTTTGGTAATGGCGCGGTCGGCGGGGCAGTTAATATCGTGGATGAACGCATTCCGGTATTGGGCGATAACCGTGTCAGTATTGGCAGTGAAGCCAGTAGTGTCGATGAAGGACACGTACTCTCTTTGCATGCTCAACACAGTTTAAAAACGGTGGCGTTGCAACTGAGTGCCAGTCAGCGTGATACCCAATCTTATGATATTCCCCATGATGATCATCCGTTAGAAAACAGTGATGTGTTGCAGCAAAATTTTAATTTAGGTATGTCTACATTACTGGGTAATGGCGAATTGGGTTTTGCGATTAGCCATATGAAAAATAAATTTGGTTTGCCGGGCCATCATCATGAAGAAGGCCACGAAGAAGAAATCGATGCTGGAGCGCTAGAAGAGGAAGAAGAGGAGCACGCAAGGGTGGAGCTTAAACAAACCCGCTTTGATATGGAGTTTACTCAGGCATTAAATATGGGTGCAGTAAACGGCGTAAATGTAAGATTTGGGTGGGTCGATTACCAGCACCAAGAAGGCCACGAAGAAACTGAAGCGCACAGTGAACCTGTTGATGCGCTATTAGTAGAAGACGAGCATGAGCACGCAGGTATGACAGAGTTTAAACGCAAAGGTTATGAAAGCCGCTTGGGTTTAAATTATCAACTGAGCAAGAATGCAAAAGGTGTGGTGGGTGTGCAAGTGTCTGACACAGATTTTTCAGCACAAGGTGGCGAAGCGATCGTGCCTGATACGCAGTCACAACAAGTGGGAATATTTGCGTTGCACAGCGTGCAGTGGTCGCCGTTTGTGATTACCGATTTAGCTGCCCGAGTTGAGCGTAATACTCATGATACTAATCAAGCTCAGTTAGCGATTGATCATCTTGCTGAATGTAATTTAACACCAGCCGATATTAAAGACCGTTCATTTAATAACGCCTCTTTTTCAGCGGGTATTAACTGGCAACTGACGTCTGCGTTGACGCTGCGTTCAAATCTTTCGCAAGTTAGTCGTAGTGCAGCAGCGCAAGAGCTGTATAGTTGCGGCCCTCATGAAGCCACGCAAACGTTTGAAATTGGCAATAGCCAACTGGATAACGAAGTTTCACAAGTGATGGATTTAGGCTTATTCGCACAGCATGCCGTTAGCGACGCATTGCAATTCGTGGCTCAAGCGAATATCTATCGCACCAATATGACGGACTTTATCTACCAACAAAATCTTGGGGTGCAAACAGATGGTTTTGATAGCTATCAATATCAACAACAAGATGCGTTTTTACAAGGCTATGAATTCAATGTGACCACTACGATAAGTCAAGTTTGGCAGCTGCAAGCTTTTGCGGATGGTGTGCGCGCCGAATTTGAGGGTGGCGACAATAATGGTAGCTATGTGCCGCGTATGCCAGCGGATCGCTTGGGGTTAGAGGTTGCTTACCAAACTTACTTATGGAATGTGTATGCGCGCCAGAGTCGCTACCAAGATCAAACTCGATTGGCTGAAGGCGAAGCGTTAACAAAAGGATTTGATTTAGTGACACTCGGTGGCAGTTATTTATTACCGTTTTCTGACAGTGAATTGAAATTGTATGGGCAAATACAAAACGTATTAGATGAAGATGTGCGTTACCACACTTCATTTGTTAAAGATGAAGTGTTGCAGCCAGGGCGCAACTTAAAAATCGGACTTAACTATCGTTTTTAAAGTGTTGTTTATTTTGTAAAGGTTATTTGTCACTCCCTTGATACACATCAAGGGAGTGATTGGTTTGAGTTCTAGAATGAACTCAAACCTAAAAAAATAAGGACACGCAATGCCAATTGAAAACCATAGCCTAGCTAACGAATTCCCTGAGCATAAAGAGCGTATTCACGACTTAAAAGCAAGCGACATGCACTTTCTTCGTTTGTTTAATGAATATCATGACGTTGATAAAGATATCCATCGCTTTGAAAGTGGTGCGCAAGTCACATCTGACGAGCATCTTGAAACGTTGAAACTTGAGCGCTTACACTTAAAAGATAAACTGTTAGTGATGCTGGTAGCCCAGCCCGCTTAAATTATTTAAGCGTTAATGGCTCATGAGTATATTGCAGGTGAATATGCTCGTGGGGTGTTAATGGTTGTTGTGTTTCAATCCATAATGAAAAATCATCAAACTGTATGTGGTTTCGGTAACGGTAACCCATGTATAGGCTATCCTTAATTAATCCTCTCAAACCAGCCGTGTTTGTTACAGTAAATCCATTTTCGCGCAATAACACCCAAGACGTATCGTCGCTCAACTTAACAGGCTGTGAAAACAATGCGTGTGGTATTTGGCTGGCCGAAATTAAATTTCCAGACTCCATAAACTCCGCTACAAAGGGGTTAATAGGTTGCTCAAAAATCACCTGAGTGTGATCGACCTGTTCGATTTTTCCATTATTTAATACCGCGGTTTTATCCGCAAAGCTGAAAGCCTCTTGTTTACTGTGTGTGACAAAAATACAGGTTATGTTGTGCTGCTTAAGTAAACTGCGCAATTCAGCCATTAGCTTGTATTTAACTTGGCTGTCGATGTTTGAAAACGGTTCATCCATTAACAGTAATTTTGGGCGTTTTGCCAATGCACGGGCTACCGCGGTGCGCTGTTGCTGGCCACCACTTAGCTCGTGGGGGTAGCGCTCACCTAAACCGTGCATGTGCACAAGATTCAAACTGTCTTGTATTTGCGCGTATTTGGCTTCTTTACTTAACGCAGTCAGGGAAAAGCCAATATTTTGTGCCACGGTCATATGGGGGAAAAGTGCATAATCCTGAAAGATAAATCCGATGTCGCGTTTTTCGGGTGGTAACTCATAGCTGTTCTTTTTTAACAGCTGGTCAAACAAATGAATGGTTCCGAATTGGGCATCCATTAAACCGGCAATGGCTTTTAATGCCGTGGTTTTGCCGCAGCCACTTGGGCCGAGCAAACACAGGATCTCGCCTTCGTTTAGCGATAGTGAGAAATTTTCTAAGATGGTTTTTTCTTGCAGATGAACCGCGAGGTTTTCAATGTGTAATGCAGATTGACTCATGACATCCTCTGGGTGCGGCTTAGCAATACGATGGGCAGTAAGCTGACGATAATAATTAACAAGGCTGCTAATGCGCCGTGTTCAAGTTGATCATCACTGGCGTGTTGATAAACATACGTCGATAACGTTTCAAAATCGAATGGGCGCAATAAAATAGCGGCGGGTAGTTCTTTTACGCATTCAATAAAAACCAATAAAAATGCACTAAGTGCCATTGGGCGTATTAATGGCAGGTGAATCAATCGAAAAATGCTACTGGGATTTTTACCTAAACTTGCGCCGGCCAAATCTAAGTTTGGGCTTATTTGTTGATAGCCGCTGTGGATACTACCATTGGCGATGGCTAAAAAGCGCAATACAAATGCAAACAATAACGCCACGCTAGAACCTGAAAAAATTAAGCCAAGACTATCCATGTTGGCCCAAGTCATAACATCGTGAATCGCCACGTCTAATGCACCAAGTGGGATTAAAACAGCGATAGCCAATACCGTACCGGGAATGGCATATCCTAAGGAGGCAATACTTAGTTGGGTCTGATTAAAGCGACTTGGGCGTAAACGCAATTGGCTGTTGAGCAGCATAGCAATCATCATACAAATGGTGGCGGCCACACCTGCTAATAAAAAGGTATGTAAGCTGTGTTGCAGTAATTGTGGTTGCCAGTTTTGTTGTAAATAGGTGCCGGTGTAATCCAATAAATACGCCACGGGAATCACAAATCCTAATAATAAAATAAGCCCGCAGCTTAGCCAGATAGTGATTGTTTTAAGTGAGCTGATGGGTTTGCGTTGCAATAATTGTTGGCCGCGAGATTCGTATTGTTTTTGAGCTTTGCGTTGTTGGCGCTCTAATATTGAAAGCGTCACGATAAACAAGAGTAATAAACAGGACAGTTTCGCTGCGGTCGACAAGCTGCCATATACCAGCCAACTATCATAAATGGCGGTGGTTAATGTGCTGATGGCAAATAAGTGCATGGTGCCAAAGTCAGCCAGTGCTTCCATTGCCACCAGCGTGCAACCGATGGCTAACGCTGGGCGAGCCATCGCTAAACGGATTTTAAAGAACACTTGTTTTGGGCTGGCGCCTAATAAACGAGCCGCATGATCAAGGTGATCGCTTTGTTTGGCAAACCCATAACGCAGTAATAAATAAATATATGGGTAAAGTGCGAGTGCCAACATGAGGCTGCCGCCCATGATGGAGCGCATGTCGAAAAACCAATAATCGTTGGGGCTTTGCCAATCGAACCACTGACGCAAACTGCTTTGCACAGGACCGGGATAATCCAGCGCCTTGGTATAAATATAAGCACTCACATACGCAGGAATAGCCAACGGAAACACCATGGCCCATTGTAAAAAACGGCGGCCTTTAAACTCGTAACGTGCGCACCACCAAGCGGGGGCGATGGCAAACAAGCAGGCAAACATTAATGTGCAGGCGACCACCAATAAGCTGTTTTTAATGTATTGCCACAACACACTGTCGAAAATATTAGCGAAAGTGTGATCGTTACCATCAACAATGAAAAACGCCTGATAAACCAACGCGAGTATGGGGATAAACATCAGCAATGAAACGCTTAGGCTGATAGTGGGCAAGAGTTTGTTAGATTGGGACATGGCGGCGATTATAAGGGATGCAGATGAGAAGTGGAAAACATCTGCATATTTTAACGCAATGCAGATGTTTTCTTAACCAAAACAGGGTGCTTGGTTATAGATCGAACTGAACTTTGTCTACTAAACGTAGCGCGTCTTTGCGTTTTGCCGCTACTTTTTCAAGTGCTAGAGGATCGGCTTTAAAGTCGCCCCAGCTTTTCACTAGTTTAGAAGGTGAAACACCAGTCTTAACTGGGTATTCCATGTTCAATTCAGCATACATGGCTTGTGCTTTATCTGAACTTAGGAACTCAAGTAGAGTTTGAGCTTGTGCTTTATGCGGTGCATATTTAGTGATAACCGCACCACTTACGTTGATGTGAGCGCCGCGGTTGGCTTGGTTTGGAAAGTTAAGCTCAACGGCGTTTGCCCAATGTACTTGTTCTTTATCTTCAAGCATTTTACCGAAGTAATAGCTGTTGCCTAAGGATACATCGCATAGACCTTCTTTGATGGCTTGTACTTGGGCGCGGTCGCTGCCTTGCGGTTTACGAGCAAGGTTGGCCTTAACATCTCTTAGCCATTGTTCAGTTGCGGCTTCACCATTATGCACAATCAACGATGCAATTAAGCCTAAGTTGTAAGGGTGTTTACCAGAGCGAGTGCAAATGCGGCCTTTGTATTCTTTATTGGCAAGGTCTTCGTAGTTGATGGCGGTTTTACCCACACGCTCTTTAGAAGAATAAATATTACGTACGCGTTGTGTTAGGGCGACCCAGTGCTGTTCGCTATCGCGAAACTGTGCCGGAATGCGCTGATTAACAATGTCGCTATTGAAGGCTTGGCTTAAGCCTTCTTCTTTAACTTGTAATAATTTAGAGAAATCAGAAGTCAGCACGACGTCTGCTGGGCTTAATTTTCCTTCACGCTTAAGGCGCTGAATTAAACCGTCTTTAGCAAACACGACTTTGGTTTCGATGCCGGTTTCTTTGGTGAATTGTGCAAGGATGGGTTCGATTAAAAAAGGCTGACGAAAAGAGTAAATGTTAACGCTGTCGGCCCAAGTGAATTGAGCGGTCATCGCTAAACAGACCATGAGAATAAGATTGCGCATTGATCAACTTCCTATATGAGAATGCTTATCATCCTAACATAGGTGGTGGCTCAAGCTAAAGCCATAGCGGTAAAAATAAATCTCAGTAGGGATTCGGGAAATGAGCGCTAATATGCTCTACCTGACGCTCAATCAAGGCTTGGTAATTTGGGGTGAGATGCTCAACCCAATAACACACTACAGGGTCAGGTAAGTTCAATTGCACTAAGTTGTGATGTTTACTCAATGCGAGCTGACTGGCGAGCTGGCCTTGTTCGAAACAGGTTTTACTCATGAGTAAGCCTTTGGCTTCACTTTGCTCGCATAATAATGCGGCGCCATTACAAGCTTCTTTGTCGTTGTTCATAGGCAGCCAAGGGTAAGCATCGGCTTGCGCGGTATTGGGGAAGCGTCGAGTGAGAATATCACCACAGTGCAATGCCACTTTGCATTCAATGGGGAACAACTGATGTTTAATGCGTGCTTGGTTAAGTACGTCAATTAAGCCAAGTGCTAACAGGCCAGTACACACACCATGAAAGCCGTGTTTTTGATCGCATTGTTCTTGGTCAAATAGCACCATCACACCGTCACCTTCAAAGCTAACCACGGTGCCGTTGTACAGTTTTGCGGCTTGGTTAATAAGAGCGTAGTGCTGATCAAGCAACTGAGCGAGTTCCAGTTTATTCATGTCTTGCTGGGCTTGTTCTAGGCCTGCAATTTTAAAAAATAAAACAGCACCCGCTTGGTATTGGGTTTCAATGACGAGCGCGCGGTTTTGCCATACCGGAAATAATTGCGGCTGCATGTATTGAGCAAGCGATTGATGCAATGCTTTTTGTTGGTTGTTCAGCTGGTGGTGTTTGGCAAGGGCCTCGCTGAAGTCTTTAAATTCGCCGTTTTGATGCAGGGTTACTTGCTTAATGGTGCCTAGGTGCTCGAGCTCATAGCGGCTTTGCTCTAGTTTTAAGCCCAGGCGGTGGCCAACAAACCAAGCCGTTAGCGCACAAAAGGTGCTAAGCAATAAGCTCAGCACCATCCATAAACCGTAAAGCTGCCACGTTCTTTGTTTCAGTGGCTCGTCGTTCAGGCGGATCTCAAGTAAACCAATGACTTCATTTTGATATTGAATACTCATGGGAATACCGCTGCTGTCGTCAGCATTACCTTGCTCGGCGACTACCTTATTGTTCAGGTCATATACGGCGGCATAACGAATATTTGGGTATTCAGTTAGCGTCGATAAAATTACATTTAAGCTCAGCAAATCTTGGCTAAAAATCGCCTCAGCGGCTTGCAAACTGACTTGTCGGGTTAAGGTGTGACGCAATTCGGATTGTTGTTGCTCAAGGTGTTCGATGGCCGAACGCGTAATGGGTAGGCCCAAAATGACACTGGCTAAGATGGAAATAAAAACGGCAATAAATAAGGCGCGAATACTTAAAGGCCAGTTTTGTTCTAATAATGTCATGGCGGCGATAAATCTAATGAAAACAAAGGCTAATAGTATCGGTAATTGAAGTGTGCGCCTACCGGCGGAATTAACTATAGTGATAAAAAACAAAAATTGTTTTTGTTTCACGCCTAAAGGCTAAATGGTTTATCATAGCGGCCTTTTTGAGCAGGCAGTAAGCCCCGATTTCACATTCGATGCATAAAAGGTGTACACCATGAGCGATACTAAAAAGCTTCTAGAAGAGAAAACAGCCCAACTTGAAAAAGGCTTGTTCTTTATGAGTAAAGATCGTGCACGCGCGCTTTCTAACCATGAAACAGAAGATCTAATTGAAGAGCTACGCGCTGCGGTTGCTGAGCTAAAAGCACACGCTAACCAGCTGTAATTCCTCTTATACACAGGTGCCCAAGTGAAAGAAGTTGTTCTGATTAAAGTCAGTGGTGAAGATAAGCCCGGTGTAACCGCTAATATTACCGGTATTTTGGCCCAATATGGTGTGAACATATTGGATATTGGCCAAGCAGAAATTCACGATAACCTTTCCTTGGGTATTCTGGCTGAAATGCCAGGGACGGCCGAGTCGGCCGCCGTATTAAAAGACGTGTTATTCCGCAGCCATGAGCTGGGCATGTCGGTGCGTTTTACCCCAGTATCCACTGAAAAGTACAACAGCTGGGTCGCCGCGCAAGGAAAGCCACGTCACATTATTACATTACTTGCCCGTAAGTTGACCGCCGAGCATATTGCTCGCGTGACCGAAATCGTGGCCCATTACGAACTCAATATCGATAACATCTCTCGTTTGTCTGGCCGTATTCCACTAGAAGATGATGAGCGCCAAGGGCCAAATAAAGCCAGTGTCGAGTTTTCTGTGCGTGGCCATGTTGACCAAGCCGCGATGCGCGCTGAGTTTTTACAAGTATCTAGTGACCTAGGTGTGGATATCGCCATGCAGGCTGATAGCCCATTCCGTCGAAATCGCCGCCTAGTGGCGTTCGATATGGACAGCACGCTAATAGAAGCAGAAGTGATTGATGAGCTCGCCATTGAAGCGGGTGTTGGTGACGAAGTCATCGCCATTACTGAAAGCGCCATGCGTGGCGAAATTGATTTTAATGAAAGCTTTCAACGTCGTGTTGCCTTGCTAAAAGGGTTAGACGAATCGGTATTGGCACAAGTTGCGGCACGTTTACCGATCACCGAAGGTGCTGAGCGTTTAGTCAGCACACTGAAAAAGCTTGGTTACAAAACCGCTATTTTATCCGGCGGTTTTCAATACTTTGGCCAGTTTTTACAAAAGAAACTGGGCATTGATTATGTGCACGCTAACGAATTAGAAATCGTTGATGGCAAGGTGACGGGTAACGTGACTGGCACCATCGTAAACGGTGAGCGCAAAGCATTCTTATTAGAAGAGATTGCCAAGAACGAAGGCATCTCATTAGAGCAAACCATTGCGGTTGGCGATGGCGCAAATGATTTACCCATGTTGAGTAAAGCGGGCTTAGGCATCGCATTCCGTGCGAAGCCGTTAGTGCGTCAAAACGCTGAGCAAGCGATCTCTACTCTAGGTTTAGATGGCGTATTGTATTTACTCGGTATTCGCGACCGTGATGATATTTAATAAACGTTAAGTTAATGCAGACAAAAAAAACCGCTTGTAGCGATACAAGCGGTTTTTTTATGGGTTGGCTTCAAGCTTCAAACAAATTAATCATCATTAAATTCGTAATTCATTTGTGTGCTTGGGCCGCTTAGATAGAAGCCTTGAATGAAGTGCACACCACTGGTCCATAATTGAGCCACGATGTTGGCATTCTCGACAAACGGCACAATGGATGCCTTCTCGTGTTCGCTAATGCCAGATAACAATTCTTTTAAGCTTTCCATGCCTTTGTCGGTATTCAATTCTTGGGTGAATGAACCATCAACTTTTACAAAATCACTGTGGATATGCTCAAACAGTTTGTAAGGGTCAATGGCGGAACCAAATCGGCTAATCGCCACTTTACAGCCTAATTTATGAAGCGCTTTGGTGGTAACGTGCGCTTGTTTTAAATGGTTAATGGCATCGGCTTCGGTAAACTGAAAAATAAGCGCATGACTTGGCAGCTTAGAAGCTTGCAGTAATTTTTGTAACCATGGCAGCAAGGATTCATCACTTAGCGATTCATTGGTTAAGTTGATAAATAAACGAGTGTCTAAGCCTTGTACCCGTTGTTGGGCTAAACGTTTACCGGCATTAAGAATTACCCAGCGGTCGATTTTACGTTTTAGCTCTGGGCTGATATCCGCTAAGAAATTTTGTGGTGAAACATCCGTGTCATCAGTATCGACTAAACGCAGCAAGGTCTCGTAATGCTCGCCGCCTTCATCGCGTAGGTTGATCACAGGCTGGAACAATAATTTAAGGGTATTGTTTTTAATCGCGTCTTGAATCTTAGCTTCGAGGCGTTCGCTGTCGGTATTGGCTAATTGAGCTGGGTTATATAGATAGACGCCGTTGCCTTTTTCGCTACCTTCTAATTTGCGAACGTAATAACTGGCTTCGTGAGCATGCTGTAAGACTTCTTTTGGTGAACGCGAACTTTCGTTAATCAGCGCCACACCAATACTACAGGTAACTTGAATGGTGCGCTGGTCAACGGCGACTAAATGCTCTGATATGGCTTTACGGATATGCTCGGCAAAGCCTTGAGCTTGTTCTGCTTTACTGTCATGCAATAAGATTGCAAAGACGTCTTCACCGACACGGGCTACTAAATCTTCTTCGCGGCATTTACTGCGAATTAAGTGGCCAATATCACAGATCACAAGGTCGGCACCTTCAATGCCGACATTCACTTTGCATTTACCAAAGTTATCAATATTCACATAGGTAATGGCGCCGTTAGAACCACTAATGACGGCTTGGTCAACGGCATCGCCTAGTTTTTCGTTAAAGTATTGTTTGTTGTAAAGGCCCGTTAATAAGTCTTGGGAGCTAATTTGTTTTAGCTTGCCTTCAAGGTCAGCGTTGCCTGTATTTGCTCGGATCATGACTTGTATGCAAGGCTCATCATCGTAAGTGGCGCGGGCAAACATCATACGACTGTCGACTTCTTTGCCGGTTATATCGAGCATCTTGCATTGAAACTCAGCACTGCGGGTTTTGCCTGCATTAAAGTCTTTTAGGAATATTTTAAAGCGGCCTTGGTCTTTGCTGTAGACCATATCCATTAACGGAATGGTGAGTAGATCATCGGCATCATCGTAACCAAACACAGACGCGTAACTATCGTTGGCAAATAAGTGCATGCCATCTTGAATATAGGCAATCGCATCTTGTGCGCTTTCTAATAAAACTTGGCAGCGTTTTTCGGCTTCACGTAATAGCGCTTCGGCTTCGCGTAATTCTCGACGTAATTTAAGGTTTTTAATTTCCCTTAATACCACTTGTAAGATGTGGTTGTACTCACCTGAGGGAACAAGATCAACGGCACCACTTTTAAGGGCTTTTTCTGCCATGACACTGTCAATTTCATCGTGAAAATAAATGGTGGGGATATCTTTACCCTGACGCTGAATTTCATTTAAAACGTCTTTGCCGCTTAACTGGCTCATTTCCATGTAACACAGGCAAACGTCCCAAACTTGGTCGTTCAGTTTGGCTTTAAGAGTGGCCATGTCTTGGGCGATATGTGCGCGAGTGGCGTGTCCAGCATTACGCAACAGACTGGTGACGGTTTCAGCTTCGTGCTGAGATTCTGAACAAATCAGCAATCGAATCGCTTCTTTAGCCTGCATATAGTGAGCTCGCTGCCGTTCTTATAATTAATATTTTGATGATTATAACGGGTTGTGCGGTTTGCTTTAAGTGCTACAGATCGCTTTTAGTGTGAAAAAGTACCGTTTGTCAGCTATTTATCGCCGTTGGTAGATGATTGGACGGTTCTCACAGGCGTGAAGGTAGGATTAAAGTTTATCCCAAATAGAAGCGAATTCGTCGTCCCCGTTATTCTCTTTGCTTTTTTTGGTTTCGGTGAGCACTTGAGTTAAAGATTGGTATTGGTATTGAACGAAGCTTCGTGAGGTAGATTGACGCTTAACAAGCTGAATACGTTGCTGAATGGTGCCATCCACAAGTTCGGCTTTGCCGCCCACTTTAAACGGTAAAATCGGTAATAACAGGGTTTCTTCTTGTCCCGCTGCTGGCAGTGCCGGCAAACGAATGCCGCGTAAATATTCGCCGTTTTCACCAGTTTTGTTCAACACACGCACGGCAACGCCCTCTGCTTTTGGGGCGAGTAACTCAATGCCTAATTGCGCTGGTTGACCGTGACGAGTGCGTATCCAACGAATAGAGCCAATGGACCATGTATTAATTCTAGGCTCTCTAATGACCACCAGCTCACCAGTTTGTACCGAAGCGGGCGGGTCAGATAGTAATATGCCATACCCCCCTGGGCTGGTGTTTTCAATTTTTGCAGTGAGCTCTGTGCCTTTGGGGCCAGTGTCTTCATCATCACTGGCATTTTTACTGATAAAAGCAATGCTGTCGAAGGCAATGTTTTCGGCATCATGTGAGAAGTGCGTGCCGGCATCAAAGCTGTTGTCCCAGACATCGTCACTTCTTTTTTTAGCAGGTTTGTTTTCGGCTAAATCGACATTCCACTTTTTTAAGAGGAAGGGAAAACTTTTCTCAGCCGCACAGAAAAAATGAGACGATACTAAGCCAATCGCAATTTGAATGTCGCCAGCGTTTTGTGTGCGCCTAAAGCTGCGCTCTTTCATTCCACCCCAAGCATGTAGCAGGTGATTGAGCAGTGAGTCGTTGATATTGCCGGGCACCGTTATAATGCTGGCTTCTTTGTTAATGTGTTTTTGCAGGGCTTGCACTAACGGCCCCGCATGAAATGTGCGCACCGCACCAGAAGGCGGTGTTTTAACCAGCGAACGATAAACCGGTGCACTGTCACCAGAAGCCATAAAAATAAACTGTGCTTGGGAGTCGGTGATGGTCGCCAGTTTTGTTAAGTTGCCCCACAATTCGGTTGCGGCAAATAAGTTGGCTTGCTCGGACTGACGCAGTTGATTGGGTTTACTGCAACCAAGTAGCAATATGCGCACATAGCTATCAAAAATAGTGGTGCTGGTACGAAAAGTATTTTGGCTGTCTTTTACGTCAAAAAGTTGGATCTGCTTAGATTCGGCGAGTGCGTATAATTGGTGTATTTCTAGCCATGCATGTTTAGGTGGCTGGCTATAAAGCTGAAATGCGCGCAACACCGTTTGGCTTAAATCGTTAATTGCACGATGTATGACAAAGGTGAGTAATTTAGGCGCTTCATTCTTTTTGGCTGGAATATTGACAATGTCTAGAATGATGCGTTTATAGCCAATGGCTAATTGATTTTGCAGCGTCTGTGCGAGCATCACGATCTTCAGATCGCTATCGTTTAATACAACAGATTGATTCAAGAAACGCTTACTTAATAATTTACAAATACTGTAAATTTGGCTGCGAATTATCTCCAACATTTTGTAACGTAAAATGGGATTAATTTGCGTAAGGTTTAATTCACGGTTGGCTTGATACAATAATTTTGCAGCAGCACCCACATTGGCCATCGGCAGTTTTTTGCTCCAAGCTTCAAAACCACTCACGCTGCCATCACAAAAACTGAGGCGGCTTTGTTGTATGTCTGGAGCTGAAATATGCATACTGCTGTTAAGCCCTTCCATGTTTTTTCTCTCGTCTACTTCAGCCAGCAATTGAAATTCCTCTTTGAATTTTAATGGGCTGAGCATTGTGAAATGCTATCAATCCATTCTTCCTTGAACGGCTATAGCTTAAATAGTAATTACTAACGTCATTATTCGCCAACATTTATGTTTAATTAACGCTGAAAAAGCGAAAATATGGCGAGAACGGCGCAGGTGTTGTCTGTTTTTTAGACATTTAAAGGCACGAGAGAAGATTCATTTGTGATAGGTGCAGCCCTGTAAAATAAGGCTGCACCAGTTTATTGAGGATTAAATTAGGGTTAAAACGCCCATTTCGTGCCAATGTTAATGGCGCGTGATTTCCCTGGGCGGTAGCCATAAGGTTTTGCTGATACGACATATTCATTATCAAATAGGTTATCCACAGAGCCATACACTTGGATGTTGTGCTTGAGCGCATAATTTGCGGATACATCCACAACGGTATGAGCATCAATGCGATCTGCTGCTGAGGTCTCACCTGATCCAGGAATATTTCGCATTTCACTTTGATATAAAGCAGAGAAGTTCAGCTGCCATTTTTCGTGGCGGATACCTGCCTGTAGATTAAGTCGATGTTCAGGTAAATAACCAATCTCAAAGCCTTTTTCGATCACAAGATTTTGCTCACCAAATGCACCACTAGCATCGATAAATGTCTCGCCAAATTCACCATGGCTATAGGTATAACTGGCACTCATAGGCAGAGTAAAACTGGCCAATTGCGTTTCGTATTTCCAGCTGGCTTCAACCCCATACACCTGCGCATTCCCCGCATTTTCTTGCTCGCCTACCGCGCTGTTTGAGCATGAGCCCTGAGCAAAACTACAAGTACCACTGAACTGGCTGTAGTCATTTAAAAACGCGATGACTTCAGCATGACCTAAGCCAAAATAACGAAAACCCATTTCATAATTGGTGCTTTCTTCTGGTTTGATATCCCCACTGCCGCCAGGTGTGGCTGCGGTGAAGCCTTTATGAATACCAGCCAGCACACCAAATGTTTCATTAAGCTGTGAATAAATACCCATGCCGGGCAAAGTAACCGATTGCTCTAATGTGTCTTCTCGTTCAGCGATACCCGTGAGTTTGCCATAAGTGGTTTTGGTTGAGGTAATTTGCTCATGACGAATGCCCGCCGTGATGGTGGTGTCGCCTATTTTAATATCGTCTTTTGCATAAACGGCAATGGCGTGTGCATCATTTTTATTCCGTGTCGTAATTCGTTCAGAACCGTTTATCGCTTGTAATGAGCCATCTGCAAGTGTGGCGTAATCTTGTTCGCTGTGGGTGCGTTTTATTTCATCTTGGTGATAGCGAATACCCAGTTCTAATTCATGGTTGAAGCCAAGGGAGATTAGTGGTTTGTTAATGCGGGTTTGAATACCTTGTGAAACAAAGACACGACCATTATTACCAATGCGTAAATACTCATCACTATTGCTGCTGGCGGTTTGTCCGCTTAACACTTGGTAATAGGTTTGGTAAGTGGTTGGGTCGGCTAATACGTCTTGAATTGAAACATCGCTGGATTTAAAGCCATTTACTTTAAACCAATCACGATCAAAATTATTTTGATAAATATCGGATGTTACCTTCCAGTCTTGTACATCCATTTGATGAGTGAGCTGGTATTGTTCATGAGTCCATTGCATTTCATCCATCGATGATGCGTTATAACGACGGTAAGGGTTTGCATCTAAATCGTCACGGGTTAAACCCAAATAGGTTTCGTTAGATAGTTCGTCGGCATAACCGAGTTTTAAAACAAACGAGTGGTTATATTGACCAAAGGTTTGCCAGCTGGTTTTAAGGTTCACATCGTTGCGCACAAAACCGGTATCGCCGTCGTTATCTAAATCTTTAAAGCCATCGGCGCTGACGCGCAGGCCCTCAATTAAATAACCAACGTTGCCAACTTGCTGACCTTGATACACATTAAGACGCTGAAAATTATCGCTGCCGTATTGTAAATCTAACTCGCCCTCTGATGAGTAAGGAATGGCACGGCTGACCATGTTAATCGCGCCACCCACGGTGGCAGGGCCATATTGAATGGTGGCAGGGCCTTTGAACACTTCCACGGCGCTCATGCGCGAAATATTCGGAAAATAATACGCAGCCGGTGCCGCATAAGGGGCTGGGCCTGATAATACGCCGTCTTCCATGATGGTGATTTTTTTACTGCGCTCAGGTGACGTTCCGCGTAAACCAATATTTGGGCGCAGACCATAGCCGTCTTCTTCTTGCAGGTTGACACCCGGTACGGCATTCAACACACGGTGAATGTCGGTGTATTCAAATTTTTCCAGCGCCACATCGTCAATTAACGTAGCCGAGCCGGGCTGGCGAAGAATATCGTCTGCGCCACCTGTGATGTACATTTTTTCCAGTGCTGTCGTGTTATCTTCGGCAAAAGCAGGTAAGCCTAATGCCATATTAGCGAGTAAGGTAAGCGTAAAAACGTTATTTAAATTGAACACAAAAGGCTCCGCTTGGAAATTGTGTAAGAAGTTTGTTTAAAACATAAGGGCTCTTACAAAGCCCTTATTAAAGTTAAATGCCGCAAGCCGTGACTTTATTTGCATCAAGCAAATGTTCGTACTTGGCGTCGGTTAATGACATAAAAAAGCACACTAACGCTTCGATATTTTCTGGTGTTAAGTTGCTGTCATTTTTACCTAGAATGTCGTGTTCAATGTTTTCATTTACTTCTGGCGCTGCCCAAGCCATACCGGTTTCAGGGTTTAAGCTAACATCAGGTTGCTGTAGTGCGCGAAGTTTTGCATGTTCATAAAATTTTAAGACGGTTTCTAATTCATTAAACACACCGTTATGCATATAGGGCGCAGTGATGGCGACGTTGCGCAACGTAGGGACTTTGAATTTACCTTTATGATTATTTGCATCGGATTTTTCATTCACAATTGGGTTATTAAATAAACCAAGGTCTGGGCCTTCGGCACCATTTATTGCCCGCAATAGGGTGTTTTCTGGTACGCCGATATTGTGGTATTCAAAACCCGTGAACATTTCGCCTTTCACACCAATTTCACGTAATTGGTGGCAAGATGCACAGGTAAAGTCCGAACCAAAGAATAATGCTTTACCAAGTGCCGCTTTGCTATTTGGGTCGTAGAAGTAATCACCGTTTAGCGATGCATCGAATTTAGAATCTTGAGGGTAAAACGTTTCACGATCATTAAATTCAAATTCGCCAATCGCCTCGGCCATCGCATCGTATGCGGTATCGGCGTTATTCAAAATGTCCGCTGCAAACAGGGTTTCAAATGCACGCACGTAATCGGCATTCTCTTTGATGCGCTCAAGCACCGCCGCTTTGTTAGGCATATTCATTTCGCCAGGATTGAGCGGTGGCCCTTCGGCTTGTGCGGCTAAGTCTTGCGCACGGCCATCCCAAAATTGGCCACCAATAAACCCAGTGTAATTGCCAATGCCAGCGCTTTGGTTTTTAACGCGAGTACGAGAACCAAATTTGAAGTCAGGGCTAAATGCAGCGTAAGCAGCGGTTGGGGTATTGCGATCACCAATAGAGACGCCATTATCCCCTAATGACGCTGGTGCCACATTGTTTGAGTGGTAACTTGCGTTGATGCGGTTATCCACAAAGCCGTGTTCTGGGTTATGACAAGTGGCACAAGATTGTGTGCGATCAAGAGATAAGTTCTTGTCAGAAAATAAAAGTTCGCCTAGTGCTTGCTTGCTTTGAATGCTGGGCTGGTCACTAGAGCTACCGCAGCCGCTCATAGCAAAAACAAAACAGCCAGCGATAAAACTGCGTGTGAAGGGGGCGTTAATCTTGATCATGAATGCAAACCACAGGTAAGGCCTTACTGCCAGCGGGGATACTACTATAACCGCGTAAATAAAGGAATGAGAAGTGTTACCATACTTTTAAGTTATTGCTAATCATTTGCATTTGTATTACTGTGCGGCCCATTGATATTTATTAATCTAATAATATTGCTTTAGGAGCACACCATGAAACTGACTCATCTAGCGGCATGCATCGCAGCGGCATCGTTTTTAACCGCTTGCGGTAGCTCAAGTGACAGCGACTCAGCACCTGCTATCAACATGGAAAAAGCAGAAGCAGTATTAAACACCAATGCCGATATCGCACTGGCTGCTTACACAGACTCTGTTATTACAGCTGAAGCACTTAAGAGCGCACTGGCTACATTCAAGACAACGCCAAATGCTGAAAATCTTCAAGCTGCAAAAGCGGCGTGGTTAGTTTCTCGTGAGCCGTATGGTCAAACTGAGGTCTATCGTTTCCGTAATAGCCCAATTGATTCTACCGATTATAAAAGTGAAGACGGCCCAGAAGGTGACCTAAATGCTTGGCCGCTTGGTGAAGCCTTGATTGACTATGTTGAAGGCAACACGACAGACTTCACAGCGGGAGAAATCGGTGTAACCGCAAATGCGGCTGGCATTAATAATAATGGCGTGGTTGATGGCAGTGTGACTAACCAGAATATTATTCAATCAGATGTCACTATTAATGCAGACCTTTTAGCAAACACTGCGACAGCAAGTGATGAGCACGACGTAATTTCAGGCTACCACGCTATTGAGTTTTTATTGTGGGGTCAGGATTTAAATACGCAAAACCAAACCACTACAAACGGTGCCGATCGTAATTTAGCGGTTAACACAGGTAAGGCAGGTGGACAGCGTCCACTTACTGATTTTACCACTGACGCAAATGCAGCTCGTCGTCATGCTTATCTAGAAGTAGCGGTTGATAAGCTGATTGCTGATCTTGAAGGTGTCCGCGATGGCTGGAAAGCAGGTGCAACTTACCGCACGGCTTTTGTTTCTATGACAGGTGAAGCCGCTGCAAAGCAAAAATTAACTGAAATTTTAACCGGTATGGGTACGCTGTCTGAAGGTGAATTAGCCGGTGAGCGTATGCAGATTGCGTATTCATCTAACTCTCAAGAAGATGAACATTCATGTTTTTCTGATAACACTCACCGCGATGTTTGGTTAAATGCTGAAGGTGTATCTAACAGCTTTTATGGTAAATATGCCGGTTACGATAGCAACCAAGATGGCACCGATGATGTAACCACTAACGCCGTTAACGGTTACGGCATTAACGATTACTTGCGTGACGTGGGTCTAGACTCGCTAGCAGATGAGGCGGTAACGGCATTCGCGGCGACACAAACTAACTACACAGCTATTGATACTCAAGCACGCGCAGGCTCGCCATTTGATGTATTAATCATGGATGAAAACCGTAATGCGACAAACCCAGTTGCATTAACGATCATCTCGTTAAATAAACAGTCTCGTGTGATTCAAGAAATTGCAACGGAGCTTGGCTTAGGTACGGTTGTTGATGAAGATGCATCTTCATGTGATACCTCAAGTCCAGGTACTACCTGTGATTAAGCATCAACGTTAAGTTGTGTGTTTGCTGAAGCCGGGCTTGCCCGGCTTTCTGCCGTTTAAAATCTGCATGTTGTTCAGAGTTGTAAGCATGATGAAAAAAGTTTCAACGTTGTTTTTTTGGGTATTAACAGGCTGCGGCCCGTTTTCTGAGCCAATGGATTACACAAGTCATACTGCCCCAAAATATAATGAAGCAGAAGCTTACCCCGGCGGTGAAACCAGCGTTTCAGCTTACCCGTTTGCCAGCTTAGAGAAACCAGCGGCTAACATTGATGATGAACTTCGACCTGATTTTCATGCAGGTAAAGCACTCGCACGCCAGCCTTGGATTAAAGCCCCAACCGCAACCGATGCTCGCGATGGCTTAGGCCCTGTGTTTAACGCTCGTACTTGTTTAACCTGCCACATAAAAGGTGGCAAAGGCAATATTCCGCAAGATAACGATTCACCAATTACCACCACGTTAGTGCGTTTGAGTCAGGCCACATTTAATCCAGACACCTCGACAGAGGTTTTGCTAAAACAAGGATTAGTGCCACATGAGGTTTACGGTGATCAAATACAAAACCAATCCACCTCACTCGCCCATCATTTACGTAATAATAAAAGCGCGCAGCACTTAACTCACGATGTGTCACCAGAAGCGTACCTGTATGTGCAGTGGCATTTTTCTAAGTTTATTTTCCCTGATGGCCGAGAAGTTGATCTGCGTAAACCCACGATTGATTTTCGATATTTAGGTTATGGCCCGCTAGGGGACGATACTTTAATCAGTATTCGCATGGCACCCTCTATTCATGGCATGGGATTATTAGAGTTAATTTTGCAACAAGATATTGATGCGCTAGCGGATGAACACGATCAAAATCAAGATGGTATATCAGGACGGGTGAACCAAGTGTGGGATGTGCAAACACAATCCCTACAACCTGGACGTTTTGGTTTAAAGAGTAATAAACCCACGCTAGCAATGATTGTCGCGGGCGCGTTTGCTAATGACCTAGGCATTAGTAATCCGTTGTTCCCTGATCAGCCTTGCACCAATCAACAACCAACGTGCCAGCAACAAATAACCGGTAACAACGCAGAGGGTTTTGAATTGCCGCAACATTTATTAGACTTAGTTGTGGATTTTAATCGTAACCTTGCGCCCATCAAGCGCGACAATGCTGACAATAAAAAAATATTACAAGGTCGAGAGTTATTTTATCAGACCGGTTGTAATGGGTGCCATCAACCGCGTTTTGTAACAGGTGAAAGTGAAAAATTTACACATTTGTCGAAACAAGAAATTTGGCCATACACTGATTTGTTGTTACACGACATGGGTGAAAGCTTAGCGGATAATCGCCCTGAATTTTTAGCCAACGGCCAAGAATGGCGAACCGCACCGCTATGGAATCTAGGTGACCAAGTGGATGTAAACGGCAGTAATGTACTGTTACATGATGGTCGCGCCCGTAACGTAGAAGAAGCCATTTTATGGCATGGTGGTGAAGCCAAAAACGCAAAAGATAAGTTTGTGAATTTGCCAATCACACAACGTGAAGCGCTCATGCAATTTGTGTATTCGTTATAATTTATGAGTAATTCAACTATTAATCCTAATATGTCGCGCAGACGATTTTTAGCCTCATTAGGCGCGCTTGGTATCGCCACACCCATAGCGACTGGTTTGTTATTTGATTTTGAAAAGAAATTAAATAATGAAATATGGCTATCGGCGCAGGGCAAACATAACGATGAATTCTCACTGGGCTGGGTTGATTCAAATGCCCAGCAAGCACACAGTGTTTTGTCAGGTTTTCGTGGTCATGGCATGTGCCAAAACCCAGTTAACCCGCAACACGTTATTATGTTTAGTCGTCGCCCTGGTACATTGGGCATTAAAGTGAATCTAGCCAGTGGTGAAGTGGATCAGGTATTTCACTGTGATGAATTTCATCATATGCATGGCCATGGTTGCTTTAGCGCGGATGGCAAAAAGTTGTTTTATACCGAATCAAATTACGTGACGGGTGAAGGTAAAATAACGGTGCGCGATGGGCAAACGCTAACGTTATTAAACCGCTTTAGCAGTTATGGCATTGGCCCACATGAAATGGCACTGATGCCCGATGCTAAAACCTTAGTAGTGGCTAATGGCGGGTTGCGCACACACCCAGATACTGGCCGAAAAGTATTAAATTATGACAGCATGCGCTCAACGCTTGTGTATATAAATAGCGAAAACGGGCAGTTAATGAGTGAGCATCAAGTGAGCGAAGCCAAAGCCAGTATTCGACATTTAGATGTGGCGAATGATGGCACAGTCGCGATGGCGTTACAGGTTCAGCGCGCGGCCATGAATGATGATCATATTGTGAATTTGGCGGCAGTGCATAAACCGGGTGAGCCATTACAAATGTTAACCGCGCCCATAGCACTACTGGCTAAATTGAATGACTACATGGGCAGTGTCAAAATACACAGCCAAAACAGAATAGCCGCCTTTACCAGCCCAAAAGGCGATATGGCATTATTTTGGCATTTAGATGATTTAAGTTTGCAAGGTTTTCATGCCT
The DNA here is from genome assembly GCA_047621325.1 of Oceanicoccus sp. Classification (GTDB taxonomy): domain Bacteria; phylum Pseudomonadota; class Gammaproteobacteria; order Pseudomonadales; family Oceanobacteraceae; genus Bermanella. The sequence goes on from JBLHLT010000014.1 coordinate 81,887, forward strand.
TTCATGATGTTTGCGGTTTAACGGTAAGCGCGGACAAACGATATTTTGTGCTATCTAATTCAGCGGGTAAGATTCGCCAAATTGATAGCGCCACGTTAGAAGAAGATAAAACCAAACGATTATTTTTTGCTGATAAAAGCTGGGATAATCACATGATGACAGTGCAATTTCCTGTCTAGTTATTTGGCTATGTCGTTAATTTGTTGTACCTATTGGAATCTTGTATGTTGATTGAAACACAGAAAATTAAAATGCTTATGTTTAGCATACTAGGCTGCTTGGTACTGGCCGGTTGTGGCGATGAAAGCTCTACCACATCCAAAATACTAGGCAATGAAGCGAATACCGCAGCCGTGCAGATAGCTGACTTTACAATTATTCCCGCGGTGAATAACTTTCAAAGCCAAGCCCAGTTGTTGGATAACAGCGCCGAACTATTTTGCAGTACTGGTAATACAAGTGAAACTAACTTGCTCAGCCTTCAGCAGCAGTGGAAAGATACCAGTAAGGCTTGGTATCAAGTATTACCGTTTAAATTTGGGCCTGTAGAAGGCGGCTTAGATATCAATATTGTGGAACCTATTTATGCCTATGTTGATTATTTTCGATTTAATAAAGGCAGTGATCAAACATTAACGGTGCGCAATAAGGTAAAAGAGTGGGTAGGTGGTCCCGAACCTACAACGGTAACGGATGCGTTTGTTGCTGGGAAAAGCGCGAGTCTGGTGGGATTTCTACCGCTTGAAGTTACGATTTTTGAAACGACAAATACACAATCTACTGTTACAGCGGATGTATTAACTGAATTTACAAATGCCCCACGAAAATGCGAAGTATTAACCGCGTTATCCAGTCAGTTGTTGGTAAAAGCCAATGAAATTCAACAAGGCTGGACGAGTAACTATGCACAAACGGGTAAAAGCTATCGTGATATGTTGGCCACTGATGAATTAGAAGATGCAGAGGTAAATGACAAAGGGGATTCCCCTATTTCAAAAATAACGGTATCGGTCCAAGATTATTTTGATTATTTGAAAAATAGAGATTTGACTACCACACAAGGTCAAATTTCAAATTCTATTTGGCAGAGTGTTGAAACATCTATGCTATCTGTGGATGACGTACTGGCGGGCACCATGAACACCACATTAAGCTTAAATACCATCATGAAAAACAATGACTTTGAAAGTACCGTAGCACTGTTAAAAGAAAATATTGCGACATTGCGTACTGCAATTTTGGATAATAATTCGACGGACTTTAAAGCGGCAGCGGGCATCTTAGATGGTAACTTTAAACGAGATCTGCCGGATGCCATTGGCGTGAGCTTAGGGTTGAATTTTAGTGACGGTGATTGAGCTTGACGCAATAAAAAAAAGGGCGAAAGCCCTTTTTTTGTGCCTGCCCGTTAGTGGCTGTTGTCAGCTGAAATAGGAATCAAGGTTTTTGATGGTCGTCCATCGACTTCACGCACAAGCTTAGGCACAAGAAAACCAGGCAGTGTCGTTTGTATTTCTAAAATGAGTTGCGTAGCAATGGCCTCACTGACATCAAAATGATGCGCACCAATCACAGGGTCGAGTAAGTGCAGGTAGTAGGGCAAGGTATCAAATTCAAATAAGCGCTCGCTTAAATCAATTAGGCTTTGTGCGTTATCGTTGACGCCTTTTAACAACACACTTTGATTTAATACATGAATGCCAGCGCGTTTCATTTTCTGTAATGCATGGCCGACATGATCATCAATTTCATTGGTATGATTTGCATGCACCACCATGATCACTTTTAAGCGGCTTTCTTGTAAGCGCGCGATTAATGCATCATTAATTCGGTCAGGAATCACAATCGGCAGGCGGCTATGAATGCGCAGGCGCGTCACATGTGGGATGGCTTCTATGGCTGTGATTAAATCGAATAAACGTTTATCCGAACTGGAAAGCGGGTCGCCGCCGCTAAAAATCACTTCGTTAATTTCAGGGCGCTGCTGAATGTAATCAAGCGTTTCTAGCCACTGTTGGCGGCTTAAACGGTTTTCGTCATAGGGGAAGTGGCGGCGAAAGCAATATCGGCAATGAATCGCGCAGCTGCCATTAACCACTAATAGCACCCGATTTTTGTACTTATGCACAATGCCTGGGGTTTTATTGCTGCTGGTTTCACCTAATGGGTCGAGCACAAAGCCTGTGGGTGGCGTTTGTGTTTCTTCAAGTAGTGGCCAAATTTGGCGCAGTAATGGGTCATGAATATCGCCCTTTTTGATGCGCTGTATATACGCCATAGGTACTCGAATGGGAAAGTCTTCCGCCCCTTTAATACCTGCCGTTAACACGCTTTTTGGCAGTTCAAGTAGATCTAATAAGGCTTGGGCACTAAACGATATGTTGGCCAGCTGTTGCTGCCATGACGCATTATCATCGCTGCGAGCAATAATGGGGGCGACATTTGAGAGTGGTGTATTCATGACAAGCGCGGTTACCAAAGACGGCCATAAGCCGTTAATACAGAGCAAATAGGGTATTTTGAGCTATTTTGCATGGTTTGCACATGGCTTTGTATGAGATTAGCAATTTCTAGTTAGTGCCTTAAACCATCTGAATGGGGTATTATAGCGCCCTTAAATTTTTGATATTCCAAGCTAATCGGTGATTTTCCATGGCGAACTATTCAACTAACGAGTTTAAATCTGGCCTTAAAGTGATGTTAGATGGTGACCCATGTTCCATCTTAGAAAACGAATTCGTAAAGCCGGGTAAGGGCCAAGCCTTTAACCGCGTGAAAATGCGTAACTTGAAAACCGGCCGTGTTTGGGAACGTACGTTTAAGTCTGGTGAAAAACTAGATGGTGCAGACGTAATGGATTACTCCATGGAATACCTATACACCGACGGTGAGTTCTACCACTTCATGGCAACCGACGGTACGTTCGAACAATACCCTGCCCACCCAGATGCGGTTGGCGATACAAAGAACTGGCTAAAAGAGCAAGAGAAGTACGAAGTAACGTTATACAACGGTTCTCCAATCTCCATAACCCCGCCTAACTTTGTGGATTTAGAAGTGGTTGAGACAGACCCAGGTCTTAAAGGTGATACAGCGCAAGGTGGCTCTAAGCCAGCTTACTTGACCACTGGCGCAATGGTACGTGTGCCATTATTCATCAACATTGGTGAAGTTTTGCGTATTGATACTCGTACAGGTGATTACGTTTCTCGCGCTAAAGGCGAGTAATAATACAAATGTGTGTCTCGCAAGCCTCATGTCGTTTACTCGTTTTGAAATTGCAGGGGGCTGCTTGCAGGCGACACTTATAGTGTCGCCTGCCGGTGCACCCTCGTGCAGTGAGTGATTTTGAGATTATCGGGCGCCTCATGCCGTTTGCTTGTTTTGAAATTGTAGGAGGCTGCTTGCAGGTTTTGACACCATCGGATGCTCTCTTACTGTTCAAATCGTAGGTCGGATAAGCGCAGCGCCATCCGACATTGTTGTAACCTTTCCCACCGCGCGAACGTGTTAACTATTTAGCCTCCTTCAATAAGGGCAATATCATGTCTTGGCAACCTTCTGCTGTTATCGAATCTATTCAGTTACGTGCCACTTTAAACGCATATCTACGTGAATTTTTTGCACAGCGTTTTGTGATGGAAGTGGAGACGCCTGCGTTATCAAAAGCAGCGGTCGATGATGCCAATTTACATCCTGTGGTCGCGCAAGCGTGTGGCAACCCTGTGTATTTACATACCTCCCCTGAATACCCGATGAAGCGTTTGCTTGCTGCTGGCAGCGGCGATATTTACCAAATTTGTAAAGTGTTTCGTGATGATGAAGTGGGGCGCAGACATAACCCAGAATTCACCATGCTGGAATACTATCGTTTAGGGTTTGATTTAAACACGCTTATGGATGAAGTCGCTCAATTAGTCGGCGACTTTTTACATATACAGCGCCGTATTGATCTAAGTTATGCACAAGCACTTAAACAATACGCCGAGCTGGATGTATTCAACATAGACGACGTGCAGCTAAGAAAGCGAGTCACTAAATTTGTAGGTGATGATTTACAACTCAGCCGTGATGAATGTTTAGATATTATTATGAGCCATATCGTTGAGCCAAACTTACCGAATGATGCCTTGATCTTTATTTTTAATTACCCTGCTAGCCAAGCGGCTCTGGCGAGAACGTTTGAAGACAGTGATGGCAATCATTTAGCAAAGCGTTTTGAGTTATATGTGAATGGTTTAGAGCTGGCGAATGGTTATCATGAGCTAACCGATATTACCGAGCAAAAAAATCGATTCGAGATACAGGCTAAACGTTATGAAAATACACGCCCACTAGATGATAATTTCTTGCAAGCGTTACAACAGGGTTTACCGGATTGCAGCGGCGTGGCGATTGGCTTAGACCGTATTTTAATGCTCAAACAAAACACACACGATATACGCGATGTTTTAAGTTTCGATTTTTCCCGTGCGTAATGTCGGTACGTGATTTGAAAAATTAAGGTTGCTTGGTTGTGATGGTTTGTATTGCACGGTTGAGTTTTTCTTGCGGCCATTTTCGCGATGATAATGGCGGTTTGTTTGGCAAGAGTGTGGTGCCTTCACCGACTTGAGTTAATGTCACTGTGCCAAATTCATTGCTTACTTCTACACTATGTTCACTTTCTAACAGCACCACATCAATGCTGTTGTCATCGCTTAAGTTACCACCCCAAAAATCTGTGCCTCTTACACCAATAGAGCCTATGGGAGTATGAACGGTAAAATCTGGATGGATTGTTTTAGTGATGCTGCCGGTAACGATACGAAAAGCCCCTTTGATGAATTCAAAGTTTGCCCGTTTTTTGTCTGTGTTTGAGATAAATGCCTTAACGTGCATTTTGGTGCTGCCACCCAGTGTGAGCACAGTCCCCTCAGTAAAACGTAAAATAGCGCGCGCATCTTGGCTGGTTAAAATAGTGTCTTGCAGGTTGATATCGCTACCGCGTTGAAGATGCGTGACGGTGCCTGTTACTGATTGAGTCGTTACACTTGGGGAAATTAAAATCGCTTTTGCAATAGGCTCAGCCCCTGCAAAATTCGTAAAGGCAGATAGTAACATTACAAATAAGGTAACGGATCGGTTACCAGAAAGCATCATCTTTAACATCCGGCGGTGCTTGATCATATTGCTTTGTATCCTCACTGCGTTCTTGCAGTTCTTGTAATAAGCTGCCGGTTTTATCGATGGCTTCATCACGGACTTTATCGGGCTCGCCCACATTGCCTTCAGCGCTTTGTGCGTCTTTTTCTGCGTTGTAACCACCGGCCCGTGAAGCAATCGCTTTATCGCTGCGTTTATTTAGCACCACAATGGCAATACGGCGGTTGATCGGATCGGCAGGGTTTTCAATATTAAAATGCGCTTTGTCACCCATGCCCACCACTTGCGCAATTTTTACTTCAGGTAAACCGGCGTCCCCTAACGCGCGACGAGCGGCATTAGCACGGCTTGCAGAGAGCTCCCAATTACCCGCATCCCAAACATTTGATGTTCCACTGCTGTCGGTGTGACCCGTGATGGATACACGGTTGGGTACTGAAACTAAAATAGGCGCTAATTCATAAAGAATATCTTCGGCATAATATTTTAGGCGTGAAGCGCCCGGGTCAAACATGGGGCGATTGGTTTTATCCACAATTTGAATACGTAAACCTTCGCTGGTGATGTCGACTTTGAGTTGGTCTTTGTAAGGGCTGAGTGCGGCGCTGTCGTTGATTTTTTCTTTAAACTCCGCCTCCATAGATTCAAGGCGGGCTTGTTCGATGGCTTCGGCGGCGCTTTCAATTTCTTCTGCCTGTAAGACTTGGGTTGGGTCGACGGTTTGGCTGGTGGCGACGTTATTTTGCACCGAAGGGCTGCCACCTAAATCAATCACCCATTTGCTCGGCACTTTTTTGCCATCTTCGTAGGCGGCAGGGTCATTAAAGTAACCTGCTACGGCCGCGATTTCTTCTTCGTTGGATGAGTTGATTAACCATAGAATTAAAAACAACGCCATCATGGCCATGGCAAAGTCAGCCAGTGCCACTTTCCACGCGCCGCCATGATGGGCGTGCGCGCCTTTTTTCACACGTTTGATTATTATATTTTGTTGGTCAAACTTATCCATGTTCTGACCTCAAATCACGCGGTGGTGTTTATCATTAACGGCCTCGAACCTTAGATTCAAGCTCGTTAAAGGTAGGTCGGCCATGGGAGAACAAGACTTTACGACCAAACTCCACCGCTAACTGCGGTGGTAAACCGTTGACCGATGCCACAATCGTGGCCTTGGCTGATTCGTACAGTTTGATTTCTTCGTGGGCGTTGTGCTCCATCTTACTGGCAATGGGGCCAAAGAAACCGTAACCAAATAAAATACCCGAAAACGTACCCACCAGTGCGGCCGCGATGTGACGGCCTAATTCTTCCATGGGCCCATCAATGGCACCCATGGTAATAACGATACCCAATACAGCGGCCACAATGCCAAAACCAGGCATGGCGTCTGCAATTTTTTGCACGGCGGTGGCGGGCCCTGTTAACTCATGCAAGCGTGCGTCTATTTCCATGTCCATCAAGGCATCTAGTTCGTGGGCTTGCATATTACCTGCTGCAATTAATCGAAAGTAATCGGCAATAAAGTCAGCTAATGCATGGTTGTTTTGAATGGCAGGGTATTTAGAAAAGACACCACTTTGTTGAGGGTTTTCGACGTCGCCTTCGATAGACATCATGCCCTCTTTACGACTTTTATTAAGGATGTCGTAAATCAAACTTAAGCAATCCATGTACATAGCTTTATTGGCTTTGCCGCCAGTAATGACTTGAGGCAGTTGTTTAAAGGTATCTATATGGACAGGGCCGGGGTTACTGATGATATGAGCACCAATACCCGCCCCTAATATAATGAGAAACTCATAGGGCTGCCAAAGCGCTGCGAGTACACCATGGCTTCCGATGTAGCCATAGACCACACTGAAGCACACTACTATTAAACCAACTATGAATAACATTCCTGTTTATCCCTCTTGGCCCATTCATCCTTTTGTGATTAAAGATGAAATCCGTGGGCCGGTTTGCTCAAAGTCCGACTATAGTTAATTAAAGTTTAGAAAAGGTCTTTCCTCAAATCGAATGGAAGCAAAAAACATAAAAGGGGCGCGAGCGTGGCTTGAATTGGCCACATCGGCTCAATTACCCATCTTAAAAATTTCCGCCCAACTGCTCACAAAGCAGATTAAATCGGGTGCGTCTCTTGCGGATATGGCACAGACCATAGAGCGAGACCCTGCCCTGTGCCTGCACTTATTTTTAGCGGCGAATCGTAAAAACCCAAATCCTGATACCGCTATTTTAAATCTAAACCACGTCATGACTTTGCTGGGTATGCAGGGCGTCATACATTTTATTAAGCAAGCTCCTAAAATGACGTTGCATAAAAGTGATGCAATGCAAAAGGGTTATTTGCAAGCTCAGGCGGTGAGCAGTTTGGCTGGGTCGTTAGTGGAACACTGGGCCGCTCAAACTCATAGTGGCTCGGCCGAAAAATTAAAATGGGCCACCATTTTGGCCGGTGCACCTACTTGGTATATGTGGCATGTAGGGTATGGAAAAATGATGACATACCAGTATCAAGTACAGCATGAGTTTCAAACCAGCGCCAAAGTAGAAAAGCAGCAGTTTGGTTGCTTGCTCGAAGATATTTACCGCATGATTGGTCGTCAAATTCAGTTACCTGAATTATCTCAGCAAATATTAGAGCGCGCACAATGGCCGAGCTTGCGTCAGTGGTCGCAAATACTGAGTGAACAGCACATACGCTTTAGCGACGAAGACCATGTATTACGTCATTTAAAAAGCAAGCCTAGTACCATCATGTTGTTACTAAGCCACTTAGCGCAGCAAGTGCAAAAAGGGTGGATGAGCCACCGAGTATTGCGCAGCCAGCGGGCGTTAGCGCACTTGAGTGGTTTAGATATTGCGCAGGTGACGGCGCAAAATCATCAGCTGGCAATTAAGTTAAGCCGCAAACTAATGCTTGAACAAATACTCCCACCTGCGGTGTCGCTGGTGTGGCCGCAACACACGATCAGCCAGCCAGTTTGGTGCAGACCAGCCTATGCCTGCTGGCACGAGGCGCCCAAAGATGAAGAACAGAAGATTGATAACGTAAAAGCGAGAAAATCAGCTGAGCGTGTTTTAACAATGCACGAGGTTCCTCCTAGAAAGGTAGACAAAAAAATCATAGTGGATGTCTTGCAGCAATTAAACAAAGAGGTATCAGGGTTTGATCAGGTACATGATGTTTTTGTACATTGTAATAAAGCGCTTAACCTTGGTATTGGCATGAAGCGTGGTTTTATTTGTATCATAAATAAACAAGGCGAGTGTTTACGTCCGGTTTATTGTTTTGGAATTGAAAAGGACGACCCGATTCGCGCCCTTAAAATCACATTAAAAGATAACAGTCTATTTGCAAAATTGGTGGCTAAAAATGCGAGCTTTCGTGTGGATAACGCCAATATTGAGCAAGCCTTAAACATGCTCAACCCTGAAGTATCAAACACATTAAATAGCCAGAACTTCATGACCATGTCGTTATTTTCGAGTAACCGCCCCATCGGTGTTGTATTTGCCGATGTTTCTAGCGCCGAGTTACCCATTAACGACAAGGAATACCAAGCCTTTAAAACAATCTGCAAAAGCACCAGCTATGCCCTAGAGCGCTACAAATTGTCCCGATAATACCTGACACACGCAGTAAGCTTGTTTAAAATGCCCCCCACATTCATTGAGGCCAGCCTTATGACGTTGCCATTGATCATTGAACCAAGCCAATTGGCCAATGAATTGAACCAAGCCAATCTATTGATTTTAGATTTAGGTAAAGCAGATTCCTATTCAGCAGCCCATGTGCCCGGTGCCATACATGTGGCCCCAAGTCACATACAACTAGGTGTGCCACCTGCGCCTGGATTATTACCAAGCAAAGAGCAATTGAGTTTACTGTTTAGCCGGTTAGGTTTAACGCACGACACCCATGTAGTGGTTTATGATGACGACGGTGGGCCGTGGGCAGGGCGTATGATTTGGGTGCTAGATGCCATTGGTCATAAACACTATAGCTTTTTAAATGGCGGCATTCACAGCTGGTTAGCGCAACAATGCCCAGTTGAAAGCAAAACAAATGAAGCGACACCCAGTAATTATACCGTGACGGCGATGGATGACAGCGTCACCATTGATAAAGAGCAATTACTGCAAGCGATTAGTGATAACAGTATTGAAATATGGGATGCTCGCTCACTCCCTGAATACACAGGTGAAAAAGCCGTCAGCGCTCGCGGTGGGCATTTGCCCGGTGCAAAAAGCTATGAATTTACCCGCGCACTAGATACCACAGCAGACTTGGTGTTACGTGATTTAGATGCAGTAAAACAAGAATTAAACGACTTGGGCATCACAGGTACAAAAACCATCGTGACCCATTGCCAAACACATCGCCGTTCAGGTTTAACCTATGTGATTTGTAAACAACTAGGTTGGCCTGTGCAAGCATACGCAGGTTCATGGAGTGAATGGGGTAATGACCCAAACACCCCAATCGAAACCGGCCAATAAATTTTTTAAAAATAAGTGGAATACACAGTGAATAAAAACGCATTATTTGTTTTAAGCCAATACATCATCCCGCAACATGCATTGAGCCGTTTAGTGGGCTGGTTTGCTAGCACCAAAATTGAATTTATTAAAAGCACCTTCATTAAAAAGTTTGCCGCTAAATATGACGTCAATATGAGCGAAGCAAAAATCGAAGACCTCGATCAATTTGCAAACTTTAATGACTTCTTCACCCGTGAATTAAAAGAAGGCGCCCGCCCAATTGCCGACGCTAAGTTGGTCAGCCCAGCAGATGGCGCAGTAAGCCAGCTTGGTAAAATTGAATTGGGTCGTTGCTTTCAAGCCAAGGGCCGTGACTTTAGCGTAGTGGAATTACTAGGTGGCGATAATCAACGCGCCACCCCTTACATGAACGGCGAGTTTGCCACTATTTATTTAAGCCCAAAAGACTATCACCGTGTGCACATGCCATGTGCGGGCACACTAAAAGAAACCGTTTATGTACCGGGTGACTTATTCAGTGTTAACCCTGCCACCGCAGAAGGCGTTGATGGTTTGTTTGCACGTAACGAGCGTTTAGTGTGTATGTTTGATACCGAATTTGGACCAATGGCCATGGTGCTGGTGGGTGCCATGATTGTAGCGGGTATCGAAACTGTATGGTCTGGTCAAGTTTGCCCACTGCCAAAACAAGCACAAGTACAAGATTACACCCAAGGTGAAATCAAATTAGAAAAAGGCGCAGAAATGGGCCGCTTTAAACTAGGTTCAACCGTGATTTTGTGTTTCCCAGAAGACACGGTTAAATTCTTAGATGAAATCAAAGCAACATCACCGTTGATGATGGGTCAAGCCATTGCTTAACGACTAGTGTGTGATTGAGTCAGTATTAAAGGAGCTTCGGCTCCTTTTTTTATATGTCGTTTTGTAACATAGGTTTTACGCTAGTGATCAGATTGCTGCATATTAAAGTTGGTACTTTTGAATGCACCGAGACATAATCTGGTGTTGTTACCTTGTAAGGTACGCTACCTTGCAAGGTAGTGAAGCTTGCAAGGTAGTGAAGCTTGCAAGGTCTTATTATTAAAATGTTAAATAGCATTTATAAATTATGTCCTTTAAATCAAAGCTATTATTGTCATTATTCTTGTTTCCTCTGATTCTAGCGGGGCTAGTATTTTTTGACCTAGCAGCTGGCCCAAGTATTATGAGTCAAATGTTCTTTCACCAGCAGGCTGATAACTTAGATTTCTCATTTTCTCAATGTGAAGAAGATGCTAATGACGCACCACTCAGCGAAACTAAATCATGGGATAATGAAACCTTAATCATAAACTCAGAGGTTTATTCAAATTGCGGGACTGTATGGCTTTTTGGCGATTATAAAATAAATAGTAATGATGAATTGGTTCTAGGCTATAAAGCCATTGATAGCACAATACTCGCCTGTAAATGCAAGTTTAATGTGACCTATAAAATTAACGGTATTGCGAAAAAAGACTATAAAACGTCATATAAAGATTACGCATATATAGTAAGAACACCTTTTCTTTTAGAATTGTTTGGAGGTTCAAACTATGACCTCGAACAATCAGAAGAGCTGTGAGAAGTTCAATTTAACAAAGCCAGTCAGAATTAACTAATAAACTAATAAACTAATAAACTAATAAGACACTCAGTGCGCCAAGCGAAGCTGGCGTAATATCAAGAGGTGAAAGCCCTCTATTTGTTAAGATCTAGAGGAATAACTAAGACACTCACGTTAATAATATAAGCTGAGGTGAGCTAGTTTTAATCTTCGCCCCATTAAATATTGAAAGTGGGAATAACTAAGATGGGAATAACTAAGACACTCACGTTAATAATATAAGCTGAGGTGAGCTAGTTTTAATCTTCGCCCCATTAAATATTGAAAGTTAAAGGTGAGATTCAGCCTCATTAGCCAGAATTATTTGTATTTAAGTTTAGAAGCCATCTGTTTTTGAAAAAACCGTGCAGCAGTCATCCCGCTATCGAATAGCGTAATAACAACTAAGACACTCACGTTAATAATAATATAAGCTGAGATGCTCCAGTTTTAATCTTCGACCCATTAAATGTTGAAAAGGAAAGGTGAGTTTTCGCCCTTATTAGTCTGATTCATCTGTGTTTAATTTTAGAGGTTATCTGTTTTTGAAAAGCCGTGCAGCAGTCATCCCGCTATTGAATGGCGTATTAGAAAAAATGTGATGTGAAATCTAAGTTAGTAGGGTTTGGCAATTTTTGAGGCTAGGTCGCCGCTTACGATCAAGTAATTCCACTGCTTTGCCTAAAGCAGTCGGGTTGCCAACTAAATCTTTAAAACTTGATTCAAATGACGTGGTTAATTTTAACCAGTTATCTGGCTCAATGTTCAAACGCTCTAAAATAGACGGTAATGTATTTGAAATACTGCCACGTTTATCCTCCCGAATAACGCGTCCAGTCAGCTCAACCAATTCTAAATAATCGGTTAATTTAAACGGTAAGCCAAACGGCATTTCTTGTTTAGGGTTGCCTGCAAACGGCATTAAAGATTTCACTTGTTGGTTAGGGTGATTAGCCGAATGTGCAGCTTTAGCTTTCTCTGCTCGTTGTTTGATGGAAGTAAATTCAGATTCTTCAGGGGTATTAGCCATACAGGCTCTTACGGGGTTCAAATCCACATAGGCTAAGCATGCGGCCAATGCCTTTTCATCGAGTAAGGCTTGAGATTTAAAGCGGCC
>JBLHLT010000015.1:0-90886 GCA_047621325.1 Oceanicoccus sp.
TTAAAAGGAGGGTTATTTCAGCGACCAAAGATAGACCAACACCAGATAAGTGCTCGAAATAGGCGACGGTCAATCAATATACGGCAGGGGTGCTTGCCTATATGACTATTTATTCCGGACAGCAGTGTGCCTTCGCAGGGGTGACGGTGAGGTTTCAACCCAAACACCAATCACAAAGTAAGCAACAACGTCATCCACAAGTGCTTTTAGAGGGATTCCATTACCAGCCCTAAATACTCAGGCAGTAAACAACACCTACTAACTCCAGCCTGCGCTGGGGCAATTGCCCTCTTTTAAGACGTCATCCCTAAATACTCGTATCGGGGATTCATTTCCTGTCCTAAATACTCGTATCGGGGATTCATTTCCTGTCCTAAATACCCAGGCTGTAAACACATAAATCAACACCAGCCCTCCCTAGTGCGATCTCCCTCTTTTCAGACGTCATCCCCGAGTGCTTTTATCGGGGATCCATTGCCAATATCAGCCTAATAAGCCACTGCATTTGCAATATAAAGTAACCAACTAAACCAAAGGGAAAACAACCAAAGAGAGACAACCACTTAAAAGAAAGCGAGAACAACAGAAGACTTATTCACTACAGACATATAATTCAAAGCAAAACTTGCCGAAAACTACTTTATTTGCACGCTGTCTATATTGATATCAATGCCATTACCAAAACGATCACCGATTTGCTCGATGCCAATCACCAAACCATCTCGGCCATCTGCATCCACTGTAATACCTCGTATTTGCGCGGGTTGAGGCTTAAGACCGTCTAAATGCCCAATTGATAAACCCCGCAACACCACCGCGCCTTGTGTGCCATTTGGGCCAACACCGTCGATATCCACCCAACGGATTTCATCAATATGCAACTGTAAATCGATATCTAAAGTAATGCCCGCACTTGGAGAGTTCGATAATACTTGTGAATTTAAATTAGATGCTTGGGCGTTTTGGGTATTTGAATCACTTAACAAAAGCGGTACCTGAAAACCCGCATCGTTGTTAATCACCGCTTGGCTTATTTGCCCAACATGGGCCGCAAGGCCATCATCATTCAGCGGTTTTAATTCGGCAAAAGACAAAACAGAAAATGAAATTAACGTACACGCGTTTAGCAATACCGTGATTTTTTTCATTGTTTTACCCTCTGCTAGTTCAATTCTACTTTTGAGTTATTTAACAACAGTATAAACCATAAAAAAACCCCGGCGAACCGGGGTTTTCTTTCATACTAAGTATAAGTACAACAGTCGATTAGTGACCGTAAACGTATACAGAAGTACCAGTCATGTCGATATCTTTGATAAGCACAGAACCTAGAGAGCGCTCAGAAGTGTTAGTACCACCTAGGTAAATGTTACCTAGCATGATAGTACCTTCCATTTTCATGTCAGAGATTGCTAGAGCAGAAACAGTTACACCTGTTTCAACTGCACTTGCACGCTCAACAACGTCGATGTTCATAGAGAAATGCATACCTTCGATCACATCAGAGATACCGTCAGCACCTGCATTACCGTAAACATCTACAGTGTCAACACCGTTGAAGAAACCTAGGTCTTTAACACCAAACTCGTTGCTTGCGCCAGTACCGTCACCGTCAACCCATGCCGCTGTATCGATAGCGCCACCGAATTTACCAGAGATCGCTAGACCACCAGTGTGGTTACCACCAACACTATCAAGAGAACCAGTACCAGAGATGTTCAACTCACCACGAACATAACGACCAGAAGCCGCACCAGTTTGTAGGCCACCTTCGCTGTTTTGTAGAGCCATGTCGAATACGCCGTTGTACTTCTCAACCAAAGAATCTTGGAGGTAGTTACGGAAGTTTTTGATTACGAATCCACCAACGTTACCACCAGTTGCAGAAGCCAAAGCATTAGCTACACCGCTAGCAGTTGACAAATTACCAGCATCAGCAGCTAGAGCTAAAGACTCAGGTTGAGCACCTGCACCATTTGCAGCCAAATCAGCACCAGCAGCAGCGACTACTGCTTTCATAGCCGTACCTGCAGCTTCAGCACCACCAGCACCAGAAAGAGCGCCATCAAAGGCAGCTTTGCTTGGGTAACCAATGGCTTGAGCTGCAGCATCATCTACTACAATATTCGTTGCGTACGTACCAACAGCCGCTGCATCAAAAGTACCTACAAGGGCTGCACCCGCTGCACCGCTTTTATAATTAGCTAGAGTTAAGCCGTTTAGTGCAGCGTTAGTGTAAGCAGCATCAGCACCAGTGATCGCTTGAGATACCGCTAGGTTAGCACTACCATTGTTAATCATTACTGCATCAACAGTGATATCGATACCGTTACCAGCAGTGTCACCAATTTTACCAAAACCGATAGATAGGCCTTGAGAACCATCTGCATCAATTGTTACGCCACGGATCTGAGCAGCTGAAAGCGCACCAGTAGCATCATCAATACTACCAATACTTAGACTTTTCAGAGTAATAGCACCTTTAGTACCAGCAATTGCCGCTTCATCAGCGTCTAAAGTGTCGCCATCACCGTTTAAATCTAGTGCTGCGCGAGTAGCACCGTCGTCATCAACGTATTTGATTGCATCAATTGTCATCTGCAAATCAACGTCGATTGTGATACCGGCTTGACCAGTCATGCCAGCAAGGAAAGAATCGTCCATAGCAGTCATTTCTGCTTGAGCGAAAGGAGCGGCGGCTACTGCAGTAACCAAAGCAAGTTTTTTAAGGCCTTTCATGTGTTGTCTCCTGATTTTTTTATTATTGTGAGGTGTACACCTCTATTGAGTGACTACTTCCTTAGCAGCCATCATCAATTCTTTTATTAGCCAGCCACATTTTCTGTTGGCTTGGCGAAAAATACATTTGGTTTCACTTTATCGATTGGCTTATCGAAGTTTATTTTTTTATTTTCGCGATCAACTTCGTATGGTAAAAATCTTAACACTGACATACCACGTTTGTGTTCCATTTCGATGGCGATTCCATCTACCTCTTTGCCTTTATGCGGCACTTGCGCTTTAACAAACAAAGCGGCAGATATAAATTTATTTGCTTCAGCACCCGATTTTAACAGTTCACGCAGCTTGTAAATTTTATCGCTAAAGCTTGCGTTTTCTTCTGATTTTGGCACTTCAAGCATGATCATATTGCCATTTTCTTCACGGCCAATGGCGAATGGCGATAATGTGTTTTTACGAGCCAGCTGCAGATAAACATACTTGCCGCCTTGGTCTACTAAATCATTAATTTCTTTTTGAATAACTTGTAACTCATTCTTTGTATCTTGCTTTTTTTCATTCTCTTCAGCTTCTGTAAAGGCGCTAAAAAGAGCAAGAACGATAAGGATGGACTTCAACAACTTCATATACTGCTCGTTTCTTTTTGTTATTATTTGTAAGTGGCAAGCATCCTAACCCGCACAGATTATTCTGCACACTGCAAAGTTCACCTGAATTTACAAACCATTACAAATTCACCCCAAGGGATGACAAACAGGGTTGATTTACTGACCAATTGATAGACAACACCCTCTAAATAAATACAAACGTACCTAAATACAGTTACTTTTGGTTATTATTAATTTAATTTTAATAACCAAAAGAAGTTTATTTGTGAAGCTAGGTTCATTTTTTATTGGTACGTATGAACCTAGTTTAAGTGGTGCACTGAAACTGGGTATTAACGGAACATCGGGTGTTACCCATAAACCCAAAACTATTTTTACCGCTCTTTTTGGCTTATTTGTACCAACCTATTAAGAGGTGTTGTCGGTCTTTTTATCTATATTTGGGTAATCTGGCTCGTTAGATATTTATGGTCTGTGATTTTAAGGTATTACGTTTTTCATTAGGCCACCCTTCAACATCCCTCGCTCCTCAGGGCGAACGGTTTTGATGCTTATTTAAATAGTTCTACTGGATGGCTTGTATTGGCCCTTCAATAGAAGTCAAACCATTCGCCATCTTTTCGCATTGGAGAAATTGGACCTTTGGTTTCGTGCGCAGTGCGCAACTCTTACAATTGTTACGCTACTACTGAAATGTAGGAACCCACCCTGCGGGTGAATCGCTGTGTATTTTGTTTGAATTGGCTTTGGCTGGATGGTTAATTACCTACCAGCCCAAGTATTCACTAGGAGTTCACCTTGAATAAATACGTTCGCTGGTTTCGTGCGCAGTGCGCAACTCTTACAATTGTTACGCTACTGCTGAAATGTAGGAACCCGCACCTGCGGGTGAATCATTGTGTATCTGGTTTGAATTGGCTTTGGCTGGATGGTTAATTACCTACCAACCCAAGTATTCACTAGGGGCTCACCTTGAATAAATACGTTCGCTGCTACCGTGCGCGGGACGCAACGCCTACAGGTGTCGCGTTAATCTATGAATGTAGGAATCCGCACCTGCGGGTGAATCGCTGTGTATTTTGTTTGAATTGGCTTTGGCTGGATGGTTAATTACCTACCAGCCCAAGTATTCACTAGGGGTTCACCTTGAATAAATACGTTCGCTGGTTTCGTGCGCAGTGCGCAACTCTTACAATTGTTACGCTACTGCTGAAATGTAGGAACCCGCACCTGCGGGTGAATCATTGTGTATCTGGTTTGAATTGGCTTTGGCTGGATGGTTAATTACCTACCAACCCAAGTATTCACTAGGGGTTCACCTTGAATAAATACGTTCGCTGCTATCGTGCGCAAGGCGCAACGCCTACAAATACCGTTGAACTGACTAAATGTTGGAGGCGATATAATAACTGACTCGTACGCTAGGAAAGCGATACTTTAGAAAGGTAGAAACAGAACGAAGTACTATAAATGAAAACAAGATAATAAAAGAAATGGTATCCCGTAGGGGAGTCGAACCCCTGTTACCGCCGTGAAAGGGCGGTGTCCTAGGCCTCTAGACGAACGGGACACTTAAGATTCATAAACTATAGGCCGAGTTTATAAAAATTGGTGGAGCCTAGCGGGATCGAACCGCTGACCTCAACACTGCCAGTGTTGCGCTCTCCCAGCTGAGCTAAGGCCCCACACACATCTAAATTATTGGTCGTTGGGATTGACCAAAGCAGCAAGCTGCTAAGATGTGGCGTGCATTATACGGATAGATTTCCCTTTGTCACCCCTATTACTGAGTTTTTTACGAATTAAAACAATCTGTTAGCATTTTTAGGGATGGGTGGCTGGCGGGCTCGCTGACTTTCATATTTTGGGGCTATGTGCTGCTATTTGGCCAGTGATCTCACCGTGGGAACGGACACTTGTTCTGTCCCTTGGGCTTTGGCTAACTGCACCTGTGCAAGGGCGTTGTGCATTTGAGCGCGCCACAGGCTATCGGCGGCGTCTTTTTGTGCGATTGAGTCTTGGCTTTGATCCATGACCACCGGTAAATCTAACGCTAGCCAGGTGAAATAACCGTCTTTAAAGTAATGTACGTTTTCATACCCCCAAGCGACGGCTAAAAATGTTGCGACGGCACTGCGGTAACAATGGGCGCTGTTGCAATAGATCACAATGGGGATATCACGATCGAGTGTTTCTATCAGGTATAGGTCGTTGAAGTCACGCTTTAAATCTAGATGCACGGCACTTCGTATATGACCTAGCTGATATTCGAATTGGTCACGCACATCAATGAATGTGGCCCCTTTTTCAAATAAATTCAGTGCCTGATAGGCATCAATGGTATTGGCGCCTTTAATTGATTGGATTTCTTCGGCTTGAATCGAGCATACGCAAAGCATTAACGTCAGGCTCAACAAGGAGATTCTAATACTCATGACCATGCTCCCATTAACAGTGTTAATTTGAGTATAGGACGTGTAATCCACCAAGCTTGTAACTTATAGCTGTAAGGTTGTGGGTGAGTTATAGCTAAACAGCCCAAGTAAATATTTGACTAATTACGGTTAGAGAACATGGTGGCTAAACACGGGTTGTTGTGAGTTAGGGAGTATGTGTGACTGAATTATTTTGACGGTTTGGCGGATGACAGATGATAAACAGCTGGTTATTAATAATGCGTTTTTACTATTGTTTCGCCTTTAAACAATTCGGATTTTGATGTCGCGAGCCAGCTCGACGCCTACCAATTTTGCGTGTTGATTCATTTGGCTTAGTCAATAGGGCTTTTATAAGGCGATACTGTTGAATGGTATAGCAGTAATGTAGGTCGGGATTCATCCCGACAAGCTTTGAGGCCGTCGTAAGATTACAAGGCCACTATTAAAACTGGATACTCTGCAATTTAATAATAAAAAACCGAGCGCTGGCTCGGTTATAACTTTTTAACGCACATGTAATTTGATTAATGCACGGCGCTTTCATAATTGACTTGTCGCTTTCGGTTTAGCGACAGTAGTAACTCGGCTTCTGAATGACTAAAACCACAACTACTGACTAAATCATTTTCGGTAGCGCCCATGGCGATCAGGCGTGATGCTTGATCATATGACGGGTGCTCTGGTTGTGAGTTTAAAATCGAGAATTGTTTTTTTAATACTTCAGCTAACCTGCGTTCGGTTTCTAGGACTTTTTGCCCCATGCCGATGGCGCTTTTTGAGAGTGAGGCCATGTCTTCATGCAATCGTCGGTTTACTAATTCTTGCTGTCGTTTTTGTGTTAACAACACTCGTGCATTATAAAATGCCATCGAGAAAGCGAGTATTGAAGTACTGGCTGCAATGATAAGTAATACGGGGTGTACAGACGCGGTAAGCGCCCAAGACGATACAAGTTCCAACATGATTCACTCGCAGTTGCCTAATAGGCAAGTTTTAATTTTATTATGAATACCAAGCACGTGTTAACCGTGCTTGGTATCAACTGCTTGACGCTTTCGTTTTACAATGCGGTTTAACGCTTAAAAGTCGTTAAGTTCTGCCCATTCTTCATCGGACATCATTTTCTCAAGATCAACCAAAATAAGTAGCTCATCGTTTTTATGACAAACCCCTTGAATAAATTTGGCAGTTTCTTCATTGCCCACATTCGGCGTGGTTTCGATTTCAGATTGACGCAGATAAACCACTTCGGCGACTGCATCCACTAAAATACCCACTACTTGGTTTTCTGTTTCAATAATCACAATACGGGTTTGGTCATTGGTCTCGGTTTCAATTAAGCCAAAACGCAAACGCGTATCAATTACTGTTACAACGTTACCACGCAGATTGATAATACCCAGTACATACGGTGGCGCACCTGGCACCGGGGCAATCTCTGTATAGCGCAGCACTTCTTGTACCTGCATTACATTGATGCCGTAGGTCTCGTTATCTAAACGAAAGGTGACCCACTGCAACACGGGATCTTCAGCGACCCCTTTTGCTTCATAGGTACTCATCAACTCACTCCTATATTTGGCGTAGCCAACTTAATGTTGCCGGTACACGCCAGTGGCCAAGTAAAATTAGGCTACTTGTCAAATTCATAACATTCCCTGTTATTAGTTTAGACTAGAGCAGGTTGTGTGCCAGTCGAGTTAGTATCTAATGCACCACTGTTATTTTGCTTCGGCTTCTAACAGGGTGATTAAGCTATCGACGTGAATCAAGGCGCACATGTGATCAACTACCGTGCCCGACAACCATTGCCGTTTCCCTTGCTGAGAGCGCCATTTCACTTGGTCGGGTTGTAAGCGCACCGTGCTGTGGACTTTCTTACACGCTAATGACCACTTGCTGCGCTGTAATTGAATGACATAGTCAAAACCCCCTTCAGCAAGGTCGAAGCCTTTTTCTGGCATGATGTATTTTGCTGTGTCGACCACATACAGGTGTTGCTCGTGGTCGATATACGCGCCAATAAACCAATTGGGTCGGCCAATCAGTTGATTGGTTTCATGCTCGACTTTAATAATTTTCCCCAGTGCTTCCATTGGCACGGCCAATTTTAAGCCACAGACATCAAACAGTAGCACTTCAAATGCTTCTTGTGCCCATTCTGGCGCCAGTGGATAACGCAATTCTTTTGGCTTGGGTTTTAGCTCGTCAATGATTTGGCTTTTGCTTTCAACCACCTCGTCAGGTGCTGGCGTTGCTGCGATTTTTTCGACGGGTTTAACGTCAATAGGCGCGGGGACTGGTTTGGGTATCTCAAGTTTTACCGTTTCAATAACGGGTTCGGGAGCCGTTTCAATGTCTGCAACCGTTAGTTCATTTACCACGGTTACTTGCGGGTCTAATGCCGTTTTTTCGTCGAGGTTTGATGCAGCGGCGGTTTCGGTTGACACATCGGGAAATAAATCCACCAGCAGCGTGTCCATATATTCTTGAACAACGGTGGCTACATGAGCAGACTTGGTAATCGTTGGTTTTGGCGAATTGGGATTATTCATACATCACCTATCCCTGAGGTTTAACTCGAATGTTCTGAAATAATATCTGGCTTTGTTTGAACACATAACGCTGTACTTGCCCTTGCGGCAAGGATTGACCTAATAACAATAATTGCAAAAACGCTTCCCATACCATGTACTCAGAAGCACCCGCCATTGTCATCAAGGCAAATGGATCATGACATGGTTGTAATCGACAAGCGACATCAACACTATCTAATGGTTGATAACAAAAAGGTTGAGCAACAGGCGGTAACATCTCATCAAAAAAAAGATTATGGATGTAATCGCTAACGGCTTTATCCGAAGTGCCAGCCATACGCTAAGCCGCACTTGCATGGCTTAGTAAATCACTAAGCAAATGGCGATAAATTCGAACACCTCGACCGTCAGCGTCTAAGTCTGACGGCACTTTTGCAATGGCACTGGCATCTCGAAATTTTGTATCGACCGGAATGGCTTCTGCAAAGACTTGATCACCATACAGTTCACGAATTTTTTTCAGCGCATTTATCGATGCGTGAGTACGTCGATCATAAAGCGTAGGGATAATCGTAAACGGTAATTGTTTTTTGGTACTTTGCATGACCATACCGAGTGTATGCATCATGCGCTCTAAACCTTTCACGGCTAAAAATTCAGTTTGCACCGGAATCAACAAGCGTTGAGCGGCGGCTAACGCATTAATCATCAGCACGCCTAAAATTGGAGGCGTATCGATTAATACAAATTCGTAATCATCCCACAAGCTGGCCAATGATTTTGATATGACCAACCCCATACCACCCTGTCCTGCCACCTTGCGCTCTAGGGTGGCCAGTGCGGTACTGGCAGGAAACAAATCAATGCCTTCTTTTGTGGTATGACGAATAATTTTTTTGGGCAAGTCTTCGGGAACTTTACCTTCGTGCATGAATAAGTCGAAGGTGCTGAACTCTATTTCATCAGGGTCATACTTAAAGTAACTGGTTAATGAACCATGGGGGTCTAGGTCAACCATTAACACACGGTGACCCTGCTCGCGTAATAACCCTGCAAGACAAACTGTGGTGGTGGTTTTACCGACACCACCTTTTTGATTAGCTACGGCCCATACGTGCACAACTCACTCCTTGGCCTAAACATCAATTACCGTAAATAACGGCAAAATTATTGACCCGCCTAACACTATGCAGGTTCTATTCCTGTTTCTACTATTAAGGATTAGCAGATAAGTGCGCATCCGTCACAGTTTTAATTCGATTAACACTTTCGTTGGTACTGTGAATTAAGAATAGCACTCGTCGATTGATTGAGCGGCCATCCTCATCGTCATTCGTTGCTATTGGCTGAAAAGGCCCATAGTTCACCGCCGCTAAGCGCAATGGTGATACATCATCTAATACCAGCAGTTGTAAAATCGCCACACCTTGATTAGCCGCTAGTTGCCAAACATTGTTTTGCGGCACTTGATCATCAGTGAAAACTTCAACATTAATGAAATTGGGAATAGTTTCGAACACATCGGCCAACAACGACAATATATATTCCCCTTCTGGACTGACCACCGCACTATTGTCGTTAAAGATATAATCAGTCGGAATCTCCAATTGTAAAAACTCACGAACCCTTTTCAGGTTTACTCGAGGTTTGTTAATAGATTGGTCAATCAAGGCTTGCAACGAATTATGAAGTCGCTCTTCATTTTTATCTGGGTTCGCTATATCGTCAACGTGTTCATCTGGTGTAGTTAAACTATCCGAAAGTTGAGACATTAACGTTTGAAAATCTTGCGGTAATGTCATGGCGGCAGGGTTATCAAATACGCCGACAAATACATCGCTCATCTTCTTAAATTTTTCGTTATTAATCGAAGACGATGCATAGAGCACCACAAAAAATGCAAACATTAGTGTCATGAAATCTGCGTAAGACACCATCCAACGCTGGGCATGAACCGACTCAGGTGCTGCGTGTCGTCTAGGCATTTTTTTTCGCAAACATTATTGCGTCCCTTTTTTAATATTTTCATAACGATGGCGAATAGAATTAGGGTGTTCACCTTCGGCAATCGCAACCAACCCTTCGATAATAAGCTCGTTATATAGATATTCTTTTCTGACCAAAAATTTAATGCGTTGTGCGATGGGTAGAAAAATTAAATTTGCACTGCCCACGCCATAAATAGTGGCGACAAATGCGGTGGCAATACCGGGGCCGATTTTGTCTGGATCAGTTAAGCTACCCAGCACTTGCATTAAACCCAAAATAGCGCCCAAAATACCAATCGTGGGGGCATACCCGCCTAGGCTTTCATACACATGAGCCGCTTGTAAGCCTGCGTCTTCTTGTCGATACAGATCTAGCTCTAAGCTAGAACGAATCGCCGTCGGTGTTTGCCCATCGGCCAGTAAATTCAATCCTTTTTTAGCGAGTGATGTTGCCGATATAGCACTGGTTTCTAATCCAATTAGGCCTTCTTTACGCGCCGTTTGTGACCACTTACATAAGGTATTGAGTAACTCTTCAAGACTGTGTAGCGGCGGATACAGTAACCAAAGGCTGCGACTGAGCGCACACTGCATGACAGCAACGGGGGTTTGAACCAGCACCGCTGCAAAGGTGCCACCAAACACAATGATTGCGGCAGGGCCATTTAACAAAGCAGAATTTAAGCCGCCCTCAAGCATATTGCCAAGTAATATGGCAGCTATACCCAGCACAATCCCTGCTAGGCCAAGAATATCCATCAGCGGACCTCTTTAATCAACATACCTGCAATGTCTTGTAAGGGTAAAACCGCATCCGCCAAATTCGCTTTAGCGATGGCCATTGGCATCCCATAAATCACACACGTTTGTTGGTCTTGTGACCAGATGAATGAACCGCCTTGTTTCATTAACGCAGCCCCTTCTCTGCCGTCACTGCCCATACCGGTTAACACGATACCCAGTGCTTTACCGGGGTAATGTTTTGCCGCACTGGCAAATGTAATATCGACACACGGGCGATAATTAACCCGATCATCACCCTCAATAATTCTGACTCGGCCACGCTCTAACATGAGCTGTTGACCACCAGGGGCTAGCAAGGCCTGCCCTGCTTTTAATTGATCGCCATCTTGCGCGAGCTTTACATTAATACTGCATAACTTATCTAATCGTTCTGCAAATGCGCCAGTAAATGAGGCGGGCATATGCTGAATTAAAATAATCGGTTTTGGAAAGTTCGCAGGCAGCCCAGTTAATACTTTTTGTAATGCAACTGGCCCTCCTGTGCTCGTGCCGATTAGCACAACATCGATCGCATTTAGGCGAGTATTATTCTCAACCCTTTTATCGCTTGTCTCTAATTTTGACGGTGGACTTTTAACAACAGGCGCTGAGACTATATTAGCTTGGGTACGATGTTCGATAACTGGCGCTGTAACGGCAGGTTTGGATTCAACAACCGGTGTAGGCGTTGTGGTCGATGAGGTATAGGACTGGCTTGATGCAGAGCGATTATAATACTTAGCAACATTTCTAATTTTATCGCTTAAAATAGTGCGAATTTTATCGCCACCGCGCTGTAAATCTTCAAAGTTTTTGGGTAAAAAATCCACTGCACCCGCATCTAATGCATCTAATGTGACACGGGCACCATCGTAAGTAAGCGAAGAAAACATTAAAACCGGAGTCGGTTTTATTTTCATAATATTACGCAGCGCCGTTAAGCCATCCATAACTGGCATTTCGTAATCCATTGTCACTACGTCGGGTTTTAAACTTTCGACCTTTTCAATTGCTTCTCGGCCATTGTTAGCAAAACCTACAATTTGAATATCAGTGACAGGTTTAAGAATCTCAGCAATGCGCTTTTGAAAAAAGCCAGAATCGTCCACCACTAATAATCGTATTGCCATTGCAACCCCATAAACTCACGATATTCAATATGCATGCAATAGACAAAATGATGCTGATAATAACGGCTTATTTACGCCGCTACTAAACTATCCTTCTTGGCATAATGATGAAGCATACTCGGTACATCGAGTATCAATGCGATTCGGCCATCACCGGTAATGGTCGCGCCTGCCATGCCGGGTGTTCCTTGCAACATTTTACCCAGTGGCTTAATGACAACTTCTTCTTGACCAATTAATTGATCCACCACAAATCCAACTCTTTGAGTTCCCACCGATACCACCACTACATGGCCTTCTTTTTCTGATTTTTCTGATTTTTTAATTTTATGCACTAACCAGTTTTTCAAGTGAAATAATGGCACGGCTTTATCTCTAACCACCACTACTTCTTGGCCATCTATCACGTTTGTTCTGGTAAGGTCTAAATGAAAGATTTCATTTACGCTTACCAATGGGAAGGCAAATGCTTGATCCTGCAACATCACCATCAACGTCGGCATAATCGCTAACGTTAGTGGTACCTTGATCATGATTTTTGAACCACGACCTTGTACAGAGTCAATGTTAAGCGTGCCATTTAGCTGGGTGATTTTTGTTTTCACCACATCCATGCCCACACCGCGACCTGAGATATCACTTATCTCTGTTTTAGTTGAAAAGCCTGGTGCAAAAATCAGGTTAAACGATTCAGAGTCGGTTAAACGATCCGCCGCATCTTGATCCATTACGCCTTTATCGACCGCTATTTGCTGTAATTTTTTAGGGTCCATACCTTTGCCGTCATCTTGAATCGATAACAGAATATGATCACCTTCTTGCTCAGCCGATAATATCACCGTGCCATTTCTTGATTTACCAGACGCTTCTCGCTCTTCTGGTTGCTCAATACCGTGATCAACTGCGTTTCGCACTAAGTGGACGAGTGGATCAGCCAGTGCCTCAACCAAGTTTTTATCTAAATCGGTTTCTTCACCTTTTAGTTCTAAGGTAACTTCTTTTTTCAAGTTTCGCGCTAAGTCACGTACCACTCGCGGAAAGCGCCCGAATACTTTTTTAATGGGCTGCATTCGAGTTTTCATAACGGAGGTTTGTAAGTCCCCTGTTACGACATCTAAGTTGGCAACCGCTTTTGCCATTGATTCATCGGTACTTTTTAAACCCAAACGCACTAAGCGATTACGCACAAGTACTAATTCGCCCACCATATTCATAATGTCATCAAGGCGCTTGGTATCGACACGTACCGTGGTTTCAGCCACCGCAGGTGGTTCTGCTTTTTTGGCCGCTGCAGCCGCTGGCGCAGGTGGCGCAGATGCTTTGGCAACCGGTGCAGGTGTCGGTGCTGGCGCAGCAGGTGCGGCTTCTTTTGGCGGCTCGGTTGATGCCGCTGCAGCTGACGCAGGTGCTGAACTGCCACCTTCTATGGTTGGCCCTTTACCTTTACCGTGTAATTTATCTAATAAGTCTTCGAATTCAGATTCTGAAATCGTGGCATCGCTATCGCCTTCGGCAACCGGGTCAGCGGCAGCAGGAGCAGCTGGTTTAGCGGTATCTGCTGCTGCATTTTCAGTTGGGCCTTTGCCCGAGCCATGTAATTTATCAAGCAAGGCTTCAAATTCATCAGGCGTGATTTCGTCAGCCGCATCATCACCACCTGGCGAGATATCAAATAAATCATCATCGGCTGCAGCCGCTGGCTTAGGGGCTGCTGGAGCAGCACCATCTGCCGGGGCTTCTAAAGAGTCTAATAAATTTTCGAATTCTTCATCTGTAATATCGCCATCGTCTGCCGCGGCTTCCGATGTGGGTTCTGCGGCGGGGGCAGGTGCTTCTGCAGCTGGCGCAGCGGGTGGCGGTGTTGCCGTTTCTGGTTTGGAATATCGTGATAGATCAGCAATCAAAGACGGGTCTGCGGGTTCTGGCATTTCGCCCGCGCGCACAGAGTCAAACATTTCGTTAACGGTGTCTAACGCTTTTAGGACCACGTCCATTAAATCGGAGGTAACCGTGCGCTGGCCGTTACGTAAAATATCAAACACGTTTTCAGCCACATGACAACATGCCACTAAGGGGTCTAGCTGCAAAAAGCCTGCGCCCCCTTTTACCGTATGAAAGCCACGGAAAATAGAGTTCAGTAAATCATGATCATCTGGGCGATTTTCTAAGTCGACCAATTGCTCAGATAATAATTCTAGAATTTCACCGGCTTCAACAAGGAAGTCCTGGAGGATTTCTTCATCAGCGTCCAAACTCATCCTTTTACTCCTTTAAAAACCAAGACTCGATAATAAATCATCAACGTCATCTTGGCCTGATGCTACATCTTCGTCATCTTCAGCATTGAGCTGAGGGCCGAGTCCTTTGGTTGGATCATGTTCTTCAACAGGGACGTCAACCACAGCATGTTTGATTCCTGTCATTTGATCCACATGGCCTGCCATTGCCACTAAATTCACTAAGCGTGATTCTACGTCTGTCACCATTGACGTAATACGCTGAATTACTTGACCGGTTAAATCTTGAAAATCTTGGGCTAATAAAATGTCACTTAAATTGCCGTTTAATTTACGAGTATTTTTTTCGGTATTTTCTAAAAATTGACTAATGCGCTTTGTTAATTCACGAAATTCTTCTGCGCTTAAATCTTTATTTAAAAAGCGATCCCAATCTTGTTTAATTTCATTGGCTTCACCTGATATCGCTTCAGAAAGCGGCATGCTTTCATCGACCTTATCCATTGTTTTGTTTGCCGCTTTTGCTGTCATTTCGACAACATATTGCAAGCCTTCATGCGCGCCATCTATTTCAGAGGCCGCACCTTGTGAATTACCATCAAGTTTAAAATTCTTGATGGACTCATGTAAGGCTCGAGTAAGTTGGCCAATCTCTTGGTAGAGATTTTCGTCCCTTACTTTTTGCAAATCCTGAATTAAACCAACGGCGCCAGTCAGATCATTACTTTCGAGCCGACCCATTAACTCCTTGGCTTTTTCAGAAAACAGCTTTGCAAACTCATTATTTGAGTATTGAATATCTGCATCTGCCATGACAATTCCTTAGTCAGCCGTCAACGCGCTCAAAGATTTTTTCAATCTTTTCCTTAAGCACGGCTGCAGTGAATGGTTTAATAACATAACCATTTACCCCAGCTTGAGCCGCCGCTACAATTTGGTCACGTTTCGCTTCTGCGGTTACCATGAGTACTGGTAATTTTTTCAAGCGCTCGTCTTCACGCACATGCTTTAACAGTTCAATGCCGGTCATGCCGGGCATGTTCCAATCGGTGACTAAGAAATCAAAATCACCGCTTTGCAACATGGGCAAGGCCGTATTACCGTCATCTGCTTCTTGGGTATTGGTGAATCCCAAATCCCTTAACAGATTTTTAATGATGCGTCTCATGGTGGAGAAATCGTCCACGACGAGTATTTTCATATTTTTATCCAAAGCTACCTCCCAGCGCCCTGGCCAAGACTCAATTACCTATTTTTTAGTCTAGCCAGTGTTATCAAGTTATCCAGCGGGTTGATGTTAAATATAAGACTAGGCGAATTTGGCCCACTCTAGATATCATGATTTTACTCGGTTTGTTGTTCGGCCCATTCAGATAAACGGGATCTTAAACGCAACGCTGCTTGGCTGTGTATTTGGCTAACACGTGATTCACTCACATCCAGCACGGCACCAATCTCTTTTAGGTTTAGCTCTTCATCGTAATAAAGGGCAAGTACTAATTGTTCACGTTCAGGTAATTTTGCAATAGCTTGAGCAAGATGTTGTTGAAAATGTTCGGACTGTAGACCTTCAAAAGGCCCTGTATCATCATGGCTAATGAGGTCGCCCTCACGCTCACCAGGCTGGCTAAGCAAGTCTTCAAAGCTAAATAAACGTGAACCCATGCCGTCCTGTAGATGTTGATGGTATTCATCTAAGTTCATGTCTAATGCGGCGGCAACTTCGTGATCTTGCGCATCACGGCCCGTTTGCGATTCAACAAAGCGAATCGCTTCGGAAATTTTTCGGCTGTTACGATGCACTGAGCGTGGGGCCCAGTCACCTTTACGAATTTCATCCAGCATGGCACCTCTAATACGAATACCCGCATAGGTCTCAAAGCTCGCCCCTTTGCTTGGTTCGTACTTACGAGCCGCTTCAATCAAGCCAATCATGCCTGACTGCACTAAGTCATCCAGTTGCACTGACGCAGGCAAACGCCCCTTTAAATGGTGACCAATGCGTTTCACTAAAGAGGCGTACTCTTCAATGAGCTGGTTATAGTTCGGATTTTGCTCACCTGTGTACATGGCGAAACCACTTGCTACGGCCATAAATCATCCACGAGCTGTTGATACTAAATTCTCCACAAAGAACTCTAAATTACCCCGCGCACTGGTTGGCAATGGCCATGCATCGACCTTTTTTGCTAACGACTTATACGCCAATGAGGCTTTTGATCTCGGGTACGCTTCAACAACGGCTTTTTGTCTTTGCACCGAACGCTTTACGCTTTCGTCAAACGGGATACAGCCAACGTATTGCATGGCGATATCTAAAAAACGATCGGTTACTTTGGTTAGTTTGGCAAAAAGGTTGTGGCCATCTTGTGACGTTTTAACCATATTGGCCAATACACGAAAACGAAACAAACCGTGATCGCGATTGAGTAATTTCATTAATGCATAGGCATCGGTAATACTGGTGGGTTCATCCGTGACCACAATTAACGCTTCTTGCGCGGCTTTCACGAAGCTCACCACGCCATCGCCGATACCCGCCGCGGTGTCGATGATTAAAACATCTAAATCATCCGCAATAGAGCTAAACGCACGGATTAAGCCTGCATGCTCTCGTGTATCAAGTTGTGCCATTTCTTGGGTGCCTGATGAGGCCGGTATAATACGAATGCCGCCAGGGCCATTGATCAATACATCGCGTAAGCTGACTTCGCCACTCAGCACATTACTGATGTTACTTTTTGTGGAGAGGCCTAATAACACGTCTATATTGGCAAGACCTAAATCCGCGTCCAATAGCACCACGCGACGGCCCATCTCAGCTAACGCAATGCTAAGATTCACCGACACGTTACTTTTGCCTACGCCACCTTTACCACCCGTGACTGCGATCACTTGAACTGGATGCATTAAACTCTCCCCTTATATAAGAGCTTAGTGCAATTAGAGCAAATAGCCGTAATTCCTATTGCGATAAATACACATTTTTCCATTAATTCTGTCTCCTGTTTTAGGCTTCAATCATTGGCACACTACCAAGCGCCAACCGCCATATTGTGCTGTACCGCTATGTGTTGTTCTTGTTGAGCCATTTTCACCGCTTCTTTTACCAGTGCCTTTGCGTTAGCGGGGTCAAAATCGTCTGGAATACGCTGGCCGTCTGTGCTGTAAGCAAGATCCAATTTACATTCGAGTAAAACGGTTATGGCATCACCTAAACTGCTGGCTTCATCTACTTTGGTGAGCACGCAACCGCATAATTTTGCGGCTTTGTAATTATGGTAAACCTTGCGTAACACCCGGGAATTACTGGTAGCAGGTAACGCTAATAATGTATTCACTGGGGTTTTTAATTGCGCTAATTGGTCTAGCTGATATTTCAACATTGGGTGCTCTGGGGTTAGCCCTGCAGTATCAATTAAGACTAAATCGCATTCTTGTAATTCTTTAATGCAAGCGCTTAATGGATGATCTTGGTCTGCAACTTGTACCGGTACCCCGAGAATTTGCCCTAATGTGCGCAGTTGGTCATGGGCCGCTAAACGATAATTATCCATGGTAATTAAACCCACTTTTGCACCTTCGTGTTCTAAGGTGTAGCGCACCGCCATTTTTGCAATAGTGGTGGTTTTGCCCGCCCCCGTTGGGCCAACTAACGCAAACACGCCACCGCGTTTTAGGCGATCACTTGGGCTGATATTAATGTGCTGAGCAAGATCTTGTAGGCTAGCCTGCCATACTTGTTTTTCATCATCATGGCTTTGTACTTTGCGCAGCAGTTGATAAATAATCCAATCATCAAATCCCATTTGCTCAAGTCGCTGCCACAGCTTGGCTTGTAATCCATTCGCTGGGCTAAATTTTTTCCAGACAAAATTATGAGGTTGCTGAATAGGGGTTGAGCTTGAGTTACCCACCAATAAATCTTTCAGGTCATTTAATTCATTGCGAACATCATTCAGTATTTGCTGATTATGCTGTGACTTCATTAGTTCGTTTTGATCTAACTTCACCGGCGCAGGTGCTGCTTCTGGCGGCTGATACGCGTAGCTTGGGTCTTGGCGCTGCTGCTTAATATTCTGTAAGGACTGCTGTAAATCTGTTTTAGTGTTGACATTCATCGACGCATTTTTATGTTTGGATGTCGGTGCTTGCTCTTTTTCTCGCTGGCGCTTTAATTCTTCTAGCTGATCTTGTAGCTTTAATTGTTCTTCAACATCATGGCGCTCATGTTCATTAAGAAATGGCCATGGGCTTTTATCTTTTTGTTTTGCCGGTAATTTGGCGACTTGAGGTTCATCCTGATCATCAAAGTCTTCGTCTTGATAAATGGGCGTCGTTTTTTTTGCACTCACCGGCTCGTAATTTTGAGCCACTATGATTTCTACCCCACCATTCACTCGGTGATTGGATAAAATGACAGCATCTGGACCCATTTCATCACGAACGGTTTTTAACGCTTTTTGCATACTGCTGGCAGTAAAACGACGTACCTTCATAATAGTATTCCAATTAACTTAAGCTGCGCTTAGGTTTTAATCCTTTAAATTGTCTAAGTTCAAACTGTTCATTTTTTAAAAACGTCATGTTCATGCACCGATGGTGGCTGCAATGGTAATTTGTTTGTTATCTGGCACTTCTTGGTACGACACCACGTGTAAGGTGTCGGTAACGTTTCTGACAAAGTTCGCCAATACTGGGCGTAATAAACCACTCACTAATAGCACCGCAGGGTTACCGGCCATTTCTTGATTTCTAGCCGCTTCTATTAGTGAGTTTTGTAATTTTTCGGCCATGCTTGGCTCTAAAATCATATTATCCGCGCCACCATTTTGCTGTTTACTTTGCTGTACTGTTTTGAGCAATAACTGTTCCAATGATGGCTCAAGCGTAATAACCGATAGATCATCCGCATTACCGTAAATACTTTGTATTATTAAACGCTTAAGAATCTTGCGTACCTGTACGGTTAATGCGGCAGTATCTTGACTATCAATTTTTGTATTGGCTAATGCCTCTGCAATCGAGCGCATATCGCGTACTGGCACGCCTTCGGTTAATAGATTTTGTAGAATGGATAATAGTTGACTGAGGTTAAGTGTATTTGGCACCAATTCTTCGGCCAATTTAGGGGATATTTTGGCGAGTCGATCCAGCATCTGCTGAACTTCTTCATGGCCAATTAATTCATGAGCGTGTTTTTGCAATAATTGATTAAGATGTGTGGCCACTACCGTACTTGAATCCACCACGGTATAACCCAAGGTTTGCGCTTGATCTTTTTTATAATCCTCAATCCACACTGCATCTAAACCAAATGCAGGGTCTTTGGTTGCCGTACCCTCTAAAGTGCCAAATACTTGCCCGGGATTAATCGCCATCTCTTTATCGGGTTCGATAATGGCTTCTGCGACACTTACGCCCATTAATAAAATACGATAAGCATTGGGCATTAAATCTAAGTTATCGCGAATATGAACGCTGGGAATAAGAAAACCTAAATCTTGCGAGAGCTTACGGCGAATGCCTTTAATTCGACTGAGTAATTGACCACCTTGGTTTTTATCGACTAACGGTATTAAACGATAACCCACTTCCAGGCCAATAATATCCACCGTTTCAACGTCGTCCCAATCCACTTCTTTTGAATCACTGCCTGGTAATGCTTTTAACGGTTGCCCACCACCAGCTTGCCCCGCAGCGGCTGATGATCCAGCCGCTGATTTTTGCGCGGCTTGGCGAGCTGAGCCACCCATGCCTTCATCGACCACATCAACTTTCTGATCACGCTTATAAATAAAATATGAAATGACGGCTGACAAAGCACCTAAACCTAAGAACGCTAAATGGGGCATGCCCGGAATCAATCCCATCAAAATTAAAATACCGGATGCCACCGCCAACGCACGTGCCGAACCAAACATTTGATCAAATACCTGCCCACCCATATCGCGCTCGTCATTGTTACGCGTAACGATTATGGCGGTTGCCGTTGAGAGTAACAGCGAAGGGATTTGTGCAACCAAGCCATCACCAATGGTAAGCAAGGCGTATACTTCTATCGCACGTGAAAAATCTAAATCATGCTGCGCCATACCAATGGCCAAACCACCGATAATATTAATTAATAAAATGAGCATGCCAGCAACGGCATCCCCTTTTACAAATTTACTAGCACCGTCCATTGAACCGTAAAAGTCCGCCTCATTTGCCACGTCTTTACGACGGGTTTTTGCCGTATCGGCGTCAATTAAACCCGCGTTTAAATCCGCATCAATGGCCATTTGTTTGCCGGGCATCGCGTCTAAGGTGAAACGTGCGCTCACTTCAGAGACACGCCCCGCACCTTTGGTTACAACCACGAAGTTAATGATCATTAAGATCAAAAACACCACCAAACCCACGGCGTAGTTACCACCCACTAAGACCTCACCAAAGGCTTCAATTACTTTACCCGCTGCGGCCCCACCTTCATGACCTTCAAGTAACACAACCCGTGTTGATGCCACATTAAGGGCTAAGCGAAGCAGTGTGGCGATTAACAATACACTGGGGAAAATTGCAAAATCTAACGGTCTGGCGGCATAAATACTCACCATTAATACCACAATGGCCAACGCGATATTAAAGGTAAAAAATACATCCAATAAAAAAGTGGGTACTGGCAGCGTCATCATGCCTAACAGCACCATGAGCATGAAAGGCACGCCTAAATTGCCAGCTAATAAGAAACGAGCCTGCTGTAAAATTTGCTGAAAATTAATTTGTGTTAAGCTTGCTCGATTAAAGGCCATTTACATCCCAACTGCGTTTGAAAATATTGACGCTCGATGGGTTATTGCAAGAATATGGCCAGAACAATCCCCCTCAGGTGCGCGCTTAGTTTACTTACACTAAGCCACGTGAATTGCCATAACAAAAGGGTATAAGTTAGTTATGACCAACACCGTTCAATGCGTCACCATTGATGCCAATAGTGACTCCTACCAACTCACGCTTAAGTTAAGAGAAACCGTATTACGTACCCCGTTAGGATTAACGCTGAGTAAAGAAGATACCGAGTTTGATCATCAGCACCTTCATATTGGTGCGTTTAATGAAGGCCAATTAATTGGCTGTGTTGTGATTGCGCCACTTAAAAATGAACAAGGCATCTTTCGCATTAGACAAATGGCGATTAACGACGAATGTCAGGGGCAAGGGGTTGGTCGTGCATTGGTGTTAAGCGCAGAAAATATCGTTAAACAACAGAACGGCAAACGTATTGTGTTAGATGCCCGTGTGAGTGCTCAAGGATTTTATGAGGCGCTCAGTTACACCGTAATTTCTGAGCCGTTCATACACAAAACCATTGCACATATCATTATGGAAAAACAGTTTGTCTAACAGTGGCTACGCGCGTAAATCAGGTGGCACTGGAAATATTGGTTGCTTAGGTTTTGCGCCTAACCCTTTAAAGTATTGATTTAATTGATACACATAAGCCAGCACTTGTGCGATGGCCACATACAACCCTTCAGGAATTTCTTTGCCAATACGCGTGTAAGCGTAAACCGAACGGGCCAATGCAGGTGACTCAACAATTGGCACGTTATGCGCTTTGGCAATTTCTCGTATTTTAAGCGCCACTTCATCATTGCCTTTTGCCACTAATATAGGCGCTTCCATGCCTTCACTATGATATTTTAATGCCACCGCATAATGGGTTGGGTTGGTGATCACCACATCGGCCTCTGGTACATCTTGCATCATTTTACGTTGGCTCATTTCATACTGTAAGCGACGAATACGCTGCTTAACTTCGGGCTTGCCCTCTGTGTCTTTATGTTCGTCTTTTATTTCTTGCAAGCTCATTTTCATTTTTTTAGTAAAATCATAAATCTGAAACGGCACATCAATTATACTAATTAGTAGCGTACTGACCGCCAATACCAGTGCGCCCATCATAACCAAATCGACGGCATGCATAATGGCTTGTCGATCAGGTTCTTGATTCAAATATAAAATTGACTTTTCTAAGGAGAAAAACAGTAAAACGGTACACACACCAATGACAATAACTTTTGCCCAGCTTTTAAGTAACTCAACTAAACTTTTCGTGCCGAACATACGCTTTAGCCCCGCCAACGGACTAATGCGACTGCCTTTGGGTAATAATGACTTTCCGCTAAACATCCAGCCACCTAGTGCCAATGGGCCCAAGATTGCGGCAATCAACAATGCGATCATCACAGGTGATATCACCAGTATGGCTTCTAATACCGATGCTGAAAGATGAATAACCATCTCTTTAGTATCAAACATATGGCTACGTTCAAGCGAATAATTAAACGTGAATATATTCTGCGCACCACTGAATATAAATCGGCCAAATATCCATAAAGATAATGCACCTACGATTAAAACTAGACTGGTGCTGAGTTCTTTTGATCGGGGAATTTGGCCGTCTTCTCGCGCTTTTTGTAAGCGCTTGGCCGTGGGTTCTTCCGTTTTTTCTTGGCTACTATCATCTGCCATAAAAAAGCCTCACGAATGAATTTTATTACGCTCTATAGCTGCGCATAAACTGGAATGCTTCGGACAATAAACCTGAAAATTTATCGCCATAACCTGAAAACGTAATCCATAAAATAATTAAACCCAGCATCATCGTAACCGGAAAACCAACCGCAAAAATATTCAGCTGAGGCGCAAGGCGTGCCATCACACCAAAGGCAATATTTACCACTAACATGGCAGCAATAGCAGGTAAAGCTAATACAATCGCCGCACTAAACATCCATTGGGTTATCAATGCGATTGCCATTAACGTATCACCTGACAACATCCCCTCGCCTACAGGGATGGAGAAAAAACTGTCAGTCATAATTTCAATCGCAACCAAGTGCCCATTCAATGTAATAAACAGTAAATTCACGAAAATCAAAAACCACTGCGCCACCACCGCTACGTTTACACCATTAGAAGGGTCAACCATCATGGCCATACCTAAACCCGTTTGCATCGCGACCATTTGCCCCGACATAATAAAAATATTCATTAATATTTCTAAGGCGAACGCCAGTGCAATACCAATGAATATTTGTTGACCAATAATAATCATGGTTTGCAAACTAAGGGATTCGATCACGGGCATTGGGGGTAAAAGCGGGGTAATAACAACCGTGGTAGCAAGCGCTAAATACAACCGAATTCGTTGTGTCACCAAGCGCGTACCAAATAATGGCATCACCATGA
This sequence comes from Oceanicoccus sp., assembly GCA_047621325.1. Taxonomy (GTDB): domain Bacteria; phylum Pseudomonadota; class Gammaproteobacteria; order Pseudomonadales; family Oceanobacteraceae; genus Bermanella. Next base: position 23,701 of record JBLHLT010000015.1, read on the forward strand.
AAAACCCCGCTATGCGAGCAAATGGCCACATATAACGGCTCACCCAGCTGGAAATTTCAGCGCCATCAAGATTTAATATAAAGCCAATACCTGGTTCCATATTGTCAGCTGATCAAATACGGAATATTCATATAAAGCGTCTGAGCATAGGTAACTAATTTACCTATGATCCACGGGCCAAAAAACAAAATACACAAAAGCGTCACCACCAAGCGAGGCAAAAAACTTAACGTTTGCTCGTTAATTTGCGTCGCCGCTTGAAACGTAGCCACTATTAAACCGATAATCAAACCCGGTACTAATACCACCGCAACAATAGAGATGACCACAAATAAGCCTTCACGTAAAAAATCGCCTATATTTTCGGGACCCATTTTTTTCTCCTAATTGTCAGAAACCATAACTGGCTGCAAGTGTTCCAATGACCATGGCCCAACCATCCACGAGTACAAACAACATAATTTTAAACGGCAACGAAATAATAATGGGCGATAGCATCATCATACCCATGGCCATCAAAACACTGGCTACCACTAAATCAATAATCAAAAAGGGGATAAACAGCATAAAACCTATTTGAAACGCTGTTTTTAATTCGCTGGTCACAAATGCGGGTATCAAAATATGGAATGGTGTTTCGCTGGCGCTAGCAATATTTTTTTCACCCGATAGGCGCACAAAAAGCGTTAAGTCATCTTCACGGATTTGCGCGAGCATAAATTCTCTAAGTGGAATACTGGCTTTTTCTAGCGCCTCAAGAGGCATGATTTGTTCATTAATATAGGGTTGAATCGCCGTTTCATTCATGACTTTAAATACAGGCATCATGATGAACATTGATAAAAACATGGCTAAGCCCAATAGAATTTGATTAGACGGTGTCTGCTGTAACCCAAGCGCTTGCCTTAATATCGAAAACACCACAATAATACGCGTAAACGACGTCATCATAATCACGAGCGTCGGCAGTATGGTCAGTAACGACATAATGGCTAGAATTTGTATCGTTACGGTATAACGACCACTGCCATCAGGTTCAGTAACAAGCGTCACCGCAGGAATGCCAAATTTATCCTCTGCCCAAACGGCTGAGCTTACAAATAAAAGTGTAACTAACGTAAAACCTGATTTAAGCATTATCTTCATGATTGGCCTTTAATTCATCAGGTATTGTATTTTCCTTTGGCTTTTGCTGCGCAATAATGTCTTTAAGTTTTTGTGAAAAGGAAGGCAATTTCATTTTTTCATCGACAATTGGCTCATCGAATGTAGCCAAGGTATTAATATTTGAAGGGGTCATACCCAGCAGTATTTGTTTACCACCGATTTCAATTAAAATTATTTTTTCTTTCATTCCCATCGGTAAAACCCCTAGGGTTTTCATCGGAATATTCGACAACCCTTGTACGCCTTGCTTGCGTCTAATCACCCATGCAATGGCATATATAAGTGCGACCACCGCAACCAACGCAAGTGTCACCTGAATCAGTTGATCTTGTGAATTAGGCATAACAGGACTGGCTAATACTGGTGCGGCTTGCGCCGTCGCCAGGGCTTGCGCGGAGACAAAAATCATAGCGCTACTCTTTTATTATTTTTGTTGTCTAATTTTTAGTTAACGTAAACGCTGAATACGCTCACTTTGACTAATCACATCGGTCAAACGAATACCAAACTTATCATTCACCATGACCACTTCACCATGCGCGATTAACGTACCGTTAACTAACACATCTAATGGTTCGCCAGCTAAGCGATCTAATTCAATCACTGAGCCTTGGTTTAGCTGTAACAAATTACGAATGGGTATTTGTGTATTGCCCACTTCCATTGAAATCACAACCGAAATATCAAGTATTACGTCTAGCTCTGGTGTGGTTTTATCAAAATCTTCATCTTCTTCACCACCCGCAAAATCTTCTAAAGGAGCAGGCTTAACACCATCATCGTCATCATCGGTCTCACCCGCTTCTTCCATAGCGGCAGCCCATTCATCCGCTAAACCTTCATCTTCACCACCGGCTTCTTCAACGCCATCGGCTACTTCACTTGCTAATGATTCAACATCAACACCAGACTGATCAGTGCCCTCATCAGTCCCTTCTTTTGGTTCTTCAGTCGGTTCTTCTGTGGTGTTTTCGTCATCACTCATAGTGCTAATCCATCTTTATGACCGTTATTTAATTTTCGCTTTATTGGCTCTTTTATTTTAACTGCAAGCACATCGTTTGATACGCCTAGCTGGCCACGGAAAATTGGCGTGCCATTGGCCTGTAAAATAAAATCTTCCGGCATATCAATTGGTATAACATCCCCTGCCTTGAATGCCGCCACCTCACGCAACGATATTTCCTGACGGACAATGGTGCCATGTACCGGAACTTTGGCGCTTTGAATATCTTCTTGCAAAGAATGCACCCATCTTTCATCTACTTCATCGACATCCGATTGCACACCTGCATCCAATACTTCACGAATGGGTTCAATCATTGAATAAGGCAACGCCATATGGAGGTCACCACCGCCACCATCAAGTTCAATATGAAATGAACTCACCACCACGACTTCACTAGGGCTCACTATATTTGCCATAGCAGGGTTTACTTCGCTGCCGTAATATTCAAACTCTAGCGGTAAGACAGCATGCCAAGCTTCTTTCATGTCTTTAAACACTTGGCTTAATATTAATTGCACGACTCGCAATTCGGTTGGGGTAAATTCTCGACCTTCGATTTTGGCGTGACGGCCATCACCGCCAAAAAAATTATCCACTAATTTAAAGACTAATTTAGCGTCAAGAATAAAGAGTGCGGTGCCTCTTAAAGGGCGCATCTTCACCATATTTAATGAGGTGGGCACATAAAGCGTGTGAATATATTCACCAAACTTCATGATTTGTATGCCACCGCTGGCAACGTCAGCACTGCGGCGTAAAAAATTAAACATACTGATACGAGTATAACGAGCGAAACGTTCGTTGATCATTTCCAGCGTGGGCATTCGCCCACGAACGATTCGATCTTGACTGGAAAGGTCATACGATTTGACCCCTTCGCCATCACCAGGATCATCCGCTTCTATGTCGCCGTCATCAACCCCATGTAACAGGGCATCAATTTCGTCTTGACTTAACAGATCTTGCACGGGTCAACGATCCTCTAAAACCATCGAGTGGTTGCTATATCACACATTACTGCATGACATAATTAGTAAATAGAATTTGCTCTAAGCCGCCTTCTATTCCTGTTTCTTGCGTGACAATTCGTTGAATTTCTTCTTGCAGTTTGATGCGTACACCCGCTCTGCCTTCTGCTGTGCGCAGGTATTCATAATCTTGCTGACTCAATAACGAAATAATAGAGCTACGAATCATTGGGCTGTGCATTTCTAATGCGTCTGCTGTGCCTGGGTCTCGCGTCATGGCTTCCATATAAATTTGTAAATATCGCTGACGAGAGCCCACTTGATAGTTCACGATAAATTCAGGTTTCAATTTAATATAAATCGCCGGGCCTGCCGAAGGGGCTACAGCTACTTCTTCTACCGCTTCAGCGGGTGCCTCTTCTATTGGTTTATCGTCACCACCCATTAACAATAGTGCCGCTGCCACACCAATACCCACAACCAATACAGCAGCCACAATAATGATGATCATTTTTTTATTGCTTTTTGGTTCCGCTACTGGATCCAATTGCAATTCTTTTTCGTTAGCCATACGTCACCTTTTTGATGCTTAATTAAAATCTGCAAGCCCTATGCCACGAACATGACAAACCATTTAGGTCGGTTACGCCATTTGAATAGGGTATTTAAATAAGTGTAGACAAGAACAACAGAAGAGCCTTGCCATCAAGGCTGATGACAAGGTAAAAGCATGTGGATAAGTGTTAAGCGAAGTAGTCCACTAAAGAATCACTCTCTAACGATATTCCCTCTGATTGATTGGATAAATCTGTATCTGAAAATTCACCATCGATGTTGCCATCACCGCTCGCTGTCCCCTGCGAATGTTCTTGCTCTTGCTGGCGGCCTTGCTCCGATACATTCACATCCGCAAGGTTAATGCCTTGCTGCTCTAACAGTTCCCGTAGTCTGGGTGACTGCCCCTCTAAAGCATCACGTACCATTTGGTTATTACTCCCAAACGCCACGCTCACTTGATCATTTTGAACTTTTATTTTTACTTCCAGTGAGCCAAGCTCTGGTGGGTCCAATTGTATGCGAGCATTCTGAATGCCTTCACTGGCCATGATGCTAATACGCTTGGCCACTTGATCATTCCATTGTGGATGCTGAGGCGGAACATCCAATTTATTAAACGTAGAAAGCCGTTTTTCTTGTGGTTGTGTTTTTGCCGTATCCGTTTGATCCAGCGCCATTGATTTAAACGATTGAGAATCTTTTAAAACACCTGTCGCCGCATCAGCCGTATTCATTTTTACTTCTTGCATCAATGCCGGATCTTGGGTTTGAGGGCTCGCTGTCGCGGTGGCTTCTTTTAACATACTCAATGTTTTGGGTTGTTCATGAATCGATGTGCTGTCTAGGTCGATGCCATCTAAACTGGATTCATCTATTACCGGCTCCATACCAAGTTCATCAAGGTTGATCATTTTATTATTCTGCGCGCTTGTTCCCATTAACGGATTAACACCTTGTTGATTCGGATCTAATGGCTGAATCATTTCTCCCTGTGTGCGTTGTTGCATAGATTGGCGCAGGGTTAAATCAGATTGCGCCAATTTAACCTGAGTATCTTGATCGGTTAATGCTCCTTCCATTTTTATAGACGCCAATTCTTCACCGTCTACATTATCCGCTATTTTAGGCTGCACATGAGGCTGCGCTCGACGTAAGCTTTCTAAATATTGCAGACCTTGCGGTTCATCTACATCGGAGATTGGGGTGTTAATAGGCTGAATACTTTGTCCGTATAAAACACCTTCACTTTCTGCGTTTGTTTCTGGCTGATTTGTTAATGCTAGCGGCCCAATGAAGTCACTATCAAGCTGAGCTAACTGGTTATCTGCAAGAGCAGGGGTAGGTGGCAGATAAGCGGCAAACTCTTGCCCTGCTGGCAAACTAGAAAGATCGCTTGCCGCTTGTAGTTGTTCAAAAAAGCTTAACCCGCCTTCACCTTGATTCAGATCAGATGACGTCGAGTCCGCGGCCGAAACTGGGGTTAAAACCCCTGTTTTAGTCGTTAAAGGCTGAGATAGCGGGCTATTGTTAGCACTTTGAGTAACTGGGGATATAAGCGTAAATAAAGGTGATACTGGCATGACGATACCCAAACAATTCTAGATACTAAGAATTTGCAATGCTTAGGCCAAGTTTAGAAAATTATTATAATTGCTGTAATTGCGTTTTAACCAACAAAAACTCTTGTTCAATTTGTTCAATAACTTGAGGAATATGATGTAAATCTTGGGCGCGGCCGGCATTTTCTACCGTTTGAAAAAGGGCTGATAAAGACTCAGCACAAATATTGGCACTGGAACCTTTTAGGCTATGAGCAAGTTCAGCTGCTTCATGGCTATCGGTTGAATTAACCGCCACTTTTAACGCATTTAACTTAATGTCACTATCTTGAATATAAGTCTGAATAAGATCGCTGAAGCTATCTTCCATAAGTTCTTTTAATTCTAGTATTTGCGCCATATTCAGATGTGACATGGTACTTACTCCTCAGGTTGCGTTTGCCACGATAGACAAACCTTAACTTTATTGCCTTTATCAAGGTAAGTAAGACTATCACACAAACTATAAATCAAGGGAATCCCCCTGCCTGAGTAAGCGATATTTTCATCGGGCTTAAAATTAAAGTTATTATTGTCGTATTCAAAGCCATCACCACTATCTTCTACAATAATGGTTAACTTCCCCCCGTTAGGGATAGGGCTAAGATCGAATTTAAATCGAACAAACGCATGCTCTAAAGACGCCATCGCTTGCATACGCTGTTTATAATACTCTGCAAACCCATCTGCGGTTTTCTTTAATTCTGAACTTAAATTCAAAACACCATGTTCAAAAGCATTAGAAAATAATTCAGCCATCAATGTGTAAAGCTGACCGCTCATACGACGCAGTGCGGGTACATCATTTAGTATATTAAGCATCACTGGTAATGGGTTAAATGTTTTTAGGGTCTCGTCTCTAAGGGTATAGGACATACTCCAATCGGTAGGTCCGGTAATCGCGCCACTGGATAAATCGATATCAACCTTGCCGATTTCTGATTCATCTACCATCGATAACTCTAATAACGTCGTATCATCATCGCGACCAATTTCACCTACGAATTCATTAACCTCTTTCAAAATATTTTCAAAATAAAGTGTGTGATCTGTATGTGTAAACGTTGAAAATAATCGCTCTTCACCAAACAATTCACCTTCAGAATTACGGGCTTCGATAATACCATCAGACCACATATAGAACTTATCACCGGGTAAAAATGCAACCGATTGAGTTTCAGCATCAAACGCCTGTGGAGAAAGCACACCCAAGGGTAAATGATTAGATTTAATATGCTCAGCTATACCTGTTTTATGACGGTATAATGCAAAATCGGGTAGGCCGCCCATCCATATTTCAAGCTCTTTACGTCTAAAACTAAGCGTTGCCATGCAGGTACAACAAAAGTAACCAACCGGTAAAATATTTTTTAGTTTACTATTCATCTCTCGAAGAATATCGGCCATCAAAAAGCCTTTTGCGGTCATACCATAAAAAATCTCGGCGAGAGGCATCGCACCAATAGCCGCTGGTAAACCATGTCCGGTAAAATCACCTAATAATATATGAATACTGCCAGAGGGCTTTCTGGCGGCGAGTAAAACATCACCGTTGAAAATTGAAAATGGGGAAAGTAAATATTTGATATTGGGAAGGTCTAAACAACCACTGTGCGCCACGTTGTCATACACTGCACGGGCAACTTGTTGCTCATGGCGCATGTGCTCATTATTTTCACGAATAACATCACGTTGCGCCTGCAAAATATTATGCATTTTAAGCATGCGACTAAACGCATTAATTTTGGCTTTTAAGATGACTTTATTATAGGGTTTAGAGATGAAATCATCACCGCCACTTTCAAGGCATGCCGCTAAATCAGATGCCTCTTGTAACGATGTAAGAAAGATAATAGGAATCATATCTTCGCCGGCTAACGTCTTGATTTCCTTAGCCGCTTGCTGCCCATTTAGGTTGGGCATAATGACATCAAGTAAAATAATGTCAGGTTTTTTCTCTAGGTATTGCTCAATGGCTTCATTGCCATCTGCTGCTTCACAAACAGTGAGTCCCATTTGTTTAACAATGGCACACAGAATCATTCTGTCAGATTTATTATCATCTGCCACCAATACCTGAAGTGGTCTTTCATCCATAACTGACCTCAGATCCTACGTTCAATCGATGGTAAACAGTTGCTCAAAGTTCGAAATCGTTAGTATCTTTTTGACATCGGAATTACAACGACTTATTCGAACATTGGCACTCTCGCCACCAGCATGGTCGCGTAATAGCAGTAACATGCCCAAGGCAGAACTGTCTAAATAAGTCGCTCTGGACATATCTATTACATACTTATTCACCCCCGTATCCGCCTCTTCATAAGCATCACGAAATTCCTGATGGGCACTAAAGTCAAATCGTCCTTCTACAGTGATGGTTAGCTCATCACCTTTAACTGAAGTATTTATTGGCATGTCAAACCTCTTAATTTCCTTGGCATTGTTTTACTGCTTTAATTGAGCATAGTTGAAAAAAATAAAGTTGTTTAAATTAAATGTTTAATTCATTGCTTTAAGCGTTTAACGATATGTGCCGCTATATGGTTTAAGGGCAATATGACATTTTCAGCCCCTAAGTCAACTGCCGAGCCGGGCATCCCCCATACCACTGAACTCTCTTTATCTTGCACAACGTTGTACGATCCCGCATGTTTCATACGTAACATAGCTGCTGCACCGTCAGACCCCATTCCCGTTAGCATTATACCAATAGAACGCTTAGCTAACTGAGGGTTACGGGCGATTGAATCAAACAATACCTCAACAGAAGGTTTATGTAAGTTAACTCGCTCACCGTCATACACCTTGCAGTAAAAGTGACCGCCTTTTTGCATCACTTCAAATTGCTTATCACCCGGTGCAATATAAATATGTCCAGGCATGATTTTATCACCGTCTTGCGCCTCACTAACTTCCTGTTGAAGAATGCCATTGATACGCTTAGCAAATGATGTGCTAAATACCGGAGGAATATGCTGTGTAATGACGATTGGTGGCGTATCAATAGGCAGCATGGTGAGCAGCTCCCGAATGGCTTCTGTGCCACCTGTTGACGCACCAATGACGATTAAGGCATCTCGATTCAAGCCTTGTTTTTTAATCGGTTTAATAACAGGTTCAGCCTGCCTATTTGCTTGAATCTCTAACCGGCTGATATTTGCAACGGATGCCATTTTTACTTTTTCAATTATCTGTTGAGCGTATTCAATGAGTAATTCTGGTTTATCGGCACTAGGCTTACCAATGTAGTCAACCGCGCCAATTTCTAACGCCTCTAGCGTTGCAGGTGCGCCTTTTTGAGTGAGCGTTGATATCATGACCACAGGTAAAGGATGCAGACGCATTAAATTACGTAGAAAAGTAATGCCGTCCATTTTTGGCATTTCGATATCAAGCGTAATCACATCCGGTTTTAAAGTCTTAATTTTGTCCCGAGCAATATAAGGATCAGCTGCCGTACCTACAACCTCAATATTTTTTTCACCGGATAATATTTCAGTTAAAACTTTTCGTATTAAGATTGAATCATCTACGATCAGTACTTTAATCATGACCCACCCTTTTAATCAAATAATTCAATATCAGAGTCATCTTTATGCTGCCTGATAGAATCTAGGTAACCCTTTTCACGTTCAATAATAGTTTCATTCGTAGTGGTCGTTATACGCCTTACTTTCACACAACCCGTATCTGGAAAGTAAAGAATCTTTCTAGAAAACACATCACCCACATCAGCTGCTTTTACATTAATGCCTTCTTTTCGTAAAAAATCGTATGCAAACAGAATGTTACGCTGGCCAACATCGGTCATACTGGCCAGTACTTGCCCGCCACCAAATAATTTAATTTCTAAATTACGTTTCGAACAGCCAAGCTTATAAAGTGTATTCAATAGATACTCCATGGCCCAGTTTCCATATCGAGTCTCGGATGTATTGGCATCACTTCCCCACTGGGCGGAACTATGTTCGTTCTGAATAGGAAGCATAAAATGATTCATGCCACCTATGCCCAATGATACGTCGCGTACACAAGCACTAATGCATGAACCTAATACAGTACCAATCATCTCACCATGGGTTGTCACATAGAATTCGCCGGGTAATATTTTTGCACACCAAACATTAAGTTTGGGATCAAAATAGCGATTTACATGTTCGAAGCCTTTTTCAGCAGGGGGCTGATTCAGTGGACTATGTGCCATTCAATCACCGTATCTTTTTATAGATTGTTCGGCCCTTAGACTCGAATCGAGAAGTCATACCATGCAATGTTTCACTATGACCTATAAACAAATGACCACCATCGTGAAGCTGATCGGCTAATCGCTCAAATAACTCTTTTTGGGTTTCTTTATTAAAATAAATAACCACATTTCGGCAGAATATGACGTCAAATTTTGCATTCATGGGCCAAGGCCCAAGTAAATTCAAGCGATTAAATTGAATCATTTCCTTGATATCAGGTTTCACGATTCCCATACCGGTATTTGCGTTTTGCTGAAAACAAGAAAGATAGTCTTTAGGTAACTGCTCAATTTCAGTAAGCGGATAAATGCCTTCGCGGCCTTTTTTTAAAACATCACTGTCTAAATCCGTGGCCAATATCTTAATATTATGCTGTTTTACCATCATATTTTTATGAAGTGTAATCGCAATACTATAAGGCTCAGGCCCTGTAGAGCACGCCGATGACCAAATACGAATCGGCGTCGACTTATTTTGTTTTTTCCATTGTGGAATGATTTCTTTTGCTAAATATTCAAAATGATGGGATTCACGAAAGAACGAAGTTAAATTCGTTGTAATTGAATTGACGAATTCATTCACTTCAGAAGTATGGTTAGCTTCTAAATGTTGGCAATACTGAGCGAAGTTTTTAAGACCTAGTTTTCTAATGCGTCTTGAAATACGACTATAGACTAGTTCTTTTTTTTGGTCTCCCAATACAATACCACTGATATCGTAAGCCATGCCTGAGAGGCGTTTAAAATCCTCATCAGCCATTGGGAATTCCTTACCCGAGAAATCCATAATTCATTACTTCTCTAAAATTCTTGCCAATCATCGTCATCATCTTTGACCACTGGTCGACTTGCAGTAGACGGCTTATGGCTATTAGTTGAAGATGCACTAGGTTTTGCCTGAGAAGGTTTAGGTGAGCTATGGCTCATCATGGCAGGTTGATGCCCCATGGGATTATGAACATCGGAACCGGATGCAACCTTAAAGAAACCAACTAGGTCGAGCATATTTTTGGCTTGCTCGGTCATGGTTTCGCTGGCAGCCGATGCTTCTTCTACTAATGCAGCATTCTGCTGCGTCATTTCGTCCATTTGGCTAATGGCTTTATTAACTTGCTCGATACCACTGGCTTGTTCCTCTGATGCAGAACTGATTTCTTTAATCATGGTATTCACTTTTTCAACGGCATCTACAATCTCAGCCAATGTTTGACCTGATTTATTAACAAGATCGGTACCGTTATCCACTTTTTCAACACTATCGCGAATTAAGTCTTTAATTTCTTTTGCCGCACCCGCACTGCGTTGTGCCAGGTTTCTCACTTCACCAGCAACCACCGCAAAGCCCTTGCCTTGCTCGCCTGCGCGAGCTGCTTCAACCGCCGCGTTTAAGGCCAATAAGTTTGTTTGGAAAGCAATTTCATCAATCACACCAATGATATCTGCAATTTTTTTACTAGAGGTGTTGATTTCTTCCATCGCGCCAACCGCTTTGCTAACCACTTCACCACCTTTTTGCGCTTTCTCTTGGGCATTAGCAGCAAGGTTATTGGCATGGGATGCGTTCTCACTGGTTTGACGAACCGAACTGGTCATTTCTTCCATACTAGACGCGGTTTCTTCGAGACTTGATGCTTGCTCTTCGGTGCGTTGGCTTAAATCTGTATTGCCTTGGGCAATCTCGGTAGAGCCTGTACTAACCGTATTAGCGGATTCACGTATGCGGCCAATGACATCCGTCAATCTGTCTCCGGTATCATTCGCGTCTTGTTTTAATTTACCAAAAATACCTTCATAGTCCGCTTCTATACGCTCATCTAGTTTACCATGTGCCATTGCATCCAATACTCGAGCCGTATCATTAATAACGTTTTCAGAAATGGTCATTAGACTATTAAGCCCCATGCATAAATTTTTAAAGAAACCACTCTTATCGTCAATTGTGGCACGCAAACTTAATTCGCCTTTACCGGCCGATGCAATAATATTATCGACTTCACGCTCTACTACTACTTCTTCAGTACGATCATTCCATTCAACCACTGTACCTAAACGATCACCGTCCGCACTTACGATAGGATTCGCAATAAGTGAAAAAGTGCGGCCGCCGACTTCTATCTGTGTGCGATAGGTCGATTTAAGTGCCGATAACATTTGTCTTTGATGCGCTGGATTTTTATGGAAAATATCGATATTGCTACCAAGTACTTGATTCGCAGAGAAATTAGGTAAATCTTTGCGTACATCTGTTTCAGCTGTACGTAACATACTTCCCACAGCCTCGTTTAGGTAAATAACATTTTGATCATTGTCTGCAATCATTGTGTTAGACGTACAAGCATCAAGAGCTAAACGAACACGTGAGTTTTCATCCGAAATTCGCTTCTGCTCTTCTTCGAAGGCTAACTTCTCGGTCATATCAGCCCACTCTACCACCGTACCAATACGCGCTTTAGCTTCATTAAAGATTGGATTCACGATCAAAGAAAAAGTACGGTCACCTAATTTCAATCGGGCTTTATGTGTACTTGTTAGCTTATCAAGCATAGATCGCTGATAACCTGGGTCTTTATGGAAAATATCTATATTTTGATTCAGTACATTACTTGAAGAAAAACTAGGTATGCTTTTTTTAATATCAGACTCGGCTGCAACAAACATATCCTTTACACCTTTATTGGTATAAACAAGATTATAATTTTCATCCGCGACCATTAAACATGACTCTGCACAGGAATTTAATGCTAATTTAATTCTAGAATTTGAGATATTATCAATTTTTTGCGCTGTTACATCTGTGGCAAATTTAATTACTTTATATGGTTTACCATCTTCACCTATAATAGGATTATAAGAGGCTTGAATCCAAACTTCTTTTCCGCCCTTGCCTAGACGTTTATATTCTTCAGATTCAAATTCACCATTATTCAATCTATGCCAAAATTCTTTATATTCGTTACTTACTTTGTATTCAGGCTCTACAAAAATACTATGGTGTTTACCTTTAATTTCATCTAAAGAATACCCAAGTACACTTAAGAAATTATTATTTGCCTCTATAATAGTGCCATCCATATTAAATTCGATAACGGCTTGTACTTTGTCAATGGCAACGACCTTCTCAGCATTCTCTCTCGCTTTATTAGTATCACTAGGTACCAATGATTTTACGCTATTGCGTAAGTTAACCATGGTATATATTAACTTGGCTAATTCATCTTGACCCTTTACGCTTGGCTCATAACTATAATCACCGTTTGCGGTTGTATTCGCACTGCGAGTTGCCAGCGCTAAAACCGTTAAAATTTTGTGAGCTTGCATCCAATGCGCAATTAATCCCGCACCACACAGCAAACTAAGCACAATAAGAGCAGCGCCTGCTTGCTGTTGAGGTATTGAAATAAAAGCATATATCAATCCAATAAGAGGCAATATCCAAGGCACTAGAAATTTGTACTGTATACTCATCCGGCTCAAGCTATCCATTTTACACCCACCTAATCATCAATCGTTAAAAGATTTTCGAGTTCTAATAGAATCACCATGTTTTTATTCACGGTAACTAATCCCTTTATAAAATTTGAGTTTTGGTTATCACCTAAACCTTTATTTTTTTCCTCACCAATAGGCACGTCATATACATCACTAATGGCATCGACAATAATTCCCATGGTGCGTGTGCCACTGGCTGTGAATATTTTTAGTACAATTACAACGGTTTCATCTCCGTATTCCACTTTCGACAAATCAAATCTCAAACGCAAATCCATGATAGGAACAATGGTGCCGCGTAAATTAATGACACCTTTTAAATACTTTGGACTATTGGGTATGGGTGTCGCTGACTCCCAGCCTCGAATTTCTTGGACCGCCAGTATATCAACCCCATATTCTTCATCTGCCATAATGAACGTTAAATATTGTTCGGTCAGAACCCCATCTTCGAATCCAGCACGCTGATCTTGTTTTTCCATCTCATTAGTTGCAGTCATATGATCGGCTTTCCACTATGCGGCTTTATGGCTACCATCAATAATCTTTGATGATGTCCCACTCATTTTTGACAAACTGCTAATATCCACGATGAGTGCAACGGTACCATCGCCTAATATGGTTGCACCTGAAATACCATCTACACGCTTATAGTTCTCTTCGAGACTTTTTATGACGACTTGCTGTTGCCCTAATAACTCATCGACCAGCACACCCATTTTTTCACCATCTGTTTCCACAACAACAATGATACTGTCTTCTATTGGTTTCTTTTCTTTTTCGATATTAAATACGCTATCTAATTCAAGAATAGGTACGTACTCATCTCGTAGTTGTAATACATCACTGTGCCCACCTACATGGTTTATCGCCCTATCGTCTAATTGAATAGATTCAACAATGCTCACTAATGGGAATATATAAATTTCCTTGCCAACCTTCACCAACTGACCATCTAAAATCGCCAATGTTAGAGGTAGACGAATAACAAATCGTGAGCCCTTCCCTCGCTCTGAACTAACATCAATAGAGCCATTAAGTGCCGCTATATTTCTACGCACGACATCCATCCCTACACCACGACCGGACAAATCACTCACAACATCAGCAGTCGAAAACCCAGGTTGAAAAATAAGATCAAATATTTGGTCCTGGCTTAAATTCGCGCCTTCTAATACCAAACCCTTTTCAATGGCTTTTTCGAGTATTCGATCGGTATTTAAACCGGCACCATCATCTTTAATTTCAATCACTATATTGCCGCTTTGATGATATGCATCGAGTTTGACCGTACCCGTTTCTGGTTTACCAGCCGCTACGCGTATTGCTGGTAATTCAATACCGTGATCAATGGAGTTTCGAATAAGGTGCACCATTGGGTCACCTATTTTTTCCATTACTGTTTTATCAAGTTCGGTATTTTCGCCAGACATGACTAATTCAATTTTTTTATCAAGGGAAATACTGACGTCTCGTACCAATCTAGGAAAACGACTGAATACAAAACTTATCGGCATCATGCGAATCTTCATCACGCTTTCTTGTAGTTCGCGGGTGTTATGTTCAAGCTGAGCCAAGCCTTCTTGTAAACGCTGCACTCGGGTTATATCAAAATTTTGACCTAACTGACCTAACATAGATTGAGTAATAACAAGCTCACCAACCATATTGATTAAACTATCGACTTTATCAATGCTTACCCGTATAGATGAACTTTCTTGTGTTTTTACGGGCGATTTTGATTTTGCGGTTTCTGGTGCTTTATTAATAACTGGCGCGACGAGTGGTTTCTCTTTTTCTGCAACCTGTTGTTCTGGGAGTGATTTATTATTTTCAGGCTCATCAATTTCATGTTCAACCGCTACGTTATTATTAACGTGCAAGGCGTTATCGGTTATTACATGCATCTCGCTAATGGTACTGCCTGAAACATTAACACTACCCGGTAATTCAGTAATTATTATTTCAGCATCGTCCAATACCCATTCAAATACTTCTTCAATATCTGATTTCTCTATGGGTTTTTCAATCCGAATATCCCACGCTAAATAACACTTTTCTGGATCTAGACTAATAAATTCAGGTAAGCGATCTGCATCTAAGGTCACTTGCATCTGGTTATCACATAGTTCAGCCAGCTGACGAAACATACGCGTAGGCTCATTACCCGTTTGTAAAATTTCTAATTCTGGAATAAAACGAATATGCCAACCACCTGTCGGTGAAGGCTCATTGGATTCAATATTTACTGGTGGCGTCGCAGGTGGCTCATCAGATGAATTTTCTTGCTCAACTGAAACGTCTCCATTGAGTATCGCTTCAAATTGTGATTTTAGATTTTTGCTTTCCGTTAAATCAGGCTCACTACCGGATTGCAAGCCTTGTAATAACTCACGAATACAATCAACACTTTGTAATAACAAATTTTGGATCGCGTGACTCATTCCACGCTGTCCACTGCGAACCTGATCAAGTAGTGTTTCTAATACATGAGTAAAATCGGCTACTTGGGTAAAACCAAATGTACCGGCACCGCCTTTCATTGAATGCGCGGCACGAAATATGGTGTTGATGACCTCAGCGTCTGGTTCCTGCAAGTCTAATTCGAGCAGGCCTTGTTCCATCGCGTCTAAGCCTTCATAACTCTCTTCATAAAAGACTTGATGAAATTGGCTAAGATCAACACTCATAACGTTACCCCAGTACTTTCTTTATGGTAGATAGTAATTGTTCAGGGTTGAATGGTTTTACAATCCAGCCTGTGGCCCCTGCGCTTTTACCTTCTAGCTTTTTATCCCCTGCTGACTCGGTCGTCAGCATGAGTATGGGAGTAAATTTATAGCTTGGGAGTTGTCTTAGATTTCGGCACAGTTCAATGCCATCCATATTTGGCATATTCACATCACTGAGCACAAGATCAACGCCTTGTTGATTTGCGAGATTTAGTGCCTCAACCCCATCGCATGCTTCTAACACATCGTGGCCTGCGCCTTTTAATGTGAAGCTCACCATTTGACGCATGGAGGCTGAATCATCAACTGCTAGTATTTTTGCCATAATTTGGCCTCCCTCTTTAATTTCCACTCAATCCGATATATTCATCAATACCTAATAATTTAGCGGTTGATACAACTTGCTCGGATGGATTGGGCCATGTGAGCTTGCGGTTATCTTTCGCGAGAGCCTGATGAAAACTAAACAGAAGTTGTAATACGGATGTGTCTATTTGCTCAACACTAGTTGATTGGATCTCAATATCATTGCCAGATTGAATCAAGCCTTCCATTTGCCCATGCAGCTCCTCTGCCTTAACTATGGTACAGCGAGTACCTAAGTCGATTTTGTCCATATCCATTTTTTACAGCCCTTAATTCATCTACTCATAATGTTAGACGTTATTACAAGAATTCGTCGGGGTTTAATTAATTTTTTTTTATTAATAATTACGAGCTATGAAGACGATGTAGTTGTGCACCAATATCATCTAAAAATTTTTGTAACTGTTGGTTTTCTGACGCTATAGCCTGCTCATTCAGTCGAGTTTCTAACTTTTCATAACTCTTCAATTTTTGATTAAGCGTCTGATAAATGGACTGGGCTTTAGCAAGCTGTTCTTTAACTTGATAGATGTGGTTATTTTGCTGGGCGATCGCATCACTAATTTGATGCATGAAAGATTCGAATTGTTGTATCTGCAACCCCGATACTTTTATGCTGGCTTGGGTTTGAAAATTTTCTCGATAGTCTTGCTGATAACCAAGCAATGTATTGCTTTTTTCTTGTTCACTATTGAGTTTTTGTTGTAAAGCACCGATATAGGTTAATGCTTCATTCACCGCATTTTGGGCAATTTGGACGAGGGGTTTTATGCGTTTTGCTCGCTCTGTGCTCATGGCGAATCAGCTTGACCTTGTGGCTCTTGGCGACGACCAAGGGCTTCGTTTAATATCATATTTAATCCCTCCATACTTTCATTAATTGAAATGGCTTGGTTTAAATCTTGAGCAAGATAGGCTTTCATGACTGGGTTTAAGCGCACCGCTAAATCCAGCTCTGGATTGCTGCCAGGGTTGTACGCACCTACACTGATTAAATCTTTATTTTGTTGATACAAACTATATAAGTATTTAAATTTTTGCGCTGACTTGAGTGTTGCGCTCTCCACAATTTGTGGCATAGCCCGACTAATTGACGCTTCGATATCAATGGCGGGATACTGCCCTTCTTCGGCTAGACGGCGACTTAATACAACATGGCCATCTAATATTGCCCGCGCCGAATCCGCGATAGGGTCTTGTAGATCATCCCCTTCGGTCAGTACGGTATAAAACGCGGTGATGGAGCCACCTCCTGGTGGGCCATTCCCCGTACGCTCAACTAATTTAGGAATTTTGGCAAACACCGATGGCGGATACCCTTTTGTTGCAGGTGGTTCACCCACCGCTAGTGCAATTTCCCGCTGCGCTTGGCCGTAACGGGTAAGGCTATCCATGAGTAATAAAACATCTTTGCCTTCATCACGAAAATATTCGGCAATGGCGGTGCTTAAAGACGCTGCGCGCATGCGCATAATTGGGCTATCGTCGGCTGGGCTTGCCACCACCACCGCCCTTTTCAAACCTTCTTCACCTAATATATCTTGAATAAATTCTTGTACTTCACGACCACGCTCACCTACCAAGCCAACTACAACAATATCGGCCGATGTAAAACGTGTCATCATCCCCAGCAGCACACTTTTTCCAACACCAGAGCCTGCAAATAACCCCATGCGCTGACCCCTGCCAACGGTTAACAATGCATTAATCGCCCGGATGCCAACGTCCATTGTTTCGCGAATGGGCGCGCGCTTCATGGGGTTTATTATTTTGCCTTCAAGACTAATAAATTCATTACTGACTATGTCACCTAACCCATCTAAAGGCTGACCCGCGCCATTTAAAACACGACCTAATAAACCGTAGCCTGCCGGAATTTGATCGCCATCTAAAATAGGCGTCACTTTCGCACCCGGTGATAACCCCTGTACGGGTTCGATGGGCATTAAGAAAAATCGATCACGGTCAAAGCCCACCACTTCGGCTTCGATATGATCTCGCCCTTGCTCAACCCAACAACGATCACCTACTTTGACTTTACAGCCCACGGCCTCCATGGTTAAGCCGACCATGCGGGTGAGCTGACCTGACACCAAAGGTTGGCATTGGTATTCACCGTGCTCTTTTAACCAGCGTATTGATTTAAGACTCATGATCATCTTCTTGGTTAGGTGGCTGGCCCATATCTTTATTTACGTCATTTTTTTCTTCAGATGATGGCGATGCTTGCTCTTCATCTTCGGCCTGTTTTGCATCTGGTGTTAGGTCTGAAACCGTGTCTTGCGATGCTTCTGTTTCTTGGTTTTCACTTTCTTGGCTTTCTTGGCTTTCTTCACTGGCTGTATTGTCTTTACTTGCTAAAGTGCTGTTACTTGAATCGATTTGCTCTGGTGTTTCGACTGACTCGTTGCTGCTGTCAACATTTGTACCCACGCCTGTTGATTCAGCCGTTTCAATCTCATCTAATTCCTGTTGATCTGATTCGCTTTCAATCGCATCTTGGCGTTGCTGCTCACGCTCTAGTTCTTCACTCATCGTCATAACATTAAATTCATCATCTTCGTCTTCATCTTCATCTTGAGACAATTGCAACTGACGTCGATATTGCTTTTCAATCGTCTGCCAGCGTTCACTTAACGTAAAATTAACGGCACTATAACGCGTGTGTATTCGACAACCCCCTGCGTCTATTTTTTCAGAAGCATGAGCCTCACCTTCAAACTCACCTTGTTCGATAGCCGCTTCAATAAAGGGTAAGTCCAATGGATTCACATCAATTCTCAAGTTACCACTGTCTAACGGCAATGATTCCACAGCCTGCTGAACCAATGAGACAATATGCTCACTGCCTTGACTTAATTCTTGAGTAACCACAGCCTTAGAGATAGCCAAAACGATGTCAGGAATATTGTCTGACATCTCTTGCCTTTGATTGATTAAATATTGATGAATAGCGGATAAAATCGATTTAAAGTGGTTTGTGTTTTTTGCTTGTTCTTGCGTGCCTTTTTCTAATGCTTTTTTTTCACCTTTTTCAAAACCACTGTCGTACCCCAATGTACGACCTTCAATTTGTCCTTTTTCTAAGCCCTCAAGATGCCCTGCTTCATAGCCTAATTTTTCACCTTTTTGGCGACCTTCAACAAGTCCCTGTTCAAGGCCTTCATTAAAGGCTTCTTGACGAATCAATTCTAATTGTTCTGCCGTTAATGGTTCGACTTCAATTTCTTCATCTTCGACCAATACCTCATCGTCTTCGGCATGCTCTTCACTATGCACAAGATGTTTAGGCTCTGTCCAATACGGAAGATTCCAGCGTTTAGACTCTTTTACTTCGGCAGCGGGTATACGCTCTCGGCGTTCAGTCATAATTACTGCACTCTAAAAATCGGTTGCGTATGAATACAAGTTTAAAATTAAACATGTGCTACAGCATTTGCTCGCCACCGGCACCGCCTAATACAATTTCCCCTGCGTCGGCCATGCGCCTAGCAATGGCAAGTATTTCTTTTTGCGCACCTTCTACTTCACTTAATTTAACCGGTCCTTTCGCTTCTAAATCATCACGTAAAAGTTCGGCCGCTCGCTTCGACATATTGCGGAATATTTTCTCTTTAAGATCTTCATCCGCGCCTTTAAGTGCGACCGTGAGCAGATCACCCGACACTTCTCGCAACAAGACTTGAATGCCTCGATCGTCCACTTCGTTAAGATTCTCAAACACAAACATAAGATCTTGTATTTGCACACCAAGTTCTTCGTCTACTTCTTTAATTTGATCTAATAATTCGCCACTCAAGGTGCTATCAAAGTTGTTAATAATACCGGCCGACACTTTCACACCACCCATTGCGGTCGTTTGCTGACCTTGATTCCCTGAGAATTGTTTTTCAAGAATATCGTTCAGTTCTTGCAATGCAGCGGGTTGCACTGCTTGCAAAGATGCTACTCGCATCATGATGTCGAGCCGTACTTTTTCATCAAAGTTATATAAAATTTCAGCGGCTTGATCACTTTCTAAATACGCAATGACAATGGCCTGAATTTGTGGGTGCTCGTGACGAATAATGTCAGCTACTGCTCGGCTTTCCATCCACTTTAAAGTATCAAGACCCGTGGTGTTACCACCTAATAAAATTCGATCAATCAGACCGCCCGCTTTATCCGAACCCAAAGCTTGTGTCAGCATGTTACGAATGTATTCGTCGGCGCCTAAACCTAAACCCGTTTGCCCAGACAGGCTATCTAGAAACTCAGCCACGACACCTTCAACTTGTGACTGGGTAATATCTTTTAGTTGGGCCATCGTCGCCCCCACCGATTGCACTTCTTTTGGGCCTAAATGTTTTAATAATTCGGCCGCGTCTTTTTCGCCAAGGCTCATTAGTAAAATGGCAGCACGCTCTTTGTGAGATAGGCTAGACAGTTCACCTTTTGGTGCCGTTGCAGGTACATTTGCTGATTCTGCTGGCTTTTGATCATCCTTCGGCATTATTCACCCATTTCTTAAATGCTTGCGCTACCCTTGCTGGGTCTTCAGCAATGAGCCCTTTAAGCGCATCTAACTGACGTTCAAATCCTTCACTGGCCCCAGGCAATAAGAACTCATCAGCCCCCGCAAGGGTAACCTTATCATCGCCAAAGAGGTCATCCCCATTACCAAGCTCGTCAAGCTCGCCATCAATTTCGGCGTTTTCGTCAATTTTTCCTCGATCAATAAGATTGCGTACGATCGGACGAATCACACCAAAGATCACAATCAGCAAGAATAAACCCGCTAGAACTTGCTTCACTATTTCCCAGAACCAAGGCTGACGCCAGAAGTCGGGCTCGCCCAACTCTTGCGGCCCACCTAAAAAGGCACTGTTTACCACACTCACGCTATCGCCTCGCGCCGCATTAAAACCCACTGAATCTTTGACTAAAATTTCTAAACGAGATAACTCTTCTGCCGTCCATGTGACCGCTTCTGTTACCCCTGTTTGGGGATTCAAACGCGCTCGATCATTCACCGCTACCGATACCGTAATTCGGCGCACCTTACCTACCTGATGCTGAGTATGGCTCAAAGTACGATCAACTTCATAGTTACGAGTAGCTTCACTACGACGCTCAATAGGCTGCCCTTTTGCACCGCCTTCGCCTTTAGCCACCTCTGGCACCTCTGCCGCCCCTGGTGGTTGGTTTGATAATGCTCCTGGCACACCACCATCCACTTTGTTTAGACTTTCTTCATCTAAGGTTTGCTCACTGCGCAGCGCGATTAAATCAGGATTGTAGAGTTCTTGAGTTTGCTCTACGGCGGTGAAATCTAAATCCGCACTGACTTCGGCTTGAAAATTTTCAGACCCAAGAACAGGCTCTAAGATACGCTGAACTCGTTGATTTAAATTGTCTTCAAGTTTACGCGTGAATTCATATTGCTTGGCCGCCAATATGTCTTCGGTGGTTTTATCATCTTTACTCAGCAAATTGCCTTTCTGATCAACCAAGGTCACGTTCTCTACAGACAATTCAGGAATACTGCCTGCTACTAAATTTATTATGGCTTCCGCTTGCGCTTGCTTAAGCCCTTTGCCGCCGTAGATTTCTAAAAATACGGACGCTCTTGGTTCTCGATCATCCCGCACAAACACCGATTGTTTTGGTATTGCCAAATGCACACGGGCATTGCGCACACTTTGTAAACTGGAAATTGTGCGCGCTAATTCCCCTTCTAAACCTCGGCGATAACGGGCACTTTCGATAAACTGGCTGGTACCTAAACCCTGCTCTTGATCTAATAACTCTAACCCTACGGTGTCATCAACTTCGGCGAGTACCGGTGCAAGCGCTAAGCGGGCTTCGTGAATATCAGTTTCAGGCACCGTTACAATGCCGCTTGTGGGATTGATACGGTAGTCGATGCCGGTTTGATCTAAAATGGCGAGGATTTCTTTTGCGTTGAATTCTTCAAGGTTACTAATCAATGGGCGATATTGTGTTTCTTGTGACCAAATAACAACACCAATGCCAAGCGCTAACAATCCAGCAAAACCAATCAATAAAGCCACTTGACGAACAATAGTGAGTTTATTGAACCCCATCATAATTGGGTTTATTTCACTGGCATCCATTGCATCAGGCAATGTGTCATTAAATCCCTCAGCCGATTCATTGATATCTGAATCAGACTCTGCAGGGAAGTGCTCCTGTGCTTCTGCCGGTACGTTGTCTGTGGCCATGATTATTAACCTTAACTACGGTTGTCTATGATTGAACGTAAGTGAAACAAGAAATAAAATACCTATACCGGCATATTCATAATATCTTTGTAGGCATCCACTAGTTTATTTCGTACTTCTTTCATGGCATCAAATGACACACTGGCTTTTTGGGCTGCTATCATCACTTCAGGTAAATCCACCATCGGATCGCCTTTTTCAAAACGCGTACGTAACTCAGAACTTTTCATTTGTTGTTCATTAACATTATTAATAGCGTTACCAAACATGGTTTGAAAATCCGGTACATTAGGGTCTGCCTTAATGTTCGGATAATTCGCGCTTTGGTTCTGCAGTTTTTCGACCTCTTCTGTTAGGCGATCAGCTGCCGATAGCTCAGTACGATTTGGCTCTTGTATTTGAGATCGCACTTGGCGGAGTTGTGATAGGACACTGTTTATATCTGCTCTATCAACCATGATTCACCTCGTTGTAGTATTTGCCAAAAAAATGCCATCCGTTGGCAGCTTCCCTGCCTTGACGTCCTTGTTAGACGTCTTCCTGACATTTTTTCCATTTGTATAGGTTAATTGCATAACACAGGCCAAGTTAACGGCTGATTAACCTGCGCTTAGAACATTAAGTTTGATTGAAGATCGATGCCTTGTTCACGCATCTGCGCCATTTTATAACGCAGTGTTCGTGGGCTAATTCCCAGTTTTTCAGCGGCTCTTTTTTTATTTTTCTCATGCTTTAGCGCATCTAAAATAAGAGTGTATTCTCGCTGTTTTAAATTATCGCCTAAGCCATCAGCGACGGCAGGTGTAACCGCAGCGGGTTCTGCCGATATTGGCATATCAAGTCCTTGAAACGGACTGCTCTGAACGGGTGATGACTGAGATTGCGTGTCGAGATTCAATACAATGTCACTGGCTGTAATACTGTGACCACTTTGAATAATTAACGCTCGTTGAATGACATTGTCTAACTCACGTACATTACCAGGCCAGTTATGCTGGATTAATTTTTGCTGAGCGCTTTCATCAAAAATCAACGTCGTTTTATTTTGTTTTTTACAATGTTTATGTAACAGACGTTCTGCTATGGGCAGTAAATCTTGAGGGCGTTGACGTAATGACTTCCACTGCAATGGGAATACACTTAAGCGATAATATAAATCTTCACGGAATTTTTTCTCATTCACATATTCCATTAAATTTCGGTTTGTGGTCGCAAGAATTCGTACATCCAATGAAATGGTTTTACGCCCTCCCAAGCGCTCTACTTCTCGCTCTTGCAATACTCGTAATAATTTCGCTTGTAGACCTACTTCCATTTCACTGATTTCATCGAGCAATAACGTCCCACCTTGAGCCTGCTCAAATTTACCCGGCATACTATTATAAGCACCGGTAAACGCCCCTTTTTCATATCCAAACAACGTTGACTCAAGCATATTTTCAGGAATTGCCGCACAGTTAATCGCAATAAAGGGACCACTCTTACGCGGACTGTTTTGGTGAATATAACGTGCCAGTACTTCTTTACCGGTTCCACTTTCACCGCTAATCAATACGGTGGCTTCACTATCAGCAACTTGCTTGGCCAGTTTTAATAACGCACGACTTGACGGGTCTTGTGCTACTGGGCCGTTACTCTTTGCGTCATCACTGGATTGATGACGAAATTGATTAACCGTTTCAACCAGAACACTGACTTCGAACGGTTTAACTAAGTAATCCATTGCACCTTGTTGAATCGCTTGCACTGCTTTTTCAACTTCACCAAAGGCTGTCATTAATACCATAGGAATAGACGGGTATTGGCTCTTCACATGATTAAGTAAATCGAAACCGGATAATGCACCCATACTAATATCCGATAAAATCATATCAACCGATTGTGATTTTAATAACTGCATGGCCGCTTCCGCACTATTGGCTTCATATGTTTGAATTTTTTGCAATTTCAATGTGTCAACAATGGCATCTCGCAGTTGACTATCATCTTCTACAATTAACATTTTAAATTGATTCATTGCCCATCTCCTTGTTCACTGCTTGATGGCTAACGGGTAACGACATCACAAAACATGCGCCACCTTGATCGTGATTGAAAAAACTAAGTTTGCCATAATGCGCACGCACTACGGCATTTACTACTGGCAGACCTAAACCTGTCCCATTACTTTTTGTGGTATAGAAAGGTTCCGTCATTTTTTCTGATTCCCCCGCCTTTAAGCCCGGACCGTTATCACAAACCGATATAGTCAAAAAGTTCTTTTGGCGAGTGATATGAACTCGAATTTTAGCTTGAGAGGTGTACTCTTCGGCCGCCTCAATGCCATTTGAAATGAGATTTTGAATGGCACCAATTAAACTCTCTTGATGGCATTGAATTTTACAATCTGAAAACTCACTGCTTATTTCGATATCGGCCTGAAATTGTTTATGCAGTATATTTTTTGCTTCACAAATCAACTTAATTAAATCGTCTTGTTTAAGCAGTTTATTAAGTGGCGCGCTACCACGGGCAAAAATCAGCATGTCGCGCACTTGTGCTTCTATATTTTTTAGCTGACGACCCAGTTTTTTTGAAAATTTTATGCGAGTGTCTGCATCGAGATCGCTACTGGCTAAGTGCTGGCTATACAACATGGCACCAGAAAGCGGGGTGCGTACTTGATGCGCTAAACTTGCCACCATCTTACCCATGGCCATTAAGCGTTGATGCCGAGCAAGTTTTGCCTGTAAATCACGGGTTTCGGTCTGGTCTGTCATTAATACAATTTGGCCCGGTTCATTTTCTAAACCTGAAGTTTGTATGCTTAGGCGTCGGCCATTAATGAGTGACACTTCGTGCCCATCATCTTCACGTGGCCTAAAATATTGACTGATGACATCGCGCCAAAGTTGCCCTTGTAGACCATCATGATGCAACATGGCATGAGCCGCTCGATTGCTTTCTTGCACTCGACCATTACCATCTAACACCACTACGCCACCGGGCAGCAATTGCAATAAACTATGTAAACGATCCGCCAGACGCTCTTTCTCTTTTAGTTCTTTCATGCGAGCAGCGCTGACTTCCGCAAGCTCTCCCGATAGAAGATGCACCTGACTTTCCAACTTACTGTAGCTATCTGTCAGTTGCTCAGACATTTGATTAAACAATTCAAATGCTTGACGCAACCCTTCTTTGGGTTGTATTTCGTGAGGACTCTCAATGTATGACGCCATATACTCCACACCTAAACGTATTAATGAAGCCAATTAAATGGCTAATTAAGGTTTCTATAGTGGTAATGGCAATTTGCGTGCCGCATCACATTTTTATAATGACGGAGTATATAAGGAGCGGGGTTAGCATCAGGGGGATATTAAAACGAAGATAAATTGTACATTATGATTAAAACCTAAATTTTTTATATAAAAAAAGCCCTTTCGGGCTTATTAACATGAATGGGGATTTTTCTAATCGTCAAATTCTTCTGCATGCTCTTTTTCTTTACGTTGCAAACCGTACTTTCGCATTTTTTCAACCAGGGTTGTTCGGCGAATTTTCAATTTTTCAGCGGCTCGCGCGACCACACCACAAGCGTCGTCTAATGCTTGTTGAATAAGTGAACGCTCTAAGTTGGTCAAGTAGTCTTTTAAATCGATACCGTTAACCGGTAACAATGCAGGGGTATCCAACCCGACTAATCCAGGCTCACTTGGCAGCATGACAGGTTCTTGCATGCGACTTTCATCTTCATCACCTTCGTCAACATGGCGAAATTTTTTCGGTAATTCTGGTACACCAATAACACCATAAGGATGTAATATTGCTAAACGTTCAACTAGGTTTGCTAATTCACGTACATTCCCATGCCAGTCATGACGGCATAGCGACATGATTGCTGCGCTATTAAAGCGAATCGAGCCACGCTTTTCATTTTCCATACGTGAAATTAATTCATTTAATAACAATGGAATATCTTCACGACGATCGCGCAAAGCCGGGACTTCAACTGGGAAAACATTTAAGCGATAGTACAAATCTTCGCGGAACGTTTCTTCAGCGACCATCGCTTCTAAGTTTTTATGCGTTGCTGCTATAATGCGCACATCGGTTTGTAATGTTTTGGTGCCACCAACACGTTCATAAGTACGTTCTTGTAATACTCGTAAAAGCTTAACTTGCATATTGAGCGGCAAATCACCAATTTCATCTAAGAAAAGCGTGCCACCTTCTGCCATTTCAAAACGACCACTGCGAGTTGTAATCGCACCGGTAAACGCACCTTTTTCATGACCAAACAATTCACTTTCAATTAACTCATTTGGAATAGCACCGCAGTTCACGGGAACAAATGGACCATCGCGTCGAGTGCTATGATAATGCAGGTTACGTGCAACGACTTCTTTGCCTGTTCCACTTTCGCCGGTAATTAAGACGGTGACGCTCTTATCGGCCACCTGATGCATGAGTTCTCTTACATATTGTATTTGACGACTGGTGCCCACTAAAGAGCGGAACAGTTGCACAGGACGGCGCTCACCACGAACACGGCTATGGGTAAAATGTTCACGGTATATTTGTGCTCTGTGAAGGCTATCTAAAAGCTTATTATAACTGGGAGGCATGTCTACTTGGGCAATAATAGAACGACGAACATCATCCGGTAGGTCTGCTGGTAAGTCCTCATCACCCACATAAATCATGGGCATACCTTTATCCCATTCATTTATTTCGCTGAGTAACGTATCCAATGACGTTTTTTCTGAACCGCCAATGATAAAAGCTACAATACTGGACGCATCGCCACTATTGTCTGCTACCTTTCGCCAATCCGACGCGCCACTTGAAAATGATTCTTCGCCTAGGAAATCAAGCAATACTCGCATGTCATGTTGACGTTGCTCGTTATCATCCACCAACAGGACTTTAATTTCTCGCCACATGGTGCACCCTTACCCCGATTTTTATCGTCTTCATTTAATCCAAACTCGTCGTTAATTTGACTAGCTTTATTCTAGTTAAGTAGATGAGGACGTTGCGGTCAAATAAATGACGATAAAATATTATTGTTATTATTTTCAATCAAAACAAATGATTATTTGTCATTTATTTTGCATTGTCTTATTAGTGTCAAAAAAAATGATATCTGTAAACCATTATTTTAAATATGTTAAAAATAACTTTTTATCTAGTGAGTTGTTTTGTAACCAGAAAATACATAAGACCCATAGGATATGGGCCTTATAACGAAATATAACTTGACGTGTATTCGCACAAAATTGGCGAATATGAGCTAAACAGACAAGTGGTTAGGTGTCGGCGCTGGCTGTAATTTCCCCTGCCCTTTAATTTCTTCATAACTGGCGCGAATCCCCTCCCATCCGCTTTTTACTTCAGACAATAGTCCCATAACTTCATTAATGATGGCGGTATCATTTTTTGAATTTGCTTCAAATAAACGACGAGATATGTAGTCATACAAACGTTCTAGGTTTGCACTAATTTCTCCACCACGTTCATGATCTAGTGACTCCTGAAGAGCGCATATGATATCAATCGCACGTCCGATTTTATCATTTTTAGCCGCATACTCTTTTTTCTCTATGAAATTTTTAGCCATAGAGAGTCGAGTCAGTGCACCTTCTAGTAACAGCTGAATCAACTTATGTGGATCAGCTTCCATGACTTCGGTTTGCAAGCTAACCTGACTGTATTCCTTTGCGCCTTTTGTATACATACTCATACCCTCAATTACTACATAAAGGTAAACGGCCTTAATCTAGATATCTTTAGTAATTAAATTAAATAGATCAATTCAATATAGCCAACTCACGCCACAAGGGTGTAACACACCATACTAAAGCGGCAACAGCCTTCCTTCTTTTATCCTCGTTACAATCGAACAAATCATCTAAATAATTGAAAAATATAGGTTTTTTATAATGGCACACGCTGTGCTTATAAAGAATCATCGTAACAATCGCTGTTATCGTAGCGAAAGGATTTACCCATGGCTTTTAGCAACAGTGCAACTCCCAGACAGGACAAGCTCAGTCGCAAGAAATTAAGCTTAGTTAGCGAGCTTAAAAAACAAGCATTTTTGTTATTTGATGAAACACAGAATCATCAAGACCACAAAGTACGCCAACAAGCACTGAAAGATGCTAAAAACTTTATTGCTCAGGCATTAAATATCGCGCCTTTAGATGGCGACAGTCTTAACCTTCTCGCACGAATTGAACTTGAAGTCGGCCAATTATCAAAAGCTCATAATGCCATAGAGCAAGCCTTAGCTGAGCATTCACAAAATGCAGGCTATTGGTACAGTGCAGGTCACGTTGCGCTTGCCATGAATAATTTAAGCAAAGCTGAAGACGCCTTTAAACAAGCGATCACTCTTGCACCAAATCAAACTCGCGCAGAAGTCAGTCTGGCATATACGCTTGTCGAGCAAGGTCGTAAAGTTGAAGCCTTTCAACTCTATCGGCAGCTGGTTAAGACTCATTCTAGTGACATTCAAATTCGCAGCCGTTTACTTCATAGCGCTCAAGGCTTGGTCGCTGACTACTACGACCCCGAACTTGAGCAAGACTTAATTAGCTACTTAAACTGGGATGACCTTAATTTAAACCAGTTATCGCATTTATGCTGTAGCGTTTTAATTTTCAAATTCCAATTAAGCCAACAGGGCAGCGCCTCTTCATTTAATGATATGGCTAACTCTGTTTTATTACTAAAAACGTTACGCCATACGATTGTAAAAAATGAGCTACTTGAAAAACTGCTTATCGCTCTTCGCCAAGAACTGCTCT
The DNA here is from genome assembly GCA_047621325.1 of Oceanicoccus sp. Taxonomy (GTDB): domain Bacteria; phylum Pseudomonadota; class Gammaproteobacteria; order Pseudomonadales; family Oceanobacteraceae; genus Bermanella. The sequence continues at coordinate 52,855 of JBLHLT010000015.1, forward strand.
CCCATGCCAGTAAAAAAGGCCGATTGATCAATCAGTATATCCCTCTATGTGAGGCAATATGTCAGTATGCACTTAATAATGAATTCTTAATGCCTTATACCGAGGCAGAGCGTTCGATGGTACTCACACTTAAAAACATGATTGAACAATCCCTTAACCAGGTCGGTTGTACGCCAACCGATATTTCTGGCGCGCTGATGTTGTTTGCCATGTATGAGTCTTGGTACACCATAAATAACCATAAGAGTTTATTTAATTTTGACAATGACGGCTGGCCTGCCATCAGTTTTGATATCAAACAAGCTCATGACCGGTTACTGCACGACCAATACTTTGAATTTAACGCATTAACCAATATTTCACAGGGCAACACCCATGAAGTAAAAACACAATATGAGCGTTTTCCGTATCCTAGATGGCAATTTTTAGACAATAAGAATGCAACAAATTATGGCCGTGCACTTCAGCATGAGTTTCCATGGATTTCGATTCCTGAATCAATATTAACTGAGCCTTTAGATATTCTGGTAGCAGGTTGCGGCACCGGACGCCACGCGTTGAATGTGGCGAAATATTTTTATCGAACCAATGTCACCGCGCTCGACATTAGTCAAACCAGTTTGAATTATGCCTATAAAAAATCAACTGAATTAAATATAGAGAATATTGAATTTTTTCTGGCCGACTTAACCCTGCTGCCTAAACTGAATAAAAGTTTTGATATTGTGGAGTGCTCTGGGGTTTTACATCACATAAAAGAATATCAATTGGCGCTTGATGGATTATTAACTAACTTAAAGCCTAATGGCTTTCTAAAGCTATCGCTGTATAGCAAGCGTGCACGGACAGCTATCTATCAAATCAGGAAAGCATATAAACATGGCGGCATAGAAAAAAATGAACACGACATCCGCATTCTTCGCCATGTCATTTTTGCAGACAATAAAATTGAAGATAAACACCTTATTACTGAGTCTGATGACTTTTATAGCATGAGTGGTGTCGTAGATTTATTGCTGCATGAATATGAGATTGGTTTTTCACCAAAAGCCATCAAAGCATTATGCGAGGCGAATCAATTGATGTTTCTAGGTTTCTCTAATTTAGATACCCAACTCAAAGAAGCCTTTAAGTTATTTACCGGTGCCGATTACGCACTAGATAACCTTGACCAGTGGGAAGCCTTTGAAAAAGTGCACCCTAATACCTTTAGCGCCATGTTTCAGTTTTATTGCCAGTACAAGCCACAACTCAAATCAATGAATTAACCTCTTGCTCGCACCATAAAAAAACCCGTTAATCAAAGATTAACGGGGTAGACGTTAGACCGCTATTATTTTAATTTTTTACTTGGGCGCCCCCATATCTAACCACTCTGCAATAAGCTTGCGCTCTTGCGGTGTTAGCATATTTTTATGCTGTTGTAATACATCTTGTTTTGACTCTTCTACCGCGATCGGGCGGAAAATCCAGTGATCGTGATCCGCGTCTTGCGCAAATACATCAAAGAAATTTGCACTACTAATGGCACCCAATGGATTCATTAGCGCTTGACCGTAACAGCTAAAACAATCGTTTTCTGGTTGCATCACAAACGGAGCTTCGACATAACGACGACAGTGAGTTTCATTTACTTCACTAAACGTAGACGCTAAGTACATGTAAGTACGGTTATTATCAAATAGAGCATTGTAAGACGCTAAACCTTCAACCTGTGAGCTAAAGTCACTTAGATCTAAACTGGTAAAACCACGGTTGTCATGACAGTCCACACAGCTATTACCCGCGTCATTACGCACAACATTATTCCAAAGTGGCTTAATGTGCTGCTCATAAGAAATGTTCGCAACACAATCAGAGGCATTACTTAATTCGCAGACTGCATTAACTGGCGATGGCGTCGTAAGTTGTGTGTAGTCAAGATCAATACGATTACTGCCCTGTACGGGGCCTGGTGTCCAGTAATCGTTATAAATCATGCTTGGTGTTAACTTACCGAAGCCTTCCACACCAGCGTACAATGCTTGAGCCATAGTTTGACCCACAGACTGAGCTTGAATTTGTGTCGATGTATTTGGGAATGCGCCCACTTGTGCCGCGCCTAAGTTAACGGCAGTAGCACTATTGGTTACATTGAACCCATTCAATTCTTTTTGCTCTTCATCAACGACTTCCAACCAACCTGTAAAACGTTGCATATAAGTATATGGAAATTCACTGCCAACCATTTGTGACTGGTCGTTATTGAGTGCCTTGGCTTGAACATTCACCACTTCAAATGTGAAGCGTGTATGGGGCAACATTTCAAACATAACTGAGCCATCTGGCTGAATTGGCGCATATCCACTTAATACCGTCGCACCTTCAAGGTTTTGAGTATAAATACGAATGAAACGCTCACTACGCTGGTCCATTGGTAACAACATAGGGTTTGCCATATTCGCTACGCCAAGCGCGCTCATATCTTCGCCATTAAAGTCATACACCGAACGAATGTGCACGGTAGCCGCTGTCGGCTGAGGCTCAACGGGATTTTCTAAACAATCGGGTGAATCATTGTACGCTTCCAGCGTGTCTTTCAAACCAAGAGCAAAATCACGATCATTGTTATTGATACTGCAATTAACCAATAAGGCTTCTGACATTATGAGTGCACTGGCTATGTCATTCGGTACGAACCCTCCGTTGGCCACATTGAGTTTGGTAGCAACCCAGTGCTGACCTAGAATATCCCAAACGCCACCTCCATTCGATTCACCAATCATTTGATGCCAAGTGGTGCCACATAAAGCCGTGTTTTCGTCGGCAGGCCAAGGTTTGTTTTGGCTTGGATTAGCGGCGAAGCGGTTATGGTTTTTCCAATACCCCTTGCCGTAACACATTCCGTCACCTTCTACTGGCGGATTAACTGGATCGGTTGGGTCTGTTGGGTCTGTTGGGTCTGTTGGGTCTGTTGGGTCTGTTGGGTCTGTTGGGTCAACTGGATCAACTGGGTCAACTGGATCAACTGGATCAACTGGATCAACTGGATCAACTGGATCAACTGGATCAACTGGATCAACTGGATCAACTGGATCAACTGGATCAACTGGATCAACTGGATCTACATCATCACAAAACTGCTCGTCTTTATACGTCACGATAAATGACGTGATTTTAGGGTCTTTGAAGAAATTATATTCAGTCCCTTCACGAGAGAAGAAACTGGCACCCGTTAAATCTTCTCCTACCGGGCTTTGCGAGATAGCGCGCACAGCAATAGTGAACTCTTCTCCACGTAACGGACCAATCACGCCACCGTCTGTGTTAAACCAATATTGGTAATCACCAATATAATGTTGACTGGATTCATCCGCATCAACTGCGACCAACTCGTGACCGTCATCCGATAGAATCACCTGATCAACTGAAACCCCGTCATCATTGAGGTTGTTGTCAGTGAATACCTCAAAATACACTTTATTATCACTCTGCCCAGCGGCATCTTTGTTAAAGAAGAAGTATAGGAAAAGGTCGCCTTTGTTAATCTGCCCACGGGTTTTAATCGCGCTGTTATTGCTGTATCCAAGTGCTGCATGATCCGCTTTTGACTCATAAAAGAAGATGTGGGCTGAACTGTCTTTCGGCTGTGGCAGTGCATCATTAAGCTCGTCTTTTGCAAACGTTGGGTGTGCTGAATAGCTGTAGTAGTCATAGCTAGCATCTGGGGTATTTTCACCTTGGAACGAAGTGATGTGCCCCAAGAACGCATCTTTAAGCAATTTATTTGGATTGCCTTCACGTTCAATCGCTGACCAAATAGAGAGTTTTTTACCTGGCACGCACACCTGTTCATCTGCAATCGCTTCTATCATGACGGTGTCTGGCTCACTGACCGTTATACCGTCATTGACCGTTAGCTCTACGACATAAAAGCCTTTCTTTAATAGAGTCAACGTAGGTTGCGCCGACGTCGCATCCGTTAGGCTGTTAGCTTCGCCTTCTACGGGTGAGCTGATCACTCTCCAGTTATAGGTGAGCGTATCGCCATCTTCATCCGAGCTGGCGCTACCATCAAGCATCACGGTGTCACCAACATTTAGCCCGAACATATCGAAGCCCGCATTAGCAAGTGGCGCATGATTTACTGGATCAACCGGATCAACTGGATCGACTGGATCAACCGGATCAACTGGATCAACTGGATCAACTGGATCGACCGGATCGACCGGATCGACTGGATCAACCGGATCAACTGGATCAACTGGATCGACTGGATCAACCGGATCAACCGGATCAACTGGATCAACTGGATCAACTGGATCAACTGGATCAACTGGATCAACTGGATCAACTGGATCAACCGGATCGACTGGATCAACCGGATCAACTGGATCAACCGGATCGACTGGATCAACCGGATCGACTGGATCGACTGGATCAACCGGATCGACTGGATCAACTGGATCAACTGGATCAACTGGATCAACTGGATCAACTGGATCAACTGGATCGACTGGATCAACCGGATCGACTGGATCAACCGGATTGACTGGATCAACCGGGGTTACTGGATCAACCGGGGTTACTGGATCAACCGGGGTTACTGGATCAACCGGGGTTACTGGATCGACTGGATCAACCGGTGTAACTGGATCGACTGGATCAACCGGGGTTACTGGATCGACTGGATCGACCGGGGTTACTGGATCGACTGGGGTTACTGGGCCTATCGGATTAGTTGGATCGACAGGTGTAACTGGGTCAATAGGCTTAGGCTTCTCAACTGTTTCATCAAATTCTAAATTTTCACCAAGGTTTGGATAAGCCAAAGCAATATCGGTGTACACGCGATTTTCACGGGCTTGCAATACAGGCATACGCGTATTATTTTGCGGATCAAAAATCCAAATACCATAACGTGCACTGACACCACTTAGGTCATCACCTTCTTTACATAAACGATACACGCCATTATCTGGTTTCATGCACTGCGACCAGCTTACTAATAAACGGTCGGTACCATCACGGTAAGGCCAAAAAGCACTGTTCCAGCCTTTTGTTTCTGCCGTTGCAGCACTCAGTTTAACGTCTTCGCCATCTAACGATTGTGTTTTCAAAAAATCATACACAGGGCCATTATCGACGGTGGATTTTGGCCCGACCAGTTTAACAATTTGACCACCAAGCACTGGGTTATCTTTATTTTTAACAATGGCAAATAAATGACCATCACCACCTTGAATAAAGTCACTAAACACCACGTTTGATAAATTATTCACTTGATCATTGATAAACAGAGTATCGAATAACGGCGTGCTATTTTCGCCATTCGGTGCACTGCGGAACATCTTAGTAGCAGGCTCAGCACTGCCACCTGTGGTTAACAAGCTCGTGTTATTCTCAACACGCATAAACACCATATGACCGTCTTTCAACGTCGTGGCTCTAAAGTTGCTGCTTTGATTCTCACTTGGTACTAACGTTAACGACCCTCCGTCACGATCCATGCTAAAAAGAGCACGCTGCTCATTGTCTCGGTCCGAGGTGAAAACGATCAGGCCATCATTGGTATAGGTCGGGGCAACGTCGTTACCCGCATTCGCTTCAGCCAACTGCGCGATGATGCGACGCACACTGCCTGCTTTAAAGTCGTATTCATACACATTCCAAGTATCGTCAAGGTTATTCGTGCGCGCACTAAAAACCAGATATTGGCCATCGCTGGAGACATTTAGATCTTTGACATCGTATTGAGCACCGACAAACAGGTTTGTCAAAATGTCCTTTTCAGCTGCATCACTCGAAATGCTATCGCGCACATACAAACGGGCACCCGGTTGAAATTCATCCGCCTGACTAAGTGACATCGCTTGCTGTTGCGACGTGATATCACGAGACACATAAGCAAAAGGAGTCGAGGACGAAATAGCGGCTTCTTGGCCACTTTCATCACCTACTTGCAGCTCCTCACCACATGCAGTCACTAGACTTACAATAGCCAAAGGCATAAATATTTTTTTCTGTACAAAACTCAAGCACGACATGAGTTCACTCCCCTATCATCATGTCCTAAGTGTGGCATTTGTTGACTTACAGAAACGGTATACGGTCACAATAATGTTTCTAAGTATTTCTAATTAGATAACAAATGTTACAGAACGTGACTGAGTTCAAATCTAAGATGTGAATAAAAGCGGGTGTGAGTGTTCACTAATATTTTATTATTATTTATGGTTAATTTTCAAACAAAATAAAAAGCGGGTTTTAGATCAAAGAATAAACAATATTTAGCCTGAAATGGTGTATTTTTCAGACTAAATATCGATATTAAACGCAATTATGAAGGCAAGAAACTAAAGGTATATTGCACAGCCGTGGGACTCACATCCTCTTGGCCAAAGTTAATACCACTAATTTTTTGCAACATCTGCTGCTCTAATTTAGGGTGATTTAGCTCACTGCTTTTCAGCTTCAATTTCTCAATATCACCATTCGGTAAAATGACAAACTCGAAGATAAAACGGCCACCTAAATCTGGGTTCTGACGCAACGCCTTAGTGTACAAAGAATACACAACCCCTTTGTAACGCTCTAACGTTCTACGGATACTTTGCATATCGCGTTTACTGTCTTTTTTCGGGTCATAGTGATATTCAGCCGCATCTGGCAGAGGAATATCCATCAACGGACTTTCAACATCATCTGATACGTGACCAACCATCGCCGCGCCTTTAGCATTAACGGTAACGTCACTGGCTTTCAAACCACCACTACTACTATTAATGCTATTTTGCCCTAAGCGTGAACGACTGCTTTGCTGCACACTGCCACTAGTAGACACGGTTATATTCTTTTTCTGCATGGTTGATGCATTTACAGAGTTACGTAGTGCGCTCAGTTGCTGTGAAAGCGCGGCCATGTTTTGCAAGCTCGTATTCGCACCCTCTTTAGGTTTCGCGTCTTTTTTAACATTTTGCGTTTTTTGCTCTTTCACTTCTGTTGGTGGCGGCGGTGGCGTTTCAACCACTTTTGGTGCTTCTAAAATCACCTTCGTCACAATTTTTTCTTCCACTTCATCTTCTTCGAAAAAGTTTGGAATAACCGACATCACAAACATAAACGCAAATATGGGAATCATAATGCGCTTAACTAAGCGCTTAAATTTCTCTTGCTGCTCAGCTTGTTCATGCCAAGGCAACACCATATCAAGCGCTAAATGATCCAAGCGAGCACCAACCAAGTGCTCATTGCTTAACGAGGCAACACTCATGGCTGACCCCCACTAACAAGCGCACTGCCCACAACCTGATTAACCGCTAAAGCGATATCACGGAAGTTTTCTTGGCTGCACGTGGCCATCACCCCTTTTAAAATCAAATACGGCACATCCTGATCACCCATAATAGTGACTGAACGGCCATTTTTCTTTTCAAAATCGGTAAGCTCACCTCGTTCAACACCACGCTGCTTTAACGCCTCTGCCAGCACGTCAACCACTTTGCCTTTCGCTTGCTCAACGGTTTTAACATCGACTACATCTTCATCACCAATACTGATGAAATCATCACCAATGGTAATCAATAAATCATTCTGAAAAGAGCCCGTCGCTTGAGAATCTGGCAAGGTTATAAACACCGCCTTTTCAATTTCTTGGCTATCACCACTGTTCATCAATAGAAAGAATACCAAGATGGTAAAAATATCCATTAATGACACAAGGTTTAAACCAGCCACTTTCTTTTTAGTATCGCGGCGATTTAATACGGTACCTTGAAATGCCATATCGCCTCCTACTTCTTACTAGCATCACCAAGGGAGATTTGCGGAAACAATTCAACCTCAGCTAAGCTAGCAGCCACAACGGTTTGATACGATTTCACCGTATCCATTATGGTAATCAATGTTTGGTAATCCAAATCACTTGACGACAAGATCAATGCATCTTTCTTATCGCTCACTTTGTTTTTAATTTCTTTCAAAACCAAAGCCAATGTTTGAAAATCTTGCTGTTTATTTGCCAGCAATGGAATATTTTTCACTAAAGAGCCCGTTGGAAAAAAGACATCAATGCCACTTTTACGCACCACAACTTCTAGTTGAGATTGCTCTAAAGACGTGGCATTTGAACCACCTGACAATTCAGGCAAGTTAATTTCCATTACGGTAATTTTAGTAAAGGTCATACTCATCAACAGCACAGGCACCAGTACAATCATTAAATTCATGAAACTGGTCACGTCGATATCGGCGTCGTCTGTACCTTGACGTTTAATTTTAAAACTCATGATTCAACCCCAGTCAACGTCGATTATTTATCCTTAGGTAAACCGGCTTGAATCGCACGATTAAGCGTCATTACATTCAAAAACTTCACACCCGCCATTTCGATACTGCCAACAATCGCGTTGGTTTTATTGGTTAAAACGGCGTGGCTAATTAACAGCGGAATGGCCGCTATCAAACCAAATGCGGTCGTATTCATGGCTACCGAAATAGAAAGTGATAACAGTTTTGATTTTTCAGCAGGATCGGCATTGGCAACTGCGGTAAATGCAGCAATAAGACCAATAATCGTACCCAGTAGACCCAATAGCGTTGCGACATTAGCCAATACCGCAAGGTAACCAGTGCGCTCTTCTAAACGTGGCACCGCTTCCATCATGCCTTCACTCATGGCCTGCTCAACATCAGCACGCTGCTTGGTCACTTTCATCATATCCAAGCCACAGCCGATCATACGAGAAACCGGTGCGTTATTATCACGGGTAAACAATGTCATTTTGTCGTGATCATCGGTGCGTAATAACGGTAAAAAATCATCGAATGCTTTTAGATTACGTGATTTCTCGGTATTGAGAAAACGCCAGCGCTCAACGGTGATTGCAACCCCAATAGCCAATACCAAGGCGATAGGATAAATAAATAAACCACCGTCTTGAAAGAATTTTGCAATTGATGAAAAAAAGTCCATAACCTTTTACCTGTAAAAAATAACTGTCTATTGTTAATTATTAAGCAGAAAACCTGCCATATACTTTCTGATTAGCGCCATGTTAATGAGCACTATCTTCCTTCTAAATTCATTTCGTCATAAATACGCATTGAGCGCAGCATCACATCACGATCTACTGTATCGATGCTTTTTTCATATTTATCTTCTTCTTTACGATATAAGTTTTCGGTACTACCAGGGCCTTGCCATGACATAAAATAGCTCACAGCGGGTTGCTCTTTATCGCCCACAAACTGGCTTTCTAGTTTTATGGGCTCTTCTGCATGCACACTTATCACCGTCAACAAACCAAACAAGCAAACTAATTGCTTCATAAATTAGCCCTCAGCGCTGCTCATTAAAGTATTCAGTTTTGCCTTTTGCTTGGCATCAATAAAACTCTTTTCAATACCGGTTCGGCTTTGAATTTCGTTAAACCAAGCAATGGCCTTTTGATCTTTGTATTGATTCAAAAACAAATACGCTTCAATGTGCTGCTGTGCCTTTGTCGGTTGATTTAAATACAGGTCATATAAAACACCTAAATTTAAATGCGCCTCTGGGCAATCTTTCCAAATGCTCAGCACTTGTGCCAATGTATTTTGGGCCACATCAAACTCCCCCATGAGGCGCTGCGCTCTCGCCAATGCGATATAAGCATTAATATTACCCGGCGTAATTTTAAGCGCTTGCTTGTAATGATCTTGTGCTAATTTAAGTTGTTTTTCTTCTACTGCAATATTCCCCAACAACACCCAAGGCCCCGATAACGAGGTATCTTTTTGGGTAATAACGCCTAATTTTTGCTTAGCGGTATTAAAGTCATTTGAACGCATGGCTTTTTTAGCCTCGATAAACAGCAGCACCGAACCTTTATCTATTTTACCTTTAAGTTCTAAGTAAGGATTATCCATCGGTTCATACACAACCGCTTTACCTTGCTCATCGTATGACTGCACTGGCATATACACTTGTGTGTCTTTTAACTCAACCTTTTGCCCGGCTAATGGCACTTGCATTTTGCTTGAGCACGCGGCCAAAACCAGCACACTCATCATCACTAAACACTGCTTAACGAATTTCATCACCGTACCTCGCTAACTCTTCTTCTTTACCAAAACGCATTGGCGACAAACGCTTCATGGCACCATAACTTTTGGATATCCAGTCGTTATAGTGGCCATCCCAACCTAGCTCGATATTATTCTGATGAATAGTTGCGGCTAATTCAGCGAATGGTTGCGCTTGCTGTGCAATTATATTTTGATACATGGCCGTATCTTGATCTGACAATCCTTTTGGAACAGGTGCTTTATTTAACTCACGACTAAAGGTTTCATAAAGATCGGCCATTTTAAAGTTAGACAGCGTTACGAACTCCAAAATACCGTATGCCGCTGCTTGCTCATATCGCACCGTTGCGTCTTGTAAATAACCATTTTTCTTTGCCATGCTTTTATCAATTGGCAAGCGCAAAGAGCGGCGGTTAAATTCCCATGCAAAATAATCGCCGTACTTAGCACTGGCCCAAGCACCTAACCACTGGCTACGTTCTGTACGATCCGCCCCAGCATCAGCGTCACCCGCAACAACACGGCGCAACCAGTACAAGTGACGAGGCTTATCATTGGTTTTTTCATATAATTGTGCCAAATGAAAGCGTGCTTCCATACGATTACCAAACGGCTTTTCATATTCGTGGGCATACTCTTTATAGTATTCAATGGCTTTATCTAACTGATCGATTTTCTCAAAAAGGCCTGCGGCTATAAATAAAGCGTCTTGACGTACCACGGCATCTTTATCTGTTTTATACAATTGCATATATGCCATTGCGGCTTTCTGCCACTGCTCATTTTTCTCAAAAGAAAATGCCAATTTACGCGGAAACTCCGGTGCTAACTCGTGAGTAGCAAACTGCTTTTGCAATTGCTTTAACTCTTTGATCGCGCTTGCCCATTGTTTCTCTTCCAACATCAAAGACACCGCATCATATTGCGCAATTACACGAATCTTTGATTCAGGTGCCAGTTTCTTAACACTTAACAGTTCGTTAATGGCAAGTTGATTACTTTTAGCCAGCTTGTGAGCATCCGCTTTTTTATAAATAGAAACGGCAATTTGATTACTAATATCTTGATATTCAGTACTGGTTTTTGCCAGTTTCATATCATTCAATACGATACGACGCTGGGTGGTGTAATGATTTTGTGCTAACTGATATTCGCCTTTTTGAAAGTACGAGTGCGCTAAGATACCGTAAGCTGTTTGTTTTAAACTTGGGCTCAACTGTTTGTGTTTTATGATTAAACCATTGGCCACGCCAATGGCGCGGTCAAATTGATTCAACGCAAATAACGCTTGTGCTGCATTGGTTAACACGGCAATGGCGCGTTCATCTTTATGGAAGACATTCGCAAACATCAACATGCTATCAACCGACTGCTGACGCCATGCTTCTTGTTTTTCAGAAGAAGCCCTATCTTTCTCAAGTTCCTCTGAGTGTTTACGATAAGCAATCAAACTGGCGTAAGCCGATTTATTTGCCAACGCCTTATCTTTATCAACATATGCTACGGTCGCGTATTCTTTTGCTGCCAGATCATATTGTTGATTTTCAAAATGGGCATCGGCTTTTTTGTAACGTAAATCCGCGACGTTTTTATCCGCGGCAAACGTTTTAATATAACGGCCATAGTAGTCAGTGGCCTGTGATAACGACGTTTTCGCCAATTCAATCAGGTGCTCTTCTTTACTGGTTTTAGACTTTTTAATCGCCTGCTGACCTTGGCTATGAAAATGTGCCGCCAACTCAACGTAATATTCTTTAAGTTGAGAAAACACCTGCTGTTTTTGCGCGTCATGCTTAACGAGGTATTGTGAAGCTGGCCCATAAAGATCAACAAAGTCCTGCTTCTCTTTTAACACTAACTTAGGAAAACCACCTTTTACATACGCCGCTATTAACTTGCTATGAAAATCACTGGTACGCACATTCATTGGATACAACTGAATAAACTCACGATACGTAGCAGCACTGTCATCGTAACGGGATTTTTCTAAGTAAAACGCTGCTAGCTCGTCATACAAGCGCCATTGATAAGACTTACCATCGATTAATTTAATATCGGCGATCGCTTGCGCACCACCCAGATTCACCAAGGCCAGACTCATACTGTGCAATGCGTCTTTTACCAGTGGTTTTTCGGTAACCGTTAATGCACGACCATTCATTTCGGCCACTAATAAGTTATCTAAAACAAACGCAAAGTGATCAAGCGACTCATTATAATTGCCCAACTTATATAATGACCAAGCCAGCATGTAGTGCGCATTAAGCGTTAGCTTACCTGAATCTTGAATAGTGGTTTGGCGATACGCTTTTTCAGATTTTGCGTACCAGTCACGACTAAAGTAAATATCCCCTAAGCGAAAATACGCTTCAGAAATAGCCGGAAAATACGGGTGACGATCCACTAAACGCTCTAACATTTGGCGCGCATTATTGGTTTGCCCTTCCATGTCGTACGCTTTAGCTAATTGATACAACACTTCTGCATTATCTGGGCTGTTAGGATACTTCTCTAAAATGTCCACATAACTGGCGATGGCATTACGATAATAACCCTGCTTTGGAGCAGAGTTCATATCAGACTGATTAGCATCCCCTTCGAGCATGTGAACACCCGCAATGCGGCGTTGAATTTGTTGTTTTAAATAATCGTCATCAACCAAATCAATTATCTGCTGATACTCATTACGCACTTGTTCGTGATCAAGATTATTAAAATCTAAACCCGCTTCCGTCTCGATGGCATCACCTTCTAAATCGGCAATGGTGCCTTGAGAGCTGCAAGCAGACAAACTAATGGCCACTGAAAGTGCAACGAGTTTTAACCCCGCATTCACCGGATTCGGTCTCCTCATAGTTGCTCTCCTGTCTTTTTCATTCTGTCGTCTTCGATATTATTGAGTGTTTGATCGTATAAGCGGGCTTTACCTAAGCGAGCCTGCGCCCAGTAATAACGCATGCGCTCTTCATGGTTATCCAGTTCGGCATTAACCACAATTCGCATGACACGCTCTAGCTTTTTAATAAGGGCATCGGTCTCTTGCAGCTTTTGTTTAATTCTTTTGTGCAGTTCTTTGGCCCAGCGCACATTTTTTTCAGATTGACGATAAGGCTCTTTAATCGATTTGATTTTTGACAGTTTATCTTCTAAGAACGTAAAACTTTGATCGGTAGACTCAAGCAGTGCGGTGAAACGTTCTTGTTCCTCAACATCAAGAGTCATGGTGTGTAAGCGTAAATCACTGATTTTATTTTCAAGCTGCTCTTGTTGCTGCTGCGCTTTAAATACAAACTCACCAATACTGGCACTGGTTAGCCCTTGCTGGCGGTACTGAATAATAAGCTGATGCTCGAGCGCTTGGCGCCCCCAGTACGTTAGGTTATTTCGCAGAGCATATAAATCACGTAACTCCTTGATCACACTGTGAAACGGGTTACTGGACATTAATTCTATTAAGAACGGTGTGAGTTTATTGTAATCTAGGCTTGGCTCGCTGCCATACCAATCGGTTTCATCCATCATGGATTCAAGGTTCACTACAAATTCTTCAGGGATTCGCTGGCCTGCAATAACTGCCCGTGCTTTTGCGATAGAGTCCACGCCACCTGCAAACGCTTGTTCTGCTAATAAATATTGCTTTAATGCACTGCGACTTGCGCCTTGCTGCTCATACAAGTGGGCCAGTAATACTTTGGCTTCTTGCACTTCAGCAATACTAATTGAGCGTCGATCCAGTGCTTTTAATGCAGGTACCGCTTGAGAAAAACGCTTTAATTTAATGGCGGTCCAGCCGTAACTTAATAACGCCCTGTTACTGTATAAACCGGTTGTCCGAACATTTTGTAAGTGCTGCCAAGCCCCAAGTAAATTACCATTTTCGACTTCCATATGAGACAGCGCTTGTTTAGCACGGTCAGCCAGTACCGCAAATTCTTCTTCAGAGTGAGTCTTTGCATAATCCACCACCTTGTTTAAGTTACGTTGACTATCAACCATCTGATTATTACGTAACTGGGTAATGGCTAAGTTAAATATTAAATATGGTTCGTACGGGCTATTGTTTGCGACCTTAGACAAACTGTTTTCTACCGTATCTAAATGCATATTACGGATATTGATCAGCGTGGCTAAATAGTTAAATTCCTCTGCAATATCGTTCGGCACTTGCCCTTGAATACGTGCAAGATTGCGTGCAGCTGCATCAACCTCGCCTTTTTGATAATACAGTTTAGCAAGGTAATACCAGGCTTTATTGGCTGTAGCTTCATCAACCTTTGCATTTAATAAGTCATTAAAAATAGCTTGTGCATGATCAGGCAAACCATATGACAGCGTCATCCCCCCTTGAAGCAAACGAGCTTCATCGGCGTTTTTATCTAACTCGTTAGTGGCTTTGGCGTACTCATAACCAATCAAGGCAGCAAAATAATTTTGCTGATAATAATCAAACAAAATGGTGCCGTATTTTAAATCTTTAACCGTATTAGCCGACACCAACAGTGGTAACAGTAAACAACCTATTAAAAGCAAGCGCTGCATAAGCATTCTCCTGTTTACCATTGTTTAATGGTAAACACAGGTTCTTGCTTGGCGTAATCATCCACTATCGCCAGTTCAATATACTGACTGCCTTTACCTTTGGTAAATTGCAATTCCGTTGCACGCTTATAAGGTCGCCCATTAGGACCAAGACCCGTAAAAAAAGCCGATAAGGTATGCAGGCCATTATTTAAATTGGTCATGTGTAAACGCTGAATACCACCACGAGATAACGCTTGTCGCTGCTTATCACTGTACAAGTGACTCGCAATAATCTCTCCGTCGAGTTTTAACTTAACGCTTTCTAGGGTGAAAAACTCACCACTATCCAGTGAAACAAACACGCTCGCTTGGGTGCTTGACGGAAACAACAGCTCTTCCTCCATCAAACGCAGGTCTTTATTCAAGTCCACCACATTGGATTTAAGCTGCTGTATCTCTTTCGATAGCTGAGTAACCGTGGCCAATGCTTGCTTGGCACTCTCTTGTTTTGCCTTTGCAGCAAATCCGATTGACTGATCAGATGCCCACACATTAGCTGTCACGCACACTAATACCACCAAGGCCCACTGCTTAACTTTTGACCAACACATAAATCGCCCTACACCCAAGGTGTGATTGAATAATTTCTTGCGTACTCTGTTGCTCGCATCACTTTGATTACTTTTCAACCAAAGGCAACAGAATCGAAATAAGGGCGGCATTATCCGGTGTTTACTCGGGAAAAAATCAGTACGGGTTCAAATTCTGAGAGGCTGTTACAAATCTTTTTGTAAGAAATTCAACATTAATTATGTAAGCGCTATTGTATTTTTGTAAAAGTGATGAGCGTCACACTCTGTTAGTGATCACTATGCAAGATGTTCCCATGAATATGCGTACAATGAGCGCCATTCTTTTACACTGTAATACGTGTTTATCACATGGGTGCCTATGTTTCGTTGTTGTATTTACCTCGTTTGCTTTGCTGTCAGTCAGCTCACTTATGCGGATTCCGCCACACCATCGCGCTCGATAACGGGTGACATATTAAACAACAAAGAGGCCGTACAGCTATCCGTCATTGACACCTATCTCGAACTGCATACTGGCCCTGGTCGCGGCTACCCCATTTTTCATGTTATGGAAAAAGGCGAAACGGTTTTCGTTCATAGTCGTCGTACTAATTGGTTTTATGTGAGTGATCGCCGCAATCGCCAAGGCTGGGTTAAACAAGAAGGCCTCGCTCGCACCATAGCGCCCACCGGCATGCCGGCAGCACTGCCTAATATCAGGCACGGTGACTTTTTGGCCCAACAGGGTCGCGTTGGTTTTAGTTTAGGCCAGCAAGGCAACGCAGACACCGCAACGGTTATGGCGGGCTACCGCTTATTAAGCTTTGCCGGTATAGAAGCCGAGTATGGTCAGATTTTTGGTGATCGACTTGACGGTAAAACGTACGGCGCCAGTTTATTGATTGAGCCAATAAAAGATTGGTCATTCACACCGTTTATATCAAAAGGCTACGGCTGGCAAGAATGGCAAGAAAAAGAAAAACAGCAGGTCGGCACCAGTAATCGCTTTAAAAATCGTTACGAATACACCGGTTTTGGTATCAACTATTACATTGGCTACAGCTTTGTAGTACGTGCTGAATATCGAAAAATGTACGTCAGTGGCGATAACGATTCCTTATCCAATAGCGCATGGCGCTTAGGCTTTAGCAGCTTCTTTTAAATAGAATTTGGGCAAATTTATTATGACAACGTTACGAATCATCACCCTACTTTCATTTGCATTTAGCTCTTTGGCTCTTGCCAATGAAGCCAGTAACCCTGACGACAGCGGCAATGTAAAAATTAACCCTATATTAGTGGTCGAACCCAACAAACAAGAACGCGAGCAATACGAGGCTCAAATCGACACCGAGTTTTTTGAACTGGGTGCTTACATGGGGGTCATCGGCATTGAGAACTTTGATTCATCATCTGTAATGGGCATTAAGGCATCGTTTCATGCCACTGAAGATTTCTTTTTACAAGCCAACTATGGTCATGCAGAAGCGGGCACCTCTGCGGCTGAAGTAAATGCGGGCGTGAATATGATCTCTGCCCGTGACTACGAATATTACAATTTGTTAGTTGGTTATAATTTATTCCCTGGCGAATCCTTTATTACTCAAAATTTAACCTTAAATAGTGCTTTTTATGTGGTTGGCGGCATCGGTAATACCGACTTTGCTGGCGACAACCATTTCACCATTACTTACGGCTCTGGCTATCGCATTATTTTAAGTGATTGGCTGACTTGGAACATGGATTTTCGTAACCACACTTTCGAATCAAATGTGCTGTCTGTTAGTAAACGCGTGAACAATTTAGAGTTCACATTAGGCCTTACTGCATTCTTCTAGGATGCTGACCGGTCACAAACTATGAGCAGCGTCACAAATTCTCACAAAACTCACACAAAAGTATAAGAAAGCGGGTGAAACAGGACTTAGATCCCAGTTTTTCACCCGCGTAATGACTACACTTGCCTCATTGTTTAATACACAAATAGAATTTCAAAAAGAGGTCAGCATGAACAAGTTATGTTTCTCAGCATTCGCATCTGCCTTGCTACTTCTTACTCAGTTAGTACATGCCACTGCACCCTCTGATTACGACACCATTTGCCAATGCGTTGACCCGTTTAACGGCGTACGCCAAATCCCAGTAACCATCCGCGATTTCACCGATGCTCACCCAGATTTTGAAAGCACTACTGGCTACGAGCGTGGCATTGTAGAAAAAAATCTTGGGGCAGATGGCCGCCCTGTGTACGCCAAAGACGGTGTTTATAGTTTAACCACAAACGGCAGTGAAGCGTTTAACAAATGGTATCGCAATGTACCGGGTGAAAATACCGCCATTAACAAACAATTAGAAATGCGCGAAGTACGCCCAGGATTCTGGGAATACAGTGATTCGACATTCTTCCCAATAGACCACGAAGGTTTTGGTAATCAGGGCAACAGTCACAACTATCACTTCACCTTAGAAACTCACCTTAAGTTTTTCTATGTTGAAGGTGGCACGTTTAGTTTTAGAGGCGACGATGATCTCTGGATTTTCATCAACGGCAAGCTCGCCATCGACCTAGGCGGCGTACACGGCGTTGAAGAAAAAGTCGTCTACCTTGATGACATGGCGGCTGAGCTAGGTATTGAACCGGGCAATTCCTACTCATTCGATTTGTTTTTTGCAGAGCGTCACCTAACGGAATCGAACTTCAAATTTCAAACCACATTTGAGCTGCAATGCTTATAAAACAAACACATTAGACGTTCACATTTAGTGTGTATATTCAAAGGAGCTACGGCTCCTTTTTTTATATTAGTGAAAACATAACGTACAGCTCCTGCCATGCATCTTTAAAAAATATATGCATAGTCACTTATTATAAAATGCAAAAGCAACATCACAATTCTTCACAAAACCCATACAAAACTTCAAGCAAGCTTAGAAAACTGGACGTGTATCCCAGTAATTTACGCCGTAATGAATACACTAGCTTGAATATTTTGATACGTTATTACCAACTATAAAGAGGCCAACATGAACACGTTTTGCTTTTCAGCATTCGCATCTGGGTTACTGTTTGTTACCCAGTTGGCACGCGCAAGCTCACCCACCGACTACGATACTGTTTGCCAGTGCGTTGACCCTTATAATGGTGTTCGTCAGATCCCAGTGACTATTCGTGACTTTAAACAATCACACCCTGATTTTGAAAGTTATGATGGCATTGAAACAGGCATTGTCGAATTCAACTTAGGCGCTGATGGTCTCCCAATCTATGCAAAAGAAGGCAAATACAGCAAGACAACCACAAATGCAGCCAGCTTCAATCAGTGGTATCGCAATGTGCCAGACGTGAACACGACCATAAGTAAAACACTTAAGATGACGCAGCTAGACACCGCGCTTTGGGAATATTCAAGCTCTCAATTTTTTCCGATCAACAATGAAGGTTTTGGCAACCAAGGCAACCGCTACAACTATCACTTCACGTTAGAAACGCACCTAAAATTCTTTTATGTACCCGGTGGTACATTCAGCTTTGAGGGTGACGATGACTTATGGATATTTATAAACGGTAAGCTCGCAATTGACTTAGGCGGAGTACACGGCGCACTTAAAAAAGAAATAAAGCTAGATGATTACGCGCAAGTGCTCGGTATCGAACCTTACAACACTTACAGTTTTGATTTGTTTTTTGCTGAACGCCACCTGCATGCCTCTAACTTTAAATTTCAAACCACGTTCGAGTTACAGTGTTTGTGATTTAAAGCGCGAGTACTTAGTTAGACGCACACCCAAAAGATGGTCAACGTTCTACTGCACCATTCGTCGGAATGAATCTCTATCTACACTCAGTTTTAATATCACTTTACTAATCCTCCCTGCGAAGACAGGGGGGCAATCTTTCTGATTGAATATAAATCCATCGATCTAGCCATTAGATTTTTCTAAATTAAATGGATCACTTTCACTAGTAATAAATCAAAAACCGTGCAATCCCCTTCTGTCATCGATACTCAAGCGCTCGGAACCCTAGCCTTGAACCTGTATGCAAAGTAAATACAGACATGCTCGCTATTTCTGAGAACAGCTTTTATACATATATCTACCACGTAACTTTGAATTACAGCTAACAAACAACCACAATCAGGAAACCAAATATGTCACAAGGTTTATTCAATGCACTTTTCATGGGTGCAAAAGAAACGGAATCTGCTAAAAAAGTCATTAAACTCGCAAGCTATTTTGGGTTTGCATCTATTGCCCTAGTCATAACTATTTTATTTATCCCATTTGAGCCGCTACAAGATGCAATCAATAAAGTGATACCAGAAAAAGGGGTCGTTATTGGCTTAGCTGCGTTTTTCGCAATAGGTTTATATTTTTTATTAAAAGAAAATATGTGGGCAGCATGTATCATCGTCGCGCTAATTGTATCGGGCATTATCATTACATATATTAGTACAAAAGAATTTCCAAGTGCGTTTGAATGCATTCAATTAATTATTTATGGATCAGCCATTCAAGCCATTCACTTCTTAGGCAGAAACCAAAAAGAGCTTGATACTGAGTCTTAATAAGTAAATCAAATAAAAAACGGGAGCTCCCGTTTTTTATTTTTAATTCATATTCAAGGCTATTTATCTTCTAAATAAATACCGTCTTTTTCTATGCGAATTAAGCGCTGCTTATATAGCGTACCAATAGCTTGCTTGTAGCTGCTTTTACTGCACTGAAATTTTTTCTTAATGTCATCGGGTGAACTTTTATCACTTAATGGGATAAAACCACCGTCTTGTGCTAACAACTCAAGTACATCACCCG
Organism: Oceanicoccus sp.; assembly: GCA_047621325.1. Taxonomy (GTDB): domain Bacteria; phylum Pseudomonadota; class Gammaproteobacteria; order Pseudomonadales; family Oceanobacteraceae; genus Bermanella. Next base: position 72,810 of record JBLHLT010000015.1, read on the forward strand.
CCAGCCCTTCTACACGTGCAAAGCCTGGCTTTTGCAATACGATTTCAATCTTTTGATCTTCACGTACCCGTTTAATAAACGCTTTTAATTGATCACCGCGATTTAACGATTGAAAAACATCTGAATGGTAGATCAAGCCCCAATAAGTGCCATCAACAATCACTTTAATACCAAGGTCTGTTTTTGGGCCGATCACAATATTAACTTCTTCGCCCGTTTTGTACGCATTGGTTTCATCTGTGTCGTACAAAAATGTATCCAGTTTAGTGGATGCGGTTAAACGATCAGAGTCATCTAAATAAATACGCACTAATACTTTTCGGCCTTTTTCTAAGCGATTATTTTGCTCAGAAAACGGCACTAAAATATCACGCTGCAAACCCATGTCTAAAAACGCGCCGACAGGGCTTTCATCAACCACATTTAAATAAGCAAAATCCCCTACCATCGCCAATGGCGTTTGAGTGGTGGCAATTAATCGGTCTTCGCTATCACGGTAAATAAACACCTTAACTGTGTCGCCCACTTTCATGTCTTCTGTGGTGTATTGCTTAGGCAATAAAATCTCGCCGTGTTCGCCGCCATCCAGTTGCAAACCACGAGGCAGCTGACGCAAAACGGTTAACTCATTAAAACGGCCAATCTCTAGCATAAAGCTCTCTCTGTTCTTAAGCATTTAGCTTTGGTGTTAACTGGTATACCCGTTGAAATAACTCAGGTAACCCGTTTTTGGCAAAGCGTGGTTCATGTTCAATAATATTAGCGCTCTTTAACTCATTTATTGAGTACGTCGCTGCATAATGCTGTTTTACTTCTTCATCACTCAGGGCAAACGGCGGGCCGGACATTAAGTCTTGCTGGTAGTCTAAGGTAATTAAACACTGCTGCGCACTTGGGCATAGCTGCATTAAATGTTGGCTGTATTGCTGGCGCATCGTCTGTGGCAGCGCAATCAATGCGGCACGGTCGTATACCCAGTCTACGCTGGTTAACTCACTTGGGGAGAGCGTAAAAAAATCACCCGCATAAATGATTAAGCCTTCCGCTTGGTAACGCTTACCACCGGCCCATTGAGTTACTTGAGGCTTGATCGCTAAGCGTTCAAATATAGCCACGACGGCATCGTCACTTAATTCGTTTGCGGTAACGGTATGGCCTTGCTGTAGAAAGAAGTCCACATCTAACGTTTTACCACACAAGGGTAAAAACACATGGGCTTGTGGGTTTTGCGCAAACATCTGCGGCCACAAAGCCACCAGCCAAGGATGTGGCTTGGGTAAATGGAAGCCGATTTCGTTTTTTTGCCATTTATTCAGCCAAAACTGTGCTTCCACGTTATTCCTCTTTAAATTGATATTGATGACGCATGAGCGCAACCAATTGACGGTGGCTTTCAGGGTCACAGGCATCGGCCATGATAATATCCCATTGCCAAGCATCCGCTTTTTGTAACGGGTTAAATGGCACATTGCGGTACTGTAAAATCACACACAAAGGCCAAACTTGGTGAGCTCTTACCTCAACCGCAACCCAGTCTTCTTGGCGCTTTAATCGAGCTTGACCATTATAAAACTGCCACTGGCGCGACTGACAATAAGCCAACCGATGAAGCCTAAGCTTTTTAAGATGCACACCTTGAACGAGCAATATCGGTAATAAATACAATAGTGTAACAAGATGAAAATAAGCACTTATTACCGAAAGATACGCCAGTAGTAGTCCAGCATGGACCACATATTGGCTACGCACCAATAATGGTGACGCGACAACTGACAACTTAACTGGGTTGTACACGGCTTAGAATAAGATCAACGATTTCAGCATGATCTTGATCGTCTGGGCGACCTGTTTGCATAAACCACTTAAACAAGTCAGGGTCTTCGCATTCTAAAAGATTACGGTATCTGGCTTTATTCTCTTCACTTAAGTCGCTATAGGCTTCTTCAAGAAATGGCAGCAATAAAAGATCCAATTCCAACATGCCGCGACGGCTATGCCACCATAGGCGTTTTTTCTCTGTGGCCAATTGCTCGGCGGTCATTTGTGAGCGATCTTCTGACACAGGCACCTCTTACAGACTAATTAGGTAGGGTATTTTGGGCCGCAGTATAACATCGGCAACTTCTAATTGTGAAAGCCAATACCGCAAATGGGCTGCTTTTATGGAATTTAAGGTTTCATCACTAAGGGATTTACCCTGAGCGCTAATCCCGAGTAAAATGGTCGGGTTATTAATTAGGAGCTATCCATGGCTGCCATTTGGTCTGAATTAACGCCGAACACCGTACAATCCCCTACTTTTGATTGTGCAATGTACCCAATCGAAGATCAGCAGGTGTTGTCGATTGTGGGCGCTGACAGCAAAAAATTCATGCAAGGCCAGTTTACTTGCAACCTTAACGAGATATCCGCCAATCAGTTCCGCCTAGGGGCTTGCTGCAATGCAAAAGGCAGAATGGTTTCTAGCTTTAATTTGCTCCAACTAGAAGACAATCACTATTTACTAGGATTAGATTCATCCTTATCAGACATAACCATTAATCACCTAAAGAAATACATGGTGTTTTTTAAAGCCCAAATGAAGGTCACCGATTTTGTCATTGCTGGCATTCAAGGGCCACAAGCTGCCAACATGCTCGCCACTGTATTTTCCCAAGTGCCATCTACCGATTTTGCGCAAACCCACGAAAACGGTCATACCTTAGTTAAGCTTCCCCATGAAGCGGGCTTTCAATTATGGTTAGACCCTAGCCAAGCCCAAGGTACCCTAGAAGCAATCGTAAGTAAGTGCACGCTATCAACCAACAACCTATGGAATGATAACCTTATTCGCCACGGCATAGGCCATGTGAGTAAGAACACCAGTGAAGCATTTATTCCACAAATGATTAACCTGAGTCAAAACGGTGGTATTAGCTTTAATAAAGGTTGTTATACCGGTCAAGAAATCGTGGCCCGCATGCAATACCTAGGCAAACTGAAGCGCCACATGTACCGCTTAGGGTTTGACGCGAGCGTCGCGCTGAATGCCGGTGATGAGGTTTTCGTCACGGGCCAAAACAACTCGGTAGGCGTTGTACTAAATAGTGTCATTGAGGGCACTCAACAACAGGCTCTGGTTGTGCTTGAAGACAAGGCTTTGCCTCATCTTGCCGAAGGGAAAATTACCGTCGGTTCAAACCAAGCAATTGCGAAGGAGCTGCTATCCTTACCCTATGATGCAGTAAGTGAGCAGCCAGAATAAAGGAAGAACCTAATTCGCTGGCCCATCACCTCAAGACAAGGACAGCCCATGGCCAGCATATTAGAAACCGTCGCCAATGACCTCATTGACCAAATTAAACAAGACAACCTTGTTTTACCCAGTTTGCCAGAGGTCTGTTTAAGAGTTCGCGATGTTGCCGAAGACATTGAGTCAAGCATCGCGGAGCTGGCCGCGATTATTATTCAAGACGCCGCGCTTTCTGCACGAGTCATCAAGGTTGCCAATAGCCCCTTGGTACGCACCCCATCTGAAGTCACCGATTTAATCACCGCAGTGAATCGCTTAGGCATTAATTTCACCGCCAACCTCGCCATGGGCTTAGCCATGGAGCAACTATTTCAGGCCACCAGCGATGTAGTAGACCGCCGCATGCGCAGTATTTGGCAGCAAAGTTCTGAGGTGGCCTCTATCTGCCACGTGCTAGCCGGCCACTACACCAAGCTGCACCCCGAACAGGCTATGCTAGCAGGCTTAGTTCACAAAATAGGTGCCCTGCCCATACTCACTTACGCTGAAGACAATAAAGCCTTATTAAATGACGGCTTTGCTTTAGATAAATTAATTGAAAAACTGCACCCACTTATTGGCAGTCACATATTAAAAGCATGGCGATTCCCTAAAGAAATTCTCAATGTACCAGGGCAATACTTAAAATTTGATCGTGACATACCGCAAGCTGATTACGCCGATTTAGTCACTGTTGCTGTTTTACAAACCCATGCCAATAGCGAGCACCCTTACGCCAAACTCGATTGGAGCACTATTCATGCGTTTGAGCGCATCGGCCTTTCTCCGGATATGGACATTGCCGAAGCCATAGAACTCAATGAAGACATATCCGGTTTACTTGGCTGATAACCCTAGCTGAATAATCACGGCTTAAGGCTAAACATCACCCTGTTGGAAATATCGACTATACTTAAATAAGTGTCTAGGACAGGGATAGCTCCATGGCTGATAAAAAAGAACGTTTGATTGATCAAGACCCCAACATCGGCGATGAAGATGGTGGTCCTGCTGGTGTGCCCTTTTATAAAACCCCCATGTTTGCGCTGGTCATAAAAATCAGTCTCGCAATTGGCATCCTAAGTACCGTCATTACCGCTTTGCTCATTACCAATTCTCGCTTAGGTAACTTAGAAGTGATATTTAAAGAGACCCTTAGCCAAGTCACACAAATTACTGCGCAGCAAAAAATCATTATCGGGAATATTAAAACCCTCACCAGCGAGCACAAAGCATTGGCAGCGAATGTTGAACAATTCGATCTCGGGAGTGCGAAAGGCGATCTAAACCAAGCCCTTAAAATTCTCGACACCCAAAGTAAAGCAATTGATAAACAATTAGCCGTCACTCGCAATGGCCTAATTAGTCTTTCAAGAATGATTCAAGGCAGTCGGGTATGGCAAGACGACTACAGTGGCCAGTACCAATCGTTGTTTGATCATAACAAGGAGATCAAACAAATGATTAAAGACTTACGTGGTATCCAAGACGTCAAACGCGAAGAACCACAATACATAGAGATGGATTTTTAATATCTCATCTTATCGTTTTTACTTACAATGACCCGCTTATTATCACAGGAATAAGCAGGTCATGACCCTTGAGCCAACTCACATAGTGTTTGAACAATTAGCATTTAAAGAGTGGTATGGTGAAAATTTTCGCCCTGTAAACCAATTTTATCGTCATCAAAAACATAAGGGCAGTGCCAGCGGCGATGAACGCGTGTTTATCATTGAGTACGATAATCAAATCATAGCCGCTGTTAGGCTTGTCCCCTACGACGGGTATTATTGGTTAAGAAGCTTATATATAAAACAATCATTGCAAGGCAATACACTTGGCTCAAGATTGCTTAGCTATGTAGACCATAAAATTCAACGACCAATCTATTGTTTCCCCTACCTGCATCTTGAACATTTTTATAAACAAGCCGGCTACGATTTTGTACAAGAAGCACAAATGCCTCAAAGTATTTTGCAACTTTACACTCGCTACAATCGTAAAGGCCAAGGCATCCTAGCCATGGCTAAGTTCTATCACGAACCGCAATAGCCTGAGTAAACACTTGTACGCCTAACCCCCTTATATCATCAGTGTTTGACGCATTTTGTGATTGTCTCAAGTGCAGGTAGAATAGCGGTCACGCGATACCCCATATTTAAAATAATGAACAGAGAAACCACCTCATGAGCCAAGCAAACCGATTAAGTAAAACCGCCGCAAAACTACAAAACCTGCCAGAATTTATGCGTACCTTTGCCATGAGCAAGGCCTTCGGCAGTGTGATTAAATACGCTGGCCATTCTGGTGTACGCTTTGAAAAACTGAGTCAAAACGAATGTGTTGTTAGCATCAAAAACAAAAAGAAAGTACAAAACCACATTGGAGGCATTCACGCTGCTGCCATGGCGCTTTTAGCCGAAACCGCAACGGGTTTTGTCTTCGGGATGAATGTACCTGACAGCAAACTGCCTTTGATTAAAAAAATGAACATCGATTATGTAAAACGCTCAAGTGGTGACATGCGTGCAGTGGCAACGTTAACCGACGAACAAATCAAAAAAATTCAAACCGAAGAAAAAGGCGAAGTTATTGTATCTGTTCGCATTACAGATGAAGCCAATGTCGAACCTATTAACGCTGAAATGACATGGGCTTGGACCGGTAAAAAGCGCTAATATAACCAAATTCAAACCAAGACTCTTGGTTTGAATTAATTGCGCCAACGTAACAGCCTTGGCGCAGTTATTCTTTTTTTATTCTCATCACACGCCACTTATTATTTTCTTGTCTTAATTTACTACCACACTGGCCAAATTTCACATGGGTGAAATGCCATTCATTCTCTTTACTCAATACAGTGCGAAAAAGATCGAAAAGAATCCGCTCGCTCATTCCTATCATAAAAAGAGAACGCCATGAATAAACTATCAATCGGTGCATTTGGGCTCTGTGCAAGCCTAGTATGCAGCTCTACGTTAGCCATGTCGAAGTCGCCAGCTTCAGCATCCGCACCCCAGCCTCAAGCCCAAGGCTTTAGCGGGGATGTCAACGCAATGGCACAACAATGTTTTTCTGTGCAATCACCCAGCACAGGGAATTATTTAACAAAATACACAAAAGGTGGATTAATAGATGATGGCTTAGGTTATCACTTTGTTAATACATCAAAAGACAATGCCAGCCGTTTCTTTATGAAACCCACTTCCTTTGGTAAGTATTTATTAACCGACCAACAAGGCCGTTACTTTGCAAGCCACTTACCAGCCGAAATTAGCGCAGGTCGTTATGCTGGTGAGTTTGCTGAATGGACAATCAACAAAGAAAGCAATGACCAATACAGCCTACATGGCACCGCATTAAATATGAAAGTTCGCGCGCGTACCGACAAAGGCACAATGTACTTTTTTGATTTGTTTAATCCGTTTAATTTCAACAGCGAAAATACATTTAAATTAGTGGCGCAAAATAATTGTACCGACTTCCCAGAAGTAACCACCAATGTACAAGCCGACACCAACGCGCTTAAAGGAAATGTAAATGAGCCTGTGCGCGGCTTTGTTGACCCTCACACTCACATTACTTCTTATGAATTTATGGGCGGCAAAATGATGGCAGGCAAACCTTTCCATCGCTGGGGTGTTGAAGAAGCACTTAAGGATAGTAAAGATGTTCATGGACCGAATGGCGCTTTAGATTTAATTGGTAACATCTACACCTTTGAAGATCCAAACATGCGCTACGACACGCGCGGCTGGCCTGAATTCCCATGGTGGCCAAACCATAAACAAATGAGTCATTCTGGTTATTATTACAAATGGATTGAGCGCGCTTATCTTTCCGGTATGCGTTTAATGGTCACAGACTTGGTTGAAAACGAAGTTCTGTGTAACGTACAAAAAACCATTAACCCAGCCAGCTGGATCAATCCAAATAGCTGTAACACGATGGACAGCATCCGTTTACAAGTAAGACGCTTACACGAAATGCAAGCTTACATCGACGCACAAAATGGCGGCCCAGGAAAAGGCTTTTTCCAACTAGTATCAACACCACAGCAAGCACGCCAAGTTATGGCAAATGGTCAACTTGCTGTATTAATGGGCGTTGAAGCCAGTGAAACATTTAACTGTGGGTTAAAAGATAGCTGCACTATTCACACCATCGAAGCACAACTTAATGAGCTTTATGATTTAGGGGTGCGCACTATTTTTCCAACACATAAATTTGATAACAAACTTGGCGGCTCCGCTGTTGAAGATGGCATCATGAACTTAGGCCAGTTTTTATCCGGTGGTCGTTTCTTTGAAACCAAAGAGTGTGACGACCACACCCAAGGTAAAAACTTTACGTCTGGCTTCCCACTAATTGGTCAAGTACCGGTACTTAAAGACATCTTAAATGGTATTGGTTTGAACCCTGTGTACGACGAAAGCATCGAACATTGTAACCAACACGGTATTTCAGATTTAGGTGTGTACTTGGTCAACCGCATGATTGATAAAAACATGCTGATTGAACTGGATCACATGAGTAACGATACCGCTACCGCCGTAATGGATATTGTCGAAGCACGTAATTATTCAGGTGTCATTACATCACACAGCTGGATGCGTGACGGTAAAAATGGCGTGGTACATAACAATACACGCCGTTTAATTGAAGCCGGTGGTTTCAGTACACCATATAACTCTGATGCAAACTCTGTAGTAGGTAGCATCAGTAAATATCTTGATATCGTTGAGCAAACCCCTTACCTAGGCGGCGTGGGTTTTGCGACCGACATGAGTGGTTTAGGCGGCCAAGCTGGCCCACGTTACGATACCGATACCGATCCGCTAGAATACCCATTCACATCTGAATTTGGATTTGTATTTAACAAACAAGTATCCGGTAATCGAGTATTTGATTTAAACCAAGATGGTATTGCACACTACGGCTTAGTGGCTGACCACTTACAAGATATTCGTGAACAAGCGCCACAACGCATTTATGAATCGGTAATGAATTCAGCCGAAGCGTATCTACAAATGTGGGAACGTGCAGAAAGCAGCACAAACTCTGTTCACTACGACCCTTTAAATTAATACTGACACTGCAAAATAAATAAGGCGCTCAATGAGCGCCTTATTTATTTTTCCCCTTCACACACATCTAAAGATAATTTATAGCATTTTGGATAGTGACATCACCGGAGATAAAATCACATATAAACGCACCCGATTATGTTTTAATAAACTGGAATGAAAAACAAAAAAAACCATCGAATAGAATCAATATTTGAACAATTGCGTGATCTTGCTATCTTTACCGCCTATTAAATCTCACTCTAATATCGACATTAAAAATCATTCATTAAGGGCAACAATATTTGCCTTCTTAAAAAAATTAAAATCGGTGGCCGTGGCGCTGGTATAAGCGCCCATCATACGCGTAATAATTAAATCACCGTCGTTCAATTTTGGCAGCAAGATATTTTCATCAATGACATCAATGCTGTCACACGTTGGACCAGCCAACACCGACGCTACTCTGGGGCCGTTGCCATTCAGCACATCAATTGGGTAATGCCCATGATCAAACAAGATGCCACTAAACGAGCCATACACACCATCATCTAAATAATACCAAGGCATACCACCACGCATCGCTTGGCCCATAACGGAGGCCACACTCATGACAGCCGCCCCCACAATAAACCGACCAGGCTCGGCTAATAATTGAATTTTACTATCGACTTTCGCCAGCGCCTCTCGAATCGGGGCGCAAAACACATTGATATTGATTGCATCATCCTCGTACGCCACCGGAAATCCACCACCAATATCAAGCGCGGTGATCACAGGTAAATTTACACGTCGAATATTGGCCATTAGTTCAATGCAACGCTCAATAGCAAATACGTATCGCTGGGCATCTTGAGTTTGTGAACCCACATGGAATGATAGGCCATTAATGCAAATTCCTAACTCGTAAGCTTTGCGTAAAATATCAATGGCCGTATCCACGTTGCAGCCAAATTTTTTCGATAAATCCGCAAATGCATCCGCATTAGGGAAGCTTAGACGTAAAAAAAGCGTAACATCATTTTTATACGGAATGAATTTTTCTAATTCATTAATACCATCAACAACAAAACGTTTACAACCATACTCCATTGCATAGCGAATATCCGAATCACGTTTAATAGGGTGGGTATGAATCGTATTTTCAGGTTTGACCCCTTGGCGCCTCACCATATCGACTTCACCATTACTGGCAAGATCAAAACTTGCACCTTCGCTGCGTAAGGTTTTTACAACCGTATCATGAGGTAAGGGCTTTAAGGCAAAGTGCAACGTCACATTAGGAAGCGCGTGTTTTAGTAATTGATACTGCTCTCGCACCACTTGGCAATCTAACAGTAATAAAGGCGAGCCATGCTGCGTAACCAACTCTTCAATGATGGATTGTTGGGTAAAAGAAAGCGGTAAATGTCGCCCGCCTATATTGGCTAATAAGTCTATATTTTCAAATTTCATATTACGCCCCCAGTATTTATCACCAATGAATCATGGAATACACTACTAAGCAATAAAGCATAGAACGATAAAGATACAAGGCAATTATAGAAGATTTTGATAACGGCAAGCTCTAACACCGAACAGTGTTAGAGCTTAAAAGAATAAAATATTAACCACGTTTAGCGCGGCGAATGAACAGCAATGCCACTAACCACAACCAGTAAGTATGTACGGCACCACCACTGCTACCGGATGGGCCAATAAATTCAATAACCGCCGAATAACTACTTTGTGTGTGCTCATTTACGGCACGAACACGGTAAAAATACTGTACGGATGATTGTATATTATTATCTTTATAACTCGTGACATCCGCATTCACCGAGCCAATGGTTGTAAAATTAATACCGTCTCGTGAGCGCTCAATTTCGTAGCGCGATTCACTTTCTGAATTATCACTCCAATAAAGCACTGCCCCCTGCCCTTTTTTCTGAATATAAGAAATATTAGGATTAAGCATGGTTGAGATCACTTCAAGTTCATTTGTATAGTCACTGGATTGTTCAGCAATGAAACTTTTGACGCGATAACGATAGCGCATACCATCTAGCGTATTGTTATCGGTAAAGTGCAATGTGTTATGACGTGTCAGTTCTACGAACTCACCATCCGCCACTGCACGTTCAATAATATAGGTCACGCCATAATTTTTGCTATCTAACCACTTAATGCTGACGCCTTGTGATTTTGCGTATGAACCCGATAAGTCATTTGGGGCATAAAGTGAAACGTTCGCTTTTACTGTATTGCTATCATCACTCGCCCAAATACCATTGACGGCTATCAGCTTATATTCATATTCGCCAATGATTAAATTATTATCCGTGTAACTTTGAGTATTAGCCGAACGCGTCGCAATCAACTCAAAAACACTATTGTTTTTTGAACGATAAATGTTGAAACCTTTTTCATATTCACTGGTATCTTTCCAACTTAAATCAACCTTGCTGCCATCATTCACAGCTATTAAATCAGATGCCGCCGTAGGGACCTTGACATCCAAAAGTGCTTGATGGGCATCTAACAAACCAGCCCCGCAGCGCGTCACGCCGCATGACGAATCTACATGAGATCGAGCAGATGACTTAAGCGCAGCACTAATTTGACTAGGGGTTAAATCTGGGTTCGCGGCAATCATTAATGATGCTACACCTGCAACATGAGGCGTCGCCATGCTAGTGCCGGGATAACAAGCATGAGCACTGTCTTCAGCAGGCGAATCTGGACTCGAATCAACCGTTGATGGGATATCTTCCTTACATCCATTCCCCGATCCGCCAGGTGCTAATATATCCACATGACTACCAAAATTACTAAAGCCTGAGCGCATACCGCTTCTTTGCGAAGCGCCAACCGTGAACACACCTGCACAGTTTGCAGGTGAAACCCCTGCAGCGTTAATATTGTCATTACCGGCTGCCGCCACCACAAAGGCACCATGTTGTTGAGCTTCACTAATCGCACGCTGAAAGGTTTTAGGGCAATAATCATCACCACCACCTAAACTTAAATTGATCACATTAGCTGGGTGTACGTTTTTAGGCACACCGGTTACATCACCACCAGCGGCCCACAAAATGGCCTCTGCAATATCAGATGTATAACCACCGCACCGCCCCAATACACGCACAGGTAATATTTTGGCTTTCCAATCAACGCCTGCCACACCAAAATCATCATTTGCTTCGGCACCTATGGTGCCGGCAACGTGGGATCCATGCCAAGAACTGTCTTCCGCCTCACAACTGCCTTTCATAGATTCAGGCAAATCATCCGCATCAACCCAATCACCCACATCTGAGCTATCGGCATCGCGACCATCACCATCGCCCGCTTGATAAAGCATTTCAGCATAATAAAGGTTGCCCTCTATTGCGCTCATAAAATCATAACCATCCAATAAGCGAGCCGATGAGAAGTCCATGTGGTTTTTTAAAATTCCAGAATCAATCACTGCCACCACGACATCTTCGCTGCCTGTGGTGATTTCCCACGCTTTGGGCATATTGATACCAAAGGTATCGTGAAAGCTCCATTGAAATTCTTGATAGTACGTATCATTTGGCGTCACACTAAACGGAAACATGCGATAGTCCGGTTCAGCGTATTCGATATTGGCATTATCATTTTTTAATGTTTGCGCAAGACTTTTTAATTCAGCTACGTCATACATTTTATCTAACTTAACCACATGTACATTAGTTTTAGCTGAGCCGCGTACATAGCTGGCTTTTGATTTTAAATTGGTTTGAACATCCGTGACTACACGAAGTGCCTGCTGATGAGTCCCAGGTTCACTGAGACTAAAAGAAGCCGATTGATTCAGCGACTGTGTTTTATACTTGATAATCATTCTATTAGTTGAATTACTGGCATTCGATTGCGCAAGCAAATCACCGGCAAAAAACAAAGAACATACAGCGGTTATTTTGACAATAAATTTTTTCATTTCTAATTCTTATTAGGATTTACATGGCTATCAACATCAATAGCATCGATAAATTTTTTCGCACAAGCGGAGTGTAATTGCTGAGTTAACGCGGCTGAATTAACGGCGTGAAATTGAACAACATGACCGTTACCGAATATCGTACGTAAATACGAATAATCTGCAGTAATATCACACTGCCTAAGTTGCAATTGAAGCTGATCAGAAGACATTGTTTGGTGGGTATAAACAATTAGCCGAGGTTGCTCATTGGCTAATGTCGAACACGATGTGATTGCAGCAGATAAACAAGTGCCTATGAGCACTCCCAACATCCTGCAGGAGGTAGTAGATCGTACATCCATGATATTTTTTCTTATTATTTAAGTGGGGCGTATTTTGGCCAGTTAGACAACAAAATACAACCCCTTAGCCGGATCACTTTAGTTTCATTTTTAAACCAATCAAGATGATTCGATCTCCCTCCATGCGTCTGACGGTTAAACGAAGCGCACCTACTTTTATGCGATCACCCACTACAGGGTGCTTACCTAAACGCCCCTTTATGAATGCTTCTACGGTACTTTCATCTTTAATTGATACGCCATATACAAATGCCAAATCCGCAATAGGTGCTTCTGGATTAATAATAAATTCTCCAAAGAAATTACTAATCGCTAATTTACTGCTTTGATCTTGTCGCACAAAAGATATGGCTGCGTCATCTATGTCATCAGTTCGCATTAAAAGCCAAATGCTATCACCCGCCTCTATCTTAACGTTATCTTCAACGGGTAAAGATTGTTCAGATCGAATATGTGCAATCCATTTAGGGTAATGATGCCAATTTTGTGCAGGATTAAAATTATCGGCATACACAGGAGAGCCTTCTTCTACAATAAACTCTGCGACTTCTAAAGAATGGTCCGAACGGTTAATTAATGGATAACTGTGTTTAGGTGCAGGCACACTAGGAATGATCACCTTTAACCAACGAGCCATTGGCGCTACGGTTGCTCCTTGCACCAATAAGGAGATAAGCACGATGACGAATGTAATATCAAAAAAATCACGCGCACCTTCAATACCTGCCATAACGGGATAAAGTGCTAACACAATGGGGACAGCACCTCGCAACCCAACCCAACTTATAAAAAATTGCTCTTGCCAGCGAAAGCGGAAGGGCAATAAACAGATTAATACGGCTACTGGTCTGGCTAAAAAAATCAAAAAAAACGCGATGGCTATAGAGACAAGTACAATGTCATATACATGGGACGGAGTTATCAGTAATCCTAAAATCAAAAACATACCCGCTTGTGCTAACCAAGCCAAGCCATCCATTACTTGCAAAACCGACTCTGACGGTTTTCTATTGGCATTACCGACTTTCAAGCCCAATAAATAAATCGCTAAAAACCCACTGCCGCCTAATAAGTTGGTACCTGAAAATACCACCATACCAAAAGCAAGAATTAATAATGCAAATAATCCATCGCTTAGATTCATTCGCGTTAGCAACGCCGATAATAAATAGCCACCCGCCAAGCCAAAAAAAGCACCAAAACCAAATTGCTGTAAAAATAAAGATGCAAACGAATAAATAGTTGTAACCTGTGTCGCATCAATACTTAATTGCACTAAAATAATAACTAATAAAATGGCCATAGGGTCGTTAGCCCCAGATTCTATCTCTAATGTACCGCCGACCCTTTCGTTAAGTTTAATACCGCTATTACGTAAAACATTAAAAACGGCCGCCGCATCGGTTGAACCAACAATCGCGCCGAGCAAAAGTCCAAACTGCCAAGGTATTCCTAATAACCAAGTAGCAAATAGACCAACACTTCCTGCGGTGATAACGACACCAACAGTGGCTAACATGGTAGAAGGCCAAAGTGCTGAACGAAACGTACTGACTTTTGTGCGCATACCACCATCTAACAGAATAATCGCCAATGACGCATTGCCCACAAGAAAAGCTAACTCGAAATCATCGAATAAAATGCCACCGATTCCATCTTCGCCTGCAAGCATACCCACAGCTAAAAATAACAATAAAAAAGGAAAACCAATACGTGCGGTTAAAGAGCCAGCGATAATTCCGGTCAGTAATAATATCCCAGCAACAATTAAAAAAGTGTTGGTGTCAGTCATATGATCGTTGAAAGTCCAATATAAAGAAAAGCAGGTAAAATTGACGCCTTATAAGGATAGATTCATAGAAGGTATTATTAAAGGGGGGATTCCTTTTATTGCCGAGTAAGTCGCCAATTCAAGAAAGGGTGGGGGGAATGTCTCCGCAGCCAAATTAACTTATTTGACTGCGGCGTACTTTTTAATGACTACTTAAATTTAACCACTGCACGGTAACGCGCTTTACCTTCACGCACATGATCAATGGCATCATTTATCTTTTCTTTATCAAACAACTCAATTTGCGGCTTAATACCATGACGCACGGCAAACTCTAACATTTGCGCAATCACCGCAGGGCTACCCACAGGGCTAGCGGATACACTGCGTTGAGCCAGCATCATTGGAAACACACTGATGCTTAGTGGCTCAAGTACCGCACCAACAAAATGCAAACGGCCTTTCGCACGCAGCGTGCCCATGTAAGCATCCCAGTTGAGTGACACATTGACGGTAGAAATGATCATATCAAAGCTACCCGCTGCCGCTTCTAGTTGCTTGGCATCTTTTGAGTTAAGGGTTTTATGTGCACCAAGGGCGATGGCTTCTTTTTCTTTATCTGGGTTAGAGGTAAAGGCCGTCACTTCACAGCCCCAAGCATTTAAGAATTGCAGCGCCATGTGGCCCAAACCACCAATACCAATCACCGCAACACGGGCAGACGGTTTTAAATCAAACTGTACCATTGGGTTATAAACCGTCACGCCGCCACAAAATAATGGGCCGGCGTAACTCATATCTAACTCGTCTGGTAACTTCACCACAGCGGCACTTTGTGCGCGTACTTTATCGGCAAAACCACCATGTCGACCAATAATAGTAGGGCTCGATGTCCCGCATAAATTATGGTCGCCCGTCATACAGCTTTCACAGTGATTACAATAAGCACTATGCCAGCCTAAACCCACACGATCCCCTGCTTTTAAATGGGTCACATTGCTGCCGACAGCACTTACAACACCCGCTACTTCATGGCCTGCCACCAATGGATATTGGCTAAAACCCCATTCGTTATCCAGCATGCTCACATCACTGTGGCATACACCACAATAATGTACGTCTATTTCCACTTCTTGGCCGCCTAGCTCGCCCGGCTCATATTGAAACGGCTCCAGTGGACCGTTGGCTTGTTTGGCTGCAAATGCATTAATCATGGTGGCTCCTTATTTATTAGGACATCAAATTTTGGCTATTAAAGCCTGAGTGATAGTCACTGGCTATACCCTCATATCGAACGGGCTGTTGCATAGGCAGGCACTAAATATAGCCTACGGCGGATAATCCCTTTTAGATTGAGCAAACCTTGTTCGACAATCACCAAAAGAACGCACAAATTTAGCCTTAACCGCAGATATACTCACCCCTTTTGCTGATTTCTGGTAGAATTCGCGCAAAATTTATACTGGTATTTGCCCTTGTTTACATCGTTCGATTTGCAACCACCGCTGTTAAAAGCCATTGAAGCCTTGAGCTTTAAAACCCCTACCCCTGTTCAAGTTCAGGCGATTCCTGAAGCCTTGAAGCACAGGGACTTAATGGTCTGTGCACAAACCGGCAGCGGTAAAAGTGCGGCTTTTTTACTGCCAATACTCAACCAGCTCATCACTAAAGCCGCACCCGACTCAAAAACCCGTGCATTGGTACTAGTACCCACACGCGAACTGGCTCGCCAGCTATTAAAGCAAACCGAAGCACTGGCAAAATTCAGTAAAATTCAGGTGGCCTCGATTACTGGCGGACAAGAATTTAAATTTCAGGCGGCTTTATTCCGTAAAAATCCAGAGGTCATAATTGCCACCCCTGGCCGTTTACTTGAGCACATGGGCAAAAGTGAACACCTTTTAGAAGATGTCGAAGTATTAGTGCTCGACGAAGCCGACCGCATGCTCGACATGGGTTTCTCTGAAGATGTGCTCAACATTGCAAACCAATGCACCCAAGCAGACCGTCAAACCATGCTGTTTTCAGCCACACTGAAACAAAAAGGCATGTACGAAGTTATTAAAAATGTCTTAAACAACCCACTTAATATCATGGTTGATAACTTTAAAGGCGAACACGAAAGCATCGCACAAGAAGTCATGCTAGCCGATGACGACAAACACAAGCAGCGCTTATTAACCTGGTTGTTATCAAACAAAACATTTCGCCAAGCCATCGTATTCGTCAATACCAAAGTTAAAGCCGAAAGCCTTTACCACTTTTTGGAATACCACAATGTAAACGCAGGTGTACTACAAGGTGATATGACTCAAGACGAGCGTAACCATGTCATGGTGCGTATGCAGCAAGGTGGCTTTGATGTATTAGTGGCAACCGATGTGGCGGCCCGTGGCCTTGACGTTAAAAAAATCGATCTCGTCGTAAACGTTGATATGCCACGCAGCGGCGATGATTATGTACACCGTATTGGCCGCACAGGCCGTGCAGGCGAACAAGGACTTGCGGTATCGTTAGTTGATCATACCGAGTGGAATTTAAAATGTGCTATTGAACGTTATCTGCGTATTGAAATGGCACCGAAAAAAGCCAAAGGATTAGAGGGTAAATACAAAGGCCCTAAAAATATGAAATCCAACGGCAAGCCCGTCGGCAAAAAATCGCCTAAGAAAAAAGACGGCAAAAAAACCACGGCTAAAAAATCTACCAACAAAGTTGCTAATGGCAAAAAGCCTAGCCCTAAAAAGCCGAGTTCACAAAAACCAGCAACGCCTCGTTTTGGCGATGGCAGTGCCCCATTTAAACCTAAAAGCAGTTCGTAAGATCTGCTTTTAGTAAAACAGTTAATCATTATATAAAGGGTTTGATATGAAATATTTCTGGATGTCCGTACGCTTTATTTTAGCCAAAGTTATTTTATTGGCTGATTTTTGTTATCGTCCAAGAGGCGTCAAACGCAATGCAGCAAAACAAGCTGAATTAGATGAGCAATGCCAGCAACTAGCTTTGTATCAATACGCCGCATGCCCCTTTTGCGTAAAAGTACGCTGGTCAATGAAACGCAATAATATGAAAATTAAGTTGTGTGATGCTAAGCATAATGAAGAAATTGCATACGAGCTTGAAAACCAAGGTGGTAAACTAAAAGTGCCTTGTTTGAAAATCACACATTTAGATGGCACTAGCCAGTGGATGTATGAATCAAAAGATATTATTGCTTATTTACAAAACATTGCAGACGGCGATACTCGTATTCAATTAGAGCCAAGCTTAGCCAAAGCCAGTTAATTAAACAGTCTGATGTCTAATCGCTAACATAATACTTAAAAAGTTAACCCTTTTGGGTTTAACTACCACTCCCACGCAAGTGGGGGTTTATTCCCCTTCCTTGATTCAAATCTAAATTCATACTTCTTTATTTAAACATATACATTTATTGCACTGAAAATCTGTGTCAGCTTGATTAAATGAAACGCTTTCATTGGATACCCGCCTTCGCGGGCAAGACAGCTGGAATCAATGCTAAACCCTACCGTCACTCCCACGCAGGTGCACTGCTGTCCGGAATAAATAGTCATAATAAGCTATAGGTGTTGCAGAGCCTGCCTTTGGCAGGTATAGATTAAGATCCGACTCAAAATCTAAGCTCTGCAACATGTATAGAAATACCCGATTT
>JBLHLT010000016.1:0-89836 GCA_047621325.1 Oceanicoccus sp.
CAGAAAAATGGACGATGCCTATTAGAAATTGGAAACCGGCCTTGAATCGTTTTATGATTGAATTCGAAGACCGTTTAAAAGACTATATTTAACACTGGCGGTTACACAGAATGATTTACAGCCTCGATGCTAACTAAGCGAACGGCTCTAATTCTTTAGTAATGAGCTGTTTTAGTTCGTTGTGATTTTTTACTCGCTTTATTTTTTCAAAAAATGCTTCCGCGCTAACGTGTTGCATCTTAAAGAACGCAAGCCACTGTTTCATGCGGTCAGCTGCGAATTTTACATTTCCCGACGCTACCGTAGTATCAAGCATCCAAAGTAAATCTTGCAGCTGCTGGGCCCATGTATCGGCTGTGTATTCACTTTGAGATTGATGGTGTCTAATTTGTAAGGCCAGGTCTGGTGTGGCGATGGCGCCACGACCAAGCATGATGTCATCGCATTCACTTATTTGCATGCATGTTTGATAATCTTCAACTGTCCATATCTCACCATTTGCCATAATGGGTATTTTTACGTGTTCTTTGACTTTGGCAATCCACTCCCAATGGGCAGGTGGTTTGTAGCCTTCTACTTTTGTACGAGCATGGATGCACAGCATACTGGCGCCAGCTGCTTCAACCGCTTGAGCATTCTCTATGGCTAATGTCTTGTCTTCGTAACCTAAGCGCATTTTGGCGGTTAAGGGTATGTGCGCCGGCATGGCTTTGCGCATGGCATTTAATACCTTGAAGAGGTTTTCAGGGTCTTTTAATAAGATAGAGCCGCCAAGACTGTTGCAAACAAATTTTGACGGACAACCGAAGTTGACATCAATAACTGGCGCACCAAGTTCGACACCACGGCAGGCGTTTTCAGCCATGGGTTGAGGCTCGCCACCTAATAACTGTAAGTGCACGGGTGTACCGGAAGGCGTTTGCCAATTATTGTGGGCCTCAGGACATAAGCGAGTGAACACACGCTCTGGCAGTAATTGATTGGTAATACGTAAAAACTCAGTCACACAGTAGTCAAATGCGTTGTTGCGAGTGAGCAAGGTACGCATATGTACATCAACTAAGCCTTCCATTGGGGCAAGCGCCAGTTTCATAAAGAAATATCTAGAAAATTTGTGCGATATTTTAGCAAGAAAATGTCTAAATTAATGCTAAAAATCAATTGCTTATATGGCGCTCAATATTTGCCTAAAAGAGGCATATACAGTACATTAGCGCGGTATTTTGCCTATGCGATTGAACGATAGTGCAAGATGATCAGTTTAGTGAAGGGTTTTGAGATTAATAATTGACTCTCATAATCCATTATTAAAAGATCTGCATAAGCAGACCCAATCAGTACTAATGAGGAGTGGATGATATGTCCCCGATCGTAGCTGACGGCCTAGGCTTAATGGGATTTGGCATGGGTACGGTGTTTGTATTTCTAATCGTACTTATCTTTGCTACAACCATTATGTCGAAGTTGGTAACTAAGTACTTCCCAGAAGCCGCTCCGGCTCCTGCGAGAGTGAAAAAAACTCCAACACAAGGCGTCGACCCGCAGTTATTAAAAGTATTAGCTGCAGCCGTAAAAGAGCACCGTTCTCGCCAAAAGTGAGAATGACGCTTAAAAAACGAATAACGATAATTAACGAAGGCCATTACAAATGACCGATATTAAAAAACCATTAGGCATAACTGACGTCGTTTTACGCGATGCTCACCAATCATTATTTGCTACGCGCATGCGCATTGATGACATGCTGCCAATTGCAGAAAAACTAGACCAAGTAGGTTACTGGTCTTTAGAGTCATGGGGTGGTGCTACCTTTGATTCATGCATTCGTTTTTTAGGCGAAGATCCTTGGGATCGTATTCGCGCATTCAAAAAAGCAATGCCAAACACTAAACAGCAGATGTTATTACGTGGCCAAAATCTATTAGGTTATCGTCACTATGCTGATGACGTGGTAAACAAATTTGTTGAGCGTGCAGCGACTAACGGTGTTGATGTTTTCCGTGTGTTTGACGCCATGAACGACCCTCGTAACCTTGAAACAGCAATTAAAGCCGTTAAAGCCAATGGCAAACATGCTCAAGGTACGTTGTCTTACACCACTTCTCCGGTTCATAATTTAGAAGCTTGGTTGTCTCTTGCTAAGCAAATCGAAGACCTAGGTGCTGACTCTATCGCCATTAAAGATATGGCCGGTATTATTAACCCTTACGAAGCATTCGAATTGGTTTCTCGCCTTAAGAAAGAAACCAATCTTGAAGTTCAGCTTCACTGCCATGCAACAGCGGGTATGTCTGATATGGCGATCCTTAAAGCCATCGAAGCGGGTGTTGACCGTGTTGATACGGCTATTTCATCTATGTCAGGTACTTATGGCCACTCTGCAACCGAAACAGTTGTTGCGGCGATGAAAGGTACTGACCGTGATACGGGCATCGATTTACTTCTACTTGAAGAGATCGCTGCTTATTTCCGTAATGTACGTAAAAAATACGCTAAATTTGAAGGTGCCCTTCGTGGTACGGACTCTCGTATCCTAGTGGCTCAAGTGCCTGGTGGCATGTTGACGAACATGGAAAACCAATTGCGTGAGCAAGGTGCTTCTGACAGATTTGATGAAGTATTGCGTGAAATACCACGTGTTCGTGAAGATTTAGGCCATATCCCATTAGTTACGCCAACGTCTCAAATCGTAGGTACTCAAGCGGTGCTTAACGTATTAACGGGCGAGCGTTACAAGTCTATTTCTAAAGAGACTCAAGGCATTTTGAAAGGCGAATATGGTGCGGCTCCTGCATCTATGAACGCAGAGCTTCAAGCCCGTGTTCTTAATGGCGCTGAAGTGATCACGTGCCGTCCTGCTGATCTTCTAGAAAACGAACTAGATAAAATCATTGCAGACGTTGACGCATTAGCGGCTGATAAAGGCTTTAAGCTTGCTGCTGATAAAATCGATGACGCACTGACTTACGCCTTGTTCCCTCAAGTTGCACCTAAGTTCCTAGAGAACCGTGGCAACCCTGATGCATTCGAGCCAGCGCCTAAAGGCGATGCTGAAGATACCTTCACTATTACCGTTGATGGTAATGAGTACGTAGTGAAAGTTGATGACGGCGGTGACGTGACTCAGCTAGGTGCTTTAAACGGTGCACCAACAAGTATTGGTGGTGCAGCGGCTCCTGCTGCGGGCGGTTCTGCTCCTGTTGCCGGTGGTGAGCCAATGCTTGCGCCTCTTTCAGGTAATATCTGGAAAGTAGAATTTGCGCCAGGTGATTACGTTGAAGAAGGTGATGTAATTGTTATCCTTGAAGCCATGAAGATGGAAACCGAAGTGCGTGCAAGCAAGTCTGGCACCGTGGGTTCTGTTAACGTGAAAGAAGGCGATTCAGTTTCTGTTGGCGATACACTGCTAACAATCGCTTAAGGGGATTTTCATGGAAACGTTAATTAAGTTTTGGCATGACTCGGGTATCTATCATATGGAACCCGGTCAATTTGCCATGATGCTTGTCGCATTTGGTATGTTGTACCTGGCGATTAAAAAAGGCTTCGAACCATTACTATTACTGCCTATTGCAGTCGGTACTTTAATGGTAAATATCCCAGGAGCAGGCCTTGGTTGGTCTGCTGCTGAACAAGCTATCCGTACGGGTAGCCCAGAGGTTTTGGATCAATTCCGTGCCTTGTTTAGTTTGGCTGCCAATGCCGATGTTGCTGCAATGTTAGAAGCTTATCATCACGCAGAAACGATTCTGTACAAACAAGCTTTGGCATTAGGTACAGGTCTAGGTTTTGATAATGGTATGTTGTATACCTTTTACTCAATGAGTATTGCTAGTGGTGTTGCACCACTGCTTATCTTCATGGGCGTTGGCGCAATGACTGACTTTGGTCCGTTATTAGCAAACCCTAAAACCTTGTTACTTGGCGCTGCTGCTCAGTTTGGTATCTTTGGTACCGTGATTGGTGCGGTGTTACTAACTCACTTCGGCGTTATGGATTTCACTATTCAGCAAGCTGCGGCGATTGGTATTATCGGTGGTGCTGACGGTCCAACCTCTATCTTTATTGCGTCCAAGCTGGCGCCTGAATTATTAGGTGCCATTGCGGTAGCCGCTTATTCATACATGGCACTGGTGCCTTTGATTCAGCCTCCAATTATGAAAGCGCTAACCACAGAAGCTGAGCGTTCAATTAAAATGGAACAGCTACGTACAGTATCAAAGCTTGAGAAGATCATGTTCCCATTAGCAGTATTAGTACTGGTTGCATTAATCTTACCTTCTGCGGCGCCTCTATTGGGTATGTTTTGTTTTGGTAACTTAATGAAAGAATCTGGTGTGGTTGAGCGTTTAAGCGACACGGCACAAAATGCATTAATCAACGTAGTGACTATTTTCCTTGGTCTATCGGTTGGTTATAAAATGAGTTCAGATGCTTTCTTAAATTGGGATACGATTGCGATTATCGCACTCGGTTTAGCTGCATTCTGTGTAGGTACCGCTGCTGGTGTTTTAATGGCCAAGTTTATGAACTTGTTTGTTAAGACGAAGATTAACCCTCTAATTGGTTCGGCAGGTGTTTCGGCTGTACCAATGGCGGCTCGTGTATCAAACAAAGTAGGTTTGGAAGCAAACCCGCATAACTTCTTGTTAATGCATGCAATGGGTCCAAACGTAGCCGGTGTTATTGGCTCGGCTGTTGCGGCAGGTGTGATGCTTTCTTACCTAAGTTAATTTAGGTTAGTAGTTGAACATCAAAAAAAGCGCCTTTGGGCGCTTTTTTTGTGCCTGTTGTGTAGGCATAGAATGGTTACATCTGCGTACATTTCTTAACCAAAGTAGACGCAAGAGCCACGGTGTTGCGAAATTTTTCTGCCAAACTGAGAACTAAGCCACCTTGAGGAAGAAGCATGCAGCACATTAAGCATTTCACGGATACTCAAAACTCGATTTACGCCAGCGTGAGCATTAATACAAATACGCGATTGTTAGTGACTATGTGGCGTGGAGAGGTGGAACAATCCTATAAACTATCCAGTGTTCTTGAGTATTGTGCCAGCAAATAGATAAGCACAAATTGAATTGCTGGCTAACTGATTTGACTGCGCTTACTGGCCAGTTCACGGTTTGTTCAGCCTATGCTCAAAAAAGCATTTTAGAACAATTTTCAGCTACACCTTTACAGTATTTTGCCTTGGTGAGTCAGCTTGCAGCTAATCCAGCTCGATCCGCGTTGCTTCATACTTTTAGTCAGGTAAAGGTTGAGGTTCGCACATTTGATCATTTTGCGAGTGCTATTGAGTGGCTTATCTTGCCGACAATAGAGGATGGTATCTGGCAAAACTCTAAGGTGATTGAATATTAAGCGCTTGGTCAAACTACGCCCCATTTCTCCCGTTAGCAGCGTAATCTCATACTCTCGTCTAATCTTCATATAGTTCAATTGATAAATACAAGAATGACCGTAACTGGGCCTTGAGATGTGACCTGTTTACCTTAGTGGATGCATGGATATGTCCCTATTAAATATAGATTTTTCCCCTTGGACGCTGATACTCATTGGTATCATTGTGCTTCTTACTATCTATTTTCAATTCTTTCGCTATAGCTCGCGTACAGCTGAATCAGCTCCTACTATTTTAACCAGTATTGGTATCTTTGGTACGTTCCTTGGGGTTGCTCTAGGTTTAAGCAGTTTTGATACAACCCAGTTGCAGGAGAGCGTGCCTCAATTGTTAAGCGGTTTAAAAACCGCGTTTTGGTCGTCAATTGCAGGCTTACTGGGAGCATTGACGATTAAGTTTCGCGCAGTAATGGACGCCACTCACGGAGAAGAGCATCACCAGCGTACGACCAGTATTGATGACTTAAATGACTCAATGAAGGCCATTCTTAACGCACTAAGCCAAGATGAAAATGATACCGCCTATCAACAAATGGCTTTAATGCGGGTTGAGCAGCAACGTCAAAGTGACGACCTCATAGTTGCCATGCAGCATTATCAAGAAAAAATGGTTGAGGCAAATACCCAGGCGCTAATCGAAGCGCTTGGGGTTGTTATGCGCGATTTTAATACCAAAATTGATGAGCAATATGGCGAAAACTTTAAACGTTTAAATGAAAGTGTTGGCAGCATGTTGCTGTGGCAAAAAGAATACAAGCAGCAACTTGTGGAGCTGGCTGATAATCAACAGCGTATTGGCAGCTCTATGATTCAAGCTACGGATGCCTTTGAAAGCATGGTGCACCATGCAGAATCGTTTAATGGCATCAGTGAAAGCCTAGGTAACATGTTACAAGGCTTAAATATCCAACGTGATGTTTTAGATAAACACTTAACGGGGCTTGCAACCCTTGTGAGCGAAGCGGGTCAGGGATTGCCTCAGTTGGAAGAGCGCATTACATTTTTAACATCAGGTCTAGCGACAACATTAGAGCAATATAACGCCCGTATGGAGAACATGCTTAGCACAACGACACAAAGTATGTCGGCTACGACTGGTAAGCTAGGTGAGCAATTACAGCAGTCCTACTCAGAAGCATTTGAAAAGCTGGACCATCAAATTATGCAAAGCCTTATTCAAAGTGATAAAAAAATTGCAAAATTGGATGCCGCACTCGAACATGAATTGAATAAATCATTAAAAACAATGGGGCAGCAATTAGGTGCACTCAGTGAAAAATTCGTGCAAGACTACGGCCCGTTAACGGATCGATTACATGAGCTCGTTAAGTTAGCTGAAAAGAGATAGCCCATGCTAACGGATGAAGAAAAACTAGGTGGCATAAGAGAACAAGAAGGGCATTGGGTTGCAGTGAGCGACTTGATGGCCGGTTTGATGATGGTTTTTTTGCTGATCTCCATTGTCTTTATGATTAACGTAGAGTTACAGCGTAAAAAAATAACCGATGTGGCCATTTTATATGATCACTTACGAACACAACTTTACCAAGACTTATTAGCAGAGTTTGAGCCAGATTTAGAACATTGGGGTGCGGAGCTACAAGAAGACTTAACCTTTCGATTCAATAAAACGGAACTATTGTTTGCGAAAGGTGAATCGTATTTGAATCCTGAATTTCAGATTATATTGGCTGATTTTTTTCCGCGTTATTTAAGTATCATCACCGCAGAAAAATACCGAAATGATATTCTTGAGGTGCGTATTGAAGGTCATACATCAAGCGCATGGTTAGGCGCGACGGATGACGATGACGCCTATATTTACAATATGGCACTATCACAAGCACGTACCCGTACCACTCTTGCCTATTTATTAAATTTACCCTCCGTCACCAAAGAAAAACAATGGCTTAAAACCTACTTTACAGCCAATGGCTTGTCTTCTGCAAAGGTAGTGCAAGATGCCGATGGTAATGAAGATGGAGAGCGTTCTCGGCGGGTTGAATTTAAAGTGCGAACCGATGCAGAAGGTAAAATTGCATCGATTCTAGAAGATGTTTTACCATGAAACTATTTGATTTCACCGCAGATGAACAGCTTAATAAACTACGTGATTTAATGGGGACTGAGCAGTTTGGCCGATTTGAATTATTTGATTCAAACCTGCATTTAAGTTGGCAAGAACGACAACTCTTGGCTAAACAGTGGGTGATAATTGAGAGTAATATCTTTCACGCTGGTGCTGAAAATATTTTGTATTTCAAGAATAGCCCGGTTGTTATTAAAATAGAAAATACGTTCCATTTTGCACTTTGTGATGATGTCAAAAAACGTATTAGCCAAGGGAAGATGAACGGTGTTGACGCGACCACATGTACTAAGTTAATGAATGGCGCTAGCAATTGTTCTTATTGTTTACATGCCGTAAGTTATGAGGGTTATGATGCTTATCGACACCGTCATCAGCAATACAATGACGCGATTATTAAGCACTTTAATTTAAGCGAATTTATCACATCAAAATCCCCCGTGTTTAAATCATAATTTTTTTAGACATACCGGCTTAATTTTCTATCAGTGATAATCGCTATCTTTATAATAATACTATTGGAGATTTTATGGTCCGCTCACTAAAAGTAATGGTTATCGTGTTGCTTTTGATGATGAGTATTGTATTAACGTATGTTTATTTCACGCTTAGGCAGAGCTTACCGCTACTAGAGGGATCGTTACATTTCAATGCATTGAATGAAATAGTGATGATAGAACGAGATAAACAAGGAATACCCACTATTAAATCCCAAAAACGCTCAGATACGGCGTTTGCCTTGGGTTTTCTACATGCTCAGGAGCGTTTTTTTCAAATGGATTTACTGCGTAGAAATAGCGCAGGGGAATTAAGCGAACTGTTCGGAAAGCAGGCGCTGGCATTTGATAGTAAGATGCGAATTCATCAATTTAGAAAACGTGCACAACTGACGGTGAGTAACTTACCGAGTAAACATAAAACGTTACTAGACGCTTATACACAAGGCGTAAACGCAGGGATAGACCACTTACCATCAGCGCCTTTTGAATATCATATCTTGAATACTAAGCCCGCTAAATGGCAGCATGCTGACAGTGCATTGGTCTTGTTTAGCATGTACATCGACTTACAACCACAGTGGAGCGAAAGTGAACGTTCGTTGGCAGTAATGAACGATATATTACCGGCAGATTGGTTTGATTTTTTAACAAGCCAGGGCGGTTCTTGGGATGCACCTCTGCAAGGCGGTGCCTTGATTGAAAACAGCATTATTCCTAAGCAGCCCCTAGCCTCTTTTTCTAAAAGACCACAAACAGAAAAAAAAGTAAGCCATTATCAGTTTTTTGATCAGGTACATTATGGCTCTAATAGCTGGTCCGTATCCGGTGCATTGACGAAACATGGCGGCGCTATGGTCGCGGATGATATGCATTTGAAATTACGAGTGCCGAATATTTGGTATCGCGCAAGTTGGTATCTAAGTGATGGACGACGTATGACGGGGGCAAGCTTGCCCGGTACACCAGCTATGGTGGTGGGTAGTAATGAGCATATAGCATGGGGATTTACCAATAGTCAGGGGGATTTTCATGATGTCATTGTGTTGAAAATTAATGACGAAAAAACGCATTACTTAACGGAATCAGGTTTTAAAGCGTTCACGGTTGAAACAGAAAATATTTTGGTAAAAGGTCAAAACCCTAAAACTGTTGCCGTGAAATTAACGCAATGGGGGCCGGTAATAGGGAAAAACCAAAAAGGAGAGTTACTGGCTATGCGTTGGGTCGCTCACGATATTGACGGCGTGAATTTTCGATTACTGGATTTAGAAACCATAGATACCGTCGATGATGCGTTACAAGTTGCAGCCCTGTCAGGTGTGCCTGGACAGAACTTTAATGTGGTGGATAAAGCAGGTAACCAAGCTTGGACAATTATGGGGCGCATTCCAAAGCGCTTTGGTTTTGAGACGGGTATGGGAGAGCACTTTAATGGTAGCCAATTTCCTCAAGACTGGAGTCAAGGCGATAAAGGCTGGAATGGGTATTTAGAGCCTGCGTATTATCCGACAGTAGTGAACCCTTCAGAAGGTAGAATTTGGACAGCCAATGCACGTGTTGTCAGCGGAGAGCGATTAAAGAAAGTGGGTATCAATAATTACGCATTAGGCGCAAGACAAAAACAAATTCGTGATGGTCTGTACGCTATGGATTCGTTTGATGAACAAGACTTTTTAAATATTCAGTTAGACGATAAAGCCGTGTTTCTACAGCGATGGCATATGAAGTTATCCGAGTTGGTTAATGCTAATACGACTGGGAAATATAAAGACGTAACTTACCTGTTAAAAAACTGGGAAGGGAGAGCGAGTCGTTCAAGCGTTGGTTATCTGCTGGTAAAGCGATTTCGTGAAAATGTTGTGGATCAAACAGCAGGAGAAATTTATCGTTATTTAGACAATAACAGCAATGAATTTTGGCCATCCAGTATTGATAATTTTGTAGAGTATCCCGTTTGGCAGCTCATTAGCGCTAAGCCTGAGCAGCATGTTCCTTATGGATTCCATTCATGGGACCAGTTTTTACTGGCCATGTTGGATAAAACAACCGCTGCACTGTTAAAAAATGGTGGCAAGTTAGCCGATCAAACTTGGGGCAAAGCAAATACATTAGCCATTCAACATCCGTTAAGTAGAGCGATGCCAGTGTTGAGCTGGTTGCTGGATATGCCCGCAGTACCAATGAATGGGGATACTTATATGCCTAGAGTGCAAAAGTCTAATTCAGGTGCGTCACAACGTTTTACTGTGGCACCGAGTCATGAAGAGGATGGTTATTTTCATATGGCAACAGGGCAAAGTAGTCATCCGCTATCCGCATATTTTGATGAAGGTCATCAAGACTGGGTTGAAGGTAAACCGTCGTCGTTTTTGCCCGGTGATAGGCAATGGACACTAACGTTACAACCTAATTGATATAAAATATTCAGGCATAAAAAAAGGCCTGACGATTGTGATAACGTCAGACCTTCGTGTTATTTTTTAATACTAGTGACTAATCAATTAAACCATACTTATCACGCAGCACATCAATGATTTCTTGTTTAGGGTTTTGCGATAAATGTAATGGGCGACCAATGATTTTTTCAGCAATAGCAATGTAGGTTTGGCTAACTTGCTTAAATACATCGGCAGGTAGAGCGTTGTCACGAGCCAATGCTTCGCGCTCAGTCATGCGGTCTTTATTTAATAAAATGTCAGGATCAGGGAAATGGTTGAGCAATAATTGGCGGAAGCCTTCCTTACTGTTCTCCACAACCTTACCTTCACGGTATTGCGCGCCGTCCCAAATACGTGAGCTATCAGGGGTGCCCACTTCATCCATATAAATTAACTTTTCTGCGCCACTCGCATCAGTGACATAGCCAAATTCAAATTTCGTATCAACAAATATTTGATCAATAGCACTAAGGGCTTTACTGATTACGTTAAAGCCTTCGCTGAGTAATTTTTCATATAAGTCGATGTCTTGCTCGCTCTTTAAGTGAAAGGCGGCGAAGTTATCGCGGATATCTTGTCGACTGACGTTTACATCGTCTTGCTCTGGTACGCCAGGAATGCCCGTTAAAATCCCTTTGGTGCTTGGTGTCATGAGTAATTCAGGTAGTTTTTGATCTTTACCCAAGCCGTCAGGTAGTTGAATACCACAAAATTCACGTTCACCTTTACTGTATGCGCGCCACATGGAGCCTGTAATGTACGAGCGGCAAATCGCTTCGATCATCACCGGACGTGCTTTTTGAACAATCCATACAAACGGATGTGGGATATCTAAAATATGGCTATCGGCTAAGCCGTTATCTTTGAATAATTTGAACCAATGATTAGATATGGCATTAAGGGCTGCACCTTTACCGGGGATGCCTTGTAAACCGCCTTCACCGTGCCAAATGCAGTCAAATGCGCTGATACGATCACTAATAACCATAATAGCAAGTGGGGCATCAGGTGCGACGTTATAGCCTTTTTCTGCGATAAGACGTTTGCTGTCGGCCTCTGTTAACCAGTAAACACTGCGTACTTTGCCGCTGTGCACCGGCTTGTCGGTACGAATAGGAAGGTCGTTATTCACCGCTAATACGTTTTGAGCCTGTGCCATGGTGTCCACTCATAGAAAGTAAGGGCGGATTTTAGCAAAGGGGACAAGGGTTGGGTAATGATAAAAATTAAACGCCCCTTGATCTTGGCTCATACTAGGGGCGTTTAAGTGTTCGATAGATTAGGCGTAGTCGTATTCGCCGCCTTTTGCTAGACCTGCTTGATAGGCAGGACGGGCTTGGAAGGCTTGTACGTATTTTTTAATATTAGGGTAATCATCACCAATTAGGCCACGGGCGGCGGATGCTTCAAGTGGGAAGCTCATTTGAAAGTCAGCCCCAGTTAATTGATCACCACAAAACCAAATGTTGTTTGTTAGATGGGATTCAATATAGGCCAGCGAATTTTTAATGTTCGGCGATACGAAGTTTTTGAGTACTTTATCGGCCAGCATTCTAGCGATAGGTTTGATGAAAAAGGGCATAGGTGCCGATCGCATTTTCATAAATACGAGTCGCATCACCATAGGAGGCATCAATGAGCCCTCACAAAAGTGTAACCAATATAGGTACTGCCAGTATTGATCATTGTCCTGAGTCGGCTTAAATTGAGTGCCGTACTTGGTTACTAAGTATTCAATTATGGCGCCGCTTTCGGCTAACGTTATGCCAGTCTCATCATCAGTGATGACTGGGCTTTTGCCGAGTGGGTGGATATCTTTTAAGCTTTGAGGTGCCAGTATCGTAATAGGATCTCTTTGATAAAACTGAATGTCATAATCAAGGCCTAATTCTTCTAATAGCCAGATGATACGCTGTGAGCGAGAGTTATTGAGATGGTGTAGGGTAATCATGAGTGTCTCTTATTTATAGTTGTTTTAACGATACGCATTAATCAGCAGCTTGGATTGCTTTAAGCGGGTTGTCGAGCCCATTATTGTGCAATAAGATTTTTAACGAGAAAACAGGTATATTACCCACTTAAAATGTAAGCCAATTAAGTGTGATGACCATGAGTGTTGAACAAGCTTTACTACAGCGTAGCGATAATAAATGTGAGTTATGTGCCTCTACAGAACAGCTCGCCCCTTTTGCGGTTGAACCCTCAGACGGCAGCTTAGATCAAAGTGTACTAGTGTGTGAAACTTGTCGTAGCCAAATTACCGATCAAGGCAGTATGGACGTAAACCACTGGCGTTGCCTTAACGACAGTATGTGGAGCCAAGAGGCCCCTGTGCAAGTGATGGCGTATCGTCAATTGTTTGCCTTGATCGCCAAGGGTGAAACTTGGGCGCAAGATAGTTTAGATATGCTGTATCTAGACCCTGAAATCGAAAAGTGGGCGAAGGTGGGTTTACCTGATGAAGACGCTGAGCCAACGTATGATTTTAACAAGGCCATTCTGCAAGCAGGTGACAGTGTTACCTTGGTTAAAGATTTAGTGGTAAAAGGCGCAAACTTTACGGCTAAACAGGGGACGCTAGTTAAAAATATATCGTTAACCAGCAACCCTAAGCACATTGAAGGTAAGGTAAATGGTTCACATATTGTAATCATTTCTGAGTACTGTAAAAAAGCGTAATGATTGCGTGCTATTAAAAATAAAAAACCTGCTTTTGGGGCAGGTTTTTTCGTTTTTAATTGAGTGTTTTATGTAAGTTAGGCGGCAATTTCGCTAGTTCCCACAAAAAGCTATCAAGCTTAAAGGTTGCCGTACGCAGCTGTTGATCAATATCGGCAAGCTCATCACAAATTTTACGATAACGTTTTCCGCGCTTAATAGCATTTAAAGCATCATCTACTTTTTGTTTTTTAGTACCAATGTACTCTCGTACTCGCTTACCGTCTTTTTTAGGGAAAATTAAATATAAATATTTTTCTTGATGCCAATAAGGCGTGGCTTCGATTAGGTGGGTGGATTCTAAGCTGGCTTTTTCTTCAAGTAATAAAGACTTGGTTTGCTTTAACTGGTTAATGTGGTCGGGTATACGACCAACTTTATGATCAAGGGTGTCGGATGTGTTTTTTTCAAGGAGTTTTTGGCGTTCACTTGTATCGGTAATCGTTAAAATTGCACCACGATAGCTACCATCTGAGCTTGGAATTTTAGTCATCGAGATACGGGCCCAAAAGTTCTCACCGTTCTCTTTATTAATTGGAATCGAAACAAAATCAACCTGTTGTACTTTTAGGTTGTTCAGCGCTTTATTCAGTAAACAATGGTCTTCGCTAGAAACTAAACTATGTATAGGCTTAAAAAAGAGTGCATCGTCTTTTGTGCCAAGTTTCTTAACTAGAAAGGGGTTCATGTAGCTGATCTGATTTTGATTGTTCAAAACTAATAGTCCTTCAGGAGAAAGCTCAACTAAGTTTTGATAACAGCGGGTTTGCAGTGAGTCACAACTGGTGATGTGAATTGGGGTCTCTTTTTTGTCAGAAAATGAAACAGATACGTCCATATCATCATCGTATTGCTCTAAAATTGAAATCAGTTCACGAGCCTTCATGTGTCCCTTCCTCAATAGATTATTTGTCAATAAAAATAAACGTTCTCAAAACAATCTATCTAGTAATAAAGTATTACCAGCCTAAGATGATGGGCTTAGCATAGCGCCATCATTTACTAATTAATAGGCCGGAAATCACATTTTAGCTATAAACCCATGACGCCAGTAAAAACGAAGTAGTTGTTGTGTCATTAAAATTCTACGTAAAGTCACGCCACTTCAATTTTTAACAGGTGTGTATTATGGGTAATTCAGCAGTACAACTTAATAAGGACGCATTTTATGAAGAGTTTACCCTAAGAAATGCTGGGTTTATAAATGGAGCCGACCAGCGATTGTTGCGTGAATCGGTAATTTTGATCGCTGGTTGTGGCTCAACCGGTGGTAGTGTTATTGAGTTGTTGGTACGTAGTGGTGCAGAGAACCTGATATTAGTGGATAACGGTCGATATGATTTAAATAATGCTAACCGACAAAATATGGTGTTAAACGATGTTGACCGTCTTAAACCCATTGTATTTCAGGAGCGTTGCAGTGCAATAAACCCATTTGCACGTTTAGAAATTTGTAATATAGGTATCACACCAGACAATGTGAATGATTTTGTAGGTCGCGCCGACATCATAATAGACGCTGTTGATGTAACAGGGCGCTCTGGTTTAGAAATGAAGTTTTTATTACATGAAATTGCCCACGAAAAACGCAAAGCTGTCATTTGTGGGTATGACATGGCTGCAACACAGTACATCTCTATTTTTGATTACCGTGACTTAGAACTAGCCCTTTTGAATAATCAAATTACCACAGAAATGGTCGCCACCATGGACCCATTAAAAGTATGTACTTTTTTAGTACCTATTAGCGAAATTCCTGAGGCCATGTTCGAGGAATTAGAGCGCCATGCACAAGGTAAAGATTACACATCGCAACTGGGAATAACCGCTAACTTATTTGGTACGATAACGGCCGCGTTAGTCATTGATATGCTGGCTGGCCGAACCGTTAAAAATGAATACACCATTGATGTGTGGAAAGTGATTCGAGGCGAGTATGAAAATGCGACTAAGTTAGAACAATATAGAAAGGATATTGAACAGTGGCAGAAAGCGCCATGCGACATAGAAGATACCGAATACCTTAAGCGTTCTTTACGACACTATACAACGCCTCTTCTGCCAGAATTGCTGCCTGAAAATAGTCAATACCCTCATCACATTATTAGTACAAGTGCCAATTTAGTGAGTATGGCCATTCGTCAATCTGATTTAGACGATCACCATGCTAAGCAGTTTTTACGCTATGCATTTGTTCATTATGCCAATGTTGGTTTTATTAATGAAAAAGTTGCAGCAAAGTCCTTGTTGCATCATGAACCTATCTCATCTCTTCATAAAGATGACATTCATATTGTTATTTTAGATAAAACCTTGGGAAAGTTAATGGCTTACTCAACATTAAAGGCAATGCCTAATTCAGATCTGCCTTTTTCAAATCAATCCAGAAAACTATATTCAGTAGAGAATGCATTCGGACGTAAAGCGTTTGGCAATATAGAAGCGTTAAAGGGATATAAGGTGTCTGAGGTTCGAGAAATTGGCCGAGTAGTGAAGTCGCAATTAGAAGACAAAGTGATGTCCTCGCGTGTTGGTTTGTTATTGGTTCAATCCTATTATGAGTTAATTACACATCAAGATAGTGGTATTAAAGCAATGATTGGTGATGGTGAAAGTAATGTCACGTTAGCTAATTTAAATATGTTTGGTTTTAATCCGTTGTTAATTCCTAACGCATCCGTAACGATTGGATGTAACCATATATTTTCAAGCCGATATCAGGGGCGAGATGTTGTTCCATTTTGGTTTGAAAATATCAATATTAATCAAAATAAAGTTGCCCGTGCAAACATGATTTTAGCACTGTCTGACAGCGAGTTTTATAACGCATATAAAGACTTCAAATTTAGTGAACTCACTTTAAATCAACCAGAGCATGCTTAATGGAGATGCGTATGGAGTGGAATAAGGAACAGTTAGCATTAAAACAACGTTATTTTGTAGTGGGTCGTGATTTAGTTCGACCTTCAGCTGCTTATCGTGATGAAAATGTAACGTTTGACAAAAAATTATGGAAACAAGTTGGAGATACCGGGCTGTTAGGTTTGAGTATGCCAGAGCAATACGGCGGCTCTGGATTAAGTATTACAGATTTTTCGGCTGCGCTTGAAGGCTTCGCAGAAGGCTGCCAAGACATGGGCGTATTGGTTACATTTGTCGCGCAGGTGGCCTTAGTTCAGTCTTCATTGGTTAACTATGGCACGAAGGCTCAGTGCGAAACTTGGTTGCCAAGTTTAATTTCAGGTGAAAAGTTAGCTTGTTTTGCCATTACCGAGAGAGGTTGTGGGTCAGATGTTCGTGCGATTCAAACGAATGTCAAAAAAACAGACAATGGTTACATTTTAAATGGTAAAAAATGGAATATCACTAACGCGCCTATTGCGGATATATGTATGACATTTGCCAAAATTAATGGAAAAAAAGACAAGGCAATTTCTTGTTTTATTCTAGAAACCAATCAGCCGGGTGTGGATCAATCCGAGCCATTTAATTTGATGGGGAATCGTGGTACGCCTATTGGGGCGATTGACTTTTACGATGTAGAGTTGAAATCGAATAACTTAGTGAGCATCGAAGAAAATGGCTTGTCCGTTTTGTATTTCTCATTTTTAATCGAGCGCATTCTTACGGGAGTACTTGTAACTGGTTGTGTGCGTCCATTGGTGAAAGAGTGCACTCAATATAGCCAAGAGCGTCATGCATTTGGTAGAGCTATTGGTGATAATCAATATGTGCAGCAATATATTGTTGAAATAGAAAGTAAACTTGAATTACTAAGCGGTGTGATATTTAAAGCCCTTTATTTTCTCGAGCAGGGGCGTGATTGTTCAAAACTAGCGTCAATCATTAAAATGTATTCTTCTGAGATATTCCACGAATCATCACTTAGTGCAATGCGTGTGTTAGGCAACTATGGCTATCGTCGTGAAAATTATTATGAGCGATTATTGCGTGATGCAATCGGTTTATTGTTTGCTGGTGGAACAACCGAAATACATAAACGAGTGATATGGGATTCTTTACTAAATGATTATAAAAACAACCTTAAAACTCACCGTAATCTAAAATTATCATGGCAAGACGCAGAGCACCTGCAGACTGCTGCGGAGGCTGTGTAAATGTCATCACTAACAATAATTGAATCATTAGTTGAAAAAACGAATAAGCTGCATTCTTCGCCTTGGAAGGTGTTAATTGCGTTAATAGTTCTTACCTTCTTAGCATTAATGAGTGCAGGTAAGTTACAGATTAATGCAACGCCTTATATGATTGGCCATGATCATCCAAGTCGTATGGCGGATCATCAAAGTAAGAACACATTTACTGGTACAGGTGAGCAAGCGTTTATCGCTGTGGTGAATCAACAAGGCGATGTATTTAATGATGAAACACTCACACTTGTTAAGTCACTAAGTAAACAGTTTGAGAAGATGACGTTAGTATCTGATTTAGATAAACAGTTTTTATCTTCGCTTTCAGGCTTGACCGATACACAATCCGAAAAGATTGTGTCTATATTAGATAAAGGAGTATCAAAGCAAGACGTCTATCAATTAGATGGTTTAAAAAACGAACTAAACAACGCTAACTTACTAACTGAAAGTGAGATAGTAGCATTTGAGAGATTGCTGATTCGTTTGAATCCTGTCAAAAAAGTACGTTCACTCACCACAATGGAAAATATTACACCAACCGTTGATGGTATTGATATTCATCCTCTTATGGGCCGAAAAGCCCAAGACCCCACCGCAACTGAGCTTAAAAAAGAAGTTTTTGAGAATCCTCTTTATATTGATGGTTTGATTTCACAAGATGCTAGGGCAACCAGTATTCAAGTTGAATTTTATATAGCAGAGGACGATTCACCTACAATGTTACTTGCTTATCACGCAATTAATAATATTGTGGCAAAAACAGAGCTAGGTGCTAATTCAGTTCATTTAAGTGGGCCGCCGATGATTGCATCTGAAACGGCTTCTAATATGGAAAAAGATAATCAAACATTGTTGCCAGGTGTGTTATTGGTGATTTTATTTGTCTTACTTATTAGTTTTGGACGCATTCAAGGCATGGTGATTCCATTGTTGATTGCGATTATTAGTTTGATTTGGACGCTAGCAGTCATGAGTGCTCTAGGCGTTAAGCAAAATATCATTACCTCTATGCTGCCTGTATTTATTATTGCTATTGCCGTGTGTGATGCGATTCACTTTCTATCGGATTATTATCGTCATTTACCGCAAGACGCAAACCGCGAACAACGTTCGCAGGCTGCATCTTCTGCGATTAAACAACTTTTTTTGCCTATGTTGATTACGACAATTACAACTGCGTTAGGGTTTGTGTCACTTGCTTGGACTGAGGTAACGTTCATTCAAGAATTTGGTGTGTTTGTAGGCATAGGCGTGATATTAGCGTGGATTATCACTATTTTCTTTTTACCGACTATGTTGGTTTTATGGAAAGCACAGCCACCGAAGTGGGGTTTACTGGCAAGCTCTAATCTTGATGGCGGTTTCTCTGCTTTTGCTGCCATTTCAAAATATGCTAAACCTGCGATTGCCACGACGGTTATTTTAATTGGTGTGTGTGGCGTTATAATTTCACAACAACTTAAAGTGGATAATCAGGTTATTGGGTATTTTGAAGAAACCAGTAAAATCCGGATAGACGACAAAGTATTGAACGAACACTTTGGTGGTACGACACCGATTAGTGTCATGGTGGAAAGTTCGAAAGTCGATGCATTTAAACAAGTCGATTATGTATTGGCACTTGAGAAAATTGAAAATCGTTTGAAATCCCATGATTTAGTCGGTTATACCTATGGCTTGCCTGATTTTATTAAACGATTAAATCAAGCGCTTAATAATAACATGGTATCACAGGCGTATACATTACCGGATGCACTTTCCCCAGAGCTGCTGTCGCAATATTACTTGCTGTATGAAAATGGTAACGGTCGTGATGTGTTTGATGTAGTTGATCGTCGTTATCAAAATTCTCGTGTGCTTGCGATTTTACATTCAGATAAATCATCTGAAGTAGGGACGATTATCGATGATATTATGGCTTACTCTGCGAGTGTGTTACCAGCAGGCAGCAAAGTGATTGTATCTGGCTATGGCGAAATACTCGTTGCAACAACGGATGCTGTTGTATGGGGTCAAGTAGCGAGTCTTATTTTAGCGAGTGTATTAATCACCCTTCTTGTTGTTGTTATTTTCCGTTCAGCAAGTCTTGGAATGGTCGTCCCTTTACCATTAATTTTAACCTTACTGGGTGTGTTTGTGATTATGGCGTTGACGGGAACAAACTTAGATATTGGTACGTCAATTATCGCTGCTATATCATTTGGTATTGGTATTGATTATTCAATTCATATTATCTCTGCATTAAAAGCCAGTCAGGCACAAACCCGTTTTGCACGTATAGAAGAAGCGCTAGAAAAATGCGCAAAACCTATTTTGATTAATACATTAGCGTTAGGGCTAGGATTTTTGGTATTGACCATGTCTGGTTATCAAGCCTTGATTAATCTTGGTTACTTTATTTCGATAACGATGTTTTTGAGTGCTGTTTTTTCGTTATTAGTATTACCGTCAATTGTAGTATCGGTTATACATAAAGATGAAGAGATAGTAGAAACAGTAGGAAGTGAGGCAAATGCTTAGTATCAATAAAGTCTTTATTGCCTTATTGATTTCATGGCTGGTGCTACCAGCCGTAAGCATGGCATCAGAAGACGATCTATTAGTGATTACTCTTTACCCTAAACACGGTGTGTACAATAAAGCCACATTGATGGATTTAGTCGGTAAAACTGAAGAATTATGGACGATTAAAAGTGAAGACGGATCTTCTTCTTTTAATTCAATTGATAACCTAGCCACTGAGAATATTATTGTTGCCCAGCAGGATGCTGTTCGCTTTAGACGCTTAATCGAAAAAAGAGAGCTTACACCATCGGGTTTGACGACGCTTAAAAAATTAATAGATAGGCATCCATTGCTGCATGATCGTTTGGTTGATCGCTATGGTGAGCAGTTACATATTTGGCTGCGCCTTAATAAACCGTTAAATTTATTAGATAAAAAAGAGCTTATGGCATCGGCGTTAAACATTCTTGGGGATGGGGAATCTTGTGAAGTTTCTTCCCAAGGAATGCTTGTAAATGTGAATTATGAAGAGTGGAAACTGACTAGTTCAGTTCGAAAACCCATTAATGAGATATATAAAAACCTTAAATCCTCAACCGATGATATTAAGAAAAACTCAATTTTTGCATACAGCGCATCCGATTTAATTGCTGACTTAAAACAATCAATGAGTAATGGCGCTAAAGTAGATGCTGATAATGCGGCAGAAATTGAACAGCTTTATATGATTGCTGAAAGCGTAAGAAGCCGTCATTTACATGATTTGGCTAATCCTGACTTTAGTCGTTTAAAGTTAGTAAGGATGAGCGAAATAGGCTCAGTGAAAACTCATATCAGTGGGTTTACTTCAGATTTAATTCGTCAGTGGCAAGCTAATGAATTTAATTACACAACATTAGATTGTCGACAATCATCTTAAGGATCGAATTATGAAAAAAATAGTGAATACATTACTTTTTGCATCAATAATAACGACATCCATGTTCTCCCATGGTACTCAAGACGCAAAACAAATAATGGCATCAGTGAAACATCGAGATCAAGGTTTAGACCGTTATTCGGATGTAGATCTCGTTCAAACTATGTCGGATGGATTTGTTAGGAGCCGATCATTAAAAATGTATGAAAAAGAATTTGGTGAAGAAAGAAAGGGACTGCTTTATTTTACCGAGCCAAGCAATACTGCTGGTACTGGTTTATTAATGTATAGCTATGCAGAAATTGAAAAAAAAGACGATGATCAGTGGTTGTACCTTCCCGCTCTTAGAAAAGTGAAACGCATTGCAACGAACTCAAAGGAAGGACCATTTTTAGGTACGGATTTTTCATTTGCAGACATTGAACGTATGCGTCTTTCTGACTACATCTATACGGTTAAAGACTCTAAAGACGCCATGAGTATCATAGAAGCAACAACCGAAAACGGGTTAGAGAACCCTAGAACGGGTTATAGCAAACGTATTGTTCATGTTGACACTGAAAAAAACATCATATTAAAAGATGAAATTTACCGCCAAGGTCGATTAATTAAAGTATTCGAAGTGGTTAAGCTTGAAAAGGTTGATGGCTTTTGGACGGTAGTTGAAGCCAAAATGGATAATCTTGTAGACGGTGGTAATACTCGGCTTATTAGAAAAAATACACAATACAACCAGAAGCTGAAAGAGGATTTGTTTAATCAGCGTACATTAAGGAAAGGTTTAGATTGATGTTAATGCGGTCTATGAAACCTGCTTTAATATGGGTGGCTATTGGCTTACCTTTGCTATCAAATAATAGCTTTTCGGTGAATGTTACCGATGCAATATTTGACGATTTTACGAGCAAAGGATTTACTCGTTTTGAATATCAAGGACGATCCCCTTATGTGGATGATCAAGCTACTGATCTAAGGGAGAATATTGATGGCCAATTTGAATTAGATTGGTCGTCATCAGATTTTTCAGTGGATACGCTTTCATATTTTAAATATCGACCACAATATTCAGATCAAAGTACGGATGTTAAGGATGAACTTGAGTGGGATGCTGATTTACGTGAATGGATTATTGCGTATGAATCTTCTCAGTGGGTTTATCGAATAGGCAGGCAACAAGTAGCATGGGGCAAGGGCGACTATTTTCGAATTGTTGATGTGATAAACCCCTTGGATTTACGAGAAGGATTATTAACTTATATTGATGACTATGCACTAGGTCGACAGCCTCGAAATATGGCGGTTATTGAATACTTTTTAAATGATGTAGAGTTTCAATTCATCGCAGCATATGAAACACAAAAAACATTATCTGCACCATTGAATACGGATTTTACGGTGCAGGGCTTTCCTGATAATGCTGAGTTAGAAAGCAATGATAATATAGATTTTGGCTTGCGTGCGCGTTTCTTTCTAGAGGGAACAGATTTAGATATCTATGTATTTGATGGCTACAATCCGGACCCAATCTTAAAACAGAATACGCAAAATCAATACGAAGGCACATTCTCTAAAAGACAGTTGTTAGCGGTGTCATTTGCTCGGTCCAATGATTATGGGGTTATTCGTTCGGATATAGCGTATTACCCGAAAGAGTCATTACAGCTAAGTGATGGTGGAGACGAGATTAGTAAATTTGACGTTTTACTGGGCTTTGATGCACAAGAAAATGAATGGTCATTTAACTTTCAGGGCGCGGTGAGTCAGTATATATCGGTTAGCGATGAATATGCTCGAGACAAACAAGTTTTGAGCGCATCTGCATTTATCGAAAAGCAATGGAGCCAGTTACGCTTAACATCGTCTATTTTGTGGCTTTAT
Organism: Oceanicoccus sp.; assembly: GCA_047621325.1. GTDB lineage: Bacteria > Pseudomonadota > Gammaproteobacteria > Pseudomonadales > Oceanobacteraceae > Bermanella. The sequence continues at coordinate 22,605 of JBLHLT010000016.1, forward strand.
AGCTATCAAGATAACGCCAGTAGTATGGTTAAATACTTAGTCAGTTATGAGTGGTTTGATGCCACTGAATTAGAGTTAGGTATCATCGGATTTGATGGTAAAAAGTCTACATTGCATGGAATGTATGATGATCAAGATCGAATGTATGTGAATTTAAAGTACTCTTTTTGATACTAGGCCGTTTGTGTGGCGTTTGAATTTAGTCACGAGATAATACAAAGGAAGGTTGATTATGATAACCTTCCTTTTTTTATGCCTTAAATGATTGAATATGTTAATTATCTCTAACCATGTGTCGATACCCTCGAGTGAAATTGAGATGCAGGCTATTAGGTCGCAAGGTGCTGGTGGTCAGAATGTCAATAAAGTCTCAAGTGCAATTCACTTACGCTTTGATATTCGAGCCTCTAGCTTGCCTGAATTTTATAAAGAGCGCTTGCTTGCTTTAAGCGATTATCGTTTAACAAAAGATGGTTGTATTGTTATAAAAAGCCAAGAACATAGAAGCCAAGAATTGAATCGCCAGACAGCTTTAGAGCGCTTAGGAGCTTTGATTAGACAAGTAAATGTTGTGAAAAAAACACGAATGCCAACGAAACCCTCACGCTCTTCTAAGATGAAGCGTATGGATAAAAAAACAAAACATGGCCAAACCAAAGCACTACGTGGGCGTGTTGTGTAACTACTGAGCGCTAAATAATTTGGCTCTCACCATATCTCTGTATTTTTTTGGGTTGATTGTCATGAGGCGCTTGAATAGCCGATTGAAGTGCGATAAATCGTGGTAACCAATTTGGCGAGCCACTTCATGGATCGATAAATTACTGTTTTTCAGTAAGTCTTTTGCCCCGTCAATGCGTAGTGTCTGCAAATAGGCGAGCGGTGTCACACCAGTTGCTTCTTTAAAGCGCCTATTTAATGTCCTAACACTTACGTCAAATTGTTCAGCTAACACTTTAATACTTATGTCGTTTGCATAGTTATCTTGTAGCCAAACCTGTATCTGCACAATATCTTCATCTGGGTGCTGGCTGTATTCGTTTACAAAACTAATGCTGTTATATGCTTTACGTACTTCGTGAGAAAAGTGTCGCTCAACGTGCATGGCGACCAATTTGTTATACACCTTTTGAATTAAATAAACGGTTAAATCGGCCAATGCATTCATACTGGCAGCGGTAAATAAATGGCCTGTTTGTACAATAAAGTGCTGTCTTTTAAGTTGTATTTTGGGGTAGTCCTTTTGAAAGCGATCAAAGTAATACCAGTGTGTGGTCGCGGCTTTATGGTCAAGTAAGCCTGTTTCGGCTAAAAAGCTTACGCCAATTCCTACACTGCAAATTAATGTGCCTTGTTCATGTAGTGACTTGATCCATGATAGTAATTTTGGGTCCTGCCGAAGAGGTGATTTAGGGTTTCGCCAAAGCGCAGGCAGGAACAGAATATCAGTATGGCTAATCTCATCAATGGTATGGTCAGGGTTTAGGCTGAAGCCTGCAGCGGTTTGAATCGGATGGGGGGTTAACCCCGCGGTGACGATTTCTAGTGGTACGTTACCACGGGATTGTACCTGTGCGGCGTTTTCGGCTGCACGGAACATCTCTATAGGCAATGTCATACTGGTCGCCAGCATTTGCTCGCAACAAAAGAAGGTAATATGTGTCATTGTGCCTGGCTAGATCAGCTTTAATAATGGCTTGAATGTCTACTGTATCGCGTTGAACCGCTTTAACAATCGTATTTTATCAATATTTACTAGCATCACTTACTTTGGCCAATATGCCATTTATACTGGCTGGTTTGACTATTTAGTAGGAAGGTAAAATATCTTACCGGTTATTACGGCATATAGGCTATCTATGATTAAAATTGAGACCAATACATGAAGTAGACAATCTGAGTCATGTAAAAGGCTGCTCAAGGAATTGATTGGCTCTGATATACTGCGTGATTAAGTGTAAGCAATGAGGGATGGTGTATGGGGTTTAACGAATTAGGCTTGCATGAACGTATTGTTAAAGCCTTAGAAGAGCTTAAATATAGTGAGCCCACCGAGGTACAGCAGCAGGTTATTCCACATGTATTAGCAGGCGATGATGTGTTGGCTGGCGCGCAAACGGGTACCGGTAAAACAGCGGCTTTTGTATTACCTATTGTTAACCGACTGCTAGAGCAAGCTAGAGATGAGAATACATCAGTTAAGCTCTCTGCGCTCATTTTAGCGCCTACTCGTGAGTTAGCCTTGCAAGTATTTAAAAGTGTTCAAGCGTATAGCCAAAACACATATGTTAAGTCGTCTATTGTCTACGGTGGTGTGAGTATTGGTGCGCAAGTTGATGAGCTTAAAAAGGGTGTTGATGTGCTTGTAGCCACACCTGGACGTCTAATTGATCATCTATTTAAAGGCACCGTGGATGTCAGCCAAATACAGACGTTAGTATTTGATGAGGCCGATCGCATGTTAGATATGGGCTTCATGGATGAGATCAAAATGATCTTAAAGCGTTTACCCAAGGTTCGTCAGACCTTATTGTTCAGTGCAACGTTAGATGATGCCATCTTTAAGCTCAGTCAAAGCTTATTGAATAGCCCGAAGATAATAGAGGTGCATGGGCGCAATAGTGTAGCGGCTCCGGTTGAGCAGGTTGTGTATAACATTGACAGTGACCGTAAAAGAGAATTTATTTCTTACCTAATTGGGAGTAAAAACTGGCAGCAAGTTTTAGTGTTTACTCGAACAAAGCAAGGTGCAGATGCATTAGCGAAAGAAATGAAAAAAGACGGGTTGGTGGCAGAAAGTATTCACGGAGATAAAAGCCAAGGGGCACGTGAGCGAGCACTAGACGATTTTAAGCAAGGCAAAGCTCGCGTATTAGTGGCAACCGATGTGGCTGCGCGAGGGTTAGATATTAGACAACTTAAATATGTTGTTAACTATGAATTACCTTATATCGCAGAAGATTATATTCATCGAATTGGGCGAACAGGGCGGGCAGGAGAGAGCGGGCTTGCTATTTCATTGCTGGCACCAGAAGAAGCGTATCTTTTAGAAGAGATAGAGGCCATATTAGATACTCGTTTAAACCAGCAATGGTTTCCTGGGTTTGAACCTGACTTTACAAAAACACCGTCAACCGATAAAAAGAATAGTAAATCTGCACAAAAGCGTCGAGCAAAACAGCGTGCGATGGGTCCATCAACGGGCAATAAACGTCGTCGTTAATCGTAAGGAAAAGGAGAATATGAAGCGTTATTTAGAGGCACAAAAGCGATACTTAGAAACGGTTTCAAAAACAATTAAAGGGTTGAAACAAGAGAAAGAAGAAACCCGTTTAATGATGAAGACGTTCTTTAGCGTATTAACACAAAAGCTGCCTCAAGGTCGTAAACCAGAGCCAGAGGAAATTGAAGCAGCGCTGGAACAATTAAAAGATGTGCATAAAATGGCGGGACTTTTTGTTTTGGCCATAACCCCTGGTAGTGTGGTCACATTGCCTGCATTGTGCGCGCTAGGTAAACGTTTTGGTATTGAGGTTCTGCCCAGTGCTTTTAAAAAGCTAAGTGAAGAAGAGATGAGTTCTTTTAAAGAACTTGAAGTGATTTTATCTTTAGACTCAACAAAGCAAGAGACCAGCGTTAATACAGGGAAACTAGAACAAACAAAAGCAGAGCAAACTAAAAACTAACAAGGCATAGAAAAATAAGGGTCATTTTTCTATGTCTTAAGCTGCTATTTCTTAACGACTAAATAAATGGCTAGCGGCAAGCCCATCAAACATAAACTGTACCGCAAGAGATGCAAGCAATACACCGAATACACGGGTGATCACATGCATACCCGTAATACCTAATAATTTTTGAACTCGAGTAGCTAATAGCAATAAACATAATGTCAGGGCCATAATGGATAATATAGCCCCGACTACTACACCTTGTTGAATTGGATTACCTGCACTCTGCGCCATTAATAATATAGCGGCACCCATTGCACCAGGACCTGCTATTAACGGTGTTGCAAGCGGGAAAACGGAAATATCTTTTTTCGTTGAGGCCTCATCGGTTTCTTCTTCTGTCGTGGTTAAACCGCCATTAGAGCGAGCAAATACCATATCAATAGCGATAAGTAAGAGTAAAATCCCTCCGGCCATTTTCAGTGCAGCAAGTGATATACCGAGTGTTTTTAAAACAATTTCGCCGCCAAGGGCAAAGCCTAATAGAATCACAGTAGCTATAAACGTACCACGGTAGGCCATGGATTTAGCTTTTGCTTTTGAAGTCCCAGCGGTTAAGGCTGCAAATACAGCGGCTACATCTAATGGGCCAACGGTTGCAAAAAATGTGGTAAATGCCACAACATAGGTTTCTAACATAATTAACTCTATTTAACGATAACGGCAGGTACAGTGTAGAAGGGTTCTAATTGAAGGTAAAATAGGCCGCTTTTAGAAATCTTTAGCGGCTCTATTTAAGGGTATACTTAGCGATTAATTGTTGACTGAAACATCGTCAATATAATGTTCAGCCCAAACGGCAACACTTGCCGCCACATAGGCGGCGTCTTTACTGCTTGTTAACAAGTGATCAGCAGGGTCAAGACTAATGAAGCTTTTTGGGTGCATGGCGTAACCATAAATATGCTCAGCTTCTTTAATCAAAACAGTTGTGTCTCTTGGTGAGTGAAATACCAATAGTGGCGTTTTGATTTTACGAATAGTGTCATCTTGGTTTTGATTGTAGACATCATCTAAGAATTGTTTTTTCATGACAAAAGGCCGGCCCGATAATAGAACATCAGCTTGCCCATTGGTTTGAATCTCTTCTTCAAATTGAGAAAATTGCTTTATAACGTGACAAGGCTTTGAAGGCGCAGCAACCGTAACAACACCTTTTAGGTCTTTAATTTTAGCCGCAGCACCTAATACAACCGCACCGCCAAAACTATGCCCGATTAAAATGGCAGGTGCTTGATAATTCTCTTTTAGATGCTGTGCTACTAAGACTAAATCGTCAACGCTGCTAGAGAAATTGGTATCTTCAAACTTGCCTTCGCTGTGACCTATGCCTGCAAAGTCATAACGTAATACTGCATAACCTTGAGCTACTAGGCCACGACTAATACGGGAAGCAGCTAGGCTGTCTTTACCGCATGTAAAGCAATGGGCATAAATGATAAACGCTTTTGGGTGTGGGCCGGGTTTCTCTAAGATCGCAGCAAGCTTACCGTGGATGCCATTGATTTCTAATTTTGAACGATGCTTAGACATAGACTTCTCAAATTTAAAACTGAACGAAAGGGAGCACCCTCAATATGAAGGCGGGTAATGTACGATTGATCAATACCCAATGCAAATAAAACGCGTTTGTATAAGTGTATTAGATTGTCAAAAATTTGCCATTAATAACAAGTATAGATGTGGTTACGTAGGAATTATTTAAGATTGTTTAAATTTTGGGAGTCTTAGGTCAAATATAATGGCCGCAGCGCGAACTAAAAAGGCGCATGCGATGGCCAAAATAGTGCTTATATCAGGGTTTTCCCACAGACTGTTGAATATTAAATAGCTAACACTACCGGTAATGGCTGCGCTGACATAAATTTCAGGTTCTAGTAAAACCGGTGAGCGGTCCAGTAAAATATCTCGAATAATCGACCCAAATGTAGGGGTAATCATCCCCATTGCAATTGCGACGAGTGGGTCTGCACCTAGGTGATAAGCCTTGGCTGTCCCTAATACACTAAATAACGCTAACCCTATGGCGTCCATCCATACAAGTAAGCGCTGTATTTTAATAATTTGACGAGCGGCAAAATAAGTCACCATTGCTGCAATAATGCAGGTATGAAGATCAATAGGATTAGCAACCCAAGCCACCTCAACCCCTAAAATTAAGTCTCTAACCGTACCGCCACCAATACCCGTGACGGTGGCGAATAAAATAAAGCCTAATATATCTAATTCTTTTTCGGCTGCAGCTAAGGCACCAGAAATTGCAAATACAGCGATTCCAAACAGGCCAGCAAAAAAAAGTAAATCAAATGACAAAGTAGGCTCCTAGTCAGTCATTAAGCGTTAATGTTCAATTTAACCTAAAGGTGTATAGTTTACTTTCTTAGCACCTGCCCGATCTATTTTTTGCGCAAGCTCACCAGAGAATTTTATGATTTTTTCAAATGGCATGGGCTTAACGTTAAAGACAGCATATTTTCCACCTAATGCTCCAGGCTCAAGCATGTGAAATTTTTCACCGTCTTTTAAGTCGCCATATTTCTCGGTGGCCTTATGAACCATTACATCCATAAACCAGTCTTGGTTAAATTCGTCTTCTTTGACTAAATCGTTGTACTCTTCTTTATCGTCAGCGATCACTTCACAATATAAATCTTCAGGGCATAGGCGCCAAAAGCGTTCATCAATATCTTGAATAATTAGGTTAGCAAATTCATTTTCGGCAATGACAGTAACAGGCTCGATAGTGGTCCAGCCCCAATATTGTTTAACGGTTTCTAAAATGGTCATATGTACACCAATAATTATGAAGTGATTTAGATGTTTATTATAGATGAAAATAATTAGATATGAGTAGAGAGCGAAATCAAGAAAAAGGCCAACGTTTTAGTTGGCCTATATAATCATTTTAGAGTGTAATTACTTAGGCCAGCCAATATTGCCATCGTGGGTGCGGTTGCCGCGGCTGTCTAAGGTTAAGTTACCATCTTTCATTTGCTCTTCAATAGCTGTAGCTGTCAGTTCTACGCACTCGGTTAATGGTCTTAAGGCACATTCTTTTGCTGTTATTTTATACTTTCCAGATGAGCTTAATTGAGTGTTGCTATAATTAAGTTCACTTAAATCTGAAGTGTATGTGAATTCATTAGCGAAGAAATTCTCTTGTGCTCGCATAATTTCTTGCATTGTTGTCATACCATCAACTCTGCCTGCACGGATCACATAGTTTGTGTATGACGGAACAGCAATGGATAATAAAATGCCCATAATAACCACCGTTATCATTAATTCTATTAAGCTAAAACCTTTTTGCTTCATGTTATTACCTGTTAATTAATTTAGTTTTGGCGCCAATATTGCGGAATGACATAACAATTTCCTTTGGTGCATTTTTGTTCTTTTTCTGGACAGGTGCCATTTAGTACACAGTCAGGGTCTGGTGGTGTTTCATCAAAGCGATCATCGTCAATGGTTTCTGTACCAATGGCGATCGTTTTTCCACCGCCAGGTCTATATATCACTACTGGGCGAGGGGCAATGCCTGAGTGAGCAAGGACTTTGGAGCTATCACTCGCGTCTAGGTCGCCATCTCCATCCAAGTCAATAACAGACATGGCGGTTTCTTGCCCAAGTGTGTAGACACGAGAGGTACCAGTATCCGCACCGCAGGCATTACTCGTTACACCAGTAGGTGCGAATGTTGTGAATATAACTGCCCCTGAAAAAGTAGTTGACTCAGCGAGTACTTTTTCACCTTCGGTGGCAAAGGTTACATACCAGCCACCACCATTCATCATGATTCTCTGCATGCTACTAGTAAGAGCAATTTTTCCATCCGTCATTAATGCGGTAGCATTATATAACTTAGTTGGGTCAGCATTTGCTCCTGCTCCTAGAGTAGTCTCTGATGTAGCAGCCTCAGTTTTTGCTATATAATTATCATAATTGAGTGGTGCATATGGAGAGTAATCTTTGATGAGGTAAAATCTATTTTCTACAGCAGTCGTAGAAATTGGATGAGCACGATGACCAGAGCCAATAGCAATGGTTAAATAGTCACCGTATTGCTTATCTTTGACTAAAGAAACATTGGGCTTGTTGTAAAATCGGCGATTACCAGCCACGTTATTTTCGGCAAGATTCGCGATCATGCCTCCTGTTGCAAAATCATTAGCCCCAGCATTATTTTGGTTGATATCGATTCGAAAAACTCTTCCACCTGTATCTGCAGCGAATAAGTAATCAACATTGCCTTCACCGGTAATATCGATTGCCGATACGCTTGCGGGCATACTATTCACCATCTCTGTAATGTTTGTATTCGCATCCGTGTTACTAGCCGTCCACAGTAGTTCCCCTGTCTTGGCGTCAACCATATAGATCGCATTTCCTAGGTCATCAGGTGCCGGCGTTGCGTTTGCATCTTGATCGTCGTCATAACCGCCTGTGAAGAATAATACAAAGCGAACGGTGCCGTTATATTTCACTTTTGCGACGGTCATTCTTGACCAAGTTTGCCCTAGCTTATCAAAGCCATTTGTAACCTGACCTTCAATTTTAAATAAAAGTTCTGGATTACTTCTGTCAGTTACATTCATTGCATAATAATTACGACCACCTCTGCGCATACCAGCATAAAGATAGACATGCTCATCGGCTTCTTGTGCGCCTGTTATTGGGTCGTATAATATATTATTGGAATTTTTATCATAAAACCAAGATGTAATTAAGCCATCCATTCCATAGGGTTTATTCCCTACAGCAGCAGTATTTTCATAATAGTCATTTTGTATGCTATGTAGTGCTCTTGGTATAAATGCGAACTCCTCCACACCTGTTGCTGTATTTACACCATGTATGAAGCCTTCATTGGTACCAAAGAATATTGTGCTATCAGGACTTGTCTCTGTGCCGCCATAAGTGATTACAACAGGCTCGCTATGAAGTGGGTCTCCAATTTGTTGACGGGACTCAGTTCTATTACCGTCACCATCAAAATCCTGCACGTCGACACCAAGAGACCAATTGAGAACATTATTGTAATCTGTATCTGTGGTTATTCCAAAACTGGTTTTGGATGCACCACCAGTGCTGTTTAACTCGACTAAGGCACCATGGATACTTTCAGTATAGATTTTACGAGCAGTCGGGTTAGTAAAGCGATTTGCAGCGCCCCCATTGCCTACGTTTTTACCATCGGCTTCACCGGAATTATTCCAATAGTCAAAGACGCCTTCATTAAAAAACCCAGTAGCTGCGCTAATTGCGGGTGTTGTAATATCTTGGCCAACCACTATGCCATCATCGGTTAATTTGTAACGCTTTAGGTTCCCAGTCCATTTTATGTTGTCATCAGGTCTGAAAAGAGCGTAAAAAAGTTCATCACGATGTTCAGAAGCATTAAATGCATTCACAGAAACCGCAGGGGCTGTGAAAGTCGAGTCGGTGGATAAAATATCTAAAAATATTGAGTCAAGTGCCGCGGTTAGTTCTGCGGTGTCATCGGCAGGGAAATATTTACCGCCACCCCAGTTAGCGGTATTGGTAAGTAGTGCGACACCATCCGTTAGCTCGAAACCACCAATGGTATAGGTCGTGATTTCTTGGTTACCAGCCAATGTGGTTGGGGCATGGTCCGTATTTCTCGCCCAATAAGCCAGCTCATCTAAGCAGCCACCTTCGCCAGAGCACGATTTACTTAAACCAGATGGTAATGTTAAATTCTGAACGAGGTTTTGAATTTTCGAGTTAGCCTCATCGTCACCGGATGGTTTTCCGTCTGTTAATAGGATGATGTGGTTTTTTTGGCAGGTTGCGGCTATCGGCGTCTTGTATGTTTCTCCGTCACTATTAAGTGAGTCCGTCACACTATTATTGGGCGATGCACTACTACCAAAATCCCATTTAGCCCCTCGGTAATACATCATGCCTTCATATAGTGTCTCGGATAATGGTGTACCGCCGTTAGCCTGATAGGAATCAAGTTTACTGCGGATAAGAGCTGCAGATGTCGTAATGTCACTAACAGGAACATCAATCATGCCACCACCTGAATTTCGGTCAAATCGCATTAGGCCTAAATTAATATTACTCAGGGAGCGAGTAAGGTCTTTTACCACATCCCGCACGACATCAAGACGCGTGGATTCAACAACATTATCGCTGTTGTACCAATTTAAGTAATTACCGGTATACAGGATATAACTTCTTCCGGAATCGCAGGATATGTCATTGTCGCTTCCATCATATAGCTGGCTTTTAAAGCTACCACGCCAATTTTTTTGTTTATAATAGCCAGTGGTCCGTCCTTCACTATCTAGGGTCGTAAGTGTGCTTGTACAATCAGTGGAATCTGAAGATTGAAAGGCTGACCGATCATGACCATCGTAAATTCCGTCATATAATGAGTTATAGATATCATTCGCTCTATAACTACCCGTATACGTAGAGCTTGGGTCATAGTCATTAATTGCTTGGGTTACATCCTCATCCATGCTGCCAGAGGTGTCCATAATAAACAGTACGTTTGAGTTAACCCGGTTTTCAGGGCTGATGGCCGTCGCCCCATAGATTTCAGTGTCATCAGCTAACGCGAGTTGACTTAATAATAATAAGCTGCTACACAAATACATAATTTTTTTCATAGCATGCTCCTAGTAATTAATTTTTTTGACTGTATTGGTTCTGGGATCAATAAATAATGTAGGGTATTGTGCATTCCAGTAATCATCCATAAATGTTTTTAGTGGTATGGGTGTACCGCTCTTATTAATCTTTATTTTATTATCGAAATTATAAAACTCTAACAAGCAGAGATTGCAGTTTATTGGTCGGATTATCCCAGTTTCAGAGCTATCAAAAAATTCAACTTTCATTCCATTTGCTTCTAATGCCGTATCTGAATGCTCAACTACCTTTGCAAAAGCAATATTAGGAATAAGCAACAGTAAGCTAAAAAAATAATGTTTCATGTGTCACCTTTAATTAATATTGCCAGCTTGTTTGAGCCCGGCAACGATAGCGCCTTGAGTTTGGCTATTAGTTGAAAATCGGAAATTGGCAATGCAGTCGTTTTCATACAGGTATGCTTTGTTTTGGCTGTCCGTATCGATGTTAAACCCACCTCTACCAGCAGGAGCATCTTGAATATAGCTCCAAGCAGTAATTAAATTAGATTTAGGTGCATTATCAATATATGCCTCAGTTAAAGTGTCTGTAAATTCAAGCTTTACAGGGACTAAATTACCGCTGCCATCATCTTGTGGTGGCACACCAGCAATGGACAGTAAAGGGTCTAGGTTCTCACCCTTGTTTATGTTGTAAAATCTAACTTGAGATTCTTGTTCGTTTCGACATTCTTGGTATGTTAAGGTACTGAATAAACTATTGCTGACCATTTTGCTTTGCATTTGAGTGCTTTCTAATGCAAAAACCGCGACTCCCGTGATGATAGTTAATAAAATTAGTGCGACTACTAAAGAAGACCCTTTTTGATTTATCATGCTTACCTCCCTAAGAGCCTGCTGACTCGATCATATTTGGTAGTTCAATGGTATTACTAAAAATATTTCTGAGATTATGGTCTTTAATCTTGAATATAGGAGCATCTAATAACCCAAACGAACGTTCACGTAGAGTACTTTGTACTTTTTTATCATCTAAGTTGTCTTGGCTGGTCGTTAATACGGAAACACGAATACTGCGAACGTAATTTAAATTAATGCTGGCGTCGGCTTCGATGGTATCAACGCTGACATAGCGTGAGGCATAACGGTCATTTTCTTCGCTGGCAATACCTACCTGAAATTCAAATCGTTCTACATTATTAATGATTGATACAGGGTTATCTAACCACCTATTTAAATCACGGCTGAATGTACGGCAGCGTAATTGGCGAATCGTATCAGCTTCAGCACTGACCCAAAAAACATTTACAAGGCTCTGAGTTCCGTTTGCTGGGCCACCTACATCAGTGCCTGTGCATGATCGAGTTAAGTCCTCTGGATTTGCACCGACTACAAAAGGAATCGATAGCCTATCGCCTAAAATGGTTGCTGGGAATGTTGTTGGGTTATTTGCTGCACATGCTGCAGCTTGAGGGCCTGTACAGTCGATTACTGTCGCTCCGGATCCAGAAGCAATATATAAAGGAGGGGTGAATTGAGTGAAGTCTTTACTGTAACCTGCTGTTCGGATATATCTGGTTAAATAATCCATAGCAAAGCGGCCAGTTGATTGATTCTGTGAAAGCGAATCGGAAAGAGTGACGCTTTTATTTGTGGTGATAAATAGATTCATTAAACCCGTTAATATAAATGCACCTATAAGTCCTGCAATCATTAATTCAATGAGTGTAAACCCTGACTGCTTTTTCATTAATTAAACTCCACAATCATGCTGTATGAATTTTCGTTGATTCGCTCTTCTGCTGTTTTACTTTCCTTATCAATCTTTGTTGTCCATTTAAGGTTAACCGTATATTGGACGCAATCAGGACGTTTTGTATAGCTACTGGCACGGGGGCTCGTTTTTGTACATTCAGACGTTAGCATTGGGTTTACGATGAAATCTGAGGCACTATCGTAAACGGTAGGGTCTAAGCCGCAAGTTGCAATCCAATTATCAAAGGTGGCCATTTTATTAATGTTGGGTGTGTTTTCATCGACTTGGCAGTCAGCTGCAGGAACCTCTGCTCCATTTTCATATGTTTCTGCACATAGGTTGGCAGGCGGTGCAAGGCAATCAATGTTCTCTGGCAATAATTGGTAAAAACCACCACGAGCGCCTTCTGGATTGGCACGCATGCGGCCTACATAATCTTGAACAATCCACATCGCTTGTGATAGTTGGGCGCTATCCTGGGTACCTTGAATGGCGCGTATCAACAGCATGCCCATACCTGAAACACCAATGATTATAATGGTTACAGTGACCATCACTTCGACCATTGCAAAACCTGAGTGTTTTTTAATCATGGACATGTTGTTTCATTCCTGCTTAAAAGACCGGATAGCAGCACGCTATAAATGTATTTTTTCCCGCCTTCACAATTGGCTAGATGTATAGTGAAGTCTCCTACTAGTGAGGCTTGACCATCAGATCGAATTTCAAATTTAGTATCGCCATCAAAAATATTACTAGAAAAATTAGGGTCGCCAGATAGTGAATCAAAAGTGCGGATGAGTTCTAAGTTCTCATTTAACTGATTAGGATTCGTTATAGCATCAATGCGCCAGCCTTTAGACCAGTCAGAGCTACCAGATAATGGGGATATTCGAACAGTTTGGCTTCGTTGGATCGCTTCTGTTCTTGCTAAGCGGATGGACCTTTCGAAAGTGGGACCAATTACTTGCAAATTTTTCCGGTCAATTAAGAACTTCATTGAGGGCATTGCCCAGCTTACAATCGCAATAAATATTGCGGTTGCTACCATGAGTTCAATTAGGGTCATGCCGATTTGTTTTTTCATAGAAGCATTAAAGCGTGATTAGATGAGAGACTCTAATAAAAACGGACTAGCGGTATTTTTTCAAGGTTTAATGGTGAGTAAGGCCAGAATTTATGTAGGTTATGTCACAAAATGGCTTGTACATGTCAGCTTAATCGCAACTAATGCTTTCAAAGTGATTATAAGGTGAGCCGTGCTTGTTGAGATATGGGGTGGTTCTTATACGCCCTTGAAAGCTAATAACAATGCTCTTGGCGATGTTATCTAGATTAGAAAACGGGCAATATAAAAAGGTACTTGCTGATGAGAAAGCATGGCCAAGCGGGTTGAAGCGAATATAGGTTTGTCTTGGCTTCGTTTTTAACCAATAACCATGACGGCTGTGTATATTAGTATTGAAATAAAGTTCTTCATTAGGATCAATACTGTTATTTAGGTTCTGGTCATTAAAGATAGTGATTTTTCCGTTCCAATTATTTGTGCAGTCTGTATTTTCCATTGGACAAACTGAGACATGAAGTATTTTACTCTGGGCAAGGCCCCTAGCATTGACTAAGGCTTTCCTGAGGGTGTGAAAAGAGGTGCTGCTCTCATGGCGCTCAATCATACCTTGCATCTTAGGCACGCCAAGGGCAAAAAATGAAACAAGAATAGCAACTGATACAATTAACTCTATTAACGTAAATCCTCGCACTGTATACCTCCGTGTATGCAGTTGTGCTGGATAATATCTGGTCTAGTTTAAAGGGCTTGGGAGAAATAACACTTAGAAAAAAGTATAAATTTCATTCAATATTTAGTTTTTTTAACCGATAGCGCATAGATCTAAAGCTCATGCCGAGTTGCTCGGCTGCTGCGGTTTTATTCCAGCGGCATTGCTCTAGTGTTTCTTTTAGTATTTGTCTTTCGATGCTTTCAAGGTATTCCTCTAGCGACTGGCCGGGTAGCAGGCCGTTCAATTGAGTGCTATTTCTTCCTGTGGACTGCTTTAAAGCAAGGTCGTTGGCGTTGAGGACGTAACCATCAACCAGCGTTATTGCTCGTTGTAAAATATTTTCAAGTTCACGAATATTGCCCGGAAAGTCATAGTGATTTAAAGCATCTATTGCGCTTTTATCCAATGATATAACCGGCATATCCAGCGAGGCGGTAAGACGACGAATAATATGCTCGCTCAGTTTTGCTATATCTTCTTTTCGTTTTCTTAATGACGGCACCTGTAGATTGATGACATCAAGGCGGTAAAATAAGTCTTCTCTGAAGGATTGGTTGGCCACTTCGGCTTGCAAATCTTTGTGACTGGCAGAAAGAATGCGCACGTCGACTTTTTCTTCGGTTTCGCTGCCCACAGGGCGAATGACGTTCTCTTGTATCGCGCGTAGTAACTTGACCTGCATTGACAGCGGAAGGTCGGCCACCTCATCTAAAAATAATGTGCCGCCATTAGCCGCTTGAAAGAACCCATCTTTATTTTGAGTGGCACCGGTGAATGCGCCTTTTCTATGGCCAAAAAACTCACTTTCCATTAACTCAGAGGGGATAGCGCCACAGTTAACGGCTATGAATGCTTGATTTTGATTAACCCCTAATTGATGAATGGCGCGAGCCACTAATTCTTTGCCCGAACCGGATTCACCATGAATAAAAATAGGTGCTTGGCTGCGGGCCACTTTTCTTATTTGGTTTTTGAGTTGTTGCATTGCAGGAGACGTACCGATCATGTTGGGAATGTCGGTAATGTCTTCTTTGGTTGTCTTGGTATCACTTGATAATGACAGGGCTGCTTTGATTGTGGTTTTTAATTTCTCCAGCTCAACGGGTTTGGATAAAAAATCAAACGCACCTTGTTTCATCGCTTCAATCGCAATATCAACACTGCCATAAGCGGTTAGCATAATGACGGGCATCGTTTCATATAGCGTTTGAATATGGCTGACTAAATCGAGCCCTGAGCCATCAGGTAAACGCATATCGGTTAGACAGAGATCAAATGTATTTTGGCTTAGTTGATGTTGTGCGTCGGCGATAGAGCAGGCCGTTACACTATGTAGCCCTAAGCGATCAATTGTCATGGACAATAGCTCTAAGATATCGGGTTCATCATCCACGATGAGAATGTGACTCATTGTGCGTCCTTATGTTTTTCAAAATCATGAGCGAATAAAATATCAAATAATGCGCCGTCTTTATGGGTCGAATCATATCGTATTTCGGCATGGTTCGCTTCACACAGCTCTTTGACAAGATATAAGCCTAAGCCTGTGCCATCTGCGGATGTAGTGTGAAATGGTTCGTATAGAAACTCGATGACCCCGTCACTTAATCCCGGCCCCGAATCTTTAAAGCGTAAACAAGGGCGGTTATCAATGCGCAGCAAAATAATACTGACACCTGAAATAGAATTAGCGCCAGCATAACGTACTGAGTTTTGTACTAAATTTAATAAAATTTGATGCAATTGCGAAGGGTCAAATCTGATATCAAGGGTTTCACCTTGAACATAAATGGCACAGTTAAATTGCTCGCTCAGTTCTTGAGTGACTTCACTTAGCCATTGATTCAGTTGCAACCATTGTAGTTCAGAAGGTTTACGTTTGCTGATTTGCATTACGTTATTAATGATTGAATCCATTCTTTGGCAGTGATTGAAAATAATGTCACATAAACGTTTATCTTGAGCGGGCAGTGTGTGATTTTCAGCTAATAATTGCGATGCATGGCTAATGGCATTTAATGGGTTGCGTATCTCATGGGCAATGCTGGCGGCCATTCTGGCTAAAGAATTCAGTTTAAATTGATGAGCCTTGCGTATGACGGTTTCCTTGTTTTCCATAAAAATAAGTGTGCTGGTGTCGTCAATACTGGCAAAGTAGATGAATACAGGACTGATGCTTTGGCCCAGTGCCACACTGACTTCATTTTCATTTTGTAAGTTATACTCTTGCCAATATTTAAAGCGTTCAAATAAGGGCTCAGGAATAAATTGATTGAGCTTGATATTCGGCATGCGCTCCTGAGCGGCACGATTGGCTCTAATAACATATCCGGCATTGTTAATAACACACACGCCGGTATGCATTCGCTCAATAATTAAATCGTTTAATTTAGCTGAGCTATTGAGCTGGTCTCGGGTTTGTTTTGCTTGGACTTGTACTTCTTTTAAGTTTGAGCGCATAACTTGAGTAATAAATACTTCAATAAAAAATAAGATACAAATAAAACTGCCAGAGAGGACACGGTCGGTGACAATGCTTAAGGGGTGTAAGAAGCCTTGGGAAAGCACCATGATGGTCGCCATGGATGCTAATAAATAGCCATAACGTTTACTGACTAACAAGCTACCGATGCCTACATGAAATAACAGAATAATAGCTAAATCTTGTTGGTTGGGAGTGATGTGAATCATCAGCAGGCCCATGATTAAAATCTCAAGCATCTGATTAGCAAGAAATTGATCTAGGCGAAAAATGTACTGACGCTTTGCGATGACAATATTGACTACCGCTAGCGCCATGTAGCCCCCCAGAATAACGGGTAGCATTCTTTCGGCGTCGGCTTGCCACCAGTGCAGTTTCTCTTCAAATAAATAAAAGCCGATAAATAATGAGGCAATCCCAAGAGTAAAATACCCATAAAAAGAGTAAATTGACGGTTGGCGGCGCGTTGAGTGCATGGTTTTGATTGCCCAAAGTTTACAATTCTCGCAGAATACGGGGCTTTCGTGGTTGGAATCAAGGTAGTAATGGTGTCCGAACAAGTATTAAAGGTATGTTTAGCGCAGATTAATCTGCTGGTGGGCGATATCGCGGGCAATGCTCAGCGTGTATTAGAGTGTTCAGAAAAGGCGGTATGCGACGGAGCTGATGTCATTGTGTTCCCCGAATTGACGCTAACGGGTTACCCACCTGAAGATTTATTATTTCGTGCAAGTTTAGATACTCGAATCAATGACGCCCTTGAGCTGATTGAGCGTGCACGCTTGCCAATCTATATCGTATTAGGTTTCACCAAGCGCATTGATGGCCAGTTGTTCAACATGGCGGGCGTCTTTTTTGAAGGTGCTTGTCTGTATGAATACGCCAAGCAAAGCTTACCTAACTACCAGGTATTTGATGAAAAGCGCTATTTCACAGCAGGGCAAACCAGCTCGGTTATTGAAATCAAAGGCGTGCCGTGTGCCATTAGTATTTGTGAAGATATTTGGCAGGCAGAGGTGATGACCGCCGCAAAAGCCAATGGCGCGAAGTGCATGTTGAATTTAAATGCCTCGCCTTTCCATATTGAAAAATCCCAGCACCGCAAAGATTTACTAAGACAGCGTGCCTTGCAAGGCGACATGCCGATTGTTTACGTCAACCTTGTGGGCGGTCAAGATGAGTTGGTTTTTGATGGCGGCTCCTTGGTGGTCGATGCTCAGGGTGATTTGTGTGCGAGCAGTGTGCATTATCAAGAAACGCTCGACATGGTGACACTGAGTTTTAGTCAGGGCGTATGCTCAAAGATTGAAGGCACGGTCGCGGCACCTGAAGAAAAATTGGCAAACATCTATGATGCCTTAGTGTTGGGTGTACGAGATTATGTTAATAAAAATGGTTTTAAGGGTGTATTGCTCGGCTTGTCTGGCGGGATTGATTCTGGTTTAACACTTGCCATTGCGGTGGATGCATTAGGTAAAGAGCGGGTTGAAGCGGTCATGATGCCGTTTAAATACACGTCTCAAATGAGCCTGCATGATGCTGAAGACCAAGCTAATCGACTAGGTGTGCAATACAAAGTGCTGCCCATTGAGCCGATGTATAACAGCTTTATGGAAACACTTTCGGATGAGTTTGCGGGGACCAAAGTGGATACCACAGAAGAAAACCTGCAAAGCCGTTGCCGTGGTGTGATGTTAATGGCCATGAGTAATAAAAAAGGTTACATGGTACTGACCACGGGTAACAAAAGTGAAATGGCAGTGGGTTATGCCACCTTGTACGGTGATATGGCGGGCGGCTTTGGCGTGTTAAAAGACGTGTACAAAACGCTGGTATTTGAACTGTCTAAATACCGTAACACGATAGAAGAAGTGATCCCGCCTCGCGTGATTTCTCGTCCGCCATCGGCTGAATTAGCACCCGATCAAGTGGATGAAGACTCCTTGCCACCGTATCCCGTGTTAGATGAAATATTACGCTTATACATCGAAGAAGACCAAAGTGCGGTGAGTATCACCGCAAAAGGCTTTAGCGAAGAAGATGTGCGCCGAGTATTGCGTTTAGTTGATGTGAATGAATACAAGCGTCGCCAAGCCCCAGTTGGTGTGCGCCTAACTCAGCGTGGCTTTGGCAGAGACCGTCGTTATCCTATTACCAACGGTTGGAAGATTGGCCATTAGTTATATTTGGGGTTGAGCAGACATAAAAAAACCGGCACTTACATTAGCCGGTTTTTTATTTAGAGCCTAAAGAACTAAAAGGGAGCTAATCAATTAAGCCCAAGGTGATGACGTTCCAAATACTCTTGCGATCTTTCTGCGCCCAACCGCTGTGGATAAACTTACCTTTTTTCAGCTGAGCATGCTTAGGGAAGTTGGCTTTTAGCACAACTAAGCTTTTGTTCGCTAAGTCTTGCTGGCCTAATAACTCGTAAGCTTCAACCATGAGCGCTAAACCGTCAGCCACATGTTTGGTGCCTTGATAGTTTTCAACAATGTTGCGACCACGGTTAGCCGCGGCAAGATATGCGTGACGTTTTAAGTAGTAATGAGCCACATGCACTTCATGCAATGCTAAGCGGTCGCGCAGGTAAATCATGCGTTGGCGAGCATCGGGAGCGTATTGGCTATCTGGGAATTTACGGATCAGCTCGTTCAGCTCTTGGAATGAATCACGGGCGGGTTGAGGGTCACGTTGAGATTCATCATCAGCAAAGTAGCGTTCAACCAAGCTTAAACCGAGTTCATAGCTGCTAAGTGCCTTCAGGTAATAGGCATAGTCAACATTTTCGTGTTCAGGGTGTAGGCGAATAAAACGCTCAGCACTGGCGCGGGCGCCTTCTAATTCTTGGGCACTAAACTGAGAATAAATCATTTCTAGTTGAGCTTGCTCGCTAAAATTACCAAACGGGTACTTGTTTTCGAGCTGTTGCAGGGTCTCGATGGCCAAAAAGTAGTTTTCATTATCGATGGCTTCTACGGCTTTTTCGTAGATTTCACGCTCGGTCATTTCGTCGCCGGGACGCTTACCGTCACTGGAGCAGGCCACTAAAATCAAACTGGTTGCAAGGATCAAGAGAATTCGCATAGGTCTATCTGATATAATCTTCAAAATATTTACTGTTATTGTTGTGTCAGCGCGCAATTTAACCATACGGGCGCGCTAATCACCAAGGTTACTTATGTGTCTTTTCGTCGTTTAGGGCAAGACACAGGCTTAACTAGGTGAGATTCACAATAGGTGCTTTAGTTCAAAGGTTTAACCATGTCAGATCAGATTCAACATAGTATTAAAGTTCCAGACGAGCTGGGCAATAAGCGATTTGACCAAATCGCGGCTCAGCTTTTCCCCGATTATAGTCGTGCACGCTTAAAAACATGGATACTCGACGGAGATTTAACCGCCGATGGTGAAACGCGAAAGCCGAGAGATAAGCTAGTGGGCGGAGAGCTGCTAGTAATAGAAGTTGTGATGCAAGCTGAGGGAGAGTGGTTACCAGAAGAAATTGATTTCCCTATCGTTTATGAAGATGAGCACATCATGGTAATCAATAAACCCATGAATCTAGTGGTTCACCCCGCAGCGGGCAATTATTCAGGCACGCTATTAAATGGCTTACTGCATCACTGCCCTGAGTTGCGAAATATTCCGCGTGCAGGCATTGTGCATCGTTTAGATAAAGACACCACCGGTTTAATGGTCGTGGCTAAAACCCTACAGGCGCAGAATCACCTGGTTGAACAACTGCAAAGCCGTAAGATGGGTCGTGAATATGAAGCGGTGTTACAAGGCACTGTAACAGGTGGCGGCACCGTAAAAGAGCCCATTGCGCGTCATATGAAAGACCGTACTAAAATGGCGGTGCATCCAACCGGTAAAGAAGCGATTACTCATTATCGAGTGTTGTCTCACTTCCCGACACATACTCATGTTCGCGTGAAGTTAGAAACGGGCCGTACACATCAAATTCGTGTACATATGGCGCATATCCAGCATCCATTGGTAGGTGATGCAACCTATGGCGGTCGTGTACGCTTACCAAAAGGGGTAAGTCATGAGTTACGTGAAGTGTTGCGCGATTTTCCTCGCCAAGCGTTGCACGCTAAAAAATTGGAACTGCATCATCCTGCCACTAATGAATTAATCAGCTGGGAAGTCGACCTGCCAGAAGATTTTGAAGAGCTATTAGACGAGCTACGATACGACGCAGAGCAACAAGGCGCTGCGGATTTCTAATGAGAGAATCCCTTAGTTTCATTACGCCAAGTTGGCCTGTTCCTGAAAACGTGAAATGCCTGAGCACAACACGAATGGATGGGGTGAGTATAGCGCCATACAGCTCATTGAATTTGGGTGTGCATGTGGGCGATGAGTTGGGCGACGTAAGGCAAAACCGTGCTCTGCTGCGTGAATATTTACCAGCAGAACCGCTTTGGCTTAATCAGGTGCACGGCACAGACGTTGCGCAAGCGTTACGCTATCAAGGGGTGTGTGATGCCGATGCCAGTGTGGCTAACGGTATTCATCAGGTTTGTACCGTTATGACAGCAGATTGTTTACCTGTGTTATTTTGTGATACTAGCGGTACCCAAGTTGCGGCAGCCCATGCAGGCTGGCGTGGTTTATTAGATGGCGTGTTAGAAAACACGGTATCTAAATTTGAGCAGCCGAATCAAGTACTGGCTTGGTTGGGTCCGGCTATTGGTCCTAATGCGTTTGAAGTTGGGCAGGAAGTAAAAGACAGTTTTAGCCTAAAAGCCCCTGCTGCTGAGCGCTGCTTTAAACCGTCTCAAGAGACGGGTAAGTGGCTGGCGGATTTATATTCGTTGGCTAAATTACGTTTAAATGCGGTGGGTGTCACGCAAGTGTTTGGTGGCGAACATTGCACTTATAGTGATGAAGCACGTTTCTTTAGCTATCGACGTGACGGTGTGACGGGGCGCATGGCCAGTTGTATTTGGCTGACAGATTAGTGTATCAGCCGAGTAGTCTTTAGATGTATTTGATTATTTTACGCAGTATTTCGTGACATCTTTTTGCGCATCTTGGATCAGGTTTTCACGACCTTTTTCGTCATACCATTCTCGCTCCCCGTTCTCTAGCGTCTTGTAGATGCGTCCATTATTTTGTAAATCGATTAGGCGTTGGTTCGCTTTTTTGCAGTTTTCAGCCATCCGCTCTGCATCTGCTGCCGCTTGTTTTTCTTCTTCTGACTCAGTGGTGCGATCCACTACTTGTTCATGAAGCTGCTGACGCATTTTTTGTAACTGCTCATTAGCCTGCTTGGCATTGGCGGCTTTTGGTGTATCGATGGCAACGTTTTCAGATGCGGTTTTTTCTGGCGGAAACTGAGAAAAGTGAGTTTGGCCGTTTTCATCAATCCATTTATAGACTTGGCCTGCATGTGCTGGTGTGAATATAACTAAGGTAAAAAGTAGGGTTATTAGGCGCATATTTCGAATTCTTTTTGTGTTTATAAAATCATTAAAGGGCAACTGTAACGGTTTTTGCACAAAAGCAAAGCATCAAGTGCTCAGAACATTAAATGTCAAGCAAAATCAAGGCTATATCGCCTTATTTGGCTTGACTTAAAGAGTGGTGCTGTCAAAATTAGCAGCCCAAAATTTTAGCCTTTAACGGACACCCCCGTTCAGGCATTTGGCGATCTTTCTGGGATGATGACCTCATCCTAGCCGAATTCGAATCAGTTGCCTAAGATGCAACTGATCTTGGTGAATAACTACAAGCTATTCATCACCCGTTACATTCTGGTTGAATACCAGTACGGTGCGGTAGTTTTGACGATGGTTTAACGTCAAGCGATCCTATTGCAATGAATTTCCTGCTCGCACACGGCGAGCATGCGGATGAGAGGACAAAACGGTGGAAATGCTTTCCGGCGGTGAAATGTTAGTACGCTCCCTTCACGAAGAGGGTGTTGAGTATGTTTATGGTTACCCAGGTGGTAGCCTTTTGCACGTGTATGACGCGTTTTATCAACAAGAAGCGGTCAAGCACGTCTTAGTTCGTCACGAACAAGCGGCAACACACATGGCAGACGGCTATGCCCGTGCCACAGGTAAGCCTGGTGTTGTCATGGTGACGTCTGGCCCTGGTGCTACCAATACGATTACTGGTATTGCTACAGCGTTTACTGACTCTATTCCTATGGTTGTTATTACAGGCCAAGTAATGAGTCACTTGATTGGTGATGATGCGTTCCAAGAAACCGACATGATGGGTATTTCTCGTCCGATCGTTAAGCACAGCTTTAGCATTAAGCACCCAAGCGAAATCGCTGAGACAGTGAAAAAGGCTTTTTATATTGCGACATCGGGCCGCCCTGGGCCTGTGGTCATTGATATACCTAAAGATATGACCGTACCAAACGATCGTCATGAATTCTCTTATCCTAAAAAAGTAAAAATTCGTTCTTACGCGCCACCAGTAAAAGGTCATAGTGGCCAAATCCGTAAAGCGGTTGAGTTATTGTTAGCGGCTAAGCGCCCAATGATTTATTCCGGCGGTGGTGTTGTATTGGGTCAAGCGTCTGAGCAACTGCGTAAATTAGTACGTGAATTAAATTATCCTATTACTCAAACCCTAATGGGCTTGGGTGCCTATCCGGCGACTGATCGTCAGTCATTGGGTATGTTGGGTATGCACGGTTCTTACGAAGCAAATATGGCAATGCATCACTCTGATGTGATTTTGGCAATTGGTGCACGCTTTGACGATCGTGTAACAAACGCGGTTAGTAAATTTTGCCCTGATGCAAAAATTGTACACATTGATATTGACCCGTCTTCAATTTCAAAAACGGTAACGGTTGATATTCCAATTGTTGGCCCTGTAGATAGCGTATTGGATGACTTCCTTGAAATCATTGCTGAAATTGGCCAAAAACCAGATAAAAAAGCGATTGAATCTTGGTGGAAGCAAATTGAAGAGTGGCGCAAGCGTCACGGCGGCGAATACGAGAAAAATGACAACGGCTTGCTAAAACCGCAAGAAGCCATCGAAGGTTTATGGAAAGCCACTAATGGTGATGCGTATATTTGTTCTGACGTAGGTCAGCACCAAATGTTTGCGGCGCAATATTACAAGTTTGATAAGCCAAACCGTTGGATCAACTCAGGCGGTCTTGGCACCATGGGTTTTGGTTTCCCTGCTGCTATGGGGGTTAAATTAAACTTCCCTGATGAGATGGTAGTGTGTGTAACTGGTGAAGGTTCGATTCAAATGAACATTCAAGAAATGTCGACCTGTTTACAGTACGGCATTCCGGTGAAAATTTTCTGTCTAAACAACGGCTATCTTGGCATGGTTCGCCAGTGGCAAGATATGAACTACGAAGGTCGCCACTCAAGTTCATACATGGAGTCATTACCAGATTGGACTATGCTAGCTGAAAGTTATGGTCACGTTGGTATCAACGTTGAAACCAAAGACCAGCTTCAAGGTGCAATGGATGACTGTTTTGGTAAGTACAAAGACCGTCTTGTTTTTGTAAACGTTGTAGTAGATCCAGAAGAACATGTTTACCCAATGCAGGTGCCAATGGGAACCATGCGTGACATGTGGTTAAGTAAAACGGAGCGCACCTAATGAGACATATAATTTCGATTTTATTAGAAAACGAACCAGGTGCTTTGGCACGTGTGGTTGGTTTG
Source organism: Oceanicoccus sp. (assembly GCA_047621325.1). Lineage (GTDB taxonomy): Bacteria > Pseudomonadota > Gammaproteobacteria > Pseudomonadales > Oceanobacteraceae > Bermanella. Next base: position 46,651 of record JBLHLT010000016.1, read on the forward strand.
TTTGCACAGCGTTCTTATAACATTGAAACGTTAACGGTTGCGCCAACAGAAGACCCAACACTTTCGCGTATGACCATTACTACGTCAGGTCCTGACCGTGTTATCGAGCAAATTACCAAACAATTAAATAAATTAATTGAAGTGGTTAAGCTGGTGGATTTAACAGAAGGCGCGCATCTTGAGCGTGAACTGATGTTGATCAAAGTGAAAGCATCTGGTTCTCAGCGTGCTGAAATTAAACGTACAGCGGATATTTTCCGTGGTCAAATTGTAGATGTAACTGCAAACGTTTATACCATACAGCTAACCGGTGCCACGGATAAGCTAGAAGCGTTTATCGAAGCCATTGGTACCAACTGTATATTAGAAACAGTTCGTACTGGTGTATCTGGTATCGCTCGTGGTGAGAAAACACTGAGCCTATAGTTTTTATCTAGGCGAATTCAAACGCGTTATCTTTTACGAGGTAACGCGTTTTTTTATGTCTGATTACTTAGCACCCTGTGAATTGGTCACTTTGAAGCGTTCCATTAAAATATTAATGCCAGAAGAAATGGCATTAATCTGCTCAACAGCATGGGCTACGTCTTTTGCGGTAGTCGTAATGTCTTCACTGATGCCATTAATGGTTTCAAGTTGTTGAGTAATTTCTTTTGAAGTAGCCAGTTGTTCAATGGTAGCCGTTGCGATGGTGTCGGTTCTTGATTGCACATTTTGTACTTTGACGGATAGCTGATCTAAATTCTTCGCCACCGAAGATAACGTTTCAGAGCCTTGTTGTGCTCGTGTGGATGAATCCAGAATACTATTGGCAGTATACTGAGCAGCCTTTTGTAACTCATCCATTTTTTGTTGAATTTCAATCGTCGTCTTTTGTGTGCGTCCGGCTAGCGTACGTACTTCATCAGCCACCACAGCAAACCCTCGGCCTTGTTCGCCTGCTCGTGCAGCTTCTATTGCTGCATTTAAAGCTAGTAAGTTTGTTTGGTCAGCGATTGATGTGATGGTGGACAGTACATCTTTGATGGCATCAACTTCAGATTCTAGCTGTTTGACGGCATCACTTGAATTACCGAGATTTTCAACCAGCTGGTTGATTTTTGCTGAGGCTTCTCTTGAGGTTTTTGCACTATTGTTTGCCTCATCGGCAGCCTCACTAGCATCATGGCTAGCGGCTTCGGTATTTTGGGCAACTTCCAAAAAGCTTTTGTTATATTCTTCCATGGCAGAGCTCACCATAAAAGTAGATGTTTTTTGAGAGTCTGTACTGATTGAACTTTTTGAGGCTGATGTGCTTAAACGTTCAGAAAGATTATTCAAACTATTTGATGATATTTGTACCTGCTCAACAATGCCCTCTATTTGAGCAATAAAGTCATTAAAGCTAGAACCTACTTGCTGTAGTTCCGAAAAATTTTGTTGGCCTATACGCTGAGTGAGATCTCCGTCACCGGTGGAAATATCTATGAAACGATCCGCTATGGAATGAATGGGTGAAGATAGTCGACGACCAATAATAGTGGCAATAATAGCAGCAATACTGCTGAGTACTAATGCGATGAAAATGGTTGAAATAAGTTGGCTATGCTCTAGTACATACACCCATTTTAGGGATTCTTCTACATCCATTTCGCTCATCAGTGCCCAGCGAATATCTTCATCCACATTAATATAGGTGTAGGAGCTGAATACAGGTACATTTCGATAGTCAATGATTTCAATAAAACCACTTTCACCCGCCAGGGCTCGATTTACACTCTCAGAATTTACAGGTTGAATCCCAATAGTCGTTGATTTAGCAGCAACAAGCTTGGCGATATCTTGCATGTTATTTTTTGATATTAGATCGATATAAGCATCAGGGTCCTCGATATAAAAACGGGACTCTGTTAACAAGTGTTTATCTTTAGTAACAATATACGCTTCACCAGAGTCACCATAACCAGCTTTCTTCCAGTTTTTGTTACTGGTCATAACATCGTTAATGCGACCAATTGGGAACTGGTAGATTAAAATGCCAACCAAATTGTCACCTTGAAAAATTGGAGAAGAAATAAAGCTCGCAGGACTTTCATAGGATGGGGTATAAGGGGTGAAATCCACAAAAGCAGCTTCACCTTTATTAATCTTGAGTGCTTTTTTATAGGCTTGAGCAATGCCAGATTGACTGTATGGCCCTGTTTTTAAATTGGTTGCGAAATCCAGTTCTTTGTAAACCGAGTAGACAATATCGCCTCGATCAGGTGATACGATGAAAACGTCATAGTACCCATTAACCGATAAAAATTGGTTGAATTCATTATGATATTTAGCATGAATGTCATCGTATTGCGGTATTTGGTTAGAGGCGATTAGACTATTCTTTTCACCTAAAGGGTAAGTGTTGCTTGCGATATAGGCGTGTTGGAACGCCCTTGCCTTGTCTGAGATTGCGCTGAATAAATTCTGATTTAAGCTTTGCTTATTGAGTAAATTGTACTGTTGTTTGAATTGCGTATTGTAGAAGCCTTCTAACTCAGAAAAGTTGGTAGTAGTTACTTGGTGGTCATTAAATGCCTGAGTAAACTCAACAGCGGCATCAATTGTCAGTAAAGAGCTTGCTTCAAATTGAATTTGTTGGCGCATGGCATCCAATTGCGCCTCAATATTAAGTTTCTTTTCTTCTCGTTCTGAGGTGAGATGTTCTTCTGAGGTGTGTGTGAATGCTTCGATGGCATCTTTATGTAAGGCTACTTGTAATACGGTGGCTAGCAATATAATTGAGAACATTGATACGCCACAAAAACTTAGAATTAATCTTAACTTTAAACTCATAAATGCACCATCAATGCTTTTAAATTATAAATAGGTTTTTTTTAATATGTAAAAATTATTTTAGAGCCTCCTTTGGAGCAAGATATGTAAACCCTCCTATTAAATCTAGACTAATATTTAATAAGTTCTTTATTTAATGAGTTTTCCGTCATGTATTTAATGCGTTTGATTTATTGCAGTAAGGTGACAAATATCTTTAAAACCGAGGATATAGACCATATCTTGGAAACCGCACGTAAGCGAAATAAAGATCAAAACATAACAGGTGTCTTATGCTTTAATCGGAAGTATTTCTTGCAGTGTATTGAAGGGAGTAGAGAAGCGATCAACGATGCTTACCATCGAATTTTAAAAGACCCTCGCCACGACGGTATTATTTTGCTTGGTTACTGCCAAATTAGTCATAGGGACTTTGCTACGTGGCAAATGGCGTTTGTGCCTGAGAAAAAAGTTACAGATGAAATTAACTTAAAGTACTCTCAAACCCGTGACTTTGATCCGTTTACAATGAACGGAGAAAGCACCTATCAAATGTTATTGGAATTAAGTAAGAATATTCCCGCTGTTTAATAGGCGCTTATTGGATTACTTGCTAATCAAAAACACCCCTAAAATTACCAGACCCAACCCTGCTAGGTGAAACCCAGTTAGGGTTTCACCTAATATCCAAACCGCTAAAAGTGTTGTAAATAAAGGACCTGTGGTTCCGGTTATCGCGGTGCGCTCTGAACCAATACGCGCAATGGCCGCACTCATGGCGTAGCTTGGAATCACGGTACTAAAAAATGCGAGGGCAAAGCCATAGCCATAAATAGTGGCTGAATAATTTAAAATATTTTCTACGGGTGTATGCAGTAAATTAACCTGAGTAAATAGGCAAGAACTTACCATTGCCAACGACGTAAATAACCCAGCCCCCAGTTTTTCAATAAGTGGTTTGCTCAGTAATACATATATTGCAAATGTGATCGCGCAACTGAGCATGAGCATTAATCCAAGCCAAGAGCCATGTAATGTGAATTCACCGGGTAGCAGTACGATTAAACCGCCATAAACAATCATAACCGCAAGCATTACATTTTTAGAGGGCATTTTTTTATCCCAAGCCGCTTTGATTAAAACGACTAAACTAGGATAGGCATACAAAATAATGCGCTCGGCATGAGCGCTAATACTTTCAAGCGCTAATAAATCAAGATAACTCGATAAGAAATAACCCAAAAATCCAGTGGCAATAGCAGACGCGATGTGACGTTTTTTACCTATTAATTGTGACGATTGCCAAATTAAGAGGGCTAAGTAAAAAGGAAATGCAAACCACATACGCAACACCATTAAACCTTCGCTATTAGCGCCCAGTGCGTACGCTTCTTTTATTAGAATAGGTTTTAATGAAAACATAAAGCTGGCCAGTAAAGCCAAACCTAATCCTATTTTAAATTGTGTTGTCACAGTGGTTACCTTAAGTTTACGACCAATATATAAATTGACTAACGACAGTCTTTATCGAGTGTTAAGCAGGGATCACGGGTGGAATCTTACAGCGCTTTTTATTTTTATAGTACAAACGATTGCGGATACTTCTAGTTAGGCATCATATGTACGGATTAATGATTGTGTTATTAAAGCGAGTTTTCCCTAGGGCTTCAAGGATTGTTCTTATTAAAATCAATTTACATCGCTTATTTATGCAGGTTGTATGAGAATAACGCTACTATAGGTGATAGAGTCAGCACTGGTTAGAGTGATGCTTTGTTTGTATGTGGTTTATGTAATTTAATTATTTTAATGGGTGTTCAAAGAAGGGCGTATAAGTGTTTACAATTCCTTACCCTGTGTGGTTAATCGCTTTAGCTCAAGCACTTGGCATGCTTACCGCGCCGATGGTTATATTTGTTGGAGGATTTCTAGGTGTTTTGTTTGCACCATCTGCGGCTTTAGCAACATTACCCGTGGCAGCACTGGTTGTGGGCGGTGCGGTGACGAGTATGCCAGCTGCCTTTATTATGAAGCGAATTGGTCGTCGAAGTGGTTTTGTCTATGCAACGTTGTTGGCTATTTTAGGTTCGATATTGGCATTTTATAGTGTGCGCAATGAGAACTTTTTTGGTTTGTGTTTCAGTGTGTTTTTATTGGGTGGGCATATGGCGTTTGTGCAGCAATTTAGATTTGCCGCCATTGAATGGGTAACGGCAGATAAGATTGCGATGACGGCCAGTGTAGTGATGTTGGGTGGATTATTAGCGGCATGGTTAGGCCCAGAACTTGCGATGCAGGGCAAAGATTTATTTGAACACACATTTAGTGGTAGCTTTATATTGTTGGCGCTTTGCCACGTTGCATTATTAGTTTTATTGAGTGTTATGCCATTTGCAGAGATTAAACCAGCGGATGATTCGATACTTGTTCAGCGTTCATGGTTTAAATTATTTGCTCAGCCGGGTATTGGTGCCGCTATAGCAAGCGCTGCGGTGGCGTTTGGCGTGATGAGTTTAATTATGACAGCGACACCTGTGAGTATGAGTGAAATTCAAAATTATCCGCTAGATGACACCAAAATCGTTATTCAAAGTCATATTATGGCGATGTTTATTCCGTCACTTTTTGCACCTATTTTATTCCGTGTGTTCAGTTTATTCAGTATGTTACTGATGGGCTTGGTGGTTATGAGTGTTGCGGTCACAATAGCCATCTTGGATCAAAGTTATTGGGGATATTGGAGTGCACTTGTGTGCTTAGGTATTGGCTGGAATTTTTTGTATGTGGGTGGTACGGCGTTACTCGCTCAGCAGTACGACCAGCAAGAAAGTTTCACTGTGCAGGCAATGAATGATGTTTGTGTGTTTAGTACGCAAGCGGTGATGTCATTGTGTGCAGGTTGGATGGTGTTTAATTATGGTTGGTTTGCACTTAATTTAATTGCGGTGCCGTTATTAATGTTTGCGTTGGTATTAATTGCGCGTTGGTATTTTTTAAATATAAAAACAAAGCAAGCGGCTTGATAGGCCGCTTGTTTTTATTTTCTTATTTCATTTTATAATTAACGAATATCTTCTAGTAAAGTATCCATGCCGGATTCAATACCATCAATATTCTCTAAATCGGATAGAGCCTGTTCGGTATCCATATTTATGGCTGCGGCGATATCCAAAGGAAAGCCTTGTAAGGTTTCTTGAGCCGATAAGCCTGCTTTGGTACAAGTATGGATATAAAGTGCTAAATGGATAAGGCTAGCCAGTGGTTGCTCTAGATTTACCAAGTCATCATTACAATGATAAAGAATGCCATCAGCAATCTCTTCAGGAAACTTCCAGCGTTTAGCCAGTTCAGCACCTACATCAGCATAAGTATAACCAAGCATTGAATTTTCAACACTTGCGAGCTTGCCGCCAGCATCGACCGCTGCTTGAATTTTTTTGGCTTCTTGCGGCGCTAAAAGCTGAATCAGCAATTCACCAATGCTGTGTAACATGCCACAGGTAAATGCTGTTTCAGTGTTGATTTTACAATAGGGAGCCATCCACTTAGCAATGGCGGCCACGGCGAAGTTATCACGCCAGAATTCTTTACGGTTAAAGCCTGGTGGGCTTTGCATTGCACCGGTGATACCTGAAGCTAAAACTAAGGTTCTAAGAGTCGAGAACCCTAGTAAGACTGAAGCATCTGCGGTGCTTGAAATAGTACGGCTTACGCCGTAGTGCGCACAATTAGCAAGGCGCAACACTTTGGCTGTTAGAACCGGGTCTAGGCTGATTTTTTTTGCAATTTCGTCCATATCGAAATCGGCTTTGTTAAAGGTTTGAATAAGTTCTTGAACTACCTTGGGAATATTAGGCAGATTTTGATTGTGATCAAATAAGCTAGAAAAGTTCATACGTACGTCCACTGTTATACTGTTTTAAGCCTAGAACACCCTGTTCAACTTGGCTAATAGGATATTGAAAAATAACTCAATCTAATCTGCTGTTTGTTAGAATAGATAAATAGAGATTAGAAATTATAAGGCATCATTATGACAAGTGTTGGTTTTATTGGAATTGGCCTGATGGGGTTGCCCATGTGCACGCGGTTATTGGCGGCACAAGTGCCATTAACGGTGTGGAACCGCAACCCGCAAAAATGTCAGCCTTTAGTGTCGCAGGGTGCGGTTCATGCTGCTTCTGTTGCAATACTTGTCCAAAATGTCGATGTCATCATGCTCTGTGTATCGAATACTCAGGCGGTGCAAGATGTGAGTGAAGCTTTATTGCCGTATTTACGTAAAGGCCAAGTGGTTGTGGATTTCAGCTCGATCAGCCCTGATGCCACTCAGGCGTTAGCATTGCGTGTGGCCGAACAGGGTGTAACTTGGATTGATTGCCCCGTATCGGGTGGTGTTGCAGGTGCTGAAGCGGGTACGTTGGTGATGATGGCCGGTGGTGATGAAAATATACTCAAAACCCTGCAGCCATTACTTTTAAATCTAGGGCAGCGTGTAACGTATATGGGCGAAAGTGGGGCGGGGCAAACCACTAAAATATGCAATCAAATGATCGTAAGTTGTAATGTACTGGTGATTGCAGAGGTAATGGCCATGGCGAAACGAGCTGGAGTCGATGCGGTAAAAATTCCCCAAGCATTACAGGGCGGCTTTGCCGACAGCACGCCCTTGCAGTTAACGGGGTCGCGCATGGCGGTACAAGACTTTGATGACATTAAGTGGCATGTGAAAACCTTACTCAAAGACCTCGATATGGCAGGCGACCTAAGTAAAGCACTGGGTAGTGCAACGCCAATGGCGGGATTAGGTGCACAATTGATGCGTCAGCATGCAAGCAAAGGGTTTGCCGAACAAGACCCTGCCACGCTGGTTAGTCTTTATGAGGCTATGCTTAAGCGCAACATGCCCGAACAAGACTAGGAATCATCATGCGATTAGTGGCTAATTTATCCCTACTATTTACTGAAGTGCCATTATTAGAGCGCTTTCAGGCCGCTGCCGATGCCGGGTTTAAAACGGTTGAAATTCAGTTTCCTTATGAAGAAAATTTAGCGGCACTGGTTCAAGCTAAGCACCAAGCAGGCGTAGAGATCTGCTTAATTAATGTTCCCGCGGCGGATCTAATGACGGGTGGTGAAGGCTTAGCTTGCGTGCCAGAAAAAGAAACTCAATTTGAAGAAGCTTTAAAACTTGCTTACACCTATGCAGCTGCATTGGATGTGAAAATGCTGAATGTACTGCCGGGACGCTGCCTAGACCAAAGCAAACATTCTCAATATATGAACACACTTAAAAAGAATTTAGTGAAAGCCGCCGTCGTCATGCAAAAACACGACATTCTGGTGACGTTTGAAGCGGTGAACACTCAAGATATGCCTGGTTTTTTAATTCATCACACCGAACAAATGTTAGATATTTTAGCTGAGCTTAATCAGCCTAATTTAAAAATGCAGTATGACATTTATCATATGCAAATAATGGATGGCAATGTTGATGAAACCTTGCGCCATCACTCGCATATGATCGGCCACATACAGTTCGCAGATGTACCTGGTCGCGGTGAGCCCTTAAGCGGAAATTTAAACTTTAAAAGTATTTTTGAGGACATAAAAAACAGTCACTATCACGGGTATGTGAGCGCGGAATACCGCCCCAGTGCAGGGGATACACAAGCCAGTTTAGGTTGGATGAATCAATTTGACTTAGAGTGGCTTAGCCATGCTCATGACACCAAAATATCCCCGTATTAAATAATAATTAAAGCTCATAACCCCTGTGCCGATAACATAAATAAGCTTAACGGATTAAGCCTAGACTTCAGGGGTAACCCTATAAATACACCAACAAAACGGATCTTTGTTATCGTCTTTACAGTAAGTCGCTAAGGAACTGGCTGCGCTTAAACGGATGTTGTGACGTATTATTTTAATCCACGGAATAATGCATCAAGCGCAGCCAACACTTCATCTTATTTTTCTACACTTCCTTTATTCAAAACGTTGCAACCGCTCTGCATTAAACCTTATACTCCTGCGCCAAAAATTAAATTGATTGAACGTTCAATTTAAAAAACAATAATGAGGTTACATACTCTCCATGGCATTATTTATTAATAAGCCGCTGTCAAAAGCGCTTACCACAGCAACGCTACTTGCCAGTGCATTGCTATCTACACAAAGTTTGGCCGCTACACCGCACATTGATGCGGTTGAAACAGCATTGCGTGATTTAGCACCCAGCTCGGAAGGCACCGTTTGGCAGCGTACTACGGGCAATGATATTGCGGGTTATGGTCCTTATAAAAGTGATTGGTTATTACAAACCCCAAATTGCTGGGGCGATGCACAATGTCAGCAAGCGTCAGGCGCACAAGTGTTAGCGGATACCATTTATCGAGATATTTCGGCTGCACAACATTGGGTCGATATCACCACATTAGTGACTTACCCAGATGGTATTTTTCAAAAAGCCATTGTCGATGGTATTTCGGACGCATTAATCAGCAACCCAAACTTAACCGTTCGTATTTTAGGTGGTACGCCTCCGGGTCTGGGTAACTTTAGTTCGCCAGTGACTGAAAGTGCGGCGGCTTATGTTTCACGTTTAAAGCGCGACTTAGGCGTGCAATACAATGATGCCAATATTATTGTGGCGGGCGTTGAAACCAGTTGGTTATATTCTTGGAATCACTCAAAAATTATCGCGGTTGATAGTAAAACGGCCATCGTCGGCGGACACAATCTTTGGGAAGGCGCATATGGCGACGTAGCAAATCCGATTAGTGACGTGTCTATGCGTTTGATTGGTCCAGCATCTGAATCTGCCCATGTGTTTGCGGATCTTTTATGGGACTTTGCGTGTACTTGGAGCACTGGTGTTGTGAATGATACGTTTTATGTCGACATAGAGCGCACACCCGCGATGGGGAATGCATGTCCAAAAACACACAGCACCGTTAGTGCGGTAAGCCAAGGCACCGCCACAGTGATGGCATTAGGTGGTTTAGGCTTTGGTATGGATGTTCCTGGTGATGACCGTGGCGGGCTTACGAAAGCAAATGATAGCTCGGCGGATTGTTCGTTTCTTTTCAAAGATTATTACAATAATGATAAAAGCTATACGGTTGCTAACCCCGAGGAAGAAGGATTGCGTACGTTGATTCGCAGCGCGCAAGAATCTGTCTTTATCTCTCAACAAGACCTTATTGCTCCGTGTGTGCCCCCTGTTGCAAACGCGTATTACGATGCACGCTTGTTTGACGTGCTAGCCGATAAACTTTTACAAGATGTGAAAGTACAAATTGTTACCAGTACGCCGGGTGCAAAGCAGTCTATTGTAGCGCCTTATTCAAACATGAAAAAAATGTCTGATATTACCGATATTCTTGTGCGTAAAGTGAAATCACGTGGCAACTTATCCAGTAGTAATGCAAAAGCGAAAATCTGTCAAAATTTACAGCTAGCCCCTTTGCGCATTGCCAGTGGTGTTGGCACGTGGAGCAACGGTAATAGCATTGGTAATCACGCTAAAGTGATTGCCGTTGACCAAGCGGCATTTTATGTGGGTTCTAAAAACTTATACCCTGCAACGTTACAAGACTTCGGCTATATAGTTGAAGAAACAGAGGCCGCTAAAACATTCTACGAAGAATATCAAACACCGTTGTGGTTTAACTCTCAATCGGCTGCGGTTGTGGATTATAACCAAGGTATTTGTAACCTTTAACATGGTTGTTAGCAGGGTGAATCATATGCGTGGGACTCGTATATAAGATTCACCTTGCGATCAGCGGCAACGGTATTGTGTTGTCGTGGCGGCTAAAGCGTTATATTTATTCTTTAGCCGTCATGTTTTAGATATCAGCGGATACTACAAAGATTGTGTGTTTTTATTATTTTTCAAAAACTAAAATCACATTGTTAGCGGGTAAATTAAGCCTTTCTTTAAAGCGTAGGCCATGACGGTCGGCACATTCTTGTAACAATATTAATTCTTTAATACCCGCTTGTGGGTTTACATCGTGTTTTAGCCATTCATCTAAATTTTTATTACCGTCACTGGTAAACCCGTTCTCATTGATGGGGCCGTAACAGAAGAATAGACCTGTCTTTTTGAGAGTAAGGCTGATTCCTTTAAAAACAGCACTGACATCATCGGCACTGACAAAGTGCAGCAAATTCGCGCAATAGGCATACTGATACGTATTCGAGGGCACGGGCCATGTTATTTGCGTGATATCCAATGGTATACAAGGCAATAAGTTACACAGTTGTGCTTCTTGCTGCCAAGGGTGTGATAGCGCAACTTGAGAAGGGTGCTCGGTTAGTTGCCACTGTAGATTGGGCCGTTGACCACAAATATGCACGCCATGCTGGCCAGTACCGCTGGCCAATTCTAATAGTGGTCCATTACCTGACAGCCAAGGGGATAATGCATCAAATATAGGTTGTTGGTTGCGCACACAGGATGGATTAATGATTTTCTCAGACATAACACTCCTTAAAACAGGCTTTTTACACAGATACCATAAACCATGGGTGCCTCTAGTGAGTAAAGGCAGTAAAATGTGTCAGTCTATGTAAAATAACCCGCAAAATTCAAGATCGAGGTCAGTATGTCACAAGTGGTATTAATAACAGGCGCCAATCGCGGCATTGGCCTTTCTATGGCACAACAATATGTGGCTCAAGGCAGTGAAGTGATTGCTGTGTGCCGTGAAAGCTCAGATGAAATCGAAGAGCTTGCGGATCTTGTGATAAGTGGCATCGATTTAAGCCAAGACGATGCCATGGACAGCGTCATACAAGTGCTTGAACTTGCCCAAGGTGATGACTTTAAACTTGATGTGCTCATTAACAACGCCGGCATGTTTCAAAATGAAACGCTAGATAAAATGGAATTGGATCAAATACGTGATCAATTTGAAATTAACGCACTGGCACCATTAAAAATTACTCATGCACTGTTGCCATTTTTCAAACAAGGCTCAAAAGTGATTAACATTACTAGCCGCATGGGCAGCATCGAAGATAATACCAGTGGTGCATACTATGGTTACCGTGCGAGTAAGGCGGCACTTAATGCCTTTACTAAATCATTGGCAATGGATTTAAAACCAAAAGGCGTAGCGGTTGCGGTTGTGCATCCCGGTTTTGTACAAACTCGTATGGTTGGCTTTAACGGCGATATAACCCCAGACCAAGCAGCCAAAGGTATTTTAGAGCGTGCAGCTGAATTGAATTTAGAAAATACCGGTGGGTTTTGGCACAGCAATGGTCAAGCTTTGCCTTGGTAAGGCTTAGCCTTTGTGGATGGTTCACAATCACCGCATTGTAAATCAGTATTAGTAAAATATTTTTAGAATAGTTAATTAGAAAATTAACACAGTAGGGAAAAAAATGAGCATCGAAAAAGACAACGTAGTGTATTTTCATTACACACTTTCTGGTGAAGACGGCAAAGCGTTTGAAACCAGCACTAATGGCCACCCAATGACGTTTCTATTTGGTCACGGCAATATTTTGCCAGCTTTAGAAGCTGAGTTTGCTGATAAAAACGAAGGTGATCAATTTCAAGTGACACTGACACCAGAGCAAGCATACGGTGAACGTAACGAAGCCGGTGTGCAGCGTATTCCAATTAAACATTTGAACACCAAAGGTAAATTGCAAAAAGGCCAAGCGGTTAAAGTCAATACCGACAATGGTATGCGTGATGTGACCATTGTTAAAGTAGGTCGATTCAACGTAGATGTTGACACCAATCACCCGCTTGCAGGCTTGACGATTACGTTTGATGTCAGTGTTGAAAAAGTACGCCCAGCAGAGGCAGAAGAGCTTTCTCATGGACATGTGCACGGTGAGGGTGGTCATCACCACTAGGGTGTAGCTAAACATGCTGTATTAAAGGTCATTGAATATCGTTTTTAGTATCATAAAACGGTTTAATTTAATGGCCTTTTTTATATCGATTGGGCTTGTTTTTGTGTTGGAATATTTATTCTATTCACTTAAACAGCATTAAATTAATGAATGTTACCGTTGCTGTATTTAAGGGTGCACGTGTATTATGTTTTCTAGTTTACTGTAAAGTAGCGCCCGCTATTTGTACGGGTTCCATTTATCCACTCAATCTGATTTACTGCTTGTCACACCTAAACGGCCAAAAGAAAAACAACCATGGCATTGCAACTGCGACACGACGAACTCAAAACAATACTCAAATCAAAGCGTGATAAATTTTCTGATATTCACAGCACTCGTTTGCATCGTGCGTTAAGCTGGTTGAATTGTGCGGCTAAACAGCAATATGATGTGGATTTACAGTTGATAAGTTTATGGATCGCTTTTAACGCCTGTTACGCGGTTGATCAAGGTGGCAGTGAATCACTGGCAGAGCGTTTTGCATTTCAAGGTTTTGTTGAAAAACTTGTACGTCATGATCATGCTAAACAAATATATGCCTGCCTATGGAAAACTTATTCTGGGCCGGTGAAAGCGCTGATCAAAAATCCTTATGTGTACAGCGGGTTTTGGCAAGCCAAACGTGAAGACGTTGATAATGAAGACTGGCGTGTTGGATTCGATCAACTTAGCGTGTCTGCACTAAATCATTTAAGCCGACAAAACGTACCACAATTGTTAGGGATTGTACTTGATCGTTTATTTGTATTGCGTAATCAATTAATTCACGGCGGTGCGACGTATGCGAGTCAGGTTAATCGTGAACAAGTAGAAGATGGTACACAATTATTGGCCAGCTTGGTGCCGATTATGATTGAGATTATGTTAAGTACTGAGCACGAAGATTGGGGGAATATTTATTATCCCGTACTTAATAAATAATGTTATTACTTTAAATAGTGCAACAATGTTTTAGCAATGTGGATATCGTCCAATAAGTGAAACAGGCCTAGTAAAAATCCGCCAACTTAAATACGTATCGCAGGTTAACTGAAAAAACTAATGTATGCTGGTGCCACTGACATTCCCACCTAAATGGTGATATTCATTGGATAGACGCTATGACCGCAACCGAACGCCTAAAACAAGAAAAAAGTGCGCTGATAAAAAAATATGCAGTTCGCCATAACGGTTTTGCGTTATATCAAGTTCTTTCTACTGTATTACCTTATTTTATACTCTTTTATTTTGCCGTTATTACCCAAGAAATTTCCTATTGGTTGTCGGCTGTTTTTATTTCGTTGTTAATTCTATTTATTATGCGTGTGTTTATGATGATGCACGATGCGGGTCATGGCTGCTTATTTATTAATCCTTGGCAAAATAAAATTGCTGGTTTTATTATGGGGGTTTTATGTGGTGTGCCTGAATATGTTTGGTCGAAGCATCATGCCTATCACCATGCTACAAATGGTAATTGGAATAAATATCGAGGTCCATTAGCGGTATTATCGAGTGATGAATATGCAGAGCTGTCAGCTAAAAAACAAAAAACCTATGCCAATAGTCGTAATATTCTGTTAGCGCCTTTTGCGGGGTTTATGTATTTTATTTTTACGCCACGCTTTACTTGGATTAAAGGCAGTATTCAGGTTGTTATACATACTATTAAAGGTAAGTTATCGGCACCTAAAACCAGTTTAAAAGAGATAGTTAGTCGATTTGAAACCGGCTATTGGGCGAATTGGAAAGAATATCGCCACATGGCAGCCAATAATATTGTATTAATTAGCTTGATTATATTTGGTTGTTGGTACTTTGGTGTAAGCGCGTTTATGGTGGTTTATCTTATTGCGTTATCGCTGGCTGGTGCATTAGGTATTATTTTATTTACTGTGCAGCATAATTTTGAAGGTTCATATGCAACCGGCGATGATGGTTGGGATTACAATACCGCTGCCATAGAGGGCACTAGTTATTTCGATTTACCACGAATTTTACATTGGTTTACTGCCGATATTGGCTATCACCATGTGCATCATTTGTCGGCTCGTATTCCTAATTATAAATTACGCCAGTGTCATGAAGAGTATCAATCATTGTTCAATACTGTACCGATAGTACGATTAAAAGATGTTTTTAAATCCTTTAAGTATATTTTATGGGATGAGGCGAGTGGACGTTTAATTACTGTAGAAGAGTTTAATCTTCGATATTCACAACCCATATTGAATTAATGAGTCAGCCTGCATAAAAAAAGGGTCAGCATTGCTGACCCTTTTTGCTTACTTGCATAGAATACTTTAGCTATTGAGTGGACGATTTGGGTTTTCGTCTTCATCTTCATAGTCACGCAACTGGTGAAACGATTGTAGAACTAACTGGATGGCTTCCATTTTTTTTACAAGGCTTGTGAGTAGCATTTCATAAGCGACATCTTGTTGCTCTGGCAGAGCTTTAAAATCGACATCGATTTCTTCCATGTAAGGTAAAAATCGGTTACCCGTAGTGGTAAATAAACTCTCTTCAGGAAAAATAGCTTTGAACTTGGCTTTATTTTCTTGCGATAGACCATCTAAAATTTCATCGGCCTGTAAAGCAAAAGGCACAATCGCTTTTAATGCGTCTTCAATGCGTTGGTTAATGACGTTTTCACTCATGGTAATCTTCTTAAATTTAATAATGGGTTAAACATACTGGGCTAAGCCGCCACTTGCAACCTACGTAAGATTAAGGATGCAAGCCGATGCTGAATAAAATCATATTGGCATTGGCGATACTGACTTCTTGACTGGTCGCTGAATCGTTATTTAAATCTATTTTTCGCTCAAAGGACTTACCGGCTTCAAGGGTTAACCAAAATTTATCCACAAGGTTACGGCGAACCCCAAATGTGGCAACCCAACTACTATAGGATAAATTGATTCTTTGATTGTTCTCAGCTTCATAGCGCCAATTACCACCTAATGGGACGATAGCTGAAAATACACTCCAGTTTTGATTCGCGCGATGTTCGATCTTAGTAACCGGAAAGCCTAAGTCATAACGGGTCTGCGGGCTTGATTGATAGCTATAAGCCACCATAGGAATCGGTTTGTACTCACCAAATAAACGGTTTATACCTGCGCCAACAGTATAGCTATGGGGTGATTCATCTTTGTATCGCCATAATATAAGCCCCATTAATGAATACGATTGTTCATCCTTTGCTTCTAAGTCTGTATGCCAACTGGGGGTGATATTTAACACTCGTGTCCAGTTGTCATTATATTTCTCGATGAACAGCATTGGCAGTTTAATACTGTACAAAGTTTTTTCATTAAAATTTGGGTTAGGCAATTCAAATGTAGATTGCTCTATCGCCACTTGAGGGATAAACATTTGCCCCAGTAAATCGTATTTACCGATGGGTAAGTTAATACTGCTACGTTGAATGGCAAGCTGGTATTCGCTGTCAGCAATGGGTGCTTTATTAATGGTCTGATGTTTCATTCCCATTGCCATGAGAGATGGAGTTGTGAGTGCGGTGCCTTCAGCTGTCGCCATGCTGCTGAGCATAAAAAGAACGAAAATACGCAAAATAGGCATAGAAATTAGGGTGTCAAAGGTGAGGGGCGAAGTATACCGTAAAAGCGCTGTGATATTGAGGGTGAATTAACGCGATTAGCAAATGAACTCAACGGCTCTTTTAATAATTTATAAGAGCCGTTCCGTTGTTCGCAGGAGGTTAGCTTTCTAACACCTCAAAGGTTAAGCCGCTTTTATCAATCAAACGTTGAATAAGATCATCTTGATAAATAGTGGCAGGGGTCCAAAAACCACCGGCTTTGTCTTCTTTTTTTATGCTGGCCAAGCAGGCAGCGGCTTGGCCTAACATTTTAGCGGTGCTGCCATAGCCGGGATCGCGATCACCCGTTACTTTGACTTTAATGACTTGGCCATCATCGGTTTTACCCACAAAGCGATAATCAAAGCAGCCTTTTAATTGTTCTTCAGGGGTTGGGCCTTCACCGGGCTTGGGTAAAACAAAACGCTCTAAAATCCAGCGTGTTGGTTTAATCGCCGCAAGCAGCATAAAAATATTTAAACCCCAGCCCATGTTGCGTGAACCGGTTTTTCCTTTTCTACCTTTGCCCATCAACATGGCTTCACTGTAAGAAAAATCACCGCCATACGCTTTTTTAGCCAATGCATTGCTGCGATGTACGACGCGGGTGTTAACCGCAGCCATGACAAATGGGCCAATCCATTGATCAAAGTCTTCATCGAACTGTGAACCATTAATATTTTCTTGGCGTCGCTTAAAGCCGTGACCGCTTGGGCAAATACTGTAAGGGTTTTGTAGTTCTTTGCGCAGTGCAGGATCTTTCGCCGCTTCTCTTGCGATGTTTACCATGCTAGCGACGGTGCCACCACTGGCCCCACCCTTTAAGCGTGCAACGCGAAGTTTAACGTCATTGCACATTTTGCCAAACTTGGCTTGCGCGTGTTGTTGTAAAAAGTACACACCAAGGTCAGAGGGAATCGAATCAAAACCACTGCAATGCACAATACGTGCGCCGGTTTGTTTCGCGGTGGTTTCGTATTTATCAACCATGCGTTTATACCATTGCACTTCACCGGTTAAGTCACAGTAATCAGTGCCGCTGTCGACACAGGCTTTTACCAGTGGTTCGCCAAATAGTGCATACGGACCGACGGTTGAAACCACCACGCGAGTTTGTTTGACCATGGCAATCAGTTGCTGCTCGTTGGCGGCATCGGCAACGATATGCGCAATTTCATGCGCGCCGTGTCTTTGTTTGGTTTCAATTAATTTATGTTCACTGCGCCCAGCAATGGCCCATTTTAAATCACTGCTGTCGCCAAATTGGCTCATCATGTATCCGGTTAAAATATCACCTACAAAACTGGTGGCACCAAATAAAATAATATCGTATTGGGGGTTGGACATGATTACCTCGTTCTTTTTATTGTTAACTAGAGTAAGCCTTGCAAGCACTGTAGCAAGACCCCGCTTTAAACAAAAGAGCGTAGCTTGAAACAAAAAAACGGCATTGTTCAAGGTATAAATAGGGAGGAGGGAGGACTATAAGCCGTGTTAATAATGGCGCTGTTAGTGTAACTGACTAATTTGATAGCGCAGGCCGTTAGCCAGTTGAAATTCATCTTCAAGGTAGCGGCTGAGAATGGCTTGAGTCATGGGACTGTTAGGCGAAATAATTTGAACATTGAGGTTTTCCCAATGAATATTCATACCCCCTGCAGTGGGTGCCAATAGCACCCATAATTGGGGTTTATTGGTGGTGCCTTTTATTACATCGAGTTTAACCAGAGCGCCAAGGTATATCGCATCGTCTTGTTCGAATGCTTTAGGTTTAAAATGATGCAGCTTAGTGATGGCGTCTTTTAGTTCTTGAATACGCCGTGCTTGGCCTTCTGCCAGATACGCGTGTTCTAACCCGAGTGTGTCATATTGAGTTTCGGCTTTGCTTTGTTCATGGGTGGCCCCTTTGTGGGCTTCATCGGCTGCGGCCAACGCATGCTCAAGCGCGAGGGTTAGCTCCGTGATGATTTGTGTAACCAGTGCCGACTTATCCATGAATCTCTATCACAGTGGGTGAGGCGCTATGGTAGCGCAACTCACCAATTGATAAAACGAGCTTTATTGTGGTGGGTCAATTTGATTAAAAATACTGTTATTAATGCGATACCAGCCTGCAATGCTGTAGCGTAAATGGCTTGCTGGCAGTACCTCATGGGGAAAGTCTTCACTTAAGAAAACAACCAAAGTGCCAAAGTTAGGGTTGATCCTTAAATACTCTTGCTCACCTTTGTTAGGGTTGTAAACCACTAGCTCGCCACCAAAGTGGGGTTGCCAGTTAGGGTTAAGATACAACACGGTACTTAGGCGACGATTGGCCTGACCTTTAAAGGCATCGACATGTTTTTTATAGAAAGCGCCTGGCTGATACTGGGCAAAGTGACTTTCGTAGCTGAATAAACCCAGCATTAATGAACGGTTCAAATGGGTTTTAAGGCCGTTCATCCACTCAAACCACAAGTTTTCACTTGGATGCTGTGGGTCTAGCCAGTGAATTTGGTCGCGGCGAACAAACTGGTTGATTTGGTGGTCTTGCTTACGGCCGGTGCCTGCATCGTTAAATTCGTATTCAGGCAGCGATGCCACCCGCGCTAACAGCGGTGCAATAGTGGCCATTGGCAGTGCGTCTTCAATTACACTGATGCCATGTAACGCGATATCGTTTTCGATTTTCTCGTAGACACTAAAGCTACTCGGGTTAATATCTTCGGCGTACATGACGGCGTTGTCCATTGATAACAAAGCCGCGTATTCTAGGGGAAGTTTGTTCATGGCAGGGTGATATATTTTAATCCTAACGATTAAAATGCATTGTTGTAATGTAGCGGGATCGATCAGTGAAAATAGGTGGTTTATGTTAATTGGGCTGGGGGATGTTCAGCAGCGAGCACAGCGATTAAGTATTCGTGTGTACATTGCCAATCGGCCACCCATGCCGCCATATGATATAACCGATGGTTGTATGCCAATGCAAACGGGTGATATTGCCGCAATCGCACAGCACACGGGTAATCATTGGCGTAAGGTTTTTAATGTTTATGCCAAAATTATGCATGAATTTATGCAGGCATTGCAGGCTCGTGCGGTTATTAAAGACGACGCGCCGCATTATAAAGTAGCCCTACAAACCTATGACACATGGCAAGCCTATCGTGATCATCAATTACTGCAAGCAAACAGCGCCACTGCATTATTGTTTAGTGAACCTACCGTAGAATCAAATAACACGCTGCACATTATTATGGGTAAAGGTTATGCGCAGCAGTTAGGGTTTGATTACCAAGCACCTTATTTAGTAGAGCATGAGCACGCCGACTTTGCCTGTTACAGCGATCAAAGCGTGATCTTGTGCCCTTATTTCGATTATCGCCAGCTAAGTAATGCAAAAATTTCAACGCTAGTTAGCATCATGTTGTCGTTACTTGATATTAAATAAGTAAAAAAATTATTATTAATTTGCTATTTTTTGCCAGAAGAACAAAAAGAGATTAAGCATTGATTATTTTAAGTAGCGTTATTCTTTTAGTGTTTCTATTGATTGCCACAGCAATAATGAAACCCCTGTGGATCATGAACTACCTTGCCCCTAGGTTTCACTGCAAACGTATCAAAAATCTGCCCTATAATTCTGATTCACGACACACACTGGACTTGTATGTGCCCAAACATAAAAAAAGTGACGACATTATTGTGTTTGTGCATGGCGGGTCGTGGGATACCGGCAATAAAAACGAATACCAATTTGCAGGCCTTGCGTTAAGCGAGTTAGGTTATGTCACGGCACTGCCGAACTACCGGTTATACCCACAAGTGACGTTTCCACAATTTATAGATGATGTCGCAAAAGCCATTGCAAGCTTACCAAAACACTTAGCCTTACAAGGCATCACGCAACAACAAACCCCGAATATCATTCTAATTGGTCACAGCGCAGGCGCCCATACTGCCGCCATGTTAGCGACGGATACACGTTACCTTGCTAAGGCAGATGCGCAGATTCATTTAAAAGCCTGCATTGGTTTGGCAGGGCCTTATGACTTACCACTGGATGACCCGCTAGTCGTAGGCAAATTTGATGGTGTCGAGCTACATGACATATCTGAGCAACAAATAGATCTAGGTCATGAACATAACGCCCATGAAGCCAATCCAATTAATTTGGCCACTAAAGATACGCCACCTATGTGTTTAATTCACGGAGATGACGATGAAACCGTAGGGCCATATCACTCAGAGCGACTGGCCAAAATGTTGTCGTATTTACAGGTGCCCCATCAGTACATTACTTATCCTATGGTCGATCACCGTAAGCTAGTTGGGGGGATGTCGATTTTTGGGCGCAGATTAAATCCTGTATTCAAAGACATTCAGGAATATTTACATACATTACGCTAGTGCTAAAACATGAATCAAGGCTAATTTGGCGGTTGTGGAAGTTTATTCCTGAACGAATACCCGTTAGACTTGCCGCAAAGCTCAACAGCATACAATAAGGATTCATACATGCTCGCCATGCTTGCCAAATTACTAAAAATACTCAATAGCGATGCCTCACCCGGACAAATAGCATTAGGCTTTGCATTTGCACTTTTTGTGGGGCTCACACCGTTTTTTAGTTTACATAACGTATTTGTATTTCTATTGGTGTGTGTTATTCGTGTGAACCTAGGGGGCTTCTTCTTAGCTTCAGCTGTATTTGCACTGTTGGCCTTTTTACTTGACCCATTATCCATTTCGCTGGGTGAATATTTATTAAGCCACCCAGAACTACAAACACTCTGGACAGCGCTCTATCAAAGCGATGTATGGCGAGCGTTTAAATTTAATCACACCTTATTAATTGGCAGTGTCGCGTTATCGTTAATATTGTTTATTCCAGTTTGGATTGCCTTTACGGTACTAATTAAATTGTATCGCACAAAATTAATGGCTTGGTTTGAAAAACTTAAAATAGTGAAGTTTTTAAAAGCCAGTAAGTTTTACCAAGCATACGAACGATTAGGAGCCTAACATGACAAAATGGATTCGTTGGTCAGGCCTAATTGGGTTTGTTGTTGTTAGTGCATTAATGGTGTGTTTTTGGCTATTTGCCGCAGGGCCGTTAACTAAACTAGCAATAGAGAGTTTTGGCAGTGATGCGTTAGGCGCCAAAGTCGATGTCGCCGATGTGTCGTTTGGGTTTAACCCTATGACCATAACCGTAACCGGTGTGCAATTAACCGATAAAGATCAACCGATGGAAAACATCTTTAGTTTTCAGCGAGCGGTAGCCAACATTGAACCGTTTCCGTTGTTACTGGGTAAAGCGATTATTCCAGAGTTAACCCTTGAAGGCGTCGCCACTGGCACACCGCGCAAGGTATCGGGAGCATTGGTAAAAGTGGCCGCTAAAAAAGAAGATGACAGAAAAAGTGAAGGTGATGTCGCGCAAGCCGCACAAACTATAGCCGAGCCAGAATCAAAAGCCTTACCAAGTGCCGATGAAATATTAGCGCGTGAATCGCTATTAACCGAGCAAGCCGGTGACGCATTTCAAGGTGCCTACGACAATCACTCTAAGGCCATAGAGCAAGCATTAGAAAATTTACCCACAGAAAACTCAATCAAACAATATGAAACCCGTCTGAACCAAATACTCAAAGGCAAGTTCAAAAGTCTTGACGACTTTAAGCAACGTAAAAAAGATTTAGATGCACTTAAAGCACAATTTAAACAAGACAAACAAGCCATTGCCGATGCAAAGAGTGCCATCAGTCAAGGCAAATCTGATTTAAAGCAAAAATTCGACACGCTAAAGTCAGCGCCTAAACAAGATTTAAATAATATTAAAAGCAAATACACCCTAGACGGCGCCGGAGCCAGCAATTTAACCGCGCTGTTGTTTGGTGACGATGCTGGTGGCTATGCACAAACCACACTGGAATATTACGAAAAAGTACGCCCCTTACTTGTCGACGATGAAGCCAAAGCCAATAAAGACGAGCTAAAAGCTAAGCGTTTAGAAGGTCGGTTTGTACCATTTAAAACCGATCGACCTCAGCCTGATTTTTGGGTGAAAACTATGAGCTTCACCATGAGTCTGCCAAAAATGGGAGATCAAAAACAATCACTAGGCGAAGTGGCGGTCAAAGTACTGGATATCACACATCAGCAAGACGTGATCAACCGACCAACGCTAGTAAAAGGCCAAGGCATTAACTTAAACAATATACAGTCGCTTACCATTGATGGTGTGTTAGACCACAGAACCTCACCCGGTAAAGACAGTTTCACCTTAGCAGTGAACGACTGGCAACTAAGCAAAGTTAAGTTGGGTTTAGCGGGCTTAAAAATGGACTCAAGCCTGACAGACATCAGCGCCAAAGGTTATGTTAGTGCAGGGCAGCTTAAGGTCGATGGCCAAGCCCGTTTTAACCAGGCTAAATTCAGCAGCAAAGACCGCACGGTATTAGCTAAAGAAATGGTAGCAGCACTTAAGACCATTAATACCTTTACCGTAAATGGTCAGGCAAAAGGGGATTTAACCGACCCAAGTATGAGCATTAATAGTGACCTTGATAAACAGCTGAGTGCGGCATTTGATCAACGTATTGCGCAAAAACAAAAAGAACTAGAAGCCAAACTAAAAGCCAAGTTGAATGACAAGCTCATGAGTTATGCAGGTGACTACCAAGACCAGTTAAAGCAACTTAACCTGACAGAAGGCAGTTTATCGAGTAAAGGCAAAGCCATCGAAAAACTAGGTAAGCAAGAGTTGGCCAACTACGAAGACCAGTTAAAAGCAGAAGCAAAAGAAAAAGCAGACGCCGAGAAAGCAAGGGCCAAAGCCAAGGCCGACGCTGAAAAAGCAAGAGCCAAAGCCGACGCAGACCGTAAACAGAAAGAAATTGAGAAAAAAGCAAAAGAGAAATTAAAAGATTTATTTTAATTCTATTATCTACTTAAAAGGCCATCTCATGATGGCCTTTTTTAGTTGATCTATACTGTATTTTGCAACGCCCCGTATTTGGAGACGTTATGTCCAGCTGTTTACGCATACTATTAGTGATGAGTTTATTTATCCCTATCATTAGTTATGCCCAAGAAAAGATCGTATATTTTACGAGCCTAGAATGGCCCCCATACAGCGGTGCTGATTTACCCCATCAAGGTAAAACCATTCAACGTGCTACCGAGATATTTGCTGCGCAGGGTTACACCTTAAAAGTCGATTTTTATCCATGGAGTCGTGCCGTCAAATTAGGCTTAGATGAGAAAAGTAAATACAGTGGTTACTTCCCGGAATATTTTGATAAATCATTGTTGGCTGAGTGTGCTTTCTCAGAAGCTATTGGCTTTAGCCCCCTTGGCTTTGCTCAATTAAAAGACGCGCCAGTAACATGGAAAACGTTAGATGATATCGCTCAGCTGCCCAAGATAGGCGTAGTACGTGATTACATTAACAGCGTTGAATTAGATGCCCGCATTGCCAGTGGTAATATTAAGAGTGATGAAGCAAGCAGTGATGTTGAGAATATAAAAAAGCTAGGTGGGAAACGTTTTCCGTTAATGGTGATTGATGAACGCGTTTTACATTATTGGTTAGATCATGACCCTGCACTGGCGTCGCTGAAAGGGAGAATTGAATTTAACGGACAGTTGCTCGATAAAAAGAACCTTTATTTATGCTTTAAAAAAACAGATCACGATAAAATAATATTAAAAATATTTAATGACGGTTTAACCCAACAACAGGTGAAATCGTTTATGCGTCAGTCTTTAAAATAACAAAATATGTTACCACTGGTATACCACCCTAATTATTCATGCGCCTTTCCAGATGATCATCGCTTTGTGATGAGTAAATTCGTGCGCTTGTTCGAATACTTAAAAGCACAAGGGCTGATTCATACAGGCCATTTATACCAGCCCGAAAAAGCCAGCGTTGGCGATTTATCGATTGCCCATTGCCCTGAATATTTAACACAACTCAGTACCAATACGATGGACCCTAAAGCATGGCGGCGCATCGGTTTACCGTGGAGTCAAGGTTTAATAGATCGTACCTTTACCGCCCCAAATGGCACATTACTAGCCGCACGGTTGGCCTTGCAACAGGGGATGGCGTGTCACCTAGCGGGTGGTACGCATCATGCCCATTATGATTTTGGTTCTGGCTTTTGTATGGTCAACGACTTGGCCTACACCGCCAATACGTTGATAAAAACAGGTGAAGTGCAGCGTATATTAATTTTTGACTGCGATGTACACCAAGGCGATGGCACCGCCGCCATATTAGCCAATGAACCCAATGTGTTTACCTGCTCGATTCATTGTGAAAAAAACTTCCCGTTTCGTAAGCACGCAAGTGACTTAGATATTGGCCTAGAAAAATTTTTACAAGACGATGAATACTTAAATATTGTCAGTCATACTTTGTCGCAGTTATTAGATGAGCAGCAACCTGACTTAGTGCTCTACGATGCGGGTGTGGATATTTGGCAGTATGATGAGTTAGGCCATTTGGATATCACCTCGCACGGGGTTGCCGCCCGTGATGAGCGAGTATTGCGCGAATGTCTATCGCGGCATATTCCTGTGGCCAGCGTGATTGGTGGTGGCTATGATAAAGATCATGCACGTTTAGCTCAACGCCACGGTACTGTTATTGAAGTCGCCGCGCACTTATATCATCAATACTTTTAGTGCTTAAAAAATTAGATGATTTGCAAGATTCATATATATGCTTTAATTGTAGAAGGGCGTTGCGTACGAAGGTATTTAAATCAAAAACGTATAATTTATGGGAGTCATTACCGTTTTTTACTTGCCATTACATTATGGTTTTCGTTAAAAATAATGATGAAGCCCCACGGAGTGTCAACACAAGGAATGACCATGTCGAATAACATAGAAGCGCGGACCCCATCGTATTGGATAGTAAAGGTGTACCCCTTTACGGTGTTGATATTGGCGATAGGCTTAAATATTGCTTTTGGCATTAAGCCTGTTGAAGTAACCATCCCATCTCAAGCAATAATAACTTTGTTAGCATGTGCTGCAATATTATTAGTTATTAATCACTCATGGATTATGACGGTAACCGAACTCACCCGAAACCGCTTTAAGATATTCGCATCCCCTGAAGAAAGGATTACAAGTGGCCATACTAAAGCACAAGCGACAGAAAAAGGGCAGGCAGAGATTGAACGCTGCCTAAATACACACCGTAATACAACGGAAAATGTTGTTTATTATATGCTACTGGTGTTTGTGTTTTCTCTTGTATCACCCAACTCATTATCAGCTTGGGTGTGGATTCTGATGTTTCCTATTGCACGGTTAGGTTATACGTTTAGCTACTTTATAGGTAACGATAATACACGTGGTGTTTTTATGTCATTATCATTATTGAGTGTTTATGCCATGGCCAGTTATTTGGCGATGGCATTTGTTATTAAATAAGTTATCAGTATTTAAAGACTGTGGATACGAAATCTGTTTTTATTTTATTATTATGAGTGTTTTAGTTGCACTAATGTATCTTAGTCTGCGACTTGTGATGCAGCCCTGTATGCAATCGTCTTACCCGCGAAGGCGGGTATCCATTCGTTATAGTGTGTATTATATATTTATTTTTTTTAAGCTATTTCGTGTAACAGTTCATTAAAATTGGTTTGTTTGTTGGTGGTGCAGACCTCAAACTTGTCGATGAAGAGAAAGGTAAGGCCGATGTTACCGAGCTTGGTATGGCAATAAAAGGTAACTGCAGCAAATAAAGAACGATAAAATTAAATGACCATCATCTAATTTTATTACATAGGCGCTTTAAATCGTTTTTAAGTGCCTATAATTTAATACAATTTTACCTGTACTCGTTTTTTTTTCCTTTAACATTATTCTTCAATTTTTATAATAAAACCATAATGAGTTTAGATGTAATTATTAAATATTGAAGTGTCGCTTTGATTTCTATACTTCATCTTCCCCGCGAGCCAATACGTACACCTCCCCACGGTTATCCATTTCAACACCAATATGAATAGGCTGGCAGCATACTTGGCAGTCTTCAATATAGTCCTGTGTTTCACCGTCTTCGCTAAACTCAATTAAAATCTCGTTCGCCTCGTTGCAATAGGGGCAGAAGATGACGTGCTCGGGTAGTGCGCTCATAGATTGCCTTTTAACTTATTTTAATGGTGACCACATTACGCTTAAAATAACGCTTGCTGGGGAGTTATCAACTCGACACTGTCGCCTACATTAATCTCGCCGCCACGTATGATTTTGCAGCACAGGCCGCCATATCCCATCATGGCGGCAATGGCCCCCTTGCCTAGGACTTGCTCCATTCGGGTACACGGATGGCATAAGGCGCCGGCTTGAAAGATGGCATCGCCAATTTGAAAGTTTTGGTAACGCAGGGCGTTTAGGTTAATGTTTTTAACCACAAGGTTACGCCGCAGCAGTTCTGGTTGTACGGGTTTACCGCCCAAAAAGTGACTAATTTGGCTGATAAACTCTTCACTGATCAACGTGACTTGACGGCCCGAACCTGAGGTTTTGCTCATGCGGTGGTCGCCTTGTAAGCCTAGTTCTTCAACGGCGCTTGCGTGAGTGAGACTTTGCATGGGCTCGCGCCGTGCAGGGCGTACGCCTATCCAAGTGAGTTCACCGGGCGGTAGGGTTTTTATGTAGCGCGAAAATAAGGCGTTTTGGCTGTTCATTGGGCTTGGCTTTTAGGTTGAGCTATTAGTTTAGCAGTTGTGGTGTATACGCTTAACCCCCGCAATAGGATGACATGACTAGGCAATTTTCTGGTATTTAGCTGCATCAGCGTAGCACGGTGAAATGGTTTACGTGTCTAGTAGTGTCCACTGAGCGCATTTGTTAAGCTTGCGTACATTATTGCACCGACAGAGCCATTGCCATGCCATTCGAAATTGCCATTTATGCTGGAATCATTGCCGCCTTTTCAGGTGGTGTGTTTATCATGCATCGCCAGTTCAGCCAGCAGCGCCAAAGCTTCGTTGAAGAAAAGCAGGTATTGGAGCAAATTAATCAAGGGCTGAGCCAAAGCCAAGAGCAATATCGCACCCAGTTACAGCAGGCCCAAACCCAGTTGGCCTTGAGCGAAAACCAAGTCGATCACACTAAACAGCAGTTACAGCACAGCCAGCAAAACTTGCAGCAAACACAAGCTCAGCTAGAGCAATATCGCGGGCAACTCAGCCAAGCCGAAGGCCAACTTAAACACCAGCAGGCCACCCTTGAGCAGCGCGAATTAGACGTGCAAAGGTTGGTGCAAAAAGAAGCGTTAATTGAACAGCTGCACAGCCAAATTAGTGATTTAAAAACTCAGTTGAATCAAGAGCAGGTTGAGCGTCAAAAAGATCAGCAAAATCTTGAAGAAAAACTGGAGTTGCTGCAAGCCAATAAAGCCCAGCTAAGCCAAGAATTTGAGAACTTATCGAATAAAATATTCGAAGAGAAAAATAAACAGTTTAAGCAAACCTCTCAAGAAGGGTTAAGCAGTTTGCTCAACCCGTTTAAAGATCAGCTAGAAGGTCTGCGTAAAAAAGTCGACGATGTCTATGTCGAAGAAAGCAAAGACCGTGCAGCCCTTAAAGCACAAATTGGTGAGCTGCATAATTTAAACAAACAAATCACCGAAGAAGCGGCCTCATTAGCCCGGGCCTTGCGTGGCGAAAAGAAAACCCAAGGTAATTGGGGCGAGTTAGTACTTGAAACCGTGTTAGAAAAATCTGGTTTACGCCAAGGCGAAGAATTCACCCGTGAAAAAAGCATTAACAATGATGACGGTGCGCGTTTGCGCCCAGACGTGATTATTAACTTGCCAGAGGGCAAGCACATTGTGGTGGATGCCAAGGTATCGTTAAACGCCTATACCGATTACATCAACGCCGAAAATGACGCTGACCGCATTAGTAAATTAAAACAACATGTGGATGCGGTGCGCATGCACATTAAAACCTTGGCTGATAAGTCCTACGCTAAGCTTCCCGGTGTCAATAGCCCTGATTTTGTTTTTATGTTTATGCCTATAGAGCCTGCGTTTATGGTGGCGTTTGAACACGACGATAAATTATTTAATGATGCCTTCGAACAGCGCATTGTCGTGGTGACACCGACTACCTTGTTAGCCAGTTTACGCACGGTTTCAAGTTTGTGGAGCATTGAACGCCAGAATAAGAGCGCCAAGCAATTGGCCGAAGTGGCTTCTAAAGTACATGACAAGTTAGTTGTGTTTGTAGAAAGTATGGAAAAAGTTGGCGCACAATTACATACCGTACAAGGCACCTACGAAAAAGCGTGGGGGCAATTAAAAGAAGGGCGTGGCAACCTTATTCTGCAAGCACAGAAGTTTAAAGACCTAGGTGTGCGCACCAAAAAAGAAATACCAAAAAGTGTAATTGATACCGCTGAACTTGAGTTTGAAGATGATGAAATAGAGCGCGCTGTTCTAAAAAAAGTCAGCGCTAAAAAAGCCAATTCGAAGCAAGATATTAACGATATACCACAAGCCGAATTTGAATTAAACGATGAGTGAATCGTAAAAAATTAGCCTGCCACAATAATAAAAGGATGTTTTATGGTCAGCCACTTAACCGAAAAAGAAAGCAATTCTGTTATTGATCAAAAGCGCTTTGCGTTTTTAGAGTTGCTTTTGATTTGGGAGGGGCGCATACAAGCTAAGCATCTAGCACAGCAATTTGAGCTAGCTGAAAAGCTGGCCAAACATGTGATTCAAAAGTACAAAAACCTCTACCCCGATAATATTCAATATCACGGAGCCAGTGAGAGCTACCAGCCAAACATTAATATGGTTGCGCAATTCACCAATGGCACTCTGCAAGATTACATGCAGTTTATGGCGAACACCGAAACCGTATCGAGTTTAGAGCTGCCCAACCGTAATTTACAACCTGCGTTAGTACGCCCTATCTTACAAGCCATACGTGAACAGTTACGGTTAGAGATTGGTTATGCGTCGGTGTCTAACCCTGATTTTTCGAGCCGAATCATTCAGCCGCACCATTTAGTATTTGATGGTATGCGCTGGCACGTACGTGGTTATTGTGAGAAAAATAATGGTTATCGTGACTTTGTATTAAGCCGCTTTCAACCAGATACCCCAGCTGAGTTATTAGACGGAGCTGACCATTTTGATATTCAAGATGAAGTGTGGAACAACTTGTTGCAGGTTGAGTTTATGCCTGACCTAAGGCTTGATAAAAACCGCACCCGCATTATTGCACTTGATTACGATATGCAGAAAACCCAAAACGGCTATCGTAAAACCATGCGCGTGCGTCAAGCCTTGTTAATGTATTGGGTGCAGCGCATGGGTTTGAGCCAATATCATAATAACCCACAAGCGCAGCAAATTATTTTAACGCCTGAATGTGAACAGGCGTTGAAAGAGTATTTGCCGAGTTAGATTATTAGAATCGGTATTTGAATGCGCCACTCATCTCATCTACAGGTTGATCAGCAATATCTTGCTGAATTCGATAATCAAATATAAATGAGAAATTTTGATAAATTTGAATGTCTAGGCCTGCGCCATAGAGCACGCCAATTGACGTGTCTGATTCAACAAAGCGTTCATTCTTGGTTGTTACACCGTTTTTACTTGCAAAATTCTCATGCTCTATATCGGCTGATATATAAGATAAACCTGCAAATAAGTATGGGCGAACCGTTTTGTCTACGCGAAAAGCATAATGAGCGTGCAGGCTAAAATAATTGCTAGGTTCTACTTTAACCTTATATTCTGCGGTTTCATCTTGGAAGGTAGTACCATCATAACGAAGTGTTTGGTAAACCGCTTCAGCTGCATGCGCTCCAATAAATGACGCGTATTCAAAAGCGTAAGATAAGGACGGTGTTTGGTTGTATGAAATACTGGTGTAAATAGCATTTGAACTTGCCGTAACACCTTCTAGTATCAGGCCATTAGTTGTAAAGCCCTTCATGTCGGTATGCATGGTTTTTTGACCGACAGATATCGAGAATGGGGATTCTTGAGAAATAGCAGGCACAGAAAGAGCCAATGAAAGTATTGGCAATAATAATTTATTCAAGTGATTGTCCAGCGTTTAAAAATTAGCTTGATAGTTGAAGTGTTTGAGCGGCGAATTATATAGGATTTTTTTTATATGGGCATTGCAGATTAGCTATTTGTTAGAACAAATACCCTAAAATGCGGGTTAACCGTCACCGCCTGAATTTTATGAATGGTCATTAACTCAACCACAATAACCTCCTTATTTGCTAAGATCAGCTCTAATACTTCTTTTCTTGTTTCACCGTCTTTTGCAACCTTTACATTGTGGGCTATGCCTTGAAGCTTGCTACCGTCTTTTAAGGTCAGCAGTATTTCATAATGGTGCATGCAGGCGATTTCAAAATAATCGTATTGGGCGCATGAAATGATGTTACTCATGTAAACCTCACTGTTATTAAAGTCGCTGTATTATTCGCTTTGTTGCAAAGCAACGCCTTTAATTTGAGCATAAAGGGTTTGCCACATTTGAATATTTAAACGCTCGAAAGAATACTGAGAAATTTCACTTAATAAATATTGCTCATCTATTTTTAACTGAATCAGGTATTGCCCGTTTTCGGTTTGTTCGATGCGTGACACTTTGCCCTGTAAAATATTCATGATGCTGCTGTCTTGTGCGGCGCTTAAAGCGAGGCTGACATCACTGGCAGCGATGCACAAGCGCAATGGTGTATTTGTTGTGGCCGTGGTATTGACGGGTAAGCGCATAACTTGCTTGCCGATATGGCAATGCATTAAGCCGTCTTTAAGGGCTTGTTGGGTATCGGCCACTAAAATACTGCTTTTGCCTAAGCCATAAAATGGGTGGCGATCGTCTTGCAGTATGTCTATTAAGGCCCGTGGCTCATTTACGATGGTGGTGCCATTAGGTTGGTCTAGCATGATGACATGGTCTGCGAGGGTGAGTACTTCGTTGACATCATGGGTCACATACAAAACCGGTAACTGCCATTCATGGTTTAGGCGTTTAATATAACCCATGACATCTTGTTTGCTTTGCCAGTCGAGCGAGGCTAAGGGTTCATCTAAAATAAGCAGTGTCGGTTTACTTAAAATAGCGCGGGCAAGGGCGACTCTTTGTGCTTGGCCACCGCTTAGTTGATTCACGTTGTGATGAAGTAAATCGTTAAGTTCTAATGCATTAACGCAGTATTGCCAATCTTGTTGATTCGCGTGAGAGCGGTCAAAAGCAAAACGTAAATTTTGCTCAACATTTAAATGGCGAAACAGTTGGTGATCTTGAAACACCATGGCCACATGGCGTTGATGACAGGGTGTAGTTATTTTTTGCTGGCTATCAAGCCAGTGTTCGCCGTGTTGCGCGTGATACCAAGTGATGGTGCCTTGTGGGCTTTCTAATCCGCAAATGCTGCGCAGCAAATGGGTTTTACCAATACCGCTTTTACCAAAAATCACATGGGTGCTAGGTTGCTGCCAAACAATGCTTATGTTTGCTTTTAAAGCGAAGTCGCCTTTGCGCAGGTCGATGTTTAAATGTAAATTCATAACATGCCCGCTTTATTTGTGCTTTTACGTGTGGCGTAAATAGCGGTGAGCATCATAAACGAAATGCCTAATAACACAGCCGACATGATGTGCGCGTCGTTGTATTGCAGTGCTTCGACTTGCTCAAATATTTTAATGGAAATAACCTGCGTTTCGCCGGGAATATTACCGCCAATCATTAGCACCACGCCAAACTCACCCAGTGTATGGGCAAAGCCTAATGTGGCTGCGCTGATATAAGCCGGTTTGGCTAACGGGAAAATAATAGTGCGCCATGCGTCTTTAAACGATGCATTTAACGTGTAAGCCACTTCTAGTGGTTTTTTGCCGATCAAACTAAAGCCGTTTTGTAGCGGTTGCACCACAAACGGTAAGCTGTAAATAACCGAGCCAATCAATAAACCGGTAAAACTAAAGGCTAACGTGCGATCTCCCCAAAGCTGGGCAATGAATCCACCTGGGCCTTGTGGGCCTAATGCAATTAATAAATAAAAGCCTAAAACCGTAGGCGGCAATACTAACGGTAACGCAATTAACGCTTCGACTAAAAATTTGCCTTTAAACTGGCTGTGGGCTAAAAACCAAGCCAGTGGCGTGGCGATGACAATTAAAATGGCGGTGCTAAAAAAAGCCAATTTTAATGTAAGCAGTAAAGCATCCATGGGGCTTCCAATTAATTCGGTAAACGGTAACCGTTATTTTCAATGATATTACGTGCCGCTTTGCTTTGTAAAAAAGCCATAAAAGCAAGACTGGCAGGTTTGTTGTTTAAGCGTAGCGCCATTTGGTTAATGTCGTCATAACAGTGTTCGTCAACTTGGCGAATACGGCTTTGATCTTTGTTGAGTACTTGCGATAGGGCGGCAAATCCGCCATCGACGCTTTCACTGTCAATAAATTGAAATGCTTGCGCCACGTTTTGGCCAATCACCAGTTTAGAATGCCATTGTTGTTGCTTTAAACATTCAAGCGTTTGCATGGCCGCCAATCCGTATGGGGCTAATTTAGGGTTGGCAATACTCAGGCGGGAATATCGGCTATCGTTTAAAATATCATTTAATGTTTGCGCAGAGGCCAGAGGTAAGTTGCTATAAAACACGAGGCGGCCTTTGGCATAAATGGCCAGTGCATCTAAGTCGAGTTCACGTTGTTTGTGTATGTTTTGCCACAATACCTTTGGGTGCTCAGTATTGGCGGCTAATAAAATATCAAATGGGGCGTGTTGAGAAATTTGTTGCACAAGCTGCCCAGTGCTTGCGCTAATAATGTTTATATCGTGTTGTGTGTCGTGTTCAAAGTGTGTTTTGAGTGCTTCTAGGGTGTGTTTGAAATTGGCGGCGACGGCTACATTTAGTGTGTCGGCGTGGCTAATTGCTGAGGCCGCGGCGAATATAGCGCCAATGAACAGTGCAGCTAGGCGATTACTTGTCATGGGTATTCCACTTATCTAACGCGTGTGTGTCTTTGTCGAGGGCGGCGACCCAGGTGTCACCTTGATCTGTGGTTTCTTTTTTCCAGAACGGCGCGCGGTTTTTAAGATAATCCATTATAAAGTGGCACGCTTCAAAGGCGGCTTCGCGATGGCGGCTGCTTACGGCGACCAATACAATTTGATCACTAATATGCAATTGGCCAACACGATGAATTAATCGCACCCGCGATAACGGCCAGCGAGCGCAGGCTTGATCGACAATTTGGGCTAGGGATTTTTCTGTCATGGCAGGGTAGTGTTCTAAAAATAACCCTTTCACGCCGTGACCTTGGTTCATGTCACGCACTAAGCCACTAAAAAACACAATGGCGCCATCTTGGGTGTTGTCTTGACGCATGGCGGCGTATTCTTGTGCCACGTCGAAGTCTTGGGTTTGCACATTGATGTGAATACGTGCCGTCATGTTTAGCCGCCTGTTACTGGTGGGAATAACGCCACTTCGTCGCCGTCTTGCACTGTGTGTTGGTCGGTGACCATGGTTTGATTCACCGCACATAAAATAGTGTCTTGGCTTAAATGAGGCTGCCAATTTGGGTTATGTTGCTGCAGTGCGGCTTTTACTGCACTCACCGTACAGGGTGTTTTTATGCTCAAGTTGATGCCTTGGCTATTTAATAATTCACGTAATTGAGCAAAGAATAATACGTTAATCATGCTTAGTTACCTTGAGGTGTGGCAATAAAGTGCCCAGATTTACCACCTTGTTTTTCCAGTACGCGCACGCCTGAAATTACCATGGCTTTATCCACGGCTTTGCACATATCAAATAGGGTGAGTGCGGCAACCGATGCGGCGGTGAGGGCTTCCATTTCAACACCGGTTTGCCCTGCCAGTTTGCACAAGGTTTCGATGCGTACACGGTGATGTTGTGGTTGCACGTCAAAGCTGACTTCGACTTTGCTCAGCATGAGTGGGTGGCATAATGGAATCAGTTGGCTGGTTTGTTTTGCGGCTTGAATACCTGCAATGCGGGCGACGGCAAATACGTCCCCTTTGTGATGTTCCCCTTTAATGATCATCTCTAGGGTACTTGGGGTCATTTCAATAAAAGCTTCGGCGCGAGCGGTACGGGCAGTAACCGTTTTTTCGCTGACATCTACCATGTTGGCTTCGCCGTTTTGATTGATATGGGTGAATGTCATATAAGCCTCAGCTGTTGGGTGTCATTGTGGTGTTTAAACCCATTTAGTAGGGTTTTTACCACGGTGAATCAGGTTAGGTTTGATGGGTTTCATCATACCTCATGCTATTGGCCCCCAACAGACCTACCACGGCTTTAGCGGCGCTATGTTGGCCTACTTAGCACTGTTATCTAGGTTGTAAATGATGCACATTGATAAAAAATAATAATGAATGGATGTAGCCCTTGAAAACCGTTAAATACCTAACCCTGTTGTTTTTGTCTTTATTTGTGATTATGGCAGTCAAAACCCTAACTTTTACGACACCCGCGATAACATTACAGCCTGCGCTTGATGGTAGCGAGGTGGATGCAAACGCGGTTGCCAAGCGCTTATCCCAAGGCATTCAGTTTGCGACCATCAGCTACATGGACGAGACAAAAGTAGAGCGTGAGGTCTTCACCAATTTTCATGCATTTTTACAGCTAAGCTACCCTAAATTACACGATACGTTATCACTTGAAATGGTGAATGAGTTATCACTCTTGTATCGCTGGCAAGGCACAGACCCTTCGTTAAAACCGATTTTAATTATGAGCCACCAAGATGTGGTGCCAGTAGATAGCGAGACGTTAAACCGTTGGGTGCATGAGCCATTTAGTGGTGCCATTGAAGACGGCATTATTTGGGGGCGAGGTGCGGTGGATATTAAGTCTGGTGTGCTGGGTTCAATGGAAGCGGTAGAAGACTTATTAACTAAAGGCTTTCAGCCAAAGCGAGATATCTATTTAGCCTATGGTCATGATGAAGAGGTTGGCGGTGATGCGGGTGCTGGGCATATCAGCGCCTTGCTTAAACAACGCGGGTTAGATTTTCAATTTATTTTAGATGAGGGTGGCTCAATTGTCGGCGATGGTATTATCCCTGGTATGACGTCGCCGGTGGCGTTGGTGGGCATTGCAGAAAAAGGGTATGTGAGTTTAGAGCTAAAAACGAAGGCCGTGGGTGGCCACAGCTCTATGCCACCAAAACACACGGCGCTGGGTGTGATTGCTCAAGCGATTGTGGATATCGAAAACCATCCGTTCCCTGCCAATATGGCCTATAGTCGTCAGCTATTTAATACCATTGGCCCCGCTATGGGCGGTGTTGAAAAAGCTATTTTTGCAAACATGTGGCTAACGGAACCCTTGGTCGAAACGATTTTATCAGGTTCTAAAACCACCAATGCCGCCGTACGCACCACGACGGCGGTGACCATGGCGAAAGGTTCAAGCAAAGACAACGTATTGCCCAGTGAGGCGAGCGCCGTCGTCAACGTTCGTATTATGCCCGGTGAAAGTGGTGAGAGTGTGCAACGCTTTATTGAGGCTGTGATTAATAACCCAAAAATAGAGGTGTCTATATTGGGTGGCATGGCAGGCGAGCCGTCGTCAGTTTCAAAAAGTGATAATGCCAGCTTTGCTATGTTAACGGATGCTATTTATCGGGTGACACAAGATGAAAATTTAATTATCGCGCCGTATTTAGTCACCGGTGGCACCGATGCAAAGCATTACACAGGGCTGAGTGACAGTATTTATCGATTTGCGTTTAACCGTTTTACCCCAGAGACCTTAGAGCGCATGCACGGTATTAATGAACAAGTTAATGTGGATGATTATGTGGACTTAGTGAAATTTTTTCGCGAGTTGATTTTAGGGGCGAATCCGTAATTTAATGTGTGTATTTTTTAATATCGGTGATTGACATGACAATCCGTAATTATCAGCCATCTGATTATCCAGCCATAGCTGACATTTATAATGCGTCAAAGCTGGATGAGTTAACGTTTGAAAAGCGCCAACATACTTTATTACCATTAGAATCTGATGAGCCGCGACAAGCCGACTTATTGAGTTCGACTATTTTTGTATACGGCAAAGATGCAATTCAAGGGTATAGCGCGGTTAAAGCGAATACCATTCAATCATTATATGTGCACCCTCGCTATCGAAGACAGGGTGTGGCTCGTGCTTTGCTTAATGTTGCATTACAGCAAATAAATGGCGCTGCCATGTTGCAAGTGGTTAAGTCGAACTCACCGTCAAAGGCGCTGTATTACGAATATGGCTTTGTAGATGTTGAAGAATACGAGGTGAATTATAACGGGGTTAACGTGACGGTTAATAGGATGTTACGCCAACAGTAGTGGCCTCAACTTTGCTTTAATGAGTGTTTACTTGTACATTCAATACAGAATCTAAGGATAGATAGGTGTGAAAATGATTTCGAAAATAGAAGAATATGTTAAACATGGCCAATATGATCAAGCATTGTATTTATTGCCAAAATTAGAACAAACGTTTACAAACCATTCTGAAATGTTGTGGGTGATCCGTACCCTCAAGCACGACTTAGAGCGCCACAATAAAAATACTTTGAACACCTTAAATCAAATCAAACAGGTTTTGATTGGTTAAGGTTTAGAGTCATAAATGGAAAGCCTGAACTATTTAGTCTTAGGCTTATCCAATTATCATTCTAATATTTGGACAAAACATGAAACTGTTAAAAATCGCCGCACTGATTACCACTTCCTTTATCCTCACCTCATTTAGTGTGGCTCAAACCTTGCCTATTGCTCAGTTTGAACAAGAGTCTCTTGATCAATGGGAAAAAAAGTCGTTTGTGGGGCAAACTCAATATGAAATTACGCAATTAGACCATCAGCCTGTATTGCATGCCATTAGCGACAAGTCAGCGTCTGGTTTAGCGAAAGAAATTAAAGTGGATCTCAAGAAAACACCGTTTTTGAACTGGTCATGGCGCATCGAGAATTTCCTGCCAAAAATGGATGAAACCACAAAAGCTGGTGATGACTATGCCGCACGTTTATACATCGTAAAAAGTGGCGGCTTCTTTATTTGGAAAACCAAAGCACTTAACTATGTATGGTCAAGCAATCAAGCTACTGGCAGTACTTGGGATAACGCATACGCAGGCAGTAATGCACGCATGTTAGCGTTACGTTCACCACAAGACGCGTTAAGCGTATGGGTTAATGAAAAACGTAACGTATACGAAGATATGATTGCGCTTTATGGTGACAAAGGTTCCGATAAGGAAAACGAAGATGCTTATCGTTATATTGATGCGGTCGCTATTATGAGCGATACCGACGACAGTAAAGCGAAAGCCACTGCTTATTACGGGAATATTTACTTTTCAGCTAAATAATCAATTGAGGCTAGCGTTTATGAAAACAGAATTAATCGCCAAAGACATTATGACCAAACAAGTGTTAATGGCTTATGAAGGCTGGTCGATCAAGCGGCTTTCTGAGTTCTTTATCAAAAATGCTATCAGTGGTGCGCCTGTCATTGCCAGTGACCATAGTTTGGTAGGTGTGGTCACTGTGAGTGATATTTTAGCTTTTGAAAATAAAACCAGCGTTGAAAAAGGTGAATTGTTGCAAAAAGTGTATGCCGAATTTGTGGGGCTGCAGTACGATGATAAAACGCTGCAAGCCATGATGGGGCAGGCTGATGAAAACTGCACGGTGAATCAAATTATGAGTGACTCGGTTATTCAAGTTGATTGTAAGGCCAATTTACAAGAAGTGGCTTATGTTATGTTGCAGCATGGTATACGTCGTATTTTTGTTAGTGAGCATGGCATTATTAAAGGGGTGATTAGTACCCATAACATTTTAACGGTTATGGCTAAGTAAGTTTCATTTAGCCTTACCATTTAAATTGGCTAAGGCTTGTCTCTATATCTTTAGTGGCGCTGCCCACTTTTGTGTCTAAGTCGTGTAATTGATGTAACACGCTCTTTTGTTCTTTTGTATTTGCTACTATTTGTTCAATGCGTTCACTTAATTGACTAAGTTGATGCTTGTCTGTTTGATCGGTTAGTTGGGTGTCTTTGATGATGGCTTCAAGTTGATCAAAAATATCACTTACATTTTTGGCTAGATCTTCATTGTTGTGAATGAGTTTGTTGGCTTCATCCATCGCTTTTACCGAATTTTGTGAATCTTTATGCAGCTGATCTATCACTGTTTTTATGTCGGTGGTGCTGTTATGAGTGCGGTTGGCAAGTGTACGTACTTCGTCGGCCACTACCGCAAACCCTCTGCCTTGTTCACCTGCTCGCGCGGCTTCAATGGCTGCATTAAGCGCCAGTAAGTTGGTTTGATCTGCAATACTGGCGATGGTGTCCAATGCACTGACAATATTTTTACTGCTATTGGCGAGACTATTCACTTGTTCACTTGCGTTACTGAGTACGTCGCTTAATTGATGAATTTGGGTTTGGTTATCACTTAGCAGCTTGTGACTTTTTTTGCTAAGTGCATCAAAGCTATTTTTATTGATTTTGTCAGCTTCTGTTTCATCTTGGTTTTGAATGTTATTCACCGTTTTAACAGGTGATAGCAGTGGGTGAGAATTATTTTTTAAAATGTCTTTAATCTCAGATTGCTGAGATTCGATGTGTTGTTGTAATTTCTGGCTTTTAGTTACATGGTCAGAGCGCTGTTGATTATCTTTGATGAGTTGTGCGGTAGTTGATTGCACCGCATAAATAGGTGCTTGAATAGACTCTATAATGTGTTTTATTTGGCGAGTATTAAAAATAGGATTTAGGCTTTCATCTACGATCGAGCCTGTTTTTTTAGCCATTGATGATGGCATTGTCGATTGGTTGAAAGCACGAAAATTCAATTTACTTAACTGCTGTTGTATTTTATCTGTTTGTTTATGCTGTTGCTCAATTGCATTTTTTTGTTTGTGACTAAAGTAGCGATTAAGCCAGAAGCCAACCCCTAAACTGATTGTAACGGCTAGTAATATAGCGGCCATTAAAAATTGTAGTATTGGGATGTCACTTTTTAAATCATTGGTTTCGCCAGTGAGTGTTAAGTTTGACGGATGGTTGATCATCTGGCTGTGATCTAATAATAACTCACTCAATAACAGCCAGTTTAGCCCAAATAATTTAATGGGTTGATAGGCCATGTAATGATTTTCATTCTCTTCATTTTTAGTGACATTGAACTTTTTGGCAGGGTTGCTATCAAGCCAATCTTTAAAAAAGTCTTTTTGTGTAGATTCTAACGGATTGCTGCTTACCCAATAGGTTTGGTTTGCATTGCTCATATAGATATGTGCCCGTTCGAAGCCTTGCACTTGTAATAATGGCGCAAAAGCATTTGCAGGTAGGCGGAAAATTAAAATGGCTTCTATAGCATTTTGAGAAGGGTCTTGACTAACAATGGGTGTACTCATAAACGCACTGAGTGAATTATTGGCCGGTGCATATTCACTAAATTCACTAAACAAACTTTGCCCTGGTTGTAATTTTAATGCGTGTTTGTAACTAATAGCTAAGGGAGATGATGCGGCTTGTTCTTGCCATAGATTGTTTGCAAAGTCGTTATGCTTAGCCACGCTGTAGATAACGTCGCCACTGGTGGCGTCGACGATGTATAAATCTTCAAATGCAAACTGCTCGATATAGTGGCGATAAATTGGATGATACAAGCTGTGCACTCGGCTATAACTGGTATCTATTTCGGTTTCATTAAAATCTTGTTTACGGGGTTGTTCGTTATTTACGACAAAATCGTATTGTAATGCTTGGCCAATCTCATTGAGATGCGCGCGGCTTGGGGTTTGTTGTTGATAATACTGGGTAATTGCAATGCTTGGGTCGTCTATAAACGGTTCGCGCTCGGCTAGGTAACTGCGATAGGTGATGCGAAAGGCTTGTGAGGCCACTTGGCTCATGGTGGAATTTGCCAAGGTAATCAACTGTTTATTAATCTGCTTTAGATAATTTTGTATGTATTGCTGCTTTTGCGCCATGAGCTGTTCAAGGCGCGCCACAATGAGATCATCAAACTGCTGCGAGTATTGTTTAGCTACTTGCTGTTGATTGACTTCAACAGCGGCTATTTTTTGATGGTTTTGCTGCTGATTTATGGCGTTTAAACCGTAATTTGCGATGATCATTATCAGCAGACATAACAACGCCATTGGCCAAAATAGTACATGGCGAACATGTTGCTTGCTTAATGACATCAATGTATTCATGACAATATCCCTATCTATATAAGTTATAGGCCAATTCTTTTATTCCTGAAGGGTGAGTTAGTTAGGGTGCGCCAAATTCATTCGGTAAATGTAAAAAAATGAGCGATAGTTAACCCTATTGATTTTTACTGGCAGGATTAGGCTAATGTTTTGATTGTTATGCACATGGTGTTCTTAACACTTGTTGTGCATAGTTATGAGTATATGGTTGGTGAATAATAAAAAATTGAGAGCGGTATGGTGAAAGCAGAGTATTTAGGTTGGGGTATTTATCGGTTAGATACCGCGTATCAACGTCCACAAATGGCTGCGTGTTATGTCATGGTCAGTGAGGGTGAATTAGCCATTATTGAAACGGGTACTAAAGACACTGTCCCACTCATTTTTGAATTCTTAAGTGCACAAGGCTTTGATACCCACGCAATCAAATACGTCATGCCGACACATGTACATTTAGATCACGCCGGTGGCGCGGGTTTGTTAATGCAAGCACTACCGCATGCGCAGCTTGTGGTGCATCCGCAAGGTGCTAGGCACATGATTGACCCAAGTAAGCTGCAAGCAGGCGCGACCGCGGTGTATGGCGAGGTGATGTTTGCGCAAACTTATGGCGATTTATTACCCGTCGACCCGTCGCAAGTTTTAGTAATTGAAGATGGTCAAACCTTAAAACTCGGCAGCCGTACATTGACGTTTTTAGATACCCCCGGTCATGCGCGTCACCATTATTGTATCTATGATGAACTAAGCGCGGGGTTTTTTACGGGTGATACTTTTGGTTTAGCCTATCAAGAGTTAAACAGTGAAAAAGGGCCGTTTATTTTCCCTACCACCACACCGGTTCAATTTGACCCTGAGGCACTTAAATCGTCAATTAATCGGTTACTCAGTTACCAGCCACAGCGGATGTATTTAACCCATTTTGGCATGGTAGAGAATCCACAAACGTTAGGTGAGCGCTTACTCAATTTAGTGGATCAATACGTTGAGCTTGCTTTAAACGTAATGAAAAATTTCCCCCAAGAGCACTGGTTGCAAACACTTAACAAACAACTGCTAACATTATTAGCGGATTTATCGCAGCACGATACGCACTTATCACCGAGTGAATATGCGCAAGTGATCGCCAGTGATGTATTGCTCAATGCGCAAGGTTTAGATGTATGGCTTCGTCGTTAGGTGTAAAAACCTAGACACAAGGCGTGTTACGCAAAGTCAAATCCATGATGCCTCAAGTTAAGCTTGAGGCGGTAAAAGCCCGTAAAGTGCCGCGCACTTTAATTATAAAAAGGCGTATATATGAGTCTGTCACCTACTCCTCCAGATCCAGCAGCAACCACTCTTGATGTTATAGAAAACATGCCTGTGCAAGCGTTGCTAGATCACTTCGCGGCGCAAGGTATAGAAATCAAGCTGCCGATTGATGAGCTGGGGATTATTCAGCACATTCGCCACTTAGATGTGAACGGCGGCGCGAATGGTAAAGGGGAAGTGATCACAGAAATGGCCATCGATGAAAACGCGTGGTTTTTTCGCTGCCATTTTCCGGGTGACCCAATCATGCCGGGTTGTTTAGGTATTGAAGGTATGTGGCAGAGCATTGGGGCGATACTGGCAGCCAAAGGGCATCATGGCAAATTACGGGCATTGGGCATTGGTGGGGTGAAGTTTTTTGGTGAAGTGCGCCCAACCGCGAAGGTCGTCACGTTCAAAATCAGTATTGATCGTAGCTTAAAAAACAAACAAATGATTATAGCGGTGGCATCTGGCAGCGTAGAGGTCGATGGAGAAGAGATTTATCGTGCTGAAAAACTAAAAGTCGGCGTGTTGTTTGACGATTAAGCTAAGCCAAGGCTTTGGCTGCTACTGGGCATAAGGTACACTTAGTTTTTAAAATTAAACCTAGGTGACGTATGCCTCCATTATTTTTTATTGCCGTAGCTCTTATTGTGTTCTTTTTTACTTGGCGTCATTTTAAAAACAAGCGCGCCGCGGCAGGCAGTATTGCCGAAGGTGAGGCGTTTTTAAAAACCAATGCCAGTGTTGATGGTGTGACCACCACTACATCTGGCTTGCAGTACCAAGTACTTGAAGCGGGCACGGGTGAAGAACACCCTCTAGCCAGTAGTACGGTGACAGTGCATTACCATGGCAAGTTATTAGACGGCACCGTATTTGATAGTTCGGTGAATCGTGGTCAAACCATTAGCTTTCCGCTTAACCAAGTGATTCCCGGTTGGACAGAAGGTTTACAGTTGATGGTAGTTGGTGAAAAGGCCCGTTTGTTTATCCCAAGTTATTTAGCGTATGGGAATCGTAATGCGGGTTTGATTAAGCCCGGTTCGACATTGATTTTTGATGTGGAATTATTTGAGATTAAGTAATTTTTAAGCAATAACGTTAAAGCCATGATCATGTGAGTGATCATGGCTTTTTTGTTTTTTGAATACTGCAAAGAGGTAACAATGGGCTCCCACCTGCGTGCACTACTGTCCGGAATAAATAGTCATATAGGCAAGCACCCCTGCCGTATATTGATTGACCGTCGCCTATTTCGAGCACTTATCTGGTGTTGGTCTATCTTTGGTCGCTGAAATAACCCTCCTTTTAAAATAA
>JBLHLT010000017.1:0-88645 GCA_047621325.1 Oceanicoccus sp.
CCATAATCTGGCTGTCAGAATAGCGTGATGTTTTCATGTAGATCTCCTGCGTTTAGTGTACGAGAAAAATTCTACTTTTGGGACCTGTTAATTTATGGGGGGATTACCGCCCCATTACGTCAATTTATGACACCGATGGGGCACCTAACCAAAGTAAAAATGAGCAACTGCGGTAAATACGGTTGGATTTCAGACCAAAATGGCTATCGTTACAGCTCTACTGACCCTCAAAACCTAAAAGACTAGCCTAAACTGCCTACTAAATTTTTACAGCTTCACAAATACGCCTGCGAACTTGCAGGACTACCAAGATTTAAACCCGATGCCTGTCTAATTAACTGTTACGAAATTGGACTTTCAATGGGGCGCCACCAAGATAAAGATGAAGTAGACGCATCATGGCCAATAGTTTCTATTTCGCTCGGCCTACCAGCTGTATTCCAAATTTACCCAACACAATCAAGCAACAGTGTAAAAACCGTTTTATTAGAAGACGGCGATGTCATTATTTTATCCGGAGCATCACGATCATTTTACCATGGGGTAAAAACAGTAAAGGCCGACCTTCTTCAACCCAAACTTCTACAGCGCTTTAATCTCACCCTGCGTAAAAGCCATTAACGCCATTTAAAACCCACATTAAAACCATTGAGTTAATCATCGAATTAAAGTTCACAAAGCAAAAATAAATATTAAAGACGAAGGGACGGAATCTAGCTACACCTCACAAACACGCATACTGATGGCAGTCGTCTATTCAAAATAGCCCATCAATAGATGGGTCAATATCAGTGCTTTAATTACCAAAAGCCAGAGTAAGTACTAAGCTCAACAAATTTAAAACGTGAAAAATAAAGCTAACGTACAACCAATAGCAGCCGTCCAAGCAAGCGTCCTCAAAACACCTTTATCCGCCATATAAAAAAAACCATATGCAATACGCAATACGCAATACGCAATACAATATAAGCCACAGCCAAACCATCAATCATACTTTGATCACCCTGCAT
Organism: Oceanicoccus sp.; assembly: GCA_047621325.1. Classification (GTDB taxonomy): domain Bacteria; phylum Pseudomonadota; class Gammaproteobacteria; order Pseudomonadales; family Oceanobacteraceae; genus Bermanella. The sequence continues at coordinate 1,011 of JBLHLT010000017.1, forward strand.
TTGCTGAGCAATCACCACCGCAGCCATAAACGCAGGAATTGATTCATGGGTGTTAAGCTGAGCCCAATTCGCCCTCTTACGAAAACCTTCAAGCGTTGCCAAGTATTCTCTAGGTGCTAAATTTGCCCTAAAGCCATATTTACCAGTAAATTTTGCCAACGCAGTAAACAGTAAGGGCAATAAAATAGCCGTAAATACACACCAGTAAGCTATCGTCATTTTTATTCCTTTTTGGTTTTATTATAAACAAGCGACCCAACAAAGTACCAAATCCACTCAAACCAGCCAAGCATTCATTCACCGCAACTAAAAGTCTTGTAATACAGCAAGCGATTAAGATCAAACAGCTTGAATTTTTATTTGACCTACAAGCATAAGCTGGCCACTCAAATAGAGGGGGCACCTAAGGCAGAAAAAACGAAATAGACAATAGGACTTAAGAAAATAAGAAAGTTATTGCCGACGAAAACCCAGTCAGCAATAACCACTACATTAAAAGACTTAGAAAAGTGACCTAATTACAGTGAAGGCCCCTAACTAAAGGCATGGGCTAAAAGCACTTTAGAGCTTATTTTTCATATTACGAAAGGCTTTAATTAAACCAGCAGTAGACGCATCGAATTTTTCTTCTAGACCAACACTTGTTTCACCCAATAAAGCCGAATGCACTTGGTCACCTAACTGCTTACCAAGCTCAACCCCCCACTGATCAAAGCTATTCACACCCCAAATTTGACCTTGAACAAATACCTTATGCTCATAAAGTGCAATCAACGCACCCACAACTTTAGGCGTCGCCTTATCAAAGTAAAGTGTATTGCTTGGCCGATTCCCTGGGATTTCTTTTTGTGCTGCTAACACATCAAGCTCAGCACCACTATAACCCGCATCTGCCAACTCACTTTGTGCCTCCTCTAGCGATTTCCCCTGCATCAAGGCTTGACTCTGACTCAAGCAATTACTAACTAGCAACTCATGAAATTGGTTAACTGGATTATGAGTCATTAACGGCATAATAAAATCACAAGGGGCAAACTGAGTGCCTTGATGTAATAACTGATGATAAGCATGCTGACCATTACTACCAACACCACCCCAGATAATAGGACCAGCTTGGTAATCTAGCTTGACCCCATGAACGTTTACCGACTTACCATTACTCTCCATATCCAACTGCTGAATATGCGCAGGCAGGCCTCGCAAATAATGATCGTACGGCAAAATTGCATGGCTCTGTGCATCAAAGAAATTCACATACCACACACCTAGCATTCCCATTATAACGGGCATATTTTTTTCAAACGGTGCGGTCTTAAAATGGCAATCCATTTCATATGCACCCTGCAAAAGTTGACGAAAGTTTTCATGGCCTATTGTAAGCATTAAAGGCAAACCAATCGCACTCCATAATGAATAACGACCTCCGACCCAATCCCACATTGGAAAGATATTTTCTTCACTAATACCAAATGATTTTGCTTTTTCTACATTGGCTGTTACTGCCGTAAAATGACGGGGCAAATCTTCTTTTTTACCACCATTATCTAAAAACCACTGACGGCACTCCGTTGCGTTTTTTAGCGTCTCTTGAGTACCAAAGCTCTTACTTTGAACAATAAACAAGGTGGTTTCAGGATTTAAGCCTTGCAATACTTCCGTTAGGTTTGATCCGTCGATATTAGCTAAATAATGGCAGTCAATTTTTTTCCCCCAGTAAGGCTTTAACGCTTGCGAGGCAAGCTTAGGCCCAAGAAAGGAGCCTCCAATACCAATAGAAACCACATCCGTAAACGGTTTATTACTAAAGCCTCGCCAGTGTTGATTACGAATACGCCAGCAAAACTCTTTCATCCGGATTAGCGTTGCCCTAACCTCAGGCATAACATCGACACCATCTACAAATACAGGCTCATCTGAGAAATTTCTTAAAGCGGTATGAAGCGCAGGCCTGCCCTCACTTTGATTAACTAACTCCCCTTTAAACATTGCCTTAATGGCAGATGATAATTTCCGTGCATTAGCGAGATCCAATAAAAAGGGGATTGTCTGATCTGTTATACGATTTTTGGAGTAATCTAAACTTAACTCTGCAGCAGATAAAGAAAAGCTGTGAAAACGATCAGGGTTAAGGTTAAATTGATCTCGCATTTTAAGTGGCGATGTATCAATAAAATGCTGTTTTAAAGCGAGGTATTCAGGTAGGGAAGTTAAAAGGCTGCTTGCCGGGTTATCCATATATAAACTCAATAGTATAATTATATAACCACAAATTTAATTATTCTGGGTGGTTAACTTGTTCTCTTAATTCTTTACCAGGTTTGAAATGCGGAACGTACTTGCCCTTCAAATGAACAGATTCACCTGTTTTAGGGTTACGTCCAACACGAGGATTACGAAAATGTAGGGAGAAGCTCCCAAAGCCTCGTATCTCAATTCTGTCACCCTGACTTAATGCTTGTGACATAGTGTCGAGAATTGTCTTAACAGCCAGCTCAATATCTTTAGTCGATAACTCTGGGTGCTTATCTGTAATCCGCTCAATTAGCTCAGATTTTGTCATAAAAGGGCCACTCCCTTATAAATTACATAAATCAGGCTGCGAAGTTGTACATCTAAAACCAGCTTTTCTAGCCACTTTCTAAACTTTGCCTTATTTTTATACAGGATACAAGCTAAGTGGCTGAATTTACTAACTAATTACCCATCAATAAACATCAAACTTTATGTATTTCAGTCGCCATCACTAAAAACTATAGACTATAGACTATAGACTTTTTACCACTTCAATAATCTCAGTTGTTGATATAGAAGGGGTTCTAGGTAAATATTTGACCTCACAAAAGGCTTTCATATCATCAAAACGACCGATCCAGTCATCACCCATCACCAATACATCCGCATTATAATGCTGGATATACTTAGGCTTTAATTCTAAAGACTCTTCAACAAAAACCTCATCAACAAACTTTAATGACTCTAAAATTTTAATTCGATCTTTCTGACTATAAATGGGATAGCGATTTTTTTTCTTAAAATTCAACTCATCAGAAGACACACCCACAACTAAAAAGTCGCCCTCTAATTTTGCTCGCTCTAAAATATTCACATGGCCGACATGAAAAACATCAAAGGTGCCAAAAGTAATAATTCGCTTGGTCATAAATCACTTAGTTTGGAGCATGTATTCAACAATACGCTCACTTGCCTTTCCATCAACAATACCCACCAATGGTAACGTATATTTCGCTCTTTGACTGGCATATTGACCAGGGAATGCTATTTGCTCATCCACTATTTTACGTAATTGGGAATAGGATTTAGCATGCACCGCAATATCAGCATACTTATATAAATCCTGATCCATTCTCTGTTTAAAGCGAAATTTAAATAGACCTCGATACCCCCATCTCAGCTTCAAAAAATCGCACCAAACAACGGGCTTATCTAATGCTGTAAACTCAAACAAGGTAGAAGATGCATCACTAATTAAAACGTCAGAAATAGACATAAAAGGCAATATATTTGACTCTCCTGAACAGGCTAAGTACACATTATCAAATCCAGCCCAATACTCTAAAAGCGCCTTTTGTTTTCTATACCTATCAATGGAAAGTGAAAAATAATGAGGCTTCAATATAATGTTATATTGTTTAAAATCATCAGGGAAAGAACGACTAAACCGCTCAATACTACTCGGGTAAAAAGTAGGGGCATACAAAATTGTCATCTTATTGTCATCCAAACCATAACTGGAAGGATGTAAGTCCGATAATTCACCATTAATAGCAGGGTCCAGCTTGGCATAACCAGTATCGATAAATGTCTGTTCTGGATACATTTTCTTTAATCGATCGGTTCTATATGGCCCTTCTACAAACCGAACATCCGTCGGTGTATCTGATACCGTGTAATAACAAGCTTTTGGCCCAATACCGTGACTGACTAAGGCCGTTTTTGTCTTAGAGTTAAGATAATTAATACCATCAAAACTATTACCAAGAATTAACCAATCTGGCTTTTCCTTTTGATACAGCGCGATCGCATCTTCATATCGATCAACACGCTCAATCGATTCGTTAGAGACCCCTGCTTCAATTAAAATAGATGGCACGGACTCTGGAATGCTAGAGTACAATACAAATACGCTCCAAATTCCATGCTTATCTAATTCTTTTTTGATTGGCATGTACTGGGGCAGATAGTACAATTCTTGTACATCAAAGTAGATTTTCAATTTAGACCTAAACCTTTATTCATATAACGAATAATAGCAATACTTAATGTATTAGCAATTAAGCAATATTTATCGCTAAAACACATCCATAATTAAAACCACTCAGGACTGAAAACAACATAAAAACAAGTAATACATTACACGCACTACATTCTTCTAATAAAGAAAAACTTCACATAAATAAGTAACTATCTATTTCAAAAAATGCTGTTTAATTCTTTTTTCGAGGGCATGTAAATGCACCTCATCCATCGATTCCTGAAGAGTCTGCCATGCTATAAGAATACAATACTCATCATATAAGTAATTAATAAAGGATCTTAAAGCTATTAAATTTGGCTCCCATGACTCAAGGCCATTCAAAGCATTAATTAATTCACTTTCACTATCACTACACATAGTAATGTCTTGAACTTTAAAACAAGCATCACCCAATACAATTAATTTTTTCTCAAGCATTAAGGTTTCAAGACCAACACTTGAATTTAAAGTAATCACTGCCTTCGCATTTCTAATAAGATATTCTGTACTATCACTACTAAATAATATCCTTTCATTTTGGTTGTGATATTCAGTATATACTCTCGGATCTGAGGGGTGCTCTTTAATCACAAAACAAAGATTCTTATCGTTAATTTTTGATATAACTGAGGTTAATAGTACCCAAAATTCTTCCATCGAGTTAACCCAAGGTGAATTCAATACAACCTGACTATCAAAATCAACTTGGAAAGGAATAAATATATACTCTATATTATTATCTTTTATTGTTCCTGAAAGATGGCGCTTACTTTTATGGGCTTTTCTAACTTCTAACTCATTTCGCTCATAAGAAATAATTTTATTCTCACTCTGGTAATTCATATAGAATTCCAAATCCCTAGGAACTGAATTTAATGCATTAACTCCACTAAAATCCGCTGTAGTTGTACTAGGCAGAAGACCATTCTCAAAATAGAGAACATCAACTCCCCTATATTTCGCTGCTGCCTTTATCGCCATCTCTGGCAATCTATGGCCATTCCATAAACCCACCACCTTAGGCTTATGTATATTAAAATAACGGGAAAAACGCAAAAAGATTTTTATAAACTTATACGAAGATCGCAACCTATACAAAGCCCAGAATATAGCAGGAAAATGATAGTTGAAATATTTGCGTTTTTTTCTTTCCACATGAAAAGCTATTCCCTCACAAATTGTATTACACGTTAGTCCTGACCCAAAGAATGATGGGAAAAAGACAGGCCTCAATGTAACCAAGCTAGTGTCCAAACCTAAATCATTTGATAAGCATTTAAAATACCTATATTGAGCACCCTTTGATGAAGCAAACACTACATCCATAATCCACCTATAACCACTTATATCACCAGTAAATTATTCTATCGCTTTAAAAATTAAACCCCAATAAAAAACCCAGCAAAAGCTGGGTTTTTTAGTCAACTTCTAACTACTTACTAATTAGTCGTTTTGAGACTTAAGCTGTTCTTTGATCAAATCACCAATGGTGGTTGGACCAGCAGCTTCAGGCGCTGCTTTTTGAGCATGAGCCTTAACTGTTTCTTTTTCTTCAACTTCGTCCTTGCTCTTAATTGAAACAGCGATAGTACGGTTCTTGCGATCAACCATAATAATCTTAGCTTCAACTTCATCGCCTTCTTTCAGTACGTTACGCGCATCTTCTACACGGTCTTTACTAATCTCAGATGCTTTAAGAGTCGCTTCAACACCTTCGATAATTTCTACGATAGCCGCTTTCGCTTCTACAGATAGAACCTTACCTTTAATGATAGTGCCTTTATCATTCTCAGAAACATATTCAGCGAAAGGATCGCTAATCAACTGCTTAACACCTAGAGAGATGCGCTCGCGCTCTGGATCGATAGAAAGTACGATTGTTTCAAGCTCATCACCTTTCTTGTAGTTACGAACGGCTTCTTCGCCAGTTTCGTTCCAAGAAATATCAGACAAGTGAACAAGACCGTCAATACCACCATCAAGACCGATGAAGATACCGAAATCAGTGATAGATTTAATCTTACCGCTGATTTTGTCGCCTTTATTGCATTTTCCAGAGAACTCTTCCCATGGGTTAACTTGACACTGCTTAACACCTAGAGAGATACGACGACGCTCTTCGTCAATATCAAGAACCATAACTTCCACTTCGTCGCCCACTTGAACAACTTTAGATGGGTGGATGTTTTTGTTAGTCCAATCCATTTCAGAAACGTGAACAAGACCTTCAACGCCCTCTTCAAGTTCTGCGAAGCAACCGTAGTCAGTAAGGTTAGTTACCTTAGCAGTTACCTTGGTGTTTTCAGGGTAACGAGCTTTGATTGCTACCCAAGGATCTTCACCTAGTTGCTTAAGACCTAGAGATACACGATTACGCTCACGGTCAAACTTAAGAACCTTAACTAGAGTCTCGTCACCAACATTAACGATTTCACTTGGGTGCTTAATACGCTTCCAAGCCATATCTGTAATATGCAGTAGACCGTCAACACCACCCAGATCTACGAATGCGCCGTAGTCAGTAAGGTTTTTAACGATACCCGTCACTTCTTGACCTTCTTGAAGGTTAGCTAGCAACTCATCACGCTCTTGGCTGTTTGCAGTCTCAAGAACCGCACGACGAGAAACAACAACGTTGTTGCGCTTCTGATCAAGCTTGATAACTTTAAATTCTAATTCTTTGCCTTCAAGGTGCGCAGTATCACGTACAGGACGAACATCTACCAAAGAACCAGGTAAGAACGCACGGATAGTTGCAACATCTACAGTGAAGCCGCCTTTAACCTTACCGTTGATAACACCGGTAACAACGTCTTGCGCTTCGAATGCTTTCTCAAGTTCAATCCAAGATTCAGCACGTTTTGCTTTTTCGCGAGAAAGTTTTGTTTCACCAAAGCCGTCTTCAACCGCTTCAAGGGCAACAGGAACTTCATCACCAATTTTAACTTCTAGCTCGCCTTTGTCGTCAAGGAACTGAGAACGTGGAATTACCGCTTCAGATTTCAGTCCTGCATTAACGATTACCCAGTCAGAGTCGATATCAACAACAGTACCAGTAACGATACTGCCAGCTTGCATATTAAGCTCTACAAGGGATTCTTCAAAAAGATCAGCAAAAGATTCAGTCATTAATTTACCTAAAAGGTTTTCAACCACTACGCCAGTTAGTGGGTCTGTTTTAAATAGCGTGAGACATCCCGTTTCTGGCAAGGAATATCAAATGCAAATAGATATGGGCGCAAACTATACAGCAGAAGCAAAAGAAAACCAAGTAATTAGCCTACCTAAGGAAATCACGCGTTTATTCCAAGCCTCCCAACACTAGCACCCTAAATTCAAAGCAAGCTATTACGCTTTAGCTCAGTCAATACTATGTCTAATACTTGCTCTATGCTCATATTGGTGCACTCTACGATGAGGGCGTCCTGTGCTGGCTTAAGCGGGGCAACATCTCGATTCATGTCACGCTCATCACGCTCTTGTATCTCAGCCAAGATTTTAACAACATCAGCATCAAGACCCTTCTCCTGTAATTGCAAGAACCGTCTCTTTGCACGCTCCTCCGCTGAAGCAGTCAAATAAATTTTTACTGGAGCAGCGGGAAAAACAACCGTCCCCATATCCCTACCATCTGCCACAACACCTGGTAATTGTGCAAAATCACGTTGACGTTCAAGTAAGGCCTGACGAACTTGAGGCAATGCTGCGACTTTACTTGCCATTGCACCAACCGTTTCCGTTCTAATATCCTGACTCACATCCTCCCCCTCTAATATGGCATCCACCAAACCATCTTCCTGGGGAATAAACTGGACATCTAAATGCTTTGCCAATACCGCCACCGATGTTTCATTATCCAACTCAACACCGTGTTTTTGCGCCGCTACCGCTGTTAAGCGATAAAGAGCACCACTATCTAACAAATGCCACCCCAGCTTCTTAGCAACCATGTGGCAAATTGTCCCTTTACCAGCGCCGCCAGGGCCGTCAATCGTCAGTACAGGTACCGGCTTAATCTGACTCATGTTGTATCCTTATAGCCAAGTAACTGGCTTGTAATTCTTTTTTACTACTGAATGAAACAGGCCATAATGCCTATGATTCAACAGTTACATTCATACCGCTGCTGCGCGACAATTCTATAAAACCAGGAAATGAAGTCGCTATATTTGCACAATCTAAAATTCTAATTGGTTGTGATGCCCTCAAAGACGCCACAGCAAAAGACATGGCAATTCGATGATCATGATGGGTCACTATTTCACCACCGCCAAACGCACCCTTTTCTCCAAAACCTTGAATAATCGCACCATCTTCGGTGCCTTTTATATCCACACCTAAAATTTGCAGACCATCTACCATTGCCTGAATACGATCACTTTCTTTTACACGCAACTCTTCGGCACCCGTCAAAACAGTTTCACCTTGCGCACATGCCGCTGCAATGAATATAGCTGGGAATTCATCAATCGCTAAAGGTACTTGGTCTTCTGGGATATTAATGCCTTTCAATTGAGCATATCGAATTCGAATATCCGCAACCGGCTCACCACCTACTTCACGCTCATTGAGTAAGTCTAAATTCGCACCCATCAGACGTAAGATATTGATAATACCGATACGCGTAGGATTAATGCCAACATGCTCCAATGTAATATCACTACCAGGGGCAATACTTGCAGCTACCATAAAAAACGTTGCAGAAGAGATATCCGCTGGCACATCAATATTAGTAGCGACTAACTGACCACCAGATTCAACCGTGACAGTATCACCATCAACCAGAACATCATAACCAAAACCTTTTAGCATACGCTCTGTATGATCTCGTGTCGGAGCTGGCTCAGTAACAACTGTTTTACCATCGGCATACAGGCCCGCTAATAGCAAACATGATTTCACCTGAGCACTCGCCATAGGCAATTTATAGGCAATACCCTTTAGTTTCCTGCCACCTTTGATTAGCATCGGAGGACGACCTTGCTCTGCTGTTTCGATTTCAGCCCCCATGTCTCGCAATGGGTTTGCCACACGATTCATTGGGCGACCTGATAATGATTCATCACCTGTCATCTCAACATCAAAGCTCTGACCAGCCATTAATCCAGCCAACAACCTCATAGATGTACCAGAGTTCCCTAAATACAAACTACTAGGAGGCGCCTGTAGACCATGCAATCCAACACCATGAATTGTAACTCGACCGCGATGAGGACCTTCAATTACCACTCCCATATCACGAAACGCTTGTAAAGTGGCTAAACTATCTTCACCTTCAAGAAATCCAGCCACCTCAGTAACGCCATTTGCTAGTGAGCCAAGCATTATTGAACGATGACTAATAGATTTATCGCCAGGAACACGAAAGGTGCCAGTCAAACTACCACCTGGGCTTGCAATATAATTAATTTGTTGGGTTTTCATAGGTTCCACATAGGCTCTGCGGGCCAATATTTTAGAGAAATGATCACGTGCAACCTTAGCTCGGGTAAACACACCCATCATGGCTGTACTGTCTGATTCGGTCACGGCTTGCCTTAATTGGCCCAAATCATGGGTAAATAGATCCAATGCGTCAAGCACTGCCTGCTTATTAGCAGTAAAGATGTCATGCCACATCTTTGGGCTACTGGCAGCAATACGCGTAAAATCTCGAAACCCCCCAGCAGCATAATTAAAAATTTCTTTGTTTTCGTGGTTATGCGCAAGTGTATCAACCAGGGAATAAGCCAAAAGATGTGGTAAATGGCTCGTTGCTGCCAACACTTCATCGTGGTGCTGAACATCCATTAGCTCCACCTTAGCTCCAACCACACCCCAAAGATCCGATATAACCTCAACCGCCTTTGGGTCTGTATTAGCAAGCGGCGTTAAAATAACTTCATGATTAACAAAAAGTCGGCTATCCGCTGCTGTAATGCCACTTTTTTCACTACCAGCAATGGGGTGACCAAGCACAAAGCGAGAATAGTCACCGCCAAAAACAGACCTAATATCTCGAGCAACACACCCCTTCACACTACCAACGTCGGTAATCAAGGTGTTTTCTGCTAAGTGAGGCTTAATTTCAGCCAGGATTTCATGAACTGCTAAGATTGGTACAGATAGTATTACTAAATCAGCACCCGCAACGACATCAGCAGCCGTCATACTAAAGCTATCTATAATACCAAGCGCTGACGCTTGCTCCATTGAGTCAATATTGCGATCAAAGCCAATCACCTCTAGCCCAGAGAGATTTTCACGTAACGCTTTAACCCAAGAACCACCAATAAGTCCCAAGCCAATAATAGCAATTCGGGAAATAGAATAAGTCATTATCCGACCAACAAATCTTTTAATTCCAACAAGAAACGCTGATTTTCTTTTTCCGTACCAATGGAGACACGCAGATAATCTGGCATTTCATAGTTAGCTACAGGGCGAACAATAACCCCTCTTGCTAATAACCCCTGAAAGACACTCGTTGCACGACCAGGTACCTCAAAACAAATAAAATTACCTACCGAAGAAATCCAATTGACATTTAGTTGATCAAAACCAGCTTCTAGTTGAGACATCCCCTGATCATTTAGTTCTTTACTTTGGCGAACATAACTTTCATCTTTGATTGAAGCAACCGCGGCGGCCAAGGCTAGAGAGTCCACATTGAAAGGTGGTCGAACACGATTCATAAGGTCTGCTAACTGCTCACTACTAACACCATAACCCACACGCAAAGAAGCTAAACCATATGCTTTTGAAAAAGTTCTAGTCACCACCAAGTTAGGAAATTCAGACAAATAATCGATACCATTTGGATAATCCGACTTATCGACATATTCAAAATACGCTTCATCTAACAATACGACAACATGAGCAGGCACTTGCGCCAAAAATGCGTCGAGTTGCGCCTTAGAACTATAAGTACCCGTCGGATTATTTGGATTAGTAACGAAAATTATTTTAGTTTTTTCCGTTACTGCCTGTGCCATAGCCGTAAGATCATGACCCCAGTTTTTTGCAGGCACCTGAATTGTTTTGCCATTTTGCATCTGCGTAACCAAGCCATAAATAGCAAATGCATGCTGAGAAACAATAACCTCATCGCCTGGGTTAACAAACGTTTTTACAATGAACTCTAAAATATCACTAGAGCCATTCCCAAGCGTAATTTGCTTGATTGACACACCCAATTTTTCACTTAGTGCGTTTTTAAGCTCAAAACCATTACCATCAGGATACCGAGCCAAATCCTTAAATTCTTTTTCAATAGCAGCCAGCGCTTTCAGACTCGGCCCAAGAGGATTTTCATTACTCGCAAGCTTAATAATATCACTAGGGTTCAGATCAAATTCACGAGCCAACTCATCAATTGGCTTACCCGGCTGATAAGGGCTTATTTTTTGAACACCAGCAACTGCATACTTAGAAAAATCAATTGTCATTCAATTATCGCGAAAAACGCGCCCACCTATTAATTCAATAAGACTATAAAACTGCTTTTGGATACGAACCAAGAATTTTTAAATCAGATGCCGCCACACCTACTTTGTCTAAAACAGCTTGAATACCTACATCGTCACAATGCCCTTCAAAATCAATAAAGAAATTGTAGTTCCATGCTCCACTGCGCGATGGTCGTGCTTCAATTCGAGTCAAGCTCACGCCCGCTTTATGAAACGGCTCCAAAACATAATACAAGGCACCAGGTTGATTTCTGCTTGAAACCATAATGGAGGTCCTATCGTCACCGCATGCCTGTGTTTTATCAACACCAATAATTAAAAATCGAGTTGTATTATCCGGCATATCTTCAATATTACTTGCCAAGGCAGCAATACCATACAACTCCGCAGCAGCGTCACCCGCTATAGCTGCTGCATTTGATTCTTTAGCAGCACGTTTAGCTGCCTCAGCATTTGAACTCACCGCAATTCGCTCAACATTTGGCCAATGTGTATCTAGCCATTGACGGCATTGCGCCAAAGACTGGGGGTGACTATATACTTTTTGAATTTGATCTTTAGATTCATTACTCAAAAAATGATGATGTATACGCAATGCAACTTCACCACAAATTTGCAATGATGATTCAGTAAAGCTATCTAGTGTATGTGTAACAACACCTTCGGTGGAGTTTTCAACCGGCACAACACCATAATTCACCGAGCCCGATGCCACTTCACGAAAGACATCCGAAATAGACACTTGGCTTTCACACTGCACACTATGACCAAAATGTTTTAGCGCCGCTGCTTGCGTAAATGTGCCTTGCGGACCAAGAAACGCAACTTTTAATGGCTCTTCAAGAGCAAGACAGACAGACATTATTTCACGAAATAAGCGCGCCATATCTTCGTTTGCAATAGGCCCTTTATTACGTGCCATCACTTTACGCAAAACCTGAGCCTCTCGTTCAGGGCGGTAAAACTGAATCGCTTCACCATTCGCGTACTTTTCTTTCACATGAGCTACATTTTGCGCACACTTAGCACGCTCATTAATCAACTGCTGGATATTTTGATCAAGCGCATCTATTTGATCACGCAACACACTCAGCTCTATCTCTTCACTCATTACGAAAAAGTTATCCGTTTTGACTGGCAAACTCTTGCATGAATGCAATTAATGCATCCACTGCACTTTCAGTTACCGCGTTATAAATACTAGCCCGCATTCCACCAACACTGCGATGCCCCTTAAGATTTAACAAGCCTTTTTTATCCGCCTGCTGCAAAAACGCAGCATCAAATGCAGCATCTTTTAATGTAAATGGCACATTCATACGAGAACGATTATGTGGTGCAACAGGATTAGCGTAAAAATTACTATTATCAATATAATCGTAAAGCTTGCTTGCCTTGCGCGCATTAACAACAGCTATAGCATCAACTCCACCTTGCTGTTTGAGCCAATCAAATACCAAACCCGCTAAATACCAAGAATAAGTCGCTGGTGTGTTGTACATCGAGTCATTGTCGGCCGCTACTTTATAATCCATAGCAGTTGGAGCACCCACTATAGTATTGCCAAGTAAATCTTCACGCACTATTACGATACACAGCCCAGCAGGTCCAATGTTTTTCTGGGCACCGGCATAAATCAAACCAAATTTTGTCACATCTAATTTTTCACTTAGGATACTAGAAGAAAAATCAGCCACAAGCGGCACATCACCCGTATCTGGAATATAATCAAACTCTACACCACCGATTGTTTCATTTGGCGTGTAATGCACATAAGCAGCATCTGGGCTTAACTGCAGTTCAGACTGTGTAGGCGCATAACAAAAATTTTTATCAGCCGAGCTAGCGACAACATTCACATCGCAATAACGTCTGGCTTCCTTGATCGCCTTTTCTGACCACTGACCGGTATTAATGTAATCAGCAGATGTTTTACCACGCAATAAATTCATCGGTATCATAGCAAATTGAGCCGTCGCTCCACCCTGCATAAATAACACCTTATAATTGCTGGGTATTGCCAACAAATCTCGCAAGTCTTGCTCTGCTTTTTGAGCAATAGACACATACTCATCACTACGATGAGACATTTCCATTACAGACAACCCCTTGCCATTCCAATCCAGCATCTCAGAAGACGCCTTTTCTAAAACAGCCTGCGGTAAAGCAGCTGGACCTGCGCAAAAATTATAAACTCGAGCCATACATCTATTTAGGCTTTCGCCCAACCTTCACAGAAATTTAAAGTAATGATCAATCTCATTAAAGAGACTAAACCTTATATTTTATTTTTTGCCTTATGACGGTGAAATGCCGCCACCAGTAAAGCCATCATTAACCCAACAAATACACCCATTACACAAGCAAGCGCCACAATCAATAATTTCTTAGGTTTAATTGCCCCTACTGGAACGATTGCAGGCTCATCAATGACAGCCAAATCAACCTTCGAGTAATTAATTTCTAAAGACTTCAATTGATTAATTTTAAACAGTAATTCCGGCAGTTTATCGATAAAATGATCCTCACCATAAGGCAGTCCTTTCGATAAACCCTCTCGCGCTTTTATCGCTTTCTCTTCAGCACGCAACGCTTTTGTACCAAACATATAAAGAGGCGGCTCGTAAGTACCTACAATCTCACTCTTACTAAACAATGGTTGCGTTTGATCTACCGCCTGAGCAATCGAATAAGCCTCATTTAACATGAGATTACGCCTAGTTTGCTCCCCCTTATACTTTTCACGCAATTGCTTAGCGTCATACTCGAGTTTGCCCACCTGAGCCGCCACCTTACTATCAATGGTTTCTTTCACATCAGACAATTTAGCCGCTAAAGAATAATCTGTATAAGCATTCAGCAGGTCAGCTGCTTTTTTAGCATCGGACAATTCAAAGCTAACCTGCACATACACTTCAACATCTTTATTACTTGAAACCTTTGAAGAAAATAACTTGTCGAATACGGCAAAGTTTTGCGCTTCAGTTAATGCCTCATTATAAGCACCCTTCACTGTTTTTATTTCATCTATATAGGATTGATAAAAATTGCGACGATACTCCTTTGAAAGTAACGCTGAGCGAGCATCAGAAAAAGCCTCATCAACGGCTTTAGAGTAGATCCCCTCTAATTGAGGCACGTTTAACTCAACAACACTGTTTGCAGACGCTGGTTTAATCACTACCTGTGTCTGAAACACCTCAGTAGCCTTAAAAAGGTAAAGAGCTGCTAAAACAACACACCCAAGAAAGCCAACAAACACCCAAAGCTTTTCTTCAACAATGTCATCCCAAAGATCAAATAGATCAATCTCATCATCTCTTACCGATCCAGCACCAACAGAGCCTAATACCGCCTTTTCTTCTACGCTCATTGCTTATTCATCCCCTTCTACAACAATATCGGAGTCATCGACATCCACTGATGATTCTTGATCAAACTCTTCATCCGCATCTAAAATCGGAGCCACACCAACTAAGCGTTCACCTTCCTGTACTTTAATTAGGGTAACGCCCTGAGTATTACGCCCAAGCGTCGAAACCTCATTTACACGAGTGCGTACCAAGGTCCCTTGATCACTAATTAGCATAATCTCATTACCATCATGCACCTGAACTGCACCAACCAGCTTACCGTTACGGTCATTTACGACCATACCAATAACGCCTTGTGTACCACGACCTTTAGTTGGGAATTCAGTTATATCTGTACGCTTGCCATAACCTTTTTCACTAGCGGTTAATAACGTGCCACCCTCTTCAGGGATAATTAATGATACAACTTTCTGACCATCTGCCAATTTAATACCACGCACACCACGCGCCGTCCGACCCATCTTGCGAACGTTCTCTTCGGCAAAGCGAACCGCTTTACCGCCATCACTCATAAGCAGGATATCTTTAGTACCATCAGTAATTGCAGCACCCATCAATGTATCATCCTCATCCAACTCAAGCGCAATCAAACCACTTGAACGTTGACGAGAGAACGCGGTCAAATCTGTTTTCTTAACCGTGCCTTTTTCAGTTGCCATAAAGATATAATGGCCTTCAGTGTACTCACGAATAGGCAAAATGGTTGTGATACGCTCTTCGGCTTCTAGTGGTAGTAAGTTCACAACGGGACGACCTCGACTTTGGCGAGAAGCAACCGGGATATCATACACTTTCAACCAATACACTTTACCGCGATTACTGAAGCACAGAATCGTGTCATGCGTACTTGCCACCAACAGATGTTCAATAAAATCTTCATCTTTAATCGCAGAAGCAGACTTACCGCGGCCTCCACGTTTTTGCGATTGATAGTCTGTAATTGGCTGAATTTTGGCGTAACCACCATGCGACAGCGTCACCACCATATCTTCTTCAGCAATCAGATCTTCTAGGGTCAAATGACGACGAGTTGCCACAATTTCAGTTCGACGCTCATCGCCGTACTCACTGCGGATATTCTCCAATTCTTCACGAATCACACCCATAAGGCGCTCACTGCTCGCCAAAATAGCCAAGAACTCAGCAATCTCAGCTACTTTAATTCTATATTCATCAATTAATTTTTCATGCTCTAGGCCTGTCAGCTTTTGCAAGCGCATATCCAAAATAGCCTGCGCTTGAACCGGTGACAAATAGTAATGACCATCACGAAAACCAAACTGCTCTTCTAAATGATCAGGACGGCACGCATCCGCTCCAGCACGCTCAAGCATTTCAAGCACATCACCTGGTTCCCAAGGTGTGCTAATTAATTTTTCTTTTGCCTCAGCCGCACCGGGAGACGCCTTAATAGTGGCAATAACAGGATCGATATTAGATAACGCAACCGTTAAACCTTCTAAAATATGGCCACGCTCACGCGCTTTTCTCAATTCAAAAATAGTACGGCGTGTTACCACTTCACGACGATGACGTACAAACGCCTCAAGCATATCTTTAAGATTTAGAATCTTAGGCTGACCATCTACCAATGCAACCGCGTTAATACCAAACACTGTTTGCAATTGTGTTTGCGCAAACAAGTTATTCAAAATAACTTCTGGCACTTCATTACGACGCAACTCAACAACGATTCGCATACCATCCTTGTCTGACTCGTCACGCAGTTCAGTAATACCTTCAATTTTTTTATCTTTTACTAATTCTGCAATCTTCTCAATTAGACGAGCTTTATTCACCTGATATGGGATTTCAGTGAAAATAATAGATTCTTTACCGTTTTTGTCATCCATCTCGAAATGATGACGAGCACGCATTTGCACACGCCCACGACCAGTACGATAAGCCTCAACAATACCATCACGACCATTAATTAAAGCCGCTGTTGGAAAGTCCGGCCCTGAAATATATTGCATCAAATCATCAATCGATAAATCAGGATTTTCAATTAATGCTAAGCAACCATTCAATACTTCCGTTAAGTTATGCGGCGGAATATTTGTCGCCATACCAACTGCAATACCACTAGAACCGTTAACTAATAAGGCAGGCACTCTGGTAGGTAAAACTTCAGGAATTTGCTCTGTACCGTCATAGTTATCGACAAAATCGACGGTCTCTTTATCAATATCCGCTAGCATCTCATGAGCCAGCTTATGCATACGCACTTCGGTATAACGCATTGCTGCAGCACTATCACCATCAACCGAACCAAAGTTACCCTGACCATCAACAAGCAAATATCGCATTGCAAAAGGCTGAGCCATACGAACTATTGTGTCGTACACAGCACTATCACCATGGGGATGGTACTTACCGATTACATCACCAACCACACGAGCAGATTTTTTATAAGCTTTATTCCAGTCATTTCCCAGGACGTTCATAGCGTGCAAAACACGACGGTGAACGGGTTTCAAACCATCGCGAACATCAGGCAAAGCTCGACCTACGATTACACTCATGGCGTAATCCATATAGGACTGTTTTAGCTCGTCTTCAATGTTAACGGGCAGGATCTGTTTGCTTAAATCACCCATGCAGGCATCCTTTATTCTTCCGCCAATTTATTCGGCGTTATTGTTATATAAGAAGAGCCACTCAATAATGAGTCAATCAGCTCTCCTATCGGCGCTCTTGCAGGCCCCAATAAAGCCTGCCACTTTACCATAAATGAAAGTATTACCACTAATCAAAAGGGCCAAAAATCCACCTTTTAAGTTATACTGGCAGCACTTTACTTAATTACGTTCACTTTTTAATCAAAGGGGTTATGCATGTCGACAAATGAATTGAGCCTAATAACTCCCAAGTGGATTCTCACCCTTGAAGATGACCAATTATTAGTCAATCACAGCGCAGTAATCGAACACAATATTATCAAAGATATATTACCAACGAAGCAAGCTCGTGCAACCTACCCTCATGCCGACGAATTAAATTTAGATAATCAATTACTCATGCCTGGCTTTATAAATTGCCACGGTCACGCTGCCATGAATTTATTCAAAGGTCTAGCCGATGACTTGCCACTAATGAACTGGCTAGAAGAACACATTTGGCCAGCAGAGGGACAATGGGTAAGCCCAGAATTTGTCGCTGACGGCACCAAGCTCGCTATCGCCGAAATGTTAAAAAGTGGCACTACTTGTTTTTCAGATATGTATTTCTTCCCTGAAGTGGCAGCGAGTGTGGCAGCAGAATACGGGATGCGAGGTGTTTTTTATGGCCCAGTTCTAGACTTTTCCACCCCTTATGGCAGCGGCCCAGATGAATATATAGAAAAAATCATTCACGCCCATGACACATTCAAACATCACTCATTAATTGATATCGGCTTTGGCCCTCACGCGCCCTACACCGTAAGTGACGAGCCCATTAAAAAAATACGCTCACTTGCAGATCAACTTGGTATGCCAATTCAAATTCACTTACACGAAACTGAATTTGAAGTACTAAACGCCGTCGAAAAAATAGGCCAACGCCCAAGCGAGCGCTTACGTGATCTGGGTTTTTGGGGGCCTGACGTGCAAGCCGTGCACGTCACACAAGCCAATGCAATTGACCAAAATATTTTCAAAGAACATAACGTACATATTATTCACTGCCCTGAATCCAACTTAAAACTAGCCAGTGGTTTTTGCCCAGTTAGTGAGCTGCAAGAAAAACGCATCAACGTAGCATTAGGCACTGATGGCTCAGCTAGTAACAACAATTTAGATATGCAAGGTGAAATGCACACCGCCGCGTTATTAGCAAAAGGCATCACCAAAAACGCAAGCGCCCTTCCGGCGCTCGAAGCCATAAAGATGGCAACCATAAACGGCGCAATCGCCATGGGTAAAGATGACAAAATAGGTTCGTTAAAAATCGGTAAGCAAGCTGACATGATTAGTTTTGATTTCAACAATATCGCCTGCGCACCAGTCTATGACCCTATTTCACACATTGTGTACAGTGCATCTTCATCTCAAATTGATCATGTATGGGTAGCAGGCAAACTTCACGTTCAAAACAAACAGCTTTGTCATTTCAACACCTCGCAACTCATTGAAATGGCACAAAATTGGGCTGACAAAATCAGACCAAAATAAAATTAACATTGATTAAAATTTTTTTGATTTAGGTAATATTATGAGCAACGTAGATCACGCAGAAGTAGCAAAATTTGAAGCTCTGGCTAGTCGCTGGTGGGACAAAGAAAGTGAATTCAAACCACTTCATGATATCAACCCGCTTCGAACTAATTTTATTGATGGCCACGTACAACTTGCTGGCAAAAAAGTGCTCGATGTAGGTTGTGGCGGCGGTATCTTGAGCGAATCAATGGCGCAACGTGGTGCAACCGTAAGCGGCATAGACATGGGTGAAGCCCCACTAAAAATAGCCAAACTGCACGCACTAGAAAGCGGCCTAAATATTGATTACCAAAAAATTCCAGTTGAAGAACTCGCCGAGCAACAACCCGAGTCATTTGATGTCGTTACCTGTCTTGAAATGTTAGAGCACGTACCAGACCCGGCCTCTATTATTCGTGCTTGCTACACGTTATGTAAACCTGGCGGTCAAGTCTTTTTCTCTACCCTTAACCGCAATCCAAAAAGTTTCTTATTAGCGGTAGTTGGCGCTGAATATATTTTAAACATGCTACCTAAAGGGACTCACGATTATAAAAAATTCATTCGCCCGAGTGAGCTTGCGTCATGGGCGCGTCACACAGGCCTAAGCGTGGGTGAATTAATTGGAATGAGCTATAACCCAATCACCAAAACCTACAAATTAGGGCGAGATACTGATGTTAACTATTTAATGCAAACGACTAAGCCTGCTTAACATGAATCAAGTACCCGTTAACAACATTGCTTATCATGGCGTATTATTTGACTTAGACGGCACTTTAATTGATACCGCTGACGATTTTATACTTTGTCTAAATGATCTACGCCACAACAGCGGCCTTAAACCGCTACCGCCTAGCGAAATACGTAAAGTCGTAAGTGACGGAGCTCGCGCAATGATCAAACTCGGTTTTGATATAGCCGAGTCACACCCTCATTTTGAAAAAAAGAAACAGCAATTTTTAGATTTATACCTCAATAATATTGCGCGTAAAAGTCAGCTATTCGATAGCTTAAATGAAACGTTAACCTGGTGTGAAAAGCAAAACATACCCTGGGGAATCGTGACAAATAAGCCAAGACTATACAGCGACGCTCTACTTAAGGCACTCAATCTCGACAAACGAATCAGCACACTTGTTTGCCCTGACGATGTCAACAAACCTAAACCCGACCCTGAGCCATTATTTAAAGCATGCAATGACATTCAGCTTCTACCAGAGCAATGTCTTTATGTAGGCGATCACGCTCGCGACATTGAAGCAGGTAAAAATGCCAACATGCCAACCATAGCGGCGGCATACGGTTACGTACATAACGCTAATGAAGCACAAAACTGGCAAGCGACGTGGTGTATTGAATCACCGCAACAATTAAGCAGTCTTTTAAAAACACTTTTATACCCACAAAGCGGCAAGCACTCGCCAAAAGCGGCTAAACGTTAAAATTTCCGGAAAAGTTATGAATACAAAATCCCTTCAAGACAAAATTATCTTAGTGACTGGCGCAAGTTATGGCATTGGCGAAGCCGCCGCTTATGGTTTTGCTCAAGCTGGCGCCACTGTCATATTGCTCGCGCGCACTGAAGATAAGCTTAATTCTATTTATGACGACTTCATGGCTCAAGGCCTACCAGAACCTGTCATTGTCGCATTTGACCTAGAGACAGCACCTGAAGAAGCCTACTTTCAGTTACGCGACATGATTCACAAAGAATTCGGCAGAGTAGACGGTCTATTACTAAACGCCGCCATGTTAGGCCAGCGCACACCGATTGCTAATTATAATTGGCAAACGTGGAGCAAAGTGATGAACATTAACGTTAACAGCCAGTTCTTAATGTCACGCACATTGCTGCCGCTTCTAGAAAGCAGTGGCAAACACGCAGCCATGATTTTCACCTCTTCAAGTGTTGGTCGTGAGAGCAAAGCGTTCTGGGGCGCGTATGCAGTCTCTAAGTTTGCCATTGAAGGACTCATGCAAACACTGGCCTGTGAACTTGAAAATACAAGCCAAGTACGAGTAAACAGCTATAATCCAGGCGGCACACGCACTGGCATGCGCGCTTCTGCCTACCCAGCTGAAAACCCAGAGAGCATCAAAACACCCCATGCGATTGTTGATGAATATATTCATCTAATGAGCGATGCAGGCCACAATACTCACGGAAAAGCACTTACATTTGGGAAATAGTTACACTTCCTTGGCGGCCAGCTTGGATTGTCTCCAGCTGGTCAAAAAACGTCAAAAATATGTAAATCAACCCGATATAACGATTCAATAAACTGACGCTTTATCCGCAACCCTCCACTCAGAGGTGTCAAAACCTCTCATTCACTTCAGTTTTGCTACGCAAACCCAGCTAAGTATTTGATAAATAAACGTTTTCATCTATCACCCTGTATTGGCACAGAAATCGCTTAATCAAATTGATCTTTTTTAAGTATGAGGCCGAATTATGGCGACTCAGTTCTCCAATATTCCAGAATCACAAGATGATAAGCTGACACCTTATTCTCAGCTTGCCGCAAAACCTCAGATTAAGTCGGATGTATTAATCCGCTTATCAACGTTTTTGCAAACCAGCTTGGACTACCAAACCTTACTTGGGCTTTTTCAGCGTGAGATAGCCAGTACAGTGCTAGTAGATGGCTTTGTGTATGAAAACAAAGAGCTCAACATTCATTTCACACTAGGGCAACTTGGCATTCATAGCAGCAATTACCAATTAAAGGCTCAAGGTAACTATCTTGGCGACCTAACTTTTTTTCGCAGCACCCGTTTTCGAGAACACGAGCTGGCCAACATAGAGGCACTAATGGGCACACTGGTTTACCCATTAAGAAATGCCATGTCTTATCGACGTGCCTTAGACCAAGCATTTAAAGACCCATTGACTGGGGCCGGCAACCGTATCGCCTTAGATGACAATCTGATACGAGAGATAGAACTGAGTAAACGTCTCAAATATGACTTAAGCGTTCTTATGATCGACCTTGACCACTTCAAAAGCATCAACGACGGTTATGGCCACTTAGTGGGTGATGAAGTTTTAAAGGCGGTTGTTAAGCAAATTAAACAGTGTATTCGTCAAACCGATATTTGCTTTCGCTATGGCGGCGAAGAATTTGTGGTACTCCTCAACAACGCCAACATTGCGAATGCTCGACTAATCGCAGAACGCATTCGTATGACGGTCTCTGATTTATGCATATCAACCGATAAAGGGCTGCTTCAAGCCACCTTAAGCACAGGGCTTGCCATGCTCAAAGAAGATGACACCAGTCACTGCTTACTAAATCGAGCTGACACCGCGCTGTATCAGGCAAAACAGTCAGGGCGAAATAAGGTTTGTGTTTGCAAAGAAAGCCATGCGGTTACCTCACAATAAAAGGTGATGGAGTACAATCTCATAAATGGCTAGAATGCGACCATGAAATTTGACGTTACTCCTATTGCCTTTATTCGCTCTTGTTATAAAGAGAAATTTGCCACTCCTCGCCAACCTGGCCTAGTCAGCGCAGCCACCGGGGAGGTCGAGTTAATCCCCCCATTTAACGACCCAGATAGCGTATTCGGTTTAGAAAACTGCAGCCATATTTGGCTGCATTTTATTTTTCATCAATGCATTGATCAAGGCTGGAAGGCAAAAGTGCGACCACCAAGATTAGGCGGCAATAAAAAAATGGGGGTCTTCGCCACACGGGCAACTCACCGCCCTAACGCAATGGGAATGTCCGTAGTAAAACTCGATAAAGTCATCACTTCCACAAATAGCGTTGTTTTACACGTAAGCGGATTAGATTTAATTGATGGCACACCTATCATTGATATCAAGCCTTACGTCCCTTACAGCGACAGCATCAAAGATGCCGTTTATCCTTTCGCTCAAAACGCACCAAGTCACCTCAGGGTCATATTTTCTGTCAATGCAGAAAATACACTAACAGCAAACCCACCCCTTAAAACACTTATCACACAAGTTCTGTCACAAGACCCAAAACCCGCTTTTCATAAAATTGATAACTGCCGAATTTATGGCGCTAAATTAGAAGAGAAAAATGTCACTTGGGTTTACGATACAATAAATGGGGAAACCATTGTTGAAGTAAAAACGGTTGAGCCAATTATTTAACTGGGCTCAACCTAAAGAACGGATTGATATTAAGCCGCTTGTTTTACTTTATTAATCTCGGTTTTTTGTGTCAAATCAGGCTTACCTGCAAGGGCATATTTATGTAAGCCCGCAAGATGTACCTCCTGTAAATACACCTTCCAACTGTAACTATCAGCCCTAGTATTGAATGTTTCTTGTTCTGCACTTGAAAAGCATGACTGAAGTTCTTCAAGTTGCATAGAATCAAAACGATATTTTGGTGCCGTATAAAACCCAAAGATCATAGCTAAGCTAGCAGTAGTATTCGCTTTATCCATTAACCTACCTGCGCTTTTAGAGCCAAGTAATCGGCCAATAATGGTTTTCAGCCACGTACTGCCCTTTAGTGCCGCCATATACAAACGAAATGTTTTTGGGCTAACTGTTTTAAAGGTCTCTTGAGGTTTTCCCGCAAATAATTTAGGTAATTGTTTATATTGCTGCAAAGCCGCCTGCTGCACATAGTCTATGAATTCTTTTAAACGAATAGGGTTTAATCGACCACTGCAACATTGATAAATACGATAGCTGTTATCTTGTTGCAGTAACTGCGCACTACACAACAAAGCCGAATTCGCCACGAGGTCTACTGGTATCACATCTAAAATACCAGTGTCCTCCCCAGGGAAAATAGATACACGACCTTTAGCATAAGCATAAATCAATGCATCTGCGACTTTAACGCCTTCAACCCAACCTGGTAATGGCGAGCTAATGGCACTTTCAATAATTGAAGGTCGCAAGATTGTGACATTTTTCTTATCTAACGCCTGAATTAGTAACTGTTCTCCCAGCCATTTGGTAAAGGTATAAGTATCGTTCCAACCAAAATGTCGGCTCTGCTGAATACCCAACTGTATTAATTTTTTTTGTTTTTTCTCACTTGTTGCTGACCCTTGATATATGCGCGCTATTTTCGCGTTAAGCTGCTCAATGACAGGTTGAATATCAAATGTGTCATCGTCTTTGCGTGGGATCAGTCCAGATGCGGGTGTGACAACCTCTTCACGCATCACACCACGATTAAAACCGCCAACAAAACAGGTTGAAATTTGCAGCACCTGAGTCGGGTCAAGTAAATCCCCTTTATGCTGAGTCAACAACACAATATTATTCAAACTGAGGGTATTTATTTTAAGCGCTTGATCCATCGCCTCACGAAAGTTAACACTGGCGGCTGAGTTAATGATTAAGTCCAGCGACTGTGCAACTTTAACAAACTCAGACTTTGGTAGATCAAACATAGGCGCTGTCAGCTCACCAGGAACCACCTTTACCTTATTAGCAATAAAAGCATCAAAACCAGCCCCGTGTTTGTCACGCAACACATCAAATATGCTCGAGCCGAACACGTCGTTCATACAGCGCTCATGGGCGCTACAAGCTGTACTGGCTCTTACTAATAAGTAAACCTTTGATACATCGGGGGTTTCACGCAAGATTTTTTCAAGAATTGCTTTACCCAGAAAGCCCGTCACACCGGTGATTAAAACCTGTTTCTGGGAAAATGATTCAACTACGGAAAGGGAATTAACCTGACTCATTGAAATGCCTGTATTTGTTGTTTTTATTATATTTTGGCCGAAACCAATTAGCTGGTATCAATTTGTACTGCACATTATGGCGCGATGCACCCAGACAGTCCACTTGTTAGACAATCTATTTTAAAGCTGGCTCAAATTCTCCTTTAAGCCTAACCTTTATAAGTTAGAATAAACATATAAGCATCAAACACTTGAAGGTCACACATTGCCACTTAATTTGAGAAAAAATAGCCTAGTCAAGCGGCTCTTTTTTATCTCCCTGCCACTCACACTCATGGCGGGAATTCTCTATGCGGCTGTTATTATCTATATCGAAAGCCAAAGCCTTAAAGCAACACAATTGGCCCAAGTGAAAACACAAGTACAACAACTTGCCAAGGTGGTCGCTATTCCTACTTGGAACCTCGATCAACAATTCATCAGTAACTATCTTTATCAGTACGCTCAAGACCCTCATATTCTATGTATCGAGCTTATGTCAGATGCCAACTTCACAGAAAACTCTCCAGAAGACTGCAAGCACCCTGAGTCCCCAAATGTAGAATTATTTAGTGAGCCAATCATTTTCGAAAACCAATACATTGGCGTTGTAGTCGCCTCTTTTCGAATTGAGCTAGATAACGACCGACTTAAATTTATACTACTCAGCCGTATACCCACCGCCTTAGTTGCCCTACTCAGTATTTTCTTAGTGGTTTTTTTGGTTTTTAGGCGCTGGGTTGTAAGCCCAATAGAGTCATTAATGAAAAGCATTGAAGCCTTCCAAAAAGATGGCAAGCATCATCCCGTCAACTGGAAAAGTAATGATGAAATCGGCACGCTCGTTGAAACATTTAATGAAGCCCAACAAAAACAAGTTCAGCATGATGCCATGCTCACCTCAGAAAGAGATAAAGCAGAACAAGCCTTGGCTGACTTAAAACATGCCCAATCTCAACTTGTAGAAAGTGAGAAAATGGCATCACTAGGGTCTTTAGTGGCAGGCATCAGCCATGAAATCAACACCCCTTTGGGTGTCGCCAGAACAAGCGCTAGCTATGTAGAAGACTGTGTAAAAAAACTTGAAAATTCCTATTACGAAGGTACCTTAACTAAAAATCAGCTTAAGGAATTTATTGACATTTTCAATGATGGCATTCATCTAATGACGGCAAACTTAATTCGAGCAAGCGATTTAATGACAAGCTTCAAGCAAGTAAGCGCCGACCAAAGTTATGACGAAGATCGTGATTTCAATCTAAACGACTATTTACAAGAAACACTTTACACTCTTAAGCCAAATCTAAAACGTTATAGAGTGGCTATCATTTTAGATTGCGAAGAAGATATTATTATTCATAGCTTACCCGGCGCTCTTTCCCAAGTATTCACCAACCTTATAATGAATAGTTTAATGCACGCTTATGAAACCACCGACAACGGCACAATTCAGATTACAGTAAAACAAATCACCGACAACATAGAAATCACCTACAGTGATGACGGTGCAGGCATGAGCGATCAAGTTAGAAAAAAAATATTCGACCCTTTCTTTACAACAAAAAGAGGTAATGGAGGGACAGGCTTAGGCATGCATATTATTTACAATATCGTCACGCACAAATTACAAGGCACGATTGATGTGCACTCAGCAATTGGAGAAGGCAGCCAATTTATTATTACACTGCCTAAAAAAATAAAACCTGCTGCCGTAATATAAATTCAGCAATATTAAAGTGACCACACCGCCCACTCGTTTCCACACGGGTCTAAAAAATGAAATCTACGACCACCTGGAAAGGTAAAAATAGGCTTAATTACTTTGCCTCCTGCTTGCTCGACCTTATCTAAACTATGCTGAATATTTTCACTAAACAGCACCACCAAGGCTGCGCCTTGCTGCGTATTCGATGAAAGTGGAGCCTTAAAAAAACCACCATCAACACCTGAATACGTAAACGCTGTATATTCAGACCCATAATCCGTAAATTTCCATGCGAATGCACTAGTAAAAAAAGCTTTCACTTTTTCTAAGTCACTGGCAGGCAATTCAACGTAATTAATTTTCTCATGAACTGACATAACTATTCCTTATAATTTAAATGTGACCTGTTATAGCACTATATTCCAAGCAAATAAAAAGGCCGCATGCGACCTTTAAAATACAAGGGTTCTCAAATCAGTAAGAACCCTTTTGATCTATAACACACCCACTATGCTTTATCTTTAATCTTATAAAATAAACTATATAAAACAGGCACAGCGATCATGGTTAAAATAGTCGCAAATGCAAGCCCACCCATAATGGTTACAGCCATATCCGCAAAGAATGCATCTGTAAGCAACGGCGCCATTCCCAATATAGTTGTGATAGCCGCCAATGACACAGGACGAAGACGACTCAAGCTCGCCTCAACAATGGCTTCAAATTTATCCATGCCGGTTTCAATTTGAATATCGATCTCTTCAATTAAAACAATGGCGTTTTTAATCAACATTCCAAATAGACTCAAGAAACCGAGTAGCGACATAAACCCAAATGGTAAATCAGCGATTAATAATCCTGCCACTACGCCGCAAACAGCCATAGGGATAATTAACCATATAATCAATGGTTCACGAACCGTTCCAAATAAGAATATCGTAATCAGTATCATCACTAAGAAACTAAGAGGTAAACCACCACCAAGGGCTTTTTGCGCTTTCCCTGCACTCTCATATTCGCCACCCCACTCAATGCTGTAGCCATCTGGTAACGGAATAGCTTCAATTTTGGGGCGAATTCGTCCTAGCGCTGAGGCAGCCGTATCATCCACGCCCGGCTCTGCATACACACTGATACTACGAATACGATCACGACGATGAATTAGCACGCCTTCTGATTCTATTTGCATTTGAGGGCTAATCTGACGAACAGGCACATAGCTGCGCTGATATTGACTCCATACCAGTGCATCTTGCAGTTGCTGTAATTCATCTTTTTCTTGCTCTGTTTCGTGAGGCGCTTGCGCCTTAGCAATAATGTCGTAACTGTAATCACCGTCGCGTAACTTACCCAACTTCAAACCATTGCTAGAAAATTGTACCGCATCAGAAAAATCAGCACGGGTTACCCCTGCAACACCAGCCGCATATTCATCGTATTGTGGCACCAATATCAGTTCTTTTTGTCGCCAGTTTTGGCGAATATCTAATAACTCACCATCTGCTTTTAACATTTCTTCAGCTTCATGGGCTAATTGTCGTAATACCGTTTGATCCGGCCCCATAAAGCGCGCTTCCAGTTTTGCCCCAACACCTGGCCCAAAAATAACTCGCGTATTATAAATTCGAGCATCAGGGTCATTCGCTTGTAGCTGCTGCGTTAGCTGGGCCATAAGCTCTGGGATTTGGTCTCGTTCATGTGTGCGGATAATCATCACACCGTAACTTTCATTTGCCTGCTCAGGCGCATAGGTCAACGTGTAGCGAGTAGCACCCTTACCGATAAATGTCGTTACCGCAGCCACTTCTTCATACTGTTGAGCAAACGATTCCGCTTGAACCATAAACTCAGCCGTTTCACGAATATCTCGAGATTGCGGCCCCCAATAATGCACGTAATAAATCGGCGTATTGGACGCTGGAAAAAATCCCTGCTTAACAAAACCAAAACTCATATAACTGATTAACGTTACACCAATGAGTAACCAAACTGTTTTCCCACGGTTATTCAACGCCTTTAGCAAATAACGCTTATAGGTTTTATGTAGCGAGCTAGTGAATGCGTCTTCATCACCTTTGTCACCGACTTGAAAAAAGTAAGAACCAAATAAAGGCGCGACGGTAATGGCTAATATCCAAGACAGTAACAAAGAAATTAAGATAACCGCGAACAAGGAAAATAAGAACTCGCCAGTTGCGTCATTCGATAGACCAATACCAGAAAAAGCAGCGATACCAATTGCCGTCGCACCCAGTAATGGCCACTGCGTTTGTTTCACTACATAACTAGACGCATCGATTGCGTTGTAGCCTTTTTGCATTCGTAGCATCATGCCCTCAGCAACTACAATTGCATTGTCTACCAACATCCCCATGGCAATCACTAACGCACCTAAAGAAATACGCTGTAAATTAAGACCGTAAAGCCACATAACTAAAACAGTGCCGAGTACCGTTAACAGTAGCACGGCTCCAACCACGATACCCGCGCGCCAGCCCATGAATAAACACAAGGTCGCAATCACCACTGCCACAGACATAATTAAGTTTGTGATAAAACCACTAACGGCTTCATCAACCACTTGGGCTTGGTCATAAATTGGTTGAAGAATAATACCTGAAGGTAACTGCGCGAGAATTTGGTTAATTCGTTCACGTACAGCAATACCCACTTCCACCACATTGGCGTCAATATTAGCGGCCACTGCTAACGTGATGGCGGCTTGGCCATTATGGCGAATCAATACATCAGGAATATCCACCACATCGAATGTCACCTGAGCAATATCTTTGATTCGAATTTGACTAGTGGAACCGGGCAAGCCCAAGGTAATATTTTCAATAGCATCCACATGGGAGTCAACGCCACCAACCGGAATACGAATACGTTGACCATCTACATGCAATCGCCCACTGCCATAAGGACGTAAACTATACGCCAACGCATTTTTCACATCGGGCAATGACACACCCAAATTCGCTAATTGAGAGGTATCAATATGCACTGTTATTTGTTGCTTAAGCACGCCCTCAACGGCCACCTTAGTAACATTCGGCACAGTCAATAAATCACGACGGATCACTCGTGAAAATTCACGTAACTGATACGGCGAAAAGTCCGGTGCCGTTAGCGCATAATACAAACCGTATACATCGCCAAAATCATCAACAACCTGAATAGGACGCACACCCGTTGGCAATGCATTTTGAGCATCCCCCATGCGCTTACGTAACTCATCCCAAATTTGAGGTAACGCATCACCATCAAATGTTGGTTTCATTTCTACGGTAATTTCAGACACACCAGGCTTGGAAACCGACTTCACTTCTTCCACTTGTGACATCTGCTGAATCGCAGTCTCAAGTGGCTCGGTCACTTCTTTTTCAACTTGCTCGGCACTGGCACCTGGGTAAGCAGTCACCACCATTGCTTGTTTAATGGTAAATGAAGGGTCTTCTAAGCGACCTATTTCGGTTAAACCGATCAAGCCACCTATGAAACAAATAATCACTAATAACCAAGTATTTACGGGCGTTCTAATGGACGCTTTTGCGATATCCATAATCAGCCCCTTATTGCATGCTGTAAGGGCGAACTAACAGCCCTTCTTTCATGTTGGTCACGCCCGCTGAAACAACTTTCTGGCCTTTCTCTAAACCAGCTAACACTGCAACCCAGCCTTTAACCATAGGTCCAACCGTCACACGTTTACTGTTTATGCGTTCTGTTTTTTCGTCGTAAACCCAAACCGACATTGTTTTATCAGTGCCCGTAACAAGTGCACTCACTGGTACACCTAATACTTGGGGCATTTTGTCATCATTGCCTTTAAGCGTCACAGTGGCACGCACCCCTGGTGTCACTTCAACCCCTTTTAAAGCGTCCATCGCGTAAACCACTGCATAGGTTTGACTTACAGGGTCTGGCTCACTTGAGTACTCAACATACTCAATTTCAAATTCTTTATTAATAGCACCATCAATGTAGGCTGTTGCTTTTGCGATTTGAGAGCGGCTATATTGATTCACTAAGCGCTCAGGGATATCAAACTGAAAATGTATACGCGACAAATCTTGTAAACGGGCAACCGGTGTCCCCGGATTAATAAACCCTTTATTTTCAATTAAGCGCTTTGAAACCAATGCATTAAATGGCGCTCTTAATACGCTGTATTCTAAATTTGCTTTGGCATCTTCAAGCTCAATTTCCGCAAGCTCAAAACTCACCTCGGCATTATCAACGGACTTTTCCGAACCAATACCTTTGGTTGCAATCGCTCTAACGCGCTTAAGCTCAAGCTGCGCCTGCTTCAACCTGACTTCTGCCATACGTACGGCTCGTTCAAACGGCTCTGGATCCAAACGAGCAATCACCGTGCCTTTTTTAATGGTCTTGCCTTCAGGTAAATTAATCGATTCTAAACGACCACTCACTCTGAACGCAGAATCAACCGTGGTTTTCGCCATCACTTTCGCAGGAAACGTAAACTCATGTTCGGTAGTCGCTGTTTTAACCTCAGCCAGCTGTACAACAACCGCCTTTTCTTGAGCTTCTTGTATTTCAGCACCATCACCACAACCCACTAACGCAGTTATGATCAATAAGGCTAAAATTGATCCCTTATATCCCATGTGTTTATCTCCAGATTAATCCATCTAAGCATAGTCGTGGCTCATCGTTAGGCCAGCCACTAAATTTTCGGTGCGTATTTGTAGCATATTGACAGGTTTACACATAGTGTTAATCTGTCAATACAAGGGTGTATAAAACGTAAAACACCTATCTATATTTGCAACAATGAATAATCAGGTAATCCCATTGACCCTAAAAACCGAGCAAAAAGTCCTAGCCGGTGCAAGACAATGCTTTTTCCAACATGGCTACAAAGCCAGCAATATGACGCTGATTAGTGAATATGCAGGCTATTCACGGGCAACTGTACATAAATACTTTAAAAACAAAGATGACGCGTTTAGGCAGGTGTTTCATCAATATCAATTGAAGGCTAACAATGCTTGCCAGCCTATTTTGGCGCAGCAACTTGAATGCTGGGCAACCATTGGTTTAATTATGCAAACTTGGCTGAACCCAACATTTGAAGAAGTCAGCAACCAACACATTTTGAACGATCTTAAATACCATGTTCAACATGTAGCCCAAGACATTTTTTCTCAAGCGAGACAAGACATTGAAAACATGCTGTCAGATGTACTGACCAAGGCAGAAAAAGAAAAAACGTTATCGCTAGAAAAAACTGGCATAAAACCCAGAAAACTCGCTATTTTAATTTTAGCGAGCCTAGACGGTTTAAGGGGACATTTAGAAAAAGAGGATTTACAACAGGCTAGCCAAGAAATACTCCACGTATTTAAACTGGCTTGCCGTTAGTCAGTACGTTTATATTTACGAAGGTAGACTGGCTTTTTGTTGGCGTCGGGACTGTGCGTATAACTCATTAAAAATAGAAAAATAGTCATCTAAAGCCTGCGCAGCAACCCCTTGCGCATGCTGCTGCAATAATTCTACAGCAACCTCAACCGTACACAAATGAAACTCATCAGGCGCTTTACGTAACTTATAGCGGCTATGTCTTTGAGTCGAGAGCGGTAACACAGGCAAGCTTTGTAAATAATCACTTAACCGAAACATGCGCCCCGCTTGTCGCCAGCTGCCATCTAAAATAATAAACAAAGGAATTTTATTATCATCACGGGAAGCACTGCTAACAACTCGTTCGTCATACCCCCCTCGGTCACCGGGGAAAATAATATAAGGTTGGTATTTAGGGTTTTTTAGTAAGCCTAAAAATTCTGGGTCTGGCTCGGTGCGATGCCAATAAAAACGATGGGTGTAGTCAGGTAAAATATGTTCAATTAAACGACCCGTATTACTGGGTTTATAACTTTCTTCTTTGTGCATCAACAAACAAATATGAACAGGCACTGAATCGTCCTGTTGCACACTTTGTTTATGCGAGCACAAGCAATAGCCATCTGCCATTAAGCAATCAGGGCAGCGTTTAACATTACTGCCCTTTGCAAGATACGGTTTTCGTGGCGCGTCAGCTTGATACACGAAAGTTACAGCCTATTTTACGACATCGTTAATTTGCACTGAAACACGCTTAGTGCGACTACTAATAACAGCACTCAAACCTTGTAGATCACCCACCTTCGCATTACCAACACCACTTTTACTAATGCGAGCGGTAATCACCACATTTTTAAATTGACTCAAACGCAACGCAGGCATCATCGCCATAGAATCATCAAGCGTTACCGTCACTGGCCACTGTTTTACATTAATACGCTGCACAGCAAGCGGCATTGGCGGGCCGTTTTCTGCTTTTGCTAAAACAAACAAATCGGCATTTTTTGGTAATTTAGAAATCATATTTTGAGCGACATTCACCGTCACTTGTATCGCGGCAGGCTGAACAACCACTTGTTGCTTTTCGATTTCCGTTCGCTCTTTAGCACTCATATACTGCAACGCTTTATTAATGCCACCTTGAATCGCCGCCACGTTTGGATTATTCACAGGCATCATGCTAATGAGTCGCTGCCAATACGACACCGCCTCGACATAACGCTTACTATCGTAAGCAGCTACGCCCAGCAGACCTAATGAGGTTTCATCATTAGGGTTAATCGCCAACACGTCTTTGAGTAGTGACTCAGTGGCTGCATCTAGCTTGCGATCATTTGCGAAAAATTGAGCTTGTGCCAGCTGTGCCATTGCAACCGCTTGATCTTGCTTTGAATCAACCGATAGTAATTGCAAAGCTTGGGTAAATCCAACCACCGCCTGATCAAATTGCCCTAAGTCGAAATTCAAACGCCCTAACAAATACCACATTTCAATATCGTCAGGTGTATTTTGGGTTTGCACATCAAGGCGTGCAATTAAATCTAACGCATTTTCTTCGCTAAAATTCGCCTGCCCACTTTTTTGCAACAATTGGGTAATCGCCAGCTCATTCTCTGAACCCAATTTTAAATATAAGCCAACACTGACCACAAAAATAACAACCAAAGATGGAATGAATATCCATTTACCTGAATTCGAAACCTGAGATACTTCTTCATCTTGAGTATCCGCCAACAAATTCAGTTTAATCTCCTGACTTAAACCTTCATATTCAGCTTGATCAATTCGCCCGTTTTCAAAATCAGATTCTAAATCAGCTAACTGCGACTTATAAATGACAACATTACTTTGTTGCCTTTCAAGCTTACTGCCCCGTAATGATAAAAATAAAGGCAAGCACATCACCACCACGGCTAATACTAATAACGCAGCGATTCCTAACCATAAATCAAACATGGTCATCCCCTTTATCTTTTGCTAATAATTCATCAATTCGCTTTTGTTGATCAGCCGTTAAATGCTCTACCGCTTCTTGGCCTTGTTTACGCTTGCGTATAATGAAAATCAAACAAACTAAAGCCAACAACAACAAAGCCACTGGTCCAAACCATAAAACGTATGTCATTGTGCTCATTTTTGGGCGATATAAAACAAATTCACCGTAACGATTCACCATGAAATCAATAATAGTGTCTCCATCACTGCCTGATTTCACTTGCTGATACAACTCACGACGCAAATCACCCGCAATCATGGCGTTACTATCTGACAGGTTTTGATTTTGACATTTTGGGCAACGTAGCTCTTCAGCCAGCTTTTGAAATAATTCGGCTCGATTATGATTTTCTAACGTACTGCCTTCATCAAAAATATACTCATGCCCATCAACCATGGCATAACCAATATGACTAAACAGCATAACCACTACTAGCGCAGCGTATTTCATCATGGTTGCTCCACTTGCTTTGTTTCATTCACTAATGACAACCATATTTTTTCTAAAGGTGCCCAGTTACCTTGAGTGATAGGGCCTTGATGCTTATAACGCACAACACCATTTGCATCGACGAAAAAGGTTTCAGGTGCACCTGTTACGCCTAAGTCCATCGATAAGGTACCGGCCTCATCGTCCACCGAAAATACATATGGGTTACCTAAATCTGTCAACCATTGGCGCGCCGCATCGTTTTCATCTTTATAGTTAACACCAATAATACGAACACCTTCTTTCGCCAACTTAACCAAAAATGGATGTTCGACTTTACAGCTTATGCACCAAGTACCCCACACATTCACAAGGTGTACATCACCTTGTAGATGAGCCTGCGTTTTTGTTTCGCCACTTACCAAAGTTGGTAGTGAAAACAACGGAAACGGTTTATCAACCAAAGCAGACGGCACATCTTTAGGGTCTAAATACAGGCCACGCCATAATAAAAACCCTAATAAAGTAAAAATAATAAAGGGTATAAATAATGCCCAACGTTTCATAATCAAACCCTTATTAATTAGATCGCGTTGCACGGGATAAACGATAACGCTTATCACACACAGCTAAAACACCACCCAGTGCCATGAAAATTGCACCTAACCACAACCAACGAACATAAGGCTTGTAGTGAATACGCACAGCCCAAGCATCGCCTTCTAAAGATTCACCTAACGCCACATATAAATCTCTGAATAAACCGGCATCAATATCCGCTTCTGTCATCATGTTGCGCTGAACTTTATAATGGCGTTTTTGCGGTTTCATAGTTGTGTAATATTCATCGTTATAGAACACACGAATCTGGCCTTCATCAGCAATGTAATTAGGGCCCCTGACTTTTTTCACGCCATCAAAGATGAAATGATAGCCAGATGCATCAACCGTATCGCCAGGTACAACACGCACATCATGTTCTTGTGTGTAATTACTAACAATACAGATACCCATAGCGGTAATTGCCACGCCCATATGAGCGGTAACCATGCCGTAATAACTTAAACTTAATTTTCTAAGTCCTGCCAACATGCCGTTTTTAGATTTCGATTTACGATATATGTCTAACAAGGTAGAGCTAATCACCCATGAACTTAACGCAACACCCACAACGATTTGCCACGTGTATTGCACGCCATAAATAAACGGGAAAACCAGAGACAATACAACGGTAAACACTGCGGCTGGCCAAAGCTGCGACGCCAACCATTTAGCATCTGTTTTTTTCCAGCGACTAATAAACCCAAGGCTGATAAATAACATCAGCACCGACATAAGCGGTACAAAAAATAGATTAAAAAACGGCGCGCCTACACTAATTTTTTGATCAAAGAAATAATCGGCTACCATAGGATAAAGCGTACCCAGCAAGACCATGGCGCACGTCACGATAAGCAACACATTGTTAAGCAGCAATAAACTCTCTTTGCTCAGCCAAGAAAAACTAACCCTCGCAACAACGGTAGGTGCCTTTAAGGCATAAATTAACAATGAGCCGCCAATCGAAATAATCAACAAGGCTAAAATAAACAAACCACGATCAGGGTCACTGGCAAATGCATGTACACTGTTAAGCACACCAGAGCGCACTAAGAAGGTTCCCAGCAAACTTAAACTGAATGCAAATATCGCCAGCAGCACTGTCCAGCTTTTAAACGCGCCGCGTTTTTCTGTCACCGCCAAGGAGTGAATCAAAGCCGTACCCACTAACCAAGGCATAAACGATGCGTTTTCAACAGGGTCCCAAAACCACCATCCGCCCCAGCCAAGTTCGTAATACGCCCACCAACTACCCAACGCGATACCGGCAGTTAAAAATGCCCATGCAACGGTTGTCCAAGGTCGAGACCAACGAGCCCAAGCTGCATCTAAACGACCACTCAACAAGGCAGCAAGTGCAAACGCAAACGCTACCGAAAATCCAACATAACCCATGTACAACATTGGCGGATGAACGATTAAACCAAAATCTTGTAACAGCGGATTAAGATCTTGGCCGTCTAGTGGAATATTAGGTAATACGCGCTCAAATGGGTTTGAGGTAAATAACGTGAACAGCAAAAAGCCCACACCGATTAACCCCATAATGGCAAGCACACGGGCTAAGATATCAATGGGTAAATTACGTGAGAATATACTCACGGCCACCGTCCAAACGCTTAATAATAAAATCCACAGTAGCAAAGAGCCTTCGTGTGAGCCCCATACCGCACTGATTTTATATTGTACTGGCAATAAACTATTTGAATTGTTGGCCACATAGGCCACAGAAAAATCGTCATTCACAAAACTCGCTGCTAACGCAACGAATGAGATCAACAAAAATAAAAATTGCCCCCAGCTTAATGGGCGACTCATCACCATCCATTGAGTACGGCCTGTCGCCGTGCCCATCAATGGGATAACACTCTGTAAACACGCAAAAACCAACGCCAATATCAGCGCAAAGTGACCTAACTCAGGTAACATTTTTTTCTCCTAAATTAGTAACGAGCGCTTTTAACGTCTTGAGTACCACTTTCATGGGCTTTTTCTAGCGCATCCGCCACTTCTGGCGGCATATAGTTTTCGTCGTGCTTGGCCAGTACTTCGGATGCCACAAAAATGTTTTCTTTATTTAATTGACCCAGTGCCACAATGCCCTGCCCTTCGCGAAATAGGTCTGGCAAAATGCCTTCATATTGAATGGTCACAACATCCTTGCCATCGGTCACATCAAACTGCACCGTCAAGCCATCTTTAGCTCGACTCACACTCCCCTCAACCACCATACCACCCGCACGAATAGTTCGATTTAGCGGCGCTTCACCGGCAGCAATTTGTTGCGGGGTATAAAACAAGTTAATGTTTTCTTTTAAAGCAACTAACATCAAACTCACCGCTAACGTGATCCCCCCTAGCATGAATAAAATAATAAATAACTTTTGCTTACGTTGTGGATGCATTACTTCTGCTCCCGGCGCATCTGGCGCTCAATATCTTTAATGACTTTTTTTCGAGTAAGCATAGGGCTGATGAAGTTTTGTACGATAATTAAGCCAGCTATGCCGTAACTTAACCAAACAAAGAGTCCATGGCCGCCCATATGCAGAAATTCTGAGAAGCTTTCAAAAAACATCAATGATTCGCTCCGGTGCTAAGAAGGGTTTTTACCCATTTAGTTCGACGTTCACGCCATAATATTTCATTTCGTGTGCGCGCAAACACCCAAACCGCAAACCAGCAATACAATCCGATTATGGTCAACACCAAAGGAATGAACATTTCAGGTGCCATTGTGGGCTTCTTGGTGAGCGTGATGGTGGCAGGCTGATGCAATGTATTCCACCATTCGACACTGTATTTAATGATAGGGATATTAATACTGCCCACCAATGCTAACACCGCTGCGGCCTTGTTAGCCATTTCCTCACTTTCGATGGCGTTATAAATCGCCATCACACCCATATATAAAAACAACAATATTAGCATGGACGTTAAACGAGCATCCCAAACCCACCAAGTCCCCCAAGTGGGTTTGCCCCAAATAGCACCCGTCACTAACGCAACAATCGCTAAACTCGCTCCAATGGGTGCAATGGTTTTACCCACCACAAACGACATTTTCATTTTCCACACTAGGCCAATCAACCCTGCAACCGCCATCATTATGTAGGCGCTCTGGCTCAACAGCGCCGCAGGCACATGGATATAGATAATACGAAAGCTATTGCCTTGCAGGTAATCAGCAGGCGCAAATGCCAAACCCCATACCACACCCACCAACATGAGCGCAGTACCGAGCCATAAAAACCAAGGTGACCAACGCGACGTGATTTCATAAAACCACTTTGGTGAACCCAGTTGATGGTAGAGCCTTTTAAGTGCAGTCCACATATAAAACGACCTTGTAAACAAAATTCAAATAAACACAATTTAGCGTCAGCGGGCGATGGAGATTCTTAAAGCCGCTGCACTGGCAACTGGTGCTAATACCAACATCAATGCTAAATAAGCCCCTAAAAATGCTACATGCCCCGTGTAACTATTACCGTCTACACCGGCTTGTACCGAGCTTGCCGCAAAAATTAAAACGGGGATATACAAGGGCAATATCAATAATGGCATCAGCATACCGCCTTTTTTCAACCCAACGGTTAAACCTGCGCCAATAGAGCCTAATAAACTCAAAATAGGTGTGCCCAATAACAAGCTACATATTAACGGCCAATACCCGCCTTCTGGTAACGCCAGCATGACACCTAACAACGGGGCCATTAGGGTCAACGGCAACCCTGCGGTTAACCAATGCAGCAGCGTTTTAACCATGACAAATAATAATGTGGGCTGGGGCAGTAATAACATTTGCTC
Source organism: Oceanicoccus sp. (assembly GCA_047621325.1). Taxonomy (GTDB): domain Bacteria; phylum Pseudomonadota; class Gammaproteobacteria; order Pseudomonadales; family Oceanobacteraceae; genus Bermanella. The sequence goes on from JBLHLT010000017.1 coordinate 39,855, forward strand.
AAGGCTGCCGTCTTCATAGTCGCTCTTAAACATTAAATCTAAAGACAACAAGGTGGCGAGCAGTGCGCCCACCCAAATAATACCTGGGGCAATTAAACCTAAGAATTTCGGGTCGGGAGTGACTGCTAATGGAAACAAACTGGTCACCATCAAGAAAAACATCAGCGGGTTAAGCAGCTCGCCACGGTTACGAAACGCAATGAGTAAATCACGTTTGAATAACGCCATTAAAGATGAGGTCTGCGCCATATTAGTTAATGGCCTCCGAGGCCGTTTGCGCCCCTAAAACCAGTTCTTGCACATCAACCGCCAGCTGGTGATGCGTCGTCAAAACAACCAAACCACCGTTTTGTGCATGTTCAATAATATGCTGTTCTAGCTGCTCAACACCGTCTTTATCAATGGCCGTGAACGGTTCATCTAAAATCCAGATGCGCTTAGGTTCTAAATACAATCGGGCCAAGGCTACCCTGCGCTGTTGACCAGCGGACAAACCTTGAGCCAGCACATCTTCAAAGCCGCTAAGCCCTACTTTTGCCAGTGCGCCATAAATATCGACCTTGCTGGCGTATGGACATAGCCATTTCAAATTTTCTTCTGGGGTTAAACTCGCCTTAGTCCCAACTTGATGACCAAGGTACAAAAGTTCACTGCGAAAATCGTAACAAGCAGCCTGCATTGGCTTGCCATTAAAGTACAAGTCACCTTCGTATGAAGCGCTTAACCCCAACAAAATGCGAATCAAGGTACTTTTACCTGAGCCATTCGCGCCACAGATGCGGACAATTTGGCCTGTATGCCAATCAAAATTAAGATCACTGAACAAAACACGATCATCACGCTCACACAGCAATCCACGACCGCTTATTAAAGCAGTCGGTACTTGCAACGTATTTTGTTTGTCCAATTCAGGCACAAAAGCTCCTAATTCATGAGGTTTTACACACAACCTCTATACTCATTACTTAATTCATCTGATATCTGGCCGATATAAACGATGTACAAACCAAATACGCGCGGCATTATATACAAAATAAAGCGTATTGACGGCAGATTCCTTAAAAATTGACGGTTTAATGAAACTACCCAGCGAACCTACAATCAATGTGAATTCATCTTCACCCAGCCAGCCCCCCACTCAGGGCACTCAGCAGGCAAGTGCAAGCGCATCAGGCCAAGCCGTGCCTAAGTCCATTCAAGCATTAATAAACACTTGGGCAAACGTGGAATCCAGCCAAATACTTTCAGACAAGCAGAACCTGCAAGTGCTTAATCAATTGGCTTTATTAATAGGCAGCCAACCAAAAGCACCCACTATCAGCCAAAGCCAAATACCACATTCAGGGATTAGCGAAAAACTGAATATCGCCAATCTTGCTCAAAGCCTAGGTAACGACGCCGCCTTAACAGACAGCCTAAAGTTAGTCTTAATAAAACTACTCAGCGTCAAAGGCCCTATTAGCATTTTATCTGATCGCCCCTTACCCGCTAACAGCCAAGTATTATTGGGGCAAACCCCAGAGGGAAGGCTCACCATTCAGCGCGAACAAAACCCTGCACTGCTTAACCAATTTCGCTCGCAATTCAGTTCGCAAAATTTCTCATTAAAACCTATTCCTCTAATGACCACTCATGAACGTTCTACGCAAGATGCACGTACTGGGTTCACTTTTACCTCTTTACCCAACACCACATTAAAAAGCACACTCCCTCTTGCTGCTCACACTTTACAACAAGCGCTTATAAACAGTGGGCAAAACTTTGAATCTAAATTGACTCAGCTTCTTCAGTCGCAAACGGCAGGAGCAATGCAAGCACCTCAAAAACAGCTTAATCAAAGCAGTACAACAAACAGTAGCATGAGTACAAGCATGCATAGCAAAATCAGCCAAGTAGAACAGAGCATTCAAAAATGGGTCAGTCAGTTTCAGCAAAAAATCAATCATTCAAACAATGCCGCAGGCACTGCATCACAATTAAGCACCGCATCACACACCTCTCATCAAACGCTTACAACCACGACAACCTTATTAAATGATATTCAAAATTCTCTCAGCCCAAAAGAGACGAACACCACTCAAACTAGCGAGTTAAAACATGACCATAAAAGCTGGTTAATCCAAAACCAAAATCAACTATTAGAGCAACTGGGGAAACAGTTATTGCAACGTAAAGACCGTTTTATTCCTAATTGGTCATCCACCCTCACACAGGGTGCACACCCAGGGGCCTCCGTTAAAACATTTCAAGACTTAACCCAATGGCTAACACTGCTCATGATGCCTAAAGCAAGTACCGACAACCAAGGTGAAAGCCTTTGGCCAAAGCCATTAGCGGTACAGCCTCAATTACAGCAAACGCTTTCCGCTTTATTAAATAGCTTTAATCAAAACGACAGTGAAACCACACTGCTGCGCCAGTTGCTCAGCATTACCCAAAATTTATCGAAATTAACCCACGATCAAATTCAAAACCGATTTTTACAAGCGCAAGACAACAGCCAGTTTCAGCTTTCTTTGCCCTATATTCACCAAAACCAACTCCAGTGGTGTGAATTTGAGTGCAAACAACACGCACAACCCAATAATGAATCCGAAAAAACGAACGGTTGGCATCTCATACTGCGTTTTGCTCAGCAAACCGATCAGGCATTTGCCATTGAAAGTCATCTAAAACAAGAGCAGTTAGCCGTCACACTATGGGCCAGCGAATCACAGCAACTTAAATATTTACACGAAAACATCCCGCTAATTAAAACCAAACTGGAGCAGGCCGGCTTTAAAGTTGATAGCGTTTCAAGTAAACACGGCGCACCCAAGCAACTGCACCAACCAATTCAGCAGTCGCTAATTGATGTTCACACATAGCAGGTTGAATCATGAATAACGAAATACCTAATCATGAAATCGAACAAGCTCTCGCGTTATTTTATGATGGCGGCCAAGCGCCAGTGATCAGCGAAAAACGATTCGGTGAAAAAGCGAACGAACTGGTGAATCTCGCCTATGAAGCAGGCATTCCAATTTATGAAAACCCAGAACTACTAGAGCAACTGAGTGCGCTCAGCATAGGCGATAACATTCCACCTGAGCTGTACCGTTTAGTGGCCGAGATTTTAGCCTTTGCGTTTTTTATACAAGGCAAAGGACCTAAAGGTTACCAGGAGGCTTAGCCTTAATAACAAACACAAAAAAGCCAGCATTTAGCTGGCTATTTATTCACTGATGCATGCTTATATCTTATTCCACAACCAGCATGTTCGCGGTTGCTGTAAATACATTCCAACAACCATCACCTACTGCACCTTGCTGTTCAATCTTCACATTACTAATGGCATTCGCTCCTAGACGATAGGCTTCGGCTTTCATATCAACAATTAAAGTCTTTTCTTCAGGGGCTTCACTGAACATAGAGCTTTGGCAACGTTTAGTACTCACCTGCCCTAATGAATTACTTGATTTTGGCTGTGCATCAAGCACTTGCACCTTGCTATCCGCCATGCGTTTATCGCGCAGGCTCAAATGGCTTAAATCGTTACCTTCTAAAGCACCCGGCATAGAACTGCAGCCCGTAATGGTTAGGGCAAAAAGCGAGACTAAAACTAGGGAATATGCGTATATTTTTGAATTCATTATTATTATTTTTAAGTGATGAATGATGCCATAAGATTAACAGGCTAAAGGCTGACAGGAAAGTCAGCGCATGACCTCGAACTGCGCCATATTTGCATCTACTTGCGCCATTTCATATTCAATGTCACTTATTTTGGCCAAAATTGGGCCTTTTTGGCACCAGCTCAATAATTGCTCTAGGGATTCTACTGGGCCTTGAGCAAATAACTCCACACGACCATCGGTTAAGTTTTTGACCCAACCCGACAAACCAAGTAGCTGGGCTTTTTTAGCAGTAGAGGCACGATAGTAAACACCCTGCACTTTGCCTGACACATAAACATGGTACGCCTGTAGCTGATCCTGTTGCACTGGCACCACCCTCCCTTCAATAAACCCAGCCATGCAATATATGCTGGCTTTTGCCTTAGGGTCAAACACCTCGTGTATTTAATTTAAGCAATCCATTTCATAACGATACCCGTGGAAGTCCAGACCCATAACGCCCACAAGCTACCACTAAGTAGAACCAGATCACAAAAAACCGAATAAAACTGCGGGTTTATAGTAAAAATATGCCCTAGGGGGTATATCTTTTTCATTGGTTAAATAACGACAATAGATGCATTTATCCCATACTCGCCCGTCGACAAAACTGGCACATAAAACCCTACTTTATAACCCACCTCCGAGATCCCAATGAACAAACTTATAAGAGTGCTGTTTATACTCACACTGTTGATCAGCGTCTTTAATTGCCAAGCCGAAAACGCCCCCCAAACATTACGTGTTTTAAACTGGGGTGAATACATTGACCCAGACGTACTAAAAGAATTCGAGCAAGCCAACAATGTTCGCATCGAATATTCAGAGTTCAATAGTGTCGATGAATTCACCACCCTATTTTTTGATCCAAAAAATCAATACGACGTTATTTTCCCAGCGTCTTCTATTATTCGAATCATGGCTGATAACGATCTCATCATTCCCCTTGATAAAGCACGCTTTAAAAACCTAACCGGTTTAAATCCTGTCGTCATGAATGGGCTTGAATTACTCGACACGAGCAACGTCTACAGCATTCCTTACATGTGGGGTACAACTGGCATAGGCATTAATGTACAACAGGCAAAAAAAGTCGGTATTGATACTAGCAACCAATCGTGGGGGTTATTATTTGACAGCGCTCAGCGTAAAAAACTCATGCAATGTGGCATCGGTTTAGTGAACGAACGTGATGAAATTTTTGCCGCTGCTCTTAAATATCTTGGTTATTCGATTAATACCAGCTCGAAAAGCGAGCTTCAAGCCGCCGGCGAGCTACTAAAAGAAACCATCGCCGATATTAATTACCTGCACAGCACGCAATATACGGATGATTTAAAAGACAATAAAATCTGTTTGGGGGTGGGCTATTCAGGCGACATACTGACGGAAGTAGCTGAGAACTCAAACCTTCAGTACGTCATTCCAAAAGAAGGTGCCGCCATGTGGATCGACATCATGGCTATTCCTAAAAATGCACCCAATAAAAACATGGCTTACACCTTCATTGACTTCATGATGTCAGCACAAGTATCTGGCAGAAACTCAAACTACACGGCGTATCCCAGCCCGATGCTAAATGCCCAACAATACGTTGATGACGAAATCCTTAGCGACCCGACTATCTATCCCAACGACCAAACCCTTGCTGGTTTACAAATGATGGCGCCTAAAGAACGTAAGGTTAATCGCATCAAACATCGCCTCTGGGTGAAAGCCATTTGCGCTGGCGGCAAATGGTGCAGCGTACCGATGCAAAGTTACTTCTAACAACCCAAAATTAATAAGCCAGCAGCGCCGATTAGCCCTACTGGCTTGACCTGAAACAATATCCAAACGCTTATGCCTTGTTAACATAAGGCAATTTTAACGTGCGGATATGCCATGACTATTCAAACTAATATCCAGTGGGACATTGACCTAATTAAGCGTCACGATAAATCTGGCCCACGCTATACCTCCTACCCAACTGCGGTTCAATTTTTACCTGGCTTTAGCATTGAACAATACAAACAAGCTCGCCTAACCAGCCACAAACAAGGCGAAGGCTTATCGCTTTATGTACACATCCCTTTTTGCGCCCATGTTTGCTATTACTGCGCGTGTAACAAAGTCATTACCAAACGCCGTGAAAAAGCTGAACCTTACCTTACTGCGCTTTTCAAAGAGATCGAACTTCGCGCACAAGGCTACGATGACAAACGTACAGTAGACCAATTGCATTTTGGCGGTGGCACACCTACATTTTTAAGCCACGAACAAATGACCAGCCTGATGAATAAGCTGGCAGAACACTTCAACCTATCAGCATCAGAAGAACGTGACTTCTCGATTGAGATCGACCCACGCGAACTACGCGATGACACCTTGGCGCATTTAAAAAGCATTGGGTTCAATCGCGTCAGCTTAGGGGTTCAAGACCTCGATCCTGCGGTACAAAAAGCGGTAAATCGCATTCAGCCTTTAGAAATGACCAAAAACACCTTAGAGCAAGCACGCGAACTGGGCTTTAAATCAATCAACATTGATTTAATCTACGGCCTACCACTACAGCATCGCGACGGCTTCCAAAATACACTTCAGCATATTATCGAGCTAAGCCCTGACCGTATTTCGGTCTTTAATTATGCCCACCTACCGACACGCTTTAAGCCGCAACGCCGTATACAAACAGAAGACCTGCCTAGCCCAGAGACAAAACTGGGCATGATGCAAGATAGCATTCAACTCCTTACCCAAGCAGGTTACATCTACATAGGCATGGATCACTTTGCCAAGCCCAATGACAGCCTAGCCAAGGCACAACAAGCCAGTAAACTGCATCGGAACTTCCAAGGCTACACCACTCACCCAGATTGTGATCTGGTTGCGCTTGGGGTTTCTTCCATTAGCCAAATTGGCCATAGCTACCTGCAAAACAGCACGGACATAACGGTTTATCAAGACCAGCTTGAACAGGGCGCCCTACCTATCAATAAAGGGCTAACCCTCACAGACGAAGATGAGATAAGGCAAGCGGTTATTAAACAGCTAATTTGCCACTTCAACCTAGAATTTGGTGACATTGAACAGCGCTTTAAGATTGACCCAAAACAACACTTTGCCAAAGAGCTTGAAAATCTTAAACGCTTTGAGGAAGACGGATTATTGAGTGTCAGCCCTCACGGTATTCAAGTACATGACAAGGGCATTTTATTGATCCGTAGCATCTGTATGGAATTCGATGAATACCTAACTCGCTCAGAGCAAGGGATACGCTATAGTAAAGTGATATAACTCAAACAAAGTACAGGCCAGCGATGAGCAGAGACACGTCAAGCATTGCATCTCAAACCGCCGCAGCTGCCACGATATCTGGTCATCTATTTCGTGCCAGCCTCATTGCAAAACGCATGGCGCTGGCAGCAAAAAACTCAAGAGCTATGGTACTAAGAGCGGGCGCGCAAGCTGCTGGGCTTAAAGTCATTAGCGATTACTTCGATGAACTGGCCGGAAAAACCATCTCCCTCTCTGGCTCCATAAACCAATCCGCGATCATCATCTCGCAAAACTCCGTACGCCAATGGCGCACAAACTCATTCTTGTCACACGTTAACCGCAGCACAAGACGCATGGAAAAATCCAATACTGCGCAGTTAAAACAAGCACTTAACAAGGGCGAATCGAACCTCAGTAAATTAAATAATGAAATGCGGGTTCAGCTATCAGCACTCAACGAGCAGCTACTCGACATCCGCAAGTACATGCAATCAAGCAGTGTCGTGGCCGTCACCTTTCGCCTAGAAGCCACGCAAACAGGCGAGTTTCAGCCGCTCTTAGAACATATGGCCAGCACCATTGACGGCCTTAGTAACGACATTAAATATCACATTACATTTAGCCAAAACCAACTCACCCAATTTAAAATTTCAAGACACTAAGGTTTCGCATGGATGCACTTAAAATTTATGACAACGGCCACCAATGGTATGTTTTTGGTCGAGACCCAGAAAAGCCCGAAAAAATAATCGACACCAACCAGTTTATGATTGTGGATGGTGATCGAAGTATCCTGCTGGACCCAGGTGGTATTGAGATATTCTCAGCCATGCTCGCTTCGGCCTTAAAATACGTCGACATTGAACACATCACCGACTTATTTGCCAGCCACCAAGATCCTGACATCATCTCGTCACTGGGAATGTGGGATCAAGTATTGCCCAATGCCACACTACATGCGTCATGGCTGTGGGAAGGCTTTATTCGTCACTTTGGCATGGACAGCATAAAATACAGCGGCATTGATGATGACGGCGGTCGCATTACTCTCAACAACACCGAACTTGAATTTATCCCCGCTCACTACCTGCATAGCTCGGCTAACTTTCACGTCTATGACCCAAAATCAAAAATACTGTTTAGTGGCGATATCGGCGCCGCACTCGAGCCGCCTGGCACACCACTGTTTGTTGAGGACTTTGACAGCCATACCGACAAAATGCGTTATTTCCATGAACGCTGGATGGCCTCCGATAGCGCCAAGCAACATTGGATTAATCGAGTAAGGCACTTAGAAATCGACATTATGGCGCCCCAACATGGTCGTCTATTTAAAGGCGATGACGTACAAAAGTTCTTAAATTGGTTTGAAAAACTGCACGTGGGCATCGCCATCGACTAACCCAGCAGGCAGATAGCAACAAATAGCTATCTGCCTACATATAACCCTCATACCTTTAATGATTAAAACCCCCAGCTTAAACACTCAAATTCGCATCACTAAACCCACCAAAAAGATAACGGTATAAATTAAACACCCCATTATTATCATTAGAATAAAAAACACGTGTTCTCCAATTTAGGGTCTTAAACAGCACTTTAATACTAAAAATAGAGAAATTTATTTACTGAACCAGACTTTCAGCATACACTTGTTTACCGAATTAACAGGAGCTATGCATGCAATCCACCGCGCCAAACAAAATCAGTAAAGCATGGGCTTGGTTTATGGGCAGCCTAACCAACCATCACAGCTTCGGTGCTTATTTCGAACCCGTTATTCAATTGGCACTGCCAAGCTGGCGGGCCGATCTTGTTCGCAGCCGCGTGCAAGGTATACGTCATGAAAGCACAGACATGTACACCCTTAGCATAAAACCAAAGGGAAAGTGGCAGGGCTTTCAGGCTGGGCAATACATTGAGCTCACTGTTGAAAAAAATGGTGCATGGATGAGTCGGTATTTCAGCATCTCATCAAGCCCTAACTACTACGCGCGCACCGGCTTAATTGAACTAAGCATTCGCATACAAGACAAAGGCTTGATTACACCTTGGTTACCAAAAGCATTGCAGCAAGACAGTATCGTCAATATTTCACGTGCCATGGGTGATTTCACATTAAACTCAGAGTATCAATCAGTCTGCATGATTGCGGGTGGCAGCGGTATCACGCCGTTTCGTGCCATGTTGCAGCAGCTTAATACCAATCAAGCTGCAAAAAATACGTCTCAAAGCATCACCCTGCTTTATTACGCTCGTAGCGCTGAGCATTTTTTATTTGAAGCAGAATTCAAGCAATACAAAAATGAAAATTTTCATTTAAAGCTCATGAACAGCGAAGACACAGGCAACATCAGCCCTGCCCATATTGCCCTGCAAGAGCAACTTAACGCTGACACTCATTTTTATATTTGTGGGCCCAGCCCCATGATATTACTCAGCCGTAAAATTCTAAACGCGCTAAACATTAAATCGAGCCATATACATTATGAGTTTTTTGGGCCCGAACCAATAAGCCTTGATATACAAGCTGAAAACAGCGCCGTGTTGTTTGCTCGCTCAAACAAACAATTTGAAAACAAACAAAATCAAACACTATTAGAACTCGCAGAAAGCAATCAACTCAACCCTGTTAGTGGCTGTCGTATGGGTGTGTGTCATCAATGTATTTGCCAAAAGAAAAGTGGTGTCGTTTACAACACAAAAACAAAAACCTATAGCGATACTGGCGCACAAGAAATTCAATTATGTATCAGTGTGCCCGTCAACGACGTGGTTTTGGATCTATAAAAGGAGGTTCATATGAATATGCAAGCCAACATAGCAACAGCAGACAGCCAAGATCAACGCCCCACTTCACATGAGCTTGATCAATTTGCCGACGAACTCAACGCGGTGCGCGAACGCACTATGGCAAAGGTTGGTAAAGCGGATGCACAATACATTCGCAACCTAATTCGCATCCAGCGCTTAAGTGAAGTATCAGGGCGTATATTACTCGTACTAGGGTTTTTACATCCCGCTTACTGGGTTATTGGTGTATTAGCATTAGCCTGCGCAAAAATATTAGACAACATGGAAATTGGCCATAATGTTATGCATGGTCAATACGATTGGATGAACGACCCGAACATCAACAGCCGTAATTTTGAATGGGACAACGCCGGCGATAGCGCCTCATGGAAGCGTTACCATAATCACGAACATCACACTTACACCAATATCATCGGCAAAGATCGTGACTTTGGTTATGGCTTATTACGTTTAAGTGATGACACCCGCTGGAAACCTAAAAATCGCTGGCAGTTTTTCACCTATCTCGCTCTTTGTTTTAATTTTCAATGGGGCATCGCCTATCACGAAGTGGCTGGTGAACGTATATTCATGGGCAAACCTCGTAAAACCAGTAACCTTCCCATTTCCCGTGAAGAATTAAAATCTGCTTTCTTTAACAAAGCCGCACGACAATTATTTAAAGACTATGTGTTTTATCCGTTAATTTGTTTTCCTGTTTTTTTACAGGTACTGGCCGGTAATTTCTTTGCGAACATGCTGCGCGATGTGTGGACGAACACTATTATTTTTTGCGGCCATTTCACCGAAAACATCCATACATTCAAAGAATCTGAATGTAAAAATGAATCTCAAGGCCAATGGTTTTACCGCCAAATACTCGGCTCATCAAATCTTGAAGGGGGTCGTTTATTTCACATTATGACGGGGCATTTAAGTTGCCAGATGGAACACCATTTATTTCCAGACGTGCCCGCAAGGCACTACCCAGAAATGGCAAAAGAAGTACGTGCAATTTGTGATAAATATGGCGCCCCCTACAATAGTGCAGGTTTCTTTAAGCAATATATCAGCGTGGTTAAGCGCATTATTCGTTACAGTTTCCCTAACAAGCACACCACTAAAATGACGACAGCTTAACTTGGTCAGCGGATTTTCTATTAATATCACAACCTCAATCTTGAGGATGTGATATTTTCTTTTTTAAATACCACCTTTAAACGTCACGTCAGCGCTGAAACAATACCGAAATTAGAATAATTACCTGCCTGTATAAGGGAGAACTTCTAATAAAGTGAAGCTCCTAAGTTTATATTTATAATGCAACAATATAGGTCCAAATTCATTTCGACAAACGTCTAAACGGTATTGAATTAAAAATACTGTTTATGAAAACGCAGGTGCTCGGCAATAAAACTACTAATAAAATAATAGCTATGGTCGTAACCTGCTTGCATACGTAAGGTTAATGGATAACCACTTACCTTAGCGGCCACTTGCAGCGCTTCGGGTTTCAATTGCTCTTGCAAAAAGTTATCGGCATCTCCTTGATCCACCAGCGCTGGTAATTGCTTACCGTTGCTTTTTTTCATCAATTCACTGCTATCATATTGCAACCAATCCTGCTTATTACCACCTAAATAACCGTTTAACGCTTTTTGCCCCCAAGGACAATCCATTGGATTCGCAATGGGACTAAACGCCGACACAGACGAATAACGATCGGAATTTTTTAACGCAATGCTCAACGCACCATGGCCACCCATAGAATGCCCACTGATTGCACGTTGTTGCGTCACCGGAAAATTAGCCTCAATTAAATCAGGCAATTCATTCACCACATAATCGTACATTTGGTAATGCTGATTAAAGGGCGCTTGCGTGGCATTCACATAAAACCCAGCACCTAAACCAAAGTCGTAACTGCCATCCGCATCATCAGCCACACCGTCACCACGAGGGCTGGTATCCGGTGCAACAATGGCAATACCTAATTTAGCCGCTTCAGAAAAAGCACCTGCTTTTTGCATAAAGTTTTCATCGGTGCAGGTTAAGCCTGACAACCAATACAACACAGGGACTTTTTCACCCGTTGCAGTTTGTGGTGGCAAGAAAATCGCAAATCTCATGGTGCAATGATTAATTTTTGACTGATGGGTATATTGTTTATGCCAGCCGTCAAATGTTTTGGCGCTACTTACAATCTCTAAACTCATAATATTCTCATATTCAAAAATAAAGTGAGCTTGGTGGAAACCACCAAGCTAGATAAATTTATTTATTGTAATGAATGACTGAGCGAATACTTTTGCCTTCGTGCATCAAATCAAACGCTTCGTTAATATCTTCAAGCCCCATAGTATGCGTAATAAAATCGTTTAATTTAAACTCACCTGCTAAGTATCGCTCAACAATACCCGGCAATTCACTGCGGCCTTTTACGCCACCAAATGCACTGCCACGCCATACTCGCCCCGTCACCAATTGAAACGGTCTCGTTGAAATTTCTTGCCCAGCACCCGCCACACCAATGATCACAGATTCCCCCCAACCCTTATGACAACATTCAAGGGCTGAGCGCATAACATCGACATTACCAATACACTCGAATGAGAAGTCCACACCACCTTCAGTCATTTCAACAATCACTTCTTGAATGGGTTTATCAAAATCTTTTGGGTTAATGCAATCGGTTGCGCCCAATTGCTTCGCCAATTCATATTTGCTTTCATTAATATCAATACCAATAATCCGCGACGCACCCGCCATGGTGGCGCCAATAATGGCCGACAAACCAATGCCGCCCAAACCAAATATAGCAACGGTATCGCCCTTTTGAACTTTTGCAGTATTCATCACCGCACCCATGCCCGTGGTCACACCACAACCAAGCAAACAAACTTCTTCAAGTGGTGCGTCTTTATTCACTTTGGCCAATGAAATTTCAGGCAAGACGGTGTACTCAGAAAACGTAGATGTGCCCATATAGTGATAAATCGGTTCGCCGTCTTTATAAAAACGTGTGGTGCCATCTGGCATTAAACCTTTACCCTGTGTTTCACGAATTTGCTGACAAAGGTTAGTTTTTCCAGACAGACAGAATTTACACTCGCCACACTCAGGGGTGTAAAGCGGAATCACGTGATCACCAATGGCCACACTGGTTACACCTTCGCCTAACGCTTCAACAATACCACCACCTTCGTGACCCAATATGGCAGGAAACACACCTTCAGGGTCTTCACCTGACAACGTAAATGCATCGGTATGACACACACCTGTGGCAATAATCTTGACCAGCACTTCGCCCTTACGCGGCATCATTACGTCGACTTCTTCAATGCTTAAAGGCTGCTTAGGGCCCCACGCAATGGCCGCTTTTGATTTAATAAATGTATCTGTCATGGCTAGCTCCGATCTTTATTTGTGAAACCCGTGTCTGCCTCTCAGTACAGCCCACAGGGGTATTTGTGTCTATTGATAAATAGCGCGATTAATCACATTGTAATTACTCCTAAGATAATGATAATCACCTAATATATTAAAAGACTTTTACATATAGGTAATAATCATGAGTATTTGGGAGGGCGTATCTGAATTTGTCACCGTGGCCGAACTAGGCAGTTTCACTCAAGCTGCCAACAAGCTTGGTATATCTGTGGCTCAGGTAAGCCGACAAGTCTCTCAGCTTGAGCAGCGCCTAAGTACAAAGCTGCTTTACCGCACCACTCGCAAGGTATCGCTTACAGCAGAAGGTGAAATTTACCTCCAGCACTGCCGCCAAGTATTAAACGGCTTAAAAGAAGCAGAACGCGCATTAGGCAATTTAAAAGACACCCCTCAAGGCTGCATTAAACTAACGGCACCAGTTATGTATGGCGAGACGTTTATTCAACCCATTATTCATGATTTTATGCTCAAGCACCCAGCTATTGAGGTGGTGTCAGATTTAACCAATCAGCAAATGGATTTAATCGAAGGCGGTTACGATCTCGCTATTCGCCTAGGCAAACTCAAAGACTCAAGTTTAATGGCCAAACCGATTAGCCAACGTCATTATCGTGTTTGCGCGTCACCTGACTATTTAAAACACCATGGCACACCACACTCACTTACAGAGCTTAACCAACACAATTGTTTAGTGGGCCAGCACAGTTACTGGCGCTTTGAAGACAACAAGAAAGAGCGCAGCATAAACGTAACGGGGAATTTAAGCTGTAATAGCGGCTATGGTTTAGTGGACGCCGCGTTAAAAGGCATTGGTATTGTGCAACTGCCTAACTACTACTTAGACCAATACTTACAAAGCGAGCAACTGGTTGAAGTGCTCACTCAATACAAGATCAAACCCGAAACCATTTGGGCGATATACCCAAATAATCGTCACCTTTCAGCAAAAGTACGACAACTGGTAGATTTTTTAGTTAATCAACTAAATCCCTAAGCCCACCTTTTTAGCAAATTGATGCCAAGTGTCCGAGTACTGCTCATCCCGAATAACAATAGGCTCAAGCTTAGCTGCATCGTTTGGCGCCCACATATTATTTAGCTCTATTTCGTAAGCGTGCAGTAAATGATGCTGGGTAATCAATTTATCGTGATCGTCTTGGGTTAATGCATCATCGAGACGTTTTAAATAAAATTCACCGTTATGACTGTAAATTTTATCACCCACAATAGGGTGGCCTAACTCAGATAAGTGCGCACGAATTTGATGTTTACGCCCAGTTAATAGTTCACATTCAACCAAACTAAAACCATTGGCTTTTGCCAAAACAGTAAAATGCGTTTCACTGTGTTTACCTTGCCCTTGCTCAACAGGGTGCATTTGGCAGCGAATCTCACTGTCTTTTTGCGTATTCAAATAATTTTGATATTCAAGCGTGTGCCAAGAAGGCTCACCATGAATAATGGCGTGGTATTTTTTACGCAGCATTAATTGAGCAAGCTTAGGCTGATAATATTTCGCCTGTTGGTTATCTTGAGCGATTAATAAAATACCAGACGTTTCTAAATCTAAGCGATGCAATAAGTGTGCATCAGGCCACGGGCTTTCACGGCGCAACAATTGAATAAGCGTGTTGTACACATTACGCGTGGTGCGACTCACCGGTAAGTTGGCGGGTTTATGTACCGCCGCAATCTGTTCATTTTGCCAAAGCAGCGACCAGCGAGTATCCACTTCATCTTCTTCATAATTGGGCACGGTGTACTCAATCACCTGCCCTTCTAACAATATGCAGTCTTCTGCCACAACCAAACCGTCTAACCGTATTAGGCCTTGCAGCAACAACTGCTGCCATTGCTCTGCACTTAAATAAGGAATACATGGCAACAGACAAGCCAGTAAGTCAGTCTCGTGCTGCTGCGTATTAACGGTCATACTGAAGTGAGCGTCCAAGATTTAGCCTTGTTATATTAGAAAAACGCATGATAAGTCATTATAGTGCTGACATCAGCGCATATATTAAAAAAGGTGTCCTATGAGCTTAAAACCATTACTTGCCCTCGCTTGCTTAATTATTAGCCAAGGTACCATTCTTATTAGTTATGCCATTGCTTTGCAATTTGACCACCCCAAGGTAGAAAGCTGTAATCCCTTTTTACAAGGCTGTTTAAACATTACTGATGCCGGTATTTATAGCCCAGAAGGTTATGTGTTTCGTGGGGGTATGATCAGCGCTTGTGTGTTTTTTATTATGTGGTGGGCGGTAAGTTTTAAAGCGCTTAACGTAAAAAGTAAAAGCTGGCTTAACCCTGCAAGTTCAGTACTGGGGGTTATTGGCGCGTTATTATTAATCATGGCAACCGCGGTCTTGATTCCACCTAGGGATGCCATCAACTGGGATGTACATGTAGCAGGGGCCATTTTATTTTTTATCGTGACGTTTTTAGCGCAGGCTCTGCACCTTGTTTTATGCACGCGTAAAGAAATTAAGTCGAGCCTGTCTGCAAAATCATTAAAAATAAAGTGGGCAACTGTCGTGATTCAAGGCGTCATGATTGCCGTTGCCTTAACCTTCAAAGCACTCGATAGTGGCGATGATATTGTAAATGCCATTGAATGGTGGCTGGCGCTATTAATTGCAGTGTACTTTTATTCAGCTTATTTTGATTGGCAAGATCAAGTTGAAAAGATTCACAAATAACAACGTATTCAAGCACACTATTACTGCACTTTTGCGGGATAAATCCCGACATACATTAATCCAGCAAAACTCAGAATACCGTTTAACGCGCTGCACTTGTCTAAAAAACAGGTGCAGCGATACATTTAATATTCAGTAAATTTTATTTACTCGAAAATCTCACCATTAGCTGCATAAACCAACCAAACACTCTCGGCATAAAACGCGCTTGTGCATAAGATATTTTCGCCATTAACCCCGGTACAATAATAAATTGGTTTTTGTTAATGCCTTTCAAAGCAGACTTAGTAACCGTTTTAACATTCAAGGTGCCACCGATATCTTTAATAAATCGAGTTTGCGGTAAGATATGCTCACTCTCTTTGGCCACCATCGGCGTATCTACCTCGGGCGGGCACAACACACTTACACCCACGCCGTATTCTGCCACTTCTTGACGCAACGCCCCTGCCATGCCAATCACTGCAAATTTAGAAGCACTGTAAGCGCTGTAGCCATAGGTAGAAATAATCCCGCCTAAAGAACTAACAAAGCATATCTGCCCTCGCTTTTGTGCAATCATATCGTTAATAAAGGCACGCACAACAAGGCGACTGCCCATTACATTGGTTTGCATAATACCTTCAAAACCGGCATCACTTTGTTCAATGAATCGTTCACTGGCCACAATGCCCGCACTTAGAATCAACAAATCAGGGGGAGATAGAATCTGTTTAATCGTAGCCACACATTGTGATAGTGCTTGAGCGTCTGCCACATCCACACTATAAGCTTTAATTTTTTGATCAGCGGTTTGCATTAATGCTTGGCAAGCCACAACTGCTTCGTCTAGTTTTAATTGATCACGCGCTAACAACGCCACGTTACAACCTTGCTGGGCATACGCCTTTGCCAAATCCAAGCCAATACCACTTGAACCACCTGTAATTACGACTGTTTTAATATTCATGATACTCAACGCTTTTTTATTTTTTAATTTCACCAGCTTAACAGAATACAGCTACGTTAAAGGTGTCTACATAGGACAACCTCATAAGCATTTTAAGCCAGTCATATACGATTATCGGATGCGTTATGTAGCCGCAATAAACTGACCAAAACCCATACTTGATCCCACTCCGATATTACATCACCATGACTCACCGCGATTTTTCCGTTAATCAACACATATTCAACAATACCTGGGTTTCGATTCACCAAGCGCTGTAAGCCAAAGTTTTCCATTTCAGCCCAACTCACGTCTTCAAAATTTTGATGAAAGCCAGTAGGGTCTAGCACCATGCCCATCGCAGATATGGTGGCGTTATTACAAAATAGTGCGGCGAAATTTAAATGCCCCGATTTCGGATTACGTCTAGGGGCCAAGCAAGACTTTCGCATACTAGGCCCACTTGGATTACTACTAAAAAATTGTGAAACACCCCGCCAAGCTCTCAATGCGGCACGAGGGTTTATGGCGTTTCATAATCAATCAGAATATTGGGACTACACAGAACAAGGCAAAAATCTGTATTTACGGCGCTATGAAATTTTTCATGAACTCAACGATACCCGTCAATATAAAGAGTTGTCGTTTAGTGCATGCTGTCAACTTTGTCGCTTAGTGATGGGAGATGGTTTTCGGGGCGTTCGATTGGAGCTTAGTCATGCCCCATTGTCTAAACCGTCAAACTACGAAAAATATTTTAAAATGCCCGTAGTATTTAATTGTGAGCATGATCAACTTATCATCCCCGCCCACTATTTAGATACGGCCATACCCAATGCCGATCAAACGATTCATGCATTTTCTCAGCAGTATCTTGTTAGCGCATGGTGATGACATCGTGCAACAGGTTTCATCATTGATTCAGCAAACGATGGGGGATAAAAAACCATTGATTGATAATATCGCAACACTATTAGGCCTTAGCCGTCGATCCTTGCAACGACGTTTAACTGCAAAAGAAGTGGTGTTCAAAACATTGCTGCATGATATTCGTATTAAAACGGCTTGCTGGTATTTAACCTCAAGCACCATCGACATAACCTTACTAGCTGAAATCTTAGGTTATAGTGATGCGAGCGGTTTTTCTCGGGCCTTTAAAAAAACCATTGGGCAATCCCCAATGAAATGGAAACAATCTAACAGCCCATCTCATTAATTTAGCATCCGTCATAAAACCTCCTTAAGGTTGTGTTAAGTTTCACCCGTCAAAATCAAACAAAATTAAGTCTATAAACAGCAAAGGTCTATATGAAACGTGCTCAGTTAATCAATTTACATTTAATATTGGCAACCATGCTCTTGCCGGCCATTGCTATGTTCGCCATCACAGGTGGGTTTTATACTTGGGGCATAAAAGGTGGCTACGACAGCCAAACATACAAACTGCCCCTTGCCATGCCTTTAAATGGTGATTTAGCGAGTTTAATCAGCTTCACTCAGCAAGAACTTGATAAACAGCAACAGGCTTACCCTAGCGGTGCCGCCAAATTCAAGTCAACCACCCATAATTACACATTAGAGTGGTCAGGCAGTGATTCGGATATCAGTCTGAGTACAGCCATAGGCAGTAAATTGGCAAATTTAGAAGTTAAAAAAACCAGCGCATATCGCCAGTTTGTCCAATTACACAAGGCTAAAGGCGGCTATGCTTTTAAAATCTATGCCGCTCTTATGGCCCTAGGGCTACTCGTTATACTGATTAGTGGCGTATTTATGGGTCTAGGCATACCTAAATACCGTTTAACCACAGGTTTAGGACTCTTAGCTGGCATATCTCTGTGGATTGGTGTGATCAGTATCAGCTAAAAATAAATAAGATTCGTTGTATTAATGATATTGATAATCCATCTCATTTACACTACTATTAGGCTCATAGACAAATTGAATGGGTCAATCACTATGTATGTGTGCCTTTGCAAAGGAATTACAGAGCGCCAAGTTCAGCAAGCCATCGATAATGGCGCTGACTACAAAGCCCTGCGCGAACAACTTGGCGTTGCAAGTGACTGCGGTCAATGTGGCAACACCTGCAAAGAAATGCTTAAGACCAACCAAGCATGTACCTTCTATGATGCTCAGGTCGCTTAATCTAATTTAGCGCTGTTCAAAAAACCGCCACTTCGAACTGGCGGTTTTTTTATGCCTGCCGCCCGCACAACCCGAAGCCTTTTATTCAGCCATAGATTTCTATAACATTGACGCTCTCAGGCGATATGCCTTTAGAGCAAATAGGTAATTGATTCTAGCCATGTGCAAACACGCCACCGCTGCCGCTTTATCAAGGGGCAAATCTATTAAATGTTGAAATCCATTCATAAAATCATTGATGAATTCGGGCCAATTGAAGTGTTAGATGACGGCGCAAAGCGCTATCTAACCTTTGGTAACGAACATGAACAAAGCTGCCAAGTTAAAGCCCAGCCGCATATACCGCAACATGAATACAGCCGCGCTATCATGTTGAGCCTATTATTTTGCCAACCAAACTCCGTCTGTATCATGGGACTAGGTGGTGGCACACTGGCTTGCTCTTTTTTAAACGCCTATGAACAAACACAAGTCACCGCCATCGAATTAAGAGCCGATGTCGTACGAATCGCCCATCGTTATTTTGCCTTACCCAAACATGACGACCGTCTTAAAGTTGTGAATAAAGACGCATTGAGTTTCATGAATCAGTGCGAAGATACCTTTGATATTTTAGTCGCTGACTTGTATCACCATCATGGTATTGATGAGACACAAATGCAGCGTGAATTTCTTAAGCAATGTGCAAAACGCATCAATGATAATGGTTGGTTCATTCTAAATTACTGGCTAGACCACGACCTAAACAACGACATACTTCAACAGTTGCATGAAGATTTTGATTGTTTATATAT
This sequence comes from Oceanicoccus sp., assembly GCA_047621325.1. Taxonomy (GTDB): domain Bacteria; phylum Pseudomonadota; class Gammaproteobacteria; order Pseudomonadales; family Oceanobacteraceae; genus Bermanella. The sequence continues at coordinate 59,581 of JBLHLT010000017.1, forward strand.
GTGTAATAGTGGTGGCGGAAATTTGATTATTTATGCAGGTAAGACTTACCCAAGTGAGGATTTTTTACTGCCTAGCCAAACTAAAACCCTAGCTAAAAAGCTAGGATTCTCTCTTAGTTATTACATTAAGCGCTTAAAGCATATTACCTCGATTTAACCGATCTGCGGCAAAACAGCAGCATCCCAATGAGCATCACCCAATAACCCAATGCGCCACTGCCTTGTCGACTTTCGATCATACCACCAGTGGCTTTACTGCTGGATAAACGGTCGGCTTCATTTTTAAACACCACATCACTTGAAACACGATTTACAAAAATCAAAGTATCATCACTAAACTGTAAAGCCGAGCAAACAGATTGCCAAGAGTCGGTTATTTCAGGGTCATCAACCGCCGCCAAATCTTCTGTATTGTAATAGCCACTGGCACTTGAACAAGTCTCATCATTAAATCGATCGCTACACACGCGTAAATTATTCAACTGAACATAACCCAATGAAACCAACGATTGAAAATATATAAACATCACATGGTTCACACCCGCCTCTAGCTCAACCGCATAACTAGACCAGTTTTTATTATTGATAATCGTCGGCGCTAGCTCATTTACATAAACACCTAAATAATTACTGCCACCGTTATTCACTTGTGATTCAAATTTTAAATATTGTTTGTCTGTGCCCACAGGGCCATTTAGATACGTTAATAAAACCGAACGGCCACCTAATGGCGCACCACCCGATTTCATTACCGCGCCCTGCGTGTCATCTGTTTGTTGAAACCATGCTGCGCCATGCTCTGTGTCGTAGTCGGTACCGCTGAAAAACTCCCATTCTGTATCTAACGCACTAGCCGAAATGGAACTTAACACCTTTGAATTTAAATCGTGTGCAATCGCATAATCCGAAAGTTCTATTTCTAATTTAGCCGAATGCTCTCCTGCTATATCACCCTGTGCATTCACTTTAAACTCACACGCATAACCACCAGGAATTGAGTCACCCAGTAACCAGTTAGCATCATCAATATCAAAATAAATATTATTGACTGATTTACGTTTCACCTCTTTTGCTTGAGCCGACATATTTATCACTGTAAACGTTTCTGCTTTTTCTCGGTCCTGCCCCATGAAACCTATTTTCTCTTCACCTAATAACGTTACACCACTATGGCGCTGCTCGATCCAGTCCACCATGGCTGATACTTCCGTGTAAACACCATATAAGCCTGCCTCAGCACAGCCACTTCCCCAGCTAACCAAACCGGTAAGCGCCCATTCATTATTGGCTTTTACTAGTATCGGCCCACCACTATCACCTTGACAAGAATCCTTACCACCACTGACTTCCCCTGCGCAAAAACTGCGATCCCAATAATCATCAATACTATTTATTGGGTAAGTGCTATTGCAAATATTATCGCGCTGAAAGCTAACATCGACTTGCTGTAAAACTTGAGAAGTAGCACCCGTATCGGTCACGCCCCAACCTAAAATACGCAGCTGTTCATTTTGTTGAAGTGCTAAGGTGGCATCGCGACTAAGAATATTAATCGGTGTTTTTGTGGCACTTTGATCTAATTTGATAAGCGCCAAATCGCTATAAAATAAGTTATCGTTATAATCAGGATGTATTAAAATCCAATCTGCTTTGCGCATATCTCCTGTAGAAAGCAGCGAGGTACGTTCAATCCCGATATAAAGCGTGAGATCTTCTGCATTTTTATCATCTAAGCAATGAGCAGCGGTTAACACCCAGTCTTTCGAAATCAACACACCACCACAAAAATGTGAGCCCCGCTGGATAGAAACCATCCACGGATATGCCTCACTGTTTTGCACGCCTCCAATGATGCGCTGATCGTTTTTATCTAACGACGCGACACTGGACCAAGAAAAAGCACTTATTAAAACCATAGGGAATAACAAGCACACAGCTAACATCTTTTTCATAGCTAAACCTTTTGCTGATAAGAGAGTTCCCTCTCAAAACCACTAGCACGTTTAACCAGTATAGAAGCCCGTTTTCATTCCACCGTATGACAATCTGTTCTAATAAAACTCACCAACATTACTTAGTAATCAAAAGCCAAATTTAATAAAGCAGTGCTATGCTTATTAAAGGTATTGATTGGATATGAACATGGCAGTTTTGAAGTATTTCCTAATCACAGTAATTGCCTGCTGTACAGCTTGTGGCGCCTTAGATGGCAGCAGCTCAAGTGGCCCAACTAAATTAACCGGTTTATGGCTGGGTGAAACAGAAGAGCAAGATGTCACCGCAGCACTGACAACCACCGTGGTTTTTTTTGAAGAGCAAGTATTTGTCTTACGTGAAGACGAAGCACACATAGGCACGTACGAGGCGCTCGAAAATAATAGCGCTCTGCTCGACACCACTATTTATAGCTATGCAGAGCCCGACACAACCAATAACTTTTTTGTAGGGGCGCGCAGCAGTAATCGCATTGAAGTAGACGCCCTTTTTGCAACCGAGCAAAATTTATTCATTAACTTTGATGGTAATGGCCGCTCAGGCAGTGCCACGCTAGCGCTGGATACAGGGCGCATTACCAGCATGAGTCTTAAACGTGTGCGTGGCACATGGAAAACAACCGATTCTATAATGTACATCAACGATGCAGGTGGACTTCAAGGCAGTGACAGTGCTACTGGTTGCCAATGGAAAGGCAAACTAAGAACACTCAGTGGTGACTTTTTAACTCTCAGTATAGAACGCAAATTATGCGACTCGTTTAATCAGCCAGTAGACCTACCGACTGAGGGGTTTGCATTCATTGATGGCGAAGGTGATTTACACTTTATTGCAGAGCAGCCAAACGAATTTTTATGGATGAAATTTGAACCCGATACCACTGCAGTTGCGGATGACGCAGCCGAAGATGATGCGGCAGACCCTGCTGCCGATGACGCTGCGGCTTAATTTACGGAAAACACACAACGTCAGAATCTACTTGCCACTGTTTATATTTATTCATAACACCAATAAACAGTGGTGACGCCAACCAGTAATCAAGCCATTTTTTTAAATTCTCATACTCGCTTGCTTCAAACCAGGTTTTATTCACATGGGCAAACTGACGCACAAACGGGAATATGGCTAAGTCAGCTAAACTCACCTCATCAAAAAATAAGTGAGCATGTGCATTTAAACGCTGCTCTAGTTGCGCTAAAAACACCTCACCTTTTTTACGATAAAACAATTCGCTTTCTTCATAGCGATCTGCGTATTTGTAGCGATCAAGCGCCCATTTAAATTCGCCATCATTTAGGATGATGAGTGTATTCATTTCAGTTTGTGCGTGCTCTGGGTACAATTTCAGACGACTCTCTTCATCTTGCGATAACGCAAAATGCATAATTTCAATACTCTCTTCAATGACCTTGCCCCCATCTAACTGTAAAACAGGCACGGTTCCTTTTGGGCTGATATCCAACATGGCAGAGGGTTTGTCTTTTAACACCACCTCACGTAACTCAACACTGGATGCATCTAAACAATAGGCTAACGCTAAGCGCGCACGCATGGCATAAGGACAACGACGAAACGAATACAGCACACCCAACATAACAAACCCTAACCACAAAAAATGCCCATCACAAGATGGGCATTCTAACACAACACTCACAGATATTTGACGAGCGATTAAGCCGCTTTTTGTTTGCTTTGACGGCTACTTTCTTCAACCTTAGGTTCTTGATAATTTTTAAATAAATCCATAACCACTTTGCCTTTTTTAAGCCCCAGCATGCACATGGTACTCATAACGCCGCCCATCAAACCGCCACCCACACCAGCTGTCATGGCGTCCGCGCCTGTCATATACAAATTCTTAATCGGCATTTGTGGGTGCAAACAAGACTGATTAAAGCGATCAACAAAGTGATCTAAACCATAAATCTCACCCTTTGCATTCAACTGATAAAATTGGGTCGAAAGCGGCGTTGAGAATTCATAATAATCTAATGCGTCACGTAATTGCGGTAAACGTTCAAATAGTACATCTAGCAATTGTTTTGAAAGCTGCTCTTTTTTTACGTCATAATCCTCACCTCGTTGCTGCCACGTGGTGCCATTCCATTGTTCGTACTCATTCATATTAGCAATGGTCACAATTTCAACGGTGCTCTTACCGGGGAATCGGTTTTCCCAATCTGGGTCTTTTGATGATGGGAACGATACATAAATCAACGGCAATGGGTTCGAGCTGTCTTTTACATAATTTGCCACGTTAGCGTCATGATCGCCGTTTGGATAAATCCAAAGGTTGGTGGTATTTAATCCCAACTCTTTGGTTGTGCCTTTAAAGCCTGCATATAAACAGTGTGTTGATTTTGAATACTCAATGGCGTCAGTATTTAGCCACTTCTCGACATTATGTTGTTTGCGGCTCGCTTCTGGATACAAGCGTTTTACGGTATTCATAAAGCCCACATTGGTAAAGACCACATCGGCTGTTATTTCATCGCCATTTGTCATTTTCACACCACGACAAATGTTATTTTCAACCAGCAGTTCATCCACTTCAGCATAGGTGAACACTTCACCACCACTTTTTTGAATAGTCGGGATAATAGTACGCGCAATTTCAGAGGCACCACCAACCGGATAAGCCCCACCGGCTAAATAATGTTTGGCGATTAACGCATGCATCATAAATGCCGCTTCATTAGGCGTTTGACCGTAGTCGCCCCACTGGCCAGTTAATACACTAATCAACTCTTGATTTTGAGTAATGCCTTCTAATACATCACGCGTGGTTTTAAAAAAGGCTTTATCCACCAGCAATGGACGGACTTTGTTATAGATAACACCCATCCATTTTGGCATAGCTGACGCTGCAAAAAATTTAGGGGTTTGGGTCGAAATTTTACGAATCAACGCCACATAGGTTTCAATATTGGCGCGCTCTTGTGGGAAGTGTTTGCTTAATTCATTAATGAAATTTTCACGCCCTGCGACAAAATCAAATTCTTTACCCGCAATAATAATTTTATCGTAAATCGGCTCCATAGCGGCCCACTTTAAACGCCCTTCACTGATGGTATCAAAAATGCGTTTTAGTGAGCTTGGTTTATGCACTTCACCAATGTAATGCACACCCACATCCCATTCATAACCTTCACGCTCATAAGCATGGGTAAAACCACCCGCGGTGTAATGTTGCTCAAGTACACAGACTTTTTTCCCCATTAACGACAGCAAAGCCGCGTTGGTTAAGCCACCAATGCCCGACCCCACCACGATGGCATCATAATGCTCATCAGCACGACCACTACGATAACGCTTGCCCGTTCTAACCTTTACTTTTGCCATGTGAGTCTCAACCTAGTTTGTGCCTATTATTATTTTTATATGCAATTAATTGCATATGGTCATCAAACTATAGAGGGCTTCAATATCATATGCAACTATTTGCATATAAGAGTTAGGCATCATACACTTTGCGCTTATTCGCGAATGATCAACACCATGTCACTTAAGCACGCCATACTCACTCTGCTCGAAACAGAGAAAGGCTCAGGTTACGACCTTTTAAAGCGCTTCAAAGCCCGCCTTGGTTTTTTTTGGAATGCCAGCCACCAACAAATTTATAGCCAATTAAAAAGTCTGCATCACGATGGATTGATTGATTGCACGCTAGAACCGCAGCAAGGGAAACCCGATCGTAAGGTCTACCATATGACCCAAGCTGGTCACGATGTGCTAATCGAGTGGCTTGAGAATCCGGTAAAAGTAGATAAGGTCAACGATGCCTTACTTGTCAAAATGTACGCAGGTCACCTAATCGACAAGCCTACAATGCTAAGTGAATTGGACGCTCACAAAGTAATACATCAACGCATGCTCGATACGTTTTTAGCATTGGAGCAAGAATTTTTGGCTTTAAGTCCACAAAAGAAAAAGCCATTTGAGCTCCCCTACCTCACATTAAGACGTGGGATTTTAGGGGAAAAAGCGTGGCTAGAATGGGCTGAAGAAGTGGATGTTTTTCTAAAACGCTAACGCCGCATGCGAAGCATCATAAGCGAGCCAAACAAACAGGTTAGTGGCTGTTAAAAACCTCAATCAAGACTTAATCTAAATGCAAATCATTGCTATTATTGGTTTTTAATCACCTACCTGCTGAGCCTGTATGCACCAGAATCATCGCTTTCAGTTTACGGCCATGACCGTACCTTGCGAAATATCCGTTTTAGGCGGGCCACGTAAAACGTCTGAAGCCCTCGCCAAAGCGATTCACCACTCAGCTAAAACCTTAGAGAAAACGTACAACTTTTACGCAACGGGTTCATGGTTAAGCCAAAAGGTGAATCAACGTATTTTATCTCGGGTTTTGTTAACACCTGAACAGCTCAATATTTTTAAACGCATGCGTCATCTTTGCGAACAAACCCAAGGTCTATTTGACCCCACTATAGGCACCATCAAACAAGCCGCCCATCTATCGCCCAACGCCTCACGAGAACAGTTACTAAACGAACTGCAACCCGCTATGGGACTAAACGCTTGGTCACTTGAAGGGGATTATCTGGTGTTTACCGATGATCGCACTGCATTCGATTTGGGAGGGGTAATGAAAGAACATGCCGTAGACATAGCGGCATCATTGGCAACACAAGCTGGGGCTAATTGCCTCATTAATTACGGTGGCGACATGCATGTTAAAGGCCGCAAAGCCAACGGTGATTATGTGACAATTGGTATTAAAGACCCTTTGGCTACCGATAAAATTTTGTGTTCATTGGCAATCGAAAACGCAGGTTTAACCACATCGGGATATTATGAACGCACCCTTACAATAGGCGGAAAAGAAGGCGCACATATTATAAATAACCAACCGTTAGCCAATCACTCAATCAGCCCACAGCAGCGACCTAACCATGACATTTTATCGGCTACCGTCATCGCACCAACAACACTAGAAGCGGGTGTGTTTTCAACGGCTTTAATGCTCAATCCAACGCTTCATGTGCCTGATCACATTCAATATCTGGCGATCGGCCCTGACAAAAAAATCTACAGTAATTTACCGTCTACACCTCACACCGTTAAATAATAAATCCAAGCCGCTCTTATTAGAGGCGGCTTGAATCTACGTTACGCCGATGTTTTAACTACTCAAAGCCAACGGGTAATTGATAACCTTGTAAATAACCTTTACTCATCACCCAAATAGTTCCAAAGCCATCCATTACGAGAGACTGAACAGCTGCAGAGTGTTTAATATAAGCGCGCTTACCTGTCGCTAAACTAATGGCTTCTATTCCCTGCTCTGTATCGGCGACCGCGAATATTGTGCCTAGTTGGTTCATCGTTGCAGCCGTTGCTTGCTGCGCCATTGAAATATTAACTAAGGTGCTTTCATCGCCAGATTCTGACAACCAAAAAGCAGATGTGCCTGACGATAAAACAGCAACTACACCACCTGAAGCCACTGGCAGAAGTGCCAAAGGTTTATCTGAAAGGTTGATGCTCCAATGTTCAGCGAGTGTTTCACTGTCCAAAGACACCACCGCACCCGCCAGCGCCAACCCACCGACATACAATGCTTTTTCATCGAAACTATAAGCAATTGTACTGCCACGGATACCCAGCCTTTTAGTTTGATTAGGTGTCGAGTACTCACCTTTCAAATACGTTTTAACATTACGATCACTGCCCGTCACGGCGAGAGCATGGCCACTAGAACTAACCGTGCTAGCACGAATGGCACTATAACTAATGAAGTTAGCGCCATCTTGAGATGCAAAATCACGATCAGGCAAAGTGAATAGCGCATCTATTGTATCAATGTATAAGCCCACACCAATCGCAGCACTGGCACTGTCGTATTTTTCAGCACGGGCCATTAATACCGTTTGATTACCCGTAGTATGCAAATCTAGGCCATTAAACACCTGTTCAGAGGCACCACTTATGGCATCAACTGCGTATCGCTCACCGCTCACATCCAAAAAGCCAGTACCCGCGAGGGCAACTACTTGCCCCGCGGTGTCACTTTGGAAACTGCGTAAATAATTGTGGAATTTACTGCCCACCAAGATTTGATCCTGACTAGCGCTCACCAATAAATCAATTTGATCCGCATGCGTTGATGACCAGCTTTCGCTTCCTGCCGCCGATAACGTTAATAGCGAAGTCGTATCCCGTGCAAAGCTAATAATGCTGCCAGTACCATCGTCTATCCCCGAATTACCTTCTGTAATATCCAGTTCTTTTCCTTCGGTGCGACAATCAATAACATCGGGCGATGCCTCTCCCGAGCAGTCAACCGCTTGGTATTTATCATCCCAATTACAGCCTTGTAACGAGCCTACAATGGCCAGCCCTAATAAAGTTTTTTTAAAATACATAATTCATTCCCACCCAAGTCCATGACATATCAAGACCATTACTTTGAGTTTGCTGTGACGTGCGAATACTCGCTTGCCAATGCTGGGCAAAGGTTCGCTCCCAACCCAAAGAAACTGTCGTGTCGTTAAAATCACTTAAGCGTTCATCGTTTGAACCAAAACCTTCTGCATCAAAAACAGCGTTCGGAGCATGGTAAAAATTAGCGGCTCCTTGTGTCATATAACGTAAGCCCACATACCATTGACCCCAGCCTTGTTCTGGCACACCTAAATACGTTTTACTTTCGAGGGTGTGACTCACAACGCCCCAACTGTCGGAGTACATTCGATACAGTGCATGTAAGGTAATGGCATAATCGTCTTGGTACACACGTTGCACCCCTTTCACATCAATACCGGCAACTTGACGTTCGTCCGGACGACTATCTGGGCTTAAGTAATAGCGAAACACTGGGGTTTCACCCGCGTCAGCCTGATTAACCTGACGCACAATTCGTTTATACGGATTCGAAAGCTCGCCTGATTCATCCATCGCAAATGCTGACATTTTCACCAGCGATTGTGAGGTGAATACTTCACTTAACCCTACTTCAACTGTGCTATACACCGCATCGCGTAAACTATTGTCGCGATAAAATAATGCTTCATTATCTAATCGGCTATAACCCACCGATAAGGTCCGGTTGCGCGAGGGATGCAAATTATGAATATGTTCAATAGAAAAACCATTACTCTCGTAATCTTCTTCCTCAGAGCGTGATACCCCTGCGCTCCATTCATGACGATTTTTAGTGCGCCATGTGAGCGCTGTATTGAACGCTTTACGTTCGTCTTCCATTTGGACTAAATGCGTTGTGTAGCCATCAGCTGACGCCAGCCCTTCATTAAGTAAATACCCGTCACCACCCACAGATTGAGACGCGCCTGTTTTTGCATCGACAGCAGGTGTTGCGCCACTAATGGCATCGACACTGGCCGAGGCCACCCAACTAAAATCAGTACCGAAGTCCTTGGCAATGGAATACTGCGTATAGTCCACCTTAATGCGATCATCCGATTCTTGATAATGCATTTTTTGTACAGTCACACCTTCATTACTTGCTGCCAGTGCCTGCATCGGTAAAACCGATGCTTGACTACCCGCTATAGAAAGTAAAATTGCAGTGGTTTTTTTATTGGGTTTCACTGCTGCCCCTCCACCATGCTTGATTCAACATCAAACAACGCAGACGCCCAAGGAGCATGTTCAGTCAACCAATTTGACATATCGTGAATCGACACAAGCAACATACTTAAACCAATTAAAATAATTAACACACCAGTGGCACGTTCAATAATATGGGTATATCGAGAATTTTTGCGCGCCCATTGCCCCATACGATTTGATAACAATGCGGATATTAAAAACGGAATGGCCAAACCAAAAGAGAACACCGCCATTAAAGCCGCAGCCGTTGTCATTTGCCCGCTGTTCGCTGAAAGCGACAATATGCCCGCTAAAATTGGCCCAATACAAGGAGACCAACCAGCACCAAACAACAAACCAAATAAGAAGGAACTAAACAAAGTCAGTTTACTTACGTTTTCCTGCTGCATGCGAGTATCACGCATTAAAAATGGAATACGATACAACCCTAACGTGTGGCCACCGAGAATAATCAATAAAACCCCCATTACTCGGCTAAACCCATCACCCATACGAAACTGTGAAATCAGGCTATAAAACAACACTCCAATCAACACAAACGCAACCGTAAAACCAAGCGTGAAGCCAAGCGCATTAAATAGAGTGTGTTTCATTTGCGCAAAACGTTGTGCACTTTCATCTCCTTGTCCGGGTGTCGCACCCGACAAATACGCTAAATAAGCGGGTAATAACGGCAATACACACGGTGATAAAAACGTCAGCAAGCCACCTAAAAAGGCAACAGTAAATGATACAGTCATAATTATTTACATCTCAATATTAATAAATTTAAAAAAAGTTTAGTTACAACCGCAACCACCGCCGCTGACACCTTCACCACCTTTTGCGGTTTCTTTAGAGGTATAAACGTGAGAAAACAAACCGTTATCCCGGCCAAGACCACCCGGTGCCATACTTGGGTCCGCTAGCGTGCCTTTTTCCCAAGGCTTCACATCACTCACTTCAGGCATATAAGCACAACCCGAAAAAAGACCAATAATGAATAAAGTTAACAGCCGCTTCATTATTGGCCAGCCAGTATTTTATCAATGTCTTTTTGTACTATTTTGTCGATCTTAGGCATCGCGCCAAAGTGAATCTGTTTAATGATGCCGCCTTGCACGAAATAAATAGCTGGCATTCCAAATGGGCCAAACGCCGAAACTATTTCTTGGTTGTTGTCGTTATACACTCGAAATTGAATGTTAAGTTTTTCTTGAAACGCTTTGCCTTTCGCTATTTTTTTATCCGTACAAACGCCCAACAACTCAACCTTACTTTCATCAAGTTCCATGGCATCCAACATAGGAATTTCCTTTTTGCAGCTGGCACACCAAGATGCAAAAAAATCTATAATTGTCAGTTTATTAGGATCAAGATTTAGCGTCTTAATAATTTCTGGATCGACCACATCACCTTTCTGATATGAAAGTACTGGCGCTGATAACGTAAAAACAATAAGCAGCAGAAAGCTGTTTACGATGCGAATAATCATAATTGTGTCTCGTAATAAATTTAAAGTAATCCCGCATGGGGATGGCAGACTCACTTAAAAAAGTGAGCCTGCATGGTTTAACTTGGGGTTAAAAAATATACGTTATTGAGCAGACACCACACCAATGGCACTGTAGCCGGCGTCTTCATTATAGGCATGTGAAAACAAAAGCTTATCATCACCTGAGATGGCAAAAGCATAACGCTCTTGATGTGGCAGTGGCGCCCAAAAACGTTCCTGCGGATTCGCGGGGTCACTTAAATCAATCGCGGTGATACCTTGATAACGAGCCCAAAGGTAAGCTGTGCCGTTTGCCATAACCGCATCATACATACGACCACCACTGTTGATTCGTTCAACACCGTTCCAAGCACCACGCGCTGTTTCAAACACAACGGGGGTGCTCCAGTCACCGTTTGATGCACCTGCAAACACCTTCACCTCTGCATTATTATCACCAGCCATAAAGACATCGGTGGCATCATCATAGGCCACACCAAAAGTGGTGGTACTAATATCAAAGCTTGCTTGTGCTTTAACCTGCGCATCGGATTGAGTAGACGCTTTATAGAAATGTAACTGACGAGAACCACTGCGGGTATAACCCATCACCGCTTGGCCATCATTAGAAACCGCAAGTGAAGGATAACGAGTACCTGTCGCATCTTGATCAGTATAAATAGTTAAAACCAGCGCCAACGATTCAGTATTAAATACGGTCACAATCGTGGTGCCTGCATCTGCATCTTCAGGCGTTGTATCCTGTGCGATCGACAGCACGCTGCCATCTTCACTTAGGCTCACACCTTTATTTCGCACAATGCCATCAAGCGGCATATCGGCCGTCCATTGTGCCCCACTATAGGTTAAAATTCGGCCTACACCATCAGCTGCTGCGCCCTTAGTGGCTACTCCTTCTGCAAGAACCACATACACACTTTCACCGCTATACACTAAACCTTGCACAGTCGATGCGGCATACGCTACAGGTAATACAATAGGTGTTACGTTTTGTGCCGTAACATTTTTATTGCCATTTACTGACAATAAAACCAAACCACCGGCTTGACCCGAATCCGTTTCATTAAACCAAGCCGCTAATTGACTGCCATCACTATTGGCGGCCATTAAACTAATATTACGCCCCGCTAAACCACCCGAAAGTGTTGTAACCGTTTGCGCACGCGTCTCGCTTTTAGGGCGGATTTTGATTTCTAAAGATTTAACATCAGATGTTTTTACGTCTTGGCGAAAGCTATACTTACTCGTTACATTGATCGTATCAATTACGCTGGCCGACCCTGAAGTAGGCTGAGTTATATTGCCTTGGTTATCACTGCCGTCAGCCACGACATGGCCGTTAACACTGCTCCAATTAAAATGGATATTGCCAAATTGACTCGGCATCGCCAGTGGATGAATAACCGCATCTAAATCATAACCATAATTGAGCGAATCTTTGTCAATGCTCGCTAAAGCTTGAGTCAGTAAATCGTCAATATTTTGGGGCTTTGAGGTTAATCCTTGCAACGAAAGACTGCTTAACTCACCACCATCGTTAGAGTAAAGAATCTCGTCATTGCCATTAAATGCTAGGGCTCTTAGCGTACTATTGTAATCAATTGCGCCTTCGATTATTGGAAAGGCTTCTTTCAAATTAAGTAAATGAATCTTCCCATCAAACACCAATGCAGCACGAGAACCATCTGCACTTAGCTGAGATAAATTAGACGGTTCACCCACCAAAGTAACACTAGAAACTACCGATAAATTATCACTTAGAATGACCTTTACCGTATCACCTTGCAAAATCAAAACGCGATTACCGCTTTTGCTTCCCAATAAAGTATCGGCATCGGGTGACAAAACTAAGCTGGCTTTTTCTGACAAATCACTGGTGTTATACGTTTGCAATAATGGCGTAACTTCACCCTCTAATGGACCCTGTAGCGTTAATAATGTTTGCCCATCATTCGCCAACGTCCAATCAAATAAATCGCGATCCAATACAAATGCCTTGGTTAAATCTTCATTTAATTGAGCATCATAAAAACGCACATAACCCGCTTCACTGTCATACGCTAAGACGTCACCCGTGGTAAGTTGAATGGCTTTTTCTAATGACTTACTCGCAACCCTTTTTACACTTGGGTCTTTATGAGGGACATTCAATTGCCCTGCGCCATCAATAGAATTCACCATAAACGTCGGCACTAAACCGCCAGTAAGAGGCACTCTAAACAAACCATAACTGTCGTCACCAGGCACATCCACTTCACTCGGACCATCCACTAACGCGTATAAAGTCTCGCCATCATCTGCTAACCAGCTTTGACTTATACGATGCTCACTGGCACCGCTCACCCAGTCGGCATCGGTAGAGTATTCATGATGACCTGCGGTATTAATCGCTGCGAATGATTGGGTTTCTACTGCCTGATCAAGCGTTTTGGTACTTACAACGGCCAAACGATTATGCCAACGGTTCACAACCATCGCTTGATCACCTTCAATGATTATTTGCTGAACACGCTCATCACCATCACTGGTTGTCCAACTGGCATTCGTTTTTGCTGTCACTTCGGTATCAAAATTACGAGCCAGCACAGCTTGAGATTCAATTTGTGCAGCACTAGGCACAGCATTAGTTAATGAACCTTGCTGCACCGCAGCATCTACCACCGCACCCATCACACTATAAGGATTTGACGTAGCATGTGCTTTTAAGGCGGCTGCAATACTTGCAATTAAGGCTGATTGCTCACCAGCACTAAGCTCACCACTTACAGCAAGGCCTAGTTTTTGTTGTAAATACGTCGCAATCGACGCTTCATCTATACCGGTAGATGGGTTAACAAAACTTTCGTTGTATACAAGCGTTGACCAAGCCGATGCATTAGACGCTGCGTTGGCAGCAAATAATAAACTGTCGTTACCAGTAATAATGACAGGGCCACTACCACTATCAACTTGAGCGGATTGCGCTTCGCTTAATGTCGCAAACAGCTTTGGGTTTTCAGCCGAATCACACTGCGCATTAAGGTCACTGTCATGACACAACGCAAAGTTATTTATTGGGTTAGCTTTGCCATCCGCATCAGCGTTAGAATTCGACCCGCTGCTGCAAGCGGATAAAAGCGATGCGACAACAACTGGCAGTGCCAGCTTGCGAAAAGGTGGATTTTGAATCATAAAACACTCCTAATTTTAATACGAATTATTATTATTTGCATTCTTATTAAAAAGACGAGATTTTGCAAGAATTAATTTGATCAATACACGCTGTGTAAAGACTCAATAGACACATAAAAATAAGGGTTAAAAACAAAAACAGGAATGAGATAACTTATAGATGGGTAACATTGCTTGGCCAATGAAAGACTCAAGCAGGTTGTTTGTAATCGATTTTCAATACTTAACTGAATTTTATGCTCATAAAACTGCATGTTGTATGGCGAAAAGTTAGACATCGTTAATTATCAAAACGACCAATAACTCCCAGTAATCACGATAAAAAACAATACCCTGTAGGTTTCTATGCTTGAAAGACTGCGAGAGCGAATAACGACAGATTCAATATTGAAGGTTACACAGGCCTTTTTCGCCTGCTTAGTAAAACGATCGTCACAACATCACTGGCAATTTGTGACAACTTCACCATCTTTTTAAGCCAAACAAAGACTGGTGATTCCCTAAATGCACATTGGCGAGTAGCCTAATAAACAAACAAAATAATAATAAAGAGTGATAATTCACACTCATGCCTAATCGTATTGCCTCATACATCAGCTTAAGCACCCCAGATATCATGAATCAAGGGATGCAGGACTCTGGTATTCCCGTTGCTAACTTCAAACCACTTGTGAAGTTATTGGTCACTCAGGGCGTAAAACTAGAAGCCTTGCTCGCGGATACCGGTATCACCCTAAATGACTTCATACAGTTAGAACACACGGTGGTGTTTGAACAGTATCGGCGTTTATTAAATAATGCCCGCCGCTTAACCCTAGACAATAGCTATGCATTAAAACTAGGCGAGCAGTTTTTTATTAACCATGACGGCATACTGGCTTGCCGTGTAATGAGTAGTGACAACCCAGACCAAGCAATGGCATTACTTGAAACTTATCAGTCTTTATTCACCCAAGTTTTACATTTTAGTTTTGAAAGCGATGATAATGGTGGTGTTTTCACCATCGAAGAAAAAGTGCCACTAGGATCCATTTTACCGCACTTTATTGAGTTCACTTTCTCAGCATTATTTTGCCTTGGGCGCTTTTGCCTTGGGCAAGCGCATATGGATATTGAAATTGAATTCAACTATGCCTGCCCTGGCAGCCAACTTGTTTTCGAAGATTTTTTCAACAATCCTGTCCGTTTCAATGCCAAACACAATCGTGTTGTTTTTCCTGCGCACACATTAAAACAGTCCATAATTTTTGCAAATGTGTTAGCCGCCAATGAAAATGAAAAACTTTGCCAACAACATTTAAGTCAAGTTCAGTCTGACGAAATTCTTATTAAGCGCGTCAAAAAAGTAATAAGAGATATGCCTTTCACCCACGTTTCATTAGAAAACCTCGCAGAAAAACTCCACATGAGCCCAAGAAGTTTACGCCGACACTTACAAAATCACGGCGTAAATTACAAAACATTACTGGAAAATGAGCGCAAACGTTTAGCATTAAAATGCATCGAAGCAAACGACAGTTCATTGGATGATATTGCCCATGAATTAGGTTACTTAAATGCCTCCAGCTTTAGTCGTGCATTTAAACGCTGGTTCGGTGTCGCACCTTTGCACTACAGACAAAAAGGCGTGGCAGAACATAACCGCGATACACCCTCAAAGAGGTAGTCCGTGTTTGCCAATTTAACCGATTGGCCTCTAGAGTATTAACACTTGTCCTATTCAGTAATGGCGAGATGCCAATTGCCTACTAGTATTCATTCACGCTAATTCATAGAACGCATTCTATATTTAGCAAAGGGAAGCGTTACAAAAGGATACAACAATAATAATTAAACACCGATAGACTCATAGTCTGTCCAAAGGGCCTCAATATGCAAAAGAATCTTAAACACCTGACACGTTCAGTTTTAAGCGTAACCGCATTACTGACTAGCTTTGTTTTTAGCCAAAGTGCAATGGCTGAAAATTGTTACATCATGGTTCATGGCCATGGTACCGACGGCAGCGTTAAAAGTGGCAGTAACCAACCTGCTTTAGACTACTGGCGCAGTTCTCATTTCAGCCAATACAACGGCGCAGATTTTTTAGCTCACTTGCTGGGTGCTAACGATAACTACGGCATCGTGGGTTACAACTCAACGGATGAAGCAGGCTACCCTTACTGGCGCAACGAAACGGCAGGTGAAATCACCCGTCAAATCATCGCGATTAAACAAGGCAACGGCGACGGTTACAACCATGACCAAGCAGGCACTCAATGCAACAGCAGTGATGATTTTTGGGTGGTAAGTCACAGCCAAGGCGCACAGCAAATGACATTCATTTCTGGTAACGCCATTTCTGGTTCGCCTTATTACAATACTGCATTCAATGCAAATGGCTCTGCTATTAGTGTTAACTATCAAAGTGCCATGAGTGGTGTATTAGGGGTATTCACTACAGGTGGTGCGATTAGCGGCACTGAAGGCGCTGACCGCGTATGTAACGGCAATTGGTTAGATGCATTAATCAATGCAGCGTTCTTAGGTAAAGATTGCAACGACAGTGTGAAGTGGATGCAAACCAATGACTCTTACCTAGCCCGTAACTTAATCGGCACCAACTTAGCAGCACCTATGTACGTTATGGGCGGCTACAAAAGTTTTCCTGGAATTGAAGGTGCCTCTGCTGCCATGCTAAACGGTGAAGACGATGGATACATCAACCTAGCATCTCAAATGAGCTGTGCAGGTTCACCAAAACGTAGCCTTTGGGATGACCTTAATCAATACAAAACATTTCTAGGCATAGCATACGGTTCGCCTAAGTTCCGTTGCAACAATGCAAACAAAGGTACGCCTCGCACGTACAACATGGCCAGTGTTTACACCGACCACGATGCAGAACGCAACGGCGGTATCAGCTACCCTGATTACACCAATATCGAAAACGGCTTAAGCTGTGGTAATGGTCGTAACATGGCAGCACGCATTGGCATTTGTACTGAATTTTAAGCGTTAATCCTATTAGCCCCTTGCTTTTTAAGCTTGGGGCTTTTATTTTTATTTTGATTTATTTTGAGTTGTAGTATGTCCAAAAAAATAATAATAACGGCCATTGTGACTTTTTTTCTTGGTGTGTATTTTTACAATAATGATATTTCGCTCATTGAAAGTCATTCAACACAATTTAAACACTCACACAATAACGCATCGATTTTAGCGCCAGCACACAACCTCACTAACAACCAACAAACAAACACTCAAACATCACCACACGCTGTTCCTACACCTGTAACCCAAGCATCATCCATCGCTGAGACCATTGCGCGAATCAAAGAAAAAGAAAATCGAACTCCGTTACAAGATAATCTCATTACAGATCACAAGCAATTTAAGCGCTACCCAGAGGGCAACGCCGCCATCCCAGACGCCAAACACGACCCCGTATTACAGCGCTATGAAATCGACGAACGCACAACCATGAGCGAAGACAAAAACGTTGGCTTGACTATATGGAGTGATAAGAAATTTTATTTAAAAACCGATACCGTCACTATTAACGCCTTCATACAAGATAACGAAGGTAGAAAATTATCAACTACCTTTAATGCCGAGCTACTAGATACACGCCAGCACCCCTTAACAAAATTAACTTTTAACAGCACAGGGGGTAACAACTATCAAACAAGCATTAATCTTGCCGATTTATCCGGCCCGTTAAACGCAGGCATTTATAAAGTTATTATTAATAATAGCCAATACAATCTCACCGATGCATTAACTTTCACCCTTACGCAACCTGATATTGAACTCACTGGTGAATTTAAAGAAAACATTGATAGCGAGGGCCAGCTTATAATAAACGTTCAAGTATTGGTCGCGGCCACCAGTCAATATTATGTGCAAGCCTCGCTATACAGCTCTACGGGTGTACCAATTGGTGTTACCCAGTCGTCTACGCAACTAAGCACAGGCCTGCATTGGTTACCGTTAAATTATTCAGGTGTGATGATTAAAGACGCAGGCGAAAGTGGCCCGTATGTTTTGAAAAACGTATCACTGGCCAAGGTGACAATTCCCATGATGCGAGCACCATTAGTTGAACCTGGGTTTACAACCGACTCATACACATTAGATGAATTTGGAGAATGATTTATCGAAATGCCTAGCGCCAAAGGTAACGCTATAAAAGGTAATAAGCCTTCAATGTGAAGGCTCGTTCTACGAATTTAACAACACCCCATTGCTCAGACATACCTTGCTCTAAAGCTAACTGGCTTTTATAAAGGTAACCTAGATACCAACATAGGTAATGTCATTATCTAAAATAACCACTCTCAACCCATGCTCAACATCAAACGTGCATTCATATTCAAGCTGAATTTCATTGCCGTCTGAATCTGGGCCAATATAAATACCTGGGTCACTCACCACACCCCATATACCAGCAGAGCTCTCAAGTGTAGGCATGAGTTCCTCAGCATAAGCACCAAGTGTTTTGCGGCATACAGGATATGCATCTTGGTAGTATTCGTAAATTCTTTGCTCAACCGTCGGGAAAATAGTCTGGATATTTTCAAGTAACCATGTAAGTTTTGATACCTGAGATGCCGAAGGCTCCTTGTTTTCACTTGCATCAATGAAAAGCAAGACGTCATCACCCAAGACAGGAAAACTTACTTCACCCTCCCATGCTTCATCATCATAATTCAATTTTTTAAGTAGTTCATTTAGCATTGATATTCAACTTATCATCATAATAGGGGTAATCCAAAAGATGCCCTATATTACGCTTAATACGTAATTACTGCTATTTCGTATTTATCACTAAACTAGCAAAGTCTTATACAAGCTCGTGTATTCATCAATGCAACGAGCGCATCAACCAATATGCGAATACAACACTCTATTTAAATATTTTTAGATCAAAGCTGGTGCAACCATTTATTAACACTAGAAACTAAGCTAATAATCGTATTTCAGTAAGACTGAGCTGTATGTCACAATTAAGACTGTTGAATCAACTTATTCTGCACACTCTGCTTTGCAGAATAATTATTAATTTGGGTTTTTTCAGTTCTATCTCCCCTGTCGAGTGACTTCTGAAATTAAATTGTAGCGATCTGTATTTATATGATGTACGCCGAAGTGCATTCATAATATCTACCTACACTGACCCTAAATAGACCAAATAAAATACCTCGAAAGTAAGGTGAAGAGTGAATAAATTAATTCTGTTGTCCTGTATTGCTTTAACCGGTTGTTTTGATTCTTCCAAGGAAGAAAAAGATACGTCGATAGATACTACTATTAAGCCCTTGGTTGCAGAGGTACCCAAACCACAGGAAGATGTAAATCCCCCCGCTATTCCAGTCATCCCAGAAGTCATTCCAGAAGTTATTCCAGAGGTTAATCCAGTTACCTCTAGGTCCTCTGTTACACCATTAATAGCCCCTATATTACCTCTCGTTATTGATCATACAGCTGACGCGAACCTTTCTGCATTACCTCAAGTGCAAAATGTTGCGGCTTTAGATGGTGTATTACATTGGACGAAATCATATGGCCCTGATGATGTCAGTATTCACCCTGAAAGTGGGCTGATAACGTGGGACATCCCAAATGATATGCCAAGCGAAAGCTTTCATATTGGCATAAAAGCAAGCTCTATTAGTGAAACAGTTTCGCTAAGCTTTATCGTACATGCCGGTGTTAGCCAAGTTTTAACCGTAGGTGAAAATGGTCAATACGCTTCACTTAAAGCGGCTATGAAAGAGTTGGAATCGGGTGGCACAATAGTGGTATTAGATGGCGAATATGCAGGACAAGATAACTTTATAGGATTCACCTTAAGTGGTAGTCCACAACAACCGCCATCTGGCACACCACAAGCCTATACCACCGTCATGGCTGAGCACCCAGGGCGTGCCATTTTGAAAGATGGAGCCTATGTAAAACTACGTGGTGACTATCCTGTTTCGTATGCCGCATTTAAAGGCTTTTTCGTCATAGACGGACAAATGGCCGCGTTTGGTTATGGTAAAAATAAAGAGGAGAGCAGTGATCGAAATCACCATATAAAATTTATACGTAATGGCGTGCAAGGCAATACAGATAACGAAAATCATAGCTCGCCTTTTAACGCTTTTCGTTCAGACGACATTCTATTTGAAAACAACTATGCCTTCGGCGGCGGTCGATATAAATTTGCTAGTTATCAAGCACAGAACATAGTTTGGCGTCGTAATGTCGCTCGCTATGATGTGGGTACCTACCCAAATGAACCAAAAGGTACGTATGCCCCTTACACCACCAAAGATGTTTTTTTAAGTAACAACATAGCAGTAGATAGCGATCATTCTGAGTTTGTCAGCCAAGGTGAATTAGCGGGCGAATTCACTACCCCTACCACCAGCGGTGACACAACAGGTAAGTTTCAACGAAACATTCAACTTAACAGTGAGTTTATGTATGGCAGTGCATCCGATCAGCTATCAGGTGGTGGCGGCGACAGCGTAGTTGAACACAGCGATACCGTTTCTTGGGATGTCCGTCCGTATAGCCGATACTTATTATCATGGGGCAGCGGTTGGTTTGATCACATGACAATGGGAAAAGTAGAAACTAAGAATTTTGCTGATAACTTTTTTAATGGGTATCACGAAAACACACGCGGATTGACCAATAGTATTTTGCATGATTTTAAAAACGGCGATATGTTTTACGGCTTTGGTCAAGAAGATGGTAATGAAGTAGGCGGCCGTGTGTTTGATCGTCACGGCGTCGATACAGTGAGCATCACAGAGTTTAATGGCGTGATGGATACCTATCAAAGTGACACTGCAAATATACTGGAAATTAACCCGTTATCAGAAACAGGCGGATTGAAATATCTAACGCGTATTGAACCCGGATCAGATTTAAGTAAAAAAGCCAAAGATGGCAGTGATCTTGGTGCAACGATTATGACATTTGTGGGTAAGTCCGGCACCTTGTATGGCGAGGCAGGCTACGATGAAGAAACCAATATCCCTATGTGGCCCTTCCCAATGGAAGACCTAATAAAAGAGAAGTTTGCAGAGCTTAATCATACAGGGCCAACATATGAAGGGCATTATACGAATAGAACACAAACGGGCACGGGAACATTGTCGGGCGCTCGTGGGTTTGCGGTTGAAGGACAATCATTAACAAACTACATCTGGGGTTATTTAGGAAGTGTGCCTCCCCCGATGAATGTTTCATATTCAATTGTTAACAATGATTTAATTTTACAGTGGGAGGCAGCGTCTCAAAGCAGTTGGGACGTAATTACGGGTTACAACATCTATAAATATGATGCCATTACGGCAAACAAAGAGTTATTAATAGAAATAGACAAAGATAAAATGCTTTATAAAATAGATGACTTTGATTCAAGCGTTGACTTATCGTATGTTGTAACCGCTAAAGTAAATTTATTAGAAAGTGGTTTTAGCTATCCTGTGACTATTCTTGCACACTAGCTTTGTAGTAGATCAGGCAGTCATTATTCAATCATGACTGTTTGGTAAAATTTTGACTAAAATTTTCAGCCCAAACCGATTTAACATCAATTGATGTTTCTATCGGCTCTCTGCCGCAGCACATTACACCGCAATAAATTCATTTATTATTACAATGCCGTTAACCCGTGCAAAATTTCTTTTTTAAATTCAGTCATTACTTTTTACACATAACGCCGCAAACACCTGCGGAGCGAACTGGCGGTTTTTGTGCGGTTTTTTGCACAAAAAGTGACAGTTTGCGGAGTCCGGTGCTGGGCCTGGTTATGAGTTGACATACAAAATGTTACCCATTCCATTTGATTTAACGATCTCTTTGTTTTGAATGGCTTCGTTTAAAACTGCCTCAAACTCTTTTTCAGATTTAATTGAGGACTTTATTTTATTCCATCTCACAAATTCTGATAAGCGCCAAGCATCAAACCCATTGAATTCTCCATTCATACCAAAGTCGAAATCGATTATAATTCCATCAACATTGATTTTCATTCCTATACCATGAGGCCTAATTTTATAACCAGACCGTACATAGTCCACTTCTCTGATAGCTGGGACGCATCGCTGGATGAAATCAGTACTTGATACAGGACGTTTACATTCAAATTTTGACTCAAGTATTTCTACTGCCTTTTCTTGAGCAATATTAAATAAGCCTATAATTCTCTCTAATTCGAAATCCATTATCTAAGACTCATAACGCCTAATAATAAAGGGCGCGCGGCTTTTTGCGCGTCCAAGCCCTCGTCTTTTTGTGGGCTGCCTTTGATTGACTTGTTACGTGTTTTAGGTTCATAAGCTAGATATTGAAACTGCTTTAAATTTAAACTGTTTGGATGTAGTCATAGCCTTCACAAGATCCTCAGTTTTTGAATTATCGTTGACCATAAAAATTAAACTTCTAGAGCCTAGGTTTTCAACTTCACGAAAGAAATCGTTTAAATCTTTAATTTCATGGCCATTTTCAAATAGGCCAGCTTCTTTAATTTCGATTATCACTGAGCTATTAGGGTCAGTACACGCAATCAATGATAAGACAACACAAGTAATTAGCAGATATTTCATATTCTATTTGCACACGTAACGCCGCCTTCTTGGGTTTATCCCAAGAAAGGCTTTGTTAAGCATTATTCTTTATCCTTAACTTTATACTCGTCAGAGATTACTAACTCGCCAGCTAAGAACATAGCTTCTTTATCTGCAAACTTACCTTTAAACGACTCTATTGCTTTAGGGTAATAACAGAAATGAGTAGTTGTTTGCATTTTGGCCATTAACTCATTTGCTTTATCAACAGGCATTGACGGCGTTCTTAGCGTGGCTACAAAATGCTCTTCAGTATTTGAATCAGGAAGCGCAAGAATAGTATTCTCTTTATTTATAGCCTGTCCTTCAGCAAGTTTCATTCTATGGCAAAAGAACTCCAAGACAGTTTCTTTGTTCTTTCCTTCATATGCCTTGCTAGCTTCAACCCATCCAAACCAAATATTTTCTTTAGCATTTGGAGTTTCGCCACTTATTCTAATTTCTAATGCATTCAAACTGGAAGAAATCAGTAAAAAAGCAATACACGTAATTCTTCTAATCATTCGCTTATACCTGCTTAACGCCTAAATCAGGTGCGCCGTAGGCGTTAACTGGATTTACTTGTTAAATGAATTTTCCACCTAAGCTGGGAATAATTGATTTCCAATTAAATCTCCCATTTCACTAGGTGTAACAGACTCTAGAAGTATGTTAAATATTTCTATCAGTCTAGAGTTTTCGCTTAAATCCTCATTGCTTAGTATTATCAAAACATCGTCAAAATTACGTTTGCAATCTTCGATGCTTTTAGGGATTGGAAGGTTTTTTGAATTGTTTGATATTACGTTTATTGAGTTTTCCCAATATGTAAACATATCCTGATCAATGGTTTCTTTTTTGAGTAGCTTTTTGATCAATCTTCTAGCTTTTTCTCTTTGACCATTTTTGGTGAGAGCTAAAAGGTATTTGTGTAAAACCCCAATGTCGTATTCAGAATTATTGTCAAATTTAGAGAAATCTAGAAGCTTTGCAAGAACGTTTACTCTGATTGAGGGTAAAAATGTGCTAAATATTTTTGCAGTGTTTAGAGTTTTAGCCAGCCCTTGGTTCTTGAAAAGGTCAACAAGAATTAAATCGAATAGGCCAATAGCATTTTCTACCGCTTTGATTGATTCAGCTTCTGTAATGGCTCTGCCTTTTTTGAAATGGCTAGCTTGATTACCTAAATCCTCAATCAAGTATAGAGAACTGATTAGTTTTTCTGAATACTCTTCTGATATTTCCTTTATTTTGTTGCCAAGGGAAAGACTCTCAAAATCTTTCTTTTTTTGCTTGGCAGTATCACTAAGAAATAATTCCACCATCATTTCTGCATACCACCGAGCTGCCCAGCACTTAGTTTCTGGTGTTGTATCTGGTGAAGTCATTTCCGATAGCCGGTTTTCACCGACTTTAGGAGACAGAATTGTACTCATATGTTCCTTAATTCATTTAACGACCAGCTATAGCGCCACGTTTTTTGTGGTCGCTATAAGCGTCTTGTTGTTTAAGGGCAACATCATATCGCAAATTCCCGCGAATGCGGTTCAAGAATTTCGAAATTAGGCCCGAGGATTGGCTAAAAAATTATAGCGATGCGAGGAGGAGCTTTCCGGTAAGAGCGCAGCCGCGTCGTGTTCGACAAGTAAAGCGATGTCAACCCGCGCGGCTGCGCTCTTACCGTAATGATTAATAAATGCCTCGTCCATCTTCTTTTTTATTTTTCCAATAAATTTCATACTAACTTCGTATAAAAAGTACACCTGTTTACAGGTATGCTTTAGGAAGTTCTTTAAGAAATTTTGCCGCCAATATCTAAACAACGCCGTTTTAAGCGGCAAATTGCTGTTGGCTAAAATAAGTGAGGCACGAACAAAAAGCCAACTGTAATTTGTCCGACTTGAAAACCCTTGTTAGGCATTTACTGCTTTATTTCTTCCCATGTATCAGCACCATCAAAATATCTAATTTTAAGAGCACTAACAACATTTGCATTTACTAAACGAAAATTGACAGCCATTTTATCTTTATTACCAAGTTCTGTTGGCGTGTAATGAGTTAAACAACCACAGTTATTACAATGATGGAACTCAATAGTTTTGTCACCCCAACAGTACGAATTGAGTGCATTTTTTACTATAGTAATTGTAACTTCTTTAGGTGAGAAATAAGCCCATAATGAAGCATACTTGCTACAAGCAGAACAATTACAACTTGTGATTGTTTCCGTAGTTTCAGGGACAGCTATTTTGATATTGCCACAGTGACAACTTGCTTCAATCATTCCGTGATACTCCTTGATGCCTAACGCCCAGCTAATGGGCCAAAATTGATGGCGGCTTTTTTGCGTGTTTTTGCAAAAAAGGTGACAGCAGTTTTGGTCCTTTTGAGCTGTTTGTTAGGTGATTCAATGTTCAACTTTATATGCCTCGATTGACTCAGTCAGTTCCTTGCCCGAGAGTTGATCCCGTACTAAAAATAATCTGGGCGGTCTACTTTTTTCTGTTAAAACCTGCCACGAACAATGTTTAGCTTTTTGATCCATGCCATACAAGCAAAGCTTAGTATTTTCCAGTTGCCAATTTTGTAATTCATGCCTTTCAGTACACTGCTCAGACAATTGCTCTACCTTTATTTGCCATTGGTAGATGCATTCATAAGTTCTATCTTTATACAGAGCGACATACCCTGAAAGACCATGACCACTTTCTCTTTCTTGCCACTCCCACTTTCCGACTAACGCACTTTCATCCTGAGTAAGTGAATTGCAGCCGGTTAATACCACAAAAAGTAATAATAGATGCTTCATTTTCACCTAACGCTTTTAGCTAAAGGGCGTGCGACTAGCACGTCCTGTGGAGGCCGTTTTTTTGGCCGGAACGCATTTCAGCGTATTGTTAGTTGTTTATTTGCAATAATGGGATATTACTTTCCCAAACATAAAGCAAATCATTCACCATATTATTACTGCCAGGAGGTTGCCATAAATTTGTTTCTTGATGCTTTGCACCTATACGATGGTAAAAGTCTCGCGCGTTTAAATTATCCTCTAAAACCTCAAGATAAACACCTTTATGTTCAAACATTTCATCTGCCCACTTAGCAGCTAAGTACATTAAGTGTTTTCCAATTCCCCTGCCTTGAGATGATTTAGAAACGTGTAGATTTTCAACGAACGTACCCCACTTAGAGCTTTCTTCTCCAAAAGCACAAATAAACCCAGCTATTTCATTGTCATCAAGAGATATCATAACGAATTGATTCTTTTTTGGAGAAAGTAGGCGATCATTCCAATAGCCTTTACGCTCTTCTAACACATCGTTATCAAGGAATTCATCAGTAAAAATTCCTCTATATGATTCACGCCAACTATCAGAATGCAGCTTAGCTAAATTATCTAAGTCATTAATGTTGGCAACTCGATAGTGCATGTGAACTCCAGTGACAACTAACGCTTTTGTTGTGGGGCGGTAAAACGTAGCGAGGAACGAGCGAAGTTTAACCGTCCCAGCACCGCAGGTGCGAACACCAACTTTTTGTTATGTTTTTTTTGGAGTCTATTCATCTGCAAGAGGTGACATTCCGTTTAATTCTCTAAGGCAATTAATAATCCTAGAGGTATCCTTATTGTCTTTAACTATTGCAAGGCTATTAACTACAATATCTAGTCCATTCTCGGTCAGCGAACTATCAGAAGATGAAAATTTTAATTGTGTGTCACCAATAGTTCCATCTATCGTATCACTTTCTAGAGCAAGCAATATATCTTCTGCGAGCTTCTTCAGCTCTTCCTTAGTTCCAACCAAAAAGGCTTCACTAGGATCCATATCCCAGCATATTGCAGCTTTGTCAGATTTAAAACTCATAGAAGAACCCTTTGAGAACATAACGCCCGCCACACAGGCGAGCAACTTGTTGCGAGTCCAGCACACGTAGTGTGCGGTTGTGCTGGCGCTTGTTATGCATCGCTCTCATTATTTAAATAACCCTCTCCAAAAAGAGGACTTCTTCTCTTTTGGAATAGCTAACTTCGACAATCTATATTTGGCCTGCTCACTAATAATAGGGTCTTGATGATTAGAAAATCCCCTTATTGTATCTATAGCTTCATCGTTTCCGATGCTGTTTAGTGCCCAGAAACATTTTTTGTAGTATGAGCCATAATCATCGTAATTCAGGTAATCAAGCTGCTCTTTCAGTTCTACTGCGTTGCATAATGGCTTTACACTTAACGGTGATGAAAAGCCCTGTAAAAGTCCAATTATATCTTCATGCTTAGAGTGCCAAATACATTCTAAAAGCCTATGAAGAATGGACAATACACTTTCAGAAAACTCGTATTTAAAACCGAGCATTAGAGCTAATTCAACGTTATCAGAGTTGCGCTCATCTAAAGCTTTACTCAGTTGTCTTTCAATCTCCGCAGGTATTTCCTGCTTCGATATGTCGTAGTTTATTAGAAACTCGCCTTCGCTTAGTCTATCAAGGGAATATTCTAAAATTACATTTCCCTGAGTTTCATTCATTTATGGGGTATCCAATTAGCTGCATAACGCCAATATTGTGGGGCGCGAAAGCGTCCCAGCCCAGAATGGGCGATCACGAATGCCTTGTTACACGCCTTCAGGGTGATAGACATATTTAGAATATCTCTCATTATAAAATTCATTGAGTGTTAGATCTGATTCAAACAATTCAGACCAAACTTCATATCCATCAATGAGATTATCTCCATCCTGCCTATAGCCTACTTGCTCATCATGTACGTCAAATTCATTATCTGCGGCGTAGTTCTCAGCTTCTTCCTCAGCTTTTTTATGAGCCAATTCCAAATCTTTAGCTTCAAAACATACAACTCTTTCTTCAAAAATATTCTTTCCCGAAGAAGTTTCTCCAAACTTGTACACACTTCTGATTGCGAACCATTCCATTGTTCAAACTTCTCAAATAGATAAATAACGTGTAACGCCGCCATCAACTGCGTAGCACCCTGGCGCGCCTTTGTGCGGTACGCACGAAGCGTGACAGGGTGCGGAGTCAGATTGCATGGCTTTGTTAGGCTGTCCTGTTAAATTTTATACAATCCATTGATTTCAGAATCTGAAGTATTTCCTGTACGTTGTATAGCCTTCAAAGTCGCTTTCCATATATAAATATTATTATCTGCACTTCTCTGTTCAGACTCTTTCCAATTACTATAATTAAGACCTCTCTTTCGTGTAGCAATATTATCTGAATAATCTAACTCCTCAAGCAACGCTTTAATGAAGTTTTTACCTTGAGTATTGCTATCAATTTTTATTATCAGTTCATTCCAAAATGAATTTGCAGCGTAGGTTTTATTAAACAGTCTCTCTCTGGTGATTTTCGAGTCTGGTAACGAGGCTCCATTTCCAATGCGCCCTAGCATAATCAGCTCAGCCCATCTTGCGGTTCCTTCGGTATACCACCTATTCTTAAAGAAAGTATATCCATTCTGATACAAGTGAAAGAGTTCATGTTCCACTGAATTTGTTTTTAGCCGAACAGAGCCTGAAAGGTCAATTACAAGCGCATTTAGAGAAATCTGACCTGATATAGAGCGGTTAAATTTAGGCGTTCCATCATAAGCAATTCCATTTTTTGGTCCTTTTTTGTTATTTGAAAAATCAAGAATATTTACATCTATATAATGAGCTTTACCTATATACCGCTTACTCTTTAACGGTGGAATTAAGCCAACTTCATGTCTAAAAAATTTGTCCGCATCTGTTAGCCTTACACCAACACTTTCGATAAAATCAGGGATGCCATTTTTATCCTTGTCGCCCCTTCTTTCACCTGGCAAAGAATCTTTTCCAGACAGAGAGTAAAATATTCTATATTTTTCATAGATTGCAACCTGATCCAGATTGCTTCTACGATCTTCCCAAGAACCTGCACTCGCTAGTTGAGGACACAAAGACAATAATACTATTAGAGCGATATACATTTCATTCCCTATTGAAGCCTAACATTTTAATCATGCGCACGCTCGTTTTTGCATTTCCCAGAAACACCTAAAATCACAAATAAATCCTTTTAAAAGAAGAAGTTATAAGCTTTTAGGCATTTGCCTTACCTGTAAAAACGCGCGTGCAGTTTTTCATCGAAATAACGGGGTCCCATTATTTCGATTACCATTTTTATAAGTAATTGAATTTAAAGTATTTCCCAGTGATTAACTAGGCAAAAACGAGCACTTTTT
>JBLHLT010000018.1:0-61824 GCA_047621325.1 Oceanicoccus sp.
TCTGTTTTAATGCCTTTGGCCGCTTCGCGGGCAAAGGCTTCAAGTGCTTCTTTGTTCATTGCTACCTATCCTTAGCCATTTCTGGCTCTTATGATAAGCAGTTACACAGTTTTATCTACAGCCTCTTAGCATCAGCCTTAAGAGGAAGGTCAATCGTGAAAGACGTACCCACCCCCTCTTGTGATTCAACCGATATACTCCCCCCGTGTTTCTCAATTATCCCATGGGAAATCGACAAGCCTAAACCCGTCCCTTCATTGACGCCTTTGGTTGTAAAAAACGGATCAAATATTTTATCAATGACGCTTTGTGGCATTCCCTTAGCCGTATCTCGAATGGTCATTCTGACAGATTCAGCATTTTGAGTTGTCGTTATATAAATATCACCGTCCGATTCCATTGCTTGTGCAGCATTAACCAGCATATTCATGATTACTTGCCCAATTTGGCCTTCGTGCCCATTTATCATTGGAGCATTTTCATCAAGCTCTTTATGCAATGTCACTTTATACTTTAATTCGTTCCAAACGACTTTAATCGTGTTTTCTATACACTGATTAATGGAAAATGATTCTGTTGTATCTTCATCCCCCCTAGCAAACGATTTTAAATTCAACACTATTTCTTTGACTCGTTTTAAACCATCATCACAATCACTCATGATATTTTTAATATCAGAAAATAAGAAATTAACATCCTCATTATCATCAATTTCTATCATTTTCTTTGCCTCATCAGTTGATGAGTCTGATGCGAGTGCTTTACCTAGTGCACAGTAATCTGCGATCACGCCCATATATTCTCTTAGGGTGCCAAAGTTACTTACCACAAAGCCAATAGGATTATTAATTTCATGGGCGACACCTGCTGCGAGCTGCCCTAATGAAGCCATTTTTTCAGATTGAACAAGCTGTGCTTGAGCCTGCTTAATTTTGTCGTGATTAGACTTTATTTCTTGATAACTTTTTTCAAGTTTCTTTTGGTTAGCGTTACGTTCTAACATACCGCCTACTTGGTAACCGGCAACCTGACATTGATCAAGCGTTTCCGTTTTGAAGTCTATATTTTCTGGAAGATATAACTCACAAACCGTACTAACCTTACCAAAGCACTTAATAGGCAACAAAATTACTCTATCGACAGAGTTACTTTCACAAAAAAGCGTTAATTCACTATCATTAATATCTTTAATTAAAATAGTTGATCGATCATGTTTTTGATAAATATCGGAATATACCTCTAGTGGTAAAGAAGGTAATTTATTTTCCGTACCAATTACCTCCAACACAGTTATCTTTCCATTTTTTACATAACTATATCGACTATACTTAGCATTTAAGTACTTCATGCTTTCAGACGTATAATCTCGAATACTTTCAGACAACCCCTGTTCTACCTGACTCAGCCTAGCTACTGCTAGCAGATAATCCGATTCTTTTTTTTGCTGCATCAAATCATTAAATTGATACTGCATCATATCGACACTAGATTGTACTTCACGGGTTTTTTCGTCTAATAGTTTTTCTGCAGCAAGCCGTGCTTGCTTTTCCCGTTCATATGCAACCTTATAAGCATCAGACATAATCTAGTCCACCTTAAATTATGAAAAGATCACTTTCCATTTACAGCTTTCAGAACCATCATGCATACACTCAAAATGCGTCATCTGTACTGACTGACCATAATGCTCAGCAGCTCCGTGCAACAACCCTTCTGCTACAAAACATAGTTTTCTTTTACTTGAATAACTCAACTCGCCTTCGTTTTCATTAACTGGGGTATAAACAAAAAATGGCGTATAAGCATCAGGATGTATACGCTTCACATCCCTATGAACAACAGTTTCTAAATTTTCAAGTAAGGCTTGAGCATTTGAGTAATCCGCCAACTCAATTGGGCCTCGGCTCAATAAAAAACCAAATAAATATTTCCCAAAAAGTTTCAAACCGTCCACTAAAGGAATACCAAGTTTTTCACATAACGTTGTTGCTAAACTAACAATCTCTGCATCCTCGTAATTCACACCAGATGTATAAATACCGCCACTTTTAAGTTCATTGGACTCCAGTATTGAATTCCAAACTTCCATGTCTGCTGTTTCAAGAACAAACTCTTCTAGAGCATTAAAGATGATGCCTTGCATAGAACTTACCTCGACTGATTAAGCGTTACATTCAAAAATCATTCTTTTCAAATTTTCATTATCAAAAGGTTTTTCTAGAATATAATTTGCCCCCATTGAAAGTGCCTTTTCCAGCTCATCAATGCTTTGAGCACTGATCACTATGATTTTTAAGCCCTTCATTTTGTATTTATCTCGTGTTAAGGAGAGTACTTTAAAGCCATCCATGTAGGGCATTTTTAGATCTAGTGTCATAATACTTGGTTTAAACTCAGCCAATAGCATTCCAGCTTCAAAGCCATCATGAGCTTCCTTTACTTCCCACCCTAAGCGCTTAAATACTCTAGCTATAGCATTGGCCATTGCCATATCGTCATCAACTACAAGCACTTTACTTTTTGATACTAGCCACTCTTTAGGCACTGGGATGTCGTTTTTCTTCATGAAATCAAGTAAAGCACTGTGTTGGACTCTATGATCACCACGCCCAGGTAGTTTGTACCCTTCAAGCTCTCCACGCTCAATCCACCTAATGACTGTACGAAAGTTCACCCCTGTTAACCTTGCTACCTCTCCAGATGTGTACGTAGGCTCCATATCTAAACCCTTGTAGCTTGTTTTATGATCAATTTAGGCTATTTTTTGTATAATTAATAGTCAACTTTTATACTTTTTTAATCTTAGACAGGTTAGACAGGTTGAAATATAGTCAGCTTTAAAACGAGGAGATGGTTTATGGATAGTGTGAGTAAGATTCTATTTGTAGATGATGAACCACAAATGCTGACGGCTTTACAACGTGTGTTTAGAGGCAAGCAGTTTGATGTGAAAACAGCGAACTCTGGGGCTGAAGCCCTTACCATGCTGAAAGAACAGCCGTTTGATGTGATTATCTCTGATATGCGTATGCCAGAGATGGACGGAGCAACTTTCCTTGCAAGTTCAATAGAGCTATCACCTTTTAGCCGTAGAATACTTCTCACGGGCTATAGTGATCAAGAGAGTACAATCCGAGCTATTAATGACGGTCAAGTTCATCAATACATGAGTAAACCATGGGATAATGCGACATTACGAGAAACGGTTGAAGCAGAAATATCCGAAAAACAGAGAATAGAAGCAGAAACCCCCAGCCAAGAAGAGCACTTAGCGTTACAAGAACAGGTTGCAAGTGTGAGTAAGGAGCTTGCCAGTGCCTCTTCGTTTGTTGATATGGCTAAAGAAGAATTACTCAGTCAATACAACACAACAATTAAAGTAATTAGCAACTTAATTCATATGCGGGTTCCCACTCCACATGATATGAATAAAAATGTGGTTAGTCATACCGTCGCACTCGCAAAGCTCATAAAATTAGACAAAAAAATAATCACAGAAATCCGCAATGCTGCACGTCTTTACCAGCTTGGGAAATTAAACTTCCCAGAGTCTTTATTAAACAAACCTGTTCAAGATTTAAATAAAGTAGAGTCAGAACAATACCACCAACACCCCTTACAAGGTGCTGATTTACTTACACCACTTAACAGCTTGGATTTTGCTGCAAAACTAATTCGTCATCAAAATGAAAACTACAATGGCAGTGGGTTACCAGACAAACTCGCTTCAAATAAAATTCCTTTAGGCTCTAGAATTTTACGTATCGTTATTGATTTTCAACAGTTAATCCATGGCTTCTACCTTAAAGATAGCCTCAGCAGTCTGGATGCATTAGATTTTTTAGACAAATCCAGTGGAGTGAAATATGACCCTGAACTTTTAAAGCTATATCGAAAGCTCATAATTGAGCTCGATAAAAATCAAAGCGCCCCTCAAGATAAATTGGTTCATATTAATGAGGTTGAAATTGGTGCACAGGTAAACCGAGACTTATATAGCCATAATGGGATTCTACTCATTGCTAAGGGAATGATATTAAATGAAGCTTTAATTCAAAAGTTGACTCTAATAGAGAAAAGATCCAATAAAGTTCTAAATATATTTATCAAAAAACTAGCACCACAAGAGTAAGTCAGTATCATAACGCTTTTTGCAAATAGTATTACTGACGTGAAACATTCAACTCTTATGGTGCAAGGCACCACCAGTGATGCTGGTAAAAGTATTTTAGTGGCCGCCATTTGCCGGATTCTAGTCAATCACGGCTATAAAGTTGCCCCTTTCAAACCGCAAAACATGGCACTCAATAGTGCAGTCACCGCAGACGGTGGTGAGATTGGCCGCGCACAAGCAGTACAAGCCATGGCGTGTAACATCGCACCCACTACTGATATGAACCCTGTTTTGTTAAAACCCAACAGTGATACGGGTGCGCAAGTCATTGTACATGGCAAAGCCGTAGCAAATATGGACGCCATGTATTACCACAACCATAAGCCCCAGCTTTTACAATCGGTTCTTGAATCTCACCAACGCCTGCAAAATGAATATGAATTCGTAATCGTTGAAGGCGCAGGCAGCCCGGCAGAAATTAATTTGCGTGATCGTGACATTGCCAACATGGGATTTGCCGAAGCCGCTGACTGCCCTGTCATCATTGTGGCCGACATTGACCGTGGCGGAGTATTTGCGCATTTAACTGGCACTCTTGATTGCTTGAGTGAGTCTGAAAAAGAACGCGTCAAAGGATTCGTGATCAATCGTTTTCGTGGCGATATCAAATTGCTTGAACCCGGCCTTGACTGGCTAGAACAAAAAACCGGCAAACCTGTATTAGGGGTCATACCCTATATCGAAAATTTACATATCGAAGCCGAAGATGCCATTAGCATTAAAGTAAAAAACAGCCATTCAAATATCATCAATATTGTCGTGCCAGTACTACCTAGAATCAGCAATCATACTGATTTTGACGCCTTAGCCTTACACCCTAATGTGAACCTTGAATTCATCAAAGATCCATCACTTTTTCATGGCTGTGATTTGTTAATTTTGCCAGGCACAAAAAATGTTCGCCAAGATTATAGTTGGTTAGAAAAAAGTGGCTGGCTACACCTTATTAAAAAGCATCTAAGATACGGCGGAAAAATAATCGGTATATGTGGGGGGTTTCAAATGCTAGGCAATGCAATTCATGACCCTGAAGGAATTGAAGGCATAGCAGGCAGCACGACGACATTAGGATTACTGGATTTTGAAACAACACTTCAAACCACAAAAGAATTAAAAAACGTATCGGGCTATTTAAAGCAAAACAAAACAAAGATAAAAGGCTACGAAATTCATGCAGGGCTCAGCAAAGGGCCCGCTTTTAATTACTGTATGATTCAACTTAAAGATCACGAAGATGGTTTAATTAATGATGATAACACTGTTTTTGGTTCATACATTCACGGCGTATTTGATGAGTCAGGAATGCTTGAATATTTATTAAATTGGGCGGGACTCAGCAACATCGAGTCTTTTAATTACCAAGAGCACCAACTTAATGAACTTGATAGGTTAGCTAGCATCGTTGAGCAAGCCATTCCCGTGGAAAAAATAACATCCATTTTAAATAATAATCACTAAAGTTTCGTGCTACTGGGTTTTGAACGTATAGACTTTATTTAAACGGCTTACACTCTTAAGGTCATATTTACATAAGGTCTTAGGTGGTTCAGATACACCGGGTTTTAAGTGCCTTTATTATTGCCAAATTTGCCTCAGGAAAATCATAGCTATCAATATCGGTAAGGTTGATCCACTTAGTCAACTGCCCTTCGACACCCCGCGGCTCGCCACTAAAATTTTTCACCACATACACATCTAATTCAACCAGCTTATCGCCGTAA
The DNA here is from genome assembly GCA_047621325.1 of Oceanicoccus sp. Classification (GTDB taxonomy): domain Bacteria; phylum Pseudomonadota; class Gammaproteobacteria; order Pseudomonadales; family Oceanobacteraceae; genus Bermanella. Next base: position 5,896 of record JBLHLT010000018.1, read on the forward strand.
TTATGTTCTAATTTAATTAACGGTAAAATTGATTTAATTTTAATGCCAATCTCTTCTTCTAACTCACGTGAAAGAGCTTGCTCTGCCGTTTCACCATGTTCTTTTTTCCCACCTGGGAATTCCCACAAACCACCTTGATGCACCTGACGGGCACGTTTGGCAACAAAGAGTTTCTGTTCACATTCTGAAAGAATGGCCGCGGCAACCACTTCAATTTTTTTAGTCATCATTACCTCTGTAAATTCGACAGATAAAAAAAGCAAGTTTAATGGTCACCCATTAAACTTGCTTCATATCACATGCTTTATTAACTGCGATAATTAGCGTTAATCGTCACATAGTCGTGAGATAAATCTGTCGTCCAAACGGTTTCATTGGCCTGACCACGCCCCATATCAACACGAATAGTTAATTCTGCCTGAGCCATCACCTTCGCACCAGCCGCTTCAGTATAACTTGCCGCACGCGCACCGTTTTCGGCAATACAAACATCATCTAAGAACAGATTAATTTTATCGACATCCATATCACGTACGCCACTACGACCTACCGCGGCAAGAATACGCCCCCAGTTCGCATCAGATGCAAACAAAGCCGTTTTAACTAACGGTGAATGCGCGATTGTGTACGCGATGCGTAATGCTTCTTTCGAGTTTTCGCAATTTTGCACACTAATGGCAACAAACTTAGTTGCACCTTCACCATCACGTACAATCGCATGAGCCAAATATAAGAACACTTTTTCAAGCTCTGCTTTTAAAAGAGCATAAAGAGGTTGCTCTGTACTGTTCACTAATTCGACGTTAGCAGTACCACTGGCCATTAGCATGCAAGAGTCATTAGTGGAGGTGTCGCCATCAATTGATATACGGTTAAATGACTTATTACCCAGCTCACTGCAAATCTCTTGCAGTATTTGCTTTTCAACTGGGGCATCCGTTGCAATAAAGCCTAGCATGGTAGCCATGTTCGGTTTGATCATGCCGGCACCTTTAGAAATGCCAGAAATGCTAATCGTTTGCCCTTCGAATTCAAATTGCGAAGAGATACCTTTTGGTTGAGTATCTGTCGTCATAATGCCACGACTCGCGTCAAACCATTTATCAGCTTGCATATTTTCAAGCGCTTTTGGTATCACAGGCAATATCTTCGCCATAGGCAAGCGTTCACCAATTACACCCGTTGAAAATGGTAACACCTGCTCAACCGCAACACCTTTTTCTTTGGCAACAGCCCTACAAATTTCAAGCGCATCCTCATAACCACCCTTACCAGTACCCGCATTTGCATTACCTGTATTAATAATCAAATAACGGGTTTGGGCTTCTTTTAAATGCTTTTTACTAATTTGCACTGGCGCAGCACAAAAAGCATTTTCAGTGAAAATACCCGCAGTGCTTGCCGTTTCATCTAATTCAAAAATCACAATATCAGGTCGTGATGTTTGTTTCACACCGGCATTGGTAAAACCAATTTTAATGCCATCGATTGTATTGAAGTTTTCAAATACAGATAAATTAACCGGCATATCAATAATGTTCCTTTTAAAATTAGGCAAGTTTGCCATGACACTGTTTAAATTTCTTACCTGAGCCACATGGACACGAGTCATTACGACCTACTTTTTGGCCATCACGTACAAATGGCTTAACTGCATCTTCAGAAGGCGACACGTCATCTTTTGCAAGCGCTGAAGCTGACTCATGCTCAAACTGTAACGTTTGATCTTCCGCTAGCTTACGAGCTTGCTCTTCCATGCGCTTCACTTCATCTTCATTCACAAATTGTGTATGAGATAGAAAACGAATGGTTTCATGCTTAATATCATTTAAAAGCTGTTTAAACAATTCAAACGACTCACGCTTATATTCTTGCTTTGGATTCTTCTGAGCATAGCCACGTAAGTGAATACCCTGACGTAAGTGATCCATCGTCGCTAAATGTTCTTTCCACTGATGATCAAGAATTTGCAACATGATATGTTTTTCAATTTGACGCATTCTGTCAACGCCAACTTGATTCGATTTTTCGTTATAAGCATCAACAATCACTTGCTTGATTCGTTGGCGCAGAGTCTCTTCATATAATGATTTGTCTTCTTCCAACCACTTGGACACGGACACCGGGATTGAGAATTCCGTATTAAGTGCTTTTTCTAACCCGTCGACGTCCCACTGCTCAACCATGCTTTGCGGTGGGATATATTGGCTGATGCTTTCATCAATTACATCTTCACGAATCGACTCAATAGTTCCACCAATATTATCCGCTTCTAACAACTCATTACGTTGTTGATAAATAACTCGGCGTTGATCATTAGCTACATTATCGTATTCAAGCAATTGCTTACGTATGTCAAAGTTCCGGCCTTCCACTTTACGCTGAGCTTTTTCAATCGCATTGGAAACCATTTTATGTTCAATCGCCTCACCGTCTTTCATACCTAATGCTTGCATCAGGCGACGAGTACGGTCGCTTGCAAAAATACGCATGAGGTTATCCTCTAAAGATAAGAAGAAACGAGATGAACCAGGGTCACCTTGACGACCCGCACGACCACGAAGCTGATTGTCGATACGACGGCTTTCATGACGCTCTGTACCTAAAATATGTAACCCGCCGGCAGTAATAACCGTGTCATGACGTTCTTGCCAATCTGCTTTTACTTTTGCAATTTTTTCATCATTTGGATTGTTAATTTGTTCAATTTCAAGCTCTAAGTTACCGCCTAATTTAATATCGGTACCTCGGCCTGCCATATTTGTTGCAATTGTTACAACACCTGGGCGGCCAGCATCAGCAATAATTTGTGCTTCATTGGCGTGATTTTTAGCATTTAACACACTGTGTTTAATTTTTGCTTTTTTCAACGCTTCTGAAATTAATTCACTGCTTTCGATGCTTGCTGTACCCACAAGCACAGGGCGATTCAGCGCAGTAGACTCTTGAATCTCTTCAATAACCGCTTGATACTTTTCTTCTTCGCTTAAAAAAACAAGGTCATTAAAATCAATACGTGCGACTGGTTTATTCGTTGGTATAACCACCACATCTAAACCATAAATTTCACGAAACTCGAATGCTTCAGTATCAGCGGTACCAGTCATGCCAGATAACTTACTGTATAACCGGAAGTAGTTCTGAAACGTCGTAGACGCAAGGGTCTGACTTTCCGCTTGAATGCGTACACCTTCTTTAGCCTCTACCGCTTGGTGAAGACCTTCACCCCAGCGACGACCAGGCATAGTACGACCGGTATGTTCATCAACAATCACTACTTGGGAATTCTGAACAATGTAGTCTACATTACGCTGATATAGCTTATGCGCGCGTAGAGCAGAATGTACATGGTGTAGCATTAAAAGATTACTAGGGGCATACAAACTATCCCCTTCTTCTAATAAGCCAGCCTCTACCAACATGTCTTCAACCAACTCATGGCCTACTTCATTTAGTTCAACACTGCGGCTTTTAAGATCAATAACAAAGTGGCCTTCTTGCTCAACCACATCGTCTTCGCTTTCTTTATGCTCAATCAATTGTGGAACAAGCAAGTTAATACGCTTATACATTTCAGAGCTATCTTGCGCTGCACCTGAAATAATAAGCGGCGTACGAGCTTCATCAATTAAGATGGAATCCACTTCATCAATTACAGCAAATGCTAAGCCACGCTGTGCGCGTTCATTTTTAGACAACGCCATATTATCGCGCAAGTAATCGAAGCCAAATTCATTGTTCGTACCATAGGTAATATCAGCTTGATAGGCTGCTTGCTTCTCTTGCTGATCTTGACCTGACAGCACAATACCAACCGTTAAGCCCATAAATTCATATAGCGGCTTCATCCAATTCGCATCACGAGAGGCTAAGTAATCGTTAACCGTAATAACGTGTACACCCAGCTCCGTTAACGCGTTCAAGTATACTGCTAAGGTTGCAACAAGAGTTTTACCCTCACCTGTTTTCATTTCAGCAATTTTGCCAGTATTAAGGGTCATACCGCCAATTAACTGGACGTCGAAATGTCGCATCCCCATTACGCGCTTACTGCCTTCGCGCAATGCCGCAAACGCTTCCGGCAAAATGTCATCAAGTGTTTCGCCTTGCTTAAGGCGTTGTTTGAATTCGTTGGTTTTGTCTTTTAATTGCACATCCTCAAGCGCTTCAAATTCTGGCTCAAGTGCATTAATTTTATCAACGCTTTTACGCAGGCGCTTTAGCTCTCGCTCGTTTTTACTGCCAAGAACCTTGGCTAAGACTTGAATAAACATGAAAATATTTCTTATTAATTGTTTGTTATTGTGGAGACGCTGATAACGCAATCTAATGATTGCGTTATACCGAAATTAGCTAGATAGGGGAATATAAATTATCGGCGTGTGCGATGAATATAAGCAGCAGGATCGACCGTACGGCCATTTTTATAAACTTCAAAGTGAACATGTGGGCCAGTAGAGCGACCAGTACTGCCCATTAAGGCAACAACCTGTTCTTTACGAACGACATCTCCAACCTTCACCACTACCTCATTACAATGGGCATAACGTGTTTTATAGCCATTGCCGTGATTCACTTCGACTAATAAGCCGTAGCCGTAGCGCTTAGATGCCCAAGTAACCACACCTGATGCAACTGATACAATATCCGAACCCGTTTTACCCGCAAAATCAACACCACCGTGCCATGCTAGACGTCCAGTAAATGGGTCTGTACGCATACCATAACGTGAGGACATCCAGCCCTTTTTGATTGGCAGTCCCGCAACAAACGTGTCGCTTGTGATTTTTTTCTGACCCAGAATGCTATCTAACACTTCCAATTGCTGTTCACGATTGTCTATTTGCTCACTAAGCTCATCCAATACAGTGATAATGCCTGGTGCTCGATAGACAGAACCGACGTCTTGACTAGATGGCCCGCCAATCGCTGGTAATTCGCTAAAGTTAAACTCGCCTTTATCAAGCTTAGATTGATCAATTAAACGCTCGCCTAATGCATCTAAACGAGTCAATCGTGTCTGTAGTTCAGCCATGCGTAAGGTTAGACCCACAAGCTGTTCGTCAGTTTGCTCACGAATTTTGTCGAGTTCTTTACGTTGCTGGGTTAAATCTTGTTCCCATGCCTTCGCTGTTTCTGGGCCAAATAGACCTTCATCAGCCAGCATCATGGTGAGGTAATAGCCTGCAGCACCCATTGAGAAGGGTAATACAGCTAAGAAGAGGGTTAAAATCCAGCGAGCCACAGGCCCCAAGGAAATTGTCTTAGAGCGTCCGTGGCGCTGGCCTACGATAATAATATTCACTCAGCGCGTCCTAAATTTGTTAACTAATGGTCAGTTTAGACTGTACCTAGCTCACAGTATGAGACAAAAATCACACAAATACCTAACTTTACGCCACCTTAAACATAAATAACGGCACCTTACGTGCCGTTACAAATGAAGCTTAAACTGCTGAAACAGGCTTAGCGTAAGAGATTGGAGCAGCTTCTTCGTCATCGTAAGAAACAAACTCCCAGCATTCAGGCTGCTCTAATAGGGATCTTAACAATTGATTATTCAAACCATGACCTGATTTAACACCAACGTACTCACCAATTAAACTGTGACCTAATAAATACAGATCGCCAACGGCGTCCAGTATCTTGTGCTTGACGAATTCATCATCGTAGCGAAGGCCATCTTCATTTAGAACACGGAAGTCATCAACAACAATGGCGTTACTCACACTACCGCCTAAAGCGAGATTCTGTGATCGTAAGTACTCTATGTCACGCATAAAACCAAATGTGCGAGCACGACTTACTTCTTTCACAAACGAAGTCGTTGAAAAGTCCAAGCTAGCTACTTGGTTTTCTGCATCAAATAACGGGTGATCAAAATCAATCGTAAAACTAACTTTAAAACCATTATAAGGCTTAAAACTAGCCGATTTATCGCCATCAGTGACTGTTACCGGGCTTTTAATGCGAATAAATTGCTTAGCTTTGTTTTGTTCTTCAATACCAGCTGATTGCAGTAGAAAAACAAACGGCCCTGCACTGCCGTCCATAATTGGCACTTCAGCCGCGCTCAATTCTACAAATACGTTATCAATGCCAAGACCGGCCATGGCTGACAAAAGGTGCTCAACAGTAGAGACCTTCGCAGAACCATTGCTCAATGAGGTAGATAACGTAGTATCACCTACATTCGTAGCCTTCGCTTTAATCTCAACAGCTGGCTCTAAATCAGTACGAATAAAGATAATACCCGTATCCACAGGGGCTGGGCGTAAAGTCAAATAGACCTTTTCACCTGAATGTAAACCAATTCCTGTGGCTCTAATAGTGTTCTTAAGGGTACGTTGTTTAATCATTTATTCTGTCGCTTACTCTTCCACGGCAATCAACCATTATAGTCTGAATAATAGTCATTGGCCAACCGCCAGACATTAGTCTGCTTGGCGGCGCAAAAATGCAGGGATATCAAGGTAATCCATATCCTTGCTGTTATTTGTATCAGGATTGCTCTGATGCGCAGGCTGTGCATTAGAACCACGCATTACAGTCGGGCGATCCAGTTTCTTATAATCAACTGGGCCGTCCGTTTTACCAATGGTGTTATCCACGACCTTTTTCGGGGCCGCTTCCATATTACCAAGACCTGTAGCAACTACCGTGACTCGTAGCTCATCTGTCATATTTTCATCGATAACAGTACCCACAACAATCGTGGCGTTATCAGATGAGAATTCCTCAATGGTATCACCCACCTCGGTAAATTCACCCAGCGACAAGTTCATGCCTGCTGTAATATTGACCAAGATACCGCGAGCACCTTGAAGATTAACATCTTCTAATAATGGACTACGAATAGCGGCTTCCGCTGCTTCACGAGCACGATTTTCACCTGACGATGAACCCGTTCCCATCATAGCTTGACCCATTTCCGACATCACTGTACGTACGTCTGCAAAATCGACGTTGATCATACCTGGACGAATAATAAGGTCTGCAATACCTTGTACAGCACCAAGTAAAACATCGTTCGCTGCCGAGAATGCGTCTAGTAGCGATGTATTTTTACCTAGTACAGATAATAATTTTTCGTTTGGAATCGTTATTAAAGAGTCCACATGCTTAGCAAGTTCCGCTAAACCAGCGTCGGCCGCGGTAATACGCTTACGACCTTCGAATGGAAAGGGTTTAGTCACAACCGCAACGGTTAGAATGCCCATCTCTTTTGCCACTTCTGCTACAACAGGAGCCGCACCAGTACCGGTGCCACCACCCATACCAGCAGTAATGAATACCATATCAGCACCGCTAAGTGCTTCAGCAATGCGCTCGCGATCTTCCATAGCGGCCTGACGGCCAACTTCTGGATTGGCGCCAGCACCTAAACCTTTAGTTACAGTCGAGCCTAGTTGTAACACTGAACGGGCAGACATATTTTTAAGTGCCTGCGAATCAGTGTTGGCACATATAAAGTCTACACCCTCAACTTGGCTAGTAACCATGTGTTGAACAGCATTACCGCCACCACCACCTATGCCAACAACCTTGATCACTGCGTTGTGTTGAGGTTCATCTACTAATTCAAACATATCCCCATCTCTTTGCGACATCGCCCTTCTCCTTATTACTTATTATTTGTCAGGCGCTTTACTGCTAATTTAGCGCCTATTAAATATTAAAAATTCCCTTTAATCCAATTTTTTACGCGAGCTAAGAAACCAATTGGATCACCTTCCTTTTTAGCGAAGACTAATTCACCCAACTGATGCTTCGCACCGTAAATCAATAAGCCTACAGATGTAGCATAAATTGGATTTGCTACTACGTCTGTTAAGCCTTCCACGCCATGAGGTTTTGCTAGCCTCACAGGTACATGAAATATTTCTTCTGCCAGTTCAACCACGCCTTCCATCATTGATGTCCCTCCGGTTAAAACAATGCCAGCAGCGATCATGTCTTCAAAACCGCTGCGTCTTAATTCAGCCTGTATCAGGGTGAATAATTCTTCGTATCTAGGTTCAACCACTTCTGCCAATGCTTGGCGAGAAAGATTTCTCGGTGCACGCTCACCCACACTAGGTACTTTTATTAATTCATCGGCGCCCGCCAACTGTGTTAATGCACAAGCATATTTGATTTTAATTTCTTCTGCATGTTGAGTCGGTGTACGCAAAGCCATGGCGATATCATTCGTTACCTGGTCACCCGCAATCGGAATAACGGCTGTATGACGAATAGCACCTTCTGTAAAAATGGCAATATCGGTTGTGCCACCGCCGATATCGACCATACACACGCCGAGTTCTTTTTCGTCATCGGTCAGCACCGCATAACTAGACGCTAACTGCTCTAAAATGATGTCATCTATTTCTAAGCCACAACGCTGAACACATTTTTCAATATTTTGTGCGGCATTCAACGCACCACTAACCATGTGGACTTTGGCTTCTAAGCGAACGCCTGCCATACCAATCGGCTCTTTAATACCTTCTTGCAAGTCGATCACATATTCTTGCGGTAGCACATGTAAAATGCGTTGATCCGCCGGAATTGCCACCGCTTTTGCTGCATCTAGTACTCGCTCAATATCAGACTGGGCAACTTCACGATCTTTAATTGCAACAATACCGTGGCTATTCATAGAACGAATATGGCTACCCGCAATACCCGCATAAACAGAATGTATCTGGCAACCAGCCATTAATTCCGCCTCTTCTATGGCTCGCTGTATAGACTGCACCGTGGATTCAATATTGACCACAACGCCTTTTTTTATACCCCGTGATGGATGACTACCGACACCCACAACTTTAATCGTACCTTTAGGCGAAACCTCACCCACAATGGTTACAATTTTAGATGTACCTATATCAAGGCCAACAATCAACTTACTTTCTGCAGTTGTATTCATTACTTTTCTCTTTTTATCCTGCATCTATCCTTGTGCCTGACCAATGGAATCTTTCCAAGCCACTGCAAACCCCTGCTCATAACGCATATCGATACGCTTAATACGTGCTAAATCAAATTGCTCTATAACACTATCTAATTGCTGCAAACCATTCATCGCTGTCGTGCTATCTAACCAAATGGTCAAGCCTGATTTATATTGCAACATCCAACCAGCTGATGAATGTTTTATGCCTGTCAATTCAATCTGATGGCGTTTTCCCCAGCGATTAAATAGTAAAAAATGTTGCATCACCATTTTACTTTCTTGATTTGCACCATTAAGTTTTGGTAACTGTAATTGCTTTAACTCAACCGGCAAAATATCGCCATTTTCACTGAGCAAGCTTTTATCATTCCAAATAGCTACTGGACGCTCCTCTACGATATTAATTTTTAAAGTATCAGGCCATACTTTTTCAACACTGACTTCAGCAACCATCACCATACTATGAAGGCGATCCTTAATAGCATTTACATTTAACGTCACATAACCATCAGGAAACCACTGCGTGATGTGCTCGTTAACCATCTGTGATGTCACATGTTCTAAATTCTCATTAACCTGTAATTGATTAACTTGTTTATTCACTGCCTGTAAAAGCAACAACACAACCGCAACTAAAATAGAAATCACCGTCACACCAATGGAAAGGGGCTTTAATAATCCCGCTACATTGGCATGTTCAAATATTGATTTCTTTGACGCTTGTCGTGTCGCGCCCTTACCTTTCATCGTTCAACCGCTGCCAGTATTTCTATCACTAACTGATTAAAATCAATGCCAGCCGCTTTGGCTGCCATCGGTACAAGTGAGTGGTCTGTCATTCCTGGTACAGTATTCACTTCAATCAACCAAAATCTTTCAGATTCATCTTGCATCACATCTACTCGTCCCCAGCCTTTACAATCTAATGATTCGTAAGCTCGTAACGCGAGTAATTGCAGTTCTAATTCTTTTTCTGCACTTAAGCCGCAAGGCAATAAATATTCAGTGTCATCTTGAATGTATTTTGCATCATAATCATAAAACTCATTCGCTGGTTTCAACTGAATAGCAGGTAACGACTTCCCATTTAATATAGCAACGGTGAATTCTTTACCAGTTATAAACTGCTCCGCCAAAACAGGTGATCCTGTATTAAATGCTGCATCAAATGCGCCAGTTAATTCACTTTCTGCTTTTACTTTAGAAATACCAATACTGGATCCTTCTAAAGCAGGTTTAACCATTAACGGAAAACCTGTTTCTTGAGAAAACGTCGTCAACTGATTAACCGTTTCGGCTAGGATAAATTTTGGCGTGGGTAGGTTTAACCCCTGCCAAATAAGCTTTGTTCGCCATTTATCCATGCAAATCGCACTGGCTTTTACGCCACTGCCGGTATACGCAAGACCATAAAACTCCAGTAACCCCTGTACGGTACCGTCTTCACCGCCCACACCGTGCAATGCGATAAAGGCTACATCGGCCTTGTGTTCATTTAGCTGCCCAATTAAATTATCTTTTGAATCAATTTTAACCGCATCAACACCCTGTGCTTTCAGCGCGGTATATACAGCATTACCACTATTTAGGGATACCGCACGCTCCGCACTATTTCCACCTAATAGTACGGCTACTTTTCCAAATTGATGAGGATGATTATTAGCCATCAATGCTCTCCAGTAAATCTGGTAATTCTTGTGTCAATTCCATAGCGAGAGCACCTACATTACCCGCCCCTTGCGTCATTAAAATATCACCGGGCTTTAAAATATTTTTAAGTATCGGCTTCACATCTGCCCCGCGTTCAATAAATATTGGATCTAAGCGACCACGTTGACGGATGCTCCCGCACAGAGAACGACCATCTGCCCCTGGAATTTCATCTTCGCCAGCAGGGTAAACGTCTAATAAGAGCAATACATCGACTTCGCTTAATACCCGCACAAAATCTTCATATAAGTCTCGCGTACGCGAATAGCGGTGTGGCTGAAACATCATCACCAAACGTTTATCAGGCCAGCCTTTTCGAATAGCTTGAATCGTTACGTCCACTTCAGTTGGATGATGACCATAATCATCAACTAACATAACTTCGCCATCACCTAATTTAAATTCACCACATACTTGAAAGCGACGACCAACACCCTGAAATTTTTCTAATGCGTGAATAATGGCGTCATCCGCAATGCCTTCATCCGTCGCAACAGCAATAGCTGATAATGCGTTTAAAACATTATGCCTTCCTGGCATGCGCAGCTTGATCGTTAAATCTTTGTGACCACTCGGGCGTTTAGCAGTAAAGGTCGTAAATAGGCCTTCTTGAGTAACATCTGTCGCATAAAAATCAGCGTTTTCATCAATTCCATATGTCAGCACAGGACGATTAATTTCAGGCAAGATACTTCTTACGGTTTCATCATCAACACATAAAACAGCAAGACCATAAAATGGTAAATTATGCAGAAAATCTACAAAGGTTTTTTTCAATTGATTAAAGTCACCTCCATATGTGTCCATATGGTCAGCTTCAATATTGGTTACAATAGAAACCATTGGCTGTAAATGTAAGAATGATGCATCTGACTCATCGGCCTCTGCCACTAAATAACGGCTACCGCCTAATTTTGCATTGGTTCCGGCACTGGTTAAACGCCCGCCAATCACATACGTCGGATCTTTATCACCTTCGGCTAAAATAGACGCAACCAAACTGGTCGTAGTGGTTTTACCATGAGTGCCCGCAATGGCAATACCATGACGATAGCGCATCAGTTCTGCTAGCATTTCTGCACGGCGTACAATGGGAATACGATGCTCAGTCGCATACTGTATTTCAGGGTTTGCATGATTAATCGCCGTGGATACAACCACCACGTCAGCATCCACCACGTTTTGTTTTTGGTGCCCCAAATAAATAAACGCACCTAGTGACTGCAAACGATCCGTCACACTCGACTGACGCAAATCAGAACCGCTAATTTCATAACCTTGGTTCAATAATACTTCAGCAATGCCGCACATACCGACACCACCAATACCAATAAAATGAATACGACGAATACGACGCATCTCTGGTATTTCCCAACGCTGTACAGCTTTATTTTTATCAGACATTGATGGCCTCAATACAATACTTCGCAACCACTTTAGCCGAATCAGGTTTGGCTAATGATCTTGCTGCATTTGACATTTCTAATAATAACTCGCGATTATTCTGCAAGTGATTTAATTCTTCTAACAAGTTTTCGGCGTTTAACTCGGCCTGTGGTTTTAACCTTGCAGCACCTGCATTGACTAAAAACTGGCCATTCGCCGTTTGATGATCGTCCACTGCAAAAGGGAACGGCACAAGAATAGATGCAACACCCGCCGCCATCATCTCACTTACTGTTAGGGCACCCGAGCGACACACCACAACATCCGCCCACTCATAGGCGGTTGCCATATCGGCAATGAAATCACTGATCTTAACACCTGTCACGCCAGCCGCTTGATAGCCCGACTTCACCGACTCATAGTTACGCTTACCCGTTTGGTGCCAAACATTTATGCTATTTGCACCCTTCGACATAGCATCGATCACAACATTGTTAATACCAACAGCACCTAAACTGCCACCAACCACCAAAACATTTAAACCGTCATTATGTTCCGCTAAACGCAATTGTGGTTCAGGCAAACTAACTATGGTCTGACGAACAGGGTTGCCCACACTTTTCGCCTTTTTCTTTTCTGCAAACGTGCCCTCAAATGCCTGAAGCAAGGAAGTCGCCATACCGCTTAAAATAGAATTTGTCATGCCTGGAATGGCATTTTGCTCATGAATAACCAAAGGCACACGCAGTAAGTAAGCAATTAAACCTCCAGGGCCTGATGCAAATCCCCCCATACCCAAAGCCATTACAGGCTTCACTTGACGATATACGTTGAAGGTCTGCCATAACGCCCTAAGTATTTGCAACGGCGCTAACAGGGTTTTCACTATTCCATTGCCACGTAAACCGGTAACCGATATGCGATGTAAGGTATAACCCGCATCCGGCACCAAATCATTTTCAATGCCTTTCACACTGCCTAACCAATGTACGTTATAGCCTTTTAGTTTTAGCTGTTTAGCCACACTCAGCGCAGGAATAACATGCCCACCAGTGCCGCCTGCCATAATCATCACGTTATTTTTTGACATGAGCGCTCTCCATCTCATGATGAACTCTTAACAACAAACCAAGAGCAATAAAACAGGCTATTAAACTTGAGCCACCATAACTGACAAAGGGCAGTGTTAAACCTTTAGTTGGCAATAGTCCCATGTTCACCCCAAGATTAATAAACCCTTGAAAGCCAATCAGTAATCCCATGCCGTACGCCACAAAGGCTGCAAAGTATTGCTGAGACTCATAGGCTCTGCGACCTAACTTCATCGCTTTCATAAAAATATAAATGAACAATCCAATAATTAAAGCCGCACCCAATAGACCCGTTTCTTCAGACCATATTGCAAATACAAAATCAGTATGAGCCTCGGGCAAATAAAATAATTTTTGAATGCTATTACCCAAACCAACACCTGAAAACTCGCCACGACCAAATGCAATTAAACTCTGAGTAAGTTGATAGCCGCTGCCATATACGTTTTCTTGTGTCCAGGGCTCCCAATAACCCGTCAAACGCTTTAAGCGATAAGGCTGCGACAACAAGATTAAAACCGAGGCGCCCAATACAACACTTGCCGTTAATACAAACTGACTAGCTTTAACGCCACCTAAAAACAACAGCGCCAAGCTTGCTAGCATCAACACAACTACTGCGCCAAAATCAGGTTCTAACAATAACAGTACCGCCAAAAGTGCTAGTACAAACAATGGCTTAATAAAGCCCGACCACTTAGATTGCACTTCGTCTCGACGGCGCTCTAAGTAACTTGCCATGTATAAAACAGTCGCAAGTTTTGCAAATTCACTGGGCTGAACATTCATGAATCCTAACGATATCCAGCGCATACTTCCGTTCACTTCTCGGCCAATACCCGGAATAACCACCATCAACAAACTGATCAATGACAGTAAAATTAGAATCCCGCTCATGTTTCGTATCCACTGCAATGGAATATAGGTAACCAAAAATGCCGTCACCGCTCCTAATGCTAAATAAATACCATGGCGCATACTAATATATAAATTATTATCAAATTGACGTTGCGCCCAATCCATACTGGCGGACGTCACCATCAACCAACCTATCGACGCTAAAACAATAACCGCCCACAACAAATTACGATCTAAAATAATCGCTTGTTTAAAATCAAACTTTTGCCAAACAGGGACGGTTTGAATGGTGCGGGTGGCTGATGTCATAATGCAGCCACCAATTTCACAAACGTATCCCCTCTGTGCTCAAAGCTTTTGAACATGTCAAAACTGGCACAAGCAGGTGACAATAAAATCGCATCACCTTTATTTGCAGATGCACATGCTTTTTGAAAAGCATCATCAAAATCTGAAGCCATCACAACTTCAGCAGAATCCTTCAATGCACGCTCAATCTCGTATTTATCTTGACCATACAAAACGAGGGTATCAACGAATTCACCAACGGCTGATTGTAAAAAACTAAAATCGGCATCCTTACCAACTCCACCAGCCATAAGCACAAGTTTACCTTTAATGTCTGGTCCCAGCCCTTCAAGAGCGGCCAATGTGGCACCAACATTTGTGCCTTTTGAATCATTATAAAAATCAACACCGTCATGCTGCCCGACCCACTGACAGCGATGTTCAAGACCCGGAAAATCTTGCAAGGTTTTTAGCATGCTCTGCATGCTGATATCGGCACACTCCCCCAGCGCCAGCGCCGCCAAAGCATTACTGCGATTATGGCTACCTTTAATTTTCAATAATTCACAATCTAATAACAACACATTACCTTTGGCTAAAAACAACGTGTTATCTTGTTTGATTACTCCAAACTCACCTTCTTTTGGTGTATTTAAAGTGAATCCAACTTTGCTTTCTGGCTGGCTTAGCTGAGGTGACGACAATGTGTCATCTAAATTAACAACACCCCATTTGCAGCCATTAAAGATCACATGTTTTGATAAATAATAATCTTTATAGCTGTTATAGCGATCTAAGTGATCAGGGCTAATATTTAAAACCGTTGCAGCTAATGCATTTAAATTAGGTGTTGCTTCAAGCTGAAAACTACTTAGTTCCATCACATACAAATCAACATCATGTGCAATTAAATCCAACGCTGGCGTACCTAAGTTGCCACCTATCGCTGCATTCAAACCTGCATCTTGCGCCATCAATCCGACTAAACTCGTTACGGTGCTTTTTGCATTGGAGCCGGTAATCGCCACAATAGGGGCCTGAGCATAATCAGCAAACACCTGAGTATCACTGACAACGTCAACACCCTGCTTAATAGCGGCTTGAATCTCAACCGTCGCCAAAGGTAAGCCGGGGCTCACCACTAGTTTTTCAGCACCACACAAAACATCTTGGTCTAAGCCACCTAAGTGCAAGGTCACGTGTGGAAAGTTTTGTTTAATTTGATTGGCAAATGGTGGCAACTCGCGAGTATCCATCGCCACTACCTGAATATTACGCGCAGCAAAAAAGGCAACAACTGAATACCCAGTTTTGCCTAAACCTACAACGACAACAGGTTTTGCGTGAACACTCATGTAATTATTTCCTCAACGATTCTTATCTGATTTTCAGTGTGGCCATGCCGATCAAAACTAAAAACAATGTAATGATCCAAAAACGCACAATAACTCGAGGTTCAGGCCAGCCTTTTAATTCAAAGTGATGGTGTAGCGGTGCCATTCTAAAAATACGCTTGCCGGTCATTTTGAATGAAGCCACCTGCAAAATAACACTGACGGTTTCTGCTACAAAAATACCACCCATAATAAACAGTAAGATTTCTTGTCGAACAATCACCGCCAATACACCCAAGGCTGCACCCAACGCCAATGAACCCACATCACCCATAAAGACTTGAGCAGGGTAAGTGTTAAACCATAGGAAGCCGATACCCGCACCCACTAACGCGCCACAAAAAATAGTAACCTCGCCTGTCCCTTCTAAATAAGGTAGGAATAAATATTCGGCAAAATTAACGTTACCCACTAAATAGGCACAAGCACCAAGAGCACCACCGACCATGACCGTTGGCAATATCGCTAAACCATCTAAACCATCGGTTAAGTTAACCGCGTTAGAGCTGCCTACGATCACTAAATAAGTCAGTACGATGTAAAACAAACCCAATTCAATGGCCACGTCTTTAAAGAAAGGAACAATTAACGTGGTTTCAGCTGGCGAAGTGGCGGTTGCGTACAAAAAGATACCTGCCGCTAACGCAATGACGCTCTGCCATAACATTTTCCAACGAGCCGGTAAACCACGAGAATTTTTTTGCACAACCTTACAGTAATCATCAATAAACCCAACTAAGCCTGTTGCTAACGTTACCAAGAGCACAACCCATACATATCGATTTTCTAAGTCACCCCATAACAAAGTACTCACCGAAATCGCCAATAAGATCAGGGTACCACCCATTGTTGGTGTGCCAGCCTTACTTAAATGGGACTTTGGGCCATCATCACGCACAGATTGGCCGATCTGGTTTTCTTGCAGCTTACGAATAAGATACGGGCCAAAACATAGCGCAATGATTAATGCCGTAATGGTGGCAAATATTGCACGAAACGTTAGGTAGTTCACGACGGCAAAGCCTGAGTGATACTGTTGTAAAAATTCCCCTAGCCAAAGCAACATATTGAGTATCCTCTAATTATTATTAGTATCTTGTATGATTTCATTTACGACGCGGTCCATATGAGCACTGCGCGAACCCTTTACTAAAACCGTCACATCTTGAGTTAATTTCTGTTTTAAAAACCGCACAAGATTATCGTGACTCGCAAACCAATGCGCATTATCACCAAAGGCATCCGCCGCTTTACGGCTAAACTCACCCAACGCAAAAAATTCATCAATATTTGTTTCTCGTGCATATGCACCCATTTCGGCATGAGCAAGCTGCGTTTCAACACCTAACTCCGCCATATCACCCAGCACAAAAATACAATGCCCTTTGCGGCTACTCAGCACATCCATTGCAGCGCGCACAGACGCAGGATTAGCGTTATAACTGTCATCAATCACGACACTGCCATTGATGCCCGCCTTCTCAATCAAGCGACCTTGAACACCTTCAAACGCTTGCAAACCCGAAACAATATTTGCCAAGCTCATTTTCAAACCATAGCAAGCCGCCGCACACGACAATGCATTGAAGACGTTATGCTGACCCATTACTTTTAATGACACTTTTTCTGATTGACCATCAATGTGTAAATCAAAGTCACAACAGCCTGTCTCATTAATTTTTATATCAGTAGCTCGCACATCTGCGTGCTCACTTTCACCAAAACTGATCACGCGACGGTTTTCTGCGCGGGTTTTCCAAGTTTCAAAATATGGGCTGTCGGCATTCAATACGGCGATACCGTCATCGTCTAATGCATCTATGATCTCGCCTTTCGTACGCACAATTGTTTCTACATCGCCAAAACCTTCTAGGTGTGCATTACCGGCATTCGTTAAAATAGAAACGGTTGGCTTTACTAATTGAGAGCTGTAAGCGATTTCGCCTTCTGCACTTGCGCCTAATTCAACCACTGCATAATCGTAAGTATGATTTAAACGCAGTAAGGTTAATGGCGCACCAATATGATTATTTAAGTTACCGCGCGTGACCAAAACTTCATTTTGCTGACGCAGCAGTGTCGCCATCATGCCTTTCACAGTGGTTTTGCCACTGCTGCCAGTAATCGCAATCACGTCACGATTAAATTTTTGACGATTATAAAGCGCCAGACGACCTAACGCCTGCGTGGTATCAGCTACTTGCAAGAAAGGCGTATTTATATTCATGTCTTTACTAACTAATACTGCACATGCGCCTTTATCAATTGCTTGCTGAACATATTCGTGGCCATCAAGGCGATGACCTATTAATGCCACATATAAATCGCCCGGCTGAATGGTACGAGTATCAATACTAACAAACTGAAACGGCACATTAGCACCGCGATGCTTGGCCTGTAGAAATTCAGCCACTTCTGCTAATCGTACCGACCCGATCATGCTTGACTCCCCAACTGCAATGTTTTTGTCGCTTCATCTACGTCACTAAAATAACGACGCTGTCCGTTTATTTCTTGGTAATCTTCGTGTCCTTTACCAGCAATAATAACAATATCTTTTTCACTGGCCTGAGTGATCGCGGCATGAATAGCCATTGCGCGATCAAGCTCAATTATAAAGTTGCCCGACAATCCTGTCGTCATCTGCTGGCAGATCAACATAGGATCTTCACTACGGGGATTATCGCTGGTAAATACTGTTTTATCTGCATATTGCAGCGCAATTTCACCCATTAAATGACGCTTGCCACTATCTCGATCGCCACCACAGCCAACTACTAAGGTTATTTCCCCTTGAGCATGTGACTTAGTCGCCAGCAATATTTGCTCTAACGCATCCGGTGTGTGTGCGTAGTCGATTAACACCAATGGTTGTTGTGCCTTAACTTGTACTTGCTGCATGCGCCCCGGTACCGCTTTGATCGCGTGAACCGCTTGAATAATTTGATTAAAGTCATAACCCAATTCCAAACAAGCTAAAATTGCGGCTGCCACATTTTCAACATTAAACCGGCCAAACAAAGGTAAATCGACTTGCTGCTGTAAACCCTGCCAAGTAAATTGAATTTTGATACCCTGGTTGTGCATCTCTAATAATTCAAAACGTAAGTCAGCATGAAGCGCTTGACCATACAACACAGGGCTCACCGCACAAGATTCAACCAACACTGAAGCAAAATCATCGTCGGCATTGATAACCGCAAATTTCAGCTCAGGGCGTTTAAATAAAAGCGCCTTAGCTGCACCATACGCGTCCATTGTCCCGTGATAATCTAAATGATCTCGACTTAAATTAGAGAAGACAGCCCCTGTAAATTTCACGCCAGCCAATCTGTTTTGCTCAAGCCCATGACTAGAAACTTCCATGGCTACAGATTTAAAATTCTCTGACAACCCATTTAAAACGTGATGTAACCGTTCTAACGGTAACGTCGTCATACCAGATGGCGTTAAATCATTCCATTTCCCATAACCAACGGTTCCCATTACGGCACAAGGCGCACGCAGTTCATCCAATAATTGCGCTAAATAAAAACTAATTGATGACTTACCATTGGTGCCGGTAATGCCGACTACCTGCATATCTAACTTGGATTGATACAAACAATGCGCAAGCACATTACCTGCAACACTCATGATGTCTCGAACCGCTATAAAAGGCACAGCCAGACCCGATAATTGTGGGCTCAATTTTTCGTCAACCACAATGACTGCGACACCATTTTTGATAGCCTGCTCAATATACGCCAGCTCATTTGACGCAACTGAAGGCAATGCAAAATAGGCATCACCACTTGAAACTTCACGACTATCAAAGCAAATTTTGTTAATTTCAAGATCGAACAAACCCTGGGGAAGTGATTCGGCCCAGGGTTTTAGGTTAGTAAGCGGCTGGTTAAATAAAATCATTCTAACCTCCCCGCGATGGATTTATACTCAAACACGGTAGGCGTTACATTCAGTAAACGTAAACTCGATTGCGTTACCCTCGAAAATATAGGAGCAGCGACTTCGCCACCATAATATTCTCGTCCATTGGGTTCATCTATCACTACTATCGTTACAATTCTTGGGTCGTCTGCGGGAGCAATGCCTGCAAATAAAGATAAATAGCGCTCATCTTCATAACCATTTACACCCACTTTATGTACTGTTCCGGTTTTGCCAGCAACCGGATAACCTTCTACATGGGCGCGACGTGCTGTGCCTTTTGGCCCAACAACACTTTCAAGCATTTTTACAACATCATTTGCAACTTGTTCAGACATGATACGCGTACCCTTTTCAGGGTTGCGACGCACCAACGTTAAGGACTGTTTAACGCCGCCGTTTGCTAATACCTGATAAGCTTGCGCCAACTGTAACGGCGTCACGGCCAAACCATAACCATAAGAAAGCGTAGCGCTTTGTAATTTATTCCAGTTATTACCTTCAACTGCTATTTGGCCCCCGTGCTCACCTGGCAAACCCAAGCCCACTAGCTTACCCAAACCCAATTGCTGATAAAAATTCCAAAGATTTTCGCCACCTAACTTAAACGATAATTTACTCACCGCTACGTTACTTGATTTAGTTAATACACCGGTAATATCTAACTCACCATAATCACGATGATCACGAATCGTTTTAGAACCAATGCGCAAATAACCAGGATGCGTATTAATAATACTGTCTGCATTAATATCACCTGACATCAAAGCAGCGGCAACCGTGAAAGGTTTCACCGTAGAGCCCGGTTCAAAAATATCGGTAACGCTGCGATTACGCACACTGGCTGCTTTTAATTCTGAACGATTATTTGGATTAAACGCAGGCTGATTGACAAGCGCTAATATTTCGCCACTTTTCACATCAACCATCATCAGTGAGCCAGCCTTAGCACCATGTTGTTGCACGGAGGCTTTTAATTCTCGATAGGCTTGATACTGCAAACGCAAATCAATGCTGAGCATTAGTTCACTGCCGGGCTCTGCTGCTTTCATCACACCCAAGTCTTTTACTAATCGACCTAAGCGATCTTTTACTACGCGCCCTTTACCCGGCTGACCTTGTAGCCAAGCGTCATAAGCCAGCTCAACCCCTTCAATACCTTGCTCATCAATATTGGTAAACCCCACTACATGACTCGCCACTTCAGCTGCAGGATAATAACGTTTGAATTCTTGCTGAATCCCAATACCCGGTAATTTCAATTCAACAATGGTTTTGGCCATGGCCGGATTCATATGACGATCTAAATAAATAAATTCTTTGGCGTGATTTTGAGTAATACGAGCATTCAACTGCGCCGCCGTCATATTTAATAGGGGCGCTAACTGAGAAATGTTAATTTGATCTTTAAGGATTTGTTTTGGGTTTGCCCAAATGCTTTTAACCGGTGTACTCACCGCTAACGGCTCATTGTTACGATCGACAATCATGCCACGATAAGCATCAATACTATGCTCACGCACCGTGCGCTTAGCGCCTTCATCTTGTAAAAACGTTGTTTCAAACACCTGTAACTGAGCAAGACGCACAAGCAAAGCAACAAACAGCAACAAGCCAGCACCAAGCACCGTATAGTGGCGCCAGCGATTACTGCCTTGTTCGTATTTATTTTTGCTAGCCATTAAACCGTGCTACTCGTTGGTTATTTTTTTAAGAAATCGTGTACTTCAATTACCCGAGTATTCAACTTATCAGGAAATTGCATATCCAATTTTTGTCGAGCGATCACTTCAACTCGACTAGGTGCCGCAAGCGTGCTGTACTCCAGCATTAATCGTCCATATTCTTCTTGTAGCTGCGCGTACTGTGCACCTAGTTTTTGCCACTGGTGCGCCAGCTGCCTATTGGCATAACTGGTATAAACCACCGCCAGTGCGCACAACATTAAAAGTAAAAACACCCATTTTGCATTTATGTTTTTCACTATTTACTCTATAGCTTTTTTTCTGCAATACGCATAATGGCACTGCGCGATCGAATGTTAGCATTCACTTCTTCTTTACTTGGTTTGATCGCCTTACCAATATGTTTAAGCACAATCGGGTAATCAGTTGCCATAATTGGGATATCTGGCGGCAACTGAGGGCCTTTTTCTTTATCACGAATAAAGCGTTTCACCATGCGATCTTCTAACGAGTGAAAACTAATCACCACTAGCCGACCATGTTTCGCCAGTAAATCGGTTGCAGTATCAAGACCAGAGGTTAAATCGCCCAACTCATCATTTAAAAATATGCGAATCGCCTGAAAACTTTTTGTGGCTGGGTGCTTACCTTTTTCCCATTTTGGGTGTGCATCTTTAATCACTTGCGCCAAATCTAAAGTACGCACAAATGGCTCTTGGCTACGACGCTTCACAACCGCTTTCGCTAAGCGACGACTATGACGCTCTTCACCAAATTGATACAAAACATTGGCGATCTCTTCTTCTTTGGCAGTGGCAATCCATTGTGCCGCGGTTAAGCCAGACTCGGTATTCATGCGCATATCAAGCGGGCCGTCATTCATGAAACTAAAACCACGTTCCGCCTCATCTAACTGCGGACTACTGACACCAAGGTCCATCAAGATACCGGCAACGGGGCGACCTTCGCCGTTTTGCTCAAGCCAAGTTGCCATGTCTGCAAATGAGCCGTGACAGATTGAAAAGCGGCTGTCTTCTTTTGCCAACTCATTTGCGGTTGCAATCGCGCGTGGGTCTTTATCAATGCCAATTAAGCGACCGTTTTCTGATAATTTTTCTAAAATCAAACGACTATGGCCACCACGACCAAACGTGCAGTCAATGTACAAACCATCAACGTCTTGAACTAATGCATCCACGGCTTCGTGCAACAGCACTGTTATATGTTCACTCATAGGGATAAATTCATTAACTCTTCTGGCAATTGGGTATTATCTTTCATCTCTTCAAGATAACGTTCACGGCGCTGCGCCCAATGGGCTTCATCCCACAATTCAAATTTATTGCCCTGGCCCATCATTACCATTTTTTTCTCAAGGCCCGCGTAATCTCGTAACGGACCTGGCAACAACAAACGACCATTGGCATCCATATCGATGTCAGTGGCGTGGCCAATAATAAGTCTCTGAATTCGACGAGCAGCCGGGTTAAAACTAGGCAATGCTTCAATTTTCGCTTGGATGGGCTCCCACTCTTGAAGCGGGTAGACAAGTAGACATTTCTCTTCGGTATCAATCGTGACAACTAACGCGCCATCGTTACTCTCATGTAACAATTGACGATAACGGGCGGGCACAGCCATTCGGCCTTTGGCATCGAGATTGATATTGTGCACACCACGAAACATAATTTATTTCACCTACTACCCAGAAAACTCCACATTTACCCACAAAACAACACTTTTGCACACTATAGAAACAGAACTAAGGTATTGCAAGGCACGATGTCGCGAATTGAGCATTTAGGCTCATTAAGACCGCCTATTTATGGGGCTTAGAGGAAAGCTGTCTAAAAAAGAGTCTTGGTAATAACTAGAGCCTCACTCTATTTGATGACTCAACTCACTTTAAAAGCAAGCACTTACAAACTAAGTCAACTGACAATAAAAAAGCCCAACACCAAAGGTGTCGGGCTTTTATATAAAGAGAGATTTGTCTATAAGCCGGGTTCTGTTACTTGCGAACAAGTTGCAACCATTCATCTAGGCCTTGAATCGCTCCAAGGCTCAAGCGACCTACCCGTTCCCAACGTGGGCCACGTCATAAAGGGAACCTATTTGGTCTTGCTCCGAGTGGGGTTTACCGTGCCACGAACTGTTACCAGTCGCGCGGTGCGCTCTTACCGCACCCTTTCACCCTTACCTGTGAACTCCGAAGAGAACCATCGGCGGTATACTCTCTGCTGCACTGGCCGTAGGCTCGCGCCCCCCAGGCGTTACCTGGCACCCTGCCCTGTGGAGCCCGGACTTTCCTCCCCTAATCAACAAGTGACTAGCAGCGGTTGCTCGACTATCTCCGCGCGCAAGGATACGCGTAAAAATATATTGTTCAAGGGGTATTAAAGGCACACAAAATAGGAAAGGTAAGCCCAGCATGAATATGAGCTGCTAAAGATTGACGACATTACTCAATATCTACCAACAAACACACACTTAAGCACAATATAAATAGCTCAATTTACTGATTAAGCTAACCTTTAATATAGAAGACTGGCACAGGTACATGCAAAGCACAAAATGACAGGGATAATAATATTGCCTACCCTACACATCACTTTTCAGTTATAGATAGAGCAAAAGACCTAAAACCGATAGACAGAGAATAGTCGCGTGACTATAAAATTGACATCAATAAACTATGAGCCACTTATAGAAAAGACATCGAACATTTAAATTGAAATCACGAAAACTTATCAACAACGACAATGAGGTGAAAATGATTAAATCCGCTTTATACCTACTCTTTTTATTAGCTTTATGTCATTCAGCTACATCCAACCCTAAAGAAATAGTCGCATCTTTTGGCGGCACACTACCTCCATGGGTAATTGAAGACGGCTCAAAGGGCATATTAATCGACTTATTAAAAGACTGCTTAGAACCCTCTAACTATAAGGTAACCGCAACATTAACCCCTTATGCCAGACGCTTTATTGGCTACCAACTAGGCCGAAGTGATGTAGTCTCAGATGTAAATGATAAGATAATTAAAGATCAAAACCTTGAAGGTTTTTATACAGGCGATATTTATGCATATGAAAATTTCCTATACTCTCTTTCTGAAAAAAAAATAACGATAAATAAAATTGAAGACCTTGCCAGCTATTCACTACTATCTTGGCAGGGCGCCATTGCTCATATTGGAGGAAAATATGCAGAAATGGCCAAACAGAATAAACAATACAGTGAAACACACAACCAAAAAACCCAACTAAGAATGCTGTTTAATAAGCGAGTGGACTTTATTCAAATGGATGGCAGCATTTACCAGTATTATCATGACGAGATGCAAAACAATAACGAAGTAGATGGAAACGTATCAGTAAAAAAATTACCTTTGTTTGGTAAAAGCCCTAACGGCTTTCTATTCAAAACTGAATCAGCAAGAGACTCTTGCCTAAAAAATTTAACAACCGTTAAAAACACCAGTTCATATTATGACATTTTATACATCAAACATTAATTTGAGAACTTCAAACACCACCTTTTGCCAGCGCATTGCTTTAGCTGACCAAGCGTTATAGTGAGAAATATCCATGATATTTTTTGATTCCATAAAAAAATCACTAGCACTAACCCAAGCTATCATTGCTTTAATTCTCAGCATAATCATTGGCCTTCTTGTTAGCGGCATCACTCTTAACCACCACCTTTCTGATCAACGGCAATCTGCCATTGAATTTGGACAAGAAATCCTAACGGCTGCTGAAGGGGGAGCCATCAATGCCGTATGGACATTAGACCCTGCCCTAGCCGAGCAAGTAATTAAAAGCATGACTGCGTTAGGTATTGTTCAAGAAGCGTCACTATCCGACAACAGAGGTAAGGTTCTCGCCAGTGAAAAAAAAACCTATCAAGAAACAAAATGGTTTATATCATGGATAACAGACAACGTTATCGGCAATGAAATTAAAAGCGAAAAAGCATTGGTATATAAAAATGGGAGTTCTAAACGTCAAGTTGGATTATTAACCATAAAACTCAATCTAACACCCATAGCTCAAAACATCATGGCATTCGCTACCAGCGTCATTATTACAAGCCTCTTACAGGCCGTCACAATTGCACTAGCACTACTATGGCTATCTTCTTTTCTATTAACATCCCCTTTGCACAGGATATCCGAATCCATTTCAAAAATTGATACAGAAAATCCTGACGGCCTAGCTTTGTCAAAGCTACCTATTAATTCTGAAAACGAAATGGGTCAACTAATCAGCCACATAAATCAAATGATTCAAGGCCTAATTAATGCACAAGTACAACTTCGACATCTTGCCACTCGAGATCCACTCACCAATAGACTTAACAGAACGTTAATATCCGATCGCTTAACGCAAGCCATTATCAAAGCACAACGTGAAAAAAAAATAGTGGCTGTTTTATTTATTGATATGGACCGCTTTAAAGATATCAATGACTCTTTAGGGCATGATGTAGGGGACATTCTCCTCATTGAAGTAGCGAATCGCCTAATAAAAGTACTTAGAAGCAATGACTCTATAGGGCGCTTAGGTGGTGATGAATTTTTAGTGGTAATTGAAGGCGCCAATGAAGCCCATGAAGTAATACGTACTGTCCAACGTATTGATGAAATTTTAACACGGCCATTTTTTTTGCAGGGTCGTGAAATTCGCACTTCAGGTAGCATAGGTATTTCCATCTACCCTGATAACGGACAAGACACACTTAAGTTAATGCGCTGCGCTGACTTAGCGATGTACGAAGCCAAATCTAGCGGAGAACACTGGCACTTTTTCGCTGATGACATGAGCGAAAGAGTGGAAACACGCTTAAAAATAGAGGCTGCTTTAAATCATGCTGTCGACAACAATGAATTCAACTTACATTATCAACCAAAAATAAATACGCACACTGGCGAATTAATTGGCTGTGAAGCCTTACTCAGATGGGATAACAATCCGAGCACGACATCGGTAGAAGGGTTTATAAAAATAGCGGAGGAGAGTGGCTCAATCATCGCCATTGGGGATTGGGTCTTAGAAAAAGCTTGTATTCAAATAAAAGACTGGGAGAAAAAACATGGCGGTTTATCGGTAGCGGTGAATGTTTCAGCGCGGCAAATGCAAGAAGAAAACTATGTCGAACGGTTATCATCCACCATTAAAAAACATGGGATAAACCCTAAATTTTTAGAACTAGAAATTACCGAAACCGTAATATTAAAAGCATTGGATAAAAGCTTTGTTACCTTAACAAAATTACGAAACATGGGCATACGAATTTCAGTTGATGACTTTGGAACCGGTTATTGCTCCCTTTCCTACCTATCGCGCCTGCCCGTTGACATCCTAAAGATTGACCGATCATTTGTTTCAGGAGAACACCCATCCAAAGCCGTTCTCGAAATGATTATTGCCATGGCTAAAGCACTAGGATTAAAAACCATAGCTGAGGGCGTCGAAACACAAGAACAAAAAGACTGGTTACAAAAAGAGGGCTGTGATTTCTTACAAGGGTATTTAATAAGCAAGCCAATCACAGCTAACGAACTTGAAGAAAAATTCCTTCAAAAAGCTTAAGATATTTATTTAAACCTCTATTAGTTCCGACTTATCGGATACATTTTTCAGCTTAAAAACCAACACCTGCTGGTTTTTAAGCATACAAAAATACTCAATCTGATACTAATTAAACCAACTAACCTTCTTTTTTCTCCAACGCCAACTGATAAAGCTGATTTTTTTTAAAACCAGTATGAGCAGAGACAATCGCAGCGGCTTTTTTAAGCGGTAATTCTTGTGAGATCAACAACATTAAATCGAGCGCCTCTTGAGACACTTCTAATTTTTTATTGGCTAATACACCTCGAACCATCATCACAAATTCGCCGCGTTGCTGGTTTGAGTCTGCTTCCATAATTGCTTTTACTTCTTGCGCGGTGCCACGCAAAAATGTCTCAAAGGTTTTGGTTAACTCACGGGCCAGAACAATCTCTTTTTCTGGACCTAATTCGGCTATCAAATCATCAACCGCATGCATGATGCGATGCGGTGATTCATAAATCACTACGGTGCGCTCTTCATGCTTAATGCTACCGAAATAGGCCTTTCTACCGGTTGTTTTTGCTGGTAAAAAACCATCAAATATAAATCGATCTGTGGGTAATGCCGCTGCGCATAATGCAGTAATAACCGCACATGGGCCTGGTATTGGCACTACTTTGAACCCTGCCTTAGCTACTTGCTCTGCCACATGATAACCAGGGTCTGCTATTAACGGGGTACCCGCATCGCTCACTATGGCTACATTTTGACCAGCCTGCAGTTTTTCAATGATTTGCTGCGCCGCTTGCGCTTCATTATGGTCATGAGTAGCCATGAGCGGCTTTTGAATCCCAAGGTGATTTAGTAGTTTTTTAGTGTGACGCGTGTCCTCGGCAGCAATAATATCGACCGATTCAAGCACTTGTTGTGCTCGAACTGTGATATCAGCCAAATTTCCTATGGGAGTTGCCACCACATAGAGCTGATTTTCTGCCATAATGCCTGCCTTCATCTTATGTTTGAAACTGTGTAATTATGTTGAATCTTCACTACGCTTTTCTCATCGTGCTGATTGCTCTCTTGGCGGCCTGTTCTTCAACCCCAAAGCAACCACAAACCACCACGTTAAATGTACCTAGCGATAGCGCATTATCATCTATCGAGCCGCTAATCGCTAACCATAGATACATTGATGCCGAAGACGCCCTGAAAAAAATCGATCTATACAGCTTAAGTGAGCTAGAGCAAATTCAATTTCATTGGCTAAGCGCTAACCTTTCGGTACAACTTGGCCGAGGCGATGCCGCCATTACCGCTCTTAATGCTGTAGCCCCAGGTTCGTTTACTAAATTATCTGGCATCGATCCAAACGGCCCTGGGTTTTTACGGGCAGCAGCACTTCACCTAAAAGGTGAATTCATTGCCAGTGCTCGTGAACGTATGTTTTTAGCAGGGGTTTTATCCGGCAGCCAATATGACTTAAATCATCAAGCCATTTGGCATAGCTTGCTGCAAGCTGATGATTCAAAATTAGAAGCCCTTAGCAGCAAGTCCACCACCCAAATTTTTAAAGGCTGGCTAGAGCTCGCTTTAATTATCAAACGCAACCAAGTGGATATTGACCGCCAGTTAAGCTCACTGCGCTTATGGCAAGCGCAATATGATACCCACCCTGCAGCCAAAACATTACCCGGAGGCCTAGATCAATTAGAAGAGTCTGTCGAAAACAAAGCCAATTACATTGCATTAATGCTGCCACTATCTGGCAAGCTGGCGGTAACCGGTAAAGCCGTGCGCGACGGCCTACTTGCGGCTTATTACCAAGCTAAACAACTTGGCGCGCAAGTGCCTGAGATTCGCATTTATGACACAGCCAGTACGCCCGATTTTTGGAGCCTATATAAACAAGCGATCCTTGATGGTAACGAGTTAATTATTGGCCCATTAGAAAAACATGCCGTTGAACGCCTACAACAAGAAAGCCGCCTTCCCGTGCCCACACTTGCACTCAACTACGGTAATCGAAACGCAGGTGAAAACCCTAACTTACTGTACCAATACGGCTTAGCCGTTGAAGATGAAGCACAACTGGCTGCTTATTACGCTCGCCAACAAGGCTATCAAAGTGCCGTTGCTCTTATGCCTAAAGGCCCTTGGGGCGAGCGGGTATTCAAACGCTTTAGTGATACCTGGCAGGCGCAAGGTGGCAAACTCATTGAGGCTCAGTTTTTTAGTGGCAACAGCGACTACAACAAAGTCATTAGTCGCTTGTTTGCAGTAGACGACAGTGAGCGTCGCGCCCGCAGCATCCGCAAGCAAATTGGCTCTGGCATGGAGTTCCAAGCTCGCCGCCGCCAAGACGTGGACTTTATTTTTGTAGCGGCACTGCCTCATCAAGCTCGTCAAATTAAACCAACACTGGCGTTTAATTTTGCGCGTAACATCCCCATGATTGCCACATCGCAAATCTATTCAGGTATTCCATCACGCTCTAAAGACCGCGACTTAAACGATGTGGTGTTTTGTGATATACCTTGGATTCTAGAAAAAGGACCAATGCGCAAAGAAGTACAATCATTATGGCCTCAAGCAAAAGGTAGCCTTGATCGACTTTACGCACTAGGGGTTGACGCATATCGCTTATACCCAAGACTTGGACAAATTAAATTACTCAAACACAGCCGCGTACAAGGTGAAACCGGTAGTTTAGCCATGGATGAATACGGGCAAATTATCCGTACCTTGCCATTTGCTAAATTTGAAAAAGGCCTCGCGATCAAAACACAAGGATATGTGGAAAATGTGGAGACCCAGTCAGGTATTTAATAAAAGAGCCAAAGGTGATGCGTACGAGAAAGTCGCAAGATATCACTTGCAACAGCAAGGTCTAAAATTTGTCGCACAAAATGTGAACTATAAGGGCGGCGAAATAGACTTAATAATGAAAGATGGCGTACAACTGGTGTTTATCGAAGTACGCTTTAGACGCAGCAAACAATTTGGCGGTGCAGCAGCCAGCGTGGCTTATAAAAAACAGCAACGCATTATTTTAGCCGCACAACTTTATTTACAGAAACAATTTGGTAATCACCCGCCTAGCTGTCGCTTTGATGTGGTTGCCATTGATGGCGAAGAAAACGACAGCCAACTTACTTGGCTTAAAAATGCATTCGCCTAAACCCACACAAGCCAGCTCTGGTTATTGCAACTTAAGCTGGGTATGCTTGCAAAAAAATAAGAGACGTTTTTATGCATTTTCAAGAACGGATAAACCAACACTTTCAAGCCAGCATTGAAACCAAACAACAGGCTGCTGAAGTACTTGCCCCATCAATAGAACTGGCCAGTGACAGCATGGTTGCTGCATTGCTAAGTGGCGGCAAGATTTTAACCTGTGGCAATGGCGGCAGTGCCGGCGACGCTCAACATTTTTCATCTGAGTTACTGAACCGTTTTGAGCGTGAACGCCCAAGCCTACCTGCTATCGCGCTTACCACCGACAGCTCCACGGTTACCTCTATCGCCAATGATTACAGCTACAACGAGATTTTTTCAAAACAAATTCGTGCATTAGGCAACACGGGAGATGTCTTATTAGCTATTTCCACCAGCGGCAATAGCGCTAACGTAGTACAAGCTATACAAGCGGCGCATGACCGTGAAATGCGTGTCGTTGCACTAACAGGTCGTGATGGTGGTGACATGGCTTCGCTACTGCTACCAGAAGACATTGAAATTCGAGTACCGTCTATGGTCACGGCACGTATCCAAGAAGTGCACTTAGTGGTGATTCACTGCCTATGCGACTTAATTGATTGGCAGTTATTTGGGCCAATGGAATAACGCTAGCGACTAAACTAAGGGATTGCCTACTTTTAATCAGCACTCAATCAATAGACATAAAAAAAGCAGCCTAAGCTGCTTTTTTTATGTCTGGTCATAACTGCCTTAATACTATTTTACGACAGTTAAAGAAGGTCGGCCGGTAGGCTTACTTGCTTGCGGTTTTACTTCTTCTTTCTTTTTAACAGGTTGCGGATCATTTGGATCCGGCGCACCCGCTTCATTACCAAACACCATTCCTTCGCCAGTCTCCTTGGCATAGATTGCCAAAACAGCCACGATAGGAACATAAACATTCTGCGAAACACCAGCAAAGCGAGCATTAAAGCTCACCGCTTCATTGTTTATCATTAAACTCTGAACAGCACCTGGGCTGATGTTTAACACGATCTGCCCATCATTGACGTATTCCTGAGGCACTTGCACACCAAGAATATTGGCATCGACCAAAACATAAGGCGTAGAGTCGTTATCTAAAACCCACTCAAACAATGCTCGCATCAAATAAGGGCGACTCGGGGTCATTCACGCATTTCCTGTTCAGCTTCAGACAAACTTGCTTGGAAGGATTCACGCTCAAATAAGCGTTCCATATAAACATGAATATCTTTTGTTTGTTTTTCAGGCAAATCAATACCCAAAACTGGCAAACGCCAAAGCAACGGAGCCGTACAGCAATCAACAATGCTGTATTCATCACTCATGAAAAATGGCTTCTCAGCAAACAATGGCGACGTGCTGATTAAGCTTTCGCGCAATTCTTTACGTGCTTTGGTTACGGCGGCATCATCTTTATTCGCAAGAATAATATCCGCTAATGTGCACCAGTCACGCTGAATGCGGTACAACCACAAACGGCTTTCGGCACGAGCAACAGGGTAAACTGGCAACAATGGTGGATGCGGGAAACGCTCATCCAAATACTCCATCATGATACTTGGCTCGTATAACACCAAATCACGGTCTACCAAGGTTGGCACACTGTTGTACGGATTCAAAGACGCTAGATCTTCAGGCGGATTCATTGGATCCACGTCGTGAATTTCTACCGCCACACCTTTTTCCGCCAATACAATACGGACACGGTGGCAATAATGGTCATTACCATCAGAAAAGAAGGTCATGGAAGAGCGCTTAGCGACTACACCCATATAGGTTTTCCTCACCTTAAAAACAAAAAAATCGGCGTCTGATTATATACCAGACGCCGAGATTTAGGGGATTTATATTCAATCTTTATATATGAATCCCATTATTCACCCTAAAAGTAACATTCAAGCTGACTCGGTATTCGACCAAGACAGCCCTTAATCAACTTTTAGTGAATGCCACGCCAGAATTCACGATTCAGGTAATACACTGGCACAAACAAAATGGCCAAGAATAATAATACCCAGAAACCGATGCGCTTACGATCCAGTGCCATTGGCTCAGCCATGTACACTAAGAAATTAGTAATATCAGCAACGGCTTTATCATACTCAGCTGCATTCAATTGACCTTTTTCTTCTACATAAAGCACTTCAATCGGATGACCTTCGTGATCAGTACGAGCACAAGAATCTTCTTTTAATTCTTGACCTGTTAATGGATCAAAACCAATCACAACCGGTGCACAACCTTTAACTTGCTTACCTTGAAGGTCAGCAAGAACATGCGGCATACCAACATCTTTAAATACTGTGTTGTTTACGCCATAAGGGCGTGACTCATCAGCATAAAAGCTACGAAGGTAAGTGTACAACCAGTCAGCACCACGCACACGAGCAACCAAGGTTAAATCAGGAGGCGTCGCACCAAACCATTTCTTAGAATCAGCTGGGCGCATCGCAATCTCCATCAGATTACCAATTTTGGCTTCGGCGAATACTAAGTTTTCCATCATTACATCTTCAGGAATACCAAGGTCACGTGCCACACGATTGTAACGAGCAAACTTAGTGCTGTGACAACCCATGCAATAGTTCGTGAAATATTTAGCACCACGCTGTAAAGAAGCGCTGTCCTCTAAATCCACTTTCATATCGTCTAGGTGAACATTGCCACCAGCGGCCAGTACAAAACCTGGCAAAAAGGCAAAAATAACTGCAATTAACGATTTCATTAGCCTGTCACCCTCTCTGGTACTGGTTTGGTTTTTTCCTTAGCTGAAATAAACGGCAAAGTAATGAACCATGCAAAATAGATGATTGTTGAGATCAGACCCAATTTCGCATAAATACCTGTCGCAGGCTGAGTGCCCAACCACGTTAGCAAGATAAAGAACAAACCAAATAGAACTAGGTTAATGCGACTAATCCAACCTTTATAGCGCCATGATTTAACTGGGCTACGGTCTAACCAAGGCAATACAAACAGTACCGCAATCGCTGCACCCATCAATATAACGCCACCTAACTTATCAGGCACCACACGTAAAATGGTGTAGAAGGCACCGAAATACCATACTGGCGCAATATGCTCAGGAGTTTTCAGACCGTTTGCTTGCTCAAAGTTGGCATGCTCAAGGAAATAACCATTACCTTCTGGCCAGAAGAAAATAACAAAACAGAACACAAACAAGAACACCACAATACCCACAAGGTCATGCACAGTGTAATAAGGGTGGAACGGGATTCCGTCCAATGGGCGACCTTCTTCATCCTTATACTTCTTAATGTCTACGCCATCAGGATTATTTGAGCCCACTTCGTGTAGGGCTAAAATATGCATAAATACTAAGGCAACAATCACCAACGGCAATGCAATAACATGCAATGCAAAGAATCGATTCAAGGTAATACCAGAAATTAGGAAGTCACCCTTAATCCAAGTCACCAAGTCATCACCGACAACAGGAATTGCACTGAATAACGAGATGATTACCTGAGCGCCCCAATAAGACATTTGACCCCAAGGCAATACATAACCCATAAAGGCTTCAGCCATTAGCATCAAGTAAATCGCCATACCAAAAACCCAGATTAATTCACGAGGCTTCTGATAAGAGCCGTAAATTAAACCGCGGAACATATGCATGTAAATCGCAATAAAGAAGAAAGAAGCGCCGGTAGAGTGCATATAGCGAATCAACCAACCAAATTCTACATCACGCATAATGTATTCAACCGATGCAAATGCCTGCTCAGCTGATGGTGTAAATGACATAGTCAACCAAACACCTGTTAGGATCTGGTTAGCCAGCATCAAGAAAGAAAATACACCAAAGAAGTACCAAAAGTTCAGGTTCTTAGGTGCATAGTACTTTGACATATGCTTTTCGAAGGTGGCCGTTACCGGTAAACGGTGATCGATCCAACCCATGAATGCGGATAATTTACTCATTATGAATTCTCCTCATCCACACCAATGACAATAGTGTTCTCATCTATATAAGAATAAGGTGGCACTTTTAGATTTTTACCTGCTGGAGAGCCTTTAAACACACGACCAGCCAAATCAAAGCGAGAGCCATGACAAGGACAGAAGAAACCACCCACCCAATTTTCTTGGAATGGCTGAGGCACAACTTCAGGCACATACTTAGGCGCACAACCAAGGTGAGTGCATACACCTTCAATTACAGCAATTTCAGGCTTACGAGAACGCTGAGGGTTCTTAGCATAAGCTGGCTGCTGACCTTCATCTGTGTTTTCTGGATCTTTTAGCTCATCGCTAATGGTATCCAATAAACCAACGGTTTCATCAGTACGACGGTATAAGTAAACTGGCTTACCGCGCCACTCCACAACCACCATTGCACCTGGTTCAATTTTACCTACATCTGCTTTAGCAGGTGCTCCGGCAGCTTTCGCCTTTTCACTTGGATTCCAAGATTTAACAAAAGGTATAGCTACGCCAACAGCACCAATACCACCACCCACCGCGGTTGTTGCGATGAGGAAGCGGCGTCGGCCTGTATTTACGCCATCATTGCTCATTCTGGCAGTCTCCCATCAACTTTTTTTAAAATTCTGTGCAGCCCAAACTTTTCTTATAACATCCTGTGCTGAAACAACCAGCATATAATTCAAAAAGTCCCTGCATTTTACCCAACAATCCTTAACTAAAGCACAAACACAAGGACTGGGGGGAAAATCGGGCCAAATAGTAATGAAATGTACCGCCCCTTACAAGGAGGCAAGCCAATTTCATGCGGGTTTTATTGATATAACCCTTTGTTTTAGATAAAAAAAAACGCCCAGATAAAAATCTGAGCGTTTCTCGACAATTCTTGCCAAACGCGATTAACGTTTAGAGAACTGAGGTTTCTTACGAGCTTTACGAAGACCAACTTTCTTACGTTCAACTTCACGGCTATCACGAGTTACATAACCCGCTGCACGTAGAGAAGGACGTAGAGTTTCGTCAAATTCCATAAGAGCACGTGTAATACCGTGACGAATTGCACCAGCTTGGCCAGATGCGCCGCCACCTTTAACAGTAACGTATAAGTCAAATTTCTCGGTATTTTCCGTTAGCACTAGCGGCTGACGTACTACCATGCGTGAAGTTTCACGACCAAAGTATTCGTCAACAGGACGCTTGTTGATAACGATTTGACCAGTACCAGGACGCAAGAAAACGCGTGCGCTGGAAGATTTACGACGGCCAGTGCCATAATATTGAGTTGCAGCCATGATAATCCCCTTAAACCTTCAATTCTTTTGGTTGTTGTGCAGCATGCGGATGCTCAGCACCTGCATACACTTTCAGTTTTGTGAACATTGCACGACCAAGAGGGTTCTTAGGAAGCATGCCTTTAACAGCTAGCTCAACTACACGACCAGGCTTACGCGTTTGTAGGTCAGTGAAGTTAATTTCACGCAAACCACCAGGATAACCAGTATGACGGTAATACATCTTGTCCTGAGCTTTCGCACCAGTTACCGCTACTTTGTCCGCGTTAATAACAACGATATAATCGCCAGTATCAACGTGAGGAGTATATTCAGGCTTATGCTTGCCACGTAAACGAGCAGCGATTTCAGTCGCCAAACGGCCTAAAGTTGCGCCTTCAGCGTCAACAATTAACCACTCGCGTTTTACAGTTTCAGGTTTTGCAGTATATGTTTTCATAATCTTTTCTATTTCGCCTAATCAGTATGTTACCTACTCGGACCGAACTAAATCGGCTGGTAACACCGTTTTAGGGCTTCGTCTTGGGGAAACGATGGCGGCGGATTATACGAGATAGTGAAAGGAAATACACCCTTTTTTCATCTTTATACAAATAAACATCGAATATCCTCAGCATGCCTAGTAACGCTCACCCTCACGAAAGTGCACAAGCCCATAAATTAAAGCTAACAAAGCAACCACCGCATTAAGCAGCACAATCAAAACCATGCTGTTTTGCTGCTCAGGATTGGCCTGAAACCCCAACATGCTCCCCACAAAAAAAGCCAAAGCTGACGAGACAAATGCCACTAAGAGCATTGATATCAAGAAGTATCCCCGCCCATCATC
The DNA here is from genome assembly GCA_047621325.1 of Oceanicoccus sp. Taxonomy (GTDB): domain Bacteria; phylum Pseudomonadota; class Gammaproteobacteria; order Pseudomonadales; family Oceanobacteraceae; genus Bermanella. The sequence goes on from JBLHLT010000018.1 coordinate 42,031, forward strand.
TAGCTTGAGCTGAAACTGCTCTATTTTTTGAGCAAATATGCGATACGCCATAAAACATAACGCGGCCGTAAAAACCATGGAACCAAAAAAGAAGAAAATCATGATACACCCCTCCTGTATTTTCCCTCATAAGCGTAATACAGAAATAGCAGGGCTCAAGGCAGATACGACCCATTTTGCGACTATTTGTAGTCAATGCCGCAAAATGAGTGGTTGTTCAAACTCTAGTGCTCGCGCGTTGCAAAGAACTCAACATCAGGATGCCTTTCTTGTGCCAGCGACAGGTTCACCATAGTTGGGGCGATATAAGTTAGGTTATCGCCACCATCTAAGGCAAGGTTTTCATGGGCTTTTTTCTGGAACTCGGCAAATTTGAGTTTATCTTTAGAATCTACCCAGCGAGCCGTTGCCACACTGATCGGCTCATAAATCGCTTCAACTTTATATTCATCTTTTAAGCGCTGCGCCACCACATCAAACTGCAAGATACCGACAGCACCTACAATAAGATCGTTGTTTTTCAGTGGGCGGAATACCTGTACTGCGCCCTCTTCTGACAATTGAATGATGCCTTTCAGCAATTGCTTTTGTTTTAGCGGATCTTTTAAGCGAATACGTTTAAACAATTCAGGGGCAAAGTGAGGAATACCCGTGAACTTAAGGTCTTCACCCTGAGTAAAGGTATCACCAATCTGAATCGAACCGTGGTTATGTAGGCCAATAATATCACCCGCATATGCCTCTTCTGCCGCTTCTCGGTCCCCCGCCATAAAGGTTAAGGCGTCACCAATGCGAACATCTTTACCAATACGCACATGTTTCGCTTTCATGCCTCTTTCATACTTACCAGACACGATACGCATAAACGCCACACGGTCGCGGTGTTGCGGGTCCATGTTGGCTTGAATCTTAAACACGAAACCGGTGAATTTTTCTTCTGTAGGCGCGACATCGCGCTCTTCTGTTTTACGTACTTTTGGTGTTGGCGCCCACTTGGTTAGGCCATCTAACATGTGGTCTACACCAAAGTTACCCAACGCTGTACCGAAATAAACAGGAGTTAATTCACCCGCCAAAAACATTTCAAGATCAAACGGATTAGATGCGCCACGTACTAATTCAACTTCTTCACGGAAATCATCCGCATATGCGCCCAGTGCTTTATCAAAGTCAGGATTCGCCAAGCCTTTGATGACACGACGCTCTTGTATGGTATGACCTTGGCCGGTTGAGTATAAAACCACCTCATCTGTATAAAAATCATACACACCTTTGAATTCTTTACCCATGCCGATAGGCCAGGTAATAGGTGCGCACATGATACTCAATACATCTTCTACTTCGTCCATGACATCAATTGGATCACGAGTATCACGATCTAATTTATTCATGAAGGTAATAATTGGTGTGTCGCGTAAGCGCGTGACTTCCATTAATTTAACGGTACGCTCTTCTACGCCTTTAGCCGCATCAATCACCATCAAGCACGAATCCACTGCGGTTAGAGTACGGTAAGTATCTTCCGAGAAATCCTCGTGCCCAGGGGTATCGAGTAGGTTTACCAAGCAATCTTTATACGGGAACTGCATAACAGAGGTGGTAATAGAGATACCACGGTCTTTTTCCATCTGCATCCAGTCGGATTTAGCGTGCTGATTCGAGCCACGACCTTTTACCGTACCCGCTTTTTGAATAGCGTTGCCGAACAACAATACTTTTTCAGTAATGGTGGTTTTACCAGCATCTGGGTGAGAGATGATAGCGAATGTACGGCGCTTGCCCACTTCTGTAACTTGATTGCTCATATTCGGCTTTTTAGATGATCAAAAATTGCCGCGCATTATATCTGCCAACGGCCTAAGTTACGAGCACGGTAGAATACGATGCTCGTCGAGGAAATACGAAAAACTGGCGACGCTCAATAGCCTCGCCAAAATAGCCTTAAGCGACTTTGCTGTTGGCCGCTTTATTAGCAAGCAACTCATCATATGTGCCTTGGAAATCAATCAATTGATTATCTTTGATTTCAATCACACGCGTGGCCAATGACGACACAAACTCACGGTCATGGCTGACAAAGATCAAGGTGCCATCGAAGTCTTTAAGGGCGTCGTTTAGGGCTTGAATCGATTCCATGTCCAAGTGGTTAGTCGGTTCGTCCATGATCAGTACGTTTAAGTCCATCATCATCAACTTGCCAAATAACAAGCGGTTTTTCTCACCACCTGAACATACACGCGCTTTTTTGTTGAAATCATCAGCAGTAAACAATAAACGGCCCAACATGGCGCGTACTTTTAAATCATCATGCTTAACCGTGCGCCACTGACTCATCCACTCAAACAAGGTTAGGTCACAATCAAAATCTTTCGTGCTGTCCTGAGGGCAGTAACCCACGGTTGCATTCTCTGACCACTTAACAACACCATGTTCAGGTGTTAATTCATTTATTAAGCAACGTAAAAAGGTGGTTTTACCCGCGCCGTTTTCACCAATCACCGCTAACTTAGAGCCCGCTTCTAATAAGATATCGCCACCTTTAAACAAGGTTTCGCCATCAAATCCATGGGAGACTTGCTCTAGCTCTAACACTTGGCGGTGTAACTTCTTATCTTGACGCAAGCTAATTGACGGCGTTTGACGCGATGTTTGTTTCACTTCATCTAGCGTGATTTTGTCCATTTTTTTCGCGCGCGACTGAGCCTGCTTAGACTTAGAGGCATTAGCCGAAAAACGGTTAACGAAGGCTTGTAGCTCGTCGATCTCGGCACTTTTCTTCGCGTTTTCGCCTAATAGCTGCTCACGAATCAATGTCGAAGCTTCTATAAAGTACTCGTAGTTACCTGGGTAAATGCGCAATTCGCCATAATCAATATCGGCCATGTGCGTACACACTGAGTTTAAGAAGTGACGATCGTGGGAAATGATAATCATGGTGCTCTTGCGCTTATTCAGCACCTCAGCCAACCAGTTAATGGTGTCGATGTCCAAGTTGTTGGTTGGCTCATCAAGCAGAAGTATTTCTGGGTTCGCAAATAGAGCCTGTGCCAATAACACACGTAATTTCCAGCCCGGTGCTAGTTGTTTCATCAGGCCATAATGGAATTCTTCTTCAATGCCCGCTTCAAGCAAAATTTCACCCGCACGGCTTTCGGCGCTGTAGCCGTCCATTTCAGCGTATTCCGCTTCAAGATCACCAACTCGCATACCGTCTTCTTCGGTCATGTCTGGTTTAGCGTAAATTGCATCACGGGCTTGTTTGATTTTCCACAGAGCCACATCACCCATGATAACGGCATCCACCACTGAGTACTCTTCGAACGCGTATTGGTCCTGACTCAACGTACCCACTTTGTATCCAGGGGTAATCGACAAGTTTCCTGACGTTGGCGTTAACGCACCACTTAGGATTTTCATAAAAGTGGACTTACCACAACCATTCGCGCCAATTAGGCCATAACGATTGCCGTGACCAAATTGAGCCGAGATGTTTTCAAACAAAGGCGCAGCGCCAAATTGCATGGTGATGTTTGCGGTTGTGATCAAGAAGGTATCCTGGGGCGAGCGCTAGAAAAGCAACAGTGCCAAATAAGGGTAATAATTGGGGCGCACTATATAGATCAAGGCGGGTTTTGTCGAGACGGGTGTACGATATTTAATCACCAAGTATGACGATACTGTCGACAAGAAATACCAATAAGTCTCAAAATAAAGCGTTTTAAAGCAATATTGAGCTATTATGCAAACTTAAATAAACTAAAGCACCTTATAGTTGAGCCCTCATTTAAAAGGAGAACTCAATGAAAAGCCCATTTTTACTCATATTACTGGCAACAGCCCCTTTAACAGGCCTTGCTCTAAACCTCACAAGCCAAGACCTTGAAGAAGGTTCTCGCATACAACATGCGCACAGTTTCAATGGTTTTGGTTGCACCGGCAGCAATCAATCACCTCAGTTAAGCTGGAGCAATGCCCCAAAGGGCACTAAGAGTTTTGCCGTCACCGCGTATGACCCTGACGCCCCGACAGAAAGCGGCTTTTGGCATTGGGTCGTGTTAGATATCCCCGCGTCAGTGAGCTCTCTTGCACAAGGTGTGTCGGGGAAATTGAAACAGGCTAAAGAAAAAATAAATGATTACGGCATAAGCGGCTTTGGTGGCCCTTGCCCACCAAAAGGTCACGGCATGCATCGCTACCAATTTACCATTTGGGCGCTACCAACAGAAAAACTCAGCATCCCTGATAACGCATCCAACGCGGTAGTGGGCTATATGCTCAACACAACATCGCTTGATAGCGCTCGCTTAACCAGCACATTCGTCAACGAATAAACAACCAACCCAGAGGCGCTATGCAACAAGCCATTGTACAAACCAGTCAGTTTCACAGTGTATTGAAGCAACCTCTGCACAATGTATTTGTATATGCGCCGACGATTATTTGGGTTAAGAAAGGCTATAAGCAACTTTTATGGCGGGATAACGCACTCGAATTTGATCAAAAAGATTGGCTAGTTGTGCCTGCCAACCAATATTTAACATTCACCAATATGACGCGTCATGATGTTTTTTATTCTCGAGTACTCACATTACTCGAGCCACCACCCGAACAGTGGCTACTCTCTCAAACACCCCAGCCAGCACTCACCGAGCCAAGAATGAAAGCAACAGAACCGCTTATCTACTGCTTCAACATGCTAAGTGAAATGGGCGATAAAAAACTGTCGCTCAACACTCAAAAGCAGTTATTACTGGGGTTTTATCAAGCATTAAGAGAAAACAACCAATTATCATTACTTTTTCCAAACACGGGCTCCCACCTAAGTGAGCAAGTCGCGCGTTACTTAAGTGCCCTTCCGGGACACAACCATAAGTTAGAAACCGTCGCCGGACATTTTTCCATGAGCCGAGCGACCCTCATACGCAAATTGGCCGCCGAAGGTTCGAGCTTTAGACAAATATTAACCGAAATTCGCATGGGGTATGCCCTAAGCTTACTTCAGGAATCAAAAAGCCAGTTAGAAGTCTCGCTCGCGTGCGGATATCAATCTCACAGTCGTTTTTCTAGCCGATTTACGCAGCAATTTGGCTTAACACCCTATCAATATTCCCAGACCCTAAAGCAAGGATAAAAGCGACTTGGGAAGTCATTCAACATTGCTTAATCATTTCTCTCAACATTTACTACACTTAAGTAATGACCCTTAAACCTCAAAGCCAATGCAACTGAATAGTGAGCTCAACCACCCCAATAACTCACCCTTTAGACAATTAAAAAGGGTGGGCAGCCTTATTAGCATAAGCCTAATAATGGCTCAGACTGTGATTGCCCACTCCAATGAAGACGACCTATTTAACCTGTCTTTAGAAGAGCTCATGCTGACCCCAGTCGACGTAGCATCAAACACCTTGAAACCCGTCAACGAGCAACCCGGCACGGTCAGTATTATTACCGAACAGCAAATCGCCCACTCAGGCGCTCGATACTTAATGGACTTAATCAAACAAGTCCCTGGTTTTTGGGTGGGAACCGATACCATTGGCACCATGTCCGTTAGTTTTCGTGGCGTATGGGGAATGGAAGCTAAGATTTTATTAATCATAGATGGCATCGAACAAAACGAGCTGGCGTTCGGCTCCCTTGTACTCGGGAATCGTTACCCCGTAAGCACCATCAAACAAGTTGAGATTATTCGCGGCCCAGGTTCCGTCAAGTTTGGCAGCCAAGCCGCTCTGGCAGTTATTAGAGTGACAACCAAAGGCGCTGACGAAAACAACCAGCAAATTAATATGACCACAGACGCCAACGAAAACGGCCTATTCAATAATACCTATTCTATTTTATCTTCTGGCGAGTTAAGCCATGACAAGGGTTTTCGTTACAGCAGCGCCTTCAGCTTTGGTCAAGGAGACTACTCCGACCAAACATGGCGTAGTTTAGATGGCTACACAATTGACCTTGAAAACAAAAGCAATTCGCAACCGATCAATTTGAACGCAAGCCTGACAAATAAGAGCAGCGAGTTCAGGTTTATCTATGACCGCTTTCAACAAGAAGACCGTTTATTATTTGGTGACAGTGGATTATTTGTCAGCCCAAATCAGCGCTACACCGAAACCAACACCCTGTCATTTGAAAGTATTAACATTGCAAGCCAACATAATTGGGATATTAATTCAGATTGGTCAGCCAATACCAAAGTCACCTTTGTAAATCAAAAACCTTGGAACAGCGAATCACAATACAACCAAAACCTGCATCGTGAAGCCCATCGTTGGCGTTTTGATCTAACCAGCCAGTATGCATTGAACCCGCATAATAATATTGAATTAGGCGTCATGTATTACACCGAATACGAGGAGGTCACCGAATCGTACTTATTCGACCCCAACACCCGCTTTGATGGCAAACACGCCATTAGCCAAAATGATCGCGCCGTATATCTACAATATGAAGCCAACACCCATTGGGCAAACCTGACACTGGGCGGGCGATATGAAGATCACGATGCCGCTGGCTCTCACCTTCTACCCAGAATTGCCATCACCAAGTCCATTGGTGCTTTCCATAGTAAATTAGTCTACAACCAAGCCTTTAAAATACCGCAATTTGACACACTCGCCAGCGCCGAAAATTCGGGCATGCCCATCAGTAAAATTGAACTCAGCACCACTCGAGAAATTGAAGTGGGTTATCGCATTAATGAAACAACGAACTTAAGCGGTAACTTCTTTCATTTAAACATTGATAACTACATCGGATTCAACCCGACTACCGCAAGCAATATCACCCTCGGTGATTTCAGTGCTTATGGCCACGAACTAGAATTCAACTGGATTGATGCAGGATTTCACGTGCATGCAAGTTACTCATTATTCTTAATTGATCAAACCAATATTGCGGCTATCACCGTCGACAATAACGATAATGCCGTGCTGGGCATTCCCAATCACATGCTCAAATTAAATAGCCGTTATCACTTTTCACAAAAAGACTCCATCAACCTTAATGGCTCTATGATTTCCAGTCGTTACGCATGCGTAGAAGACAGTAACTTAATTTGTGGTACCCCTAAAAAACTCAATGAAGAATATGACTTTAATTTTTTCTATCGGCACCACCACTCTACGTTAAATTACAGCATCGGCATCGCGAATATTTTAGACACCCAAGCAAAATACGTGCAGCCGTATCGAGGAAGCCAATCGCCCATTACAGGACTAGGTCGCCGACTTATGTTTGATGCGCAGTATCATTTTTAATTAATCCCTGCGGCGATCGAATATAAATACTTGACGTTCATTAAGCCTAATTGTCGGGATAAATCCCGACCTACATTTCCAGCTCGCATTTAAATAATTAAGTTTTATCAAATATTACAGGCATAAAAAAACCAGCTTAGATCACTAAGCTGGTTTTAACCTATTGACAGCTCTTTACTTAGCCGCAATTACATATTTTAAAACTTCGACTACTTGTTCAGGGGTTTGCGCCCAAGCCATCGCAGAACCATCGACTTCTTTTAGTGGATGAATAATGCTTTCGTCATGCAAAGTGACATAAGGCTTGCCTAGTGCGGCACACATACCTGCATCAAATGCGGCATTCCATTGTTTGTATTTATCACCAAAGCGCACAACCGCCATGTCGCAGTTTTCGATCATGTTTTTGGTGCGAATCGAATTTACTTTTGATGATTTATGATCACGCCAAAAGCTTTTTTCTTCTGCGCCTAATACATCGCCTGCTGCATCACTGGCTTCATGATTGGTCACGGCTGACGTAAATACAACAGGCAAATTTAACGCTTGCGCGCCCTGCTCAATTTGCTGGCGCCAGTCGGTGTGAATTTCACCTGATAAATAAACGTTCCACGTTTTCATAAACACTCCTCTTAATGATTATTGCACTGAACCTGACAGTGCTATCTCATTCAATGCGCTCACTAAACGCGTATTTTGGTCGGTGGTACCTACGGTAATACGCAGGCAGTTTTTTAGTAGTGGATGACCGCCATCTAGGCATTTAATTAAAATGCCTTTTTCTTTTAAGTCTTCAAACCAATTACGTGCCATGCCATCCGGTGTGCGCACCAATACAAAGTTCGCTTCACTCGGGAAAATCTCCAGACCACTGATAGCCGTAAGATCACTCATAAGCACAACGCGGTCTACGCGTAATTGCTCAGTCTGCATTACTAACATTTCAAAATGCTCTAACGCAAATAAGGCACTGGCTTGAGTTAGTGAATTAATATTGTAAGGCATGCGAATTTTCTCAAGTTCGCTTAACCATTCTTTAGCACCAATTAACAATCCTAAACGCAAACCCGCTAAACCTACTTTTGATAGGGTACGCATCACCAATACGTGATCGTATTTTTCTAACAGGTTTAAATGATCCGCGTCAGTAAATGCGGTGTAAGCTTCATCTAATACAACTAAACCTTGAGACGTTTCTATAATATTTTTGATAGAGCCCTGATCCCAAAGATTACCGGTTGGGTTGTTAGGTTGCGCTAAGAAAATAAGTTCAGGGTCATGCTCTTTTATGGCAGCCAACATGGCTGGCTCGTCTAACTCAAAGTCAGGTGTCAAAGGCACACCCACATAATTTAAACCACAAAACGTCGCGATCATTTTATACATCACAAAACCCGGCTCTGGCGCTAAAATAGTCGCACCCGGTTTGGCTACTGCCATGGCCAGCATTTGAATGATTTCATCACTGCCATTGCCTAACAGAATATCGTACTGCTCATTCACGCCCATTTCTTTACGCAGGGCGTCTTTTACCATTTCACCGCTGGCATCTGGGTAGCGGTTAATCGGCACCTCTTTTAATAAATCCGCCCATGCTTCGCGAGCAACCGCTGGCCAGATGTATGGGTTTTCCATTGCGTCTAGCTTGATCATGCCCGCTGCACTTGGCACAGGATAAGCACTTAAATCTAATATTTCTTGGCGAATTAATCTTTTAACTCGAGACATATGCGTTTCTCTTAAACAAAAACCCTAAGGTTAAAAACGTTAGGGTTTATGATTTTTAAATTTAATGTTTAAACAACAGGGTGGCTTTAATCTTTTATGCGATACTCTGCGGAGCGTGCATGGGCTGTTAGGGACTCACCACGCGCCAAAACCGATGCAATCTTGCCCATTTCGCTTGCACCATCTGCGCTGCACATAATTAACGAGCTGCGCTTTTGGAAATCGTACACACCTAGCGGACTAGAAAAACGCGCTGTACCGGATGTAGGTAATACGTGATTTGGCCCTGCACAATAATCGCCCAGTGCTTCGGCTGTGTAACGGCCCATAAAGATGGCACCGGCATGGCGAATTTCTTTTGCCATGCTGACAGGGTCTTCAACCGATAATTCTAAATGCTCTGGCGCAATACGATTGGCAAGATCAATGGCTTCTTGTTCGCTTTGCACTTTTATTAGCGCACCACGGTCAGACAACGATGCGCGAATAATCGGTTCACGCTCCATAGTCGGTAGTAATTTTTGAATACTGGCTTCAACTTGCTTTAAGTAATCGCCGTCCCAAGAAATTAAAATCGATTGTGCATCTTCATCGTGTTCGGCTTGGCTAAATAAATCCATGGCAATCCAATCTGGATCGGTTTTACCGTCGCACACCACTAATATTTCAGATGGCCCTGCAATCATGTCGATGCCCACCTCGCCAAAAACAAAACGCTTTGCAGTGGCTACATAGATGTTGCCTGGGCCTACAATTTTATCAACCTTGGGTACGGTTTCGGTACCGTAAGCTAATGCGGCAATCGCTTGTGCGCCACCAATGGTGAAACAACGGGTGACGCCTGCGGCTGCGGCGGCGGCTAAAACCAGCTGATTCACTTCGCCATCAGGGGTGGGTACAACCATGATGATTTCTTTTACGCCTGCTACGTGTGCAGGAATCGCATTCATTAATACGCTTGAAGGGTACGCCGCTTTGCCGCCGGGTACGTAAATACCCACGCGGTCCATTGCCGTCACTTGCTGGCCTAACACGGTGCCGTCTTCTTCTTGGTACTGCCAAGATTCACTGCGCTGTTTGTCGTGATAACGGCGCACGCGTGCAGCGGCTTCTAGTAATGCGCCGCGTTGTGCTTCTGGCAAGTTATCTAAGGCTTCTTGTAATTGAACTTGGCCAATTTCAAGTTGTGCCATGGTGTTTACACTTAGGCGATCGAAACGATTGCTGAATTCGATAACCGCTTCATCACCACGGGTTTTAATTTGATGCAGAATATCGAGCACAGTTTGCTGCACTTGGTGATCCGATACCGATTCCCACGATAACAAATCATCCATTGCTTGGGTGAAGTCTGCTTGTTGACTATCTAAAGTTCGCATTTGAAACGACATACTGACCTCTTACACTCTTACTCACTGCACTAAATACTAATAGCGACATCTAGAATTAACGACGACGCTCTACCGCTTGGGCTAACTTATCAATGATCGGTTGAATCTGACGGTGTTTCATTTTCATGGCCGCTTTACCCACCACCAAACGCGAACTAATCGGTGCGATTAAATCTCGCTCTTCAAGGCCGTTGGCTTTTAGGGTATTACCGGTGTCGACGATATCGACGATTAAATCCGCCAGCCCCATGATCGGCGCTAATTCCATGCCGCCATATAATTTGATGATGTCCGCTTGCTTGCCTTGCTCAGCAAAATAACGTTTGGTCACGCCTACAAATTTAGACGCGACTTTAATACGGCCTTCAGGAATCACTGCGCCTTTAAGCGCAGCCGTCATTAGGCGACACGTTGCGATGTTTAAATCTAACGGTTCGTATAACCCCGTGCTGTCGGCTTCCATCAATACATCTTTACCCGCAACACCGATATCCGCTGCGCCATATTGCACATAAGTTGGCACATCGGTTGCGCGAATCACGACTAATTTAATATGCTCGTGATTGGTATCAAAAATCAGTTTACGACTTTTTTTAATGTCTTCTGCTGGCACAATGCCCGCTTCAGCAAAAAGCGGCAGTGTGTCATCTAAAATTCGACCCTTGGATAACGCAATGGTCAATGGCTGTTGGCTCATGTTTATTCCTTGATGCTTCGGCCTAGTTCGGCACACGGCGAATATTAGCGCCCAATAATTGCAATTTCTCTTCGATGCACTCGTAACCACGGTCAATGTGGTAAATGCGATCAACTACCGTTTCACCTTCAGCCATAAGCGCAGCGATTACTAAGCTGGCTGATGCGCGTAAATCAGTGGCCATAACTGGCGCACCTTTTAATTTATCGCCACCTTTGGTGATACAGGTGTTACCTTCAAGTGCTACTCGAGCGCCCATGCGTGCCAGTTCTTGCACGTGCATAAAGCGGTTTTCAAAAATAGTTTCGGTTACGGTGGCACTGCCGTTAGCGACAATATTCATCACTAAGAACTGAGCCTGCATGTCCGTTGGGAAGGCAGGATAAGGTGCCGTTTTTACATTTACCGCTTTTAGTTCACGGCCAACCATATCTAGGCTAATCCAATCTTCGCCCACTTCGATTTTTGCACCGGCTTCTTCCAGCTTGTGCAATACCGCTTCTAAAATATCAGCGCGGGTATCCTTAAGCTTCACTTTACCGCCGGTTGCCGCTGCGGCTACTAAGTAGGTACCGGTTTCGATTCGGTCAGGCATCACGTTGTAGTGACCACCGTGCAGGCTTTCAACGCCTTCTATACGAATCACGTCCGTGCCGTGGCCGGTAATTTTTGCACCCATGGTAATTAGACATTCGGCTAAGTCGACCACTTCAGGCTCGCGCGCTGCGTTTTCAAGTAAGGTCACGCCATCGGCTAATACCGCAGCCATTAACAGGTTCTCTGTACCGGTTACGGTAACTGTGTCCATAAAAATGTTAGCGCCTTTTAGACGACCATCCGTTGTGGCTTTAACGTATCCGTCTTCAACGACAATGTGGGCACCCATGGCTTCAAGGCCAGATAAGTGGATATCCACAGGGCGAGAACCGATGGCACAGCCGCCCGGCAATGATACTTGCGCTTCACCAAAACGAGCCACTAGCGGGCCCAATACTAATATTGAAGCGCGCATGGTTCTTACTAACTCATACGGCGCTACTAATGTTTTAATGTTGTTGGCGTTAACTTCGATGGCATAATCTTCACCCATAATCACATCAACACCCATGGTGCCAAGTAAGTTGATCATGGTGGTTACGTCATGCAAGTGCGGCAAATTACCAATGGTAATTGGGGTGTTCGCCAATAACGTAGCGGCAATAATTGGTAGCGCAGAGTTTTTTGCGCCAGAAATACGGATTTCACCCGAAACAGGTGTACCGCCTTGAATAATGAGTTTGTCCAATGCTGGCATAATACGGCTACTTTATTAAGATTGTTGTTGAGCCCACTGGGCTTGCGTATAAGTTTTAATCGTTACTGCGTGTACGCTGCCATCCGTGATTTTTTCATTTAAGGCCGCATAAACATATTGCTGGCGCTTAACTGGGTTCAAGCCTTCGAACTCATCCGTTATTACGGTTATTTCATATTTGTAACCATCACCATCCACCGATACCTGGCAATGCGGAAGCTTTTCTTCTAGCAATGTTTGTAGGTCTTCTGGGCTCATAGGGCTCTCCGATGGGGCGTGGTATTAACGATATTGAAAAATAAAGGCGGGAATTATAGCGGAAAGGCATACTAATAGCGAAGTGTAAAATACCCGCCAGATCACATTCTATCTATGCTGAAGTGGTAATTATGTCTTGAAGGTTGGCGTTTGCGACCATTACCTGTAACGGCGGGGGAGGGGCTTTAAATGAAACACAGACACCCACTATCTGACCCGCACGTACCCAGCTCAGTAACAACGCTAAGACAGCACTACTGCATTTTTGCACCGCACTTAAATCAAATACTACGTCAGAAGAGCCGTCACGAATCGCCTGTAGCCCCTCCTGCTCAATATGAACCACACTTTCGAAGGTTAAATCTCCGATAACCCCATAAAAGCCCGTTTTGTGTTTTTCAATTTGTTGCACAGGCATTATTCATCCTCCGCTTCATTATCCAATTGCACCTGCGCTGGCGTGTCTGTTGCCACCTCGGATGTCCAGACAGCAATAGCCAGTCCGATATCACCGTTGTTTTGTGCCACTAAACGTGCAAATTGATCCCGAAACAACAAGCCCATATTGATCCCGTTGATAATCACGTTTTGCACCATCCACAGCTTGTCTTTACTGTTATAAAACAGGCTTTGGGTTACCGGAAAAATCTGCCCACTGGATGTCACTACCTCAATACTCACCTGAGTATTGCGTTCGGTTTGCTTACCTTCTTTAAGCGGTAGAATATTCACTTTGTAGTTATTAAACTCCCACAATCCTTTTGCGTAGGTATTCAATAAACTGGCTTTAAAGACTGCTAAAAACTGTTGTTTTTGTTCATTAGTGGCCGCTTTAAAATGCTTTGCCATCACCCGACGTGCAATGCGTTTGAAGTCCACCACTTCACCTAATTGCCGATCCACTAACTCTATTTTTTCTTTGTCCGACAACGTCTTTTCGCTTTTGCTATTTTGGATAGCTTGCAGCAATCGATCAATTCGCTCGACCACTAAACGATGAGCGTTCTGTGGATTTGAATCCGCAAAAACACACGATGAACTAAACAAACTGATAGCAAGTACACCCACCCACAAAGCCTGACGAGCTAATATTTGAACGTCCACACACAGGGCTTTCATCATACTTACTCGCTTCCTCGGCTAAACAAAAACTGACCTATTAATTCCTCTAGCACAATAGCGGACTGTGTATCTTCAATCATGTCGCCACTTAGCAGCGCATCCTCATCAGCCCCAACACTTAAGCCAATGTATTTTTCACCCAACAAACCAGAAGTTAAAACAGATGCTGAGGTATCAAGTGATAACGGAATACCTTTTTTAATCGCCATTTTCACTACCGCCACATAGTCTTGGGTATCAAGTTTAATCTCGACCACGCGACCAATGGTCACCCCTGAAAGCGATACTTTTGCGCGCTCACTTAACCCCGATAAATTCTCAAAGCGCGCATAAAGGTGATAAACATCACTGTCCCCTTGATACCGTAGGCCACTGACATTTAATGCCAATAACAGCAACGCAATCATGGCGGTAATAAAAAATGCGCCCACGCTTAATTCTAAGGATCTCTTTTGCATAATATGCTCCTAAAATCCGCCCAACATGACGGCCGTTAATATGAAGTCTAGACCTAAAACGGCCAGCGCTCCTTGCACTACTGTCGCGGTTGTCGCTCGACTAATACCATCAGAGGTTGGCTTGGCATTCCAGCCATGAAAAAGCGCAATCCAAGTCGTCACAAAGGCAAACACCAGCGCCTTTATTAATCCTTTTATTACATCGTCATAAAACAGCACCGAGCCCTGCATATTCGCCCAGTATGAGCCTTCATATACGCCCAATACATTCACTGCCACAAACGCGCCCCCATATATACCAAGCAAACTAAATAACGTAGTGAGTAAGGGCAAACTAATGACACCCGCCCATAGCCGCGGAGAGAGCACTCGATTTAATGGATCTACCCCCATGATTTCCATGGCCGATAACTGCTCAGTGGTTTTCATCAAACCAATCTCAGCGGTCAACGCAGACCCTGCCCGACCAACAAATAACAACGCACTCACCACCGGCCCAAACTCACGCAGCAGAGACAGCGCTACCATTTGCCCAACCGCTTCTTGTGAGCCGTAACTGCTTAAAATAGAGTAACCCTGCAACGCGAGCACCATGCCTACAAATACACCTGAGACTAAAATAATGGGCAATGACAACACACCTATTTGATAAATTTGTTTCACGACTCGCCCAACTGGTGCCTTAAAACCCTTTCCCCAGCTCAATATTTGGATCAAAAACACACCACTGCGCCCAAGTAACTGGCATATCAAGATGCACTTAGCACCTGTATCCGCCAAAAAATTAATCATGATGCAGCACCTGTTCAGCAAGTTCAGGCGCTGGATAATGAAACGGCACAGGGCCATGAGCCTCGCCATTTAAGAATTGTTTTACTAATGGGTTGTCACTGTGACGGATTTGTTCAGGTGTGCCTGCACCGATGATTTTGCCTTGTGCCAAGATAAACACTTGGTCCGCAAGACTCAGTGCCTCGTTTACATTGTGACTCACCAATACCGTTGTTAAGTTCAAATCCGTATGTACTTGGCGAATTAAGTTAATCAGCACCCCCATTGAGATAGGGTCTTGTCCGGTAAATGGCTCGTCATACATGATGAGCTCTGGGTCGAGCGCAAGGCTTCGCGCTAGGGCCACACGTCTTGCCATGCCACCGGATAATTGTGCGGGCATCAACTGCGCCGTGCCGCGCAAGCCCACTGACTCTAATCGTAGCAATACCAAATCTCGAATCATGTGCTCCGGCAATTTTGTATGTTCGCGCAACGCAAACGCAACGTTTTCAAAAACGGTTAAGTCGGTAAACAAGGCACCCGTCTGAAACAGCAAGCTCATGCGTTTACGTAAATGTAATAAATCGGCACGACTCAACTCGCTTAAGTCCTGACCATCAATAAGTACTTCGCCTGTATCTGGCAATATTTGACCACAAAACATTTTAAGCAAGGTGGTTTTACCCGTACCGCTTGGACCTAAGATAGCGGTAATTTGCCCACGTTTAATGGACAAATTAATACCCTTGAAAACGACATTATCGCCACGATTAAAACTCACGTGATGGCATTCTACGAAGGTTTGCGCTTTTAACGACATGCACCCCACCGTCCTTTGTCTATTATGAAATCCATAACCCCGTTTAAAGCATAGCTGCAACTGCCTAAGCCACAACTTATGGCGTGCTTGTTAGGTCAGAAAAAGCCTGTAGAATGCGCCAACTATTGAATTTTAAGAGTGGAAAAGATGTTAACAGCTAGTTTAGCGCTCATTGTTGGATTGGTGGTTTTAGTATGGAGTGCTGACCGCTTTGTTTTAGGCGCGGCCGCCACGGCTCGTCACTTTGGCATGTCGCCTTTGTTGATTGGTATGACCATTGTTTCACTTGGCACCAGCGCCCCTGAAATATTTGTCAGTGCCACCGCCTCATTTGACGGCTCAGGCATTCTTGCCATTGGTAACGCACTGGGCTCTAACATCACCAATATTGGTTTGGTGCTGGGTATTACCGCACTAATAGCCCCTCTGCCAATACAAGGCAGAATGCTAAAAAAAGAAATCCCCATTTTATTGCTAGTGACCGTCATTGCTGGCTTAGTATTACAAGATCTTGAGCTTAGTTTTTGGGATGGCATCGTGATGCTGGTGTGCCTAGCGATCACTCTGTTTTGGTTGTTTAATGAGACCAGCGAACAAGGCATAGGCGGATTAGACGAAGAAGAAGTTGAAGCCATCGAACACACATCAACCGCTAAAAGCCTAATGTGGCTGGTAATTGGTTTAATCGCACTGATGATCAGCGCCAAATTATTAGTTTGGGGTGCCGTCGACATCGCCCGTTACTTCGGTATTAGCGAGTTGATCATCGGCCTAACCGTTGTCGCCATTGGCACCAGCCTGCCAGAGCTTGCGGCCAGTGTAACCAGTGCTTTAAAAGGTCACCATGATATTGCCATTGGCAACGTTGTGGGTTCGAACATTTTTAACCTATTAGCTGTTATGCCTATACCGGGGTTAGTGGCTAATACTGTAATTGAAGAAGAAGTTTTGTATCGCGATTACGGTGCCATGCTGATCATTACACTGCTGCTCATTGCGTTTATTTATGGGTTCCGTCGCAAAGGGCGAGTTGGTCGCAGTGCCGGTACCGTGCTGTTATTAGCCTATGCTGGTTATTTAGGTTTACTATTAGTTCAAGCCTGATTGAAGGGCCGCTGTAAGGTAAAGAATAAAAATGAGCACAATCAGTTACATCGAATCCGCCCAGCGCACCATTGCCGCTGAGCGAGATGCCGTAAACGACATGCTAAATAAACTCGATAACAGCGCTTTTAACAAAGCCTGCGATTTGATGATTAACTGCAAAGGCCGCATTGTGGTTTCTGGCATGGGTAAATCTGGCCATATTGGCAATAAGATTGCGGCCACCTTAGCCAGCACCGGCACACCTAGCTTTTTTGTTCATCCAGGTGAAGCCGCCCATGGCGATATGGGTATGATTACCGCAGACGACGTCGTCATTGCACTATCAAATTCAGGTGAGTCATCTGAGATCACCACTTTAATTCCGCTGATTAAACGCTTGCACGTGCCACTCATCGCCATGACGGGTAATGATGCATCTACTCTTGCTCAAGCCGCTGATAGCCACCTTAACGTGGGCGTCGAAAAAGAAGCGTGCCCGCTCGATTTAGCTCCCACGTCCAGCACCACTGTGGCATTGGTCATGGGCGATGCACTGGCGATTTCATTGCTCGAGGCACGGGGCTTTACCGCTGAGCAGTTCGCGTTTAGTCACCCAGGTGGCAGTCTTGGCAGACGATTATTACTTAAAGTGAAAACTATTATGCATTGCGGCAGTCAAATTCCACGGGTTGCACTGGGTACGCCCATTAAGGATGCACTAATGGAAATGACACAAAAAGGGCTAGGTATGACCACCGTTGTCACCGCTCAAGGCACGCTCGCTGGTATATTTACCGACGGTGACTTACGTCGCGCACTGGATAAAGATATGGATTTTCACACTACGCCCGTAGAGCTGGCTATGACCAAAAATTGCGCCACGATTCAACCAGAGAAACTAGCCGCCGAAGCGCTTGCCGTGATGGAAGAGAAAAAAATCAATGCACTGGTCGCACTAGATGACGAACAGGTGGTAGGTGTCATCAACATGCACGACTTACTTAGAGCCGGAGTGATTTAATGCGCAAGCGTTATATCGTCACCATTCTTACTGCACTGGCAATGGTCGCCTATCTTGCACTTGACGACCATCAAGCCAAAGTAGCGATCGTCGCTCAAGACTTGATAGATCAAGAGCCTGATTACATCGTAGAAAAATTAACCGCTGATAGCTTCAATGAAAGCGGTGAATTATCCCAGCAAATTAATGCGCTAAAAGCCACTCACTACCCCAACGGTGATATCACCGTATTAGAAAAGCCATCCATTATCCTCTATGAAACCGGCACCCCAAAATGGGGAATAAGCAGTGACGTGGGTAACTTACAGCAGCAAAACAAAATACTATTAAAGGGCCGTGTGATTATTGTGCCGCTGAGCCCACAAGGGGGCGACTTCAGCCTGACAACCGACAGTCTAAATGTAGACTTAGTAAGCCAAATGGCCGACACTGATGACAAAGTCGTCATTGAGAGCGACAGCAGCGAATTACTTGCCACCGGTATGAACATTTTATTAAATCAGCAATTCGTAACATTTAAGTCACAAGTGAGAGGCCGCCATGATCCAAAGGCAAAGTAATTTCCTCATATTTTTAACGCTACTATTTATCAGCTTAAACGGTTTTGCATTGCCTGGTGATAGTGAACAAGAAATACATATCGCCAGCGACTCAGCTTCATTAGATAAGCTTAAAGGCGAAATTATTTATTCGGGCAATGTCAAAATGCAACAGGGCTCACTTAATATTGAAGCGCAAAAAGTCACATTAATTCGCACAATTGATGGCCTGCAAAAAATAATTGCTGAAGGTAACCCTGCACGTTACGAGCAAACATTAAATGCCGCCGAAGGCAAAACACTCGCCTACGGTGATACCATTATTTACAACACAAAAATCGAGCAATTAACATTATTAAACAATGCGGGCCTTGAAAAGCAAGGCAATGTTTTTTCTGGCGAAAAAATTGTGTATTTAATAAAAGAACAAAGAGTAAAAGCTGAAAGCACTGAACAGCAAGATCGTATTAGAATGGTCATTCAGCCTAAAAAGGACAAGGAACTTTAACTCAATGGCAATATTGCAAGCGCAAAATTTAGCGAAAAGCTATGGCCCAAGACAAGTGGTTAAAGACGTATCCATGTCGATTGAAAGCGGTCAAATTGTCGGATTACTTGGCCCCAACGGCGCGGGTAAAACCACCTGTTTTTATATGATTGTTAATCTTGTTACGTCGGACAAAGGTCGTGTATTAATTGATGACACTAACATTACCGATTTACCTATGCATGGTCGCGCACAAAAAGGCATTGGCTATTTACCACAAGAAGCATCCATCTTTCGCAAGCTAACTGTGGCCAATAATATTATGGCCATACTTGAAACGCGTAAAGAACTAAGCTATACCGAGCGCAAAGAAAAACTTGAAAATTTATTAGATGAATTTCATATTCAACATATTCGCGATAGCCTCGGCATGGCGCTATCCGGTGGCGAGCGTCGCCGTGTGGAAATCGCACGGGCACTTGCCGCAGAGCCGTCCTTTATTTTATTGGACGAGCCGTTTGCAGGTGTTGACCCTATCTCTGTTGGCGACATTAAAAGTATCATCAAACAACTTAAAAAACGTGGCCTTGGTGTGTTGATTACCGACCATAATGTGCGTGAAACTCTTGATATCTGTGAGAAAGCTTATATCGTAGGTAATGGGCATATTATCGCCGAAGGCTCCGCCGAAGATGTATTATCAAACCAACAAGTGAAAGATATTTATTTAGGTGATGACTTTAAGTTGTAATCTTGTATATTCAATACAACGAGTCAAAACGCGCTACTAGGATTAAGCAGTAATATATGAAAGCCTCGCTCCAATTAAAAATGGGTCAACAGCTGACCATGACTCC
>JBLHLT010000019.1:0-60160 GCA_047621325.1 Oceanicoccus sp.
TCTATACATGTTGCAGAGCTTAGATTTTGAGTCGGATCTTAATCTATACCTGCCAAAGGCAGGCTCTGCAACACCTATAGCTTATTATGACTATTTATTCCGGACAGCAGTGCGCGAAGGCGGGAATCCAATGTTTACAATAGAATATCCATCGGTGAGAAACGTATAACGTAATTCGTCAACCTAGCGTTCACCGTAATGCCAATCTTTAGACATGCCACCAATTCCCGCATTAAGCATATTGGTTGGGTCTAGTGTTTTGTAATTGTTAGCCAGTGTCGGTTTTGCATGATAGTGATGCCCCACATTGTGCTCTGCGGGGTACTCCGCGCCGCGATTTTCAAGTAACAGCAATAAATCTTTTTTTATGGCGAGGGCATCTTCACCCTTGCGTACTAGATAGTCTTGATGAAATACGTGGCATAAAAAATGACCATAATAGAGTTTATTTACTAATTTATGGTTTAGCTCTTCTGGCAGGGTTTCGAACCAATCACGGTCATTGCGCTTTAAGGCAATATCAAGCGCGACAATGGATTCAACGGTTTGATGATTAATGGCAGCGTATTGAACTGCAGCACCGGCTGCGGCAAAGCGCAATAAGTAGGCTGATTTTGCATCGCTCTCGTGACAAATAAAATAATTCACATTGTGTTGCTGTTTGATCTTAGTCAATAATAATTCAGTCTCGTTTTTTGCATGGCCTTTGACGGTTAAAATTAATTGATGCTCGTATTGTTTATTCCATTCATGTAATTTTTTAGGTGTTTGGCTGGGGAATGATTTGGCAATTTTATATATCAGGTTATCTATAAAGCCTTGTTTTAATAATGGTATACGTCGGCAAAGGGTATCTAGCTGACGCTTGATATTAAAAAATACAGGCAACCAGTTGGTGCCAAAATACTTTATAAGCAATACGGTATCACGGCCATAATCATCGGCTAGGTTGAAAATATCACGGTGTAAGTATTCAGCGTAAACGGGCAAGGTTGTGGCTTTTTCGAGTAATGTTTTTCTGACGACTTGTAACGCATCTGTGGAGTTGGTGCCTAGATAATAGGTGTGTTCTTCATCGTTTTTTAAAAACGTATCCACTCGCACTGCAAATACGGCAAGTTTACCTGCACAGCCGCTGGCTTTATGTAATCGTCTTGGGTCTGCATTGAAACGAGCAGGGGTATCATCTGAGGTTTTACGCACCCACTCAGCATAGTCGCGATCTGATGCTGATTTTTCGCTGGTTTTTACATCGACAACTGAATAGGTTTTGTTTTGCAGGTTGGTCAAAATTTCTTCTGGCGTGTCACCTAATTCAATATCGAGTTCATTAATTAAACGTAATGTGCCGTCACTGTTAATTTGCGCATAGAGCGCTAGCTCTGTGTAAGCTGGGCCACGTTCAACTAATGCACCGCCAGAGTTATTGCAAATTCCCCCTACAATGGAGGCACCAATACAAGAAGATCCAATCACCGAATGTGGCACTCGCCCAAAAGGGGCAAGGGCTTTTTCTAACGAAAATAAGCTGGCCCCAGGGAGTGCTACGATTTGTGCTTGTGCTTCTAAAACATGAATGTCATTAATGCGTGTGGTGTTAATGATTACGGTATGTCGGTCGCAACCTTGAGTTGGGGTTGAGCCGCCCGTTAAGCCGGTATTTGCTGCCTGCATAATAACAATGACATTGGCTTTTACGCAGGCCTCTAATACTTGCCATTGCTGCCAAAGTGTTGCAGGTTTAACCACGGCAAGGGCTGGGCCTTGGCCCTCACGAAAGCCTTTACGAAATGGCGCGGTGGCACGTTCACTGGTTAATACATGGCGTGAGCCAACCATTTTTTTAAAGTCGGCAACTAACCACTGATGAGACATTTTAATACAACCTGACTTCGACTAATTAACAGAAGGTTTATCGCTGGGTGAGCTATACAACAGTTTTCGATGGCTGCTTCGTAGTTGCTCTTGTTCGAGTATAGCTTGAGCGTTGACGTCTCCAAGTGGGAGTTTATCTTCGCGTGTTAAATTACCATCAGCAATAAGAGATAAATAACGCGAGCAACACACCCGTAAAAACGAGGTGAAGTTGCTGATGTCATGATCAGCATCGAGAGACTCAAGGTACAGCTTAGTGATCATTTGGTTGACGGTCATTTGGTCTCGAAAAGACAGCTCTTCTAAGATATCCCAAAAGAACTCTTCTAACCGAATAGACGTCACCACGCCGTCAATACGAAGCGATTTAGTGCGATAGGTCCATAGGCGGCTATCGGCATTAATAAACAGCTGACACATAAGTAAACTCTCGATGCTAATTAACGCTTATAACAATGCCACAAACTGCTTCAACATGGCAGGGTGCGCAGGCCATGCAGGCGCTGTCACCAATTTGCCATCTGTAATGGCACCGTCTACTGGTAACTCAATAAATTGCGCGCCAGCCATGACCATTTCTGGTTGGCAAGCTGGATAAGCCGATACTTTTTTACCTTCAAGTACGCCTGCTGCACTGAGTATTTGTGGGCCGTGACAAATAGAAGCAATGGGTTTTTCGCGCAGCGAAAAGTATTGAACAATCTCAATAACTTTTGCATTTAAACGTAAATATTCAGGGGCACGACCACCGGGTAGGTACAGGCCATCGTAATCTTCTATGTTTATGTCAGCAAACGTCGCGTTAAGTACAAAGTTATGGCCACGTTTTTCAGTATAGGTTTGATCGCCTTCAAAATCATGGATGCACGTGGCAATTGAATCACCTGCGCTTTTATCTGGGCAAACCGCATCAACGTCGTGCCCCATGGCTAATAACGCTTGAAAAGGCACCATGTTTTCATAATCTTCAACAAAATCACCGGTGATCATCAGTACTTTAGCCATTTTTAAACCCTTTATAAGTATGAGAATGAGGTCAGCGCTATTGATTGGCTTAAAGCCCATAGCCATCTGATCGAATACCCATTGGAGCATGAAATGAAATGGCTTAGGTAATATGGCAATACTACATTGTTGTTTGGCACATTTTAAAATTTGGTATTTGTTGTAGATTAATCGCTACTTGTCGCACTCATCTTTTAAGTTAATTGTGGCTGATGTTTGAATGTTCAGTATAAAGTACTGGTTTGTAGCTGGTAGATGAAGGGAAAATACTTTAAATTCAGTGACATATAAAAATGCACTTAGACATAATACGTTCAGTTATTTTTAAACATATAAACAATTATAAAAGGTTGTTATGAAAGGAACATGTAATTGTGGTCGTGTTAGTTTTGAGGTGTCTGAAGATATCAAAAAGCTATATCAGTGCCATTGCAGTTTGTGCCAAAAGCAATCAGGCTCTACTTCAAATACGGCCGCCATTGTTGGTGAATCTGATTTTAAGTGGTTGTCTGGCCTTGATTCAATCACGCACTGGAAAAAGGATTCTGGTTTTACGTCTGATTTTTGTACTACCTGTGGGAGCCCTGTTCCTAATCGGTTACGGGATATGAGTTTTTTTGGATTCCAATGGGGTTAGTTGGAAAGCTGGACGCTAATGTCGTGACACACCTTTGCAGTGAATCGAAGGCTAAGTGGGATGATATTGCAGGTGATGCAATCCTATTTGAAGGCGTGCCCGAAAGTATTGAGCAACTTATAGAGAGTTTGCAGTAGCGGTTGTTAGCTTTACTATCATATTTATGAATGCTCTATAGGACTTTTTATGATCAACATTCTTGTGATTTTAGACGTTAAAAACTTCGAGAATTTAACTAGGTTTGAACATAAAGCCGCTGAAATTATGCGCGACTATGGCGGTGATATTGTTAATGCATTTGAAACCAGTAGGTGTGAAAATGGCACGGGGCAGGAGGTTCATTTACTATCATTTCCTAGTGAACAGGCCTTCGCTGAATACCGTACGGATTCACGATTGAAAGAATATGCCGAGCTGCGTGATAGCGCTATCATTTCAACGACGGTTATGACGTCATGCATGTTAAAGAATTACAACTAATTCATAGATTTTGTTATGTGTTGTTTTAGTTTGTATGAGATGAAATATGTCAGTAATTTTATTTAAAACTTAAGGAAGAGTTATGTTTGCACCAGCGTATCCACACGATGAGATTATTAAATTATATGAGGGGGTTTATTTATTGCGTGGCAGTATAAAAATGGGCCCTGGTATGCGAATGAATCGTAATATGGTCATTCTAAAAGAAAACGATGAGTTAACCCTAATTAATCCTGTACGTATGGATGAGCAAGGTTTAACGTCCCTTGATGCGCTAGGTTGCGTAAAGCACATTATCAGGCTCGGTGATTTTCATGGTTTAGATGATGAATTTTATCTAGAACGTTATCGATGCGAATTTTGGGCGCAAGCAGGTCAGGACACTTATAAATTACCTATGCCAACTAAAGTGATAACCCCTTTAACGGTAAGCCCCGTTAGTGATTCTGAGTTTTTTATATTCAATACGGCTACTTACCCTGAGGCCGCTTTGTTTATGCCTAAGCACAAATTGCTTATTACAACCGACAGTGTTCAGTATCACAGTGACTGGCTTTATTTTTCATGGTTTACGAAAAAAGTATTTAAGTTGCTAGGATTCAAAATTGGCATAAATGTCGGCGGCCCTTGGATTAAACGGGTTACGCCGAAAGGCGCGACACTCCAAGATGATTTTGCAGATTTATTAAAATTAGATTTTGATGCGGTGATTGCTGCACATGGTTCGCTTATGGCCCTGGGTGCGAAAGAAACATTGAGAGTTGAGTTGGCTAAGGTGTTTAAGCAGTAGGCCTGTTGTGCATTAATATTTTAAAATGGTGAGTAGTATGTCAATTGAATTAGTAGTGGCGGATTATCTTAATAAAGATCACGTTAACGATATTGTATTTTTATTAAACGATTACGCGCAAGACCCGATGGGAGGTGGTGAGCCGTTATCTGAATATGTGCAGGTTAATCTTGCGGCTGAATTAGCTAAGTTGCCTCATGCTTTTAGTTTGATTGCTTATGTTGATGGTAAGCCTGCGGGTTTAGCCAATTGTTTTTTGGGATTTTCGACGTTTAAATGTAAGCCACTTATTAATATTCATGATTTAACGGTGGCTAAAGCGTTTAGGGGTTTGGGTATTAGTCAGGCTTTACTAGGCAAGGTTGAAGAGCATGCTAGAGACAAAGGCTGCTGTAAGATTACACTTGAGATGTTAGAGGGTAACGAAGCCGCGCGCGGCTCGTATTTAAAATTTGGTTTTGATGGATATGAGCTAGACCCCAAAATGGGCAAAGCGATGTTTTGGCAGAAAATAATTTAAGGTGCTCAATATAAACACTTGGCTGTAAGTTCAGCCAAGTGATTTTTTGTTATTAAAGCTTTATGTGAGGCTTAGGTGGGTTATGCGATGATGTTAAAAAACATGTTATTTTCAACAGACCGTTTGAATATCCTGCCGCTGCATGAGTATTACCGTAAATCGTATGTCGAGAGTGATTTTCTGCTTAATGTCGTTGCTATTTTATCTCCAAGTGTTGTCGCCTCGCTGCCGCCTTATTTTCAAGGTATTGAAGATGTCAAACAGGCGCAGGTTTGGTTAGATAAAATGCAAAATGAAAGCGATTGTTATGTGGTTGCTGAGTCGGGTGTTAATGTTATTGTTGGCTTTTTATTCTTGTATGAAGCCGATGATAATACTGCACATTTAGGCTATTTATTGGCTGAAAAAAGCTGGGGGAAAGGGTTTGCTAGTGAATTGTTAATTGCCCTAGTTCAGCAATTGAAAAAGCATAACCTATTAAAAGCATTGGTGGGTGGCGTTGATGCAAACAATGCAGCTTCTATTCAGGTTTTACGTAAGGCTGGTTTTCATGCAGAGGCTAAACATGAAAACAATGTATTACTGTTTCGTCACGAATTTTAAATAAATTTCGATTATTGAAAACTAAACCGACCAACGGGTCGGTTTTATAGGTTCAATGTATATTAATGATGCTTGGCAGACTGTAGTTGATTAATATTTTCACGAATTTCATCCGGTATTTCACAGCTTTTGTTTTGATTGTAATCATAATAGACCACTAAGCCTTCGCCTTTAGCGGCTAAGGTTTCTAGCTGTTCACTGTACACGCCGTATTCCATTGTGAAACGTTTTTCAGATATTTCCTTTATGCGCGCGCCCACTAATATATGGTCGGGGTAGCTCAATGGTGCACGAAACTGGCATTGGGTGCTGGCCAAAATAGGGCCGATGTTGGTGCTGTCCATGTGGGCGATAACGCCAGTTTTTTCAAAAAATGCCATGCGAGCGTCTTCGAAATAGCGAAAATAGACGGTGTTGTTTACATGGCTAAATGCATCCATATCACCCCATATTACATCTTGCTTAACGATGACGGCGTATTCTTCTATAAAGCGCTGTTTGGGTGTCATGTTGTTTCCTTATTGAGCGAAAGGCTTTTTATCACAAGCTTGTCTGTATTCGGTTGTTAGGTTTTTAACCAATTCTTGCACACTTACCACTTCGTGTATGCCACCCACGCCGTGACCTGCGCTCCAGATGTCTTTCCAGCTATTGGTGTTGCCTAGGTCTAAGTCGACATTGTCTTTACTGGTGAGCGTTTTGACGTCAATACCTGCGCTTTCAAGTGAGCTTTTTAAATAATTGGCGTGCACACCGGTAAAATGGTCGCTGTAAACGATGTCGTCTATATCACTATTAATCAGCATGTCTTTGTAGTCTTGCGGTACTTGGGCTTCATGGGTGGCGATAAAACGGGTGCCCATATAGACCATATCTGCGCCTAAAACTTCAGCGGCTCGTATGCTGTGACCGTCGTTAATGGCGCCCGCCAGTATCAGAGGGCCTTGCCAGAATTCTCGAATCTCTCGCACCAATGCAAATGGATTTAAGGTGCCGCCATGGCCACCTGCACCGGCCGCGACCACAATAATACCGTCTACACCTGCCGCCATGGCTTTTTTGGCATGCTGAGTTTTAATGACATCATGAAATACTATGCCGCCCCAGCTGTGTACATCCTTAACAATGGCAGTTGGGTCGCCTTGACTGGTAATGACCAATGGTACTTTATGTTTTTTAATCAAAGCATGGTCAGCCATTAAGCGTGAGTTTGATGGATGCACCACTTGGTTAACGGCAAAGGGCGCAACATTAGCCGTTGGGTTTTGGGCACGATAGTCGGCTAGGGTGCGAGACACCTCGGTGAGCCACTCGTCTAGTTTTGCTTGTGGGCGAATGTTTAACGCAGGAAAGCTGCCAATTACGCCGTTTTTACAGCATTCAATGACCAGTTTTGGTGTACTTACCAAGAACATAGGGGCGCAAATAATGGGTAAGTTTAATTGTGATGAAAGTTCAGAAAATACTGACATGGCGAGGCGACTTCTTATTTTAGTAGATAAGCCACTCTACCTTGTTCACTTGGCTTTGATAATTGGCTATATCTGACAATTTACTTTGTATTTTGTACTAGCTGATCGGTTGAATAGAAAGTGCGGTGATGAGTATAAATGAATGTTACCCATGCTTGTGGGCAATTAAGGCGTTTGGGCTAAGGGAGATATACCATATTTTTCAAGGATATGATTAAGAGAGCCGTTATTTTGAATCTTATTTAGTAAGGTATTTATTTTGTTAATGCTTAGTGGGTGTTTTTTTCTAATGAGTATGGTGTGTTCGTAAGTTTGATCAAATTTTTGGCTAATAAGTAACGTTTGTTTCAATTGAGGGTTAAGTTTAATTTGTTGTTGTAGGTAGGAGTAGGTAGCAATGCCTATGTCGCTTTTGCTATTTACTACCTGATTGAGTGCCGTGTCGGGTGAGTTTACAAATTTGATATTGTATTGTTCTTTTAAGGTTTTTGTGTCGGTAACATTATTTAAGAAGTGATAATGGTAACCCAGTATAGCGACAATGCTTTTGCCATTGAGTACGTTAAAATAATCATCATCACGGCCTTCAATGTTATGGGTGAAAAACGCTTCGCCGCCAGATAAAAACACTTGGCTGGCGTCTAACTTATCTTTATCCCAACTCCAGTTTATATTCTCAAAAAAGACAGCATCAAATAAGCCGCGTTTAAAGTCGGAATAACGACGTTTGGGGCTGGTCGGAACGAAAATGAAAAAGAATTCAGATTGTTGCTGGTTAAATAGATCAATGAGGTCGTGGGTTAAGCCACTTGAATCATGGCTGTCGATTTGTACAAATGGCGGAAACAAGTACCCGCCAACCTTTACCTCAATTTTATTGGCATAGGTAAACGGGCTGTTTAGGCTGAAAGCAATGATAGCCAAGGCGATGAGCTGTTTAATCATAAATATTTTTAATAAGCATAATGATTCAATTTAGCAGTTAATGCTAAGAGCGCTAGTATCTACTATAGGCTTTGATTAAGTCTATGCCGATTTTTTACCACTGACATTCCATAATCCAGCAAGAATAATTAACCCACTGCCAATAATAGTGGTAATTAACAAGGTTTCACCCCAGAAAACCCACCCAAGAACGGCCCCATACACAACCGAGCTGTACACATACGGGCCGATTTGGCCTGGGTTGGCAATGCGGTAGGCTCGGGTGAGAGCAAGTTGACCACAAGTGGCCACAAGGCCCATTAGTACAATCCAAGGCCAGTGGTCGGCCGTTGGCCAAAATGGGCTCCAAAAAAGCGGGATGACTGACAGCACGGTACTGATTGCACCAAAGTAAAAAACGATACGTACGCTAGACTCCGTCATGCTCATGCGTCGAATGCAGACCTTGGCGGTACTGGCCAGTGCCGCCGCACCAATACCAATCAACGCAACGGGTGTGAACTCCTCTGTACCCGGGCGCAAAATAAACATGACGCCAATAAAGCCTATGGCGATGGCCCAGCCAGTTTTTGCTTTTATGGTTTCCCCAAGCCAAATGGCAGCCACCATCGGCATAAAGAATGGGCTTGTCAGTTTGACCAAAAAGGCTTCAGCTAAGGGCATGTTACCGATGACATAAAAAAAGCCATACATGGCGCTGAGGCCAACGACAGCACGTAGAAGGTGAAGATGCCACACTGAGGTTTTAAGCTCAGCTATGCCGTTATGCATAATGATGGGCAACAACATGAGTAAGCCAAATAGATTACGGTAAAACACAATGTGTTCGGTTGGCATGTCGTGGCTAAGGTGTTTGATTATGGCACCCATGATTGAAAGCAGGCCTTCGCCTAATAATATAAGTAAGGCACCTTGGATGACATTATTTGGCATATACAGCAGTACATTCGATAGGGGTTAATTGGCAGGCTATTATACAGAAATCTCATTTATTTGATGTAAGTCAATGGTGATTGCTTGAAATACAGCGCAACAGACTCCATTAACAAGCCAATGAAAAAAATGCATGAGGAAAATTTAAATGCGAATGGATAAATTTACCAGCTCTCTACAACAAGCACTTTCTGATGCACAGTCTTTGGCTTTAGGCCAAGACCATAACCAGATAGATACGTTGCATTTATTATTGGCATTGCTTGATCAAACCCCGGGTGGCATTCGTCCTTTACTACAAGGCTTGAGTGTTCAGGTTACACAATTAAAAGCAAAACTAAATGAGAAACTAAATCAGCTTGCTAAAGTAACTTCACCGGATGGCAATTTAAGTTTAGCGCCAGAACTTGGCCGAGTTTTAAACTTAACGGATCGTTTAGCGCAAAAGCGGGGCGATCAATATATTTCGAGTGATCTTGTTTTATTAGCGGCACTAGAAGACAAAGGTGAGGCTGGTAAAGTACTGGCTGAATTCAATTTAAACAAAGAAAATATTGAGCGTGCAATTGATACGGTACGTCAGGGTGAATCAGTGGATGATCCAAATGCTGAAGAGAATCGTGAGGCACTCAATAAATACACAATAGACTTAACGGCCCGTGCAGCTGAAGGTAAGTTAGACCCTGTTATTGGTCGTGACGACGAGATTCGTCGCACTATTCAGGTTTTACAGCGTCGCACAAAAAACAATCCGATTTTAATTGGTTCACCTGGGGTGGGTAAAACAGCCATCATTGAAGGTTTAGCTCAGCGCATTGTGAATGGTGAAGTACCAGAAGGTTTAAAGAATAAACAAATTTTATCCCTTGATATGGGTTTGTTGCTTGCGGGTGCAAAATTTCGTGGGGACTTTGAAGAGCGCCTAAAAAACTTACTTAAAGAAGTGAGTAAGCAAGAAGGCAATATTATTTTATTCATTGATGAAATTCATACCATGGTGGGTGCGGGTAAATCCGATGGCGCGATGGATGCCGGTAATATGTTGAAACCTGCATTAAGCCGTGGTGAATTGCATTGTGTGGGTGCGACTACATTAGACGAATATCGCGAATATATTGAGAAAGACGCGGCGCTAGAACGTCGCTTTCAAAAAGTATTGGTTGATGAACCAAATGAAGAAGACACGATTGCGATTTTGCGTGGGCTTAAAGAACGTTATGAAGTGCATCATGGTGTGCAAATTACCGACACCGCTATTATTGCAGCTGCTAAATTATCGACCCGCTATATTACCGACCGTCAATTGCCAGATAAGGCGATCGACTTGATTGACGAAGCCGCGTCTATTATTCGAATGGAAATAGACAGTAAGCCTGAAGAAATGGATCGTTTAGAGCGCCGGTTAATTCAATTGAAAATTGAACGTGAAGCCCTTAATAAAGAAAGCGATCCAAGCTCAATTAAACGCTTAAGTGAAATTAACCAAGAGATTAATCGCTTAGGTCATGAATACGTTGAGCTTGAAGAGGTTTGGAAAAAAGAAAAATTGATTCTTGAGGGTTCTAAAAAATCAAAAGAACAACTTGAAGAAGCCAAAGTAGAAATGGAACAAGCTCGTCGTGCGGGTGATTTACAGCGCATGTCTGAATTGCAATACGGTACGATACCTGAGCTTGAAAAACAAATTGAATCCGCTGAAGAGGCGGCAAAAGGCAATAGCGATTTTAAACTGCTGCGTAATCGCGTTACCGAAGAAGAAATCGCAGAAGTCGTTTCTAAATGGACGGGTGTGCCCGTTACAAAAATGTTAGAAGGCGAACGTGATAAATTATTACGCATGGAAGAAGAGTTACATAAGCAAGTTGTAGGTCAGCATGATGCCATTGTAGCGGTATCTAATGCGGTGCGCAGAAGTCGTGCTGGTTTGAGTGATCCGCGTCGCCCTAACGGTAGTTTTTTATTCTTAGGCCCAACTGGGGTGGGTAAAACAGAATTGTGTAAAGCGTTAGCTAATTTCATGTTTGACTCACAAGATGCCATGGTGCGCGTGGATATGTCTGAGTTTATGGAGAAACATAGCGTGGCACGTTTAATTGGTGCGCCTCCAGGTTATGTGGGTTATGAAGAGGGTGGTTATTTAACCGAGCATGTGCGCCGCAAACCTTACAGTGTGATATTGCTAGATGAAGTAGAAAAAGCACACCCTGATGTATTCAATATTTTGTTGCAAGTATTAGATGATGGTCAACTGACGGATGGTCAAGGGCGCACAGTTGATTTTAAAAATACCGTGCTGGTGATGACCTCTAACCTTGGTAGCGACGTGATTCAAACCATGAGTCAAGCAAACGAAGGTAAAGAGCAATCGGAGAGTGAATACAAAGGTATGAAAGACGCTGTCATGGATATTGTCGGCGGACATTTTAGACCTGAATTTATCAACCGTATTGATGAAGTGGTGGTATTTCATCCGCTACAACGTTCGCAAATTCGGGGTATTGCTGATATTCAATTGGATCAATTACGCAAGCGTCTAAAAGAGCGTGAGCTCACAATGGAGCTAAGCGATGCAGCAATCGAGCGTTTAGTCGAGCAAGGTTACGACCCTGTATATGGTGCACGCCCACTGCGTCGCAGTATTCAGCGTTGGATTGAAAACCCATTGGCACAAGATATTTTGTCGGGCAAGTTTGTGAATGGTGATCACATTGTGGCAGATGTAGATGGGGATACGTTAACCTTTGTGGTGAAACAAACCGTGCATTAAGACTAAAATCACATGTTTTAAGTAAATTGACCCGCTATGTCTAGGCTAGCGGGTTTTTTATTTTTTAAATAAAATAATCGGCGTCATCTTCGGTGGGCACTACCAAAAGTACGTTAGTAGACTATAAATATAATAAGTCTGTGTTCTTTATAGAGATTCGTTATGACCATTCGATTTCGCTTCTTAATATTATTAATTTCAGCCGTCGTGCTTCCTGTTGCAATGGTGGCATTTATGGCTGCGTATGAATTTAGAAGCAATGCCGTTGAAAGCTTTAAAGAAAGCAGCTTGAGTGAAATTGAAAAAATTGATCAAACATTTAGTTTATATCTAGGAGGGCTGGCTGAAGATGTGAAGTTTTTGGCGAACTCAGCGCCGCTTAAAGTATTGGATACATGATACATCGGTTACCAATTATAAAGCAGTCAATATGCCGCCAATGAATGCGCTTGCGAATTCAGAGGTAGAGGCAAATGCTTATCGATTGCTGGCTTCATTTGGCGAAACCCATAAAGATCTTACTTATGTCTATTTAGGGTTAGACGGAGGGGGGTATATTCAATGGCCACAAGAAGATATGTCGACGTATGACCCTACTGTACGCCCTTGGTATTCATCGGCTAAATCAAATATGAATAATCCAGTACGCACGCCTGTTTATAGAGACTTTACATCGGGTGCGCCTATCTTAGGTTATACCCATACCTTTAAAGCCACTGATGGTCTAGTCGGTGCAGTCGGTATTGATGTCACATTAAGCAAGCTGACTAATATGGTAAATGATATTAAGTTTGGTGAAGAAGGTTATGTGATTCTGGTTGAGGAGACGGGTCGGGTGTTGGCTGACTCGGCAGTACCGGATAATAATTTTAAAGTGTTGGCTGATATCAATCGTGACTATAACATTTTGGCTACTGCTACGGAGTTTACAGAAATAGAAATAGCAGGCCGAACATGGTTTGCATCAGTGCATACATCGTCTTCGATTGGCTGGAAATTTATAGGATTAAAACCAGCTAGCGAAGTGTTTGCCGCCACTAATGTATTAGAACTGTCTATGTTTATTATCAGTATTGTTTTGGTGGGTGTTTTTGTATTTTTAGGGTACTGGATGACAGGTGTCATCACAAAACCCATGCAGCGAATCACGGATGGTATGGATGAAGTGGCACAAGGTGAAGGGGACTTGACCAAGCGCATGCGCATTAAATCAAATGATGAAACAGGGTTAATGGCAAAAGCGTTTAATCAATTTATTAGTATTGTGCATACGCTGGTGAGTGAAATTCGAGACAGTGCGGCGGGTGTAAAAGAACAAGCTGTTCAAGCCCATGATTTATCTAGCCGTGTGGGTGAAATTGCTGATAAACAAGTAAAAGCGATTGAACAAGTTTCGACGGCGTTTAACGAAATGGTAGCGACCTCAAACGAAGTGGCTAGAAACAGTGGAGAAACGGCAACGGCCGCCGATGAAAGCCAAAAGCATGTTGAGCAAGGTCAGCGTTTTATAGACGGCACCGCACGTTCGGTAGATAAATTAGTTGGTGTGATTAATGATTCTAATCAGGCGATGAGTGCGCTGGTGGATCAAAGTGCCAATATTACCAGCATCTTAGATACGATTCGTGGTATCGCTGAGCAAACAAATCTACTGGCACTTAATGCCGCCATTGAAGCTGCGCGTGCTGGTGAGCAGGGTCGAGGTTTCGCGGTGGTGGCCGATGAAGTGCGAACCCTTGCCGGTAAAACGGCTGAGTCGACGGAAGAGATTGATACTTTATTATCAAACCTTACGAGTCAAACGCAAAATGTGTCAGGAAAGTTAGCAAACAGTATTGAGTATTCTCGTGAAACCGTTGAGGCCACCGAAAATACGCGCAAAGTATTCGAATCCATTCAAACATCAGTAACCACGATTCGTGATATGACAACTCAAATAGCCGCTGCGGCAGAGCAGCAATACCAAGTAGGCGAAGAGATTCAGCGTAATATTGTGAGTATCAATGAGGGTGCTGTAAACGCGAATGACAGTGCCAGCCAGTTGAAGTATAACTCTGAGTCACTTGGTAACTTGTCAATAGAGCTTTCGGGGTTAGTCTCACGGTTTAAGTTATAACGCCAAAAGTGATTTTACTTTTAGTCGTGTAAAACATTTTATGTTTCAACTATGGTGGCCAATAAGAAAATTGACTCTTAGTGCCATTTTACTTTAATACCGGTATGAATGATACCCATCCTCAGTTTTTACCTAAGACCGCTATCCAGCTTGTTCGCTCACTTATTAACTATGGTGAACGTAATGGGCTGGCCCGTCATGAAATGCGTCAAGTCTGTAGTGTGTCTGAAGATCAGCTCAATGACAGCCGCTTGTTGATTGATGTTCAGCGCTATGAAGCGTTATTGTGTTTCATTAGTAAGAACTTGAACAGCCCTATGCTTGGGTTTCAACATGGTCAACATTTTGATGTCGCTAGATGGGGTGTGCTGGGATTGATTGCTGTAACCGCACAAAGCTTTCAAGCGGCCATAGAGGCGCAATATCGCTTTCAGTCACTTTCTGGGAATATGGGAGCCCCGCTGCAGTTTTGTCATGGCGGAGTTACCACCCTGCAATGGGTATCTGCTTATAATTGCAGTTATCATTTGGCTTAGCAAATTGTCACGGGGCTTGTAAGTCTTGCAAGAGACGTTACTAATAATCTCAATTATGCGCCTAACGCCGTTTACTTTACTCACAAAGCCCCGGCAGATGCATCGCATTATAAAGATTACTTTAAGTGTGATGTTCTTTTTGCTGCAACATTTAATGGGCTTGAAGTGAATAATGAGTTATTAGAAGTCCCTCTTAGAAAAAGTGACACTGAAACCCATAAAATTCTTATTCAGCACGCCCAATCGCTACTAGCAGAGCAATCCTTTGCTTCACCTCTTGAAGTAATCAAAGATTATGTTGTCAAGACACTACCAAGTCATGTGCCGGATATCGAAGAAGTTGCGGATTATTTGCATTTAAGTGTGCGCAGTACTCAACGAAAATTGCAAGAATACGGTACCAGCTATAGCCAAGTGCTTGATGCCATTCGTAAGGAATTAGCTTTAACGTATTTAAGGCAAACTCAAAATAGTGTGTTGTATGTCAGTGAGCGCTTGGGGTTCTCTGAGCAGAGTGCTTTTCAGCGGGCTTTTAAGCGTTGGACAGGTGTCACACCTAAGCGTTACCGCAACACGGTGCTGACGAATTAGCCCTCAAACGGTTAAAAATTGACTTTACATGCCAAATGTTGACCTCTTTAGTCAGTATTTGCGAGTGTGTTTACTTTAAAGTGACGCAATGCAACGACGAGAAACACCATGACAGAATTCCACTACGATGCTGCACAGCAGTGGGTGCTCAATCTTACTCTCGCCATGATGGTGTTGGCACTGGATATCCGCCCAAAGGATTTTTTGCGAGTGGTGCAAACGCCTAAGGCACCTCTTATTGGTCTTGCGGCGCAATTTTTATTATTACCCGCTTTTACTTGTTTGCTGACATTAATGCTTGACCTGCCTGCGGGCGTTGAGCTTGGAATGATTCTGGTGGCAGCTTGCCCTGGCGGGGCGCTTTCAAATTTTATAACCCATCTTTCTGGTGGCAATACGGCCTTATCTATTTCGATCACTGCGGTGTCCAGCACAGTGGCAGTAGTCATGTTGCCAATTAATTTTGTTTTTTGGGCGGGTTTAAATCCAGTAGCCAATCAATTGTTGTTAGAAGTGAGCGTGGATGGTTTTGATATTTTGAAGTCATTATTACTCGTATTAGCGGTACCTCTCTTATTGGGTTTCGTGATTCAACAGTATTTCCCTATATTAGCTAGACGGCTTCATCACGTATTAAAGTATTTGAGTTTGATGGCACTAGTGGTCTTTATTTTAGTGGCGGTGCTGCGTAACCAAACGCATTTCAT
The DNA here is from genome assembly GCA_047621325.1 of Oceanicoccus sp. GTDB lineage: Bacteria > Pseudomonadota > Gammaproteobacteria > Pseudomonadales > Oceanobacteraceae > Bermanella. Next base: position 15,978 of record JBLHLT010000019.1, read on the forward strand.
AAATCATTTTTACATGCTGTTTAGTGTGGTGTTGGCTCATAACGCATTGGCATTGGCCATTGGATATTTTTCTTCGAGAGCGGCAGGGTTAGATTTAGCCGATACAAAAGCCGTTACGTTAGAAGTAGGTATGCAGAATTCTTCATTAGCTATTGCCATTGTATTTACACAATTTAATGCAGAGTACGGTATGGCACTCATTAGTGCGTTCTGGGGTATATGGCATATTGTATCGGGTCTTACTTTTGCAGCGGCTTGTCGGCTTAAACACAATAATAAAGAAAAGGCCGCACTATGAAAATTTTAATTACGGGTGCTGCGGGTGATATTGGTTCACGCTTAGTGGATTTTTTTCAAAACGATACCGAGGTTGAATTATATACGACAGCGCTTGAGGATCTGTTACCTAGTGTAAATAGTCAGCATAAAGCGTTTGATATTCGTGATGCAGCCTTTATTCAATGGGTAAAAGATATTAAGCCGGATGTTATTGTGCATTTGGCATCGATGATTCAATTGCCAGAATCCATGTCACGCCAAGAAGCGTTTGATATAGATGTTAAAGCCACGCAGTCACTGCTAGACGTTGCAGTTGAGGTAGGCGTTAAAAGTTTGTGGTGACATCGAGTGGTGCCGCTTATGGTTATTGGCAAGATAGTCCTGAATGGCTGACAGAAAATATGCCGCTTAGGGGTAATGAAGATTATTTTTATTCTTCACATAAACGACAAGTAGAAGAAATACTGGCGGGTTATCGCGAAACAAATCCAGAATTAAAACAAGTTGTGTTAAGGCCCGGCACGGCACTTGGGCCTAATTTTAATAATCCAATAACCAATATGTTTAGTAAAAATATTATTATGGGTATAGCCGGTTCCGGCTCGCCATTCGTAATAATATGGGTCGATGATCTCGTCGCTTATTTAATTGAAGCAGCTAAAAAAGACGTTGAAGGCGTGTTTAATGTGGCAGGTGATGGCACGTTAACGCTCAAGCAAATTGCAAGCTTTTTAAATAAACCGTATTTGGCTATACCTTCTTGGTTGTTGCGCGCAGTTTTATCTGTGCTTAAGCCGTTTGGCCTTTCGCAATATGGCCCGGAGCAAGTTAAATTTATTGAATACCGCCCGGTGTTAAGTAACAAAAAAATCAAACAAAAATTTTGCCATCAACCTAAAAAAAGTACAGAAAAGGCATTTTTGTCTTTTCTTGAACAAAGTGAAAAGGAGTACGTGAAGCGATGAATATATCTAAAATAATCACGATAGCGTCATGTATATTATTTAGCCAAAGTGGTTTGGCCGGTGATGTTATTGTAAGAGATGAAATGGGCAACCCATTATCGATTGTGATGGTTAGTCAGACGCCGGTGAGTGGGTTTACGCTTGACCGTAGTGACAGTGGTTATCCGCCTGTAGGGGTTGTCAATCGTTCTAATGCAACACTGTCACGCTTTACAAATGAAAAAGGTCGTGTTGATTTCGCTAATCTTGAGGATGATTTGGTCCGTTATCGTGTGCGTAAACCGAATTATAAGGATGTCACTATTGAGATACCTGCGAATCAAACATGGCAAGTCACCATGGTAAAAGAATTGGATCCTGTGGTGTTGGCGGCATCACGCCCAGCGAATACATGGCTTGCTGCACTAGAATTAGAAGAAGGTTTGAAAAAACACTACATTATGCAGTGTGGTTTTTGTCATCAACAGGGATCTATGTATTTACGACGTGATCGTAGTATTCAGCAGTGGGATGAAACAATTTATCGCATGGTGAATTACGGCGCACGTTTAGCAGACGATGCTCAGGATGTACTGCCTGAGTTGCTGCATGAAAAGTACGCTAAATTAAATGCTGACCCTACAATGATTCAACAAAGTACGAATTGGGATGATTTCTTAAAAGATACAAAAGTGAAAGAGTGGCCGATAGGCGATAGCTTTTCGCAAATGCATGATTTGTTGTATCACTCAAATGGCTTGGTCTACGTGGGTGATAATTTACAAGATCGAATGTATGAAATTAATCCGCAAACGGGTGAGTATCGCGTTTATAAGTTACCAAGAGAAAAGGGTGACCAATTAGGTGGCTTGCTAGGTGCTAGATTAAAAGAGTTTCCTAAACATGAAACGTTTGCTGGTATACATTCATTTTCTGAAAGCCCAAAAGATGGCCATATATTTATCACGGCATCTTATCAGCAGCGCATTATTGAATTTAATCCTGCAACAAAAGAGCTAAAAAACCATTTGATGGACGCTGGCTATTACCCTCATACATTACGTGTTGATAATGACAATAATGTTTGGTTTACATTGGCGTTATCTAATCAAGTCGGGATGTTTGATCGGGCCGACCAAAAATTTACATTATTTGATTTACCTAACCGTTCGCTAAAAGAGACCATTACGGTTAACTTAATGGGTGTATTGTTGAAATTAATGAGTTGGGGATTACCCGTTGCAAACTGGGCTGCGGTTGATCGCGACTCTACCGGTGTGCCGTTGCCGTATGGGTTAGATGTGGCACCAGATGGTGGGATATGGTTTGCACGGTTACATACCGATAGTATTGGTCGAATTGATCCGCACAGTCATGAAATTAAAATGTATACCACGCCGTTTCATGGACCGCGACGTTTGCGCATTGATGCTGATGGTGGTATTTGGATTGCGGCATTTCCTGAGTCTAAAATTGTACGCTTTGATCAAGACAAAGAAGAATTTGAATTTTTTGATATTCCTGTGCAGCCAATTGGCAGTGAAACACCCTATTCATTAAATGTAGATAAGGCACGCAACATTGTTTGGGTGAACGGCAATACCAGTGATGCATTGTATGCTTACTATTATAAAGAAAATCGTTGGCAGCATTACCCGATGCCTAAGCGTGTTACGTTTACTCGCGATGTAGAAATTGCACCTGATGGTAAGGTTTACACGACCAATTCAAGCTTCCCGAGTTGGCATATCGAAGATGCGCAACCTACATTAATAGTGCTTGATCCTGTCTTATATTAAATCATTTGATAAACGGGCGGGTAATGCGCCTCGTTTTAGGCACTTAATGAAATTAATTGTTTTTTACTTTTCTTGCTTTTTAGCATTTGTGGCTGGCCATATGGTGAATTATACGGCCATCTTATATAGCTTGGCCCAGTTTGATTCGTCTTTACTTGCAGGCTTGGCGTATGGGTTTTGTTTTGGTCCTCCTATTGTTTTTGGTTGGGTTGCGGGCGCTTATATCGACCGTTATAGCCCTAAGCGTGTTTTATTGATTGCTCAAAATTTTTTCATTATCGGGGCGTTTGGTATGTTGGGTGTTATGAGATATGAGCCTGAGTATGCCGTTGAGTTATTTTTATTATCGAGTTTTTGTGTGGGAGTGGGGTGGGCGTTTGTTGCACCTTCTCGGCTGTCGTCGATGGGCAATTATGTTTCGGGAAATAAACTGACTCAGGCGACTATTACGTTTAATTTGTTAGTTATGCTTGGGTTTGGCTTAGCACCTATTATTATAACGCAGGTACAGCTGTAGTTTGATTGGCAGGGCGTAGCGACGTTAAGTATTTTAATGTTTGTCATATCAAGCATACTTTTGCTTAACGCACCTAATCAGCATAAGCGTATGTCTCATGAGAAATTGAAACAAGAATGGATAGAATGCTTTGCTCAATTGAAGCATATTCTCATTATTGCTCAATTACTATTTGCTGCCATTATTGGGTATCTCATGATGGGGCCGATGCAAGTGGTGCTGCCTCAAATTGCGGAGACTCAGTTGGGTTTAAACGCTCAGCAAAAAGGCCAGTATTTAGGGCTAATTGCATTGTCGTTGATCATTGGTGGTGTGGCTGCGATGAAACTTAAGGCCCACTTGCATATTGGTCGCTCGATAATTGGATTATTATTTTTATGCGGTGCGTCAATGGTCTTAATTGGTGGCATCACTCATGTTTGGTTGAGCTGCGTGGTGTTGATACTAGGAACATCTTGTGCGGGGGTTATTGTTAGTTTGATTGTGGCAGGTCTTCAACAATTTACACCCGTTGCGATTCGTGGACGAGTGATGAGTATTTATACGATTATTTCACAAGTTGTATCGGCAATGGCCGGTGTCTTAGCCGGTGCCATTGCACAAGGCTTAAACGTCCCTGCGAGTTTGTATGTGATTGGTGGTGTGTTTATTTGCGCGACATGTCTGTTAATGTTTAAAGGTAAACATCTTTTGCTCTTTAGTCGCTTTAATTGAATGGCCGCACCATAAAACCCTATATTCGGTTTTTTATGGTGTGGCTTATAGATCCGTTATTTGAGTTTAAATTGTGAGACCATTTTGGTTAGACGACCGGAAGAACCAGTTAAATTTTTACATTGCATATTAATGGTTTTCGTTTCTTGTGCGGTGTCATCGGACATGGTTTTGATATTTAATATGTGGTTGTTAAGCTCGTTAACAACGGAGCTTTGCTCTTCGGTTGCGGTGGCTACTTGCATGCTTAAGTCAGAAATAGCGCTGATAGATTGAGTGATTTTTGATAAGAATTTACCGGCTGTGTCGGCACTTTCAACGGAATCTTTGGCTGTTTCAATGCCACTGTTCATGGCGCTAACGGCATCTTGTGCGCCGTTTTGTAGTTTTAAAACCATCGAGTTAATTTCTTCAGTGGATTCGTGCGTGCGTTGAGACAGTGTGCGTACTTCATCGGCCACAACGGCAAAGCCACGGCCATGTTCACCGGCACGTGCCGCTTCAATGGCGGCATTCAGTGCGAGTAAATTGGTTTGCTCTGATATGCCTTTAATGACGGCAAGTACTGTTGTGATTTCGCCTACGTCGTTGGCGAGTGTGGCAATCACTTTCGAGGCGGTTTGCATTTTTTCAAACAAACTATTAATGCCATTTACCGTTGTATTCACTACGAGCTGGCCTTCTTGGCTTTGCTTACTTGCATCTTGAGCGGCAGTTGCGGTTTCGTTCGCGTTTTGCGAAATTTCTTGAACGGTGGCCCCCATTTCATTAATGGCGGCGGCGACCATGTCGACACTTTGTTGTTGGTTTTCTGTGTTTTTTTCTGTTTTGGATGCCGATAGATTTAGCTCAGATGCTGTGCTGTTTACTTCAATGGCGGTATCGCCAACCGCTTGAATTAGAACGCGTAATTGATTTACAAAATGGTTAAAGGCTTTAGCAAGTTGACCCACTTCATCTTGTGTGTCGACGGGCATCTGGCGGGTTAAATCGGCATCGCCGGATGCAATTTGATTCAGCATTAAAGATGCTCGGTGTACTGGTTTTGCGACGCCCATAGCAACCCATAAACCGATGGCGATTAACACAGCCGCGACCAATAAATTTAATAGAACTAATTTTAATGATGACGCGTTAATGGGGCCGTGAATTTCTTCTGTGGGAATATCCACTACTACATACCAATTTAAGGCCGGTAAATATTTGGCTGCCAGTATGCTGTCTTTTTTTGCGTGGGTTTCTATGATTGTGTGCTTGTCTTTATTTAACAGTTGCTCGCTAAGGTTTTCTTGCATTAGTGCGTCGATAGAGGTGCCAGCTGCCACATCTTTATTAGGGTGTATTTGTACTTCACCTTTTATATTGGTAAGAAAGACAATGCCATTTTCTCCAATTTTATAAGACTTAATTAACTCAGTGACTTGGTTGATGCCCATGCCGATGCCCGTAATCGATTTACCATCTTGAGTTCGATAATTAATAAATAAGGCCAGCTTGCCCAGTTTGGGGTCTAAATCTATATCAAGTGAAGACTGTTTACCGCTCTTTATAAAATCAAAGAACCAGCCATCTTGGTCTTGTGTGACTTGTCGGCTTAACCCTTGAGGGGTGTAGTAATTTTTTGTGTTGCCAGACACCAAAAAAGAAGTGATGGCGTTGTTTTGGCTTTGCATGTTTTTAAGATAAGAGATAACACTGTCTAGGTTTTCTTCTGGCTCCCCTTGGGCCAACCATTGGTTGGTGTAATGGTTTTGGGCCATGGCTTTAGAAATGGAAATAGGGATGTTAATTTCTTTCTCAATGGCGTTGGCTACGGCATTGAGTGAAGCAGGAATCTCCTGTACCTCAATACGTCCCATCACCATATCGCGCATGGCATTGTTGCTAATAAGGGTTGATGCGATAAGGCTAACCAGTAATGCGCCACCAATGACGATGGAGAGCTTGATTCGTATAGGTAATGCATTCCACATGGTTCTATCCTAGAGTATGTCTTATATACTTAGAATAGAACCAAACTGCAGAAATGCATGCCTGACGGTTGTATTACTTTTAATACAGTCGGTTAGGCCGCTAATGATAGCGCGCGTATTTGTTTATTACAGGCGCTGACGATGGCCATAAAGCTTGCTTTGAGGCTGTCTTGGTCGATAGCGCATGTTTTATAAAGCTGCCCATCAATGTTGATTTCTAAGCTGGCAAGTGCCTTCGCTTGTGTATGTGCGCCAAGTGATGTTTGGCTATATTGCACGATATCTAGGCTCACGTTTAAGTGTTGTGCAAGGGCTTGGCAAAATGCTTCAAGTGCTCCATCACTATGACTTTCGATCACAAGTTTATCGTGATCACTTTGAATTTGAATGTGCATGTTTTTATGGCCGTCTTGACCTTTTGCTTGAATATCGTAATCCAATAAACCTAGCGGGCCTGAAATTTCAATATACTCTTGTTGAAAAATCTCATGAATGCGCTTAGATGACATTTCGCCATTACCTTCACTGATTTTTTGTACTTTTTGGCTCAAGTCGATTTGCATCCAGCGCGGTAATTGAATACCAAATTCGTGTTCTAAAATGTAGGCAACCCCCCCTTTACCGCTTTGGCTGTTCACACGAATCACGGATTGGTAGTCACGGCCTATGTCTCGTGGGTCGATTGGTAGATAGGCTACATCCCAAGCGTCATCGTCTTTTTGGACGGCAAGGCACTTTTTAATTGCGTCTTGGTGTGAGCCACTAAATGCGGTGTAAACCAAGTCGCCCATCCACGGGTGGCGAGCATGGGTCGGAATGTTCGTGCACTCTTCGACGGTGCGGGTGATGCGTTTAGCGTCTGATAAATCCACTTGCGGGTCGATGCCCTGGCTGTATAGGTTCATGGCGATGGTGATTAAATCCATGTTACCGGTGCGTTCGCCATTACCCATCAAGGTGCCCTCGATACGATCGGCCCCCGCTAAAATAGCCATTTCAGCCGCGGCCACTGCACAACCACGATCATTGTGCGTGTGGATGCTAATAATGATGTTGTCACGCTGATGCACCCCTTCGCAAAAGGTTTCAACTTGATCTGCAAATACATTAGGGCCGGCGCATTCAACCGTGGCGGGCAAATTAATAATGGCTTTGTTGTCGGCGGTGGGTTGCCATACATCAATAACGGCGTTGCATACATCAATTGCAAAATCGGTTTCAGTGCTTGAAAAACTTTCAGGGCTGTATTGAAACGTCCACTTTGTGTGTGGGTATTTTTTCGCTTCACTGGCGACTTTTTTAGCACCATTAATGGCGATATCGGTAATGCCTTGTTTATCTAAATTAAAGACTTTTTCACGCTGGACCGGTGATGTTGAATTGTATACATGGACAATGGCTTGCTTAGCGCCAATTAGCGATTCATAAGTGCGCTCGATTAATTCATCACGAGCTTGTACCAATACTTGAATGGTCACGTCTTCAGGAATTTGATCTTCTTCAATCAGCCAGCGAACAAAATCAAAGTCGGTTTGAGAGGCACTAGGGAATCCCACTTCGATATCTTTGTAGCCAATGTCGACTAGTAATTGCCACATTTTTTGTTTCTGCGACACATTCATAGGTTCGATCAGCGCCTGATTACCATCGCGCAAATCCACCGCACACCACATAGGGGCAGTTTGGATATTGTTTGCAGGCCATTTGCGGTTAGTTTTTTGAATGGCGGCAAAAGGGCGGTATTTACGGTGATCAAACATGTTAGCTCTCTTGAAGTGATAAGTGTGTCGATACTTGGAAAAGTGATTCGCTTGTGGCGGCTCATTTCTGCCATTGACACTTTTGGTGTCTAGGCCCTGTTTAGCTTGTGGCTATCTAGGTGCTTCCAAGTGCCAAGAAGTATAAGGGCTTATAGGGGGTGAATGTTTGCGAATGTGCTACTAAATTGAGGTTTATGTTACAATATATTGCTTATATTTGACTTTAATTGGTGATAAATTGCTATTTATTGATTTATATTGAAATATAAGGTGGATTTTATGCATGTGATTGATCGTACGGATCGACGAATTTTGCAAGAAATGCAAAAGAATGGAGCCATTAGTAATTCTGATTTGGCCGACAAAGTCGGTTTGTCGGCTAGCCCATGTTCGAGACGTGTAAAAGCGTTGCAAGATGCGGGTTATATTCTTAATACCGTGACACTGCTTGACGCAAAAAAGCTGGGGTTAGGTTTGCTGGCCATGATTTCCATCAGTATGGATCGTCATACACCAGAGCGTTTTAGTAATTTTGAGGGCACTATTGCTGGTTTTGAAGAGGTTTTAGAGTGTTATTTAATCACGGGGCAGAGTGCTGATTATGTGTTAAAAGTGGTGGTGGCTGATATGGACGCTTACCAGCATTTTTTGTTGGGCAAGTTAACCCGTATCGAAGGCGTTACAGGTGTGCATTCTAGTTTTGTTATGCGTAAAGTGATCGAACGCAACTACCTACCTGTTTAATGAGTGCTATCTCAAACAAGTGTTTAACTTATCTATTATTTATAATAGAGTGATGCGCGTCTCAGGCTTTAGTACTGATTCTGTCTAATAAGTGACTAATAATAATATTAAGAGGTGGCTGGTGTTTGCCAACTTTGCAGCTAAGCGACATTTTAATGGTCCATTAAGGGCTGTCAGCCCAGTGGTGGATAATCTTGCTGAGGTCAATTGGAAACAAGCCAGTCTGAAAGTTAAGCAGCGTTCATCTTGTGCGGCTCCTGTTAGAGCCAATAGTACAAAACTCATCCAGTATATTCATTCAAGTTTTAAAGGTGGCAGCAAGCAAGAAACGCTTAGCTTTAAAGAATCTTGTCAATTAATGTGGGTTGAAGCGGTTAGCTTGCTCATTCCTTTTTTATACATTGCGACCGTTTTATGTGTTTTTGGCTTCGCCGTATTCTTTTTTAGCGAGCCGATGATTATTAATTTACATCAAGAAAATTACTTGGTAGCCGCGCATTGGTCTTGTCCAGCAGTGTTAAGTTTTGGCTTTTTATACGTTTTGTTGCGTCCTATTTTTGGAGGTTTTCGTTCTTATCATGGCCGAGTGTTGCTGCGCGATGAAGCACCAGCGTTATTTGAATTAGTACAAGAAATGAGTCGATATTTAAATGTACGACCACCTAAGCGAATTGAAGTTAATAATGAAACTGCGCTTAGGGTAGATGCTTATGCCGGTGTAAACAGTATTTATCGCGATGAATATAAAATCATCATCGGTGCGCCTCTACTCATGTCTTTGAGCTTAAACGAGCTATCGGCGATGATTGCTCATGAGCTGTCTCACTTTAGAAGTAAGCAAAAGAAAGTCGCATTTTATTTAATGCACCATGTGAGTGAATGGTTGTATTTTCGTGCTTCTGGCCAAGATAAGCGCCACCAAGAATTATTAAAGCGCATGCAGAAGGAGAATGTTGCGTTTTACGAATATGGCGAGCTGTGGGTGTGGCAACGTATTCACCTAGTGCAGCAATGGATTTTTTCTTTCTTATTTCACAGTCACCGTAAATTGACGGCATGGAAGTGTCTTCAAATTGAATTAGAAACCGACCAAGAAGCAATAAAAGTGGCCGGTACGGCGTCGTTTAAGGCTATGTTTAAAGGCTTGCGTTCGGCCCAATTTGCGCAAAAAGCGGTCAGTTCTCAAAATGACTGGGCTTGGAAAGAAGGTTTTTTACTTGATGATTATGCAAAAGCAGTAGCTTTAGAAGCTAAAAAAATACAAACGTCTAATTTGCAGGCGATTCAAGATAGTTATAACAAAAGTATCAGTCACTTTTGCCCTAGCGATGCACAACGTATGGCGGCTAATAGCATAAGCGAGGCCGGATTATTGAAAGCGAACGTGGCAGCTCGTTTTTTGGTAGAGCAACCCTATGAGTTGTCTAAAGAGCTTACGTTATTAGATTATCAGGCCAATCATATAAAAGATGCTGAAAAATTCTGCGTTTCCTCAGATAAAATTCGCGCTTTAAAAGCAAAAAAAGATGCCGGTATTCATTGCGCTAAACGCTACTTTGATGGACGAGATAGTTATCGTATTCTTAAATTTGAACCGACAGATGAGCGCGATGTGGCTCAGTTTGATATCAAAACCAGTATCGACTTTATTCGAAATAATAGAGTTGAAGACCGCAAGCAAAATACAGTGGCGCTTAACCTATTTAAACGAATTGAAAAGACATACATTGTCGAACGCTTAAGAGCCTCTAAATTGCCCGTTCACCGATATTTACCTCAAGAGGTCGCATCTAAAAAAGATGCTCAAGCCTATTTAGAGTACATGCAGCAACAGTATGCAAATGCTGTAAAAAAAATGGAAGAGATGGATCAAGTGTTTTATCAGCGTGCTCACGAGTGCATGAATTTACTTGATCATCAGTCTCGCTCAAAGGTGGTGCATTCATTTCTAAATTTAGAGTTGTATTGTCAGGTTCGCCATTTAGTTGCGCAATTAAAGTTAAGCAATAGACCTTTGACCTTAATCGTGAACGGCCTTCATAACGGAGCCAGTACTCGCGTATTGCAAGCAGGTGCAAATGAAAAACAACGGGTTTGGGATATTTTACATACCTTGAGACAGGAGCTTCAGCAAAGACCAATACAAGTGTCTATTCATAGTAAACCTGCTCATATTATGACCTATTTAGATTATAAATTAAGCAAACTGCCTGAGCGTTCGACTCAAATGTCGATTATGGCTATGGCTGAATATCTTGATCAGTTTATTCAGCTACTGGATTTTCAGTGTCATAAGTGGCAAGGTCAGCTTGCTGTTATGTTTACCCAGTTTGAACATGGCAATGGAATTGCTCAGGTGAATTTGTTAAATCGTTATTAGCACCTGAGAGAAGATTAAATTGATCGTCTTAGGTGAATTGATGTTACCAGATCATTCGTTGCAAACGTCTTTGCAAAAAATCAAACAAACCAAAATGTCTGAGCACCCACCAAAGGTGCTCATTTTGTATGGCTCGTTGCGCCCGGAGTCATACAGTAAAAAGGCGGCCCTGGAAGCGGGGCGGATTCTAGAATCCTTTGGTGCTGAAGTGAAGATTTATGACCCTGAAGGCTTGCCCGTGTTTGATCGCCAAACCTATGAGCACCCGAAGGTTCAAGAGTTACACGAGCTTGCCACGTGGTCAGAAGCGATGGTGTGGTGCAGCCCTGAAATACACGGCAATATGACCTCGGTGATTAAAAACCAAATTGATTGGATTCCGTTAAGCATTGGTGCGGTACGCCCGACGCAAGGGCGCACGCTTGCCGTGATGCAAGTCAGTGGCGGCTCGCAATCCTTTAATGCGGTTAACAGCTTGCGTGTGTTAGGGCGTTGGATGCGTATGTTTACCATTCCTAATCAGTCTTCTGTGGCCATGGCATGGAAAGAGTTTGAAGATGACGGCAGCATGAAGCCGAGCAGTTATCGCGATCGTATTGTCGATGTAATGGAAGAGCTTTTTCATATGACATTAATATTACGTGACCATACTGACTTTTTGACGCATCGCTACAGCGAAAATAAACCTGACGCTTCTTAATTTGTATTGTTAATGGGTACCCATATGCGTGTATTGAGTGTGATTTTTTGTTTGTTGTTTTTATCGGCGTGCTCGAGCTTGACGCCAATGGAGCAGCAAAGTTTGTTGAAAAATACAGCTGTTTCATCGGCTTATGCTTTTGAGCCTTTGCCTGTTGGTATGCAGGGCGATCCTGAATTGTCGGATGGTGTAATAGAAATTGATGGTAAAAAAAGTTTTTATAAAGGTTATGAATTGCCACAGGGTCACGGCAGTTTTGTGATTCAATTACGTACTTATATAGAAAAAACCAATATAGGAGATGGCTTCTTTTATCCAGTGGTTGAAATGTATGACTTTAACATGCGCCAAATTGATGTGTTGCGCCCACAACTGCGCTTTACCCAGTTTAGTTCGAATGGCCGTTATGCAGCGTTACCGATTCGTTTAAATCCAGAAGTGGGCTATTTCATCATACGCACTGAGCCTAAGTTGTTTGGGCAAGAGGCGTCGTATACCACGGCACATGAAGGTGCTAGTTGGAGTTATAGCGTGACACCGTTTAACAAACGCAAATCAGCAACCTATTTGCCTCTGGGGCGATTGGAATTGTTAACACCTGATGAAGGCTTCAACCAGCCCTTTGAAAAAATGTCCGGTGCGTTTTGGCAGTTATCGTATGATCGTGGTGGTGAGGAATTAGCAGTAGCTGAAGATTACTTGCCTAATTTAACCCTTGGTGGTGGCCCGATATTTTCTTTGGGGTATGCGTTTGCAATTGGTTCGCGCCCGTCGTCTTCATTGCGTACTAGCTTGGGATTTAGTTATTTGTCGGTATCGGATAAGTCAGGCAGCAGCCATGAACAGCAATTTGCTGTGGGTAATGTGATGTGGGTTGAGTCGAATCAGGTGAGCAGTGTTGGTTTAGGTTTAACTTATCGCGGCGCTCATAAGTATTCGGTTAGTGGCACCAGTACAGAATTTGACCCAACATGGGGGCCAAAAGTCATGGTAGAAATCCGTGGTTCAATGGGGGTGTCACTCGGTGCGCAACTGAGTTGGTTAAAGTTCACCGATGAGCAGGGTAATGAGCAGTCTAGTAATCAAATTGGCTTGTTTTTAAATAAGCTATATTAAGCGGTAAAAAAACGCAGGCATCATGAGAATGAAGCCTGCGTTTTACGTTCGAAGTTAATTACTCTTCAATATCAATGACACCATCTTGCTGCTTAATTGCAAGTACATCACTATGAGTGGCATCCAGTACGTGTTCTACGGTGCTGCCTAAGATGACACTTTGCATATCTTCTTCGCTTAAAATACCGATCACGATAACGTCGGCATCTAACTTTTGTGATGTTGTGGTAATGGCTTCTTCTGGCTCGCCTTCAATTACATGGATATTGTCATCAGCAACATTGTATTTCTCGGCCAAAATTTCGCAGGCTTGGCTGTGCTGATCAACAACATATTGTTGTAAGTCTTCTGGAATCGGCGCGTCCGGCAGGCTGGCCAGTGTTAAGCTCATCATCGGATAGCTGTTCACCATGTGAACCTTGTAGTTGTCATCTTGATTAAGAATTTCGACAAATTCAAAGATATGTTCATTGATGATTTTGTGTGCTTTGTCTAGCGATGTGGCATCAACAGCGGCAATGATTGTGCGGGCTTCCCAAGCGGCTTTGCCTTTTACGAGGAGCACGGGTGCTGGGCAGTGTTTTAATAGATTCCAGTCTTGGTGTTGCAGCACACGCTCAACAATGTTGTGGTGTTTGGCGGCGGCTTTTATTACAAGATCAAAGCTGGCGTCTTCTGAATTATCAATAACAGCTTGGTAGGCATGGCGGCACCAACAAATTGAAAGGGGGGTGTCTGCCGGTAAATAAAGCTCTTTAAATAAATTTTCGGCCCAAGTTTGTGCTTGTTCTAGTAGCATGGACTTTAATTCGTGACGCATCTCAAGGTCACTTAATGAACCTTCTTCGCACGCATGATTATAAACGTAGGTCGTGACGAATAAGTTAGCGTCGTGCTCTTTGCAAATTTGCATGGCGCGCTTGAGTGCGATGTGGTTATCGACTTCTTGATCAAGCAGTAATAACACATTTTGGATGGCCAGCATGACGCTTCTCCTATTGAGATGTTTGGATTAAGTTTAGTCGTTATTCGCTCATTATGAGGCTTAATTAAAAGTAATTATTGTTTCACGTCAGTTAACGACTGGGCAGTATGGCTAAAAAAGCTTTGCCTGCCGTACCTAGTGTTTTGCCTTTGCGTTGCAGTACGCCCAATTCACGATATAAATTCTTGGGGCCAATCTGTAATTTTATGAGATCTTTATCTTGGGCCATGTGTTCGGGTAAAACAGCCCAGCCAAGTCCAACGCTGGCCATCATTTTAATGGTTTCCATATAACTCGACATCATGCTGATGGTTTCACGGTATCGGCTAGGCAGAGCGTTTTGTAATGACAAGCCTTCGTGCTTAAACGCATCTTCAATGATCTCAAATGTCACTGTGTTGGGCTCGGGTAAAATGGCCTCGAATTGGGTTAGATCTTCAAGTGTGAGTTTTTTCTTTTTGCTTAATGGGTGGGTATAGGCGCAGACAAAGCTTAAGGGGTCGCGCCAGATCGACTGCATGTCGAGTTTAGGGTGATCCTCTTGTGGCAGGGTGGCAAACGCAATATCCAGCTCGCCTTGAGCAAGAGCTTCGCAGGCGGCTTCTGAGCCTAAAAACTGCATAGCTAATTTTACTTGTGGGTAAGCGGTATGAAACTGCCTGAGCAAATGGGGTAGGTGATGTAGCCCGATGTGGTGACTTGTGCCTATTCGTAGGGTGCCGCTAATATCGCCGCTTAAACTGGCAAGCTCGGTTTTGATCTCTAGCAGTTCACTTAAAATGTGTTTGGCCTTAGGCAGTAAGGCCTCGCCCGACGGGGTTAACACCGCTTTGCGTGGCAGGCGATCAAACAGTTGACTGTCTAAGTTGTCTTCTAGAATGGCTATGCGCTTGCTAACAGCGGGTTGAGTGAGATGTAGGCGTTGCGCTGCCAATGAAAATGACTCTGTTTCGGCTACGGCTATAAAGGCTTGAAGAGATTGTGTGTCCATTGGTTTTTGCCTTGTATTCCTAAAAGGAATCCAATTTATAAAAAATATGAATTTGTGTTATTTGTAGCCTGAACGTAAACTTGCGTCAAGTTACTTATATAGCAATCTAAATAAGACGAAACGCTACGATAGTTTCGCGGAGAGAGAAATGGCTAAAACACTATACGATAAACTTTGGGATCAGCACGTGGTGAAAACCCGTGATGACGGCACCGCATTGATTTATATCGATCGCCAATTGCTGCACGAAGTAACATCCCCGCAAGCATTTGAAGGTCTGCGCATTGCAGGTCGCAAGCCATGGCGTTTAGATGCCAACTTGGCAACCCCTGATCACAACGTACCAACCACCAAAACTGAGCGTGATGTGGGTATTGAAGGCATCGTTGATCCCGTATCAAAAATCCAAGTTAAAACCTTGGATGATAACTGCGATGAATTCGGCATTGTTGAGTTCAAGATGAAAGACAAGCGCCAAGGTATTGTCCATGTGGTTGGCCCAGAGCAAGGGGCTACTTTGCCGGGTATGACGGTTGTGTGTGGTGATTCTCATACCGCAACACATGGTGCATTTGCGGCATTGGCTCACGGTATTGGTACGTCTGAAGTTGAGCATGTGTTGGCGACTCAGTGTTTGATACAGCGCAAAATGAAAAACCTTTTAATTAGTGTTGAAGGTGAATTGGGTGCAGGCATTACCGGTAAAGATGTAGTGCTACACGTCATTGGTTTGATCGGTACCGCTGGCGGTAACGGTTGTGCAATGGAATTTGGTGGCAGTGCGATTCGCTCTATGAGTATGGAAGGCCGTATGACCATGTGTAACATGGCCATTGAAGCGGGTGCTCGTGTGGGTATGGTGGCGTTTGATGAGCTTACTGCTGAATACGTAAAAGGTCGCCCTTACGCGCCTAAAGAAGCGGATTGGGAACAAGCGGTAGCCGCATGGTCTGAGTTAACATCGGATGCTGACGCTGTTTTCGATAAAGTAGTCGAAATTAAAGCTGAAGACATTCAGCCGCAAGTAACGTGGGGCACTAGCCCTGAAATGGTGACCACCATTGATGGTTTTGTGCCGAGATTAGAAGACGCAAAAGATGATGTAGAGCGCAGTGGTTTTGAGCGAGCCTACAAATATATGGGTTTAGAGCCTGGCCAAGCGATTACTGATATCGAATTGGATCGCGTGTTTATTGGTTCATGTACTAATAGTCGTATCGAAGATTTACGTGCAGCCGCCGCTGTTGCTAAAGGTAATAAAGTAGCCGATAGCGTCAAGCAGGCGTTAGTTGTACCGGGCTCTGGTTTGGTAAAAGAGCAAGCTGAAAAAGAAGGCCTTGATAAGATCTTTATCGAAGCAGGCTTTGAATGGCGTGAGCCGGGTTGCTCAATGTGTTTGGCCATGAATGCCGATAAATTGGGTAATGGTGAGCACTGTGCATCGACTTCAAACCGAAATTTTGAAGGTCGTCAGGGTTACGGTGGTCGTACGCATTTGGTGAGCCCTGCCATGGCGGCCGCCGCTGCGATTGCGGGTCATTTTGTTGATGTTCGTCAGTTCGAATTGGTTAAATAAGGAGTTGTAAGATGGAACCATTTGTTAAGCAAAGCGGTATCGTGGCTCCTATGGATCGAGCCAATATCGACACCGATATGATCATTCCAAAGCAGTTTTTAAAATCCATCAAGCGCAGTGGCTTTGGCCCTAACTTGTTTGATGAGCTACGTTACTTAGATGAAGGCCAGCCTGATGCTGATAATTCAGGCCGTCCGCTGAACCCAGATTTTGTTTTGAATCAGCCGCGTTACAAAGGTGCGTCTGTATTAATTGCTCGTGAAAACTTTGGGTGTGGGTCATCTCGTGAACATGCACCTTGGGCGCTAGAAGATTTTGGTTTTAGAACGATTATTGCGTCAAGTTACGCTGATATTTTCTTTAACAACAGCTTCAAAAATGGTCTGCTGCCAATTGTTTTAGATGAAGAAATTGTAGATGGTTTGTTTAAAGATGTTCTGGCAAATGACGGTTATGAATTGACCGTTGATTTAGAGAACCAAAATATCGTTAAGCCTAACGGCGACACAATTCCATTTGAAGTGGACTCGTTTCGTAAGCATTGTTTGTTAAATGGTTTAGATGACATTGGGTTGACACTGCAAGATGCTGATGACATTAAGGCGTATGAAGATAAGCGTCGCCAGTCGTCACCATGGTTGTTTGATCAAGTAAAATAGTTAATAGAATGTGAGGGGCGCTCATCGTGCCCTTTGGATATGTGCGCGAGCTTTTACGCTAGCTGCAAGCAAGTCTCTAAAAAGATTGATTAAGAAGAAATTTAAAATGACTAAAAAAATTCTAGTATTACCGGGTGATGGTATTGGCCCAGAGATCGTAACAGAAGCGGTTAACGTTCTAAAAACAGCCAAAGAAAAATTCAATTTAGATATTGAGCTAGATAACGCTTTAGTGGGTGGTGCGGCTTATGATGAATTCGGTTCGCCACTTCCTGAAGTGACTATGGACAAAGCCCGCGCAGCGGATGCTATTTTGCTAGGTGCAGTAGGTGGTCCTAAGTGGGACAACCTTGAAGACCGTGAGCTTCGCCCAGAAAAAGGCCTGCTAGGTTTACGTTCTGGTCTTGAGTTGTTTGGTAACTTGCGTCCAGCTATTTTGTACCCGCAGCTGGCGGATGCGTCTTCACTTAAGCCAGAAGTGGTTTCTGGTTTAGATATTTTAATTGTACGTGAATTAACCGGTGGTATTTACTTCGGTAAGCCTCGTGGTATTCGTGTTTTAGAGAACGGCGAGCGCGAAGGTTATAACACCTATGTTTATAACGAGACGGAAATTCGTCGCATTGCCAAAGTAGCATTTGAATCTGCGCAAAAACGCGGCAAAAAATTATGCTCGGTTGATAAAGCCAACGTACTTGAAGTAACCGTATTATGGCGTGAAATCATGGAGCAAGAAGCGAAAAACTACCCAGATGTTGAACTATCTCATATGTATGTTGATAACGCCGCTATGCAGCTTGTGCGTGCGCCAAAACAGTTTGACGTAATGGTAACCGGTAATATGTTCGGCGATATTTTGTCAGATGCCGCTGCAATGCTAACGGGCTCTATCGGTATGTTGCCGTCAGCTTCTTTAGATAAAGAAAACAAAGGTATGTATGAGCCTTGTCATGGTAGTGCGCCTGATATTGCAGGCCAAGGCATTGCAAACCCATTGGCCACTATCTTGTCGGCTTCAATGATGTTGCGTTACAGCTTAGGTGAAGTGGCGGCAGCCGATGCCATCGAACAAGCGGTAAGCAATGTGTTAGATCAAGGTTTGCGTACAGCGGATATTTTCTCTGCGGGTATGCAGAAAGTTTCGACTGCTCAAATGGGCGAAGCAGTGGTTGCTGCATTAAAGGAGCTTTAATTTATGAGTGCTAATTTAAAAGTAGGTTTAGTCGGCTGGCGCGGTATGGTTGGCTCGGTGCTTATGCAACGCATGCAGGAAGAAGGGGATTTCGCTTTAATTAAATCCACTTTTTTTACGACATCTCAAAAAGGTTTGCCTGCGCCTGACTTTGCAGGCAAAGATGCTGGTTTGTTGGAAGACGCATTTGATATTGAAGCTTTAAAAGCGCAAGACGTGATCATTACTTGCCAAGGTGGAGATTACACGAAAGCAGTGTACCCAAAATTGCGCGCAGCTGGTTGGGAAGGCTACTGGATCGATGCGGCTTCCTCTTTGCGTATGGATGATAACGCCATCATCGTTCTTGACCCAGTTAACAAAGATGTAATTGATAAAGGCTTGGCTTCTGGTGTTAAAACCTATGTGGGTGGTAACTGTACCGTTAGCTTGATGCTACTAGCGCTTGGCGGTTTGTTCGAAAAAGATTTGGTTGAGTGGGTATCCCCTATGACATATCAAGCGGCTTCAGGCTCTGGTGCTAAGCACATGCGTGAATTGATCAGTCAAATGGGCGCAGTACGCGATAACGTTAAAGATTTATTGGATGATCCAGCCTCTGCAATCTTAGAAATAGATAAAAGCACTGCTGAGTTTATTCGTAGCAAGGACTACCCTGTTGATCAGTTTGGTGTGCCGTTAGCGGGTAGTTTGATCCCGTATATTGATTCACAGCTAGAATCTGGCCAAAGCCGTGAAGAGTGGAAGGCACAGGTTGAAGCTAATAAAATCATGGGCACAAGTGATACGCCAACACCAATTGATGGCTTGTGTGTGCGAGTTGGTGCCATGCGTTGTCATTCTCAGGCCATGACTATCAAACTTAAGAAAGACTTACCTATAACTGAGATTGAATCCATTTTGGCCGGTGCTAATGACTGGGTTGAAGTGATTCCCAATGACCGCGATATCACGATGCAGGAGTTAACACCTGCAAAAGTAACCGGAACACTGAGTATTCCAATTGGCCGTATTCGCAAGTTGAACATGGGACCTGAATACATCTCTGCGTTCACGGTTGGGGATCAGCTACTTTGGGGTGCGGCAGAACCGCTTCGTCGCATGTTGAGAATCTTATTGGCTCGATAAAATGATCAGTTATGGGGTGCTTGTCACCCTATAACTGGAAATTTCTTCGAGAAGCGGACAATTGGCTTGAAATATTTGGCCAAAGTTCTCGCAACCCCTTATTAATATTGATAAATACTGGAAATTACTTAATACTTGTCCGCTTAATGACACAATCAAATTAATAGATTGTTTAGATAGGGCTAATTTATACCCTGTCGGCCCAAAGTATTAAAAAAATAAGGATACATTGCTATGTTGCGAAAGCTCGCGATTGCAATTGCCGCATCTGGGGCGATGATGAGTGCTACAAACGTTCTTGCCTTAGGCATGGGCGATATTGAGCTGGAATCTGCGTTGAACCAGCCATTAGATGCACGAATTAAGCTCTTAAAGGCAAGTGAGCTGGAAAATTGGGAGATGAAACCCAACTTGGCGTCTACGGAGGAATTCGAGAAGTCAGGGGTTGAGCATGTATTCTTTTTAAATAATCTCCAATTTGCTATCGAACGCTCGGGTGATGATGTCTTTGTACATGTCACATCAAACCAAGCGGTGGTAGAACCATTTTTGAATTTTCTTGTGCAAGTAGACTGGCCTAATGGTCGTTTGTTGCGTGAGTATACATTATTGCTTGATCCTCCAGTTTTCAATGAAGAGCCCCCTGTGCCGGTTAAACCTGTGCAGTCTGAAGATTATACAGAGGACGAGTTTGTTGCAGATTCCATGGCTTTGCCAGGGACAGCGCCTGCTCAATCAGTCGCGCCAAAATCTGTGGCAGCGCCTGTTGAAAAAATGGTGCAAAAAGTGCCCGCACCTCAAAGTAAGCCTGAGCCATCAGTTTATAAAGTTCGTGCAAACGATACTCTATGGGAAGTGGCCATTCGTACTCGTGCTAATCGCAGTATCTCTCCTCAGCAAGCCATGCTTGCGATTCAAGATTTAAACCCTAGTGCGTTTATAAACGGTAATATTAACCGTTTGAAAAAGAATCAGGTTTTACGTGTGCCGGATGAGCAGCAAATGCTGTCTCGTAGCTTTGACGATGCCGTATCTGAAGTTGCGGTACAAAATCAGGTGATTGCGAAACGTAAAGCGCAACTTGATGCAACACGAAAAGATGCCGCCATTCAACGTGATAATAAATTGTCAGGTGCCCAGCTTAAATTGCTAGCCGGTGGTGAGGCCACTACTGATAATGAGCGTAGTGCAAGTGGTAAGGTTGCGTCTAAAACGGCTGGTGATCAATCTAAGCTAGAAAAAGACCTCTCGATTACGCTTGAGAATCTAGATAAAACGACTCGCGAAAACCAAGAACTTCGCAGTCGCTTAGATTCATTAGAAGAGCAAATTAATACGTTACAGCGTTTAATCAATCTTAAAGATGAGCAAATGGTTGCGTTGCAATCAGGTATGGCCGGTAAACCCGTTAAAGCGATTAAAAATGACCTAGCTTTACCGACTGAAACCGCCAAGCCCGCTCAAGATTTAAATTTTGCGGATGCCGCGACAAAGCAAGACGCTGAAAAGGCTGAGGCTGCTAAAAAAGCAGCTGCTGATAAAAAACTTGAAGCGGCTAAGTTAGCGTTATCAGCACCAGTTGAAGAAGACTTTGATCTTGTTGCCTTTGTAATGGAAAACCCGCCGATTTTAGGCGCCGGTTTAGGTGCATTATTACTTGCGTTGTTAGGTATTAATTATGGTCGTAAGCGCAAAGAGACTCAGCAAGAAGCAGGTAATGAGGTTTCTAAATTTGATTCTCAAGACCCGTTAGATGATGTTGATCTTGGGGATGACTTTAAAGATGATTTCTCAATCAATGGTCAAGATGCTGATCTTGAATTAGATGGCTTCAATGAAGGCGAACTTTCAGATTTTGATGATATTAATGCTGATGCAGGTTTGGCCACGGATGTTGACGATGGCTCTCAAAGTGAAGATGTGTTGGGTGAAGTTGATGTCTATATGGCTTACAACAGACTTGAGCCTGCACGTGCATTGCTAGAAAAAACAATTGAAACGCAGCCAGCAAGAATGGATCTACGCCTGAAAATGGTAGAGCTTCTATCATTAATGGATGATCAAGGTGCCATCTCTGAGCATGTCGAGTTCATAAATAGTAATGGTTCTGATGATGATAAATCTTTAGTTGCACAGTTCCAGTCGGGTGATATGACTGAAGAAGTAAATGAAGATTTCGCCATGAACTTTAGTTTGGATGATGAGTCACCACTTAAAGCGGCATCTTCATCGTTAGATGATTTTGATTCAATGGATCTATCTTTGAATGATGAGCCAAGTGACTTGGATTTTGATCTTGATGGTTTAGAGCTAAATGATAGCGATAGCCTTGATACGGATTTAGATTTTGGTGCAAGCTTAGACTTAGAGGGATCGTTAGATACCGATTTAGAGTCACCTAATGATTTAGACTTGGCGTTAGATTTTAATACATCGAACGATGACGAACCTGATTTAGATATAACTTTAGATGAATCAGATGACAGCAACAGTATGGACTTTGATCTAAGTGATTTCGAATCATCTGCCGATGAAGAGATTGACCTAGATGATATTAATGAACCCGTTGCTCTTGATCTTGACCCTGAGCTTGATGCTCTCAGTTTAGACTCAACTGATGATGGATTAGATTTTGATTTGTCAGAGTTGCAAACCTCAAACGATACAAATGAAGATTTGAGCTTTGAATTGAATGAAGAATCTGATGACAATGTTTTAGATTTTGAATTGACGGATGCTGACTCTGCAGACATTCCTCAGCTGTCTACCAATGACGAATTAGAAGGTTTGTCATTTGAAGAAACAGATGAAAATGAAGAGATCACACTAGATCTAAATAGTGAAGTTGAGTCCGACGGCCTTGAGTTAGGCGATTTAGATGGAGCGGATGATTTTGAATTTTCGTCTTTAGAATTAGACGCTTCAGATGAGTCACTACCTGAGTTTGAAGAAGGCCTTTCTTTCGATGAAGACGAAATGGAATTACCAGAATTAACGGATGAGTTTTCTTCTGATTTAGACAGTGAATTGGATGCGCTTGCTGCGGATGACATTGATCTGCCGACATTAGAAACCGATACTGCTGATTTACATGAATTGCCTGACTTAGATGAAGATTTCGATTTATCTATTACTGCGCCGGAAGATGAATTAGAAGCAATTGAAGATGTTGTTGCAGAGTATAAAGAAGAATTACCTTCTTTAAGTGATGCAAAAGAAGCTGATGATTTTCCGCCATTGGGCGACTTAGATGATATTGACCTAGATAATCTAGATAATGACTTAGACTTTTTAAGTGGCACTGATGAAAGTGAAACGAAATTGGATCTAGCTCGAGCTTACATCGATATGGAAGATCAAGACGGTGCCCGTGAAATTCTCCAAGAAGTTTTGGAGGACGGCACAGACGAGCAGAAGCAAGAAGCGACGAAGCTCATGGATAGTTTAGTGTAAGCAATAAACTTGCTTAACATCACCCCGAGTATGGAAACATGCTCGGGTTTTGTTTTTTTGGGTAGTAGGTATGACTGATCAAGAACCGACGCAGCGATGGGTTGCAGGAGTTGAGTATAACGGTGCTCGCTTTAAGGGCTGGCAAAAGCAAAAACATCATCCTGGGCCAAGTATTCAAGAGTCTCTTGAAATTGCTATTTCAGAAGTGGCTGACCATGAGGTGAAAGTTGTCTGTGCTGGTAGAACCGATGCAGGCGTTCACGCGAGTGCGCAAGTGATTCACTTTGATAGCAGTGCTGTGCGCACTGACCGTGGCTGGAAAATGGGTATCAATACCAAATTACCTGATGGTATTTGTGTTAACTGGGTAGAGCCTATTAGTAGTGATTTTCATGCTCGCTTTAGTGCGGTGGGCAGGCGGTATCGTTATTTTATTATGAATAAGCCAGTAAAGCCGGGCTTGATGCACGACCAGGTAACGTGGTGGCGTAAGCCATTAGATGCAGACAAAATGCATGAAGCCGCTCAGGCTTTATTAGGTGAGCATGATTTTACCTCGTTTCGTGCACGTGATTGCCAAGCCAATCACCCACGACGTACCATGAAAGATATCAGTGTTAAGCGCATGGGTGAGTGGGTCATGTTAGAAGTGTGCGCGAATGCTTTTTTATATCACATGGTACGTAACATTGCTGGTGTGCTTTTACCAATTGGTCATGGCTCTAAGCCGGTTAATTGGTGTAAAGACGTATTAGAAGCGAAAGATCGCACTAAGGCGGGAGTAACGGCTCCGGGTGAAGGTTTATATTTTGTCGATGTAGAATATCCAGAATACCCAGAGCTGCCTATTTACCGTGAAGGTCCGCCATTTTATCAATTGTTGCAAATGAAAAAATAATGATGAAACGAACTCGCGTAAAAGTATGTGGTATCACCCGAGTAGAGGATGCATTGGCTGCGGTTGATGCGGGTGCGGATGCGATCGGTTTGGTTTTTTATGAACCAAGTCCGCGTTATGTGCGTATAGAACAAGCAAGAGCAATTGCGGCAGCCGTGCCGGCATTTGTTTCGGTGGTTGCGTTATTTGTGAATGCTCAAGCACAGCAGGTGCAAGACGTTTTGAATAGCGTTAGAATAGATTTACTCCAATTTCATGGTGACGAAGAAAATGACTTTTGCAGTCAATTCCAGCGCCCCTTCATTAAAGCCCAGCGTGTCCGGCAAGCGTCGGATGTGGTGGCGTCGAGCCTGCGGTTCCCAGACGCCTTGGGAATTCTGCTAGATAGCTATAAGCCTGGTGTGCCTGGTGGCACAGGTGAGACCTTTGATTGGTCTATGATTCCAGCAAACCAAACCAAACCTTTAATACTCGCAGGGGGCTTAACTCCTGATAATGTCGCTTTTGCAATTGAACAAGTGCAGCCGTTTGCCGTAGATGTAAGTGGTGGCGTTGAGCAAGCAAAGGGCATTAAAGACTCTGCGAAAATAGATGCATTTTTAAGTGAGGTATATCGTGTCAACAACCGATAAAACAGCTATTGATCTTAAAGCAGTTACACAGCTGCCAACAAAAACAGGTCACTTTGGCCCTTATGGTGGCCGTTTTGTTTCTGAAACCTTAATGTCAGCATTGGACGATCTTACAGAGTTGTACGATCGCTTAAGTCAGGACCCTGAGTTTCAAAAAGAATACGATTATGATTTAGCGCATTACGTGGGTCGTCCGTCGCCGTTGTATTTTGCTGAGCGTTTAACTGAAAAAGCAGGCGGCGCTAAAATTTATTTAAAGCGTGAAGATTTAAACCACACTGGTGCGCACAAAGTTAATAACACTATTGGCCAAGCGCTATTGGCTAAGTACACCGGTAAACCAAAAGTCATTGCTGAAACAGGTGCTGGTCAGCACGGTGTGGCGACTGCCACTGTTGCCGCTCGTTTAGGTTTGCAGTGTACCGTCTTTATGGGTGCTACAGATGTTGAGCGTCAAAAACTCAATGTATATCGCATGCGTTTATTAGGTGCTGAAGTGATTCCGGTTACATCGGGTACGGCGACACTAAAAGATGCTATGAATGAAGCGATGCGCCACTGGGTGACAAACGTTGATGATACTTTTTACATCATTGGTACGGCCGCAGGCCCGCACCCTTATCCTAAACTTGTACGTGATTTTCAATCTATTATCGGTCGTGAAACCAAACGTCAAAGTATGGAGCATGAAGGCCGTCTACCGGATGCGGTTGTGGCGTGTGTGGGTGGTGGATCAAATGCCATTGGTATGTTTTATCCGTTCATTGAAGATGAGTCTGTTGCCATGTATGGCGTAGAGGCGGGTGGTCTTGGCTTAGATGGAAATGATCATGCTGCACCATTGTGTAAAGGTAAACCAGGTGTTTTGCATGGTAACCGTACGTACCTAATGGAAGATGAGAATGGCCAGATTATGGGCACGCATTCTGTTTCAGCGGGCTTAGATTACCCAGGTGTGGGCCCAGAGCATTCATATCTTAAAGATATTGGCCGCGTGAATTATGTAGCCGCCACCGACCAAGAAGCATTAGATGCATTTCATACGTTAACCGAGATTGAAGGTATTATGCCAGCGCTAGAGTCTAGCCATGCGGTGGCTTATGCCATGAAGTTGGCTGCAACAATGGATAAAGATAAGGTTATCGTGGTGAACCTGTCTGGGCGCGGCGATAAAGATATCCATACTGTTGCCTCTTTAGACGGTATTGAAATCTAAACCAACTGCATAACGCGACGGCATCATGATGTTTATTAAGGCGTCATGATCGCCATGATGGTTAAGTATTTTGAGTTGAGCTGAATTGGGCTGACTCACTAAATTGTAGAAAGTCGTTTGCGTGGGATTTGAAACACGCGAAGCGGCTCTACTAAAGGATAAAAAATGAATCGTGTAGATCAATGTTTTGTCGATTTAAAAGCGGCAGGTAAAAAAGCCCTTATTCCATTCATCACCGGTGGCGATCCTAAGCCGGGTTTAACGGTTGAGTTAATGCATACGCTGGTTGAAAGTGGTGCTGATCTTATTGAATTGGGTGTACCGTTTTCTGATCCCATGGCTGACGGCCCAACGATCCAGCTGGCCTGTGAGCGCGCGTTAAAACACAATACCAGCCTTAAAGATATTTTGGGTATGGTGAAAACGTTCCGCGAAACGGATACTAAAACCCCAGTTGTTTTAATGGGTTATTTAAATCCAGTTGAAGTGATGGGGTACGAAAAGTTTGCGAAGCTGGCCAGTGAATCAGGTTTAGATGGCGTACTGTTAGTTGATATGCCACCAGAAGAGTCTGAAGTATTAGCGGGTTACTTTAAGCAGCATGATTTGAAAGTGATATTCTTAATGGCACCAACCACACCTGATGCCCGTGCAACCACTATTTGCGAACATGGCTCTGGTTATCTTTATTACGTGTCAGTAAAAGGGGTTACTGGTTCTGCTGAATTAGATATTGATGACGTAAAAGCGAACCTAGATCGCATCCGTGCTAAAACGTCACTGCCTTTGGGTGTGGGCTTTGGTATAAAGGATGGTAAAACCGCAGCCGCTGTTGCACAAATTGCAGATGCCGTGATTGTGGGCAGTGCGCTGGTTCGTTGCATTGAAGAAAATGAAAACGAACCCGCTGTGATTAAACAGCGCTTGAGCGCATTAATGACAGAAATGCGCACCGCCATGGATGCATAATTGATAATTAGGGTGAGCCTATGAGCAACTGGCTAGATAAAATTGTCCCAGCCAGCATTAAAGCGACTACAGAGGCTAAGGCGAGTCAGGTGCCGGAAGGCCTGTGGACTCGCTGCCCAGATTGTCAGACGGCACTTTATCACGCAGATTTAGAGCGTAATTTAAATGTGTGCGATAAGTGCGATTATCACTTTCGCATTTCAGCGCGTAGACGTCTGCACTTGATGTTAGATGTTGAGCCAAGAACAGAATTGTTTGCTGATATCGAACCTGTCGATAAACTCAAGTTCCGTGATTCAAAAAAATACAAAGATCGTCTTTCATCTGAGCAAAAGAAAACGGCTGAAAAAGATGCACTGATTGTGATGGAAGGTAAGTTGGAAAGCCTGCCTATTATTGCTTGTGCGTTTGAGTTTTCTTTTATGGGTGGGTCCATGGGGCAGGTGGTTGGTGAGAAATTTGTATTAGCATGCGAGAAAGCATTAGCTGAACGTGTGCCGCTGGTGTGTTTTGCAGCTAGTGGTGGTGCTCGTATGCAAGAAGCGCTTTTTTCTTTGATGCAAATGGCTAAAACCAGTGCCGCAATTGAGCGCCTTAAACAGAATAAAATCCCGTATATTTCAGTGTTGACTGACCCTGTTTATGGCGGTGTAAGTGCGAGTCTGGCAACGTTAGGTGATGTGATACTGGCGGAGCCTAAAGCCTTAATTGGGTTTGCTGGCCCGCGTGTTATCGAACAAACCGTGCGTGAAACGTTACCTGAAGGGTTTCAGCGCAGCGAGTTTTTGTTAGCGCATGGCATGTTAGATAAAGTCGTCAACCGTGAAAATTTACGCCCCACCATTAAACGTTTACTGCAGTTGTTAATGCCTACATGAAAAAGAATTTAGATCAGTGGTTGTCTTTTTTAGAATCGAATCATCCTACCGAAATTGATATGGGATTAGATCGTGTGCAAGCTGTTGCACACCGTCTTGATTTGTTTAAGCCTGCGCCACTAACGTTATTGGTTGCTGGTACAAATGGTAAAGGTTCTACTGTCACTATGTGTAGTAGTATTTTGCATGCAACGGGAATGTCGGTAGGCAGTTATATGAGCCCGCATTTGCATGTTTATAATGAGCGTGTACGAATAAATGGCCAGCCAGTATCTGATGATTTAATAGTTGAAAGTTTTGAAGTGATCGACGCCGCCCGTGCTGAAATCAGCCTGACTTATTTTGAAGTCGGTACGTTATCAGCGCTGTATATTTTTAAGAAAAGCAAAGTCGATGCGGCGGTATTAGAAATTGGTTTGGGTGGTCGATTGGATGCGGTGAATATTGTTGAACCTGATGGCGCTGCGGTAACCAGTATTGGGCTTGATCACCAAGATTGGCTCGGCAGCGATATTGATAGTATAGCCTTCGAAAAAGCCGGTGTTTACCGCGCTAAGCAACCCGCAATATGTGGTGAGCGCAATGTCTCGGCACGTTTAATTGAGCATGCCAAGCATATCGGTGCTCATTTATTATTAAAGGGTCGTGATTTTGATTTTCAGCTTAAAGACCAGTCTTGGTCTTGGTATGGAGTCGACCACAACGGCCAAGAACTTACTTTAGATAACCTTAGTGTTCCAGTACTACCTCTTGAAAACGCGGCAACTGCGCTGCAATTATTACTTCAAGTATGCCCGCAGCTGGTTATTGGTGATATTAATAAGGGGCTTGAGAGTGCGCAACTTGATGGTCGCTTACAGCAGTTTTCTCACCCATATGCGGGCATTATGGATGTTGGTCATAACCCACAAGCGGCTAATTTACTTAATGAGTACCTGCTGTCACAACCTATTAAAGGCAAGCGCTTTGCCTTGTTAGCCATGTTGAAAGATAAAGATGCGTTATCAGTTGTAAAATGCATGCACGTGATTGATGAGTGGCACTTAGCTGGTTTGGCGGGTTATCGCGGTCAAACCGCGCAAGAGTTAAACGTTAAGGCAGGTGAGGCTTTATCGAAATCGGCATTGCATACTAGCGTGGCTGACGGCTTGGCTTATTTAAACACTACCGTAACAAAGGATGATCAAGTGGTTATATTTGGCTCATTTATAACGGTGGCTAATGCTCAAGATTGGCTTAAGCAATTTAATCGACAACAGCAATCATTAGAGTAGAAGGGCAGACAAATGGATGAGGGTGTAAAGCGAAAATTAGTCGGTGCCAGTGTATTGGTTAGCGTGGCGTTAATTGTATTGCCACAATTATCGACAACCGCGGGAGATGCTTCGTATTTAGCCGACAGCGTACCTATCGAAAAGAATATCCCTGATATGGCGATGCCTTTGCCAAAATCTTTGTCTATCCCTATGTCTGAACCAGCCTTGGTTGCCATGCAATCGGCTGAAATAGTCACAATTGATGACATGAAGGTTGACCTGCAAACACTAAAGCTAAAAGACTTTGAAAAGC
Organism: Oceanicoccus sp.; assembly: GCA_047621325.1. Taxonomy (GTDB): domain Bacteria; phylum Pseudomonadota; class Gammaproteobacteria; order Pseudomonadales; family Oceanobacteraceae; genus Bermanella. The sequence goes on from JBLHLT010000019.1 coordinate 45,050, forward strand.
CAGTTTTGGATAATACTGGGCAATCAGTTGTTTGGCATATTCAGGTTGGTAGCTTTGCTAAAGCCAAAAATGCCTTTGATTTAAGAGATAAATTACGTAAAGACGGGTATGCCGCATTTGAGGCTGTATCTAAAGATGGTGCGTATACCCGAGTATTTGTCGGCCCTAGTACACAAAAACAACAGCTAGAGACGCAAATGTTGGCTATTAAACAAACATTTAAGATTCAGGGGCAATTAGTTGTCTTTGAAGACCAATGATTCGCTTTGCGCTGGGAATTCCCTTTGTTAGAATGCGCCCTTTCCTCAAGGGCGCTCGTTTTTATGACCCCCAAAACGGCTCAAAATAGCGGACAGTGATATGCTCATAATTGATTGGGTCATATTGGCCGTTGTATTGATATCTGCTCTTATCAGCATTAAACGAGGTTTCGTTAAAGAAATGCTGTCTCTTGCTAGCTGGATCACTGCATTTGTTATTGCGCGAATTTTCAGTGGGCACCTAGATGTTTTATTAGTTAATTGGATAGAAACCCCTTCAGCACGATATGGTGCGGCATTTGCCATATTGTTTGCCGCGACTTTGATTGTAGGGGCTATGATTAATAATCTAGTCGGCGAATTGGTTAAAGTAACAGGCCTAGCCGGCACGGATCGCATATTTGGAATTGTCTTTGGTGTGGCAAGGGGTTTGATACTTGTCACCGCAGCCATTTATGGATTACAGATGACAGCGTTTAGTGCAGACCCTTGGTGGAAAGAGTCTGCATTAATACCGCATTTTGAATTAATGGTGTCTTGGTCAAAGAACGTTTTACCAGGCGCTGCTGAAACCCTTCTGACACTGGGTAAAACCAGTGGCTAAATGTATTTAAAGAGGTAACGCCATGTGTGGCATTGTTGGTTTGGTTGCTAAGAGCAATGTGAATCAGGCGCTGTATGATGCACTAACGGTTTTGCAGCACCGTGGTCAGGATGCCGCCGGCATGGTGACATGTGATGAAGGCCGTTTTTTCTTACGAAAAGACAATGGGCTTGTTAAGGATGTGTTCCGTACTCGCCACATGCAACGTCTTGTGGGCAATATGGGTATTGGCCATATTCGTTACCCAACGGCTGGTAGCTCTAGCTCAGCTGAAGCACAGCCTTTCTATGTAAATAGTCCGTACGGCATTGTACTGGCTCACAACGGTAACTTAACCAATACACTAGAATTGGCTCAAGATGTATACCGTGAAGATTTACGTCATGTAAATACCACCAGTGACTCAGAAGTATTATTGAATATTTTTGCCCATGAGTTGCAAGAGAAAAAGCAACTGAAGCCTACCGCACAAGATGTGTTTGATGCGGTTAAGCGCGTACATAAGCGTATCAAAGGCGGCTATGCGGTTATCGCTATGCTTGCCGGTTACGGCGTAGTGGGGTTCCGTGATCCAAACGGTATTCGCCCAGCTGTATTTGGTAAACGTACGACAGACAAAGGCGATGAGTACATGATCGCCTCTGAAAGCGTAGCGCTTGATGCGTTAGACTTTGAGCTAGTACGTGATATCGAACCAGGTGAAGCGGTTTTCATTGACGTAGATGGTAACCTGCACACACAGCAATGCGCAGAAGACCCTAAACTTAGACCGTGTATTTTTGAACACGTTTACTTCGCACGCCCAGATTCTATCATTGATAAAATCAGCGTTTATAAAGCCCGTTTAAAAATGGGTTCGCGTTTAGCTGAAAAAATCTTACGCGAGCGCCCTGACCATGATATTGATGTGGTTATTCCTATCCCTGATACCAGTCGTAGCTCAGCCGTTGAGCTAGCTAACCGATTAGGTGTCAAATATCGCGAAGGCTTCATGAAAAACCGTTATATCGGTCGTACTTTCATTATGCCAGGTCAACAGCAGCGCAAAAAATCGGTCAAACAAAAACTGAACGCGTTGGATTTAGAATTTCGTGGTAAAAACGTACTGTTAGTTGATGACTCTATTGTTCGTGGAACAACCTGCGAGCAAATCATTGAAATGGCGCGTGATGCTGGTGCAAATAAAGTGTACTTTGCAAGCGCGGCACCAGAAGTACGTTATCCAAATGTTTACGGTATCGACATGCCGGCCAAAGAAGAGTTAATTGCTCATGGCCGTACGGTTGAAGAAATTCAAACCGCAATAGGTGCAGACTGGTTAATCTACCAAGATCTTAATGACTTAATTGAAGCTACCTGTGATGGTACCGATGTTAAATATGATTTTGATTGCTCTGTATTTAACGGTGAATATGTAACCGGTGACATTGATGACGCTTACTTGGAAAACCTGCAAGCTTTACGCAATGACGCAAATAAAAAACAAAATATTGAAAATAGCATTATTGATTTACACAATGATGATGAAATTGAATAGAGACAATTAAGTGGCTGATAATAAACGATACAACTCTGATTTAGAGGGCGCCGAGTTTGCAACACTTGGTGTTCGTGCTGGTTACAGTCGTACTCAAGAGCATGAACATAGCGAAGCGATGTTTTTAACATCGAGCTATGTGTTCGGTAATGCTCAAGAAGCGGCGGCTGTATTTGCCGGTGATGAAGAGGGTAACGTTTATACTCGATACACTAACCCAACTGTTCGCACTTTTGAACAACGCCTAGCGGCGTTAGAAGGTGCAGAGCAATGTGTGGCCACGGCGTCGGGTATGTCAGCTATTTTCTCTATGATTTTAGCCTTGCTAAATCCTGGTGATCATATTGTTTCAAGTCGCAGTATTTTTGGCTCAACTAATGTGCAGTTTAAAAAATACGTAAGCAAACTTGGCATTACAGTAGATTATGTATCGTTAACCGATGTTGATGAATGGCGCTCAGCTATAAAAGAAAACACCAAGTTATTCTTTTTAGAATCGCCATCTAATCCAATGAATGAAATAGGCGACTTAGCTGCGCTTGTAGAATTAGCGCACCAGAATGATATCTTAGTTGCGGTAGATAATTGTTTTTGCACGCCGGCACTGCAACAGCCATTAAGATATGGTGTTGATGTGGTTATTCACAGTGCGACTAAATTTATTGACGGCCAAGGTCGTACATTGGGTGGTGCTGTATTAGGCAGTCACGCATTAATGGAAGAAGTGGTTGGTGTATTGCGTTCTGTTGGCCCTACCATGAGTCCGTTCAATGCTTGGGTTATGTTGAAAGGTTTAGAAACTCTTAAGTTACGCATGAAAGCCCACAGCGAAAATGCAATGACGCTAGCGCTTTGGTTAAAAGAGCAGTCCAGTGTTAAGGCTGTTCATTATGCTGGCTTACCAGAACACCCACAGCATGAGCTTGCAAAGTCACAACAAAAAGATTTTGGCGGGGTACTCGCATTTGAAGTCTCCGGCGGACAAGAAGCCGCTTGGTCGGTAATTGATAGCACCCGTATGTTTTCGATCACCGCCAATTTAGGCGATGCGAAAACCACGATTACGCATCCGGCGACCACCACTCATTGCCGTGTTGATCCGGCAGACCGTGAGCGTGCAGGCATTACGGATGGTTTGATTCGTATTGCGTGTGGCATTGAAGACATTGAAGATATTAAAAGAGATCTGTCTTTTGGTTTAAGCCGTATTTAAAATAATTATAAATGATAGCCAATTTTGCATAGGAGTCATTCTGTCATGGATGCAAAATTAAGCTCTGTATTATCTGCATTAAACAGCGTTGTACTGGGTAAAGAACATCAAGTAAAACTGTCCTTGTGTTGTTTATTAGCAAAAGGCCATTTGTTGATTGAAGACTTGCCCGGTATGGGTAAAACCACATTAAGTCATGCATTGGCTAATGTTTTGGGTTTGCAGTATCAGCGCATTCAATTTACCAGTGACATGTTGCCAGCTGATATTATTGGCGGCAGCATTTATCAAAAAGATACAGCAACCCAGCAAAGTGCATTTGTATTTCACCCTGGCCCTGTTTTTTCACAACTGGTTTTAGCCGATGAAATCAATCGTGCCACACCTAAAACACAAAGCGCGTTATTAGAAGCAATGGAAGAGCGGCAAGTCAGTATTGACGGCAAAACATACCCTTTGCCTCAGCCTTTCTTTGTTATCGCCACACAAAACCCTATTTCACAGTCAGGCACGTTTACCTTGCCTGAATCTCAGTTAGATCGTTTTTTGATGCGCATCGAACTAGGTTACCCAAATGAAATGGCCGAGCGAGCACTGCTAGAAGGTAAGTCTATTTCTTCTGCAAACCTTGCCAGCCTAATGAGTGTGCAAGAGCTTAGTGCTTATCAAGAAAAAGTAACGAGCATAAACGCTAGCTCTGCGTTATTAGATTATATTCAGCGCTTAATAAAACAAACCCGTGAACATCATCAATTACGTTATGGTTTATCCCCAAGGGCAACTTTGGCCTTGTTGAATACCGCAAAAAGTTGGGCGTTATTGCATGGACGTGATCATGTGTTGCCTGATGACGTACAGGATGTCTTTCGTTATGTGGCTCAGCATCGTTTAGAGGATGCGTTAGTCGATAGTAAAAAGGATATTTGCGCAGACATTCTGCAAACTGTATCTGTGCTGTGATGTTGAAGCGCTTTGATAAAATTGGCCGTTTGTACGAGCGCTGGCTAAAAAAGCGCTTACCTTTGGCCAGTGAAATTCAATTATCGCAAAAGCGTATTTTTATCTTTCCCAATAAAGTGGGCTTTTTGTTTTTAACGCTTCTTCTGTTGTTGTTAGTCACAGGCATTAACTATCAAAACAACCTGATCTTAAGTGTCGGGTTTATTATGATTAGTTTGTTTGTTACGACCATAGTTGCGACTTATCAAAATCTCTCTTCTCTTATTATAAAAACAAGTGCCTGTGAATCGTGTTTTTCAGGCGAGACTGTGTCACTGCCATTAACCTTTTTAAATCCAAATAAAACATCGAAGATTGGTGTTTTTATTGGGTTTGATAAAAAAAATTCAAAACTCATTCCTATTGTTCAAGACCAACAATATATTAAATTGTCGTTTACGCCAGATAAGCGCGGGCCATTATTAGTGCCCAGAATTAAATTATTTAGCGTTTACCCCCTTGGTTTGCTTACCTGTTGGAGTTGGCTGCACTTAGACTTTAATGGTGTGGTTTACCCTAAACCGGTTGATATATCGTTTCGCAGTAGTGTTGGTTCAGGTGAAGATGATATAACAGAAACGACGCAATCTGGAATGGATGAATTTGATGGCTTGAAAATGTACCAAAAAGGGGATTCCCTTAAACGTGTTGCGTGGCGACAATACGCTAAGACACAACAGCTTATGACCAAACAATATCTAGATTTTCAAGGTGATGAGCGATGCTTGGATTGGTACACCTTAACGGGTTTTGAAATTGAGTATCGATTACAAGTTCTATGTGGCTGGGTAATAAAGGCACACGAGCAAAACAGTGAGTTTAGTTTAAAACTACCCGGTACAGAGATAGGGTTAGGCAGCGGAGAGAAGCACTTGCATCAATGCCTAGCAGCACTTGCTTTGTTTCAGTATGGAGGCAACCAAAATGTCTCTTAATGCAGGCTTGATGTCTCAATCAACACTGGTTTTTTTGTTTGTTAATGTTTTTGCAGGGTTGCTGCTGCATGTAAGCCGCTTACCTACTTGGTTGATTGTGTTTTCGATTTTTGCCTTGGTTTGGCGTTTGTCTATGTTTAGTGGCCGTTTACCTAAACCAAACTGGTTTGCAAAGTTGGTGTTGGTTACATCAGGCTTTACCGGTATTTATTTCAGTTATGGCGCTACCTTGACCATCGAAGGCATGGTGTCACTGCTCATAGCAGGGGTTATGTTGAAGCCGCTAGAGGTATCAAAGCAGCAAGACAGTTATTTGCTGATATTTTTGAATTACTTTTTGTGTGCATTGCTGTTTTTATTTGAACGAACTCCGTTAGATTTCTTACTGGTTCTTATTGTGATGATATTCACATTAGGTGCTCAAGTATTGGTGCATTTTTACGGCCAATCAAATCGATTAGCGAGTTTAAAAACGGGCTTTGCATTGTTAGTAAAGTCATTACCTCTCGCGTTGCTTTTATTTTTTGTCTTGCCGCGTTTAGGCCCTTTATGGACATTGAACATTCCAACGCAATCGGGTGTGGTGGGTCTAAGTGATTCAATGTCGCCTGGAAGTATTGCCTCGTTGGGTGAAAACGATAAATTGGCTTTTAGGGTAAAACTGCTAGACGGCGAACTGCCAATGAATCAGCGTTATTGGCGTGCATTTACCTTGAGTGAGTTTGATGGTCAATCATGGCAACAAGGTAGCGGTTATCAGGCCGATTTTGTTGCAGAACCTTTTGGCGAAACTTCGCAGGTTATTCGCTATGAAGTGATGATAGAGCCCCATGAGAAACAGTGGTTGTTCTCGGTAGGCGCGACAAAGCCACTGACTAAGGGGGTTGCCGTGCGTAGTGATGCTGCACTACAGAGCAATCGTCGGCTTTATAATCAATGGCAGTACCAAGCGGAATCAGATGTCTCACCGTTGATCGCACAAACCTCACTTACGCGAGGGCAGCGGCTTACTTATACTCGATTACCTGATCATTCAAATCCTAAAGCGCGTGCGTTTGCTCAGCAATTAAAACAACAAGCTCATGACTTAGATACATATATTCGGTTTGTGCAATCTTATATTTCTAACAAAGAATTTAGCTACACATTAAGCCCAGGTGCATTCGATGGCGATGATCAAATTGATCACTTTCTATTTGAGTCAAAGTCGGGATTTTGCTCTTACTATGCAGGCTCACTCACGTTTTTGTTACGTGCCATTGATGTGCCTGCACGTGTGGTGTTGGGTTATATGGGGGGGGAAGAAAATACCATATCAAAAACCCTGTCAGTTTATCAGTATGATGCCCATGCTTGGGTAGAGGTGTTTATAGACGGGCGCGGCTGGGTTCGGTTTGACCCGACAGGGTGGGTGGCACCAGAGCGAGTAGAATCTGGTTTGCAACGCGCTATCCCAAATGAGTTTAAAGGATTTAAGAGTCAGTCACAGTGGTTAAAAGATTTACGTAAGCAATGGCAGGCATTTGATTACTTATGGAATGAATGGATGCTGAACTATAAAGGCAATAAGCAGCAAGCTATCTTGCAAGATTTGTGGGGCGATCGCAGTACCGAAGAGCTCACTGTGATTATGGTGTCTGTTTTTATGTTCCTTGGGTTTGGCTTGTTTACATTTTTATGGTGGGATCAAATATCAAAACCGGTTAGTTATGAGAAAAAAATATTTAATATGTTATTGGTGTGGTTGAATAACTCGGCCAGAGTTGAGTCGTTAGATGAGTGCCAAGGGCTGACGTTGCAATCGTTGTTTAAGCGTTTACAGAAAAAACACCCTCATCTTATTACATCTCTTAACGCTTTGAATCTTCAAATTAATAAAGCGTTGTATCAGGTCGATTCTCAAGGCTTAGATAAGACCAGTTCGCGCCGAATATTAAAAATGATTCGAATTTTGAAAAAACAGTCGAAATAGACCGGCTGGATTAAAGTGTTTTCTCCATATAAATATGATTATCTAAAATATCGCTATAGCTATTTATAATGTTTATGATTTTAAATCCATGTGAAAGATAGACATTCAGCGCGTGTTGATTCTTTTGCGCAACATCTAGGCTTAGTTTATTAAACCCTAACGCCTTTGCCTGCATTGCCATTTGCCGGATTAACTTACCCGCAATCCCCTTGCCTTGGTAGCTTGGCTCTACCGCTATGTGGCATAAGTATAAGCAGTCAGCTTTTGGTGTTTTTACTAATTCTCGTTCGAATTTTAATCCCTTTAAAATGCTGCGCCAGCCGTATTGCCTAAATATCGCACAAACATTGGCGATTAATGTGCCTTTGTGGCTGCGTTTGCTGAAACTACCAATGGTGCCTACTACATTATTTTTATCGATACATACTAGGTGGTGTTTATGGCTAAACATCGATTTTTCAGTTCTAAATAAATACCTTATGAAAACTTTAACATCAGGGCCATGTTGTTTGCTGAAGATATAGTTGAATGCGGTCGGGCCAGATTGATAGATGAGTTCACTTGCACTGTTTGCATGAATGGGTTGGGCAGGTTGTATGGTCATAGTGCTACTTTTTTCTTTTACTATGAAAGGTTTGGCTCGGCAGAAAAAGGTGCTATTTGGCCGAACTTTCGTTATACATATGAGTCTTATGTCGCACTATGAATTTCTAGGGGTTATACATGCTTGAGTCAGTGCAAGATTATTACGGTAAGGTTTTACAAAGTTCCCAAGACTTGCAAACCAATGCATGCTGCACAGATGAAGCCATGCCTGAATTTTTAAAACCGATCTTATCTAAAGTGCATGATGAAGTGATGATGCGCTATTACGGTTGTGGTCTCGTTGTGCCAGAGCAAATGAGTGGATTAAAGGTGCTTGATTTAGGTTGTGGTGCTGGCAGAGATGTTTATGCCTTGTCTGCTATGGTGGGTGAAAATGGTTTGGTCGTTGGTCTTGATATGACACAAGAGCAGTTAGCTGTGGCGCGTCAGTATCAAGGTTATCACGCAGATGTGTTTGGCTATAAACAGTCAAATGTAGAGTTTATTCAGGGTGATATAGACCAATTAGAAGCATTACCTTATGAAGACGGTTATTTCGATCTCATCGTTTCTAATTGCGTGATTAACTTGGTGCAAGATAAGCAAAACGTTTTAAAACAAGCTCATCGCCTACTTAAGCAGGGTGGTGAAATGTATTTTTCTGATGTGTACTGTGATCGCCGTATCCCAGATGTGCTAGTAAAAGACGAAGTACTGTATGGCGAATGTTTGAGTGGGGCATTGTATTGGCGTGATTTTTTAGAATTCAGTAAACAGGCTGGGTTCACTGATCCGCGTTTAGTGAAAGATCGAGTGCTTACCATTGAAAATGCAAAACTTGAGCAAAAGATTGGACATATGAATTTTTACAGCGCCACTTATCGGTTATTTAAAATTGATGGGCTAGAAAGCGCATGTGAAGATTATGGCCAAGCGGTACGTTATAGGGGAACAGTCGAGCATTACCCACACTTTTTAATGTTAGATAATCACCATAAAATCGAAACAGGTAAAATGTTTTCGGTTTGTGGTAATACATATCGGATGTTGAATGGCACGCGCTTTAAAGCCCATTTTGAATTTTTTGGTGATTGGTCGAATCACTATGGTATTTACCCTGATTGCGGTACGCCGATTCCGTTTGTAACCAGTGATGCTGCTGGTATTGGCAGCGCGTGTTGTTAATTATTATTGCAACGCGCTGATGCATCTATTGGCTTTTATTAAGTAAGTACGGAGTGATGTCGTCAACATCAATTTGATCGGGACTTAGGACGCGCTTAGCGTATTTTTCCCAAACACGAGACTTAACAAATAGCTCATAAAGGTCTGGGTCGATATGTTCATCGTCTACCATGCGGTGCATGATGTTGAGCGATAAGCTTATTTTCATTGGGTCTTTGTATGGGCGGTCTTTGGCGGTTAAAGCTTCAAATATATCTGCAATGGCCATCATGCGAGCAGGGATCGACATTTGCTCACGGGTGAGCCCGCGCGGAAAACCTGATCCATTCATTTTTTCATGGTGACCCCCAGCGTATTCAGGTACGCGTTTTAATTGTTTGGGGAAAGGCAGTCCTTCAAGCATATCAATGGTGACAGTCATATGATTGTTGATTATTTGTCTTTCTTCAGCGGTGAGAGTGCCTCGCTCAATACACAGGTTGTACACTTCATCTTCATTGAGCATGGGTTGTAACTCACCATGAATGTCGGGCCATGTTAATTTGGCAATGTTGAGTATTTTGGCTTTTGATTCTTCACTCATGAATTCGCCACCTTTATTGCTGGTGCGTACAAATTCAAGATCGGATTTCATGTTTTTTAACTGTGCGTCTAATTTTTCTTTTAACGTGGCTGCGTCTTTTGGTGTTTTTATGCATGACTGTAAATAGTCGATTTCTAGTTTTTGCTTTAAACAATTAAAGCGTGCTTCAATTAAATCAATGCCGTCGCGCATTTTATGCAGTTTGGTCGATTTATCTAAGACGCTATCGGGTGTGGCAAGTTTACCGCAATCGTGCATCCACGCACTGACTCGCAATTCGTACCACTCTTCTTCTGATAGCTCGAAATCTTTAAATAACGAATCATCTTTGCAGGCGGCTTCCGCTATTAGCTCCATTAGTAGTGGCACACGTTGGCAGTGACCACTGGTGTGAGGGCTTTTTGCATCAATGGCTTTAGCGATGGTTTTGACAAATGCATCCAGTAAGTTTTTTAAATCTTGCACTAAAATTTGATTGTTAAGCGCAATGGCCGCATAAAGCGCAAGACCTTTTAATAATGGAATAAAGCGATCTGAGAAAGCGACTTTTTTATTTGAGTCGGGCTGGCGAGCATTTATTAATTGCAGTACACCAATGACTTCTTGTTGATGATTAAGCAGCGGAAACGTTAATACACTTTGCGTGCGATAATTGGTTTGTTTATCAAATTTTCGCGCACCTGAGAAATCGAATTCATCCGAGCAATACACGTCATCAATATTGACCACTTGCTTGCTGTTGGCGCTATAGGCCGCCACTATGTGGTTGTTTTCGCGGCCATCTTCTTCGAATAATTCTAATGGTGGAAAGGGAATGGGTACGCCATGTTTTCCGCCCATCTTAATATCCAGAATATCATTTTTAATGATTTCAAATTTCAGTTTACTGGTTTCACCGTTACTATCGCTTTGGGTCAAATACAGTGTGCCACCTTCGCTGTGTGTAAGGTTGATCGCTTCATCTAAAATTCTTTCAATGATCTCTTCTGTATCGTTTGTAGCAGCAAGTTCAATTAACAACGCCTTTTGGCTGTTACTTATTCTGCGGTTTTCAATAGCACTCGCGGCGAAGGTTGCCAGTGACATAATGAGCGGTTCTATTTCTTCACTAAACGGGGTGATCTTGCCGGTGTTTGGGTCTTGTGCGTTGACTAACTGTAATAAACCCAGCACTTGGTTTGACTCGTTAAGAAGCGGAATAGTAAGAATGGATTGTGTTCGATAGTGGTTGGCAGCATCAAATTGTTTAGCGCCAGAGAAATCAAATTGAGTATTGTCGTAGGCATCGTCAATGTTGATTAAGGTTTTTGCATGAGCGGTAAACGCAGCAACATGATGTTGATTGGTGTCACCATTGGTTTCAAATAATGGGATAGGGGGGAAAATAGACTCATTTTCGTCGCAATTAAGCCGGATGTTTAAACTATTGTTGTGCACAATCGCAAAATGTAATTCGTGTGCAGGTTGCTTGTCTACAAGGTATAGGGTGCCACCATCAGCCCCTGAGAGCTGTTGCGCTTCATCTAAAATGAGTTGGCATAACTTAGTGATATTGCGCTCGCTAATAAGGTTGCGGCCAATACGCACTAAGCTTTGATAGTCTGATTGTTGCATCGTCGTCAGGTTTTGCGTATCTAGTGTAAGACTAGTTCAAATCTGGCAATGAAAGAGGAAATATAGCTTATTTAGATGGGGGCCATTGGCAAAAGCAGCCTTGGCCAATCTGATTGTAAAAGGCACGGCTGGTTTGGTTGGGGATGCCGAGTAGTTGATTCTCGATAACACTGGTCGCGGCCTGACTACAAAAAGCGCCGAATCCAAGAGGGCCAATATAGATCAGCTGGCTTAGTGGGCCTTCAATTAAAACCGATGGGGTGGCGGGCCAGCTTGCAACGGCGTCATGGTTAATCAATATAATTGAGGTCTTAGGGTTAAGTGCCTGCAATGAGGCAAGCTCATCGGCGTAACTGTCTGGAATAAGCGTGATGTGTTCATACCCCAGTGTTTCGGTGAGGTTCATGGCACTGATAGCATGAGGGCGTGCAAAGCGATTACACAGGCAGTCAGGCAGCCATAGTTGAATGACACGTGCGTCTTTTGTTTTTGCGGGTAGGTGCGTTAATAGTTGCTCGAACCACTGCTCGGTGTAGGAGGCTTGCAAATAAGCAGGCTGGTGCTGGGTGAAGTCATGAATATAGCGGGATTGAAACCAGCTTAGCGCTAGCAGCATAATCACCAGCCATACGCCTAGGCCTACAAAAATACTGATGATGATACTGTTTGGTGTTTGCTTAGGTTGTTCCATTAGCCTTGCATTTTGTTTTGGTTTTTCATTTTAATCGCCGCAGCCTCTAAAGCTTTCGCAATTTTTTCACGGTCATAATTATTAATACGATTGGTGTCCATGTACATGGAAAACCCGGGTAGTTCGTGCTCGATAAATGAGGATTTAGCCGCCAAATTATGCCTAAAGTCTACCGCTTCAAATACCGGAACCGGACGTGAAAAGCCTTTGGCACTAATGGTGCCTTTTTCACGGCAGATAATTTTATCTTGAATAAGGGCATACGACTCGTGAGACAGTAAAATCTCACCCGCTTCAGCTGCGCTTTCTAAGCGGCTAGCCATATTAACTTCACGGCCAATAATGGTGTAATCCATACGTGACTCAGTACCAAAGTTACCTACGGTGCAATAACCGGTGTTGATGCCCATGCGTATTTCTAATGGTGTTTGTACCCCTTGAGCACGCCATTTTTGCCTTAATACCTTCATGTGTTTGCGCATCTCAATGGCCATTGCAACACAGGCTAATGTATCTTTTTTGGCACCTTGTGTTGTAGGGTCACCAAAAAACACCATAATGCTATCACCAATGTATTTATCAATTGTGCCGCCGTATTTAAGGGCGATATTGGTCATTTCGGTAAGGTAGTTATTAAGGAGTTCGGTTAGGGCTTCTGATTCTAATTGCTCTGACAGCGCCGTAAAGCCGCGAATATCTGAAAAGAATACCACCAGCTTTTTACGCTGAGTTTCTAGTTTCACTTCGCGATTGCCAGAGAAAATAGACTCCCAAATTTGCGGCGAAATATACTTAGCCACTTTGTTAGAAAGGTTTTTCTGTTTGGCTTGCTCGGCTTTTAATTCGAAGTGCAGTTTTTGGAGTTGCTTGGTTTGTTTGCCAGAGTAAAAAGCCGTCACAGACAGATGCAATGACATGCCCAAAGCCGCACTGATATTAATCAAGTTGTGCACTTCAAAAGTAGGTTCAAGGCCAAAAATTAGCGTCCCGCCAAGGGCGCCAGTAACGGCCCCAATAGTGCAAGTAAACCAAGTCATGGCAGAGCCTAGGGACATAACAGAGGCATTCACCATGACACAAAATAAGATACTAGGAACAAGTGCAAAATTCATGTACGCAAGTAGGCAGCCTACCATCGTGGCATCTATAGTAATGAAAATAGGGCGGCGTAAGTGCAATATTCGCTGAGGGAGGCGTTTACCAATTAAAAGCGCTAAGATTGGGTACAACACACAAATGCTTAACACTTCAACTTCGAAGCCAGACCAAGCACCTAACTTATTACCAATCAATATAGTAATGGCACCCGCTATAAAGCCAACGCTTCGGGAGTAAAACTCATATAGAGGGGCAGATGATGATTCTTGGCTGGTGTTAGTCATTGATCTAATTGATAATTCTGAAATACAGCTGCAAAGTGCAGAATAAGAGCGGTATTTAATACATAGATAGCCTTGGGTGCAAGGATCTACACTAGACATCGTTGAAAAAATTCCACGAAAACCAAAAAGATATAAGGCCACTCAGTGAATACAGTAATTGAACTGCTACAAAACCGAGTATCTTGTCCTAAACTGGCCGCACCGGCACCCGCGCAGGACGAGCTTGAACAAATTTTAGCCTGTGCGGTGAGAGCCCCTGACCATGCCCGCTTAAAGCCTTGGTTTTACCATGTATTACAGGGTGACGCGCTAGCCAAGCTAGGTGATACCTTTGTCTCTGCCCTAGGTACGCAAGAAGTCGCTCAAGATAAAATTGATAAAACACGCAACATGCCATTACGAGCACCCATGATGATTGTTGCCGTGTGTGAACCTAAAGAAAACGCCAAAGTGCCAGTAATGGAGCAAATCTTAGCGGTAGGTGCATCGATCCAAAATATGCAGGTGGCCATCAGCTCATTGGGTTATGGTTCTATTTGGCGTACCGGTGATATGGCCCACGCAAATGAAGTGAAAGCGCTGTTTGGCCTGTCAGAGCAGGGTGAAATCGTCGGCTTTTTATATGTCGGCACCCCAGATAAACTACCCAGCAAGCCAAATACCAGCATTGCTGAATATGTTAAATACTGGGATTAGTGCTTAAAAATCAAGGAATTACTTGCACTTAGAAGGTCGCTTTGTATAATACGCCGCCTTAAAGCTGTGTGCGTAAAGGCTTTAGGACTTGTTCTTTTGCATCAAGTATAAAAAAGTGAGACTGCGGTGAGGTGTCCGAGTACCGACTCGAAGAGCCTTCACGAGCATGAAGGCGCAGCAATGCGTGCGACTTGTTTGAGGTTTGATTCAAGTATAAAAAAACAAAAACCAAATTTGCGGTGAGGTGTCCGAGTGGCCGAAGGAGCACGCCTGGAAAGTGTGTATACGGTAACGTATCGAGAGTTCGAATCTCTCCCTCACCGCCATTATTTTTAAAAGCCCGAATACAAAAGTGTTCGGGCTTTTTTCGTTTTAGCTATTTGCAAAATCTGAGGGAGGGGTGAGCGCTCTCGACAGAGTTTGACTGCGCGAAGCGCAAGCACGGAGCGTAGCGACGAGTCCGTAGGACGATTAATCCTCCTCACCGCCATTATTTTTAAAAGCCCGAATACAAAAGTGTTCGGGCTTTTTTCGTTTTAGCTATTTGCAAAATCTGAGGGAGGGGTGAGAACTCTCGACAGAGTTTGATTAAAGCGATTCTGCACAGTATTTTAAAGGGAATTACCTGCAGTAAATCTACTGTTCACATGAACAGTGTATTTTTGATTTTAGGTGGATTCAGTAGGCCATGGCTCGAAAAATCAGAAAAAAGCGCTCGTTTTTTCCTAGTTAATTTATGGGAAATACTTTAAATTCAACTACTTATAAAAACCGTATTCGAAATAACGAGACCCCATTATTTCGATGAAAAGTTGCACGCGCGTTTTTACAGGTAAGGCAAATGCCTAAAAGCTT
>JBLHLT010000020.1:0-56908 GCA_047621325.1 Oceanicoccus sp.
GATCCCCTGCTTTCCCCCGTAGGGCGTATCCGGTATTAATCCAAATTTCTCTGGGCTATCCCAAACTATTAGGTAGGTTCCTACGCGTTACTCACCCGTCCGCCGCTCGACGCCTGATAGCAAGCTATCTTCGTTTCCGCTCGACTTGCATGTGTTAAGCCTGCCGCCAGCGTTCAATCTGAGCCATGATCAAACTCTTCAGTTTAAAAATTTTACATCCTAAGATGTGCTCAAGCATTAAATACTACTGTTAAATAAATTTGACAGTGTAAATACTTACTTGAAAAGTCTTTTGCTTCATAAGAAGCTGTACATCTCGACTCTCGGTAAGTACCCACACGAATTGTCTGAATTCGTTTTTAAAGATCGTGACCGTCGCTCGGACTGGCCATTTCTTATCTGCTTTTCTAGCTAGGCTAGTGCAGTGCTTCTCTCGAAGCGAGGCGCGTATTCTACAGAACCGCTTCTCCTTGTCAACAATTTATTTAAAAGTTTTTATTAAGAAAGCATTTAAATAACTTGTTTTGCTTGAGGCTTTTACCTCGAAGCGGAGGCGCATTTTACAGTGTTTCGATTAGCTGTCAACACTTTGTTTTTACTTAGTTTTTTCAGATTTAACTGACTAAAAACTAAGCGCCTTTTTCGGGGTTTTCTTTTTCGTATTTCAGATAAAGAAAACGCGCTTCCCGTTGAAGGAGGCGCGCATTATAGGGAGATTATTTGTAGCGTCAACCGCTAAACTGAAATTACTTTAATTCAAATAGGTGATGCTTTTTCTTACCCAGTTTTGTGATGAAAAAACGACCAAAAAGCGCGTTTTCTTTGCTATAGATGTCTTTAGCTGCCATTAGTGCATCCATACCATAGGCTTGGCCATTTACTATTACGGCATTACGCCCCAGCGCATCTTTAATTTGCTTGCCCTGACCAAGGCCTGCATCTGAAAGTATCTGGGTTAATGGTACATCCACAAGATCTTGAGTATGGATATCACCGGACGGTAGCCCATCTAGTTTAATTTGCTCCAAGTCCTGCTCACTTAACAATGCGGCATCACCAGAGAACAATGCTTCTGTAATTCTCTGAGCAGCTGCCAAGCCTTCTTCACCATGCAGTAACTTGGTCACTTCTTTCGCAAGTATAGGCTGCGCTGTTTTACGCCCTTGAATTTCGGCGTCAGTCTTTTCAATCTCATCGATTTCTTCTACTGATAAGAAGGTGAAGTATTTTAGGAATTTATAGGCATCAGCATCGGCGGTGTTCAGCCAGAATTGATAAAAGGCATAAGGGGATGTTTTCTTCGCATCAAGCCAAATGGTGCCACTCTCTGTTTTACCGAATTTAGTGCCGTCCGATTTAGTCACTAAAGGTAGTGTCAAACCAAACACCTGATTGCCATTCATGCGACGCGTTAGCTCTGTGCCACCCGTAATATTCCCCCATTGATCAGAGCCACCTATTTGAAGGATGCAATTTTCAATTTCGTTTAGCTTGGCGAAATCATAACTCTGTAGAATCATGTAGGTGAATTCAGTGTAACTAATGCCCGCACCATCGCGATCTAAGCGCTGCTTTACCGACTCTTTTTGAATCATTTGATTAACAGAGAAGTATTTACCTACGTCTCGTAAGAAATCCAACATGTTAAATTGACCAACCCAATCAAGGTTATTAACAACCTTGGCTGCGTTTTCCCCACTTTCGAAATCAATAAATCGGCTCACTTGTGCTTTCAGCTTTTCAACCCACAGCCCAACGACTTCAGGGCCATTAAGTTTACGCTCAGTCGCTTTGAAGCTTGGGTCACCGATTAAGCCGGTAGCACCGCCTACTAAGGCTAGCGGCTTGTGGCCTGCCATTTGAAAACGTTTTAGTACCAATAATGGAACAAGCGAGCCTATGTGCAAGCTGTCTGCCGTAGGATCAAAACCACAATACAAAGTTTGGCATCCCGCTTCTAGGCGCCCAGCTAATTCGGCTTCGCCCGTACAATCGTTATATAGGCCACGGGCCTTTAGGTCTTCTATTAATGTGGCTGTCATGTAGCTTACCCAATGGTGCTCGACTCTGAATGGAGCAGGGAAATTAACGGATTTGAGAAGTTTTGCAAGTTGTTGCCTTAATTTAGCTGCGAACTGCCTCCGAAAGCTGGCAAAGGGGTCTACAATTTCAAATAGGGAATGTTATGCTTGGCCCACTAGATGTACAGGCAATACTATGATTAACAAGGACTTATCCACCGTCGAACTATTACCTAAGCGCCACTGGATTGCGCTTGGGCTAACCTGTTTATTTGTGGTGGCACTGCTTATTTTGATTCCAGTGAAACAAGAGCTGGAGCGACGTACGTTTGCATATCAAGTGCCGCTGCCCAACGCAGAAACAGCGAGCGCTGAAAAACAAGACATCCAATACTGGAACATGCAGGCCGTCAAACCTGGCGATACTCTTGCCCAACTATTCAATAATGAGGGCTTATCCGCTCAACTTTTATACCAGTTAACGCAAAGTGAGCACGGCAAAAGCCTAAATCAGCTTCACCCTGGAGATAAAGTGGGGTTTCACTTAGAGGCCGATAGCCTACATAGCTTTCGCTTAGAGAAGTCTTTATTTGAAAGCTATGTCTTTACGCTTACCGAAAAAGGGTTTGAAAGTAAAAAAGTTATGGTGGAGCCCGATGTAGTGGAAACCTTTGCCCAAGGCACTATCGATAGCTCACTGTTTGAGACCGGTGTCAGCGCAGGTATGAGCAATAATATTATTATGCAGCTAGCCACTATCTTTGGTTGGGATGTCGATTTCGCTTTAGATATTCGCCAAGGTGATAACTTCAGTTTAATTTACCAAGAGAAATACCTTGATGGTAAAAAAGTCGGGGATGGCGACATCCTCGTTGCCCGCTTTGAAAATCAGGGCAATGCTTATACCGCTGTGCGCTTTGACGATGCAAAAGGCTATGCTCAATATTTTACACCCGCAGGGTTAAGCATGCGTAAAGCCTTTTTACGTACCCCTGTAGATTTCACC
Source organism: Oceanicoccus sp. (assembly GCA_047621325.1). Classification (GTDB taxonomy): domain Bacteria; phylum Pseudomonadota; class Gammaproteobacteria; order Pseudomonadales; family Oceanobacteraceae; genus Bermanella. The sequence goes on from JBLHLT010000020.1 coordinate 3,028, forward strand.
CGAATCAGTTCTAAATTCAACCTCTCACGTAAACACCCAATATTACACCGCATTCGCGCTCATAAAGGGGTCGACTATGCCGCTCGCAGAGGCACGCCTATTCGTGCGGCTGGTGATGGTAAAGTCATCTTTGCCGGTAATAAAGGTGGGTATGGTCGGGTACTCATCCTGCAGCATGGCACCAGCTACACCACTTTATATGCACACTTACAATCCTTTGGCCGCGGCATTCGTGTGGGCAAACGAGTTCAGCAAGGACAGACGGTTGCTTATGTTGGCAGCTCTGGTTTAGCGTCTGGCCCTCATTTACATTATGAATTTAGAGTCAATGGTGTTCACCGAGATCCATTGAGAGTTCGATTACCTCATGCACAACCTATCGACCCGATTCAAAAAGAACACTTTTTGCACTATGCCCAAATTATGGTCATGCGCTTAGAAAGCCATCTGTATGGTGATTATTTTGCCTCACGCTGAGATTGAGTATTATATTGGGCAGATGTCAGGCACCAGCTTAGATGGTGTCGATACTGTTATTATTGCCATCAATACAGACAAAATTGAATTAATCGGCTCTGTTCATCAATCTTTTCCTGAACCATTAAAGCAGCGCGTGACCTCTCTGTGCCAAGGCACAAAAGACGAGCTCGACCTTGCAGCCAAAGTAAGTAATCAACTGAGTCAGTTATATGCCAAAGGTGTCGTCGAAGTACTCAGGCATACGGGTATTAAGCCCGCACAAATTAAGGCGATTGGCTGCCACGGCCAAACCGTTCGGCATATGCCACCTCATTACACGGTTCAACTGATTAATGGTGCATTGCTCGCTGAACTCACTGGGATTGATGTGGTGTGCGATTTTCGTAGCCGAGACATGGCTGCCGGAGGTCAAGGCGCGCCATTAGTACCGGCCTTCCATCAACAAGTATTTCAGCAAGCTGACAAAGATACGGTAGTGGTCAATGTGGGCGGCATGGCAAATATTAGTTTTTTACCGATTCATGGCGATGTCGGTGGATTTGATACGGGCCCTGGCAACATATTGATGGACGCCTGGTGTATTAAACACAAAAAAGGCCCATATGACTCAAACGGACAATGGGCGCAAAGCGGCAAAGTGAACACGGTATTGCTCGCGCAATTATTGGATGACCCTTACTTTAAAATGCAGGCGCCTAAAAGCACTGGCCGTGAGCATTTTAATTTGCAGTGGTTAACGCAGTTTCCGATATTGGATATCCCTGCTCAAGATGTTCAAGCAACATTATTACATCTTACAAGTAGCAGTATTTGCCAAGAGATTAAGCGTTTAACCCCTTCTGCTGATGTCATTATTTGTGGCGGCGGGGCTTTTAATGGGCAGCTACTTAAAGCGTTAAGTCATGACTTAGGCTCAAGCTTTCATATATGTCGAAGTGTGAAGCTGGGCATTGATCCACAATGGGTTGAGGCCATGGCGTTTGCTTGGCTTGGCCAGCAGAATATTTTACGGTTTGCAGGAAATGTAGCTGGGGTAACGGGCGCGAAAGGCCCTAGAATATTAGGTGCACTGTATCCAGCTTAATCCAATAGGGGCGGCTTAAAACCGCTGGTAACCCGCTTTTAATAAGCGTTTTTCTTCACCAGGCCCAAACGGTACGGTATCGACAAACGCAGGCAGCTGATCTCGGCGTACTTGATTCATGCCCATCCACGTTTCACATATCTTGATATCCACCACATTGAACGCATCTAAACGAGCCGCTTTGTCCACCAGCTTTCGATACATCTGATAGTTGCGTTTAATAAACACATTGGCTTCTTTGCCGTGTAAAACAATGGCTATGGGCTGATCTGGATATTCGCTGCGCGCATTAGACCAAGTTTCAGCTTGATCCAAAATACCGGACAACTCTTCAGGTGTGTGTGCGTGAAGTAACGCCACATGAGGGTTAGGCTCTGCCCAAACAAATGGGCCTAGGCCTAAGCAGACTAGCAGGACTAGCCTGCTAAATCGTAAATGATGAACCACAACCACAGGTTGCAGACGCTTGAGGGTTAGTGACCACAAAGCGGGATCCTTCTAAGCTTTCTTTATAATCAAGGCTTGCGCCGTCTAAATAAGGATAACTCAAAGAATCCACCAGCACTTTAACGCCTTCTTGCTCAACTTGAGCATCATCTTCGGCAACTTCGGTGTCAAATGTGAAGCCATACTGAAAACCAGAACAACCACCACCTGTTACAAAGACCCTAAGACAAAGGCTATCGTCGCCTTCATCTTCAATGAGGGACTGAACCTTAGCAACTGCTGTAGGGGTCAAAGAAAGAACGTTCATACTACAAAGCCTTCGGTGTATAACAAGGGCATTATGTGATTAACCGAGTATTTTAGTCAACTTTAGTTTCGGCCGCTAAATCCGCTACTGCGTCTTTATGCTTGCGGCCTTTGCCATTTTTATCAGTTGCTTGGTGGATCAAGCTGCCGTTTACCTGAGCACCCATCACCATCTCCATCATGCTGTAATGCACGTCACCGTTTACAACGGCTTTTTTAGCCAACTCAATATGCTGACCAGAATATACGTTACCCACAACCTTGCCATTAATGATGATATTCGGTACTCGAATTTCACCTTCAACCACACCGGTTTCACTAATACGAACAACGGCACCGCTTTGTTCGTCCGCAATAAGATTACCTTTGATACGACCATCTACATGTAGACCACCGCTGAAATGTAGGTCACCAATGAATTCTGACTTATTCGAAATTAGCGTGTCGTAATGCCCAGGGTTTTTACTTTTACTGCTCAACATTTTTACTCCTTCCTGGCCACGGGAATGTTTGTTCAACCCGATTAGCCTTTGAACCATTAGTTTGTAATACCACTTCAACGGACTCAGGTGTGAAGCCTTCTGGTAACACCAAGTCCCCTGCTATTTCTTGAAAATATCGGAAACGATATTTAATGCCGTAATCTTGCACATCTTCAGATAAATCACGTAAGCCATATATCACTTGCTTACCATCCAACACACCCGTGATGTTGACTGCCGCTAAACCGCTAACAAAACGCTGATTGGTGCCCACTTGAGTGACCACCACTTTATAACGATAACGGCGTTGCTCTAGGGTAGATTCGATATCGACTTTTTGAATGCGTAAATCTTGCTTACTGGTCGATGGCGCCATAATACCTTTATAAAAAGCCACTTCTTCTTGCAAAGTCGTAATCTGGCTTCTTAAATCCACTAGATTTTGGCGCAGCCCCTCTGTAGAACGGCGGTCAACTTCACCGCCCTTCTCTAGCATGACAACACGCTGGTTATAGGATGCCATTTCATCCAGCGACATTTTTAAGTCTTCTTTTAGCTGATCACGTTCCGCTATCGCCTGCGACTGAACTTGCGCCGCTTCATAGCGCCCGAAAAGATAGCTGGCTCCGCCTAACGAGGCAATTAAAACCAACAAAAACAGACGCTTAAAAAAGCGCGTCCAAGGGTCGTAGCTCACGACGACCAAGTGCTCTTGCTTGCTGCCTTTTACAACTGTCATTGCATGCAATCCTTTTTAATTTTTTTACCTAACACTATGGAAGCATAGCTGGCTGAGTCATGCCTGCACGCTCTTCAAAACCAAACATAATGTTCATGTTTTGCACGGCTTGGCCCGCAGCGCCTTTCACAAGGTTATCAATAACGGAAAGTATAATAACCGTGTCTCCGCCTTGCTGACGATGAACTGCAATTTGGTTGTAGTTGCTGCCTTTTACATTGCGGGTTGCTGGGTGTGAACCCGCTGGCAATACATCTACAAATGGCTCTGAAGCGTAACGATCTTCAAATACTTTTTGTAAATCGACGCTCGTGTCTTTTAATTTTGCGTATAGGGTAGCATGAATCCCACGAATCATAGGGGTTAAGTGTGGCACAAACGTTAACCCGACTTCTTTGTTCTGGTTGGCGTTTTGTAAGCCTTGTTTAATTTCGGGTAAATGTCTGTGGCCCGGCACACCATAAGCACTAAAACTTTCACTGGCCTCACATAATAGTCCGCCAATTTTTGCCTGACGACCGGCACCACTCACACCTGATTTACAGTCAGCGATAATACTGTCTACTTCAATTAAGCCTTGCTCGATCAACGGTAATAAACCCAACTGAGCGGCTGTAGGGTAACAACCCGGATTAGCAATCACTTGCGCATTTTTAATAGCGTCACGATTCACTTCTGGTAAACCATAAACCGCTTGCTCAACGATTTCTGGGCAGGTGTGTTCTAGGCCATACCATTTTGACCATTCCACCACATCTTTAATTCTGAAATCGGCACCTAAATCGATTATTTTTACGCCTGCCTTCACTAATTCTGGTGCCATTTCCATTGCCACGCCGTGAGGGGTCGCAAAAAAGACTAAATCGCACTCACACAGAGTTTTAACATCCGGTACACTGAAGGTGATATTTGTGAATGGGCGAAGATTTGGGAACATATTCGACACCAGTGTGCCGTCTTCACCGCGAGATGTGACAACTTTTAGATTTACTTGTGGGTGTTGCACAAGAATTCGCAGTAATTCAACACCGGTATAACCCGTTCCACCAACAAGTCCCACATTAATCACGATATCACCTTCTTTTTTTGATTAATTTCGAAGGGCCTTATAATAGCGCCTTCCATAAAAAGTGATAGAGTAATTAATGGCATCTTTCATCCGCCGCTTAAGAATTTCCCTCGCCCAAGGAGATGCCCTGCCTCAGCTGGCGTTACTTGGCGTGTTAGCGGGCCTCGTCACCAGTGGTACCATTTTATTATTTCGCTTTGCCATTGAAGGGCCTTTGATGGCGTATTTAGAAAATGGCGATCATGAAAACTTTGAAGCGCTCGGCCCCTGGATTCGATTCTTCTTACCATTAACCGGCGCCATGTTAATTGCGGTTATCTTTGCCCGCATCAGCGCCCAATCTCGTATGGTGGGTATCAGCCATGTGCTTGAACGATTAAAGCATCACCAAGGTCACATGCCGTTTAGTAATTTTCTCGCTCAATTTTTTGCCGGGATTATCTGCGCGTTAAGCGGGCAAAGTGCGGGCCGTGAAGGACCTGCCGTGCACCTTGGTGCTGCCAGCGGCAGTATCATGGGTCGTAAGTTTCAATTACCCAGTCGTCACATTCAATTACTGCTCGCCTCTGGCGTCGCGGCCGCTATCAGTGCCTCGTTTAATACACCTATTGCCGGCGTTATTTTTGCGATGGAAGTCATCGTGATGGGGTATAGCTTTGTGAGTTTGATTCCGATTATTTTAGCGTCGGTAGCGGGCGCACTATTAACACGATTAGTGTATGGCGCCGAACCGGCTTTTACGGTTCCCCAATTGCAAATGCGTTCGTTATTAGAATTTCCGTTCTTAATAGTAGAAGGTTTAATGATGGGCGCGCTTGCAGCCTTATTTATTTGGATTTGTGTAAAAAGCGCACAAAAAGCCCCCAAGAACATTTGGCTGCGCTTTTTAATGATTGGCGTTTTAAATGGATTATTTGCCTTAGCCATTCCCGCCATGATGGGTATTGGCTACGACACGGTAAACCACGCGCTCACAGGCCAATTGCCTTGGGTGATTTTAATCAGTTTTGCGTTAGCTAAGTTGTGCATCACAGGTTTTAACTTAGGTTTGGGCCAACCGGCTGGGGCGATTGGCCCCATGCTATTTATTGGCGCGTGTGCTGGTGGTGCAATCGGTGAAGTGGGTAATTATTTTGCACCAGAGATTGCCAGCGCCACGGGGTTTTATGCCATGTTGGGCATGGCCGCTATGATGAGTGCGTGTTTGCAAGCACCACTCACAGCATTAATGACACTATTAGAGTTAACCAATAATCCCAATATTATTATGCCGGCCATGTTGGTGGTGGTCATTGCTAACTTAACCGCCAGCGAGGTCTTTAAACAAAAAGCGCTATTCCCTCGTTTGCTTCAGCTGCGCGGTCTAACCACGGATACTAGCCCTGTCGAATTAATGCTCAGGCAAAACAGCGTGTTAAGCGTGGCTGAAAAGAATATTAAAGTTGTACCAAAGTTCGCATCAATCGAGACGCTAAAACTCGCGTTAAGCGGCAACCCTATTTGGCTGGTTATTCACTGTGATAAAGGTATCTTAGCCGCATTAGCCGCATCCGACGTCGCTAACCTATTAATGAACGAAGAAAGCCTCAATGAATGGTTAGAAAAAACAGATGACGACGACCCTGTTTTAAACTTAATGGCCATACCAGGGCAACGACTCACCTGCCAAAGTGTTTCCATGCGGGCCAATTTACAAGAAGCATTGGATACCATGATTGATGAAAAAGTAGAGTGCCTTACCATTCACTACGGCAAAGAAGTGAACACCGCCTCTGTCATGGGCATCATCGAACATGATAAAATTCATAACTATTATCGTTATGCTCATTAATTTGTTTAAGGAAACTTATGCTTTGGCTTAAAGCGTTTCATATTATCGCCGTGGTGTGTTGGTTTGCGGCGCTTTTTTACCTGCCACGCTTGTTTGTCTATCACGCCATGAGTGAAGACCAAACCAGCAAAGAACGCTTTAAGATAATGGAGCGTAAGTTGTATCGCGGTATCATGACGCCATCCATGCTTGCAGTAGTAATACTCGGTGGTTGGTTGCTAACCATTAACCCAAGTTATTACTTCAGCCAAGGCTGGATTCACGCCAAACTGACCTTAGTGGCTCTGCTCATTGGCTACCACTTTTATTGTGGTTATTTACTGAAACAATTCCGTGATGACCTAAATACTAAGAGCCATACTTTTTACCGCTTTTTTAATGAAGCACCCGTATTGATTCTAATTGCAGTGGTTATTCTCGCTGTGGTTCGCCCTTTTTAATTTTCTAGTCGTAGGTTTGTTATGGATATTTCTCGTTCTGAATCGTTATTTGCTCAAGCTCAAGCCCATATACCAGGTGGCGTTAACTCACCGGTACGTGCGTTTAATGGCGTGGGTGGCAGTCCAATCTTTTTCCAAAAAGGCGAAGGCGCCTATTTATTTGATGCCGACGGCAATCGTTACATTGATTACGTAAACTCTTGGGGCCCACTGATTTTAGGTCATGGCGCGCCTGAAGTAATTGAAGCGGTACAAAAACAATTGCTTAACGGTTTAAGTTTTGGTGCACCGACCGAAATCGAAATCGAAATGGCGAACAAGGTTTGCGAAATCTACCCAAGCATGGATATGGTTCGCATGGTGTCTAGTGGCACCGAAGCCACCATGAGCGCCATTCGTTTAGCACGTGGTTATACCGGCCGCGATAAAATGGTGAAATTTGAAGGCTGTTACCACGGCCATGCTGACTCTTTATTAGTAAAAGCCGGTTCTGGTTTGTTAACCCTTGGTGTACCAAGTTCCCCTGGTGTGCCAAAAGCCGTTGCCGATTTAACCATTACGCTGACACATAATGACTTAGATAGCGTTCGTGAATGTTTTGCGCAAATGGGCAACGAAATCGCGTGTGTCATTGTTGAACCCATCGCAGGCAACATGAATTGCATCCCACCAGAGAACGGCTTCTTACAAGGTTTGCGTGAACTGTGTGATGTGCATGGCATTGTGCTGATTTTTGATGAAGTAATGTGCGGCTTTCGTGCTGCAAAAGGTGGCGCACAAGAAGTCTATGGTGTGACACCTGACATGACGACACTGGGTAAAGTGATCGGCGGTGGTATGCCGGTTGGTGCTTTTGGTGGTAAAAAAGCGATCATGGAATACTTAGCACCACTTGGCCCTGTTTATCAGGCCGGTACGTTATCAGGCAACCCAATCGCGATGGCGGCGGGCCTTGCTATGTTGAACGCCATTAGCCAACCTGGTTTTTATGACGCACTGACGGCAAAAACAACCATGCTATGCGAAGGCTTAGAGTCCCTTGCACAAAAACATAGTATTGGGCTAACCACCAACCAAGTGGGCAGTATGTTTGGTTTCTTTTTCAGCGAAGAAAAAAACATTCGTCGCTTTGCGCAAGTGCAAAAATGCGACCAAGAACGCTTCAAGAAATTCTATCACGGCATGTTAGACGAAGGGGTTTACCTAGCGCCTTCTGCTTATGAAGCTGGCTTTATGTGTGCTGCGATTACCGAAGCCGACATCGAGCAAACGTTACAGGCCGCCGATAAAGTATTCGCCACACTTTAAGCGCGTACCCTGAGACAAAAAAGCCCAGATCATTCTGGGCTTTTTCATTTTTACTGGTTTTAGCGATCCATTAAAATGAGTAATGAGTGCCAACACTGAGTACTTGGCAACCATATATTTCATTGCCGATCGTATTATCATAACCACCGTTACCATTGCCTTCCGTGACATCGTATGCACAATATTCATCACTCATGTGATATTCCACAAACACGTACACACTGTCGTTTATCACATGGTCAACACCCAAGCCTATTTCACTGGCTTCATTTTTTCCTTTGCTGTCGTCGACAGCTAAGTAACCCGGATAGTTACCAAAGCCATAATGCACTTTGTAGGTATTGTTACCCACAGTGAAGGCGCCATGTATTGAGGTTAAGTTAGCGTCGTCTGTGCCTAAGCCATCTTTGGCAATTTCATGTTTCACTGCAAAACGTTTAGTGGGTAAATTAAATTCTACCGCCACCCCCATTAAAGCCGTGGAGCCTGCACCTAAATTATCATAGGCCACGTGTGCAGTGATCTCATTCAGGTTATAACTGGCCGCAGCAATAAAGCGATCTTGGCTTTTGCCGGTTGCGTTATCCACACCGCTTTGTGCATTTAAGGCCACGTTTAATCCGTTAAAATTAGGGCTTTGGTAAACGATTAATTCACTTAACTGGAAAGAGGCATAGGTATCAAACCCGGTCCAGCCACTGCTGAAGCGATCTGTGGTATACGAAATAGCGTTATAGTATGCATTGATAACCCACTGATGCCGAGCCAAAACCCCCTTTCACCCCCACATACGCCACGCTTTCTTCCGAGTTTGCGCCGCCCCATGTGGTCTGTTCATTTTCATACAAGTTACCTTTGACCAAATCCAGCGCGACTTTGTAATTATAAAAACCGACCAGTCCAGGCTTAAGCACTTGCTCACCCATGATACCAATGGCGCTATAAGCATCTTGCATTTGCATATGATCGTCAAAGGTGGCGCTGTCTTTCATATCTCGATATTCAAGCCCCACATTTAAGGAGCCATAAAAAGTGTTATCGGCCACGGCATTCATCGCCAACAAAACAGATAACAACAAAATACTTTTTTTCATATCGAACCCTCTTTGGTGAAGTTGAATGAGTGAAAATTAGTCAAACTAACCTAAGCCAACGCATGCTCTGCGCAGCACAACGTTACCCAATGGCTATCCTCAAACTTATCCACAGTTAGTGGGGATAAATCATTTCAAACCATGTAACGTTTCTAGCGCTTGAAAGCGACCATCCCGCTTAAACTCAATAATCATACGGTCAATTTCCTTGGTTAATTTCTCATGCTTAGGGAGTGTTCGGTTAATTGCCATATGCAATGGTTGAGTCTCAATGGGGTGCGCCGTATCAAAATAAAGCGGTACTGAACTGCCTATGTTTTTCTGAGCCTCATAGCGAATGACAGCGTCGGCTCCTATGACCATATCTAGGCGCTTAGTCAGCAGTTTTTTTACATTTTGATGAGTGTCGATGCCCGCAAGCCAACGGGCCTTGTCGTAATCCAACATGGATTGTGGGTAAGAATAGGAAGAAACTATGCCAATTTTTTTATTCTCAAGACTCGGTAAACCAGAAAACACAAATGCGGTTTCTTGTAGGCTGGCAAACACAATTTTGTTTTCAAGGTAGGGCTGAGTAAATGCAAAAAACGGCTCACGTTCTGGGGTGTGCCATATTGCAGGAATGATATCGTAGGCACCTCGTTCTCGGGTACGCATAATTCTCTTCCAAGGCACAAACTCGACACTGGACTCATAACCAAGCGCCGTTAACACCTCAACGATTAAATGCACACTAAAGCCACCTTTATGCAATTCGCTACTGGTCATTGGTGGCCATTCATCCGCGACAATCCGAATGACGTTATCTTGTGCTTGAACACTCATGGCTAGGGCCAAAAGCGCACACATACAAAATTTAATAGGACGTAAACAGGGCATATTGAAATCTCCTCTATTATGAGTATAGAAGAAACACACCATTCATCTAAGTTTTGTCCAGATTTACTCGATCTGTGGCATCATTATTGGTCTTAATTTTTATATAAGAGCCCTATTTATGGCTTCCGATCTTAGCCAAGGTGCCATCTCAACTTGGCTGTACCGACTCACCGCACCGATGGTGCTGGGTATCTTGAGTATTTTTTTATTCAACCTAGTTGATACCTACTTCATCAGCTTATTAGGCACCGAGCCCCTTGCGGCGGTGAGCTTTACCTTTCCCGTCACCATGATGATCATGAACCTCGCCATCGGTTTAAGCATTGCTACCGGCGCAGTTGTGGCACGCAGCTTAGGGCAAAAGCAGATCGGCGAAGCCCGTAACTGGGTGACCGCCAGCTTATACTTATCTCTATTGCTTGGGATCATATTGGCAGCCATCGGCATTGCCAGCCAAACCCTCGTGTTTCGATGGCTTGGGGCCGATGAAAAATTACTGGGTATGATTTCGGACTACATGACGTGGTGGTATCTAGGCAGTGTTTTATTAATTGTACTTATCATCGTCAACGCCAGCATTCGTGCCACGGGGAATACTAAGTTGCCCAGCATGATCATGCTGGGTAGCTCGTTTATTAATGGCATTTTAGATCCGCTACTCATCTTTGGGTTAGGACCATTCCCTGAATTAGGAATGCAAGGCGCGGCCATCGCCACTGCCATTAGTTGGGGAGTCGCGTTTATCTTAGTTATCAAATATTTACTTGATAAAGATTTAATTTCACTGGCCATACCTGATGCTCTGTTAAGCCAATGGCAACAGCTGGCCAACATCGGCATTCCTGCCGCATTAACGAATATGCTCGGCCCGATTGCTAACGGCATCATGGTGGCGTGGGTTGCGCAATATGGTACACATGCGGTGGCGGCTTATGGTGTGGGTAGTCGAATAGAACCTTTAGCCATGATTGTGATCATGGCCTTTACGGCGAGCCTGCCTCCATTTGTGGGGCAAAACCATGGGGCAGGAGAAGATAAACGAATTGAAGAAGCATTAATAAAAAGCATGAAGTTTCTATTTGTGTGGCAGGTTATTGTTTATGCCTTGCTGGTTGTTTTTGCTCAGGGTATTAGTGCTATTTTTAGTAATGACCCTCAGGTACAAAATATCATTCAAACCTTTATTTATATTGTACCACTCACCTATTTTGCCATGGGCTTTACGCTTGTGACCACGGCCACGCTCAATGCGTTACATAAAACTAAGCTCTCTTTAGGCATCAATTTATTACGTTTATTTATTATCTACTTACCCTGCGCTTGGCTGGGCCAACACTTTGGTGGGCTCACCGGATTATTTTACGGCTGCGCACTGGGGAATTTGATTATGGGCGTTATCATCTTAGGTCTATTCATGCGGGCCAAGAATAATCAGCAAATAAGACAACGCCTTTTAAACGCTTAATGTATACGTTAAAAGCCTAAGATAACCCGCAATGTTTGCTGCTTAACCTCAATGCGTTTAAGGCTCGCTTTAAGCAACGCTTGGCGCATGTCGTTATCTTGTAGCTGATAAATGGGTCGACTTTGTAAGCTTTGCGTCACCAGGTCTTGTACCAGTGGTTTGATTTGAGTCACTGCATCTTGCGATAACTGATCCACTTTCAATTGTGTAATCTTAGGGTTATGTAAATAAAAAGCCCCTTCACTGGCGTTATAAGACAGACTACCTTGCACCGTCACCACGCCAGAACCATGTACACTGCCTAACGCGGTCACATCTAAAAACGCCGTCACGGATATTTCATTTTCTTTATCAAGTAATTGGAGCGTGCCATCGGTTAACACCACTTTGGCCAACATAGTTTGGCGCTCGATAGGCGTTATGGCTTGCAGCCTTTGCTGCAATTCTGCCTCGCTAAAGGTAAGTACTTGTTCAAAGCCATAACTACTTAACGAAACAAAAAGTAGGCATAATATAATTTTAATTCTTAAAATTTGGGTTTTCACTTTGAAAGACTCCGTCAAATATAACGTTTCATAATACTGTCTAGGCTATCGCTTGCCGTCATTTACTCACCAGAAATAAAAAGCGGAAGGTAGCGACCGATAAAGGCGACTTAACACACTATCTTAACCTAGTTTGGCTTGGCGTATAACTTGCTATTCCATTGGCATTGCTCAATTGCTGCCGTGAACTTGGATATAACATGGAAATAACAAAACCCCTCCCCAGTTTGATTAGTCGTCTTTATCAAGATCATAAAGACATAGGTGCCAGCCTTGCTAGCAGCCAGCCAGATACAGTAGACAACAATAGTCAGCCAGCGATTCAACCAAGTAGTCGCGAATTAAACTTAACCATGCGCAGCCAAAAACTCAGTGCCATTAGTAAAGAGTTTTTCAATGGTCCTATTGCCTCAAACAATATGGCCGCGCTGAGTCAGAGCTTGTATGAAAATGGTTTTCTAAGCAGTACCGAGCTTCACGCTTTAGATAACACTCAAACGGAGCAAAGTACCATTACCCAATCGAAACACTTCATTAACAGTTTTATGTTTGAAGCGAGCAAACAAGGGGATAGCCAAACACTCTCTATGCTGGAACCCATCGCACAAGCCATCGACAACATGGACGCCGTCGCCAGCAACAGGCAACGCCAAACCGAAGTCATCGCCCTAGACAATGCCAACCAGATATTAGCCCACCTAAAAGACCTCAATAGCGATGAAGCGCTCATCAAAGAATTTGAAAACGTGGTCGATGTATTATCGACCTTAGATACCCTTCGACAAAACGATCAAGCAAAGCAAGGCGTTGCCGAGTATGAAGCGATACAGAGTGATTACGCCTCGTTATTTGACTCTAAAGAGGATGCATAACACCTTTCAGATTTCGGTCTATACTGAAAAGATGGCGTTACCCCATAATCACCGCATCAGTGTAAAGCATGACTAAGTCTAAAAAGCCGCTTGAGTTTGCTCCCCATGTCGCAGCACGCTCCCCCATGAGACATAAAGTGCTGCTGATTGTTGGCTTATTTATTATGGCCAATATGACATTAATGGGCTTGGGCTATTTGCAATCTGAAACATTAAACAGTGTCCGGGCATTTGTGCGCGGTGAAGGATTGTGGAGCAAAGCGCAAAAAGACGCCGCCTTTTATCTTGAACGCTATATCCAAAGCCGCAAATACTCTGACTTTCAACAATTCAAAAAATCCCTCGAAGTCAACCTTGGCGACAGCGAAGCTCGGCTGGCGTTACAAGAAAATCCACCAAATAGAGACCGCGCAGAAAAAGGCTTTCTTAAAGGGGCTAACCACCCAGATGATGTCGATAATATGATGGACTTTTTTGTTCTGTTTCAAGACGTCTATTATTTAAGAGTCGCTATAGAAATATGGACTCAAGGCGACCACAAAATACAAGAGCTCATCTCACTAGGTGATCATATCCGGCACTGCATCACCCAAAAAAATGATATTTGTTTAAATGAAAACATGATTCATTTGGAAAAATTAAATCAAGAACTACACGATATCGGTACTAATTTTTCATTAATTTTAAGTGACGGGGCGCGCTGGGTAAAATCAACATTCTTAGTCGTCAGCGCCATCATTATTAGCCTACAGTTTCTGCTGATCTACATTATCACTAGACGATTTATTCTTGAACTCAATCGAAATGAAGAAGAGTTATTAGTGAGCGAAAAGCGTTTTTTATCACTGTATCAATCTAACGTTATTGGCATGATAGAATGGGACCTAGACGGTAACATTCTTGCCGCTAATGATGCGTATTTATCCATGATTGGCTATTCACAAACCGATTTATTGAATGGTAAAGTAAACTGGAAAACTTTAACGCCAAAAGAATATGAGCAGGCAGATATCAACGCCGCCGACGAGATTTTAAAATACGGCATTTGCACTCCCTTTCAAAAAGATTTTATTCATAACGATGGGCACCGCGTAGCCGTCTATTTAGGTGCAACACTTTTACATGGTGAAACCGCCAAAGGCATTGCTTTTGTAATTGATCAAAGCCTACAAAAACTCAGTGAAACTAAACTCAAACTATCTGCCAAAGTATTTGATGCCAGCAATGATGGCATCATTATCACCGACAAATACAAACATGTACTAGCGGTAAACCCAGCGTACTGTAAAAGCACGGGAGTAAAAAAAGATGAGTTTTTAGGTTGTACCCCTCCTATTCTCGCTGCGCAGAATATGTCTGAAACCTTATACGCCGAAATAACAGAAAAACTACTACAAAATGATCACTGGCAGGGTGATGCGTTTGATACCACGGCATCTGGCACGAGTATTCCTGTACTGCTTAGTATCAATGCGGTAAGAGATAAGCAATACAAAATCAGCCACTATGTGATCAACATAAAAGATATCCGTGAACAAAAAAATGCTGAAGAACAGTTAAAGAAACTGGCACACTTTGATTACCTAACAGGGCTGGCAAACCGCAGTTTGTATCAAGATCGTCTTTCTCAAGCCTTGATACGCGCCAAACGGCACTCGTCACGATGCGCCTTACTATTTTTTGATTTAGATGATTTCAAACCCATTAATGATCAATACGGTCATGAAATCGGTGACTTAGCATTACAAGTTGTCGCCTCACGATTAAAGCAACAAGTTCGTGACAATGACACAATTGCTCGATTAGGTGGGGATGAATTTGTCATTATTATTGAAGACTTAAATACCACCGCAGACGCTGCCAACTTGGCACAAAAAATCATTGCGTCGCTCTCTAAACCTGTTCAGCTGAAAGACCACACCTTACATCTAGGTTGCAGTGTTGGCATTAGTATTTACCCCGATAACGCAGATGACACCTTAACGCTTACCCGAAACGCTGACATCGCCATGTATGCCGCAAAAGCGACAGGCTCGAATCAATACTACTTCTACAGCCCATCATTCAAATCGTAAAATGTTGCGAAAACAACAGAAGAAAAAAAACGCTCGGTTTACTGATCGGTCTTGTCAAAACGACACAATGATCGCTGAAGAGGCAAATAGGCAAATAGGCAGCGCCATGATTAGCTGGCTGATTCTTGCATGAAAGCAATAGGCGAAAAAAAACCGCTCGGTTTACTGAGCGGTCTTGTCAAAACGACACAATGATCGCTGATGAGGCAAATAGACAGCGCCATGATTAACTGGCTGATTCTTGCATGAAAGCAATAGGCGAAAAAAAACCGCTCGGTTTACTGAGCGGTCTTGTCAAAACGACAATGTGATTAGCTTGATGAGAGAGAGTGCCATGATTAACTTGCTGCTTAATGTCCTCTTGGCAAGGACACTGGGCGGGTCATGACAACGAGTTAATAATAGTCATTATCATTTAGGTTATCAAGAACTATTCTTAATTAAAAACAAATAAGGCGATTTATGACCAATTACGCACTTTGACGCTGCTCACTTGAAATCTGTGTATTGAGGGATTTAATCCGACGCGACATATTATCCAGCAAGGTAATGGCAATCTCTGGTTGCGCTTTGATCAAGTCAACAAACTGAGCTTTGGGAATAGCGAGTAGCTGGCAATCTTCTCTGGCAATAACGGTCGCATTACGTTGCTCTCCAGTGAATGCCGCCATAGCGCCAAAAATCTCTCCCGATAATACTTCGCCTACCGTCACACCATTAACGCTCACATCGGCACTACCTGACATCAATTGATACACGGTATCGGCATAGTCACCTTCTTGAATCATGACACTGCCGGATTCAATATGCTGAAACCCTCTAGGTGCACTTACCTGATTTTGGCTGTGATAATGGGCTAACAGCCCTTGATATAAGGCAAGAAGGGTTAGTAAGTAATTACTGAATCGATGTTGGCGATGGGCGTCTGCATACACATAAGACATGAAATCATCGCGCTGAATCAGCTCAATTTCAGCATTATCTTCCACTTTTAACTGGGCATGGGGTAAACCAAATACACGGCTTAAACCAATAAGATCACCTGGTTCTAGGCAGGCAGCATCGATACCACCATTCACCACCGTAACAAGGCCACTGCGTACAATGCCAATCTGTTCTGAGGTTAAACAATCAAATAGTTGTGCTTCGTTTGTAAAGGTTTTGAGCTGGCTTGGGACATTTAAACCTTCTAGTAATCGCTCACTTAGCAAATCTAAACGCTCAAGTAATTCATGGGTAGCTTTGGGAGCCTTGCCAAGGAACAACATAATACTGGCCATTTATTAATCAGGGGGCGTATTTTTAACACAAAATCACGACTATTTCCTAGTATATGCGTAAAAAACAGTCACGCTTCACAGATTAAATCGATCTAAGTTATTTCGATGGCTGGCGTAAACGTGTGCCTTGTTCCAGTGACATTAGGATTTCTTGGGCCGATATATCATCAGGAAAAAAACAGCCGCTGATCTTAGCGTCAGCCAGACTGGCACCGCAGAGTTTTGAGCCACGGAAGTCTAAAGAGCGTAAATCACTGCCACGAAAATAAGCATTGGTTAAATCCAGCCCTTTTACATCTAGGTTGCGCAGATCTAAACCACGAAAATCACAACCAGATAGGTCACAGCTCTTTCCTTGTGCTTTTAGCTTGTTAAACTCATCAACCTTTTCATCCCTGAGTAATTGATACATAGGATCAGGGGAAATCCGTGGTTTCATAGTTCACTCCCAGTGAGGCTTCTATTAATTGAAGCCCAAAACCAAATAAGGTCAACCGTGCACGGATTTATCCTGTCACAACAGTGGAAAGACATTCAGGGCCAGCTCCAGCTTAGCTTTTGGCTAAGTACGGACAACGGCCCGCAATGTTTGCAGTTTCCACAGCAAGAAAGTGTCTGCTTTTGCGCTCAAACTCAAAGCGAAAAACTGCCTACACTGCCTGGCCTAAGGGTTGAGCCGCTGCCGTTGAAACACTTTAACGACAAACCAGTAAGCGCCGTTTACTGTCAATCCTACCAGTTACATGTTCAATTACGTCAATATTGTGAGCAGAACGGCATTACGCTATGGGAAGCCGATATCAGACCTACCCATCGTTTTTTAATGGAACGATTTATTAAAGGTAGCCTTGAATTCAGCGGCCAGCCTAGTGACGGTAACTATTGGGTGAAACCCCACATTCAAGCCAGTACGTATTTACCCCGTTTAAAGGTCGTCAGTATGGACATTGAAACGTCCATGCCCACCAAAGAACAAAAAGAAAAACTGTACAGCATCGGTTTTGTTAGCCAATGGCAAGATGAACACGGTAAGCCCCGTACTGAAAAACGGGTGTATATGCTTGGGCATAAACAAGACGTAAAACCCGGCTGGCTCATCTTTTTTAAAAATGTTCGAGACTTATTAACCGCCGCCAATACCTATATTCAAACCCTCGACCCTGATGTCATTATTGGCTGGAATGTCATTAACTTCGATTTCAGCGTGCTACAGCGCATATACAAAGAACATGGTATCCCTTTTCATTGGAGTCGCGATGGCTCTGAAGTGAACATTCGGCATGGTCAAAACAACCTGAATTTTGTTGATATCGCCGGGCGTGTCATTGTTGATGGTATCGATGCCTTACGTAATGCCACCTACAGTTTTGAAAGTTTCTCACTCGAATTTGTTTCACAAACATTGTTGGGAACAGGCAAAAAATTGGACGGCCATAAAGGTGCCATGAGCGAACGCGGCCAAGCCATTACCGACGTGTTTGAGCAGGATAAAATAGCCCTCGCTAAATACAACGCTAATGATTGCCAACTGGTACTGGATATTTTTGAGCACACCCAGATTTTACAATATCTGATTCAGCGCAGCTTTTTAACTGGCCACCTATTAGACCGGATCGGCGGATCAGTGGCCGCATTTGAATACCTATATTTGCCTAAACTTCATCGTGCTGGTTTTATTGCCCCTAATATAGGTGAAGGCTTTGGCGAGTTTAAAGCGCCGGGTGGGTTTGTAATGGACAGCCAACCAGGGCTATATCAAGATGTCTTGGTATTGGATTTCAAAAGCCTATACCCCAGTATCATTCGTACATTCAAAATAGACCCAATGGGCTTAATTGAAGGCTTAAATGCCGATAAAAGCGGCAAAAAAGAAGAGACAATTGCAGGCTTTCATGACGCTTTTTTTCATCGCGAGCGCCACTTTTTACCGGATATTATTACTCAGCTTTGGGCCGAGCGTGACGAAGCTAAAAAACAAAATAACAGCGCAACCAGCCAAGCGATTAAAATCATCATGAATAGTTTTTATGGGATTTTAGGCAGTAATGGTTGCCGTTTTTTTGATGCTCGCCTTGCCAGCGCCATTACCGAGCGCGGGCACGAAATCATTCAACGCAGTGGCCAGTGGATTGAACAACAAGGTTATCAAGTTATCTACGGCGATACTGACAGCGTATTTGTGAGCCTGCACACTGGCGAGAAAACCATCGCAGAATCATTAAGCCTTGATGCAGCACAACAAATTGGTCTGAAATTACAAAACGGTCTCAATGACTATTGGCAGTTACAACTACAAGATGAACACAATATTAAAAGCCAATTAGAAATTGAATTTGAAAGTCATTACCAAAAATTCTTAATGCCTACGATTCGAGGCAGCGAGCTTGGTAGTAAAAAACGTTACGCCGGATTAACTCAACACGATGAACTTATTTTTAAAGGCCTAGAGGCGGTACGCAGTGATTGGACAAACCTAGCAAAAGAAGTTCAAACCGAACTGTACTCGCGTATTTTTCATAACCAACCTTATGAAAGCTATTTGTTAAGTGTGGTGCATGCGCTATTAAACGGTCAGCGCGATGAGCAGCTTGTCTATAAAAAACGCATTCGTAAACCGCTTAATACCTATGTGAAAAATGTGCCACCACAAATTCAAGCGGCAAAATTAGCCAGCAAACTGTATGCACGTGCGAATCTACACAACCCTTATGAAAACGGTGGTTGGATTGAATACATCATTACGCTGCAAGGGCCAGTTGCTGTGGAGTGCTTAACAGAAACACCGTTTAAAATTGATTATGAACACTATATTGAAAAGCAAATTACACCAGTAGTAGACAGTATTTTATATTTTCTGGGGAAGCGCTTTGCTGATTTAATTAACCCCCAGCGAGATATTTTTTCGTAGAGTATCAACATGATAAGAATGCTCAGCTGTGAATTTAGGATTACCGCTCACCATGAACCCACTTAATCAACTCATACAAAACATGCTCAGCGATGCATTTGTGAGCATACAAACCCTGCCTCAATGCCCTGATATCTCGTTATATTTGGTGGATCCTGTCAGCATGAGTCGAGCCTTCTCATTAGATGAGATCCGTCGTATTTGGCAGAACACCGCCTATTGGGCATTCTGTTGGGCCAGCGGTCAGGTATTGGCTCAATATATTTTGGATAACCCTGATCTGGTGAAAGGTAAAAAAATCCTAGACTTTGGCAGTGGCTCTGGTGTCGTCGCGATTGCCGCCATGAAAGCAGGCGCTAAGCAGGCGATCGCCTGTGATATCGACCCTGACGCATTAATAAGCTGTGTTGAGAACGCCAAACTGAACCACGTCGAGATCACGCTTAGTGACGATTTATTTGCCATCAAAGACGATGATATCGACCTGCTCATTGCCGCAGATGTTTTATATGATCGTGAAAACCTAAGCTTCCTCGACACCTTTTTTAACTATGCCGACCACGTGCTATTAGCGGATTCACGTATTAAAGACTTCAGTCACCCTAACTATCAGCATATACAGCAAAGAGAGTCATTCACCGTGCCCGATATGGATGAATTAGACGAGTTTCGCTACGTCAACCTATATACAGGAATCGTCTAACAAACGGGATATGTGTGCCTAGAAAAGAGCATATTCTAACGGCCTTGCGCTAGCCCAATAGCTGGCAGTGTCTATACTGTTTATGTACAGCTGGTTCTAGGGAAAAACAGTGCTTATTCCAATCAATTCTATGAGCAAACGCAGGTATTTGTATGCACTGGCCTTAGTGTTTTGGTTGCTCGTTATCAGCTGTTTATTCATCCGCTCTTTCGAAGCGGAAAAGCAGGCTGTTTATAATCAATTGGATTTCAAAACCGAAATAGCCTTTCTGCAGTTTGAACGCCACTGGCCTGATTTGAGTCAGCAAAGCTTAGCCGTAAAAAATCACTATCTTGCGCAACTTACGTTTAACTTTAAACCTATCTTACATTTTTCAGCCATCAGGCTTAATGGCGAGGTACTGGCGTCCAGTTTAAAGCATTTAAATCAACTGTCTTATGGACCAATCATTGACCAATTTCAGACACAATTAGAATTAGGCCAATCGTGCCTTACTGAATTATTCGGTTTATTCGAAGTGGGGGTTTTAGCCTGCGCCTACTCATACAATGATGAGCTATTACTCATTGCCAGTGCGCACCCGACCGATATTTTATTTTATTGGTTTTCTAAAGATATAAACTTCATCATCATTAGTTTATTGAGTATCGGGTTATTATTGCTTTTGTTATTTCTAAATTATAAACAAAAGAAAGGGGCCATTTTAGATTATGAAGACTTAGAAAAAAGTATTTTGAAGCAAGGCAGTGATTTTAAGCGTTTGGTCAGCAATCTGCCGGGAATACTTTATCGATTAAATCTACAAGAACACACACTGGATTACATTAGTCCAGGCAGCTTTCAGTTACTGGGTTATGCCCCTGATTATTTTTCCCATCACGGCACTACCCCTTTCGATTTAATAGATGAAGATGATAAACATGATTTCACCAAAAATATAAAATCCGCACATTTCTCATTAAAGCCATTCGAAATGGTGTATCGCATTAAAGCTGCTAGTGGTGAACACAAATGGATTTTAGACCGAGGCCGCTGCTATCAAGACGAAAATGAAGAATATTTCATTGAAGGCGTAATGCTCGATATCACAGAGCATGAATTAGTCCGCCAGCAAATTGAATACCTTGGCATTAAGGACCCGCTTACCGAATTATATAATCGCTTTAAATTTAACGATGAGCTCGTACAAGCCGTTAATCACGCCAAGCAATCTGGCGAGCACTTTGCCATGCTCTTCATTGACCTTGATCGCTTCAAAAACATTAATGACTCTTTAGGTCATCAACTGGGTGATCGACTATTACAAAAAGTCGCCCAACGCTTGCAATCCATTTTACCAAGAGAGCATTTTCTCGCCCGCATGGGGGGTGATGAATTTGTCATACTGATGCGTAACGTAGAAAAAACCAGTGACATTGAAGTATTTGCTAGTGATATCAATCGACATTTACGCCAAGTGTTTCGTGTTGACTCTTATGAGCTGCGAACCAGTTGCTCGATTGGTATTAGCCTTTGTCCAAGTCACAGTGAACATAGCCACATATTATGGCGCTATGCCGATACCGCCATGTATCAAGTGAAAAATAGAGGAGGGGATGGTTTTCAATTCTTTACCCAAGAAATGGGGGATATGGTCCAACATCGAATCAATATAGAGCATAGCTTTATGCCCGCTTTTGATGACCAACAGTTTGAGTTGTTTTATCAACCACAAGTGGATATCCATACAAATGAAATTTTAGGTTGCGAGGCATTAATACGCTGGTTTCACCCTGAGTTAGGTGCCATATCCCCTGCCGAATTCATCCCTATCGCAGAGGAAACCGGTTTTATTCATACCTTAGGGGATTGGATTTTAGAGCAAAGCTTACTTCAATTAAAAGAGTGGCTTTTGTATAACCCAAAATTTGTCATGTCGGTGAATGTATCGGCGCTACAAGTTACCGAAGATTTCCCTAAAAAGGTGAAACAACTTTTAACCAAGTATGATATTGATGGTGCATCCATTGAATTAGAAATCACCGAAACATTGCTAATGGAAAACATCGATTTTATTCTGCCATTATTAAATGAAATTAAAGAAAGCGGTGTCGGCTTTGCCATTGATGACTTTGGTACAGGGTATTCAAGTTTAAGTTATCTGCGCTATCTGCCGATCAAAAAACTTAAAATTGATCGTGCGTTTATCATGAACATAGAAAACAATAACGATGATAAAAATATGGTAAAAGCAATCATCGCCATGTCGAAAAGTATGAATTTAATTGTGCTAGCCGAAGGAATTGAAAACCAGGTTCAATTGAATTTATTACGAGAATTATTGTGTGAGCGTTATCAGGGGTATTTTTTCAACAAACCTCTGGACAGAAGTACGTTCACTTCGCTCTATTTTGAACCGAAAAAAACAGGCTAAGCAGGTCACATATTTTTCATCTAATGGTAGTATACCTCGTTAACACAAATTAAACAGAGGCTTGTAGTAGCATGGAAAACCTAGAACCGATACTTGCATTTATTAATGATATTGCCAAACAAGCCGGTTCTTTAATTGTCGAAATGCGCGCCAACGCCCAATTAAGTCACAACTATAAGCAAGGCATTGAGCTAGTGACCAATAGCGATATCGCCGCAGATAGACTCATTACCGATGCCATACGCGTGCAATTCCCTAACGATCAAATTTTAGCGGAAGAATCCAACCCTGACTTTGATGCACTACTTTACAATGACACTCCCATCTGGGTAATCGACCCGATCGATGGCACGGTCAATTATGCTCATCATCACCATCAGGTGGCGATCAGCATTGCCTATGTAGTGAAAGGTAAAATTCAAGCCGCCGTGGTTTATAATCCGTTTTTAAATGAAATGTTCGAAGCCATTCGTCAAAAGGGCGCATGGTTAAATGATCAACCGATTCGTTGCAGTGCCACGACCGCATTAGATCGAGCTCTCGTGGCCACCGGCTTCCCCTATGATAAACAGCCACAACTTGATCAACTGATGCATCGCTTGCACAAGGTGCTTGAACAGTGTGCAGATGTTCGTCGCCTTGGCAGCGCGGCATTAGATATATGCTGGGTAGCTTTAGGTCGATTGGATGCTTACTACGAAACCGTCAGCCCTTGGGACTGTGCCGCTGGCTGGTTGATTGCGAAAGAAGCGGGCGCGCGCTGTGGTTACTTTATTGAACCAGAGCAAGGCATTACTCATGAATTACACAGTGAAAACTTATTAATTGCCACACCGGCTATTTATGAGCCACTAAAAACCATCTTAGTCGATGCACAACATTAAGTGTTATTGCTCTGTGGTTGATTGCTCTTGATTCATTAGTTGAAACGCCTTTAAACGCCGACGCTCATCTGCATCAAAAGATGTGAGTAATTCATCCAGCTTTATTTGTTTATCGGTTTCGGTTAACGCTTCATCTTCTACAATGCTTTTTTGCTGGGTCATATAGCGATCAACTTTTTGTTGAAAGGCCTGCCTTTTGCTATCTAACACTCTTAATCGCTCAGCCGCTTCTTGACCAAACTCTTGACTATTGCGTTCAAAAATATCGTCTTCGCTCGCCCCTTCGTCACGCAT
Source organism: Oceanicoccus sp. (assembly GCA_047621325.1). Lineage (GTDB taxonomy): Bacteria > Pseudomonadota > Gammaproteobacteria > Pseudomonadales > Oceanobacteraceae > Bermanella. The sequence continues at coordinate 26,626 of JBLHLT010000020.1, forward strand.
GTCTTGTGTGATTTCAAACACCTGACTAATACGTTGCGTCTCATCTCTCATGCTTCGCACTTGCTCTGGTAAGTTTTGCTCTAAGGATTGAATTTGTGCCGCTTTCTCCGCAGGGCTGAGTTGGGAACTGGCTTGTATTTCTAGCCTATTGAGCATGAAATCATCATACAGCTCATCAAAACCAAAAAAAGCATCAACCGCCTCTTGGCTAAAGTACTCACGGCGCTTGTCACGCAATTGCTGTAACTGAAGACGCATGCGCTCTATATCATTTATTTCATAATCTTGCGGCGCTTGTAGTGATTGTTCTAAATCCGCTAACGCATATTTATAGCCGACGTAATCTTCGAATAACTGCAAAGCTTGTGAACGAGCGGGTTCTTGTAAATTTGATTCAATATCATCTCGGATCATCTGCTGAACTTGTTCTAACGAAAACTCCCCCATGGTTGATAAGAAATACTCAAAGCGATGTTTGATTGACCCGCTTAATAATAGATTGCCATTCTCATCTACTGGATACAAACCATCAATGGATGTACCTTTTAATGAACTATCACTTAAAAATTCAGGCAATGTGTTATCCGTATGAGCTATCGATTCATGATTATTTAAGTCTACGGAGGAAGAAACATACTCAGGGTTAACAGACGTTTCAGCTTGGCTTAGTGTCACCTCGGGTTTAAACCACCAGACCAAAATAACAATCAAGCAGGCAATAGCAGCAATAATAGGTTTCAACATATCTTTATTATTCTTATTAATTTATGGACTGCCTACACGTTACCATAGATTTAAATACGTTTGCCAAACAGCAGACACAAAAAAGGCGAAGCTAAGCTTCGCCTTTTTTACTGGCGGCTAATTACAAGCCAGCATTTTTCAAACGGTTTGCATGATTACGATACGTTGTAATCGGGTCGGTCTCAAATAAGTGATGCAAACCCAATACTTGGTTTACTTCATCTAAGTGATTCATACGGTAGTCATCACGGATAACTTGACCTAAGTGGCTATCGCACGTACCCACTAGACCATCGTTGTTTTCAGAACCGAATGTCAAAGCCGTTAACCCCATCGCCGCATCAGAAATATCTAATACGTTTGTTAGCGGGCTGCCGCCACTCCAAGAGTAATAACGAATCCCATTCACAACATAATCACCTTCACCGCACGCTGATGTCGGAATACCCTGTGGATGTTGCGCATTAAAAGCCAAAGCGCCTTCAGTGCTTAAAGAGGTTAACGCGCCTAAAGCATCAGGGGTATAACCGCCACCACTTAAGAAATCCAATACCGCTGAGAAGCCGTTTACGATACCTAAAGCCAAGCCTTCAAGTGCTGAACCTTCTGGGATTTGGCGTAAGAAGTCAGCCGTGTTTGATCCTTTATTGACGCCTGCAACCGTCGTAACAGAAGCGACTAAGTCAGGACGAACACTGGCCACATAACGAATAGTAGGGCCCCCATGGCTATGGCCAATTAAGTTAACTTTACTCGCACCACTCACCGCTAGAATATTTTCAAGTTGGCTAATGAGCTGCTCACCACGGACTTCAGTGTAGTTAGTATTACTCACTTGGGTCACATAAACCGTGGCACCATCACTGCGTAAATCTTGTGGGATTTTGTACCAGTAGTCCACACCCAGTAACTCATCAAAACCTAATAGGCCGTGAGCCAAAACAATTGGGTATTTCGTTTTTGTATAGTTTGAAGGCTGAAACCAAGAGTCCCAGAACCAAGCATGGCTTTGCATAGCGAAGGTCATCGCCACTAACAAAGTGAGGCGCGTTATTATTTTTGTCATTGCCTTTCCTTTTTATTGTTATCTGCTGATTAAGTTTAGCGTACTAAAAGTAATACTTTATAGAGCTAGGACTCTAATTTCACAAAGTATAACCCAATGTGGAATGCGGCCATAAGTCAAAAAGCGCCCCTATTTAGAACGTTAACGCCTAGTTACGAAATTTAATTTGGTGCGCCCGTTATAACAGCGCATCGTTCGTGTTTACCCACAAGCTCAAAAAACTGTGGGTAACATTGTGGATATACAGTTTACATACAGTGGAATTAAATTTTTTATAGACTGACTAATCGTTATTACTAGCCAAAATAATCGTTCATTATTCACTCTAAAAGCGCATGAAATCAGCAACTTAGAGTGTTTCACGCAGATAAGTGAGAAAACTTATCCCACCGTAATAGTTACCAACAGATACTGTGCATAAGTGTGTGGATGAGTTGATGACAAATGGCTACATAGGCCGTACGGGCTTGGGGATAGTCAGATTGATTAGAAAACAAACGGCCGTTTTAATTGCATAAAAAACACCCTAAGAGCGAACCATTAGGGCGTTAAGTTGTGTGTTATATCGTCTTACTTGGCTTTAGCACGCTCGATAATGGCGCTTACTTCCACCTCTTTTGGCAAGGTGCCGTAATAATAGCCGCCGTACTGATTTAAGCGCGAGTGTACATAACCGAACGCCACCGCTTTATCACCAAATTGGATAAGTGTGCTGGCTTGCCAAGCAAGCGCCAGTTTTTCAACCACGCTGCGCGCGCGAAATTCTAAACTGGCAAGGTCGACAAATTCTTGCGCTAACGCTTTTAGGAATTGATCAAATACCGGATACACGCCCGAGCCTTTTTTCAGTTCAGCCATAAAAGCATCGAGCACCGTTTTGTCTTTTTGCATGACTCGTAGAACATCTAAACATTGCACGTTGCCACTGCCTTCCCAAATGGCATTGATTGGGCTTTCACGATACAAGCGCGGCAAGATGTTATCTTCCACTACCCCCACACCCCCAATGCATTCCATGCACTCATAAGTAAATTGGGCCGCTCGTTTACAAATCCAATATTTACCAATGGCGGTCGCCACGCGAGAAAATTTCAACTCATGCTCAACCACATCCGCAGCCACATTTTCTTGCTGTACGACATCTAGCGAATGCGCAATGCGCATGCTAATCGCCAGCGCAGCTTCGCTTTCAATGGCTAAATCCGCCAGCACATTTTGCATTAACGGTTGATCGTGTAAGTTAGCACCAAACGCCTCACGACCAGAAGTATGATGTACCGCTTGTGCCAACGCCTGACGCATAATTGCGCTGGAGCCAACCATACAATCGAAGCGCGTCATGGACACCATTTCGATAATTGTGCGCACGCCACGACCTTCGTCACCAATCATCCAAGCAAACGCACCACGATACTCCACCTCACTAGAGGCATTGGATACATTGCCCATTTTGTCTTTAATGCGCTGAATATACATTTCATTTTTGCGCCCATCTGGGCGCCAGCGCGGTAATAAAAAACACGACAAACCTTGCTCGTTTGTGCCGGTATAGGCGAGCACTAAAAAAGCATCGCACATTGGCGCACTGCAAAACCATTTATGACCAACCAGTTCGTATGCTTCACCAGGGCCTGAGCGATCAATGGCGGTGGCACGAGTGGTATTAGCGCGCACATCTGAACCGCCTTGTTTTTCAGTCATGGCCATACCAATGGTTAAGCCTTGCTTTTCATAAAAAGGAACGTTACGCGGGTCATACACATTGGCGGTAATTTTAGGCAACCAATCTTTTGCAATATTCGGCTGATTCGCGATGGCCGGCACCGACGCAAATGTCATTGTCAGTGGGCAACCGGTTCCTGGGTCTGCTTGGCTGTGCATGTATTCAATTGCAGCACGCACCACATGCGCCCCCATTGATTTTTGTGTCCAAGGTAAGCTGTGGTGGCCGGCTGAAATAGCGGTATCCATTAATAAATGGTAAGACGGGTGGAAATCCACTTGGTCAATGCGCTCGCCAAAACGCGAATGGGATTTGAATTCTGGTTTGTATTTATTGGCGGCAAAGCCGGCTTCGAATAAGTCAGAGCCCACACGCTTACCGTATTCCGTCATAAGATCTTTATGAGCATCACCATGAAACGTGGTGACCCAGTGTTTAAGTGCTTGATCGCCACTAAACGCGTTAAACGGATCCAGCGCCGTGGGCTGGTTCAAAACCTCATGGGTCTCGCCTAAACTCCCCTTTTTTAACGTTGTGCTTTGGCTGTTTTGAATATTCGGGTTGGTTAAGTTATTCATGCTGTCCTCTTTTTTTGAGCACAGCATGCTGTGCTAAACGGTTCCGGCCACTGACCTTAACGCCAGTGCTTTTAAATTTTCTATGAGTGCGCGTTTTTCGTCTTCGGTTAACGCTTCGCGCTGGGTTATTTGCTCATCGTAGCTTTCAACTTGCGGGGCCAACGGCCCAACCAGCGACTCCGATAACATGCCAACTAATGCTGCCGCACTGATACTGGCGTTTTGCGGCACAAACTCACCCGCCGCCATGGCTTCATTGATTAAATCTTCGAACGCTTCGGCGTAAGCAAAACGATAGCTTAAGCGCTCTTTTTCAACTAATGGATCAACCGGCTCTGCAATGAGCGCATACGCTAAGCGAGGCGCTCGCAGTGCGCGATCGGCAAAGGTTTCAACGGCAATCAATAACCGCTCTCGACACGAACCACCTTGCAGGGTAGCTTTGGTCACTGCGGCTAATTCAAACTCTGTGGCATGGCGAAACACCTCTGCCACCAGTTCGGCCTTTGATGGAAAGTGGCGATAAATAGTGCCCGTTGCAATATCGCTTTGACGAGCTACCTGTGCCACTGCCGCCGCGGCAAATCCACCTTGCAGCACCAACAAGCGTGCTTCTTTCAAGATGCGCTCACGGGTGCCTGCTTTTTTTGATTGTGTCTGCTCAGTAGGGCGATACGCCATAATATGAACCTATATTCACAACAAGTGAATCAATATTCACTTGTTTGGTCAAGTTAAAGTTTCCCTATAGTAGGCAGCCTTAGTCTGATACTCAATCATTTGCTGACAAAGCCGTGAACTAGGTAGAATGCTTATTTTTTAAGGCCGACTTACATGCGCATCTTACTGCTCAGCGCCTACGACACCGACAGTCATAAATCCTGGTGCCAAGGTCTTATCTCGCACTTACCGCAACACCAGTGGTGCTACCTAACGTTGCCGGGGCGGTTTTTTAGCTGGCGTATTCGTGGTAACCCGTTAAGTTTTGTTTATGGTGAGCAGGCGGCAAAACTACAACAACCATTCGATTTGATCATTGCCACGTCAATGGTCGACCTAGCCACGTTAAAGGGCTTAGTACCAAATTTAGCTAACACACCTAGTATGATGTATTTTCATGAAAACCAATTTGCCTATCCTAAAAGCGCCCAGCAACACGCCAGCATTGAGCCCCAAATGGTCAACCTATACAGCGCATTAAGTGCCGACTGTGTGGTGTTTAATAGCCATTATAATCAGCACAGTTTTTTATCTGGCATCAGCGATTTATTTAAGCGCTTACCCGACCACGCCCCCATGAACGCAATAGACAGTATTAAGGTTAAATCAAACGTCCTACCAGTTCCCATTTACACCAGGCAACAAACACCGACCCAACATTTTAACGCAGGCGATATCCTCAAGGTCATTTGGAATCACAGGTGGGAATACGACAAAGGCCCAGAAACATTAGTGAACGTGATAAAACTCGCGCATCAACAGCAACTTAATATTGAATTTACCATTTGCGGCATGTCCTTTAGGTCTGTCCCGAAAGGGTTTGAAGAATTACAAACAACAGCCATGACAAACGTTAAACACATGGGCACATTTGAAAGTAAAAAAGAGTATCTAGCACAACTGGCTCAGCACCATGTGGTGTTATCAACCGCGCACCATGAATTTCAAGGGCTGGCCGTGCTGGAAGGGGCCGCCTATGGTTGCGTGCCACTGGCACCCAATCGCTTAGCCTACCCTGAGTGGATCCCTGACAGCTCTCTGTATGACGGCGATGACATGTCAAACGAAGCACACAGTATTCTTCAACGTTTAATTGATTGGCAACAACAAGGGCTGCCGCCTTTAGTGGATGTATGCCATTATGATTGGCAAGCGCTCAGCCCAGAATATGAAGCAATGCTAACGCAGGTCAGCGCGCCGCACTTAATACCCTAATGGAGAAGCACATGTCCCACTTTTACGATATCGCGATTGATGGCCTTAACGCACAGCCATTGGATTTATCTCGATTTAAAAATAACGCTATCTTAGTGGTAAACGTCGCCAGTGAATGTGGACTGACCCCACAATATGAAGGACTACAGGCGTTATATGAGCAATACAAAGAACAAGGCTTGGTGGTGCTGGGCGTGCCGTGCAATCAATTTGGTAAACAAGAACCGGGTAGCAATGAAGAGATTGCTGAATTTTGTAGCACTAGGTTCTCGGTTTCATTTCCAATGACCACTAAGGTTGAGGTGAATGGTGAACAGCGTCACCCACTTTATGCGTTTTTAATTGAAGATGGTGATGATATTGAATGGAATTTTGCAAAGTTTTTAGTCAGTAAAGACGGTCACGTTCTACAACGTTTTGGGGCAAAACAAGAGCCACAAAGTAAAGAGATTGTCGACGCGATTGAACAAGCGCTTTAAGTCTGGCGTTTTGGGTGATCATCCATAGATAAAACTTTCCCCTGTCGCTTGGCTGCATACATCTTGTGGTCAGCGGCATGCATTAATGCCTCTAAGGTTTCGCCATCTTCAGGGTACAGCGCAAACCCAATACTGGCTGACAACTTAATCGCGTTATTATCGATATAATCAACTTTTGCCATTTCTTGATGAATTCTAAAACTCACGCGCTGGGCATCTTCTGACGTCATAATATTCTCAAGTAGAATAACGAATTCATCTCCCCCTACTCGGCTAGCGACATCTTCTGCTCGAATACAATCTAATAATATCGCAGCCGTCATAGTGAGTACTTTATCCCCAGTCGCATGGCCATAAGTATCATTTATCGATTTAAAATCATTCAGATCGACATACAACAAACCAATACTATCTGAGCGTCGCTGACAACCCGCAATTGAACGCATCAAATAATCATCAAAGTAATAACGATTAGCCAAGCCCGTTAACCGATCATAATTAGCCCGCTGGTATAGCTTATGGTTAGCATGATGCTTTTCAACTTCGCCTTTGTAGTGCTTACGTAAAAATACATTCATTAGCCATGCGATCACCATGCACACAAGCACAATGATAACGACAAACGCAATATTAATGCTGTCTAACCCCAATTGCTGTTTTAAGGTTAAGTAGACACGACCCTGCCCGAGCGGAAAGCTATTTTCATATTCAAGCTGTGGAAATATCCACTTCTCCCAACCTGATAACATTCGGGTTTTCTCTTGTAGCATTGGCGCAAGCTGTTGATAGCGCACTTCTAATTCAAGGCCCGGCTTTTCGAGTGAAATATCTCGCAACAGCGCCTTGGTTTTAACCACTAACAAAGCGTATTGATCCGGTACTTCTTGCCCTGGCAATAAACTGGGCTTAATCATCACAAAGGCGCCGCTGCCATCAAACAGCTCAAACCCTTCACTAATACTTGCCAAGCCCGAGTTTAAAGACACACTCATGGCCTCTTCGACAAACTCGATGCTTGAAATATCCAACCCCAACATATCGAAGCTATTGTTTGAGATGGGCTCAACAAATACCAATGGATAAAAAAAGCGGGCGCTATTTTCACTGGCATCAACCAGCCCCTTACCAAACTCAAACCGCCTAACGGAAATAGAGCTCCCCATGTTTTTAGACAGCTCCTTCTCAAACGCATCAATATTGTCAGCGCTTATGCGCTGAGCCGCTTGAAACATATAAAGGTTAGAGTATCGGTCGATCATGGTTCGACTATAAAACCGTGCTCTGTAGGGCTCTTGCATGCCAACATCGGCTAAAAATGCGGCAAAGCCATCGAGGATCGTTTCGTTAATCACAAAACTTTGCTGAAGGGATTCATTCACCTTAAAGCCAAACTGGTTAAAGCTCACTTTGGATTGATGAATATTCTGCCAAACTAAGAAAAACAGGCTTACAACAAATAAAAGCACACCAAATAACGCAAGCAGACCATAAATGCCAAACAAGCGCTTACGTGACACATCCTGAGGTGCAACACTTCCCGGCTGATTCATTGAGCCTCCAAACGGCATTCGCAATTATAGTTTAGACTAAGGGTCGTGCTTTATTGGCCAATTTATATATAATTTGCGCACCAAAATATGACCTACAACTATTGGTCGTGCGCACTATGTAGGCGCGAAAAGTGTGCTTTTATTTTGGTAGTATCACGCCAAGGCCCATAAACTGTGCTTTTTCAGTTTCTGGCAAGGTTTGTGCTTTACCGCCTACACTATTTGCAAACTCAGCACCTAGATCGCGAAGGTTTCACAAGAACCTAAGCCCCGCAAAACCACTCACCCATGTGGTTTTGCGAATTTAAAATTCGTTAAAATTGATAATGGAGTCGCAATGGGGCAGATTATCCAAACCGAGATGACCGAGCTGGTCACACCTTCCATGGCCAACTTCTCTGGCAACATGCATGGTGGTGAGCTGCTCAAGCTACTCGATAAAGTGGCCTACACATGCGCCATGCGATTTAGCGGCCACTATGCCGTTACCCTCTCTGTTGATAACGTTTTATTTAAGCAACCCATACATATCGGTGAAATGGTGACCTGCTTAGCCACAGTGAATTACACTGGACGCAGCTCAATGGAAATAGGCATTAAAGTCATTGCTGAGAACATCCAAGAAAAGACGGTACGCCACACTCATACCTGCTTCTTTACCATGGTAGCCATGAAAGAAGGTCGACCAACCCCAGTACCAGAATTAGTCATCGAAAATGATATGCAGCGTCGCCGTTGGAACAAGGCCGTGAAACGCAAAGAAGCTCGTTTACGTCTGCAAGCCATGATGCGTGATATTGAAAGTGAAGACGAAGAAGTAATCGCCTCTCCGTATCTTTAACTCTACATGCTGTTTAAGTATAAACCGAGAATAAAACTCGGCTTGTACATTGAATACTGACAACCTGTTAGGGTAATTGGCTATTTAAATATTTAACTTCCGCCATTAACAAAAGCATAAACTTCATAAAATATCTTGACTAATAAATTCAATCAATACTCATTTTTTAGTCAACTAATTATCCAACTCACCCTCAACATAAATCTGAATTTGTTCTGATTTATGTAAAAAATAAGAAGGTTTAATTCCCAAAATTGAACTAAATACATGTGAGCAATGAGGCAAATCAACAAAACCTGCTAATAACGCCGCTTCTGTTAAGGTTTTCCCCTTTCCTATTTCGGCGGCCGTTGTAAATACCCGATGCCATTGCCGATAGCGTCTAATTGGAACGCCTGTTTGCTTTTTGAATAGCTTGGTCAAACCCGAAACCGATAAATTTGTCTGTTTAGCTAAATAATCGATAGACAGGTTGTCCTCAATCGTACCTTGAATTAGATCAACCGCTTTTTGTACTCTTGGTTCTTTAAAGTAACTATCTGTATGCTGCTCTTTAATCAACTGGCTTAATTTATCTTGTACTTTCTTCAGACTTAAAGGCGCATCAAAGATATCTAGAAGTGCCCGCCTGTATTTATATTCATCCCTAATATTAAAGAATGCCTCTTCAAATACATCCATTTCTTTTGCCAGATGATAAAAATCTTCACCCATCACATCCAAATTAATGTTTGCAGAAAGTTGACTTCTGCTATCTATATATAACGTACAATTTGGTGGAATGAGTACAGATGTACAATATAATTCTTTATTACTTTCAATAAGCCTTACACTAATAGGCTCTCCAAGAGACAAGCACAAAGTGGCAGCACCTTGTGACATGAGCAAAGGTTCAAGCTTACCAATAAATAGAGTTCTTTCTTTACCTAAATAAAGCAGGGATTTTTTATTCATTATTATTTTAATTTTTGCTATTCAGCTATAGTCAACATATAACATATCTATAAACTAACCTAAAGGTATTTACAAAATATGCGGTTTCAAGCTCATTATTATAAATACGTTCAATTTTGTATCAGTTTTTACAATCTTTCTATATACCCTTAATGTCAAAGTGTCCTCGACTAGTCAAAACTCACTATAAAAATAAAACTGAGGACAATATGAAAAAAACTATCGCATTAATAGCAGTACTGGCCTGTACTGCTATGAGCAATACGCACGCTGGATTTCTATCCGACTATTTTAGTTATACCAAAACCAAGCACCCTATCATGCTCGTTCCTGGTATTTTTGCCTTTGATACAATCGCCACTGTTGATTACTGGTACCAAATACCTAGTGCTATCGAATCGCGCGGTGGAGAGGTCTATGTCGCCAAAATAAATGCTTTTGAAAGCTCTGTTTCCCGCGGTGAGGAATTGATTGCTCAGCTAGAGGAAATCAAAGCATCATCTTCTGGTCGAATTCAGAAATTTAACTTAATGGGCCACAGCCAAGGAGGCATGACGTCACGCTATGTTATGGAGACGCGTCCAGATCTAGTGGCTTCCGTCACTACCATGCATACTCCACATGCGGGATCCCCTGTTGCGGATCTTGCTACTGATACCGCTCCTCCAGGTACAATCCAAGGCGTCCTAACAAGTACTGTATTCAACGCAATGGGAGATCTAGTAAACTTATTATCTGATAATAAGCAATCTCAAGCGAACGTAAATGCTATGCTTGGAGAGTTCAATGCCGAAGGTTCTGCAAAATATAATGCAATCTATACGCACGGACTGCCTTCAACTGAATGCGGTCAAGGTCCTTCGCAAGTAACCATAAATGGTGAGAGTATTCGTTTATATTCATGGAGCGGAACAGGCCATGTAACAAATGTCCTAGATATTTCTGACCCATTATTTGCTTTGACCAGCTTAGTTTTTGATGAGCCAAACGATGGTATTACTGGTAAATGTTCATCACACTTCGGTAAAGTGCTACGTGATGATTACTTCATGAATCACATCGATGTAAATAACCATGTATTAGGTCTAACTTCATTATTTGAAACCAACCCTAAAACACTTTTCAAGGATCATGCGAACCGATTAAAGAACGCTGGACTTTAATAACTAAGGTATCGCTAAATGACTAATAGGGCTTCCCTATTAGTCATACTAGAAAATATTATGAATAAAAATACACTTACGATTGGAATACTTACCTTTTCTATTGGCTACTTCTTATTCTATTTTATCGACCAAGAGCCTATTGTAATTTATGGAAAAACCTTAAATGATAACAATCAATCCGAGCATGCGAAAAAAACTACAGACTCTTCACCTAGTAGCCTGCCAAAGTCATTAGACGGTGTCAGATTCAAAGCAGATTACACTCTAAATGAGTCAGGAGGATTAATCCCTACTATGGCAATTAGAGAACTTTTTGATCATTATCTTTCAACCCTAGGAGAAGTTGATCTAGACACCAGTACTAATTTTATCATTAACGAACTACGTAAATCCCTTCAAGAGCCTGCCTTATCTCAAGCACTTTCAATTCTAGATAATTATCTTAAGTTTAAAACTGCTTTAGCTTCCTTAAAAGCTGATTTACAACTGGATTATAACTCCTCTACCAGCCTATCTGAGCAAGCACTATTAGCTCAAAATAAACTTATAGAATTTAGAGCTCAGTTTTTTAATGAACTCGAAATTGAGGCATTTTTTTCAGAAGAGGATGTACAAACTGCTTTTTTAATCGAGCAGCTGCGCATCAACCAAAACAAAAGCTTATCTTTAGAAGAAAAGAAGCAATTATTACAGCAGGCCAGTTTAATGCTACCTGACAACGTTAGAGCTAGCCGCGAACGTTCTCAGCAACATTCAAATTTAAGACAATCGATTGTCGATGCTAGATCACAAGGTGCTAGCGATGAAGATATTTTTCAAATAAGGGCCCAACAACTGAATAGAAAAGCAGCCGAAGAACTGGCTAAACTGGATGAAGAGAGAGCTAAATGGGAAAACCGAATTCAAAATCTCTCTATTCAGCGAAACGAAATATTGAATTCTAGTTTAAGCGATGAGGATAAAAAACAAGCCGTTAATAATTTAATACAAGATCAATTTAACGCGCTGGAACAAAAACGAGTTTCAGCTATTATCAATGACGGCCAATTAAATTAATCAACACTAGTCTAGCAGTGATCTAGACTAATTTAAATTGCAGTCATTACTTGAAACCACCTGTTTATAAATTTTAAACTTGATTTATAAACACATAGATATTCTCAATTTTTATTACTGAGAAATCGGCTGAATTTTTTCAATACTGGTTAATATGTTGATTATCTCTTGAATCTCGGTGTCTCTATATACATAAAATGCATCGACTTGAATAACAGTACCATCCAGTAACGCTTCACCTGCAATTTTACAAACGTCTACCTCAAAGTAGTTAAAGCAGATTTCATATAATTCAACGTCTCTTAAACTGGGGTCAAACCTTAAGTTCACCAACGTTGGCTCTTCGTTTATGGCTTTGGCCACATCTCCTAAAGAATCATCCCTATAAGCTTTAGCATCAAATGATTTATCAGCTAAGTAGGTTACGCTAAATATCGCCTCACCATCTTTACGCGAGACAATTAAATCGCCTTTATAATCGACGGAGGGCACGACTTTTTGCCAATTATCGTTTGGCGCCATAATTCGATACTTTTCAGACTTCCCTAACACGGATGTTCCTGTATACAATGATTCTCGTCTGCCCTGTGAATTTAATTTTAAAATTTCACACACATGGGTCTTCTGTACCTCCAAACACGACTTCTCATCAAACCGAGCAGTTTGAATGGTCGTTTTAAATTTCTTTGATAATGAGGCAACAAAGCGGTTGGATGCCTTTGATAAACTATGACTAAATGCTGCAACAATAGTACTGTCATAATATTCAGACACAGGAGACTGATAATATTCTTTTAATTTTAGTCGATCTGGCGCATTTAATTTCGAATAGGCATAATAGCTAATATCTTTTACACCCTCCAAGGCCTCTGGCATAAACTGGGCAACTTGCACATTAATTGCTTCATCCAATTTCTCTTGCTCAATGACGCCTCCTTTATTATTACTCAGCGCCATTCCATAGAACATGGGTTTCAGTAATCCATTATAAAAAATGGAGCGAATCTTATCTTCGATATCCATCAAATTTAAAATATCATCAATTTCTTCCATTAGTTTTTTATTTTGCTTAACGGCGAGCACTTCCGACTGAAAATCGGGATTCTCATCAGCACCAGACATATCATCTTCCAATTTAGCTATCTGCATTTGAAAATCAGATGAATAATAGTCAACCCAAGCTGTTGCATTGCTTTGTGGCAAATTCATTAATAAATATTCTTTAAAGTCACTAATCAACAACTCAGCCTTAAAAGCTGATGTTAATTCGTCAATATATGACTCTTTAGATGAAGCCGTCAGATCCTTACTAACCTGTTCAATGGAATGATCTAAATAGCGAATTTCCATGAGTTTATTGATGGTTTCAGGCTCACTCAGATAAACCATTTCTTTAGGGCTATTGGACACGCAGGCGCAAAGCAGAAGTGTCATCGTGCAAACTAGTAATCGAATCATGTTGATTCCTTTCTCATTCATCCTAAAAAAAAGGCCAAACCATAGTTCAGCCTTCTTTTTTTCTATATTAATCAACGCGTTATATATATAACACTTCATCAATTTCGTATTCGATCTCGCCGCTTGGCACTTTAACAAGGACAACATCACCTTGTTCTTTACCGAGCAGAGCACGCGCAATAGGTGAACCCGAGCTGATTTTACCCTTAGGCACATCGGCTTCATCTTCGCCTACGATTTGGTATTGTTTCTGTTCGTCAGTATCAACGTTTATCAACTTAACCGTCGTGCCAAAAATCACTTTGCCGTTTTTTGGCATCGTGCTGATATCAATCACTTGTACGTTTGAAAGCTTGCCTTCGATATCTTGAATACGGCCTTCAATAAAACCCTGCTGTTCACGAGCCGCATGGTATTCCGCGTTCTCTTTTAAATCGCCATGCTCACGCGCGATGGCAATTTCTTTAATAATCTTAGGGCGCTCAACTTTTTTAAGCTGCTCTAATTCAGCACGTAGGGTTTTTTCACCCAATACTGTCATTGGTACTTTTTGCATATTCACTCCTATAAAAAGGTGAATGGTTAAAAGATTATGAGCTTACTTCGCCACAACGCTTTAACACCTTTTCTTATTTTTCGATGCCAGCATATTACAACAAATACTTCTTATGCTGTGCATTTAGCTTATCAATGGGATTTTACTAAAACTTAAAACCCTAAAACGAGAATAAGGGCCATAAGGCCCTTATTCCAACATTATTGTACGAGTTTACTTAATCGTTGCATGCAACTCTTGTAAACGACGAACCGTTTGCAGGCCGTCTGACTCTAATGCTTTAACCACGGCTTCAGCACCCGCTAACGTCGTAGTGTAGTAAACTTTGTGCTGCAATGCACTACGACGAATCGCCGCTGAATCCGCAATGGCGATTGGGCCTTCTGTGGTATTCACGCTCATGGCGATTTCATCGTTTTTGATCATATCCACAATATGTGGGCGACCTTCGTTTACTTTGTTTACACGCTTAACGTCGATCCCAGCTTCGTTCAATACTTTGAATGTTCCTGAGGTTGCTAAGATATTAAAGCCAAGTGCTTTAAGACCTTTTGCTACATCAATCACACCTTCTTTATCGGCATCACGTACAGAGATAAAAATGTTACCTTCTGTTGGCAATTGCTCGCCAGCACCTAATTGCGCTTTAAAGAATGCTTCACCGAAGGTTTCACCTGCGCCCATTACTTCGCCAGTGGATTTCATTTCTGGCCCAAGAATCGGGTCAACACCTTGGAATTTATTGAACGGGAACACCGCTTCTTTTACCGAGAAGTAAGGTGGGATAATTTCTTTAGTAAAGCCAAGCTCTGCCAACGATTTACCCATCATCACTTTCGCTGCAATAGCCGCCAACGATGTACCGATGCATTTCGATACAAACGGTACAGTACGCGATGCGCGAGGGTTAACTTCGATCACGTAGATCTCACCATCTTGCCAAGCGAGCTGTGTATTCATCAAGCCTACAACGCCAAGCTCAAGCGCCATAGCGGCAACTTGCTTACGCATTTCGTCTTGTACATCATCTGGCAAACTGTAAGGCGGCAATGAACACGCTGAATCACCTGAGTGAATACCCGCTTGTTCAATGTGCTGCATGATGGCACCAATCACCACTTGTTCGCCGTCGCAGATGGCGTCGATATCGACTTCAACAGCACGATTAAGGAAGTGATCAAGCAATACTGGCGAATCGTTAGACACTTTAACGGCTGTGGCCATGTAGTGACGTAGCGCTTCTTCTTTGTATACGATTTCCATGGCGCGACCACCAAGTACATACGATGGACGTACAACCAGTGGGTAGCCAATTTCGCTGGCCTTCGTTACCGCTTCTTCAACCGATGTGACGGTTGCGTTTACTGGCTGTTTAAGGCCCAAACGCTGAATCATTTGCGAGAAACGTTCACGGTCTTCGGCACGGTCGATGGCTTCTGGTGAAGTACCAATAATCGGTACACCAGCCGCTTCTAATTCTTCAGCCAATTTAAGGGGCGTTTGACCACCGTACTGAACAATCACGCCTTTTGGTTTTTCTCTGTCGACAATTTCAAGCACGTCTTCAAGTGTCACTGGCTCGAAATACAAACGATCAGATGTATCGTAATCAGTCGAAACCGTTTCAGGGTTACAGTTAACCATGATGGCTTCGTAACCTAATTCTTTTGCCGCAAACGCCGCGTGCACACAGCAGTAATCGAATTCGATACCTTGGCCGATACGGTTAGGGCCACCGCCAAGTACGATAATTTTATCGCGCTCAGTTGGGTTCGCTTCGCACTCTTCTTCGTACGTGGAATACATGTAAGCGGTGTCGGTTGCGAACTCAGCCGCACACGTATCAACACGCTTGTAAACCGGACGAATGTTTAGCTTCTGGCGGTACTTACGGAATGCTTTTTCAGTCACACCCAGCAATACAGACAAGCGTGCATCCGAGAAACCTTTACGCTTCAGACGATAAATACGATCCGCGTCTAAAGAGGTTAAAGAGCTTTGCGACACTTTCGCTTCTTCTTTAATTAGGTCTTCGATTTGAACTAAGAACCATGGATCGACTGCACAGCAGTCGAAGATTTCTTCAACGCTCATGCCAATACGGAACGCATCACCGATGTACCAAATGCGTTCAGCCCCTGGGGTATTCAGTTCAGAAATGATTTTTTCTTTCGCGCCAGCTGCTTTGATATCAATAATTGGATCAAAACCAGTCGCGCCCACTTCAAGACCACGTAACGCTTTTTGCAACGACTCTTGCTGAGTACGGCCAATGGCCATCACTTCACCCACAGACTTCATCTGTGTGGTTAAGCGCGCATCCGCTTGTGGGAATTTCTCGAAAGTGAAACGAGGAATTTTTGTAACTACGTAATCGATTGAAGGCTCAAACGACGCAGGAGTACGACCACCTGTAATATCGTTTTGTAGCTCATCAAGGGTGTAACCAATGGCAAGCTTGGCAGCGATTTTTGCAATCGGGAAACCAGTGGCTTTCGATGCCAATGCAGATGAGCGCGATACACGCGGGTTCATCTCGATCACCACCATGCGACCATCAACCGGGTTAATACCAAACTGTACGTTTGAGCCGCCCGTTTCTACGCCGATTTCACGCAGTACTGCCAAAGAGGCGTTACGCATGATTTGTAATTCTTTATCCGTTAAGGTTTGTGCAGGCGCCACGGTAATTGAGTCACCGGTGTGCACACCCATTGGATCAAAGTTTTCGATGGAGCAAACGATGATGCAGTTGTCGTTTTTGTCACGCACAACTTCCATCTCGTACTCTTTCCAACCGATTAATGATTCATCGATTAGCAATTCGCTGGTTGGGGATAAGTCCAAACCACGAGTACAGATTTCTTCGAATTCTTCTTTGTTATACGCAATACCACCACCGGTACCACCCATTGTAAAAGAAGGACGAATGATACAAGGGAAGCCAAGGTCTTTTTGAACCTCCCACGCTTCTGCCATGGAGTGTGCAATACCCGCACGCGGGCAATCCAAACCAATTTTTTTCATGGCTTTGTCGAAACGGCTGCGGTCTTCTGCTTTGTCGATTACATCGGCATTTGCACCGATCATCTCAACGCCGTACTTTTCAAGTACGCCTGCAGCTTCAAGACCTAATGCACAGTTCAGTGCGGTTTGGCCGCCCATGGTTGGCAATAGAACGTCTGGACGTTCTTTTTCAATAATTTTTGTCACTGACTCAATGGTGATCGGCTCGATGTACGTCGCATCCGCCATTGAAGGATCAGTCATGATGGTGGCTGGGTTAGAGTTAACTAAGATAACTCTATAGCCTTCTTCGCGCAGGGCTTTACACGCCTGTGCACCAGAGTAATCGAATTCGCAGGCCTGACCGATAACAATAGGGCCCGCACCGATAATTAGAATGCTTTCTATGTCCGTGCGCTTTGGCATGGTTATATCTCCAATTATTAAGCTTTGCGGGCTTGCATTAATTCAATGAAATGGTCAAACAATGGCGCTGCATCGTGTGGGCCTGGGCTGGCTTCAGGGTGCCCCTGAAAGCTGAACGCTGGCTTATCGGTACGATGAATACCTTGCGTGGTGCCATCAAACAGTGACTTATGTGTCACGCGTAAGTTAGCCGGTAAACCCTCTTCACTTACCGCAAAACCATGGTTCTGTGCGGTGATTAATACCGTCTTATCATCTAGGTTTTGAACTGGGTGATTGCCACCGTGGTGGCCATGGCCCATTTTTAATGTTTTGGCACCAGACGCTAACGCAAGCAACTGATGGCCCAAACAAATACCGAATACAGGGATGTCGGTTTCTAATAATTCTTTAATCGCAGCAATGGCGTAATCACACGGCTCTGGGTCACCAGGGCCATTCGATAAAAACACACCGTCAGGATTCATCGCCAATACGTCACTGGCTGGGGTTTGTGCAGGCACAACCGTAAGATCACAACCACGATCCGCCAGCATGCGTAAAATATTACGCTTAACGCCGTAATCGTAGGCCACTACTTTGAATGGCGTATCGGTCACGTCTTCGTGGCCCTTACCTGGTTCACGACCAAGCTGCCAGCTGCCTTCTTTCCAAGGGTAGCTTTTATCGGTGGTGACTTCTTTGGCTAAATCCATGCCTTTAAGACCAGCAAAACCTTTCGCTAATTCTAGTGCGCGTGCTTCGTCGATGTTATCACCGGCCATCACACAGCCATTCAAACTGCCTTTTTCACGTAAAATACGCGTCAAACGACGCGTATCGATGTCGGAAATACCAACAACATTACGTTCAATTAGATAATCATCAAGGGCTTGTGTGCTGCGGAAATTACTAGCAACGAGAGGGAGATCGCGAATCACTAATCCGGCGGCCCAAATGCGATCACATTCGGCGTCTTCATCATTGGTGCCATAATTACCAATGTGTGGATAAGTAAGTGTAACAATTTGGCGGCAATACGAAGGGTCGGTCAGAATCTCTTGGTAACCTGTCATGGAGGTGTTAAAAACAACCTCACCTACAGATTCCCCATCCGCTCCAATGGCGGTTCCTTTAAAGATACTTCCGTCTTCGAGCGCAAGAATAGCTGACTTAGACAAGGCTTCTTCCTCGTGACAATGCAAGTGGACAAGTCGCAAAAAAGCGGGACAAAGGTTTAACCCTATCCCGCTCTCTTAAAATTATATCTTTGGCTGGAGGTTAGGCGCTGAATCAAGCATCGGCCTACCTGTGCAAATTAGGTGCGCATTGTACGTTACACGTCCACCAAAGTCCATGCGTTTTACTCTAGTTCATGGCAAGGATTATACCAAACAAGGCACTGTACAAATAATGGCCAGCGTTTTGCATATACCACCTGACTGTTGTTTTTTTGACCACCAACATGCGAGGTAAGTCATGGCAGACAGCTTACATCAAGTCATCATCGAGGCGAGCCCCGCCACCGTCTATGGTGCCATCACCGAAAATAGTGGCATCAAAGGCTGGTGGACAGACACCTGCGACACCACCAACCATGAAGGCGGGCACTGTACTTTTTGGTTTGATAAACGCCAAACTCACTTCACTATGGAAGCCACCCGCCTACTGCCCAATCAACGTGTGTTTTGGCAATGCATTGGCGGGCCTGAAGAGTGGCTAGGTACCGAGCTTTGGTGGGAGATCAGCCAAGGCGAAGGCAATAGCTGCGTCCTAGACTTTAAACACATGAATTGGCAACGAGACGACGGCCTCTTTCCCCTATGCAACAGCACATGGGGCAGCTTAATGACTCAGCTTAAACAGTTTTGTGAAACAGGGGTCGCAAACCCCTACTTTCATAATATTGCCGAGCCAGTCGATTAACAGCCGCTCACTTGCCAAGTGATTTCCAAGCGCACTGAGATGGTGTGCTCGTTTGCCACGGGCGCCGACTTGGCTTCCATCATCATGGCGCGCGGCGCGCCGTAAGAATTTGTATGCTCTTTGATTTCTTTTACTTTTGGCCAGCACAACTTGGCCAAACCCGTTAAGGTTTTCAGTTTCTCTTTGTTCGCGGCGTATGCCATTTCATAAGCTTGCTGTGACGCTTGCTTGCGAATCGCCTCACTCACACCCACCTCACCTTGATACAACGACTCAGGCTTAAAACTAGCCAGTTTTTTCATTGCATCATCATACTGCTGCAAACTTAAACCCTTCACATTAAAACTATGCTGAGCTTGATAACCCGTTAACGCCCGTGGGCCGTTATTAGGATAATGATACATTGGCTGTACCGATTCACTTTGTGTCACTACATTGAAGCCTGATGCTTTTTTCCACTTTAAAAACTCAACCAAGCTCGTATTTAACTGACTTAAAGCCGCCTCACTGGTTTTAGCTTGCTGAGAAAACGCCAACTGCACCGAATATTGATCCGCTTTTAGCGCCACCTCACCCTGAGCTTGGGTATAAATTTGCGTTCCATCCGTCGCAATACACCCAGCTAAACCACTTAGTGCAACCACCAACCCAATTAAACCCATTTGCTTAAACATATATTTACGCCTTTTTATTATCCACATGTGAATATTTAACCACATCCACGCGACCGAGCCTTGCCCCAACGCACAATAATAGCCACTATTGCCTGCATCACTGATATTCAATTTAAGGAAAGACCATGGCCATTGCAATTAGCTTACATATTTTAGCCGCATGTATCTGGGTGGGCGGGATGTTTTTCGCTTACGTCTGCTTGCGCCCTGTTGCCGCCAGCTCGCTAGAACCCGCTCAACGCCTCACGCTATGGCGCGGTGTATTTGAGCGTTTTTTCAAATGGGTGATTGTGGCTATTTTAGCTTTAATCGTGAGTGGCCACTTTATGATCGCGATGTACGGCGGCATGAAAGTGGTTGGCATGCACGTTCACATAATGTTGTTACTTGGCTACATCATGTTCGGTATTTTTGGTCATCTCTTTTTTGCACCGTTTAAACGTTTAAAGCAAGCGGTTGATCATCAAGACTGGCCAGCAGGCGCAGCGCAACTGAATACCATTCGTAAAATGGTGGGCATTAACTTAGCGATTGGCCTTGTGACCATCATTATTGCCAGTGCAGGGCGCTTTTTATAGCCCGCAATATCAACAGCCGTTATTAAAGCCATACTTAAATTTTTACTTTAAACCCGTAAGTGAACCCCATGTGTGAACTATTAGGCATGAGTGCCAATACACCAACCGACTTATGCTTTAGCTTTACCGGCCTGACACAACGGGGCGGTAATACTGGGCCACATAGTGACGGCTGGGGTGTGGCGTTTTTTGAGGGCAAAGGCATTCGCACGTTTCATGATGCCGCCGCTAGCTCGTCATCCGAAGTCGCTAACTTCATACAAAAACTGCCCATCAAAAGTAAAACCGCCATTTGCCATATTCGCCAAGCCAACGTGGGCAATATTTGTTTGGCCAACACCCACCCGTTTGTACGTGAACTGTGGGGGCAAAACTGGGTGTTTGCCCATAACGGTCAAATTGAAAATTTTACGGGTCGCACCGACCTGTATGAACCCATAGGTGGAACGGACAGCGAGCGTATTTTTTGCGACCTAATGAACCGGGTTCGCCAAAATTTAACCCGCAACACCTCACTGAACGAATTAAGCAACACACTCATGACGCTTGCGCACGAATACGTAACCCAAGGGGTCTTCAATTGTTTATTAAGCAATGGCGATTGGTTGTTTAGTTTTTGCAGTACCAAGCTTGCCTGCATTACACGTCGCGCGCCCTTTGGTGCGGCGCAATTAAAAGACGTGGATGTCACGGTGGATTTTGCAGGCGAAACCACACCCAACGATGTGGTGAGCATTATCGCCACCGCGCCACTCACCACAGATGAAGACTGGCATATTTACCAACCTGGTGAATGGCGTTTATGGCAACAAGGTGAAGTCGTGGCGCAGGGCAACGTCACCCTTTGATGATAGCGAAAGCCTAAGGCAACAATCCCTGCTCACTGGCTAATTTAATCACCACCGTGGACTTACCCCAGAGTGATAAGTCCATTGTTTCGTCTTTATACTCATCGCCCATTTGCAGTTGTTTGATCAACGCACCTTGCTCAACCCAAACCCAATCCGTGCGCTCGCTGAACACCCCGCCTTCACATTGACTACTAACCAACGCGTTGTTTAATTGCTCACTCGGAATAAAGGGAATGCGCACCACAAAACTCACATAATTTTTGTTGCGCACATAGGTTTTAGAGATTGATTGAATCTTGCCTAAAAAGTGACACGCCGTCTCTTCATGAAATTCACGCAGCGCCCCTTCTTCTAATGTTTCACCGACTTCCAAGCCACCACCAAATGCAGCATAACCGCGAAACGACGCAAGGCCCGCATGATCAGCCAGTAATACAAAGTGTTTCCCATCTTGCTCAGCGTAAGCAATGGCACCCGCGGCACTGATCTCATCATTAGAGCAGGCTGCTAGCCCCATTAACAAAAAGCAGGCAATGATATATTTCATGATTATTTATTCCGTTCATTTTCAACATCGAATTCAATCGCCAATATACCAGCAAGCCTGCAAAAATATAGCCACTCAAGGCCTCGCCAGCATTTCGCTTTGCCCGTATGATAACCCTGCACCCCAATAGGCTCTGAACATGACATTTGTATTTGAAGAAATTGATTACCAAGTCACCTCCCGTGGCGCCATTAGTTTACGTAAACGCTCAGAGCCGCGCCTAAATCATAAAGTGCTTTACGAAGTAAAAATGAACGACGAGTTTTTAATGTCGAGTTTATTCGTAGAAGCCGAAGTTGAACTCTCTAAATTAGGCCTCGCCAAATTTACAGGGCAAGACATTGATGTCGTGGTGGGAGGTCTCGGCCTAGGTTACACCGCCAAAGCCGCACTGGATTTTGGCAACGTAAAATCACTGTGTGTTGTGGATGTCATGGAACCTGTGATTCGCTGGCACGAGCAAGGCCTAGTACCATTAGGTGATGAGCTAACTAACGATGTGCGTTGTCGCTACGCCCTTGGGGATTTTTTCGAATTTGCCACCGCACCGAACACCAACTTTGACGGCACTAAAGTTGATGACAACAGCGACATCGACAAAGTACATGCCGTATTATTAGATATCGACCACACCCCAAGCTATTGGCTAAACCCTGAAAACAGCCGCTTTTATACAACTGACAGTTTAAACGCGATGAAAGCCAAAATTCACAGCGGCGGCGTATTTGGTTTGTGGTCAGATGAAGCACCGGATGAAACCTTTGTGAATATCTTAAAGACCGTGTTCCCTAAAGTAGAAACCCACATGGTGTATTTTGATAATCCCTACACAGGTGAGCAATCTTCAAACTCTGTTTATATTGCGCACGTGGAATAATCCTCAACCTAAAACCGTCATCCCCGACGCGCGAAGCGCTTTGATCGGGGATCCACTTCTACTTTTGCGAAGAATTTTAATGTTCCATCAGTCAAATTAAGGGACTGTCCCCGCCTCTTCGTTATTTATGCTTATTTCCAAATTTACCCAAAAGTAGCCCAAACTGCTTTAACTTGCAGTTTTAAAACACGTGTTATATAACGTGTGTTTTAAAAATAGCATAGCGAACCATCAACATGACAGGCAGACCTAAAACCTTTGATATCAACAGCCTGCTTGATGCATCGGTTCAACTATTTTGGCGTCAAGGTTATCAAGGTACGTCCGTGCGAGACGTCGCAACAGCTGCCAACCTCACCACAGGCACACTGTATAACGAGTTTGGTGGTAAAGAAGACTTATACGCCGCCACCGTAGAGCGTTATTTTTTACAGCTCATCAAACCTCGCGTAGATAACATTTTACTCGCCGAACAACCCACGCTTGCCACAGGGAAAAAAAACACATCAGGGTTTGAACGCATTCACTATTTTTTAGTTTCAAGTGTGCACAAACTGCCGACGTCAGTTGCTCACCAAGCCTGCTTATTGGTGAACACACGCAATGAACTTGGCCAAGGCGACACCCCCATTCATCACATAGTTGAAAAAGCCAACCGCTATATTATGAATGCCCTCAAAAAAGTACTCACTCAAGAAAACGCCACACACGCATCCATTAAACAGCAATTACTGCAAATACAAATTTTTATGACAGGGCTGTTAATAACCGCTAAGCACGTTAAAGATACACGCACCCTTATTCCAACAGTGGATGCTTTTATTCAGCAATTAAAGCAATCCAACTCACTTTAAAAATCGAAGAGTAAAAAAATAATATGCAATCGATTCGCACACCCGACACGCGCTTTAAAAACCTGCCCAATTATTCGTTTGAGCCTAACTACATCGATGTAGATGGCTTGCGCATGCATTACGTAGATGAAGGCCCAAAAGATGGTAATGTGATTTTAATGCTGCACGGCGAGCCAAGCTGGTCGTACCTTTATCGTCATATGATCCCAGTTTGTGTAGCGGCGGGGCATCGCGTCATTGCACCGGATTTAATTGGCTTTGGTAAGTCTGATAAACCAACCGACGTTTCTGATTATTCTTATAAGATACACATGCACTGGATGCAGAGTTTCATTGATCAATTACAACTTAAAAATATCACTTTGGTTTGCCAAGACTGGGGCTCTCTAATTGGTTTGCGCCTAGCCGCCGAAAATGAAAGTCGCTTTAGCGCCATTGTATTAGGCAATGGCATGCTACCCACCGGTGACGGCGGAAAAGTACCGACGGTCTTTAAAATTTGGCAAACGTTTGCACGATTCAGCCCTTGGTTTCCTATTGCACGTATAGTTGAAGCAGGCTCGTTCAAAAGCTTAAGTAAGGGTGAGCGCCGCGCCTACGACGCCCCCTTCCCGTCCGCTAAATACAAAGCGGGCTCTCGTGCCTTTCCCCGTTTAGTACCCACCACGCCTGATGACCCTGCTGCACAAGCCAACCGCGATGCGTGGCATATTTTAGAAAAGTGGGACAAGCCTTTTTTAACGCTGTTTAGTAATGGCGACCCGATTATGCGTGGGCTTGATAAACACTTTCATGCACGTGTTCCGGGCTGTAAAAACATGCCACATAAAACCTTAAAGGGCGGTCATTTTTTACAAGAAGATTCTGGAGCGGAGTTTGCTTTGGCCATTAATGATTTACTGGCTAACCACCTTTAATGAAAAAGAGGCAACCAACGGCTTGATACAAATGCTTTCATTTAAGCTCAGCCCTTGGTTGCCATCCAAACCGCCAGCCGCCAATAAGTGATAGAAGTGGCGATTATTGCGCTATATACTCCGGCATTATAACAAGGAGCGTTTTATGAGCCGGTATCTACTGATATTTTTAGCCTCTTTTTGCTTAACCAACACCAGTTACGCAAGCACTAGCCGAGACTTTCGAGCATCCCATTCTTTTAGCGTTGATGGTGTCATTAGTACATTGTCTTTACCGGTCCCCGGTGCTAAAGGGATTTCCCTCAATTACAACCTGTCACCCAATTGGCAAGTATCGGCCGACTACCTGACCACATCGTTTGAACTGAGCTTTTCTAAATTGGATTTGGCGGGCTTTAATGAAAAGCGAACTGGGCTTAAATTTAAGCGCTTTTTTGGCAATAGCTTCAACATGGGGTTTGGTTATGTGCGCCGCACCAACGAAGTGTATTTAGACCCAAACATATACGGTTTCACGGTTAGTGATGTCAACGCCAGAACAGAAGCCCACGCCAACATGTTGCACTTTTCTTTGGCAAACCATTGGCAGTTTGATAATTGGACCCTCGCCGTTGATTGGCTGGTATTAGACTTGGCAACATCAGGCACGGTTGATCAATCATCGGAAGATCAAGCCAGCGATGAAGGCGACAAGGCCGACATTCGCTCTGCTGAAAAAGTATTAACGTGGTATCCAAACGTCGCCGGATTTAATTTACGCTTGGGGTATATGTTTTAAATTTATAAGGTCTACTTGATAGATATAAAAATCAAAGTCTTCGAATTTTAAATTTTTTTAACGCCTTATATAAACAGCGCGAGGTACGAGCGTCGGGCGGCCAAAGGGCGCGAATTTAATATTATTGTTAGAAGTTTAAATCTCAAACATAACTCCCACTAACTTAGGTGATTTAGTAGTTTTCACCCAGCTATAACCGTAAGTAGGATAACCGACAGGGTTACAAGTTTCTGGTAATTCCGTATACACTCGGCCAACAGTAATTAGCACCTGATTTCCATCTTCTTCGACACTTTGCACAGTTGGTTCAAAGCCGCAGGACGCATTGGGCGATAGAATTACAGTTAGTTTGTCCGTGGTTTCATCAAAAGAAGGAAAGCTATTGATTGACGGTACCTTAAGCCAGAAGTTGTTATAGCTTTCTAAAGTATCTATAACTTCTATCTTTTGGTAAAAAATATCTGTTTGACTTCCTGAGTGACTCGTAAAATCGATTGGTAAGCTTTGTTCGACTTCCTGAGCATCTGAATCTGAACCACAACCGGAGAGGGCATGTGAAACTACAAACAATGCCACTCTAATAAAATACCTTTTCATATCTAAGTTCCTTCTAACATATCAATTAATCAAGACACCCATGATAAGGAAATATTACTAGATCAAGCAAGCCTATTTTTAACAGACCAATAAAGTTAATTCTTTTTCCTGATTTCAATCGCTATCCATTGCGTTAGGATTATCACTTCCAAAGGAGAATATTATGCCTAAACCAAGGAAGGAACAGGTCAGCCTTGAAGCCACGCCCTATTACCACTGCGTATCCCGCTGTGTGCGTAAAGCGTTTTTGTGTGGTTATGACAACCAAACTGAAGTTAGCTATGAACACCGCCGTGCTTGGCTTGAAAATGAGCTTTTAAATCAAGCTCAGGTATTTGCTATTGATATCGCCGCCTACGCCATTATGTCCAACCACTACCACGTGGTTTTACATATCAATCAAAAACAAGTTAAAAGCTGGGATCTTGATGAAGTGATTCAGCGCTGGCACCAACTTTATAAGGGTAATGTACTAAGTAAACGGTATTTAAGTGATCCTAATTTCTCAAAAGCCGAACTTGAAAAACTGCAAGAATTTGTTGAAATATGGCGATTACGCTTAATGGATATTGGCTGGTTTATTGGGCGTTTAAATGAAAAAATTGCACGGCAAGCCAATTATGAAGATCAATGCACTGGTCGATTTTGGGAGGGCCGTTTTAAATCGCAAGCGCTGCTCGATGAAAAAGCACTCGCCGCTTGTATGGCATATGTGGATTTAAACCCTTTAAGAGCAAAGATGGCAAAAACACCTGAAAAATCTGATCACACTTCGGTCAAAGTACGTACAGAAAAAGCTAAAATCAGTTATCAACCCAATCACCCAAAACAACAGGTATTGAAACTAATGCCATTTGTCGGCAATCCTAGAAACAACATGCCTGAAGGCTTACCTTTTCGTTTAACCGACTATTTAGCACTCATTGATTTAACAGGCCGAGCTATTCGTGAAGATAAACGTGGTCATATTGAAAGGCATCAACCGGAAATCTTAATGCGCTTAGGTATTGAACCTAATAATTGGTTAACTATGACACAAGAATTTGAAACAGCATTTAAAGATTTAGTCGGCAATCCAAATATTCTAGCCAAAGTAACTAAGCTACTTAGGCGAAAACGACGACCCTCCTTTAAAAATTGCGAAATTCTATTGGCTTAAATTACAACGTAAATTTTTTACTGAAACTGCTAATTCAACAGGCAACCCTCTGCCTGTTATTTAAGGTAATCTCTACTTTAAACCTTGAAACTCAACCTACCCGCGCTTCTTAATCATTCGAACTTACGTAAAACAAAAATTTAGACTTTACAACAATCCACTATTTTTTATTGTTTTTACTTTGGGTGTCTGAATAAATACCCAACAGGCAATCCTCTGCCTGTTATTTAAGGTAATCTCTACTTTAAACCTTGAAATTCAACCTACCCACGTTTCTTAATCATTCTAACTTACGTAAAACAAAAATTTAGGCTTTACAACAAGCCACATTTTTTTTGTTTTTACTGTGGGTGTCTGAAAAAATACCGGTGGGTGTCTGAAAAAATATGAAGGCTTACCTTTTCGTTTAACCGACTATTTAGCACTCATTGATTTAACAGGCCGAGCTATTCGTGAAGAGAAACGTGGTCATATTGAAAGGCATCAACCGGAAATCTTAATGCGCTTAGGTATTGAACCTAATAATTGGTTAACCATGACACAAGAATTTGAAACAGCATTTAAAGATTTAGTCGGCAATCCAAATATTCTAGCCAAAGTAACTAAGCTACTTAGTCGAAAACGACGACCCGCCTTTAAAAACTGCGAAATGCTATTGGCTTAAATTACAACGTAAATTTTTTACTGAAACTACTAACTCAACAGGCAATCCCCTGCCTGTTATTTAAGCTAATCTCTAATTTAAACCTTGAAATTCAACCTACCCACGTTTCTTAATCATTCTAACTTACGTAAAATAAAAATTTAGGCTTTACAACAACCCACATTTTTTTGTTTTTACTGTGGGTGTCTGAAAAAATACCGGTGGGTGTCTGAAAAAATATCTGAGAGGTTTTTGTGGTATGGTTTAGCGCAGCGAAACCCACAAAAACAGCGTAGGTTTGGGCGTCTGCGTGGAGCCGCTTGTTACGTATGTGGCTCACTTGGACTTTTTGAAAACGATACATTTTTACCCAACAATATTTGCTCAGCTACAAAATATGGTAAAAACTCTGAAATATAGACTTTAAATGATTCCCACTGGGCCATTAATACTATTGCGACACCGCCGAATACCAATATCCAATCTACGTATATCATATTTTTTGCGCCAATTAATGCGCATAAAATTAGCGTTACCACAATCTCTGATATTGCTTGCTTACTTTTTAATATAGACCTCTTTATATCAAGACTTCTACTCACATCAGCAGTCATAGTATATGTTACAGCCGAATTTCTATCATGCTCACCAATAGTCGTCTTTAACTTGACCAAGTAATTATCAAAATCTTTTATTGAGGACAAGCATTTGAACGAAATCAATTTAATCTTCTTGCAGATAAATGCCGTTATGAATGTCATAATAACCGCAACAACAAGGTCAAAAATATTTACCTGCGCCAACAATCCCTTATCAAAATCGAATAAAAAGTCTACTTTTATTTCCTTTATGGAGCCGATAAACCTCACATCCTTTTTGGAATAAAAAATATAGAACGCCAAAAGATACAGGTACAGACACAAAAACCTATGAAGTGGATATTTAGCGGTAATATCATCCACGTACCTTTGCTGTAGTTTTTTAGCCAACTCTTCCATGTTAAACCAAATCTATAAAATGAATATCGCCAGCCTGCGGGTCAAAGGCTCCATATTCGATGAGAGGGCAACCAATAAATTTCATTTCATTGTTTGTTCCAAGGAACTCCTTAGCCTTATGAAATGATTCTCCATCAGAAAAATGTATATTCGCATTTTTCTCGTTAACAACATTAAATATTTTACCGTTTCTATTCTTGTAATCTAAAGAGGTAACTTTTGCTATATATATCACGGGTCGCCTAAACCCCGTTTTGATACTATGCTATGGAAATTTTCACTTATATTTTTATTAAACGTAAACTTATGGGATTTTGTTCCATAAGCGACTAGCTCGAAAGTGCTTTCACCGGAATGCTTTGACCTAACGATGGATAGAATTTGATCAACCTCTTTAGTTATCGATCTGTCCCCATAGCGACGAATTACTTTTGCGCTCGGATTCTGCATAAGTTGCTCGTATGTTTGTGGTTCGATGATTTCTTTCTCAATTTGCATTTTTCTGGTTTCAATCTGTTGGCTTAGAGATTGAGCCGTCTCCTCCCCTCCCTGCATTGCCTGCTCCAACGCAGGAGTAATTGCCGAAGCTAGTCTATCAACAATTTTTTTTGTTACATCGTTATTTGCCAAGAAATCGAGAACATATCCACCCTCAGCTGGCTCCTGTACGAGAAACGTAGATTCTTCATAATCCAGCGCCCTCATTCGAGCATTCTTCCAAATACTCCCATACTTATTTTCAATGTACGCTCTATCCAAAGCATTCTGCAAATGAAATATGGTACGGCCAAGAGTTCTCATAGAGACTTGATGGTTTTTTGCAATATCTCCATCGAAATGGATTTGAATTTTATTCATTTACTCGATTCCGATTGAGTACGTACGACCAGCTATAGCGCCACGTTTTTTGTGGTCGCTATAAGCGTCTTGTTGTTTAAGGGTAACATCATATCGCAAATTCCCGCGAATGCGGTTCAAGAATTTCGAAATTAGGCCCGAGGATTGGCTAAAAAATTATAGCGATGCGAGGAGGAGCTTTCCGGTAAGAGCGCAGCCGCGTCGTGTTCGACAAGTAAAGCGATGTCAACCCGCGCGGCTGCGCTCTTACCGTAATGATTAATAAATGCCTCGTCCATCTTCTTTTTTATTTTGCCAATAAATTTCATACTAACTTCGTATAAAAAGTACACCTGTTTACAGGTATGCTTTAGGAAGTTCTTTAAGAAATTTTGCCGCCAATATCTAAACAACATTTTAATCATGCGCACGCTCGTTTTTGCATTTCCCAGAAACACCTAAAATCACAAATAAATCCTTTTAAAAGAAGAAGTTATAAGCTTTTAGGCATTTGCCTTACCTGTAAAAAC
>JBLHLT010000021.1:0-54081 GCA_047621325.1 Oceanicoccus sp.
TTAAATCGGGTATTTCTATACATGTTGCAGAGCTTAGATTTTGAGTCGGATCTTAATCTATACCTGCCAAAGGCAGGCTCTGCAACACCTATAGCTTATTATGACTATTTATTCCGGACAGCAGTGTGCGAAGGCAGGGGTCCCATCCAATATGTAGATTAAAATCATAAACTTAAACGAAACTACTTAGTTACCTTATTTCCCCATCGTTAAATCGGTTTCTAGCCTCACCTTTAAAACCCCATAGTAGAATACGAGGCTGTTTTATATTGAATTGTCATTTAAAGACCTTCTTTACTCGTAATCCCCAAGTCATGTGTTTTTTACAACTAGGCTAACTGTACAGGCTTAAAATTCCTTAAGCCCACGAGCAGTAGGTGGTTGTATGAAACGGATGTTCATCACTTTCGTGTGCACAATGGCGCATTCTTTATGTTCTTTTGCCCAATTACAGCCACTCAATGATGCTGATTTACAGCAAAGCCATGGCTACATGGGGGCGCATATTCAGTTTGACTCTAAACCCATTAGTGAATCATTAACGCTGCAAAAGCAGCCGCAGCCTATGCCGTTATATCAAGGTAAAAGTCAATTATTTGATGTACTTACGGGGTTGAGTAAAGACGGGTTATCCCTCACGCAGGGCATTGAAATTGATTTAGAAATTCAAGCCAGCCTTGATATGCAGTGGCAAGATTCGGATGGTTTTAACGGTAATAATGAAGGCGAGGCGGGTTCATTGACGCTGTCTGGAATGCATCTGGGTAGTCATAAAAAGCCAATTACGCAAGCCATGCTCCATAGTGATCGCCCGTTTTTAGATTCAGAGTTAGCGGTGATTAATAATTTGTTGATCGATTTTGATAGCAAGCAAGGCATGTTCATTACCATTGAGGAAATAGGTGATCGTTTTGGCAACGGCTTAGATATTATTGTGAATGACATTTACCTAGGCAATGAGCAGGCTAGCGCAGGTGGGCTATTGATCGAAAACCTGTCTAACTTTATTCAAGATAAAGACCTGAATATGCTTAATCAAACATTTGGTTTTAATTTATCGAGTTTAAATGATGGCAAAAACACAACCGGTGGTAATTGGTTTCCGCTTAATGCCATTGTGTTGTCGCAAGAAGTGACGACTCAAGCAGGTGAACCGAGCCTGAATATACCCAATGCAGGTTTAGGTTTACCCAGTTTAACGACGAATACCACCATTGACGCAAGCTTTGCCCTGCATATTGATAAATTGGCTTGGGTAGATGATGGCGGTGAGTTTGGTATTGCAGGTTTAATGATTTATGACGGCTTAGATACGAATAACGATGGTATAGATGACACCGTTGGCCCGGCCAAATTAACTCAAATGAAGATAGAAACCATTGATCACATAGGCGTCGACGGCGAGCAAGTAAAAGCGCTTTATATCGCTAACTTAGACTTTAAAGCGGATATCTCGATGCAGAGCATTTATGTGGGCAACCCGCAAACAGGCAGCTTAGGTTCGCTGCATATTCAAGGCTTAGATACCGCAGGCACGTCAGTATGGATTTATGGTCATTAACAATTGCAGTGTGCTTGAAATAGGAGGGTTTAAAATTAAAACCCTCATATTTAACAAGGTTTTTAAATTCATGCCGTCAGCGTACAATTGCGCAAATTTTGTCGTACCGATCACACCTATATGCCAGCTAAACCCGTAAAGACATCTCAACCGGCCTTACAGCCAGCCGATATCAGCACTTATCCTCCGTTTCGTAGGGATTTAAAGCCTGCGCCGTTTTTGCCTATGTCACGCAAAGAGATGGATCAACTGGGCTGGGATAGCTGTGATGTGATTATTGTGTGTGGTGATGCCTATGTGGACCACCCAAGTTTTGGCATGGCAGTGATAGGGCGCACGTTAGAAAGCCAAGGCTTTAGGGTGGGCTTGATTTGCCAACCCGATTGGACCGATATCGAAAGTTTTAAAGTACTTGGCAAGCCTAACCTCTATTTTGGTGTGTCTGCAGGCAATATGGACAGCCTGATCAACCGTTATACCGCCGACCGCCGTGTACGTCATGATGATGCCTATACACCCGGTAATATCGGGGGAAAGCGCCCTGATCGTGCCGTGACCGTGTATACGCAAAAACTGCGTGAAGCGTATAAAAAAGAAGTGCCGATTATTGCCGGCGGCATCGAAGCCAGCCTACGCCGCTTGAGCCATTACGATTATTGGCAAGACCGTATTCGTGGCAGTGTGCTGCTAGACAGTACCGCCGACATGCTGTTTTACGGCAATGCCGAACGTGCATTAATAGAAGTGACCCACCGTTTAGCCAATGGCGAAGCAATTGGCGAGATTCAAGACGTGCGTGGTACGGGTTACTTACGCAAACAATTGCCGTTAGATTGGGTGCAAATAGACAGCACCGAGCTAGATCAGCCGGGTAAGCTCAAAGCTCATAAAAGCCCGTATGAAATGATTGATCTTGAGGCGAAAGCCGAAGAAGAGGCGCTGAAAAAAGACGGCGCGCAAGTGATTCAAATTGTGCCGCACATGCAAATGCGCAAGACGGACCCTAACACCAGCTATATTCGTTTGCCGTCACTTGAGCAGGTGAAAGCCGATAATGCACTGTATGCTCACCTTGATCGTGTATTTCATAAAGAAACCAACCCAGGTAATGCCCGCGCACTGGTGCAGGCCCATGGCCGTAACGATGTATGGATGAATCCACCGCCAATTCCGCTAACTACACAAGAATTAGATTGGGTGTTTGAACGCCCATATAAACGAAACCCGCACCCGGTTTATGGCAAAGAAAAAATTCCGGCCTATGAGATGATTCGCTTCAGTGTGAATATCATGCGTGGCTGTTTTGGCGGTTGCACCTTTTGCAGTATCACCGAGCACGAAGGGCGAATTATTCAAAGCCGTAGTGAAAAATCGATTTTAAGTGAAATCGAAAATATTCGTGATTTAACCCCAGGCTTTACCGGCACCATTTCAGATTTAGGCGGGCCAACCGCCAACATGTATCGCTTAAACTGCAAAGATAAAGTCATCGAAGAAAACTGCCGTCGACCAAGTTGTGTCTACCCAACTATTTGTAGCAACTTAGAAACCGATCACAGCCATACCACCCAGTTGTATCGCAAAGCGCGAGATATCAAAGGGGTGAAACGCATCGCCATTGCATCGGGTTTGCGATATGACCTAGCAGTAGAAGACCCTGAATATGTAAAAGAATTAGTCACCCATCACGTGGGCGGTTATTTAAAAATTGCCCCTGAGCACAGTGAAGATGGCCCGCTGACTAAAATGATGAAGCCGGGCATGGGCACGTATTATAAATTCAAAGACATGTTCGAAAAGTACTCAAAAGAAGCGGGTAAAAAGCAATATTTGATACCGTATTTTATCAGCGCCCACCCAGGCAGTACCGATAAAGACATGCTCAATTTAGCCCTTTGGTTAAAAGAAAATAATTTTAAAGTCGACCAGGTGCAAAACTTTTACCCGTCGCCAATGGCCACCGCCAGCACTATGTTTGCCACTGAGCGCAACCCGCTTAAACCGATTAAGGCAAAAAATCACGAGCCAGTGTTTGCGGCTAAAACCAAAGAGCAGCGTGCATTACATAAAGCGTTTTTACGCTATCACGACGCTGAAAGTTGGCCGTTATTGCGTAAAGCCTTAACGAAAATGGGTAAAGCACATTTAATTGGCCGTGGCGTAAAGCACCTAGTGCCGCCTGAATCGGGTCGTGAAAAAGATGCGCGCCGTGAAGGCAAAAAATTTGTACCCAAAAATACGGGTGCTAAAAAATCGCTTACCGCAAAAACGCAACATAACGGTTTGCCATATATGCCAAACGCTAAAAAGCCAAGCGGCGGTAAAACAAAAAAATCAAAGAGCTGAGGATTACAACAGACCGCGCACAAGCTGAAGTAATGTAGGTCGGGATTTATCCCGACAAGCTCCGGATTCTAATCGCAGGGTTAGCTTTTGGTCTGAATAATATCAGCCAAGTATTTAACCTTTAAATCATCTGACGCTGTTAAGTGTATGGCGTCATGTGGGTCGGGATTTATCCCGACAAGCTGCAGAAGGCAAGCCTAATGCGGTCTTTTTACAACGCGAGATATCTTCACATTTCTTTCATTAGGCGCTGCTATAGTCTGTTGTATTAAGAAATATAAACCGTAATACAATAAAAATAAGTCGGACGTCTCTATGTTATACCGTTATCTAATTATGCTGTTTTTGTCATTATTACTGGGTGCGTTAGCCCATGCTGAATTAGAAGCGGGCTTTGGTATCACCATGGTTAATGTGCCGCATTATGTCGGCAGTGATGAAGCCGAGCAGTACTATCTACCTTTTCCGTATTTGCGTTACCGCAGTGAAAAAATCACCATTGATCGTAACTTGATTCAAGGTAATTTATGGCAATCGGGAAGCTGGAGCTTAGAAATAAGTTTAGGCGGGGCGGTTAAGGTTGATAGTGATAAGAGCCAAGCGCGCCAAGGAATGCACGACCTTGATTTTATTATTGAGGCAGGCCCAGCGCTGCACTACTACTTTTTAGGCGGTCGCAGCAAAGGCAATGCTATGTTCTTCGAGTTACCGCTTCGTGCAGCCAATAGTACCGACTTCACCCAAGCCAGTTACCGTGGTGTGACCTTTAATCCTAGGTTGGTTTGGCGTCGTGAATATTGGTTAAATGGCTACGAAGTAAGGCCGCAAATATCACTGGGTTTACGCTCCGCAAGTAGTCATTATCACGACTACATTTACGGGGTGAATGCAGAGTCTATTACCTCTGAGCGCAGTGGTTATAAAGGCGTACAGGGGTATGGTGGTTGGCAGGCGGGTTACAGCACAGCGGTATTGTGGTCAGACTGGATGACGGCTGGATTTGTTCGGTACGTGAACATATCTGGCGCCGCATTTGAGGATAGTTCACTGGTGAAAACCCGCTCCAGCTTCATAGCCGGAATGGCGCTTGCTTACTTGTTTTAGAGCAATTAAGGTTGATTCAGTGTACACTTGTTCACCTTTGCTAAAGGCCCGTATTGACTTAAAGTAAGGCTTAGGTAGCATGCCTTGTTAATTCGTATTAGTTATATAAAGAGTCGTGTAATGAAATATTTATTTACAGTGTTATTAGCTGGCGTACTGTCGATGACAGTTGCAGAACCAGCATCAGCTAAGAAATTTGGCAGTGGTGGTTTCGGTAAGGCGTTTCAAACTAGCCCGTTTAAAAAGCAAGCACCCGCTAGCCCAAATAAAGCCGCGCCGAGTGCTGAGAAAGGCAAGTCGATGCGTCCTGGTATGGGAGGTTTGATGGGCGGCCTATTGGCTGGCGGTATCTTTGCCTATTTACTGGGTAGTGGTGCGTTCGAAGGCCTGCAATTTATGGATATATTATTATTTGCTCTTGTTGGCTTTGTTTTATTTAAATTATTTGCTCGCTCAAAACAAGCCCCGCAAATGGCGGGTATGCAGCGTAGCGGGTTTGATCAAATGAATACTCCAGTGTCATCATTTGAAAGTCAAGCCA
This sequence comes from Oceanicoccus sp., assembly GCA_047621325.1. Lineage (GTDB taxonomy): Bacteria > Pseudomonadota > Gammaproteobacteria > Pseudomonadales > Oceanobacteraceae > Bermanella. Next base: position 5,553 of record JBLHLT010000021.1, read on the forward strand.
CGAGCTCACAAGGGGATGCAATCCCTTTACAGTTTCCCCCATCATTTGATGTCAAAGGGTTTGAGAAGGGTGCACTAGAACATTTTGCCCTAGTACATAAAGCTTGGGATAACGGCGATTTTAGTACGATTACAGAATACGTAGACGCGGATCTAATCGCGCAATTAAAGCAGCAGCGCGGCCAATATTCTGAAAAATTAGAAAACCAAATTATTGATTTAAACGCAGAAATTGTACGAGCAGAGCCTTTACCAAACGGGCACCGTGTGAGTATCTTGTTCCGCGGTTTAATGAAAGATATGCAAAGCAATGAAGAACACGGCGTATTTGATGTGTGGCACTTAGAAAAACACGCATCCGATGCTTGGTTAATTGTAGGCATTGAAGCCGAATAAAAAGCAAGAAGTTAGAGGAACCATATTATGTTTGAACAAGGGCTATGGGGTTTGAACGGCTGGCAAGTGCTGCTGTTTACACTCGTTATGACACACATTTCAATTGTGAGTGTGACCATTTATTTACACCGTGCGATGGCGCACCGTGCAATGGATGTCCACCCGATATTAGCGCATTTTTTCCGTTTTTGGTTATGGTTAACCACCGCAACGGTAACTAAAGAGTGGGTTTCGATTCACCGTAAACATCACGCTAAATGTGAGACGGTAGATGACCCACATTCGCCAGTTATCAAAGGTTTAAAAACCGTTTTACTGACGGGTGCTGAACTGTATAAAAACGAAGCCGAAAACGAAGAAACCATTACGCGCTATAGCAAGGGCTGCCCTGAAGACTGGGTTGAGAACAACATTTATCAAAAGTATAAAATGTTGGGTATTTTTATCATGCTTGGTTTTAACATTTTAATGCTGGGCCCAATTGGTATTACGGTGTGGGCGATCCAAATGATGTGGATGCCTGTACATGCAGCCGGCATTATTAATGGATTGGGTCATGCACTTGGCTACCGCAACTTTGAATGTTCTGATGCCGCAACTAACATTACCCCAATTGCTATTTGGATTGGCGGTGAAGAGCTTCACAATAATCATCATACCTACCCTAACTCAGCTAAGTTGTCGGTTAAGAGATGGGAGTTTGATATTGGTTGGATGTACATCACTATTTTCAAAGCGCTTGGCTTAATTAAAAATGTTCGTACTGGCCCAGTCATAGCCATTGATAAAACCAAGCTTGAATTAGATTTTGATGCTGCATTGGCAGCTGCCAATAATCGGTTTAAAATTATGGCGACATTTTATAAAAGTGTGATTAAGCCAGTGGCTAAAAGCGAAGGAAAGCAGGCTCAGTTGAACTTACCTTTTTCTAAAGCCAAACGCTTATTACGTAAAGAAGAAGCGTTATTAAGCGATAAATATCGTCAACAGTTGGCGGATTTATTAGCACACAATGAAATGATGGAAAAAGTATATAAGATGAAGCAAGAGCTTCAGCTAGTATGGAAAAAGCGTTCAGCCAGTCGTGATGAGTTGCTAAAAGCCATGCAGGCTTGGTGCAAAGAAGCCGAAGAAAGTGGTATTCGCGCATTAGAAGAATTTGCACACAGCTTACGTCAGTACAGTACTAAAATGGCGTAAGGGCATTTAGTCTTATTGCAAAATAAAAAACGGGAGCTTATGAAGTGACCCCATAAAGTTGGACACTATTAATAAGCGGCCAGTAAGGCCTGATTTCGATGTTCTATCGGAGTCAGGCCTTTTAGTTTGACCTTGATTCTCATTGTATTGTAATACTCAATATACTCATCTATTTTCATGATTAGATCGTCTGCACTCTCAAAATCATGATGATGAAACATCTCTGTTTTTAATACCGCAAAGAAACTCTCAGCGGCTGCATTATCTAAACAATTCCCCTTCCTTGACATGCTTTGTTTCAAACCTGAGTTCTTTAGCATTTTTTGTATCTTCGGTAGTCGGTATTGCCATCCTTGATCGCTATGCAGTATCGGCTGCTCACCATTTTTTAATTTCGAGATAGCATCCTCAAACATATCTTTAACTAAAGAAAGGTGCGCTGATTTAGCGATACGATACGCAACCACATCCCCGCTAAAAAGATCTATCAAGGGTGAAAGGTACACCTTCTCGCCCTTTATATTAAACTCGGTCACATCGGTAACCCACTTTTGGTGAGGCTTATCTGCCGTAAAGTTACGCTGCAGTAAGTTATCAACGGATTTTCCCTCTTGTCCTTTGTAAGAATTATATCTCTTGGGTCGCACCTTTGACTTCAAATTCAACTCCCGCATCAATCGCTGCACTTTTTTACGATTGACCAGCATGCCTAGATTACGCAGCGCTAGCGAAATACGTCGATAACCATAGCGCCCTTTGTGTAAATGAAATATTTCTTTAATTTTTGCTTTTATTTCTGCACAAGTATCAGGTTTAACCAGTGCTTTGCAGTGATAGTAAAAGACACTTCGAGCTAGGTCGAATACTTGTAATAACTTACTTAGAGCATGGTTTGCCTTAAGCTCCAGGATTATTTTTGTTTTTTCTTTGCTCTTAATCTCTTCTCCTGGAGCAAGGCATCGAGCTTTTTTAGAACGTCATTCTCCGCTCTAAGGTATTCAAGCTCATCTTTTAGCTCGCCTGGTGTCATTTCATTAGCAGCTTTTGGTTTTGCAATAGGGGGCTTTTTCATTGGGATACCGCGCTTTTTAGGCCTTAATCCTTCCATACCCAAAGATTCGTAATTGCGTAGCCAAACAAATAGTGTGCCTGGTGATGAAAGGTTAAAAAATGCACTAGTATGCCTCAACGACCAATCTTCTGTCTGCATTTTGGTGAGTATTTTGAACTTGTCTTGAGCCGAGTATGGTGAAGAGGGAGGGAGAAATGATTGCTCAGAATTGAAGGAGTAAACAGCACCCCAATACTGAATTTGGCTGGAGGGAATATTGTATTCTCGACTTAACTGGCAAGAGGATTCATAACCTAAGTATCTTTTGGCGATGATTATTTTAAGTTTTCTACTGTATTTGGACATAAAGCCCCCCAAAGTTATTTGTCTAACTATTGGGGGTCACTTCTTTAGGCTCTCGTTTTTTATGTCTGAATGCTTTTGAGAATTCAGCAACGGGTGCTGGTTTTGTGGGACGCATAACGTACCCTAAAAAGTAAATATAGACATGTCAAAAATCCAATTGGTGACAGCCTAAACGATAACGAGTGACCTTACTAAAACGAAATGGGATTTCATTTAGGCGCTAATTAGGGCCAATTTCATCATCTCAAATAATTTAGCTTCAGTGAGATCGGCTAGAGTGATTTCCGTAAAATTAAATGATGGGTCTTTAGAAATCGAAGCGAATTCATAGTCAACTATTTCAGGTTTATGATCATGAATAATCATAATAATACGAGTATCGTTGGCTCGATTATCAATCGTCAGGGTATCCGCGGCAAAACCTGCATTACGTAGGTTATGGCTAATGCCAATGATAGGGTCTACGTTTGGGTAGGCTGCTTGAATATCCGCTTGGGCAAGTTTTGCTATTTCACTTAAATCGTAAATCTTGGCGTCTTTTATTTTCATGGCAATTCAATAACACTATTTATATAGTTGATTATCGTCGCCATGATACAGCGTTTAACTGTGAATTTCATGACGTGAACATCAGATTGTAAGCGCTAATCCCACCTTGCTTTGGTTATCTCTTTCTAATTCGTCACAAATCCAGTTACCAATTTTAATTACTTCATCAAGGTCGATACCCGTTTCGATGTTCATGCCATGCAACATGTACAGCACATCTTCGGTTGCGATATTGCCACTGGCGCCTTGTGCATAAGGGCAGCCACCTAAGCCGGCTACTGCGCTGTCTATTTTGTTGATGCCGTACTCTAAACTAGCGTAGATGTTTACCAAAGCTTGGCCGTAGGTGTTATGACAATGCACAGCCACTTTGTCGATGGGTACTTCTTTTAATACGGCATCGAGCATGCGCTTAAATTTAATGGGTGTGCCCACACCGATGGTGTCACCTAATGAAATTTCAAAGCAGCCCATTTGGTATAGAGTTTTGGCAACATCAGCCACAACCAGTGGGTTAATATCCCCTTCATACGGGCAGCCAATAATGGTGGATACATACCCACGCATGGGTAGGTTTAATTGTTGCGCCGATGCTGCAATGTCTTCAAAGCGCTGCAGGCTTTCTTTAATTGAACAGTTTATATTTTTTTGCGTAAAGCTCTCGCTAGCGGCGCCAAAAATAGCAATTTCATCCGCTCTATGTTGTACCGCACCTTCAAGGCCTTTTATGTTTGGTGTGAGTACGGCGTATTGCGCTCCTGTCATTTTTTTTACATGGCTGGCATTTAATCGGTCAAGTACTTGATCGGTATTGGCCATTTGTGGCACCCATTTAGGGGATACAAAGCTGCCTGCTTCGATTTTTTTTAAACCCGCTTTGGCTAGTCGTTCAATAAGTTCAACGCGTAAATCAACACTGAGTATTTGCTTTTCATTTTGTAGGCCATCACGGGGCCCCACTTCAATGATGTGTACTTTTTTAGGAATCATCATGTTACCCATCCAGTGGGAGGGCGCTTGCGCGCGAAATGCATTTTCATCACTTTGCGTGAAAGCGTTCCCACAAATTAATTATTATACGTTTGCTTCTGCCATCTCAATCAACATGGCACCTTCACTCACAAGATCGCCTAGTTTAAAACAAACTTCTTTAATGGTGCCGTCAGCTGGGGCTTTAATGGCGTGTTCCATTTTCATGGCTTCCATGATCATGAGCACATCGCCTGCTTTTACAGTTTGCCCAGCTTGGCTATCGATTTGAATGATGGTGCCGTTCATGGGTGCGGTTAAGCTGCCTGCTTGTTCTGTGTGGTGATTAAAATCAGACTGATAATATGCAAACTGACTTTCGCTTTGAGCGTCATAAACCCAAATACGGTTATTGTGGTTTATTACACGTGCATTTAACCATTTTCCGTCTAATTGATATTGCACACAGTCATTTTCCAATCGGGCTAAAACATCGTTTGAAATGCCATTAAATTGAATTTGCCAATGGCCAATATTAGGCTGGCCATTAAGTGTGGTGACATGCACATCAATGCATTCATCATTCATCGCTTTAAATGCGATGATTTCTGTCGCGGTTTGATTTAATCGCAGGCTATTTAATGAGTGCCAAGGGTTTGAAATATCATCACTGCTTAAGCGCTGATTACCGATGCTTGTACGCTTAAGCATGTGTTGGGCAACGGCAGCAATAAGGTGATGTGGTTTAATTGTATTCGAACCAATTAGTTCATCATTAAACTCTTCAATAAATTGTGTGCTGATATCACCTTGCTTGAAGGCTTCTACATTCACAACACGACGTAAAAACGACAAGTTAGTGGTGACACCGGCTATTTGATACTCCTGTAGCGCTTGTTTTAGTGTACTTAAACATTGCTCACGATCTTCGCCCCATACAATTAATTTGCTAATCATCGGGTCGTAATACGGGCTGACTTCGTCTCCTTGTTGCACACCGGTATCTAAACGTACTTTACCGGTAATGAGCTGCGGTAATTGAACGTGATCAAGCTTGCCGGTTGTGGGTAAAAATTCGTTATCAGGGTCTTCGGCATAAATGCGCACTTCCATAGAGTGACCGCGAATTGTCAATTGATCTTGCGTTAAAGGTAACGGTTGCCCTTGTGCTACTTTTAATTGCCAAGCCACTAAATCTTGGCCTGTGATCATTTCGGTGACAGGGTGTTCTACTTGTAAACGCGTATTCATTTCCATGAAATAAAACGTGCCGTTATCGTATAAAAACTCAACGGTGCCTGCGCCTTCGTAGTGTATGGCTTTTGCCGCTTGTAGTGCGGCTTCTCCCATTGCTTGGCGTTCTTGTGGACTAAATTTTGGGGCGGGGGCTTCTTCGACTACTTTTTGGTGGCGACGCTGAATCGAGCAGTCACGCTCAAATAAATATACGCCATTACCTTGCTGATCCATAAATACTTGAATTTCAACATGGCGAGGGCGGGTAATGTATTTTTCTGCCAATAACTTATCATCACCAAAACTGTTTAAACCTTCTCGTTTTGAAGCGGCTATAGCGGCTTTGATTTCACTTTCGTTTTCAACCACGCGCATGCCTTTACCACCGCCGCCAGCACTGGCCTTGATTAATACAGGGAAACCAATTTTTTTAACTTGCTCGGCTAGAAATGCTTCGTCTTGATTATCACCATGATAGCCCGGTACCAGTGGCACACTGGCTTTTTCCATTAATACTTTCGATTCACTTTTCGAACCCATGGCTTTTATGGCGCCTACTGGGGGGCCAACCCAAATCATGCTAGCGTCTTGAATAGCTTGGGCAAAACCTGCGTTCTCGGATAAAAAGCCATAACCTGGGTGTATGGCATCGGCCTGTGCATTTTTTGCAACCTGTAAAACGTTATCGACAACTAGGTAGCTTTCTTTGGCAGGGCTTGTGCCAATGTACCACGCTTCATCGGCTTGTTTGACGTGCATGGCATTTTGGTCTGCATCGCTGTATAGCGCAATGCAGTGAATCCCCATTTTTTGTGCGCTTTGCATAATACGTACAGCAATCTCACCGCGATTGGCAATTAACAAACGGCTTATTTTTTTATTGTTGCTTTGTTTGTTCATTCTGTTTCTACCTATTGCTAGCGACAGTATTGTCATTCCTGCGAAGGCGGGAATCCATTGATGATTGACATGGTTTCCCGCCTTCGCGGGAATGACGTTGTTAACTGACTCATTTATCTTTGTAGCCATTTGGGTTGTCTTTTTTCTAAAAATGATGACAGACCTTCTTGGCCTTCATCACTTACTCGAATAGAGGCAATTAAATTTACAGTGTAATCACGCATATTTTTATCGATCGAGCCACGGCTTACTTCTTTAATGAGCTGCTTAGTTTTATTCATGGCTTGTGGGCTATTTTGAAGTAGAACATTTATTAACTGCTCACCTTGTTCAGCCAATGCCACTTCGTCTGCAACAACGTCATGCAGTAAACCTAATTGTTCGGCTTTTTGTGCATCAAAGGCTTCGGCACTTAAAAAATAACGGCGCGCAGCACGCTCACCAATTGCCCCAACCACAAACGGACTGATCACCGCAGGGCTTAAACCAATTTTAACTTCGCTTAAACAAAAGCGGCTACGTTGGGTGGCAATAGCTATGTCACAGCAAGCAATTAATCCCACGGCACCACCGTAAGCTGCACCATTGACCAGTGCAATAGTGGGTTTGTTTAAGTTGTTAAGCTGGTGCATAAGCTCGGCTAGTTGTTGCGCATCATCACGGTTTTCTTGCTCGCTTAATATGGCCATGCGTTTCATCCAATTAAGGTCGGCACCGGCGCTAAAATGTTTCCCCTGACTGGTTAATACCACCACTCGAATATCATCATTAGTTTCTATTTGCGTAAGCGCTGTGATGATTTTTGCAATGAGCAGATCATCAAATGCGTTATGCACATCAGGACGGTTTAAAATAAGTTTGGCGACACCGTTTTCAATTTCGATCAATAAATTAGAATCCGTCATGGTTACATCCTAAATATACCGAATTTAGTTTCTTGTTTTGGTGCGTTAAGTGATGCACTAATCGCAAGACCTAACACTTCACGAGTTTGTGCTGGGTCTATCACACCGTCATCCCATAAACGGGCTGATGCATAATAGGGGTGGCCTTCTTTTTCGTATTTCTCTAATAATGGTTTTTTAAAGGCCACTTGTTCTTCTTCGCTGAATGTTTCGCCGCGTTTTTCTTTTGCGCCTTTGGTAATTAATGACATAACCCCAGCAGCTTGCTCGCCACCCATAACGCTAATGCGTGCGTTTGGCCACATCCACATAAAGTTAGGATCATACGCACGACCACACATACCATAATTACCGGCACCAAAGCTGCCACCAAATACCATGGTAAATTTTGGTACCTTGGCACACGCTACGGCGTTCACCATTTTAGCGCCGTGTTTGGCGATGCCTTCTTGTTCGTATTTTGAGCCCACCATAAAGCCCGTAATGTTTTGTAAAAAGATAAGCGGAATATTTCGTTGGCAACATAGCTCAATAAAGTTTGCGCCTTTTTGTGCGCTTTCTGAAAATAAAATACCGTTGTTGGCAATAATCCCCACGGGATAGCCAAATATACGGGCAAAGCCACACACAAGGCTGGTGCCAAAACGCGATTTGTATTCATCAAAGTCGCTGCCGTCTACAATGCGAGCAATGACTTCACGGGCATCCATGGGTTTTTTTAAATCTTGCGGAATGATGCCGTACAATTCTTGTGAATCATAAAGGGGCGCGATCACTTCGCGCACATCTAATTGTGTTTGTTTTTGCCAATTTAAACGGTCGATGGATTGCCTAGCCAGTTGCAGTGCGTGTTCATCGTTTTCGGCAAGGTGATCCACTACGCCACTAATTGAGGTATGCATGTCACCGCCACCTAAGGTTTCCGCGTCAACCACTTCACCGGTTGCCATTTGCACAAGTGGCGGGCCAGCTAAAAAGATGGTGCCTTGTTCTTTTACAATAATGGATTCATCGGCCATGGCGGGCACATATGCACCGCCTGCGGTACAACTGCCCATAACCACCGCTATTTGTGGAATACCCATGGCAGACATATTGGCTTGATTAAAAAAGATGCGGCCAAAATGTTCTTTGTCAGGAAAAACTTCATCTTGTCGCGGCAGGTTAGCGCCGCCGCTGTCGACTAAATAAATACACGGCAAATAATTTTTTTGTGCAATTTCTTGTGCGCGTAAATGCTTTTTAACCGTAAGCGGATAATACGAGCCGCCTTTTACCGTGGCATCGTTGGCTACGATCATGCATTCCACGCCATTGACCTTGCCGATGCCAGCCACCACGCCGGCACAAGGTACTACGTCATCATATACTTCATGGGCTGCGAGTTGACCCACTTCTAAAAAAGGGGAGCCTTCATCTAATAAATAGGCAATGCGTTCACGGGCTAATAATTTACCGCGACTTTTGTGGCGCGCTTGTGAGGCTTCGCCGCCACCTAATGTAATGTTAGCCACTAAGTTTTTTAGATCTGCCACTATGTCTAAATTAAACGCGAGGTTGTCTTTAAACTCTGCGCTATTGGTATTTATTTTTGAATGTATGCTTGGCATTGGTCCACCTAAAGCTATTGGGCTTACTTAGCTTTGTTAAAAATAATTAAGCATTAAATATCTAATATTGTGGGAGGGCGCTTGCGCGCGAAAAAGTAATCGATAACCTATCGCGCGCAAGCGCCCTCCCACAGGGGATGAAATCCTTTATTTACTTTCGTTAAAAATTTCACGGCCTATTAACATTCGTCTTACTTCACTAGTGCCAGCACCAATTTCATACAGTTTGGCGTCACGTAATAAGCGACCCGTGGCAAAATCATTGATGTAACCGTTGCCGCCTAATAATTGAATGGCATCCAGTGCCATTTGTGTTGCTTTTTCGGCGGTGTAAAGAATTACACCCGCCGCGTCTTTGCGGGTGGTTTCACCGCGATCACATGCAGCGGCTACGGTGTACAAATAAGACTTACAGGCGTTCATGCTGGAATACATATCGGCGATCTTGCCTTGAACTAATTGAAATTCGCCAATGCTTTTACCAAATTGTTCGCGGTCATGAATGTAAGGAATCACAATGTCCATACATGCTTGCATGATGCCAGTTGGGCCGCCGGATAATACAACCCGTTCGTAATCTAGGCCGCTCATTAAGACGCGTACGCCTTGGTTTAGGCCGCCTAAAATATTTTCTTCGGGTACTTCGCAATCTTGGAAAATAAGTTCGCACGTATTGGAGCCGCGCATGCCTAACTTATCGAGTTTTTCGCCACGGCTAAAGCCAGGGGCGTCGCGCTCTACAATAAACGCGGTCATGCCGTGGGCGCCTTTTGCAAAATCGGTTTTGGCGTAGATTACATAAACGTCGGCATCAGGGCCGTTGGTGATCCACATTTTACCGCCGTTTAAAACGTACTTGTCGCCTTTTTTATCGGCGCGCAGTTTCATGCTGACAACATCGGAGCCTGCATTGGGTTCACTCATGGCTAAAGCGCCAATGTGCTCACCGGAAATTAATTTAGGTAAGTATTTTGCTTTTTGCTCGGCTGAGCCGTTTTTGGTTAATTGATTAACACACAGGTTTGAAAAGGCACCATAACTTAAACCGATTGACGCAGATGCGCGGCTGATTTCTTCCATAGCCACTACGTGAGCAAGGTAGCCCATGTCGGTGCCGCCGTATTCTTCTTCGGCGGTCACACCTAATAAGCCCATGTCGCCGAATTTTTTCCATAATTGATTGGGAAAAGCGTTTTCTTTATCGGTGGCATCAGCCAGTGGGGCGATTTCTCGGCTGGCAAATTCGTTTACCTGAGCGCGCATCATGTCGATGGTTTCGCCAAGGCCAAAATTTAGTTCACTGTAGATGGATTTCATTCGGTTTCTCCGACGTTGTTGGTCTAGTGTGAGACGCAATAACGCACGACTAATGGGTTAGTTGTTTGTTTTATTTTTATTATTCAACCGAAATACAAAATGATTTTCAGTGTGTTATTTTTCGTTAGCGTTTAACTGTGTTATGCCAATTGCTCTGAACTTGTGGAAGAGGCTTTTAGTACTTCTTTTATGCGCGCTTCATGTTCATCTAATTCGAGCAACATTACTTGTATGTCATTCATTTGCTGTTGTAGTCGCTCGCGGCTGTCGGCCACTTTCTCTAATACCTTTTGGTACTGAGCCTGATTATTATGTTCAGGTGTGTACATTTGTATTAGATCGCGGCTTTCTGCTAATGACCAACCTAGGCGCTTACCTCGTAAGATTAGCTTTAGGGTGGTGTAATCTTTTTGGCTGTATAGACGCTTTTGGCCTTCACGTTTGGGCGCTAGTAGGCCCTCACTTTCGTAAAAACGTATGGTGCGTGTAGTGATGTCAAAGCGCTGGGCTAGGTCACTTATGCTGTAAATGTTAGTTTTGTCTTTTTTCATAAAATTGATTAAAAACCAAGTTGACGTTTACGTCAACGTAATAAAGTGAAAGTGATATAGGAATGGTTTGTATACAGTACTTAATATGGAACATTTGCCCTTAATGAGTGTGCTTGCTGAATTTGTTATGCACAAAAATACAGCAATGGATAAAAAGTGTACTGACTACGACTATTTTGGCTGAGTAGAGCTATTGACTTAAATAAGTGCTTGAAAAATAAAGGAAAAACAAATTGTTTGAAAAAAAATCAATTTGAACTACCTCTAGAATTCATCAGGGTTTGCGGCACTTTTTTAATAGTTACACACCAAGTTATCCACAGCTTTTGTGGGTAACATCACAGGGCCTAGATAAACCCTGATGTTTTCTATACATACGTTTGAAAAAGGGGCGATTACGGCTGTTGCCATTGATATTGTAATATGTGGTTATTGGCCAAAATCGGTTAAAAGGTTCTAATCATGAGTCATATTGTTTAAGGGGTGTTTCATGCTGGCTACATTATCGGCGACTTCGTTTTTTGATTATGCACATCCACAAGTGCAAGCCCTGAATGCTCAGACAGTAAAAGAGGGGATGAGTGATACACAAAAGGCGATTGTTTTATATTACGCCGTACGTGATGGCATTAAATATAACCCCTATGTGTTTGAAGCCAATCCTGTGACCTTAAGTGCAAGTCATTGCATAGAGGCGGGGCAGTCCTATTGCATTCCTAAGGCCATATTACTTGGTGCTTTGTGTCGTTTGAACGGCATCGAAGCAAGAATAGGCTTAGCTGATGTACGAAATCACCTATCTAGCCCAGCATTGATTGAATGGCTGCGAAGTGATGTATTTGTGATGCATGGCTACACAGAGATTAAACTGGATGGCAAATGGGTAAAGGCAACGCCTGCGTTTGATAAAACCTTATGTGAGCGCATGGGTGTTGAGCCGCTTGAATTTAATGGCCGTGATGATTCTATTTTCCATGAGTTTAATGGTGAAGGGCATCGCCATATGGAATATGTGCAAGAGCACGGGCACTTTGATGAGGTGCCGTTTGAGTTTATTGTGGAGGGGGTTTTGAATGCTTACCCTCACTTAATAGCGGAGCATAAGCCTAATCCTAAGCGTCAGCTAAGCGAAGAATAAGCACTTGGTTTAACGAGTCGGGAAACAAAAATGCCAGGGCTTTGCCCTGGCATTTTTGTTTAGCGTAGGTTAATTACTTAAGCGATTTCGGTATCAAACTGAAAGTCCTTGAAATGCTCCCTTAACCCCACTTTGTTGATTTTACCGGTGGCGGTATGGGGAATCGCTTCAATGAATTCCACTGCGTTAGGTAGCCACCATTTAGCCACCTTATCTTCTAAAAATGCCAATACCGACTCAGCCGTTGGCGGTTGTTCTGGATTTTTAGGCACAACAATCAATAGCGGGCGTTCTTCCCATTTAGGATGTGATACTCCGATTACCGCGGCCTCTAATACATCGGTATGGCCCATGGCGGCGTTTTCTAAATCAATGGAGCTGATCCATTCACCACCGGATTTAATCACGTCTTTTGAGCGATCGGTGATTTGCATATTGCCAGTTTCGTCGATGGTGGCTACGTCGCCGGTATCAAACCAGCCGTCTTCATCCAGTGCGCTGGTTTCGGCTTTGAAATACTGGCTCACTACCCAAGGGCCTTTTACCAATAAACGGCCAAAGGCTTTGCCGTCGTGGGGAAAAGCTTCGTTGTTATCGTTGACGATTTTCATTTGTACGCCAAAACACGGGCGACCTTGTTTGGCTTTTATGTTGAGTTGTTCGTCATAACTTAATAACGCATCTTGTGGGCGTGGTTTATTCAAGCTGCCCAGTGGGCTCATTTCGGTCATGCCCCACGCTTGCCAAACCTCAACGCCGTAATCTTGTTCGAACGATCGAATCATGGCTTTAGGCACAGCTGAGCCGCCAATTAATACACTGTTTAAACTTTCTAACGTATCGCCAGATTGGGCGAGGTGTTGCATGAGCATGGTCCACACAGTTGGCACTGCAGCCGATAAATCCACTTTATAGCGGTTGATCATGTCGCACACGCTTGCCCCATCTAAGTGAGGGCCGGGGAATACTACTTCTGCTCCCATCATGGCCACGGCATAGACTAAGCCCCAAGCGTTGGCATGGAACATGGGCACAATCGGCAGCACACGGGTTTCACTGCAAATTTCACCCACGTTTAAGCTGGTGATGCCCCAACTGTGTAATAAACTGGAGCGGTGACTATAAACCACGCCTTTGGGATTGCCGGTGGTGCCGGATGTATAACAAATGGATGTGGCTTGGCGTTCGTCTAATTGTGGCCATTCATATTCGCCAGATTGTTGTGCTAATAAGGTTTCATAACACAGGGCGTTTTTGAGTGTGGTGGTGGGCATGTGGTTTTCGTCGGTCATGATCACATAGCCTTTTACATTCGGCAGTTTGCTTTGTAGGGCTTCGAGCAAAGGGACAAAGGTGGTGTCGATGAACAAAAACTTATCTTCTGCGTGGTTGATGATGTAATCCAGTTGCTCTGGAAACAGGCGCGGATTGACGGTGTGTAAAATCGCCCCCATGCCTGAGATGCCGTACCAGCATTCAAAATGGCGATACGTATTCCAAGCTAATGTACCAATGACATCACCGTCTTGTACGCCTAATGCGATCAATGCTTGAGCTAATTGTTTGCTGCGTTTGGCGGCGTCTTTGTAGGTGTATTCGTGCCAGTCGCCTTCAACGGTTTTGGTGATGATGCGCTGATTAGGATGAAGCTGAGCGGCGTGCTCTATCAGTTGGCTGACTAACAGTGGGGAGTCTTGCACTTGTCCAAACATGAGGCATCCTTTTTATTGTTATGGGATGCGCTCAATGTGAAGCATGCAAAAACGCAATACAAGGTACTAAATGCGCCAACGCGATGATTGGTACACAAGGTCAATTGATTGGTCGTTTTTTACCACGTGAGTGGCCAATTAAAACGCTCAAATAACTGAGCCATGTCTCCCTCGATGGGTGCATTAATGGCGATGGATTGCTGTGTAATGGGGTGAGTAATAGTGAGTTGCGCGGCATGCAGAAGTAGCCGTGGACATGCAAAGTGCTCGCCCACATAACGGTTGTATTTGCCTTTGCCGTAGCGCGCATCACCAATTATTGGGTGGCTTAAATGTTTTAAGTGGCGGCGTATTTGGTGGGTACGCCCTTGAAAGGGTTGTGCCCTCACAAGGCCAAAGCGGCTTTGTGGGTATTTATCAATGGGCGCATCTACTTCGATTTGTGCTAAGGGCGTAAACAGAGTTTGTGCATCTTGTTCGGTTTCGCTGTCTTGACCGTAATCGGCCATGCCTTTTAACGCGTGATCTACTTTAATCGTGTCTTTTAACCAGCCGCGCACGACGGCGAGATACATTTTTTTAGCTTCATGCCACTGGCTTTGCACTTGCTGTGCGATCTCGCCACTAAACGCAAACAGCAAAATCCCTGATGTGGGGCGGTCTAGGCGGTGTACCGGAAACACATGTTTGCCCACCATGTCGCGCACGGTTTGCAGGGCGAATTCTTTCGCGTCTTTTGCCACCCAACTTTTATGCACAAGCAAGCCGCTGGGTTTGTTGACCGCAATCAGGTATTCGTCTTGATAGAGGATGGGAATGGTCAGAGGTATCGTCATAAATGGCAAAAGCGACATTGTAGCAATAACCCAATATTTAAGCGCAATTAACTTTTAGGCAGCGTTTTTAATAGACGTGTTAAGGTTGAGCTGAGCTTGAGACTGCCACCACTCGAATGTTTCTTGCAGCATATGTTCGAGTGTTAAAGAGGTTTTAAATTGCAGCTCGCGTTGCGCTTTATTGCATTCTGCCGTCACATTCGCGCACAACACATAAGCGGTTTCTACGCTGAGTTTTGGCTCTTTACGGGTAAAATGGCTGAGCAATGACTGGTAAAAGCCACTGCATTTTAACAGCCAACTTGGAATGGTATGAGTGTGGGGTGTGTTATTTAGTTTGCTAGAAACCCAGTGGTAGATCTGCGAAAAATTTGCGTCTGGCCCGGACAGAATATAATTCTCACTACAGCGGCCATGAATAAACGCTTGTATATGAGCCTTTGCGACATCTTCAACATAACAAAACGATGTGCGACCAGGCGGGATGCCTGGTAGCGTGCCGTCGTGAATGCAGGTAAACATGCGTACCCAGTTTTGTTGATCTTTAGGGCCGAGAACGGCACTGGGATTTAAGATGACCACATCTAGGCCTTTTTTAATAAATTCGCGCATCACCTCTTCGGCTAGGTATTTACTGCGGTAATACGCAATAGGGCTGTCTATGCCGCGCATTTCGCTGTATTCGTCGATTGGTCCGTCATGAAAACCGTAGACGGCAAGAGAGCTGGTATGAATAAAGCGAATGGCCTTTTTTTCGAGTGCAACCTCAGCAAGATTGTGTGTGCCCTGTACATTGGTTTGATACTGGCGTCGGTGGTTAAGGCTCCAATTGCTGGTGTCGGCGGCGAGATGAAAGACGGCATCAACAGACATTGGCATGGCATCACGCAGGCTTTGAATATTTTGAAGTTGCCCACGCTTCCATTGAATTGAGCCGTGTTCGGTTTGATAGGTCTTATGTGCATGGCGGTAAAGGGCCGTGACTTGCCAGCCTTGTTTGAGGAGTTGGTCGACTAGATGTTGGCCGATGAAACCGGTGGCGCCAGTGATAAATGCATGCATATTAATTACGGCGTGATGAACAAGGTTTCAGCCTACTCCCCTTTGATTAGGCTCACTAGGACGTTTTCCGTCAAATTCTGTGTAAAAGCAGGCCTGTTAAGGTGAAACCCCCGCCTATATTGAGTAGAATGCACCACCTTTTTTAGTGAGCCTTGGGTGCGTTATGTCCCGCGACCGTATTTACGCAGATGACCGTGAAGCCTTAGATGCCTTTGCTTTTGACGAGGCTGTTGCTCGTGTTTTCCCCGACATGATTAAGCGTTCTGTGCCTGGCTATAATATGATTATTCCCATGATTGGGATTATCACTGAGCAATATGCACAGGCGGATAGCCATTTGTATGATTTAGGTTGTTCGCTGGGTTCATCGCTATTAGCCATGCGTCATGGTGTAAAGGTTGATGGCTGCAAAGTGATTGGTATCGACAATGCAGCTGCCATGCTGAAACGTTGCCAAAGTTATGTGGATATCGACGATGCCACGGTGCCGGTTGAACTCGTTGAAGGCGACGCCACAGCATTTGATTACAATAATGCGTCGGTCGTGACACTTAATTTCACCCTACAGTTTATTCCGTTAGAAAAACGCCAAGCACTGATTCAACGGTTATACGATGCCATGTTACCGGGCGGTGCGTTGATATTATCTGAAAAAATTAGCTTTGATGAACCCGAACAAACGCTGCAACAAGAATTGCACTGGGATTTTAAACGGGCCAATGGCTACAGCGATTTAGAAGTAAGCCAAAAACGCAGCGCACTCGAAAACGTGTTGGTGCCTGAAACCTCACACGATCATATCCAACGTTTAAAGCAGGCTGGTTTTTCAAAAGCCTATACTTGGTATCAGTGCTTTAATTTTACTTCGTTTATTGCGGTTAAATAGAACTCATGGAATTAACTGAAAACTGGTTCAATCATTATTACCAAGATCTTGTCGAATTTATGCAAACGGAAAAACAACCGTTTAATAAATGGGGGAGCGTGATTGAACAACAACTGCATGATTTTTATGTGGCCACACCTCATGGTGATATGCAGCGTTGGTTGGATGCTTTTTTACAATTGCCAGAACTCAACAACGTGACATGTGAGCTGAATAAAAGCGCGGTTGAATTTCAAAGTGATGACATAACTTCAGAACAAAATCAGCAAGCGCTGGCGGCTTTACAAGGGTTAATGCCTTGGCGAAAAGGGCCGTTTCAGTTTTTTGATACGTTCATCGAAACCGAATGGCGCAGTGATTGGAAATGGGATCGTATCGAACCACATTTGGCACCGCTTAACGGGCGTACTATTTTAGATGTTGGTTGCGGCAGCGGCTATCACATGTGGCGCATGTTAGGTGCAGGCGCAAAACGTGTGGTGGGTGTTGACCCAAGTAAATTATTCTTTTGGCAGTTTGAGGCAGCGAAAAAATACGTAGCGGCGGTGAAAAAAGAAATCATTCCAGTGCATTTATTACCGTTTAAGATGGAAGACGTGCCAGCCAATTTACGCGCCTTTGATACTGTATTTAGCATGGGCGTTTTGTATCACCGTAAATCACCTCTTGAACATTTAACCGAACTGCAACAAGCCCTTCGCCCCGGTGGTGAAGTAGTGCTTGAAACCTTGGTAATAGAAGGCAAAGAGGGTGAGGTCTTAGTGCCTGATGATCGTTACGCCATGATGCGCAATGTGTGGTTTTTGCCAAGTGCAAACACCCTGTGCCAGTGGATGCGCCGCTTAGGTTTTAAAAACGTACGCATTGTTGAGCAAAATTATACTACGCTTGACGAACAGCATACGACAGAGTGGATGGGGTATAACTCTCTCAAAGATTTCTTAGATCCTAATGACCCGACCAAAACAGTTGAAGGCCACCCTGCACCATTACGTGCAACGATTATGGCTAACGTTTAACGCTCGCTTTTGATGGCTGCAAACTGGGCGCTACACAGAGATTGTAAATCGTGTGGCGTCAATTCAATTTCTAATCCGCGTTTTCCTGCACTTACATATATCGTATCGAAATCATTGGCAGACTCATCTATCAAGGTGAGTAATCGTTTCTTTTGGCCTAACGGGCTAACACCTCCTAATACATAACCGGTACTGCGCTGCACATCTTGTTTATCCGCCATAACCGCTTTCTTAGCGTTAGCACTTTTTGCAGCCGCTTTTAAATGTAAAGTGTGGCTGACAGGGATCACGCAAACGGCTAACGCTTTTGTATCTAACTCGATTACGAGTGTTTTGAATACCTGACTTTGTGATACACCGAGTTTTTCTGATGCCTCTTCACCAAATGAGGCATGATTCGCGTCATGTTGGTATTCATGAATGGTGTGTTTGATTTTGTTTTTTTGTGCAAGTTTAATAGCAGGGGTCATAAAAATGAGTTATCCGGTTTAAAAAACAACATATGCACATAGCGCCCTAAATCGCGATAGGGCGGTTGTAATCCAATACGACTTTCTAATTCAACAAATTCATTCAATGTTTTTTTGTCTCGTAAAAACGTTGGCATATGATCATGCACGCAACGAATGCCGCGCCAAGATTGTAACTGCAACCCTAAAGACAGCGCCCTATTTAAAACATCCGTGGGTTCTAAAGGGTTGTGTGGCATGAGGTGATTTTTTTCATGATGAAAAAAATCATTGTGCGCACGCTGCCATGAGCCATTCATTAAGTTGCGCCACACAATGGCGTGGCGGTTGTAAAACATCACACTTAAATGCCCGCCCGGTTTCACTAATTGGTTGAGTGTCTCGATGGCATCAAGTGGTGACGCAAGCCATTCTAAAACCGCATGGTTTAATACGAGGTCGTAGGGTTGTTTTAGTGTGTTAGGGAGCGTTTGTAATGGGGCACACAAAAATTGTGCGTGTTTTTGCGGCGCCACTTCTTGAAAATTTAGCTTGGCTTCATCGAGCATTTCTTGGCTTATGTCGGTAATGGTGACGTCATGGCCTTGCGCTAACAGTGCAGATGAAAACTGCCCCATACCACCACCAACATCCAAAACCGTTAACGGGGTTTGTGACTCAAGTAATCCGGCTAAATCAAGATCGAGCATTTTTAAGCGTAGCTGGCCTTTCAGTGAGCCATAGATCTGGCTATTGAAGCGCTTGGATAAACCGTTGAAATTTCGATCCATTGTGACTCAGTATGTTGAACAAATAGCGGTGGTAAAAAAGGTAAATTGTAACGAATTATTGTCTTACTCAGCAACGACAAAATGTGATGAAGGCTAGAGTTTATAGGGTTTGCGGTTGCTTACACGGTTAAGTTTGGTATGCTCAGGCCATTGTTATGAGGTATCAAAATGAAATCGTTTTTTACACGCTTAGCCACGCCGTTTCTTGTGTCATCTGTTTTTACATTCAGTTTTACGGCTCAAGCTGAATACAACACGTTATTCATGGACTTATCTGCGGGTGAGGAGATCAGCCATTACCGCTTAGGTATTGGTGATACTCAAAAAGGCACAGAAGGCGATAAGGTCACGAGCATGCTGTATTTGGGTTATTTTCAAAGCGAAGATATGGCTAAGCTTGAAGATACAAACTTACGCACACAAAAGTTTGAAATACTTACAATCGGTGCCGGTGGTTTTGGCTATTTAGCCAACCCCGCACAACATGGTGGGGCGGAGTTCGATTTTGAAATCAGCCAAACCACTAATGATGCATTGGATTATGAACGCACCGCCGCGGGTATGCGTGCGCAATTATTTTTGCCCATCGTCTCAGGCTTACAGGCCAATGTTGGCGTAAATCTACGTCCATTCTTTTTAAGCGGAGACTGGGACGATACAGCAAAACTTGAATACGAATACCAAGCTGGCTTAGAGCTAGCATTTAATTGGGATATCGCCGTATATGCGCATTATCGATTCTTGGGGGCTTATCTTGATAACGACGATAAGCTGACCATGGCCGAGGGCGTTACATTCGGTTTACGCGCTCGCTTTTAACCGCTTCAGATCCATCCATTGGCGACTATCATAAGTGAGTTGCCAGTGATCTATTTTGTTTTGTATGGAATTGCATTTTGACCACCACCATTCTTCCTCCTACTGATTTGCCCCTCGATAGTATTTTACCTAATGAGCCGTTATTGCTAATGGGCGCAGGTCCTGTGCCGGTTTCGCAAAAAGTGGCCATGGCAAACTCGGTGGTGATTAACCACCTTGGGGATACTATGAGTCAGGTTATTGAACGTGTGCGATTGATGTCGCAATACGTATTTCAAACCAGCTCTAAGCACATTATTGGTGTAGCTGGGCCGGGCAGTGCCGCCATGGAAATGGCCATCACTAACTTGGTTTGGCCGGGCCGTAAAGTTTTGTGCATTCAAAATGGTTTTTTCAGTGCTCGTTTAGCCGAAATGGCGGAACGTAATGGTGGCGAATTGACCATTTATGACGTGCCTTTAGGTGAGGGCGCGGACCCTGCGAAGGTTGAAGCGTTATTGAAGGCCGGTGATTATGACGTGTTGACGATTGTGCAAGGGGAGACATCTTGTACGGTTTGGAACCAAGACCTTGCAAGTATCACTCGTTTAGCTCGTCAATATGGTGTGCTATCGGTGGTTGATGCGGTTTGTACGTTAAGCACCATGCCATTAGAAATGGACAATTGGCAGGTTGATGTGGTGATAACGGGAGGTCAAAAAGGGTTAGCGTCGATCCCAGGTGTGTCGTTAATCGCCTTTAGTGACCATGTTTGGCCGACAATTATTGAGCGCACAGCACCCATGCCGCATTGGTGTTTAGATGTCCGTCTTGCTCGCCAGTTTTGGGAAGAGAAGGGTTATCACTATACGGCGCCGGTTAGTGGCATTTTGGCGTTGCATGAAGCCTTACGACAAGTGTGCCTTGAAACACTCGAAAAACGGTTTGCTCGCCATAAGGTGTGCAGTCTAGCGTTGCAAGCATCGGTTGAAGCCATGGGCTTAACATTGTTTGTGAACAACGCAAGTCGTCTTAATAGTGTGGTCGGGATTAATTTGCCAAGCGGTATTGAAGGTAAGCAGGTTCTTAATACTATGTCGGCTTTATATAAAGTTGAAATATCAGGTTCGTTTGGTTTACCCATAGTGCGAATTGGGCAAATGGGTGAACAAAGTCGTGCGCATAATTTGTTCCGTACCTTGCATGCTTTGGGTATGAGTATGAAACATGCTGGGGCTCATATTGATTTGCCTTCCGGAATGGCCGCATTAGAACGTGCTTTAGATGTATCCGATAATATAACGGCGTAAAACATGAAATTAATTGTGCTGGTGTGTTTGTGTTGTTTGGCCTTATTCGGCAACGCATAATCGCCCAGTTCACCTGCTCAGAGTTCGCCCCAGTGACACGATATTAAAAGTATTTGGCCTGGGGCGAAATTTTTAGTCGATGAGCAATCACAGTATTAAGCTCAAGACATTATTAATCGCCCACCTCAATCCACCTATCTCGTCAACGTTACCTAATCTTAGTTTTATCACTGGCCGTGTGTGGGTGTGGCTTACCTTTATGCCTGATGACTCAAATCCCTCTATGGTGACTTCAGAAGAGCTGTTTCAAGTGGAGGAAGATGCAGTATTTGTGAACGATGTTATTTCCCTTTTAGATGGAAATTGGGATGTTCCATTTGAAACCCCGTTGATTTCTGCGGATATTGATTTGCCGGTTTTTCGGTGCCTAAAAAGCAAAGTTAAATTACCAAAGCGAGTTTTAGTGGTTGAAGACAATGAAATTAATCAAAAAGTGATGATAAGCATGCTCACTAGAATGGGGGGGATTGTGAGATTGCTGTAAATGGTGAGGATGCATTACATTTACAAGTGAAAAATCTGTTTGACATTATTTTGATGGACTGCCAAATGCCTATTATGGATGGGTTCGATACCACCTTTGCCATCCGCGCTAATGCCAAGCGCGACCAAAATCCTGTTACTATTGCGGTATCTGAAAATAGTATGGCATTAGATAAAACCCACTGTTTGGCGGTGGGTATGAATGATCTTATGGCTAAACCTGTGCGTATGGGTGACTTACGAAACGCTCTGCTGGGATGGAAAAGTACCCATTAAAATGCCTTTAGCTGGTGCGCGGTGTTTTTTGCTTGCATTATTTTTGTGCTGTAAGTGATTGTTTTAAAATATAAATGCTTTTTATTAGGTCACCACTATGCGTAGCCTTTTCATTGTTGATACTATGCGGATGCGTTTTTGTTAGGGTAGTTTCATGGCTGAGCAATTAGTAGATAAGTTTAATCGGGTTGTGGACTATGTTCGCATTTCGGTAACGGATCGCTGTGACTTTCGCTGTGTGTATTGCATGGCTGAAGATATGGTGTTTGCGCCACGTTCAGAAATACTTTCCCTTGAAGAAATAGCACTGATAGCTCAGGCATTTGTAGAGCTTGGTGTATCGAATATTCGTCTTACTGGTGGTGAACCACTGGTTCGAAAAGGCATTACTCAACTAGTCGAGCGCATTGCGTGCCTTCCTGGCTTGAAGCAGTTGAATATGACCAGTAATGGCAGTCAGCTGCCTCATTTGGCTGGGCCTTTAAAGCAAGCTGGATTAAATCGTTTGAATATCAGTTTAGATAGTTTAAAACCTGATCGATTCAAACAATTAACCCGCACAGGGGATTTGCAAACGGTTTTAGATGGCATCATGCAAGCAAAGACCGAAGGCTTTACCGATATCAAAATTAACTGCGTGGTGCTTAAAGGCCGCAATGATGATGAAATTCTCGATTTAATCGAGTTTATTCGTCAGCACCATTTGGGTATTAGTTTTATCGAAGAGATGCCTCTTGGTGAAATAAAGGAACATGATCGTGCGCTGACATTTATGAGCAGCAGCGAGATAAAAAACATCATTACACAGCAATATGACTTAATTTCTTGTGATGAACAAACTGGCGGGCCTAGTCGCTATTGGCAGTTTGCCGATGGCCATTCTAGCCGCATAGGGTTTATTTCTCCTCATAGCCATAATTTCTGTGAAAGTTGTAACCGGGTAAGAATTACTGCTCAAGGCAGATTACTACTATGCTTAGGTAACGAGCACAGTATTGATTTGAAAGCCGTTGTAAGGTGCTACCCAGGAGAATTAGAACCAATCAAGCACGCTATCCGTGAAGCCATGAACCTTAAACCTGAACGTCACCATTTCGACCTAGGCCAAGAAGTTCAAATATTACGATTCATGAATAGCACTGGGGGTTAACCTAGTTTGGGTTCTAGATGTATTTGACTAACCAATAAGATAGAGCCGATGAACAGCTTATTTCAAAATTTTTTGGGTAACAGCCCAATATGGTATAAAAAATCAATAATTGCTTTTTTATTAATTAATCCACTACTGGTCATGATTCCAGATATTGGTTATACGGTGGCCGGTTGGGCACTGATAATAGAATTTATATTCACCCTTGCCTTGGCATTGAAATGTTACCCGCTACAACCTGGCGGTTTACTGGTTATTGAAGCCGTGGTGCTCGGGCTGACCAGTCCCGAAGCAATTAAAATAGAGATCATGTCAAACTTTGAAGTCATCCTACTGCTGATGTTTATGGTGGCGGGCATTTACTTTATGAAAGGGTTGTTACTGTTCATTTTCACTAAGCTACTGCTTAGAGTACGCTCAAAAATAGCCTTATCGCTCACCTTTAGCATTATGGCCGCTTTGTTATCGGCTTTCTTAGATGCGTTAACCGTAACGGCTGTGATTATCGCGGTGGGTGTGGGCTTCTATAGTGTTTATCACAAAGTGGCATCGGGTCGTAAGTATCACCATTATGATCATGATCATGGCAACGATGAGTCGGTACATGAACACATGCGTGAAGACTTAGAATCGTTCCGTGGTTTTTTACGTAGCTTGCTAATGCATGCCGCAGTGGGTACGGCGTTAGGTGGTGTGGCCACATTAGTTGGTGAACCACAAAACTTATTGATTGCTGAAAAAGCCGGTTGGGATTTTGCTACCTTCTTTATGCATGTGGCTCCAGTGTCAATTCCAGTATTTTTTGCAGGTTTGGCGACGGTTGTCGTGGTAGAGAAGTTAAAAATATTTGGCTATGGCGATAAGCTCCCTGAGGTTGTTTACAATATTCTAAGTGAATATGACAAACAGGAGACAGCTAAGCGTACTAAGTCTCAAGCGACTCAGTTATGGATTCAAGGCATCGCCGCTGTTTTCTTAGTGATTGCATTGGCGTTGCATTTAGCACCTGTTGGTTTAATAGGTTTGACCATTATCGTCTTACAAACCGCTTTAAATGGTATTACGGAAGAACATCAAATTGGCCACGCCTTTGAAGAAGCCTTACCGTTTACCTCATTATTGGTGGTGTTTTTTGCAGTGGTAGCGGTGATTCATGACCAGCATTTGTTTACACCCATTATCAATTGGGTATTTGCACAAAGCTTACAAGCCCAACCTTTGATCATGTTTTTTGCCAACGGTGCACTGTCTGCTATAAGTGATAACGTGTTTGTTGCGACGGTTTATATTAATGAAGTAAAAGCAGCACTTGATGCAGGTGATATTACTAGAGAGCATTTTGATTTACTGGCAGTGGCGGTGAATACAGGTACAAATCTGCCAAGCGTGGCAACACCAAATGGTCAGGCTGCCTTCTTGTTCTTACTTACCTCTGCTCTTGCGCCGTTAATTCGTTTGTCTTACGGTAAAATGGTGATTATGGCTTTCCCATATACGGTTGTAATGACAACAGTTGGTGCCATTTGTGTGGCGAGGTTATAAACCACCATATTGATAACGAAAGGGGCTTTTGAGCCCCTTTTTTTATGGGTAGGATTTGTCATGCCTTATATGCGCTTAACCGCTATAATGCCTCGTTTAGCCCTATCATTTACAGTTTAAAAGGTATTAACAATGTTAAGTTATCGTCACGGTTTTCACGCTGGTAATCATGCTGATGTAATGAAACATTGGATTTGTGTATTAATTGCGCAATACATGGCAAAAAAAGATAAGCCTTATTTTTACATTGATACCCACAGTGGCGCTGGCGTTTACAGCCTAACGGATCACCTAGCTAAAAAGACCAATGAGTCTCAGGGTGGTATTCAAACCCTTTGGGATGAGAAAGTACCTGCGGTTTTTAAGGACTACATGGGGGTGATTAATCAAATGAACCCAGGTGAACGATTGAAGCTGTATCCAGGTAGCCCGTGGTTTGTTAGTCAATTTTTACGCCCTGCCGATAAAGTACGATTATTTGAGTTACACCCGCAAGACTTTCAGTTACTGCGTAAAAATTTCACGAATGACAAAACGGTATCCATTGAAAAGCAAGATGGCTTTGCGGGATTAAAGGCATTACTGCCGCCGCCAACTAAGCGGGCAATGGTGGTTATTGATCCCCCTTATGAGCAAGCAAAAGAGTACCAACATGTGGTTGCAGCCATAGAGCTAGCCCTTAAACGCTTTCCTATTGGTGTGTACGCCATTTGGTATCCGCTTATTAACCGTAATGAAAAGCAGAACATGAGTGAAACCATGGCGCGTAAATTGAAAAATTTAAAGCCAAAAAGTTTCCTTGATGTGCGCTTTTGGGTATCTGGTGCGGATGAAGAGCTGGGCATGTATGGCAGCGGCATGGCAATTGTGAATCCCCCTTGGAATTTAGAACAACAGCTTAATGAAGGCTTACCTTATCTAGTTGAAAAGATGGGCGTGACCGAAAAAGCGGGATTCAGCGTTGAGTACATAGAGTCCTAATATGAAGAAGATCCTAATAATTGTTTTGCTGGTTGGGTTCGCGCATCACTTTCAGAATGACATTAAGCGCTTCTTTGATGACGGCTTATTTGATAATGCAGGTAAGCCTCGAGCTGTGTTGTTTACACAGCCTGGCTGTAACAAACCATGCGAAGATGCTCGTCGTAATTTAGATCAGCGTGATGTGGCTTATGAAGAAGTGGACCTTGATCAAGATCGCTCATTATTAAAAGAGATAGGTTTACCTGCTACTCTTCCGTTTTTGGTGGTTGGCTACGATAAAGTATACGGGTATAACCCCGGACTGTATGGGGCGACATTAGCCGCTAATTTTGGTGAGCAAGTTCTAACATCAACTGAGCAACGTATATTTAGTGAGCATTTTGATGAGAATGGTGAGCCTAAAATCGTACTGTATGGCACAACGTGGTGTGGCTATTGTACGAAGCTAAGAAACGACTTTAACGAGAATAATGTCGACTTTGTGGATTACGATGTTGAAAAGCCGGCTAAAAAGGTTTGGCTGCTAGAGGCCTTGAGAATTCAAGGCTATCCTACGGTTTATATTGGTTATCGAAGAGTGAATGGCAGTGATTACAAAGCAGTGATGGCCGCACTTTAATTTAATGTTTTTTATTCATCATCTCGGTTTCGCCAGCGGTGAAATCGAGAATGCATATTTTTACCTAGGTTCTGACTGTACTCTTCAAAGTAATCCACCCCAAATAAAATCACGACTACCACAACAGAAAGCTTAAATGCGCTGGCTAATTGACCAATTCCAATACACACCCCAACTGCGGCTAACGCCCAAATGGTCGCGGCACTGGTCACGCCATAAACGCTGCGCCCTTTGCTTAGCATGACACCAGCCCCTAAAAACCCAATACCGGTGATGACTTGGCCAATAATACGAGAAGGGTCGGTCATATTGGCATTTCTTGATACGTACATGGAGCAGGCAATAAAGACGTAAGTACCCAGAATAATTAATGCAGATGTGCGAATGCCGGCAGGCTTGCCTCGAACTTGACGTTCAATGCCAATAATCAAGCCGCAAAGTAAGGCCATAGAAATAGAAGGCCAGTCGAAAGGGGTAATATCTAATAGAAGTTCAGTATCCATACACTATTAATAATAGTGCAGGATACTGTGTCATCAAGGCCAATTAGGCCGAGTTAACGGTGCGGCTTATTCGTAAGTGCAAAGGTAAGCAGAATCAACGGCTACTTTCACGCCGAATTTAACGTTAGCTTCAACAATGAAAGATTCACCTTGGTTAAAGGTTTTCCATTCATCTGTACCTGGGAATTGAATGGTTAATGCGCCTGTTACCACTGTCATGGTTTCTTTTTGGCTAGTACCAAATTCATATTCACCTGCGGCCATAACACCTACCGTTGCTGGCAACGTTTCAGTTTTGTACGCGATTGATTTTACCTTACCGTCGAAATACTCATTTACATCAAACATGGCGATTCCTCTAAGATGATTAAAAATTGGGGGGCGATTTTAGCACTGGCTTATGAATGGGCATAGTGGGATTTATTCATGTTGGTATGTGTTTATTTAATGAACAAAAAGGATACTGCAATAAAGTGTGAATAAAGCCCAAAGATCTGGTGAATTGCTTTAAAATAGCGGCTCTTTAAATCGACTAGACCTATAGGTTATAAGCTCCTTGCAGTTAACTGATCAACAATTAGACATTATTGCCCACGATCAAGGTCATGCAAAAGTGATTGCGGTGGCGGGTGCAGGTAAAACCAGCACCTTGGCGCTCTTTATTCGTAATCAATTACAACAGGGGCAAAACCCAAAGCGCCTGTTGGTCATCATGTATAACAAGTCTGCACAGTTAGATTTCTCGCAGAAATTACGTACGGTCATGACGGGCCCTTTGCCGCAAGTGCGTACGTTTCACTCGCTTGGCTTAAAAATTTACCAAGGTTTAATTCAGCAGGGTTTTTTATCCACGTTTAATGAGAAATTAATTTCGCAAAGTGAGCAAGAGCTTATCTTATGGCGAATGATGCAGCAGCATGCCAACAAGACCCTTGCCCAAGAAATATTAAATGACAAAAAGAAATGGCTCGATCCCATGATGTCATTTATGGAACAAGTAAAGTCGTGTTTAGATCCAGCGCAAGCCGTGTTTAATGCATCGGACTTACCTAAGCAGTGCCGTTTTTTTGTTCAAGTATTTGATGCCTTTGAAGACTGGCGTAAGCAACAACGGCGCATTAGTTTTGCCGATATGTTGTACGACCCGTGTTTGTTGTTTAGTCAGCGCCCCGATTTAGCTGCCCATTATGCTAATCATATGGATTGGATTTTGGTGGATGAATACCAAGATATAAACCCCGTACAGCAATTTTTATTAGAAACTTTGGCAGGTCATCGAGCTAAGGTCATGGTGATTGGCGACCCTGATCAAACCATTTATGAGTTTCGTGGTTCTAGTAGCCATTTCATGTTGCATTATTTTGACGACCATTTTAAAGGCGCTAAGCACTACACATTAAGTCGCAGCTTTCGCTACGGGCATGATGTGGCGTTATTAAGTAATCAGTTGATTCAACTTAATAAACAGCGTCAGCCCGTCATGGCCATTGCTCATGAGTCGAACCCCAATACCCAAGTGCAATTACATAAAGATGATGACTACGCACAGCGTACCCTGACGTTAATTAAGCAAGCACTGCAAGATACGCCAGCAGACAATATTGCGGTGTTGCTACGGTTGTGGGGAATCAGTGCGCCGCTAGAACTTGCCTTGTTGCAAGAGAATATACCGTACCAAATGGCGCACCATAGCTGGGTGTTAGAGCGTTATGAGTTACAGCCTTTTATGATGCTGTTTGAAGTGGCCAGTGGTGTGTTTTTTCTACATAGCCAGCGTAAGCGGTTTAATAGTTGGCTAATATTTTTAACCTTTCCGGCCTTAAAAATTAAACGCAGTGAGTTAGAAAATATTGCCAATGGATTATCCCAAGCAGACGAAAAGGTTTCTCGGGCGTTTAAAGCGTTAGATTTATCGCAATTATCTACTTGGCAAAAACAACAAGTAGAGAACCGCCTGCAATTAATTGAATTAGCACAGCACCCACGTATTACCGCGCATCAATTAATTAACCGATACCTACGTGAAACGGACTTTTATAAAGGCTTAAGTGATAGTGCATTTAGTGGGCAGCAAGTGGATGATCGTATTGCCACGGTGCAAGGGTTTTCACGGTTCATGGCCAAACTCAATATTAGTGCTGCCAACACGTATGAATATTTACAAGGGCTTACACAGGTTAAGCAGCAGCAAGAGCAAAATACGGGAGTGGTCATTAGCTCGATTCATCGGGCGAAAGGTTTACAGTGGCCGGTGGTGATATTGCCTGCATTAAATAATCATTATTACCCGTATCAAAGTGATGGTGAGATGCAGCAAGCTTCATCAATAGAAAGTGAGCGGCGCTTATTTTATGTGGCTATGACTCGCGCCATGAATCAATTGCATTTAATTTGCCCTGCGGATACTAATACTGCGCCAGACCAAAAAACCATTAGCCCATTTATTGAAGCCATGCACGTGCCAGCATTATTAAAGCTACAGCCTGCTATTGCACAATCAGCGCAAGAACTGGCTATGCCAAAAGGTGTAATTACACATGCAGAGCAATACGCCAGTGCCTTGGGGTGGGAAATAACATTTAAAGCGACGGTGGCTGAAAAGCCAGTCATGAGCACACCTAAACTACAGGTGAAACCACAGACCGAAATAGAGGTATGGGTGGCTCATAAAACGTTTGGACAGGGAATGATTAAAAGTGAGACACAAAACCATTGGAGAATACAATTTCAAGATGGGCAAACACGAACATTAGATAAGCACATTGCAGCGCCTATGCTGCAATGGCTATAAAGAATATAGGCAGGTTATTATTTTTTCTTTAATAGATCTGCTTCGGCATCGGCTAGCCATTCTTCTTGGCTTTCATCTAGATAGATTTGATCCAATAGCTCAACGGCATAATCGATTTTTGGCGCTAAGGTTTTTGCAACCAGTACCGCCATAATTTGTACCGCAGGGACGTCACTCCAAATACTGGTGTGTAAACAATGCCAGTAATTGGGATTAAGTGTTTTGGGTTTGTCTATTTGTGATTTGCAGGCCTCACAGATAAAAATACAATGTTCGAGATCCGGTTGTGCGGGTACCGGAGGCACTTCGTGAATAAAAAGCTTTACGCCGTGATTGTCACATAGTTCACAATGGCTTTTACAGCGACGAGCCAAGTCTTTGCCAAAATAATTTAGCTCGTTTAATCGCCCTTGATGCTTGTCTGCGCCTTTACTCATGATGTTTTCACTTAATCAATTAATAGCTTCATTGTAACCGATTATTCAAGAAAATTGGCTTATTTCCCCGATGTTTCTGTTAATCAGCTTAGTATATTTTAACTAATTTGATTGGAGTCCACTATGGCAAATGAGTACGGTGTATTTAATCAGGGATCGGTCGTGCTTGAATACTGGAATGGCGTCATTACGCTTAATGAACTGCTAAAGCACGAAGCGCAGCAAAGGGAGGATGCTTTAATAGAAAAACAATCTATGGTGATAGTCGATTGCCGTGATGCTCTGTTTGATGTTGATCAAGCTGGGGTTGAAATTTTTAGCCAACGTATTTTAGCGCGACAAGCATATACGTTTATCAAGGTCGCTTTGTTGATTAATGCCAATACGTGGGAACTTGCCAGTAACTACAGTGATTATTTTTGGGGGAGTGATAATTTAGTGATGTCGTTTCATAGCCTAGAAGCTGCGAGTGTTTGGCTTGAACTTGATAGTAAAAATGTAGAAAAACGATTAATAAAACTAAAGCAGATTTG
Source organism: Oceanicoccus sp. (assembly GCA_047621325.1). GTDB lineage: Bacteria > Pseudomonadota > Gammaproteobacteria > Pseudomonadales > Oceanobacteraceae > Bermanella. Next base: position 35,981 of record JBLHLT010000021.1, read on the forward strand.
TTTGAATGAACACGTAATTTAATATAATAAAAAAGGCAGTTAGATGAAATCATTCTCTGAAAAAGTCGCAGTTGTTACGGGTGCGGGTTCCGGTATCGGTAGAGCATTAGCGATTGAATTGGCCCATCAAGGTTGTGTACTGGCGTTATCTGATATTAACGATGCAAGCTTGCAAGTAACTAAACAAAGTATATTGGATGAAATATCTAATGCGCGAGTGCATCTTCAGGTGTTGGATGTCTCTGATCGGCAAGCCATGCTTGATTACGCAGCGCTTGTACAGGCAGAGTTTGGTGGCATTAATGTGGTCATAAATAATGCAGGCGTTGCGCTATCGAGTGCGGCGGGTGACACCAAGCGAGAAGATTTTGAATGGTTAATGAATATTAACTTCTGGGGTGTCATTAATGGTTGTGAAGCCTTTTTACCTTTTCTAAAGCAAGCGGCTGATGCCCACATTGTTAATATCAGCAGTGTGTTTGGCATGATTGCCATTCCTAGGCAGAGCAGTTACAACGCCGCAAAATTTGCTGTTCGCGGATACACCGAAGCCCTGCGTCAAGAAATGGGAATGAAGCATAAGCATATTTTCGTCAGCTGTGTTCACCCTGGTGGCATTATTACAGACATCGCCCGCAATGCACGGGTGAGTGACGATGAAGATGTCACTGAGTTAGCCGCAAGCTTTGATAAGTTAGCGCAAACGACCCCTCAAAAGGCGGCTAAAATTATCGTAGCGGGTATCAAGAAAAATAAACCGCGGATTATGGTCGGGTGGGATGCACATGTGATTCATATCTTATATCGTTTATTGGGCATTCATTATATTAGTTTGACTCAGTGGTTAGCGAAACGTTTAAATTATCAATAATTTAAACGTTCGTATTTAACCGTTTAATATTTTTTGAGTGCCATGGTTAAACTATGACGCTCATTCTTGTTTAACGTGACGGCGTCACCTAAGATATTACCATTTTCAATACACAGCATATTGTTATATGCATTATGCGGAAACTGGCTTAAGGTTTTACTTTTATTAATCCAAGGGTTCCACACGACACTTGAAGCGCTGTTGCTATTAATCGTTAAGGTATTTTTACCGTCGAACAATTGATATTCAATCTCACCTAAATAAATACGATCCACTTCTTGCTGTATTTGAATGTGATTCGTTTGTTGTTTTGTTTGCCAGTGGTCTAACGCATCAATGTAGTTGTGATTATGAGCACCCGAAATACGAACGCGCTCTATTGCTTCAATGCCAAGATAAGTATGCAATGCTTGGCTGAATGAAAATGGATGATTCCCTGTGTTTAATGTGGTTAGCTCAATATTTAACTCATCAGTAAAATGAAACAGGCAGCGTAATTCAAATGGGAACGGCCAAATAGCCAATGTGCTTGGGCTTTCGGTTAGCGTCATTTCTATGCTGACGCCATGCACGCTTTCTGTTATCTGCTGTAGTTGCCACATTTGTGTACGAGCAAATCCATGGGCATTTCTTTCGCTTTCGACCGCCTGCGAAATTTTGGTTGGGTTTTTATCGAGTACACCAAACCATGGCCAGCAAATAGGCACGCCGCCACGTAATCCTTGCCCTTTTTTATACTGGGCGCTTGGGCTTAACCATACAAATTCACCTAGTGATGAATGGGTAAATTGTGTTAACTGCGCACCTTGGAGGCAGATTTCAGCAAAAAATTTAGGATGCTGAATGTGTAGGCAGTCCAATTCATCAATGATGATACGCTTGCAAAAAGCGCTGTGCGTCAGAGGTGTCATAAATATTACTCAGGAAAAAACAATGTTTGGCTATTGGCATAGACGGCAGGTAAAAAGATATTAATATCGATGTTTTTCACATCGGCTACTTTTTCGGCCACGAAAGGTAAGTAACAGGATGCGTTCTCTTTTCCGCGATAGGGAACAGGCGTCAAATACGGAGCATCGGTTTCAAGAATAATATTCTCAAGTGGCGTCATTCGGATGATATCACGCACATTTTCGGCGGTATTAAAGGTACAAATACCATTGAATCCCAAGTAAAAGCCTTGATTGATTGCGTATTGGGCAAGTTCTGGCCCAGAAGTGAAGCTATGAATCACGCCTCTGCGTTTTAATGTGTTTTCAAAGCGCTGCAATATTTCAATGGTGTCATCGTCAGCTTCACGACTATGAATCACCACGGGTAAGTCGAGATCAGCGGCGATCTGGAGCTGATCATGAAAGACTTGACGCTGAATGGCACGGTCAGCGTTGTCATAAAAATAATCTAGACCAATTTCCCCAATGGCCACAATGCGCGCATGTAAAGCCTGTTCACGAATTTTATCCCCGGTTTCTGGGGTGTATTTTTCAGCATCATGTGGATGTACCCCTTGAGTCCCCCATAACATGTCATCTTCTTGAATCAGTGTCATGACGGTATCTAGGTTGTCCGGCGAGACAGCAATGGTGATGACTTTCTCAATACCCGCTGATCTTGCATTGGCAAGGGTGACCGCCAGAGGATTCTCTTTCAAGTAATCAAGGTGACAGTGGGTTTCGATGATAGGGTGCTCGAAAATAGGGATTTCGCGCTTATTACGCTTACTCATACAAAATAATCATAAATGAATGTAAGGCTATTGTACGGTTATCAATGAAGCTGCCAAGTGGGAAATGATGCTTATATGTAATCAATCCAAGACCGTAGGCCTAAATAGGGGTTGTGGATATATTTGATCATCAAAGCATGCCGATATATTTGGTGAAGTATAGGATAAGGAAAAAAGAGAAAAAATTAAAAGTCTAAATCAGTTTGTCGTTATACTGTGTATCTGTTTTAAGTTGAGCATCTAGTATGAATGACATAGCCGATATTCGTCGCCAATATGGCACAGAGCAATTACACCTAAAAGATTTACATGAAAACCCAATTGAGCAGTTTAAGCGCTGGTTAGGGCAAGCCATTGAATCCAACTTGTTCACGGATCCTACCGCGATGAATGTGGCGACAGTGGATAACGATGGTATGCCTAGCCAGCGTATTGTTTTGTTAAAACAGTATGACGACGCGGGCTTCACTTTCTTTACTAATTTGAAAAGTAACAAAGCGATGCAATTGGCTGATAACAATAAGATCAGTCTACATTTTGGCTGGTTGTCATTAGAGCGACAGGTGATTATTCGCGGCGAAGCGCATAAATTATCGGTTGCTGAAAACGCACAATACTTCTTGTCCCGCCCTCGTGATAGTCAATTAGCCGCTTGGGCCAGTCATCAAAGCAAGACCGTTGCTACACGTAAACTGCTTGAGCAAGCCTTTGTTCAAATGAAAAATAAATTTTCTAATGGTGATATTCCGCTGCCCGATTTCTGGGGCGGATATAAAGTGAAACCTGTTTCGATAGAGTTTTGGCAGGGGCGTGAAAACCGGTTACATGACCGCTTTGTTTATAAGCAAGATGCTCAAGGCCAGTGGGTTATTGAGCGCGTACAGCCTTAATTATAAAATCACTCGCGGCACAGGCGACAAATTATATCTCTGTGCTGCGGGTATAAGTTTACCAGCTCATCTTTGTTTGCCATTTCAAAATCGGCGAAATCAAACCCCGGTGTCACCACACAGCTTACCAAGCTAAAATCTGCATGATCGTTTAATAGCTCGCTGCAAAACCAAGTATCGGCTGGGATACAGGTAGTTAAACCATGGTCTTTACCTAAAACGGTCGTTAATAGTTTGCCTTGGTGATTAATGCTGCGAATAACAAGAGGGCCGCCTTGTTGGTAAAACCAAAGTTCATCTTGTTGAATTCGATGCCAAGCAGAAAAATCACCCGATTGAAGCAAGTAGTGAATGGCGGTCGCGGTGTGACGTTTGCCATTTTTTGTATCAATTAGTGCATCCGATTGATAAATACGGCGGTAGTAACCTCCTTCTGGGTGCTTGTCTAATTGCAGGTGTTGAATCCAGTATTCGCTATTGTTCATTTGCAATCACTCTGTTTTGCGTAGAGCAAACCAAGAGCCTGAGCACTTATGTTGGTTGATGGTTGAAAACCAAGAGCCATTTGCTTTTTCACTCATGATTCTCCCTTGAATATAGTGGCCTTTATCGTCATTAAGATAAAAATAACCGCCTTTTTGAATAGGGCCTTCCATGTCGTTACATTTTTCTAAAAAACAATAAAAGTCGATATGCAGTTCATTTTTGTGAATTTTTAATCCGACATCACCTTCTTTGACACAATCGCCGTGTTCAGTGGTGAAAACGCCTTTCATATCACTTTGTCCTAGGCCGCTATCACAGGCCAATAGCAAAGTGCTGATTAAGGCGATTAATCCAGGCAGTCGGCAGTTCATTACTTTCCTTTAAAATTAGCAGGTCTTCTTTCTATTAAAGCAGATACCGCTTCAATATGGTCTTGTGTTTGGTGCAGATTGGCTTGAATTGCCGCGCTCATTTGTAATAACGTGTCTAATGGCATGGTTGTGCCTGCCCGCATTAATTGTTTTGTCGCCCTTAGTGCTTGAGGGGGATTAACCGCAATGCGCTGCGCAAGCGCCATGGCTTCATCCATTAAATCTTCAGGTTTTACTAATTTATTGAGCATGCCCCATTCGTAAGCTTGTTCTGCTGTAATGGCTTCGCCGGTAAACGCCATTTCTGCCGCTCGTCCATATCCAGCAATACGCGGTAAAATCCAAGCGCCGCCGTCACCAGGAATCAGTCCGACTTTAATAAAACTTTCTGAAAATCGAGCATTTGTGCTGCCAATGCGCATATCGCAATACATGGCTAAATCACACCCCGCGCCGACTGCTGGGCCATTGACAGCTGCAATGGTTGGAATGTTGATATTGTGTAAGGCAAGGGGAATTCGCTGAATGACTTTGCCATAATTCTCACGTACATCGTTAGCCTCCCCTGCAAACATGCCTTCTTTATTGAGCATGTGCTTAATATTTCCGCCGCTGGAAAACGCAGATCCGGCTCCAGTGATGATTAAGCAGCGAAGTTGTTCGTTGCGGCTGATAATGTTGAGTTGTTCAATAAAAGCATCGACAACTTCAATTTCAGAAATGGAATTACGTAGTTTAGGCTGATTCAGAGTCAGGATGGCAATATTCTGTTGTACATCCAGTAAAATGGGGTGTGACATGGGCTACCTACTTTTATTTTTATAGTGACCCGAGTCTTAGAATTTTTCAACTAGCTTGTGGCACTTTAGCGTGTTTAAAACACATAACTACTTGGGTGCCACCATCTGGTTGACTGTTAATTTGAATATCACCTTTTAACGCTTGAGTCACCACGATGTAAACGATGTGTAAACCCAGTCCGACGTTCCCTTGGTTTCGTTTAGTGGTGAAGAAGGGTTCAAATACTTTTTCGAGATTACTTTCATCAATCCCATTGCCGTTGTCCGTGACTTCGATACAGATATTTGTGGGTGTTTGTGTGCCAATTACTTTAATAATGCCAGAATCTTTACCTGTAAACCCGTGGGCATATGCGTTACCTATGAGGTTACCGATTACTAATGTTAATAGTTCAGGGTCAATTGATGCTTGCAGTGAAGGTGGGTGAGAAATTTCAATTTTTACATGTGAATTGTCATGCTTAAATAAAGACGGTATTTCATTTAGTATTCCGGTTAACTCAATTGTCTCATTTATTTCAGATTTTTGATAAATATTCAGCTGTTTGAAGGTAGAGATAAGAGAGATGCAGCGTTCGGTATTTAATGAAATTAAGGTCATACATTCTTGTGAATCAGCTAGATAATGCTGAAAGTCATTTTTAGTGACTAAGTTACTATTAAACTTTTCACCAATGCTTACCATGCTTTCTTGAATTTGACTGGTGGCCGTTTTAATTATTCCCATTGGTGTATTCATTTCATGAGCGACTCCCGCAATCATACTGCCTAGTGACGCCATCTTTTCTGCTTGCATGAGTTTATCTTGGTGCTCTCTTAATTGCGTTAGCATGTCATTAAATGCGCTGTATAATTCAGATAGTTCATCTTTAGAGGCGATATCCATTTTAACGGTTAAATCACCTGCGGCTACTTGGCTGGCTTTATATGCGAACGCTGAAATATGACTACGAATTGAAAAATAAACCGCACTGTAGAGATAAAAAATAAGTATGGAAAGTAAAATGGTACTAAACAAAAACAAATACAGTTTATGGTATTGCTGTTCGATTCGATTAGCCAGTTGTTGGTCAATGGCGGGAAGTATAATGTTGATAACGTCATGAATACGGGTAAACGATTCAGACATTGCATCAAAATACTCATTCCATTTTAAGTCAATAAAGTCTTTTTCGATTAGGTTTAGATAAAAATAATCAGAGCCAGCTGTAATGCCTTCAACTAGGTTGTTAGCCACTTTTTCTAAGTCTTTATTTTGGTTGTTTAAATCTAATGTGTATTTTAGGCTTTGTTCAATTAAAAGTTTATTGGCAATTAACTCATCATAGATTTTGTCTAAAGTTTTGAATGTTTCATAATCTAATGCGGTCAAACTAAGCGAGTAGGCTCCATAAGCTCTTGCTTTGCCAAGGCTGCGGATAACCGATGGAATATCTTTAATCATGATATTAATTAATAAAAAAGTCTTCAAAGACGGATCATGAATTAACTTGCGATCGTATGTCACGACATTAACCATGAGCTCTACGCTATTCACTAGGGAATCATAATATTGAAACTGTATATTCGGTCCGCCTGCCGCGCCAGCTGAGCCTGTTTTAAAGCTATCCCAATTTTTATGTAAAATACTCAGTTGCTCAGGTAGCCCACTATTGGATAGCCCGGTTATTTCTTTTTCAAAATCACTTAATTTATGGTCAACGATTTTGGCGCGACTAGCAATGCGTGCTTGTACTTCCTCGCTACCATTTGCTCTAGCGACCAGCTGGATATCACGATAAGCGGCAGCGGCGAATAATAATTCGTAGCTTTTTTGCAGTAAGACAATGCCTTCCCGTTCTGCCTTAGTGGTATTGATGTTTTCTTTAATTTCATAAAATAAGGCCTGACCAAGAATGAGCAGCGGCAGGCTGAATAATATGCTTACTACGATGAACTTCTTTACGAAGCTCAGGCGGTTCATAAACATAATTGCATATTTAATAAATGGAATAGGAGCCATAACTAGATTTCATTGGTGATCTAGTTAAAGCATAGACATTAATTAACGTGCTGCTTAGGCAATTCCAAGCAATTTGTGGGTTTGTAGTGACATTCGCCAAATAGGATTGTTTAAGCAGTATTGGGTGGCCGATGTCATGTTTTCACGAATGATCATGCCACTATTTTCGATGCCGTAATCGGCCATGGGGGATAAGTAGTAATACTCGGCCTGAATATGCGTCACATCGTCAGGTGTTAAGTCAGTTTGCGGATATACCAGCTTTAATTCATTGCATTGCGCAATAATGACCTGACTTCTCCCTTTAGGGCTGATACATACCCAGTCTAGATTACTAGGTAAGGGGAGTGTGCCGTTACTTTCTACAGCGCATTCGAAATCATGTTGCTGAAATTCAGTTACTAGATTCTCAGTCAGCTGTAGCGCTGGCTCTCCACCAGTGAAAACCACATACGGCTTCCCTAATTTACCCTGCGGCCATAAATCTAACGCCAACTGCACCAGTTGCGCTTGAGAATACACCCCGCCGTTTTCACCATCGATGCCAGTGATATCGGTGTCACAGAATTGGCAAAGTGCAGCTTCGCGGCCGCTTTCTTTGCCGTTCCATAAATTACATTTACTAAAACGAATAAAAACAGATGCACGGCCCGCACGAGCGCCTTCACCTTGTAGGGTGTAAAACGCTTCTTTAACTCTGAAGGAATCGGCTTTCATTTATTCGTATTCAACCGGATCGGTAGCATGATTATCAGCAAACGCCTCTAAGCGTTCGACACACGCGCCACATTTGCCACATGCTTTTTCACGGCCGTTATAGCAGGTCCAAGTATGTTCATAGGTTAGGTTCATACTAAGGCCATCTTTCAAAATCTCACCTTTAGTTGAATTCAAATACGGTGTTTCAATTGAGATTGGCTCATAGTTTGCGATCTTTGCCACGTCATTCATTGCATGTACAAATTCAGGACGACAGTCTGGATAAATAACATGATCACCTGAATGGGCACCGTAATAGACTTTGCTAGCTTCAATATCAACAGCATAGCCAATGGCTAATGATAGTAGAATCATATTGCGGTTAGGCACCATGGTGCTTTTCATGTTGTCAGCTTGGTAGTGGCCTTCAGGAACATCAATGCTGCCCACCAAAGACGAGCTTTGCATAAGCTGATTAATGGGTGAAATATCCAATATTTTATGGGGCACGTTTAGTTTCTGGCAGACAGTGGATGCCACTTCTACTTCTTTGACGTGCTTTTGACCGTAATTAAAGGTTAGGGCGTAAACATCATATCCGTCATGAATCACACGATTTAAAAGAGTAAAGGAATCCATACCTCCACTATAAATGACAACTGCTTTTTGCTTGCTCATGAAAGCCCCCTAAAATTTGGCGCAGTATAACAAACCACCTTCTTTAAATCAGGTGTCTAATTGTAATTTATCGCCACTAGAGTCGTTGATTGACCTTAATTGGTGCATATTGAAAAGTTAGGGACGAGTTTGTCGATTCACTTATGAAAAGGTGATGGGTAGGGAGCATTGGATGTTAGAAACTATAGGTATTCAGTTTTGATTTTCTGATACTGCATCAGTTAATTAAAGCTTGTTTATATAAAGTATTTTAAATGGCGGGATGCCCATACTTTGCATTTGGCTTGATTTACTTTAACCGGTTTGCAGATCTTTTTTTAATATTAAAATCTTACTGGGTATGGGGGTATATAAGTTAAAATTATAGTCACTATTTCTGTTATTCCTTTCTTGACGCTATATAACTAACATGCGAGTTGATACCATTTGTTAGATAAAGTCAGTTGAGTATGCTTTACTCATAGGACAATACCAGCTAAGTAGATTAAATTTTATGCATATTGGTAAGTGGGCAGGATTGCTCAGTATTTTTTGGTTGTTACTCTCAGGTTACATTGAGCCATTGCTATTAAGTTTTGGCGTAATATCCATTGTCATTGTTCTTTTTGTTTTAAAAAGAATGGATGCAGTCGATAAAGAACCTATGACCGTCAATATCAATCACAAAACATTTCGTTATTTCATCTGGCTTATTGCTCAAATTGCACAATCCAGCCTACATGTGACCAAATTAGTCTGGGGAACATCGGATAAGCTTTCTCCTACATTGGCTAAGCTTCCAATCGATACCGCTTCCCCTAAACATCATGTTTTATATGCCAACTCAATTACCTTAACGCCAGGTACTCTTTGTGTGGACCTTAAGTCGAACGAGATAACGGTTCATGCTTTACAAGAAGCGTCCATTGATAGTCTTGGTGAAGGGAAAATGGAAAGCAAAATCACGCAAATGTTAGGTGAGAAAAAATGACAGGAGTGTTAGCGGCAGCTTGTATTGCAATCTTAATGGTAATGGGTTTTGCATTAGCGCGAGCGCTAAATGCCCCTACTGTTTATGACCGAATTTTAGGTGTAAACATGTTTGGAACTAAAACCGTTTTATTTATTGCAACGGTTGGGTTTTTCATGGGTCGCCCGGACTTTTTAGATATTGCTATCGTCTATGCGCTTATAAATTTTATCGGAATGGTTGCGGTATTAAGGTTTTTTGAATACACCGCACCCGTTGAATAACCATTAATGAAAAAGGTGAGACATGATCGCTCTTGATATTGTCAGTAGCATCTTACTTATAGCCGGTGTGTTTTTTGGTGTAAGTGGCGCAGTTGGACTTTTTAAGTTTCCTGACTTTTTTACCCGAGTGCACGCAGCTAGTGTCACTGATTCTATTTCAGCCATCTTAATTATCGGTGGTTTATTACTCCAAACGTCATTCGATCTTAATACTGGCAAGTTATTATTCATTTTAATTTTCTTGATGATTACAAGTCCTACCGCTTCTCATGCCCTTGCTAAGTCGGCTCGTCATGGAGGTCTACTGTCTTTAGCTGAGACAAAAGCAAAGCCACAGGAGCAAAGCACGAATGGCTGAGTTAATTGATTTAGTATTGTTAGGAATGTTGGCGATTACGGCCTTACGAGTAATCTTCCTAAAAGATCTGTTTGCTGTGGTGATGCTGTTTGGTATCTATAGTTTTTTATCAGCCCTTATTTTTGTGAGTCTTGATGCTGTGGATGTTGCGTTTACCGAAGCATCGGTAGGGGCGGGTATTTCCACAGTGTTGATGCTTGGTACATTGGCATTAACCGAGCGCACAGAAAAGGAAAGTAAACACTCCTCTGTTTTACCTTTGTTAGTGGTTGTTGTGACGGGCGCTGCACTTATATACGGCACATTAGATATGCCTCCGTTTGGCCATGCTGATAATCCGATTCATGAACATGTAGCGCCTCGCTATATCGAAGAATCACCAAAGGAAGTGGGTTTGCCAAACATGGTGACTTCAGTATTAGCCAGTTATCGTGGCTTTGATACTTTGGGCGAAACTGTGGTGGTGTTTTCAGCCATGATTGGTGTGCTTGCGTTGTTAGGTGTGGCTCGACGCGAAGAAGACAATACCCCTGAATCTGGATTAGAAACTCATCAAGTACTGCATGTTGTGGCAAAACTTATTATACCTTTGATTATTTTATTTGCTCTTTATGTGCAATTTCATGGGGACTTTGGCCCAGGTGGCGGGTTCCAAGCAGGGGTAATAGCTGCAGCAGCGTTTATTCTGTATGCCTTGGTATTTGGTTTGCCAATGGCATTTAAGGTAATAGCGCCAAAAGTATTACAGCTTATGGCGTCATTCGGTGTGATTCTTTACGCCAGTGTCGGCTTATTCAGCATGTATAAAGGCGGCCACTTCCTTGATTACAATAAATTGGTGGCTGATCCGTTGGCAGGTCAACATTACGGCATCATTATTATCGAACTAGGTGTTGGTATTACGGTATTTGCGGTCATGCTGAGTATTTTTTACGCCTTTGGCAGTCAAGCAGAGAGGTCAAACGTCCAGTGAATTTTATTCTCGATTACTACAACTACTGGATTGTCGTGTTCCTAATGATGGCCGGCTTTTATATTGTAATTTCAGCCAATAATCTTGTTAAGAAGATTGTGGGTCTCAATATATTTCAAACATCTGTTTTCATGCTTTATATCTCTATGGGTAAAGTAACAGGTGGCACGGCACCTATCGTGATGGAAGGGGTGACGCAGTATTCTAATCCTTTACCGCATGTATTAATTTTGACGGCCATTGTTGTAGGGGTTGCGACTACTTCAGTGGGGCTTGCGTTAATTGTTCGAATAAAGCGGGCCTATGGCACAGTGGAAGAAAACGAATTTGAAAACAAGGATGATGCAATCTAATGCTTGAACAACACTTAGCGGCATTTCCTATTCTTTTGCCATTAATTGCTGCGCCATTTGTATTGATCTTAGGTCGATCAATTCTAACTTGGGGTTTTGCAACCTTTATTAGCGGCTGGGCGTTTTTTGTAGCTTGGCAATTATTAGCAGCCACACTTTCTGATGGTGTTATTAGTTATGAAGTTGGTGGATGGCCTGCACCGTGGGGGATTGAACTGAGAGTTGATACTGCCAATGCATTTGTATTATTGGCGGTTTCGGCGCTTTCAACCTTGGTCTTACTGTATTCTAAAGACAGTATTGAAAAAGAAATTGAGCCTTCAAAACACGCCTTTTATTACACGGCACACTTGTTATGTTTAGCTGGGCTGTCCGGTATTTTGGTCACGGGTGATGCATTTAATTTATTCGTGTTTTTAGAAATATCTTCATTGGCCACTTATACATTGGTCAGTTTGTCATCAGATAGACGCTGTTTAACTGCTGCTTTTCGTTATCTGGTTATGGGGACTATTGGTGCCACCTTTATTTTGATTGGTGTGGGTATGCTTTATATGAAGACAGGCACACTCAATATGCTTGATCTTGCAGATAGAATTCATTTTTACGACAGTTCTCGAACCATTAATACCGGCTTAGCATTCATCATGGTGGGTGTGAGTATCAAGTTAGCTTTATTTCCGCTCCATATGTGGCTGCCACCTGCCTACACCCATGCGCCTTCAGCGGTATCTGCATTTTTAGCCAGTACTGCTACAAAAGTGGCGGTGTATGTGATGATCCGTTTCATCTTCACTATCTTTGGTGCGGATCATGTATTTAATGAAATGAGTATGGGAGCAATCTTGATGGTTTTAGCCATCGTGGCTATTTTCAAAGGCTCTTATATGGCGACAGTGCAAAGCAATGTGAAGTCAGTTTTGGCATACAGTAGTGTGGGTCAGATTGGCTATATGATTTTAGGTGTGAGCTTATTCAGTGTTACCGGCTTGATGGCCGGCATGATTCACATTTTTAATCACGCTTTAATGAAAGGTGCACTCTTTATGGCAGTAGGTGCTGTGTTTTATCGAGTAGGTTCGGTAGAGATTTCAGCATTCAAAGGTCTTGGTAAGCAGATGCCTCTCACTATGGCGGCTTTTACCATCGCAGGTTTAAGTATTATTGGTGTACCGCTGACAGCTGGTTTCATTAGCAAGTGGTATTTAGTGAGTGCAGCTCTTGAGCAGAATCATTGGTTAATCGCAGCACTTGTATTGGGTGGCTCATTATTGGCTGTGATTTATATCGGTCGAATTCTTGAAGCCGCTTACTTTCAACAACCCGATGAATCGCAATCTAATCAAATAAAAGAAGCCCCGTTATTAATGCTGGTGCCAATGTGGATATTGGTGATAGCCAATATTTACTTTGGTATTGATACCAGTTTAACCATAGAGGCTGCCGAAGGTGCTGCTGAAATACTCCTTCAAAACAGTTCTGAAATCAGTGTGATGATGGATTCGTTACATGGTAGCGAAGTGAGTAGTGGGCAGGAGGTTTCACCATGAATATTTGGCAGTGGCTTGAACCTTCTCAATTAATTACCTTGTCGATACTGGTTCCATTTCTCGGCGCGTTGATTGTGATTGCAACGGGTAGGTATCCAAATCTTCGTGAAGCCGTAACGCTTACCACGGCGACAATCTTATTTACGATTGTGCTTGCGATTACCGATTATACCTTCAATGGTGTTGAGCTGCGTTTGGATGTTATTGAGATTTTTCCAAACTTGGGTCTTAACTTTGCCGTTGAACCTTTGGGGGTGTTGTTTGCTCTGGTAGCCAGTTTTCTTTGGATAGTCACTACTATATACGCCATAGGCTATATGCGTGGCCATCATGAAGTAAATCAGACCCGTTTCTTTTGTTGTTTTGCTTTGGCAATTTCTTCTGTAATGGCCATTTGTTTCTCTGGTAATTTGTTAACGCTATTTATTTTCTATGAAGTGTTAACCCTATCTACTTATCCTTTAGTGACCCATGCAGGTACAGATGCCGCCAAGCAGGGTGGACGTATTTACCTGGGTATATTGCTCAGTACCTCTATTGTATTTTTACTTTTTGCCATTGTGGGGACGTATAGCGTTGCAGGGACGTTGGAGTTTCACCCCGGCGGTATATTTGATGATTCCCATAGTAAGGTCATATTGAGTGTATTGCTGGTTTTATTTTGCTATGGCATCGGCAAGGCGGCCATTATGCCTTTCCATCGTTGGTTGCCTGCTGCCATGGTGGCGCCAACACCGGTAAGTGCTTTATTACATGCGGTGGCCGTAGTGAAAGCGGGTGTGTTTAGTATTTTAAAAATCATGATCTACATTTTCGGTTTAGATCAGCTGAAAGAATTAGCGACAACAGATGTGATGCTTTATATAGGCGCAGCGACTATTTTGCTCTCGTCTTGTATTGCTATGACTAAAGACAATCTTAAAGCTCGTCTTGCGTATTCGACTGTCAGTCAGTTGAGTTACATTGTGGTAGGGGCGTTACTGGCAACTTCAATTGCTTCTGCCGGTGCGGCTATGCACATCGCAACCCATGCGGTGGGCAAAATTACCTTATTTTTCTGTGCGGGTGCCATCTTGGTAGCCAGCCATAAAAAGAACATTAGCGAGATGGAAGGGCTGGGGCGTCAAATGCCTCTGACCATGGCCGCATTTGCTATTGGGGCTATCAGTATTATTGGCTTACCGCCCATGGCAGGTACTTGGAGTAAGTGGTATCTGACGATTGGCGCGTTAGAAGCTGACAAGTTGATCATAGTAGCGGTGTTAATGATTAGTTCGTTATTGAACATTGCGTATCTATTGCCAATTCCTATTAAGGCTTTTTTCAAAGGCCAGCCTCAAAATGGTACGCCTTGGTCATGGAGTGAAACCAAGGAAGCGCCATTACCAATATTAATTGCATTAGGTGTGACGTCCTTTGGGTGTCTAGCGCTATTTTTCTATCCTCAGCCCTTGATCGACTTAATTAATTTGATCCCGGGTGTGTCAACTTATGTAAGTGGAGAAGGTTAATGGCTGAGCAGCATGAACCAAAAGGCTTCTTCGAAAAGCCAGAAAACATCAATAAGATGTTAAAGGTGTTTTACGTTATTTGTGTCTTACTAGTGTTGGCGGATTTTATTGTGCATCGCCATGTTTACCATAGTTGGGAAAATATTCCTGCATTTTATGCCATTTATGGTTTTGTAGGATGCTCCATTCTTGTATTCATCGCGAAATGGATGCGTACGTTTTTGATGCGTAGCGAGGATTATTACGATGAGTAATGTCATTCCATTTCTGCCCTTGATGCTTGGTGCGTTAGCTGCGTTATTTTTACGTGGCTGGCTCCGCAATATTATTATGCTTGCCGCTCCGGTTGTAGGTGCTTTGAATTTAATGGGCCTAGAGCATGGTGTTTTTTGGTCTGCTGAGTTTATGGGTTATGCATTAGAGCCTGTGCGGATTGATAAGCTTAGTATGATGTTTGGGTACCTTTTTCATATCGCATCTTTCATTGCGGTTATATATGCATTGCATGTAAAAGATACCGTACAGCATGTCGCAGGACTTGCTTATGCGGCTAGCGCTGTGGGCGCTGTGTTTGCTGGTGATCTATTAACACTGTTTATCTTCTGGGAATTGTTAGCCTTAACTTCTGTATTTTTAGTTTGGGCCCGCCGAACGGACCGAGCTTATTCGTCAGGTATACGCTACTTAATCATCCAAGTACTTTCCGGTGTCATGCTGCTGGCTGGCCTGTTAATTATGGCTCAAGTCAATGGTAGTTTACTGTTTAATGAGATTGGACTTGAGCATGAAGGTATAGCTCAAATCGGCGCGTGGTTAATCTTTTTTGCCTTTGGTATTAAATGCGCGTTTCCCTTTTTGCATAATTGGCTTACAGACTCCTACCCAGAGGCCACGCCAACAGGAACCATCTTTTTAGCCTCGTTTACGACTAAAGTGGCCGTTTATTGTTTTGCTCGTAGTTTTGCAGGTGAAGAAATACTGGTTTGGATTGGTATCACCATGGCGTGTTTTCCAATCTTTTTTGCTGTAATTGAAAACGACCTGCGTCGCGTGCTGGCCTACAGTTTAATAAACCAAATTGGTTTTATGATTGTGGGTATTGGTATCGGCACAGCATTAGCTCTAAATGGTGCTGTGGCGCATGCCTTTAATGATGTGATATTTAAAGGCCTGTTGATGATGACCATGGGCGCTGTTTTACACATGACAGGCAAAATTAACGGCTCTGAATTGGGTGGGCTATATAAGAGTATGCCCAAGACAGCTATTCTTTGTATTGTCGGTGCTGCGTCTATTTCTGCCTTCCCGCTATTTAGTGGCTTTGTTTCTAAGTCCATGATTATGAGTGCCGCGGTAGCAGAAGGGTATGATGTGGTTTGGTTGTTACTATTGTTTGCGGCGGCGGGTGTATTCCACCATGCGGGTATAAAAATCCCATATTTTGCATTCTTCGCACACGATTCAGGTATTCGCACCACTGAGCCACCACGTAATATGTTGATTGCTATGACCATTGCTGCTGTATTGTGTGTGGTCATTGGTACTTTTCCTGCGCAAACGGTTTATGCGTTACTTCCTTGGGAAAATACTTATCAGCCATATGACTTAACCCATGTACTGACTCAATTACAATTATTATTCTTCTCTGCGCTAGCGTTTGTTTGGTTGAATCTACAGAAGCTGTATCCGCCAGAGCTGCCATCTACTAACCTAGATGTTGATTGGTTCTACCGTAAATTGGCCCCTGCGTTTATCAAGCGAATTGCTTGTGCGGTCTATCAAGCATATGAGCGCTTTGAAAATGCAGTGATGAATTTAGTTAAACAAATGATTCATCATTCCTATGATACAGAGCAAGATCGACCTAAAGGCTATTTTGCAAAACTGTGGCCCACAGAAACCATGGTGGTATGGGTCGCGGTACTGTTAACGGTTTATTTGGTGCTGTATTACATATAGTTCAACAATAGTTAGCAGTATTATTGCCAGCAAATGCTGCTAACTGTTCAACACGAGCAGCATTTTCTACCGGTTTCTCTTCTCGTTATCCCTATCTAAATGTTTTAGTCTTCAGACTCTTCTGCATACTAAGTGGGCATTCTTATGTGTTTTACCCTATTACTATTTTTGCTTGGTATCTGCTTACGTAATTTGAGCAGAGTGGCTTCTCATTAGATTTCAATCAGCTAGGTGGATGATTGGCCGAGATTTGTCAGATTGAGGATAGGTTGTTCACATTCACATAAATTCGGCTGATTTTATCTAGGAGTTTTGGCTTATTTGAGCGGTTGAAGTCATAGAATTGTTACTTATTAATACTGTAATGTCCCTTCACTTCAAAAAGGGAGCATTTAAAATGAAAAAAATAATAACGATCCTAGGCACCTTGATAGCGGCAAACGCGGCAGCTATGTCTAAGCCACCAGTTGAAATCCCAGATCCTGTTCCTTCACCAAATAGTATCGTTCGATTCATTGCGATTGGAGATATGGGGACAGGTAAAGAAGGGCAGTATCAAGTTTCCATAGCAATGGAAAGTGTTTGCGCGCAGCAGGGTTGTGACTTTGCACTAGGTCTGGGAGATAACATCTATGACTCAGGCGTTGATAGTCCAGAAGATGAACAATGGCTGAGTAAATTTGAGCAACCTTACGAAAATTTAGATTTCCCATTTTTTATGACACTTGGTAATCACGACAATTCTCACTTTGAAGGTGAAGGTCTAGAGAATTCCAAGGGAGAGCATCAGGTCGCTTATACCTATAAAGAAGATAGGCTCAGTGATAAATGGACGATGCCGGCTCGCTATTACCAATTTACCGCGCCACTGAATGCCACCACGCCGCTGGTGGACTTTTATTCATTAGACTCAAATCCACTTGCGGCGTTGGCGGATGCTAATATTGAATATTGGCAGCAACCATATAAGCAAAAGCAAGCTACGTGGATGAATGGCGCACTGGCCAACTCGTTTGGTCAATGGAAAGTCGCCTTTGCCCATCATCCACTTATATCAAATGGTCGCCACGGTAATGCGGGTATTTCAGATGGTGTGCCACTACTAGGTATCGTGTGGAAGAACTTCTTAGAGCAGAACGTGTGCGATAAAGTAGACTTACTGATTACAGGTCATGATCATGACCTGCAATATTTACAGCCGATTAATAGTTGCGGTAAAACCGAGTTTATTGTGTCGGGTGGGGGCGCCAAAAGCAGGTCGTTCGTTGACCCAGATCGCAATGCCGCGAATTGGCAGCAAGATGACACTAAAGGTTTCTTTTGGATTGAGCTTAAAGAAGGGCAAATGAAAATACAGTCTTGGACAGTTGATAGTAACGGCGCATATGCAAAAGCGTATGAGGTAACTAAGCAGAAGTAACCGGAATTCACAGGGAGTCCGCTCCCTGTGATTGCCCTTTGTCGAGCCATTTCAATTCTTTTCTAGTTAATTGCAAAATAGCGTTGACAGAAAAGCTCAGATGCGTAGAATGCGCCACCTCAACAAGGCAAGACGATGTTTACATCGAAACTAAATTGTTGATTTTGAAAGAAAAAATAAGTTTTAAACGATTTGTAATCAGTTTGAAACAAACTTTCAAA
>JBLHLT010000022.1:0-49939 GCA_047621325.1 Oceanicoccus sp.
TTTGAAAGTTTGTTTCAAACTGATTACAAATCGTTTAAAACTTATTTTTTCTTTCAAAATCAACAATTTAGTTTCGATGTAAACATCGTCTTGCCTTGTTGAGGTGGCGCATTCTACGCATCTGAGCCTTCGGGTCAACCACTTTCTGAAAATGATTTTCTTTAGGAGCGTTTTATAGATTAGAAGAGGTTTTTACTTGTGCAAGCCGAATAAGCGAAAATCTTAAAATAAAGGCAATTACGACTAATAGCGTCATTGCACTAGCAAGCAAAAAACCCGCCCTTATCTGCCACCATAAATGTATTAGCACTAATACAGCGACTGGGTACACCAGTAGGTGTAAGGTTTTCCACTTACGTTTTAGTCTTCGCTGCCAGCCTTTTGTAGATGTCACTGCCAAAGGCAGCATCAATAGAATCGCTAGCGCACCAACTAATATATATGGGCGCTTTTGAATACCAGCGGCTAACTCGGAAAACTCAAAGCCGAGAATCAAAGCGGTGTACGCGAGCATATGCAATAAGGCATAACTAAATGCAGCCAAGCCTAACCTTCGACGCATAGGCTGAAGGTTAATATTTACCCAGCGCTTTAAGTGCCTTACATATAAAACAATGAAAAGCAGGCTCATTGTCCAAAGACCCAGCGTATGCACGACGGCTTTGGCTGGCTCAGGACCATAATAGAAGATGTCCCCCGCAAACTGTACCTGATAAAAACCATACACAAGTTGTAGGATTGGTAAAAACACTAACCCCCATATAAGTACATTTAAATATGACTGTTTGTTAATTTTTATGTCCATTAATAATTCCGAGTTAAATCCATGCCTTTGTATAAGTGCGCCACCTGCTCTTCGTAGCCATTAAACATCTGTGTGGGTATGCGTTTTAAATTAAAGAAGCTGGTCGGTAAGCGGCGCTCGCTGGCTTGACTCCAGCGCGGATGATCAACTTGTGGGTTAACGTTGGCATAAAAGCCGTATTCATTGGATGCTATTTGATTCCAAGTGGTTTGCGGCATTTCGTCTGTAAAACGAATTTTCACTATGGACTTAATGCTTTTAAAGCCGTATTTCCAAGGTACTACCAAGCGAATAGGCGCGCCATTTTGATTCGGTAACGATTTACCATATAGGCCAGTTGCCATGAACGATAATTCATTCATGGCCTCATCCATACGCAAACCCTCTACATAGGGCCAATCAATCGTGGAAAAAACACTCTTTTGACCGCTTAGATTTTTAGGGTCATGTATCGAAGTGAACTCAACATATTTAGCTTTTGATGTAGGTTTAAATTGTTTGAGCATATCCGCCAATGAAAAACCGACCCAAGGAATCACCATTGACCAAGCCTCTACGCAGCGTAAACGATATATCCGCTCTTCAAGCTGCTGATTCTTAATGATGTCCTCTAGAGTGAACTTACCGGTGATCTCAGCATGTCCTTCTATTTCAATCGTCCAATCTTGAGTTTTGAGTTGCGATGCGTTTCGTGCAGGATCTTCTTTGCCTGTGCCTAGTTCATAAAAGTTATTATAAGTGGTCACGGCTTCTTCTGGGGTCAATGTGTCTTTGGAGCCATAGCTTGTAGTTTTGAAATCAAGATTTTTAGCAAGCAACGATGGAGAGAATCCGGCAAAAGCCGCTGCCGCTAACCCGTAAAGGCCTTGTTGCATGAATTTACGTCGATCACGATAAATAGATTCAGGAGTGACATCGGCTTCGGTGAGCGTTGTACTGGCTTTGAATTCGTGGGGCTTGATGATCATGTCTGGTCTCCTTGAGATTAAGGATTAGACCAGACATGTGAAGAAAGTTCGATTAACTTACTTTTGAGCAGACTTACGTTCTTTGAACATTTTCATTGCCGTAACAACCGGGCCTGACAGTCCATAAATCAAGAAGATAGCGAGTAGGATTAATGGTGGGTCAATCGCAACAACCGCAAACACACCCACAACCGCCAGCATGGCAACAAATGGCACCTTACCTTTAAGGTCGAATCCTTTAAAGCTATGGTAAAGAACATTACTCACCATCAAGATACCAGTAGCACCTACTACGATAGCCATCAAGATTGAAACGCTCTCGCCAGTTACACCGTAATCGTTCAAAGCCCAAACTGTACCGGCAACAATCGCAGCGGCAGCGGGGCTGGCTAAACCAGTAAAGTAGTTTTTGTCAGCGGTATCAATTTGAGTATTGAAACGCGCTAATCGTAATGCGGCACCTGCCACATATATAAAGGCGGCAATCCAGCCTGCTTGACCTAACGACTGTAAAGACCAGCTAAACGCAACCAGCGCTGGGGCAACACCAAACGACACCATGTCGGATAGGGAATCGTATTCGGCACCAAATTCGCTTTGTGTATTGGTCATGCGTGCAACACGGCCATCTAAGCCGTCTAGAATCATGGCGATGAAAATCGCAATAGCCGCTTTATCAAAATGACCATTCATTGACGCAACCACGGCATAAAAGCCGGAGAACAAAGCGCCTGTGGTAAATAAATTAGGTAGTAAGTAGATACCCTTACTGCGCAGTTTTTCTTTTGCCGAAACCGGCTCTTGATCTTGGTTCAATGAAACGACCTTTTCTTCATCTGCTTGAGACATGTTGGACCTGTTAATGATTATCGCTGCGCGATTCTACTTGGAATCGTTTGCGCTTCATAGGTCTCTTATAACCAGAGTCTAGCGGTAATTCACATTTATTGCTTTAACCAGTCTTCGCTCACCTGCCAAAACGCCTTAACAAGCGGGTGGCTCATGTGTTGATTCACTACGCATAAGCCCACGGAGAAAGGCTCTAGGCTGGGGGTTATATTGAGGACTTTCACTTTTTCAGCAATAGGGCTATTAGTGAGTACCAGCTCCGGCACCACTCCCACACCAAAACCAAGCGCCACCATTGATACAATGGCCTCGTTACCTGAAACCTGCCCATAAATGTTGGGTTTAATGCCTTGTTGTTTAAACCAACGCTCAACCCTAACCCGACCGAGACCTTGCTCCGATAAAATCATGGGTACGTTTTGCCAGTTAATTTGGGGGTGTGACAACGCATCCGCCACAGGCCCAGGTTGATTAGGTGCAATAAAGGCTAGCGGCACTTGAGTAACCGGTTTGAACGAAAGACGCGAGGATAGCTGGTCTGGTCTAGCAGCAATTGCAATATCCACCTCGCCGTTTAATGCCATATCCACCGCTTGAGAGGCATCACCGGTACGCAACCGAATATCGACTTTAGGATGCCGCTCACGAAACGCCCTTAATAAGTCGGATAAAAAGCTATAACTGGCTGTCACCGTGCAATACAGACTCAGCTCACCTTGCAACTCACTGGCTTGAGTATGCAATTGACGCTGAAATTGCTGAAAGTGTTCGAGTGTACGTATCGAAAACTCTTTAAATTCAGCTCCCGCTTGAGTTAAACGCACGTCACGGCGGTCACGCTCGAATAAGCGTTGGCCCAATTCTTCTTCTAATCGCTGTACCACACGAGAAATAGTTGAAGCCGAGGTATGGCACTTCTGTGCGGTCTGGCCGTAATGAAGGGTATCGGCCAGTACTATAAATTGGGATAAGTCTTTGAAATCCATTATTTTTCAGCCAGAGAATTTGATGGGTTACAACCTTCGTTGTACTCGGTCTAACCCATCCTACTTAAAATGAAACGCTTTGTGCTTATTTTATTGCATTTATTGCAATAAGCTATTTCAAATATAGCGTTTTACGCAACAGCGTTTTTTGCCTACACTGCACGGGATTTTTACTTATCCACTCATTGATAGGAGCTACCCCATGGGTCAGAACTACTTCAACACACTAAATTTACGCGAGCAACTAGACCAACTTGGTCGTTGTCGTTTCATGGACCGCAGCGAATTCGCTAACGGTTGTGAAGTTCTTAAAGGCAAAAAAGTTGTGATCATCGGTTGTGGTGCTCAAGGTCTTAACCAAGGTCTTAACATGCGCGACTCTGGCCTAGACGTTTCTTACGCTCTACGTGAAGCCGCTATTACTGAAAAACGTCAGTCTTGGAAAAACGCCACTGACAACGGTTTCACTGTTGGTACTTACCAAGAATTGGTTCCAACTGCTGACCTAGTTTGTAACCTTACCCCTGACAAGCAGCACACTGATGCGGTTACCACTGTTATGCCACTTATGAAAAAAGGCGCAACCTTAGGTTACTCACACGGTTTCAACATCGTTGAAGAAGGCATGCAAATCCGTGAAGATTTAACCGTAATCATGGTTGCACCTAAGTGCCCAGGTTCTGAAGTACGTGAAGAATACAAGCGTGGCTTTGGTGTTCCGACTCTTATGGCGGTTCACCCAGAAAACGATCCACAAGGCATTGGTCATGAACAAGCTAAAGCTTGGGCGTCTGCTACTGGTGGCGACCGTGCTGGGGTTCTAGAAAGTTCTTTCGTTGCTGAAGTAAAATCTGACCTTATGGGTGAGCAAACTATCCTTTGCGGTATGTTGCAAACTGGCGCCATCCTTGGTTATGAAAAAATGGTTGCTGACGGCATCGACGGCCCATACGCTGCAAAATTAATTCAATTTGGTTGGGAAACTGTTACTGAAGCACTGAAAATCGGCGGCATCACCAACATGATGGATCGTCTATCTAACCCAGCTAAAATCAAAGCGTTTGATATGGCTGACGATCTTAAAGTGTTAATGCGTCCTTTATTCCAAAAGCACCAAGACGACATCATGACGGGCGAATTCTCTCGCACCATGATGGCTGACTGGGCAAACGATGATGCGAACCTACTAAAATGGCGTGAAGAAACAGCCGAAACTGGCTTCGAAAAAGCAGCACCTTGTGATGTTGAAATCGACGAACAAGAGTTCTTCGACAAAGGCATCATGCTGGTAGCTATGGTTAAAGCGGGTGTTGAGCTTGCGTTCGAAACGATGGTTGAGTCTGGTATCGTTGAAGAGTCTGCTTACTACGAATCTCTACATGAGACGCCATTAATTGCTAACACCATCGCTCGTAAGAAACTTTACGAAATGAACGTGGTTATCTCTGATACTGCAGAATACGGTTGCTACTTGTTCTCTCACGCAGCGGTTCCTTTGCTACGTGAAGAGTTCATGCCTAACATCACTACCGAAGTGATTGGTAAAGGTCTAAACCTTAAATCTAACTCTGTAGATAACGCCCGTTTAGTAGACGTTAACGAAGAGATTCGTGAGCACCCAGTTGAGTGGGTTGGTCAAGAACTTCGTGGCTACATGACTGACATGAAGCGTATTGTTGAAGCGTCTAAGTAATACTTAGTTAGCCAATACGAAATAAAAACCGCGATGGCAACATCGCGGTTTTTTTGTGCCTCATAAATACTTCTCCCCAGAGAAGCACAAGATCTGCCACCTTTTTAATGACTTTAAATGGATACAGTATAACCGATCCCACTTTTCCGATATGACGGTACTTTAAGTACACATCTCATAATTATAAAAACCTAAGCCGTGCCTCTAAAATACGACAATAAATTTTAAGACAGGACAGACGATACAAAAGCCCAATATACGTCATTTTATGCCAACTTTAACTATTGAGTCGTTTTCTTACATACATTCAAATATGAACTCATATAATACTCTGGGCTACAACCATGTTAGTAAGGGCTTAATTGTTAAAATTATATGCAATGAACAACCCTATAAATTCGCTTTTAAAATGTCATAAAATAGAAACATTTCTATAAAAGTGGTGTTCAGAGATAAATAAGAGATTATTTTTAGTAAAGAAACTGTTAAAGATGAACTGAATACTAAAAATAACAATTTAACACCCTTACCCAAAAAGCTGGATGCACAAAATAATACCGAGCCAAAGGATTGATATGCACATCATAACGCCACTCTGCTTTTTTTTTACACTCATGTTCATGGGTTCTGCTCAAGCACAGCAAAGCCTTTTAAAAGAAAGTTTAGATACCGCTGAGAAAACCCAAAAAATGGGACAAGAAAGTCAGCAAGTAGTCGACAAACTCGCCAAGCAACAACAACAATTACTAGAGCAGTACCAAAGATTACTGCGTAAAACAGAGTATCAAAAAGAATATAATCAAGAACTACTGATCTTAAAGCAGGAGCAAAAACTCAGCATTGCTGCACTCCAGCAAAAAATTGAAGACGTAAAGCTAACCAAACAACAACTATTGCCTTTATTACGGGAAATGACAAAAACACTAGAGCACTTTGTCAAATTAGACCTGCCATTTCACCAAGAAGATCGATTAATCGGCATTAATGACTTAAAACTATTATTAAGCCAAAGTAGTGTCACCATTACAGAAAAGTTCAGACGTGTGATGGCGTTTTACCAAGCAGAAAATGATTACAACTATGACCTAGAGGTTTATCGGGACAACATCCTATTAAATGAGGAATCTCGCTCCGTTCAGTTACTGCGCGTGGGCAGAAATGCTTTATACATACAAACACTTGATGGCCAACTAAGTGCTTTTTGGAATAAAAATACGAAAGACTGGCAAATATTAAATAATGAATTTAACCGTCCCATCCAAAAAGCCATGAGAATTATAGGACAAAAAGCTGCCCCTGATTTATTAACCCTACCCTATTTAACGTCACTTGATTATTCCTCTATTAAATCTAATAAAGGAGAAAAATAATGCAAAGTTATTTATCTCGCTTCATTACAGCTTTTCTCTTATCCGTATCGGCAATTAATGTTAATGCCGATATTCTTGAAGATAAAAGCATTAAAACACTGGATGAGCTCTTAATATCCACCCAAACATTGCAAAACAAAGAACAACAAATTTATAAAGAAAGAGAAGCACGGTTTCTACGTGAAAAAAATCAACAACAGATAATAGTTGACAATGCAAAAGCAGATTGGGAAAAACAACAGGCAATAGCTAATCCTCTTGTAAAATCAACCCAAGAACAAAAATTACAACTTGATGCACTGCAAAAAGAACTCGATAAACACATGGGCGAACTCGGCGACATCCATAGCCTATATAGTCAATTTAGCGGTGACTTTATTGCCCGCCTTCAAGATTCACTAGTTCAAGCGCAGATACCTGAGCGCCAAAAAGCACTTACAATACTGCAAGAAAACCAAGCCTTAGCTAGCATAAAAGACATGAAATCATTATGGCTAATGGTTATGACTGAAATGACTCTAGGTGGCAAAAACGCCACATTTCAGGCAACCGTTATTACGCCAGAAGGAAAAAGCACAAAACAAGATGTAATCCGCATGGGAACATTCAGTGCTTTTTCGAACGGTCAATTTTTACGTTACATCCCTCAAAATCAAGAACTTCTGGTTATTGCTGAACAACCCAGCGAGCATAGTTTAATAGAATCATTTAGCTCAACAGCGCTTGATAATAATAAAGACAAAAGTGCAGAACCGATTTTAAGTGTTATTGATCCCACTCGAGGCGAATTACTTGCTTTACTTGGTCAAAGTCCGAGCTTATATGAGCGTTTATTACAGGGTAAAGAGGTGGGTTATTCAATTTTGTTTTTAGGTTTTATCGGAATATTGATTATTTTATACCGCTTAATATTTTTAAGCGTGGTTTGGCAAAAAACAAATAAGCAGTTAAAAGACTTAGAACAACCTAAGAATAACAATCCTTTAGGACGTATATTCTTACAAGTAAAAAATATAAGTCCAGAGCAACGACAAGATGACGAAAGCCTACAACTGGTATTAGACGAAGCTATTATTAAAGAGCTTCCAAAATTAGAACAAGGTCATAGCTTAATTAAATTATTCTCGGCCATTGCACCTTTGCTTGGTTTGTTAGGTACGGTTATTGGAATGATTGCTACGTTTCAGAGCATCAGCTTATTTGGTAGTGGCGATCCAAAATTAATGGCATCAGGGATTTCTCAAGCCTTAGTAACAACCGTATTAGGTTTATTGGTTGCAATACCATTATTACTGGGCCATAACATTCTGGTTTCATTCAGCAAAATTTTACTGCAAATCCTCGATGAACAGAGTGCCGGTATATTAGCGAAAGAGCGCGAATCATCTCAAACTTTCTACAATAAAGAAGTAGAAAAACATGCTTAACGAATCACTGATTGTTTTATTTCAACAATTCTTTGAGCAAGGGGGGAAGGTAATTCCTGCTCTATTTCTGCTGGCGCTTGTTTTATGGGCGCTCATTATAGAGCGTTATTATTTTATTAAGATTATTTATCCCAAGTTATCTAAAAATGAGATTTATAGTTGGTCTATCAGAAAGGATAAACAATCTTGGAATGCTCACAAAATACGCGAGTTACTCATTTCAAAGAATAACGCACAATTACAACTTTGGTTATCCAGTATCAAGGTGTTAATTGCCATTTGCCCACTGCTCGGTTTAC
This sequence comes from Oceanicoccus sp., assembly GCA_047621325.1. Classification (GTDB taxonomy): domain Bacteria; phylum Pseudomonadota; class Gammaproteobacteria; order Pseudomonadales; family Oceanobacteraceae; genus Bermanella. Next base: position 8,398 of record JBLHLT010000022.1, read on the forward strand.
TTGGGACGGTCAGTGGCATGGTAACGGTATTTGATGTGATCGCTATAACTGGCAACAGTGACGCTAGAGCCATGAGCGAAGGCATTTATAAGGCCACACTTCCCACCATGGTTGGTTTGTGTTTAGCATTATCTGCATTGTATTTTAGCCATAGCATCAAGCAATTAGTACTGAAACATAGCGCTCAATTTGAAGACAAATTAAACATAAACACAAATACACACCAGCATTCACTGGGGGCTTTATGAGCACTCGCCGTCACAAGATTCAACAAGATGAGAGTGAATTAGATATCACGCCCATGCTGGATATCGTCTTTATCATGCTTATCTTTTTTATTGTAACCACTTCATTTGTGAAAGAATCCGGTATTGAAGTTAACTCACCGTCGGCGGTGACATCCGTCAATCAAGATAATGCCAGTATCTTCATTGCTATTAACGAAAACTCAGAAGTTTGGATTGATAAACGGCAAGTGGATATCACCACTGTTCGAGCAATCATTGCACGGCTGCATTCCAGTAACCCAGACGGGTCCGTGGTCATTCAAACCGATAAGCTAGTATCAGCTGATAAGCTGATGTCGGTGATGGATCAAGTTAGGCAAGCAGGTGTTCATAATATTGCCTTAGCAGCGAAGCAACCTTAATGCGTATTTTATTTTCTTTCGGTATTGCTGCTTTAGTCGTTGTATCGTTATTTTATATGATCATTGGCCTGATTCATCAGGATATTCCGCCTCTTAAATTAGAAGACGAGATGGTGCGCATCAATATTGAAAGTGTAAAAAAAGAAACTCACGATGAAGCCGTCAAACCTAAAAAAAAGAACCCCATTGAGCCAGAACCAACCCTGAAAAGCGTAAATCAACCAATTATCACACAGAATCCTAGCAGCCTTAATCAACCATTGATTAATCTAAATATGGCACAAACGGAATTTCAATTTCAATCTAACGACATACCAAAGTTCCAAGAAAACTGGGTGCAACCCACAACATCCATTCAAACAGATGCTGCGGCCTTAGCCGAGCAGATTGGCGGAAACCCTAAAACATTACGAAAGGTTATTCCTGTTAGTACACGACAACCGCAAATCCCCAAAATTGCATGGGAAAATAAAATTAATGGCTGGGTGTTAGTATCATTAGAAGTCAAACCATCAGGTCGTACTGAAAACATACAGGTTGTAGATGCTTCTCCTAGGGGCGTCTTTGAAGATGAAGCGGTAGCCGCCGTTAATCGTTGGTTGTATGAAACATCTGAGGGAGAAAATCGTAGATTACTGCAAAAAATTGAATTTGAATGGAAGAATTACCCATACAACTGGGAATACTAATCATGGTTAAATTTACGAACGCCATCTTAATATCATTGATACTTACATATACATTATTCTTGCATGCTGGCAACAGTTACGCTGACCAATATGAGAGCTATAAAATAGTTTCACAGGAAAAACAACTATCTGAAGATACGAAGAAAACCATTGGTGAATTAGAAGAAGAACTAAATACACTCAAAGATAATTATACTCGTGATAGCACCGCTCGATTTCTAGCCAGACACTATGCCCAAAAGAAAGGGGAAGGCAATATTAAAAAGGCCTTAGAATATTACCAGCAAGCAATTTCAGGAAGCGGGTTATCTGATATAGCTAAGCAAGAAATGCTCAGTGAAGTCATTGAGATTCAATACTTTTTAAAAGACTACACACTGGTCACACAACTCATAAAGCAATACCAATCATTAGGCGGCACACTCTCAATCGATCTTCAATTAAAGCTAGCATTTAGCCTTCAGTTTTCAAACAAACCGCAAGCCGCGATTTTTACAGCTGAAAAGTTATATGAATTCATTAGAACCAGTTTATTCAATCATGCTACCGACCCCTATGTGCATCCTAAGCTGGATATAAGCACAGAACAACTCACACAGCTTTTATTTATTTTCTTTGAAAACAAACGTTATACAACCAGCATTGAGTTACAAACCATCATTTTAGAGCAAGAAAACTTGGTTTCTGACCATTGGATTAGGCTAAGCCAAATTTATTTAGTTGACGGCCAAACACAAAAAGCAGCAAACATATTATTGCTAGCCGCTCACAAAGGCATAGAGTTAAATCAAGAACACATCCTATTATTAAGCGATCTCATGGCACAGAATAATAACCCATATATTGCTGCTCGGTTTTTAGCCCAAATGATCAATGAATTTCATTTAACGGCTGAGTTTACGCACTATGAGAAACTGTTTTCCTACTGGTATAGCGCCCATGAAATGGAATCCGCCATTAAAGTAGCCAATATCATGAGTGAACTTATTCCCAGCACAGAACGTCAGTTAGATATTGCTGAGATGTATTATAAAACTCAAAATTGGGATCTTATGAGATCAACTATCTTAAAAGCCTGTGATGATGGGTTAGATAAAGTGCTTGTTGGTCGTGCCAGTTACCTATTAGGGGTAAGTGAATTTAAACTGGATAATTTAGACGGTGCCAAACAAGCCTTTATTAATGCAACCCTAACAGGGGGCTATCAAAAAGAGGCTTTTCAGTTTCTGGATTATATGAATGTGGATACTGCGTTTTCACATAACCCATCGTATTTACGCCGGCATGAGGGCCCCTGCGCTCCTATGAATTAAATTAATATTAGTAATTATGAAAAACTAGATCTCCACCATTTCAAATGCATCTTTTCCCACCCCGCAGTCTGGGCATAACCAATCACTGGGTACATCATCCCACTTTGTACCAGGGGCAATGTTCTCTTCCGGCCAGCCTTTAGCTTCATCATAAACAATGCCACATACAACACATTCCCAAATTTTCATAACACACCTCACTGCGTATCTTAAATTATCGACCTGGCATATATTTTTTTACATTGGTATTAAAGTATCGTTTAAACACACTATTGGCTTCGTCTTCAGACTGTCGCCAACCGTAAATCTCTGGTTTAGTGGTTTCAATTGCTAAGGTTTTAAATATAAGCCAATCATAAATAGCTAAAGTGGCTGTGACATTTTTTGCTGAGTTTTTACCGCGGGAATGGTGTTGATGATGTTGGGTAGGAAAGCAAATCACATGGCACAATGCCCACATGGTGTTGCGCACCCATTTATATTTATGATTTAAAAAGTATAAATCATAATTCCAATTCACATGGGTATGAGCCGCCCATAGGCCTTTGAATACCGTGGCAATAATAAAGACTTCTGTTAAACCTAAATATAAGCAAGCAATCTGAAACCAAAAGTTAGGAAGAATGAACCACCAAGCCCAGCCATTTATAAAGGTTTGAATCACCGTTAGCTGGCCTTGATTATCAGGGCCACCAGACAAATGATGAGGACGGTGACTCATTTTATAAAACGCTTGAGTCCATTGTAATGTTTTGTTCTTAGGGCGCTTCATATGAGCAAAAAGATGAGAGCCGCCATGTAAAAATTCTTCAATACAAAAATAACCAAGCAAGGCAAACCAGAAATACTTGTCTTGAAGCCACGTTAGGCTACCCGCACTGGCAGGAAAGGCACTGCCCAGCAATACACTGATAACAATGGCTAAGACTGGACGCTGAACGACCGCCATCATGAACGTGGCTAAAAAGGCCATTTGCCAGTCCTTTTTAGTTCGTTTACCGCCTCTATCGCGACCGGTTGCAAATTCCCATATGGCTGCAACGGCAATGAATATGATCACTGCAACTTTAAGTAAATCTTCCATTAGGGCACCTCTTTTAAATTATTATGATTCGGTTCATTTCAAGGTAGATCAAAATCATTTATATTTAAATTCGATATTACTTATAAGCAACTTCCATGAAGCTGAACTTACGATCAATAGACCTTAATTTACTTCCGGTTTTTGAAGCCGTAATGGAAACTCGCCAATACTCAAAGGCCGCTGAGCGCCTAGCAATGAGCCAGCCCGCCATGAGCGCTGCCGTTCAACGATTACGAGATACACTCAACGACCCCTTATTTGTTCGCACCAGCAAAGGGGTTGTCCCCACACCAAAAGCCGAGCAGCTTTATCAAGACATACAAGGTGGGTTATCCCAGTTGCGCCAGGGCTTAAGTCAGCAACGAGAATTTGACCCTAAATCCCAACCCCATAGTTTTCGCATTATTAGTGGTGATTATTTTGAGTTCGTATTACTGCCCCAACTTATTGGCTCCATAGAGCATGAACAGCTGCAAGTACGCTTTAATTTAAAGCCGATTTTTGATGACTCAGCCAAACAACTGATTCACGCCCAAGCCGATGTCATGCTTGATGCATTTCCAGTGGCCGATGAACGCATTCATTGTGAAGTGGTGACAGAAGAAACTCTGGTAGTGGTGGCCCGAAAGAATCATCCACAGATAAATAAACCGATGACTTTATCTGACTTTTTTAACGCCACACATGCAGTGCTTCCTAATCGTGGTCGTTTATTACCGTTGGATAAAATTCTCGATAAACCGCTCAAACAAGAGCGCAAAATTGGTGTACAAGTCACCCAGTACATTAGTTTATTAGCGGCTGTTGCTAATAGTAACTATATTGCTACCGCCCCTAAACAACTTGCCAGCCGTTATGCTGACGCCCTGGGTTTGACTGTTCATGAATTCCCTATGATTGTACCACCGGTACCCATTTACATGATGTGGTCAAAAGCGTTTGATCATGACCCTGCGCATCAATGGCTGCTGAAACAGTTACGCAATGTAGTTAAAGAGATGTATTTAGAAACGTACACCAGCAGCTAAAAACCAACTCTCTATCTGTTTATAGCGAATATGATTTAATTCGAGAAAAGTACCTCGATTAAATTCACCGAGTAAAATACCCCCGCCAACTGCACTAGAACAACCAATTTCGTCCCAACCTCCCAACGTATCAAATGCAGTGCCTCCCCAACAATGAAAGCCAAACTTTGCATAAGGCCCTTTATTGGGGAGGTTCAGTATCACGTTAGACCCAAGACTCGTGCCTGCAAACATAAATTCATTTTTGTCATCAATTTTAGGATACCAAACATTAGCTTCAGCTTCTAAAGATAAAAAACGCACCACTTGCAAACCCACTCCCAGACTAAAATTATAACCATCGCTGAGCTTAAAGCCTTCGTCTTTTGTATTGACACGATGCTCAGCTAATTTCACAGAAAAAGTATAGTAGACCTCGCTGTTGCCATTATCTTTTGATGTGAAATTAAGCAAATGACTAACATCTTGAGCCCAAGTAAATGTTGCAGCTAAATTTAACACACCAAAGATGAATAATTGCCGTTTGAATCCCACTATGAAGCTTCCCTTTACTACTGATTTTATATTGCCTATGGCCACCAACTAGAATAGTGTATTTACACTAATCAAATAAAAATATGAGTTGATGCATGATTGAGCAATCCCTAACCCTGCCTTGTGGTCACACTATCAAAAATCGCTTCATCAAAGCGGCAATGACAGAAGGGCTGGCAAGCAAAAAGGATAATGCCACAACTGGCCACCAAGTTTTATACAAAACATGGGCAAAAGGCGGCGCGGCGGTGTTAGTAAGTGGCAACATCATGGTGGACCGTCGTTATCTTGAACGAGCAGGCAACGTAGTGGTTGAAGATGAACAAGGCTTAGCGCAATTATCAGCTTGGGCTAACGCTACTCATGAAGGCGGCAGCGAATTATGGGCACAAATTTCACACCCAGGGCGACAGTGTCCACGCCTAGTGAGCACCCAACCACTATCGGCCAGTGATGTACAACTCAACATGATTGCTAATTTTGGTAAACCTAAAGCCGCCAGCCTTGATGACATTAACGAAATCGTACAGCGATTTGCCATCACCGCTAAAATATTAAAAAAAGCGGGATTCGACGGCGTGCAAATTCACAGTGCTCACGGTTATTTACTCAGCCAATTTTTAAGCCCTATTACCAACAAACGCGAAGATGAATACGGCGGCACATTAGAAAACCGCGCCCGTTTATTATTGCGTGTGATTAAAACCGTGCGCGATGCGGTGGGGCCGGAATTTCCTATCGCGATAAAACTGAACAGCTCGGATTTTCAAAAAGGCGGCTTTAGTGCTGAGGAGTGCCTTCAAGTCGTGTCATGGTTAAACGATGTCGGCATCGACTTACTGGAAGTCAGTGGGGGGACTTATGAACAGTTAGAGTTTTTCCAGCAATCAGACGATAAAGTAAGGGCCAGCACCAAAAAACGTGAAGCGTACTTTTTGGAATACGCAGAGAATATTAAAAAAGTCGCCAATATGCCCGTTATGGTCACTGGTGGTTTTCGTTCATGCGAAGGTATGGAAAGCGCGTTAAAAAATGGGCAAACCGATGCCATCGGTTTGGCACGTCCTTTTTGTTTAAACCCTAACTTCCCCAATGAAATGATCAACCAGTCACTAAGCCTATTAAACAATGTAGAAAGTAAGTTGGTTTTAGGCAGCGGTTTTTGGGGGCCTACCAGCTCATCTAAATCGGTACAGGCGCTGAATAATCAATGCCAAGCGGGTTGGTATTATCATCAAATAGAACAACTTGCCCAAGGCAAACCCAGTAACGAAAACTTCTCGCCACGCAAAGCCCTATTTTCGCATTTACGCAAAGATTTTAGCCGCGCGATTAAACGTAAGTTTGCTTAATTTAAAGACGGCTAATTTTGATAGTCCTGCGGGATATTTAATTTGTACGAACCCGCACTTGCGGGTGATAAGTGATTCACTCGCAGGTGCGAGTTCGTACATTAAAGATGAACGTCCTTGCAAACTAAAATTTAAACAATCCCTCTCCGGCCACGCACCATCAAACTTGATTTTGGTAGAGTTATCTGCAGCGGCTGAATACAACCTGCGGAAAATAAACTTGTACGAACCCGCACCTGCGGGTGACAAGTGATTCACTCGCAAGTGCGAGTTCGTACGTTAATACAAATATGGTTTCAGATTAATACTCAAACAAATCCTTCACTGGCCAAACAACATCAAACTTGGTTTTGGTAAAGTTATCTGCAGCGGTTGAATACAACCTGCGGAAAATAAACTTGTACGAACCCGCACCTGCGGGTGACAAATGATTCACTCGCAGGTGCGAGTTCCTACGTTAATACAAATATGGTTTCAGATTAATACTCAAACAAATCCTTCACTGGCCAAACAACATCAAACTTGGTTTTGGTAGAGCTATCTGCAGTGGCTGAATACAACCTGCGGAAAATAAACTTGTACGAACCCGCACCTGCGGGTGACAAATGATTCACTCGCAGGTGCGAGTTCCTACGTTGAAGTATGTATGGTTTTCAAACTACGACTCAAACAATTCTTTCACCGGCCAAACACCATCAAACTTCGCGTCGGTTTTGGTGGCTTTTGCCGCAAAGGTTTTCATCATGTCATTCGGGCGGAACATGCCGGATTGCCAAGTGGCCATGTATTTTAAGCTGTCTTCTACTGAGTGATCACGGCTGTAATTCAGCATTTCTTTACAACCCACCACCGCAAGCGGAGAATTTTTAGCAATGGTTGCCGCAATGCTCATCACGCCATCCAATAACGCTTCATGGGTATCAAACACCTCATTTACAAAGCCTAAGTTTTTAGCTTCTTGGGCAGTGAATTTACGGCCAGTATAGGCAAGCTCTCGTACCACACCTTGGGGCATTAATTTTGGTAAACGCTGTAATGTGCCTACATCAGCGGTCATGCCTAGTTCGGTTTCTTTAATGGTGAAATACGCATCGGCTGAGCAGTAACGGCTGTCACTGGCGCACACCATATCTAACGCGCCGCCAATACAGCCACCTTGAATGGCCGTTAATACGGGAATCCGCACTTCTTCCAATGACGATAAACTCGCTTGTAATTGCATGACCACACGGCGCAAGTTTTCACCCATACGACCTGGATCCCCTGTCATAGGCACCGCTTTTGGATTACTGAACACCCCTAAATCCATACCGGCGCTGAAATGTTTGCCAGTGGATGAAATTACAATGACGCGTGCATCACCCGAAGCATCAAGGGCTTTTACGCATACTGGCAACTCAAGCCAAAAGTCCGTATTCATTGAGTTCATGGCTTCTGGGCGGCTTAGTTGCACATGGGCAATATGATCTTTTATTTCAACGTTAAACGATTTGTAATCCATGTTTTTCTCTCTTATTTTGATTCGCGGCTTTATTTAGACAGTGTCAAGATAAGCCAGTATTTGGACATCGTCAAGATAGGGTTTAAACTACCGATATATCTACTCTGTGAAGTCATCATGAAAGACACCTCCCACACAAGCAATCTTAAAGCCAGCGCCAACCAGCCGTATCATCACGGCAATCTGCGTTTGGCGCTTTTGAATGCCAGTGTCGATATCATTCGTGCTCAAGGGGTTGCCGCCCTTTCATTACGTAAGCTAGCTGATGTGGTTGGGGTTTCACGCACCGCGCCTTATCACCACTTTAAAGATAAAGACGCGCTACTGGCAGCTGTGGCCAGCCAAGGGTTTGAAGAGCTTAGCCAGCTATTAAGTGATGTGGTTAACGATGATGACTCACAACTGCACCCCAAATTAGAACAGGCGGTCATGGGTTATCTAAACTTTGCGATACAACACCCAACCCAATACGAACTCATGTTTGGCCAAGCCTTATGGAAAGACAGCCAGCACGATGCATTTCGTCGTACCGCCAAAGATTGCTTCCGCCAATATGTAAAACTGTTCGAGCTATTTTCTCAACAAGGTTTAATCAACAAGCAAGAACCCCCTTTGCGTTTAGCACAAATGACATGGGCTAGCCTGCACGGTTTGGCACGCTTGGCCAGTGATGGCATCTTTGCCAAACAAGATGATATTCACGACATTGCACAAACCGCGGTGCGCCACCTAGAGCTGATATTACAAAAATAGTCGCAAATAAAGAGCCTTGTACATGGCACTTTGATATGGGCTATCCTTGAGTTTTTCAGCGTAAAAATACACACCGCAATCACCAAAGTTTTCACACTGCCTGACAGTGGGAACCCTTGAAATAAATCACAACCGTAATGTAGGTCGGGATTTATCCCGACAACCGTATACAAGCCGCACCTTACCCCCTTCTTTTTTTGTATGAAAACTTCCGCCACTGTTAACGTCATATATGGCCATTGGTCACCCTCACGCCCCTGTTGTACTGTTATTCCACACTGACGATATTTGTCAAATTACGAATACTGCTGATAACAATAAAAAGGCCTAACATGAGCACAGATGCATTTATCTACGACGCCATTCGCACACCACGCGGTAAAGGCAAAAAAGACGGCTCTTTACACGCCGTAAAACCCGTTTCATTAGTAGTGGGTTTAATGAAAGCCCTAGAAGAGCGCAACAAACTGGATACCAGCAAAGTAGAAGACGTGGTGCTCGGTTGTGTCACACCCATTGGTGATCAAGGTGCCGACATTGCCAAAACCGCCGCTCTTGCTGCGGGCTGGGATGAAAAAGTATCGGGCGTGCAATTAAACCGCTTTTGCGCATCGGGCCTTGAGGCAGTAAACATGGCGGCCATGAAAGTGGCATCTGGCTGGGAAGATTTAATCGTGGCAGGCGGCGTGGAATCACTATCGCGCATTCCCATGGGCAGTGATGGTGGCGCATGGGCCATGGACCCCGCCACCAATTTTCAAACGGGGTTTGTTCCACAAGGTGTGGGCGCGGATTTAATCGCCACCCTTGAAGGTTTTAGTCGTGACGACGTCGACGCGTTCGCGGTGAACTCACAAGCCAAAGCCGCTGCCGCTAGTAAAAATGGCAAGTTTAAAAAATCATTAATTCCCGTTACCGATCAAAACGGCATCACCATTTTAGATCACGATGAATTTATTCGTGAAGGCACCACGGTGGATGATTTAGCAAAACTTAAACCGTCTTTTCAAATGATGGGGCAAATGGGGTTTGATGACAGCGCCAAATTAAAATACCCACAAGTTGAAGAAATTAACCACATGCACCACGCCGGTAATAGCTCAGGCATTGTTGATGGCGCCGCCCTTGTATTAATTGGTAACGAAAAAATTGGCAAAGAACTCAACATGAAACCCCGCGCCCGTATCGTAAGCGTGGCACTTACTTCAACTGAACCCACCATCATGCTAACGGGCCCCGGTCCTGCTTCATTAAAAGCATTAGAAAAAGCAGGCTTAAAGGTTGACGACATTGATTTGTTTGAAGTGAACGAAGCGTTTGCATCGGTTGTGATGAAGTTTCAAAAAGACTTAAACGTGCCTTGGGAAAAAATCAACGTAAATGGCGGCGCCATTGCCATGGGACATCCGTTAGGTGCAACCGGTGCCATGATTTTAGGCACCCTGTTAGATGAATTAGAAGCCCAAGAAAAACGGTATGGCCTGGCTACATTGTGTGTAGGTGGGGGCATGGGCATCGCAACAATAATTGAACGCTGCTGAGATCAAACCTAGTTGCGTTGCCAATGCGGCGTTATAAATTTTTTCGGGATCGTTATTTAGGCCAGCTAAACGCCTTACCCTAAAAAATTTATGCCTCGCACTGACAGCCTCACTTACGGTTCTCATGCATGATTTTATCAAACAGAATTAGGAATAATAAAAATGACAGACGCCATTCGTTTTGAAAAAGACGCCTACAATATCGTCACCTTAACCATGGATATGCCAGGGCAAAGCGCTAATACCATGAACGCCGATTTCCGTGAAGCAATTCTAAAAATCGCAGATCGCATTGAAACAGAAATCGATTCCATCAGTGGTGTGATTTACGCCTCGGCCAAAAGCACGTTTTTTGCTGGCGGCGATTTGAAAGAATTGATTCAAGTTGAAAAAGAAAACGCGACTGAGTTTTTTCAAATGGTTGAAAAAATTAAAGCACCACTGCGTAAAATTGAAACCCAAGGCATTCCTGTTGTGGCTGCCATCAACGGTGCGGCATTAGGTGGCGGTTTTGAAATTTGTTTGGCTAGCCATCATCGTATTGCCATTAACAATCCAAAATTAAAAGTAGGTTTACCTGAGGTATCTCTAGGTTTATTACCAGGCGGTGGCGGTGTTGCACGTATGGTGCGGTTATTAGGTTTAGAAGCCGCGTTTCCATTTTTAATGGAAGGCAAACAAGTGAACCCTGAAAAAGCCTTAAAAGCGGGTTTGATTCACGAGCTTGCCGATGACGCTAATGACTTAATCGCAAAAGCCAAAACATGGATCAAGGCCAACCCTAAATCCACCCAACCTTGGGATGTAAAAGGGTATAAATTACCGGGCGGCGCACCAAGCCACCCAGCGGTTGCACAAAAATTAGCAATTGTGCCGTCCATTCTTCGCCAAAAAACCAAAGGCTGTTACCCAGCACCAGAGAAAATTCTCGCCGCTGCGGTTGAAGGCGCGCAAGTGCCGTTTGATCAAGCCTGTACTATTGAAAGCCGTTATTTTACCGAACTGACCACCAGCCAAATTGCTAAAAACATGATTGGTACGTTTTGGTTTCAACTGAATGAAATCAAAGCCGGTGGCTCACGCCCTAATGGCATTGATGCCTACACCACGAAAAAAGTGGGTGTACTAGGCGCCGGCATGATGGGCGCAGGCATTGCCTATTCCACCGCCATGAGCGGCATTGAAGTAGTGCTTAAAGATATAACAATGGAGGCCGCTGAAAAAGGCAAAGCCTACAGCGAAGGCTTATTGAAAAAACGCGTATCGCGCAAACAAATGACTCAAGAGAAAGCCGACAGCGTATTAGCCCTTATTAAACCCACCGCCAACGCCGAAGATTTAGATGGTTGCGATTTAATCATCGAAGCGGTATTTGAAAACCGTGAACTCAAAGCCAAGGTGACCCAAGAGGCCGAACAGTTCATGGCAAAAGACGGCGTGTTTGCATCCAACACCTCAACTCTGCCCATTACCGGTTTAGCCACCGCAGCAAAAGACGCACAAAAATTCATTGGCCTACACTTTTTTAGCCCAGTGGATAAAATGCCATTGGTTGAAATTATCAAAGGTGAACAAACCAGCGATGAAACACTGGCCCGCGCCTTTGATTATGTTTTGCAAATTAACAAAACACCCATCGTAGTAAATGATAGCCGCGGCTTCTTCACCAGCCGCACATTCGGCACCTTTGTGGGCGAAGGTTTAACCATGTTAAGCGAAGGCATTCATCCACAATTTATTGAAAGCGCTGCATTACAAGCCGGTATGCCAATCGGCCCGTTAGCGGTACAAGACGAAGTCTCCATGACGCTAAGCCGTAAAGTAGTGGATCAAACCCGTTTAGACTTACAAGCGGAAGGCAAAGACTTACCCGTGACGACAGCCGAAGAATTAACCAATAAAATGTTGGATGAATTCAAACGCGAAGGCAAAGCGGCAGGCGCGGGCTTCTACGACTACCCAACCAATGGAAAAAAGAAACTATGGGCAGGTTTAACCGAGCACTTTGTGAAACCAGAAGTGAGTATTTCACTTGAAGATGCCAAAGAGCGTATCTTATTCCGCCAAGCCATTGAAACGTTACGCTGTTATGAAGAAGGTGTATTAACCAGTGTACGCGATGCCAATATTGGTTCGATCTTTGGAATCGGCTTTGCACCTTGGACAGGTGGCGCAATTCAATACGTGAATCAATACGGTGTGCGTGAATTTTATCAACGTGCGAAAGTGTTGGCTGCGCAATACGGTGAGCGTTTTGAACCGCCTGCGATTTTAGTTGAACATGCTGAGAAGGAGGCGTTATTTAAATAAGGGGAACCTTCTCGTGACAATCAGGTATGTGGTTGTCACTTGTCTTTTTTTATTAACGAAACTTATTAAGGCAATATAACTCGATTATTAGTAATAATTTTTATCTAATGCCGTAAGGAGGTCTCTTGAACTTCAACTCCTGTATCAGATAACAACAACTCTTTAAAACTATGTATCAAGCGGGCTCACCACCCCCTTACCACCACGATTTAGGACATGAGTGTAAATCATGGTGGTATTCACATTCGCATGCCCTAATAATTCCTGAACGGTTCTAATGTCTTGCCCGCGTTCTAACAAATGTGTGGCAAAGGAATGCCGAAACGTATGACAAGTAGCGTGCTTGTAAATTTCAGCCTCTCGAAAGGCCTGCTTAACAGGCTTTCTAATGAAACTTTCATCCATATGATGTCGACCACGTCGTTTCGTAATAGGGTCAACCGTAATATGGTTTGACGCAAACACATACTGCCAAGGTAACTCTTTACCTGCACTGGGGTACTTCTTCCATAATTTACCCGGCATATGAACAAAATCCACGCCTTCCGCCAACGCTACCTTATGTAACGCTTTGGCTCGCTCAATGGCATCACGCAAACCCGGTTCAGCAGCAACCGGTAACATAGTCACACGATCTTTAAATCCTTTGCCTTGCCTAATGGTTATTTCCTTTCGCCCAAAATCGATGTCTTTAATGCGCAAGCGCAGCACCTCCATCACACGCAACCCAGCACCATACATCAGCTGTGCAGCAGTTAGCGGTAACCCACTCATACAGGCAAGCGATCTTCTCACCTCTTCAACGGTTAAAACAACGGGTAATGTTTTGATTTTTCTAGGACGGACCCATTCATCTATTTGTATCTCTTGAGACAGCACTTTTTCATATAAAAACACCAGCGCAGACAAAGCCTGTTTTTGAGTGGCACCCGCCACATATTCTCTTGTGGCTAAATGGGTTAAAAACATGGGCACCTCTGGCGCGCCCATATCTTTAGGGTGACGCTTACCATGAAACAAAATGTACCGTCGAATCCAGTTCCAATAAGACCGCTCGGTGTTTAAGGCATAATGAGCCACTCGCATTTTATCGTGAAATTCTGCCTGTAATTTGGCCATGGATCATCCTCCCTAATAACCCCAAAACTCTATTGTACTGTATTTATATACATAGGATTATCAAGGGTCAACCCGTATAACCAAATTTTAAGAGATCTCTTACAAAGCGCTACAGCCCACGTTATTAAAGGGCTGTAGGACCATTCAAAAAATTCGATGATGATATACGGACATATATCAGTTTATTTAATTGAACTATTTTTACGATTCGGTAGTATTCGCCAGCAATAAACATGGACGTGATAAACCACTGATAGCAAAGGGAAAGTGCTGATCATTCCCCTTCTTGTATATAACTGGTTATCAAGATCCATCCGAATAACCAAATTGTTATTTATTAAAGAATTATGAAACTAATACTATCTATTTTAATCCTTAGCTTTTCTTTGCCGTTGTTGGCTAGCGGAACTTCAAACTACAAAGGTATTCAAACTATTCACCAACGCCAGTGCACTGCAGACATGGGTTTTGAAATCACGTTAAAAGAAGCACATGCAAACCCTGACAGCTGCGCCAACAGTCTAGTTGTAGATCTTGCTTGCGATCACCCAGCATTTAATTCAATTAGTAGCATAGCTTTAACAGCATTTGTTACCGGAAAGAATGTTCGCTTTTGGTTAAATGGCTGCGATAGTCATAACCAAGCCAAAATAGTAACCATAGAAATAAATAACTAAGGCTAGACTTGGATCCCAGGGGCCATAAACGTTATAAATTAAATATGTACGAAGTTTATGAATTGGCATAAAAGAAAGCAAGGATGCAATCTAAAGACTTAATATTCTATTAAGCTTTTCAGTTACCTCCTTCTAAGAATTAACGGCCACTAAAAGTATGCTGATTTTCAGCGCAGCTTTTATTGGCCTAAATACATAACAACAATGGGCTTCGGATACCCGAAGCCACAGGCGTTATGTAGATAGAGAGTAAATAGTTGTGAAAAAAATAGTTTTATTGATAGCGATGCTAACTCCTTTTTTCTCTAGTGCGTCTGAAGTTGATAGTACTATTTCTTACGTTAGGGTTGATGATAATGGTAATGGGTTAATTGAGTTTACAAATGCACTTATAAGTCCGTCTAGCTGCACTCACGTTGCTTGGCAGAGGCACTATTCATTTGATTTAAAAACAGAAGCAGGTAGAGCTATATATAGTCTTGCTTTAACTGCTCATGCATCGAATAAGAAAATAAGAGCTTATGGAAAAGGTCAATGTTTACAATATATTGACGCTGTTGAATCATGGGCTCATGGCTTTATATATTAACAACATAACAACGGTGGGCTTCGGAGTCCCGAAGCCACAACCGTTATGTAAGTGGGAAAAAATGAAATTTAAAAATTTACTCTTGAGTATGATCTTTTTTGCTTCTCCAGTATTTTCTGCAGATGGTCTTGGAAAAATTAATACTATCAGCTTTTCAGGAGAGAATTTTGGCCCTCATCCTGAAGTAGTTCAATTTGAATTAGAGGGAGGGTTTTCTAACTCTTCATGTAATAGGCAATTTGCAGCGGTGAAAATTTCAGATATGCATTTAGTAAGTGCTGTTCTGGCTGCAAAATTGGCAGAAAAAAGCGTAGGGGTGTCTTTGGATCCAGCACTTATTTATTATGATAATGGTGTGGATACTAAGCGCTGTATTGCAACATTTGTATATATTGAGTAAATACGCTGAGGCTTGCGTCTTGCTTAAAGGCGCGCCCCAAGTCCTCTTGGCGAAACTAGAAATTTAAATTAACAACATAACTAAGCCTTCCATCCGATCCCGGATGAAGGCGATGTTAGCTTTAATTTAAATTCGGAGAATGGAACATGAAATTTGTTGGAATCGTTACTTTACTAATGGCAAGTAGTTTTTCGTTTGGTGCAGGAAGTACGCCGTCTGAGCAGACTGGTACTATAAAATCTATTCAAGCATTAAATGATGGTCGAACTATCGTGTTTATGGAAACTGCTAGATCGGAAAAGCCGAGTTGTGCTACATATCCATATTGGTTCATATCCAATGAAAACTCAGCTGCGGGAAAAACTCAAATTAGTATATTGCTTGCTGCACATGCGGCAAAACGAAGCGTTACAATTAAAGGTACTGGTACCTGTTCACGCTGGTCTGACGGTGAAGACATATCGTCCGTTGAAATTTTGTAAAAAGCTAACAAGTCGTTGCAGCATCGCCACTGCGTGGCTGGACAGTGTTTAAGTTGCGGTTTTATGGTTTTGCTGCGCAAAAGTGTTCCATAAAACTACAACTTAAACACTGCCGCTGAACTCGGCGTTATATATAGGAATAAAAATGTTTAAAATTATTTCGTTCATATCTTTGTTGTTTGTCGTACAAACAAGCCTGGCCGAATGTGCATCTACAGGGTGCACTGATGTTTCAATTGATATGTTATATGTAACTACATCAGGGGTTGTTTACATTAATACCAGTGGAGATGAAAAACTATTAGGCTGTGCAGCAGAGTCAGGTGTATTTACAACACTTATGATGGGAAGTGATGGGAGTAATGCGGTTTTTTCGACGCTTTTGGCGGCACAAGCATCAGGAAAAAACGTCAGTGTTCGTACTCAAGATGGCTCACAAGGGTGTAATGTATTGTACGTAACATTAGAAAATCAATAGTTAAATTAGGTAGCAAGTAATGGGGATGATTATTCCTGCACTTCAAATATATAAATATAATACATAACTAAGCCTAGCATCCGATGCCGGGTGAAGGCGATGTTATATAAAGGCATCACTAATGAGAATTATATTAACTTTAATCTTTCTTTTCCTTTCACAATCCACTCTAGCTTGGGATGGAGTTGCATCAGGAAAAATTAAAGGTATTGATATAGGTCCTGCTGATAATTATGCATTCAGAGTTAGCTTAAGTGCCTCAGACGGCACACTTGTAAATCAATGCGGCTCCCATACATGGGCTTATTTAAATAAAACATCAAGTAACTATGAAGTATTTGTAAGCGCTCTATTAGCAGCTAAAATGGCTCAAACAAATGTTGCAATATATACATCAAAAGAATCTACATCTGGAAATGACTACTGCCATATAGGCTATGTATCAATTTAATACACAATATAACAACAATGGGCTTCGGATTCCCGAAGCCACAACCGTTATACGAATAGTAGGTAGCAACATGACTATTAAGCAAGCGTTAGGATTTGTATTGTTTTCATTATTGACTGTTAAAGTTTATGCCACCCCTGGGTATAGCGGCCTTCTGGAAGTAGATAGGTTTTGGATTGACGGTAGTGGTGTTTATGTTGGATTTAAGGTAATGCCCGTAGATTGCACTGGTAATTTTGCAGTATCGCATGCCTATATAGATAAAAATATTGAGAACTTCAACCAAATATTCTCTGTATTGCTAGCTTCTAGCATGTCAGGGAAAAAAGTTGATATTTGGTATGACGATCGTGGAGATTGTACAACTCCAGACACAGTACTCAACATATACGCATTGGGTATTGGTGCAGGACAAAATTAAAACGTATAACAACAATGGGCTTCGGAGTCCCGAAGCCACAACCGTTATGTAATTGGCTAAAGATAGTATGAATAAAATTATTTTAATCTCCATGATGTTTGTATCAACAGCTTCCTTTGCAATTACGGATACGGGGACTATTTCACAATTGTATGTAGATGCGTCTGGTGAGATAGCTATTAAACTGAAAGAGGGCTTTAGCAACTCAAGTAATCTATGTGCAAATTATAGCGGCTGGGCTGGTATTACCATTGACTCTCCTGAACTAAAGTCTGCATTACTTGCTGCCAAGGTTAGTCAATCAACCGTAGATATATCAATCACCAAATGCAATGAAACTCATGGGTCATGGTTAAATATTGATTCTGTCTATATAAAATAAACATAACAACGGTGGGCTTCGGATTCCCGAAGCCACAACCGTTATGTCTTTACGAGTACTTATTATGATAAAACATATTGCTATTAGTTTGGCAGCTTTAATATCAATGCCTGTCATGGCTGGAAATATTTGGTGTGGCGGAAATTTAACTGGTGTTTACGTTACTTCGAGCGCTGATGTAATTATAAAAGGCGACTGGAGAAATGATTGGACAAAAATATGCAATTTAAAGTCAGACTCTATTGATACTGTTACGTGTTCATTGTGGTCCTCGTATGCCGCTAGTGCACTTCAAAATGATACGAAAATGACTCTAATGTACTCTGGTGATTTTCAATGCGACAATATTCCTACTTATGGAGCAGCTCCTTCTCCAATTTATATAATGTTAAATAAATAATTAAAACATAACTAAGCCTTGCATCCGATACCGGATGAAGGCGGTGTTATATTCACCAAGCATTAAGGTTAATAGTAAAATGAATATGCGAAAAATATGTTTTGTGGCGATTGCTTATACTTTTAGTATATTTTCTTATGCTGGAGTGGTGGATAATGTAAGTATTACTCGCCTATATATCCAAAGCGTGAACGGGGAGAATGATAGTAGTGCTCACGCGATAGAGATTGATAAGCCGGTTGAGAATAATTGTAATTATAGATTGCACATTGACAA
This sequence comes from Oceanicoccus sp., assembly GCA_047621325.1. Lineage (GTDB taxonomy): Bacteria > Pseudomonadota > Gammaproteobacteria > Pseudomonadales > Oceanobacteraceae > Bermanella. The sequence continues at coordinate 26,827 of JBLHLT010000022.1, forward strand.
AGAAGATACAGCACTATTTTCAACAATATTAGCCTATAAGTTGTCCGACACTAAATTTAACTTAATGTATGCTGTAGTAGTAACGCCCAAAACGCTTGCAGGTCATTTAGTTTCACGCTGTAAGATATTTTCTATTTATTAAAAACAATATAACTAACTCTTGTAGACGAGTCCCGCTGAAAAGTCTGTCAAACAACGCAGACTCTCATGATAATAAACAATCCTAGGCGCTTAGGGATATCTTTTCTTTATACTTAATTAATCTAGCGCCCTACTCAATAGCAGAATGCCTACAACACAACGTCTAAATAAACACACCGCGTCTAAGTTAACAGAAAAATTCATCAGGCTTATGAGTCAAAACTTTCCCCTTGATAATCACTATTTTATTAGGAATACTTAAACTCAACGCATACTCAGCCTATTTGATTGGTATTGTATGAAAATTAAGCGCAATAAATTCACCTTTTAATAAACCTCATAGAGAATAATTTAAGCGCATATTGATAACCTCTGTCGAACTGCAGTCACAGCAATGGCATCATTGCTGTTTTATTTTTTGATACGGTTAGTATTATTCATATACTTGAAGAAAGCACTAAGAAACCAAACCACCTGCTTCTACACATTTTAAAACACCCTCATCAAAGAACTTAAAATCATTAATGAAGAACTCATCAATAATCGTAAGATAGATAACGTAAGCATGAAAGTCTTCAATCTATCGGGATACTTGAGTGAGACTGCCCTCTATTAGAAGAACAAATGATACCTATTTTGAAATATTTATAGCTTCTAGCAAAAAAATCCATTTTGAGCACCACTCGTCAATACCACAACTATTGTTAGCTATCAGCTTATTTAAAAGTGTACAGCTAGTAAGCAAGTAATTAGAATCACTTGGCATTAGAAATTAAAGCCGTATTAAATTTCAATTTTACTGTTTTAATCTCTTAAAAATAAACTAAAAATAAAACAAGGATGGAATGAATTCATGGATATAAAATACTTGGCTAAGCGAATACTCGCTTCTGCTGTACTTGTGTCAACGATAGGTTGTATTGAAATCGAAGAGCCTTCTGTTGAGGTTATTTCGAGTAATAAAGATCAAGTTAGTGGTGGCACGGCTCGAATCGATGTGAATTTACCCACCCACATGACATCAGAATCATTTAAGCTAACATTAAATGGTGAAGATATTAAACACGCGCTAGAACAAAAAACAGATAGTAATGCCTTATCCGGTGTCGTGTCTGGTTTGAATCTTGGTGAAAATACAATAAAAATCGAAGCCTTAGATACGTCTTTAGAAATTAAGCCCGTTGAGTTAACTCTTACGAATCATCCCATAGAAGGTCCAATTTTTTCCGGCCCTCATCAACAACCATTCTATTGCTCTAATGATGACCTTGATTCGTTAGGTTTAGCACTGCCTGATGAAAACTGCATGACCCCAACTAAGGTGTCATTTCTGTATATGAAATCAGATGGTACTTACGGCGAATACACTGCAGGCATGGATCGCCCTGAAGATATGACAAAAACAACCACTAGCGAAGGAAAAGAAGTGGATTTTATTGTTAGATGGGAGCGCGGAACAATAAACCGATTTATTTATACTATTGCCGCTCTTGCTAGTGAAAGCCAAGATATTGATTCACCAGACCTTGAAAGCTGGAATAAAAAGTTACTCTTTTATTTTCGCGGCGGAACAGCAATTGGACATAAGCAAGGCTCGTTTAGCATGCGTCGTTCGTTGTATACCGAAGGACTTAAACGTGGGTATGCAGTAATATTTTCAACGGGAACAGCGACCAAAACTCATTATAATTTACAGTTAGGTGGCGAAACAGCTCTAATGCTTAAAGAGCACTTTATCAAAAAATTTGCTGTGCCTGAGTTTACGGTTGCCATTGGTGCATCTGGTGGCGCCGTTCAACAATATATGTATGCACAAAACCATAAAGGTTTGCTTGATGCCATTATTCCAGCCATGTCATATCCAGACATGGTATCTCAAAGTTATACCGCAGCGGATTGCAGCTTGATTGAAAATTGGATTGATTCCAAATTAATGACCGACCCTGATTCACATTGGAAAGACTGGACTCGCCGCACACTCGTGACGGGATTCAATGCAAGCAATGAGATATCGAGACAAGTGTATGCTTACGGTTTAAGTCACCCAAATATTCCAAATGGTGCGAGCGAATGTACAGAGAATTGGGCCTCGCTTGTGCCTCTTGTATTTAATCCATTGTATGGCACGGCTGCTGGCGTGAGTCCAGAAGATCAGGCATCTACTGAGTGGACTCATTTCGCTGATGCTAAACATGTTTACGGCGTTGGTGACGATGGTTATGCAAATCGAATTTGGGATAACGTTGGCGTTCAATACGGGCTTTCAGCCCTTGTGAATAATCACATTACACCTGAAGAATTTTTAGATTTGAACTATAACGCTGGCACGTTAAAGCAAGAATCAGACATGATTCAAGAGGGCTGCCCTTACATCATTGAAAATTGTTTTGCGATTGACCCTACTAAGCCAATTTGGCCGCAGCAAGTTGACATATGGGGCGCTCGTAACTTCCTATTAAGTGATGGTGACAAACCTGCGCCAAGAGCGTCTGCCGATCCGGGTGCTATTGAAAATGCAATTGCGGGTGGGATGGTCAATCGTGGTGATATTCAAATACCAACCATTGATGTTCGAATTAATTTAGAACATAAGTTAGACATGCATAATACGCATCAATCATTTGCTACACGCCAGAGACTTATTAATTTTGATGGGGATGCGTCTAATCAATCTATTTGGTTTGTTGCCGTAAGTGATTCTGACGCTTATATCGATCCAATCCCGGTTGCATTAGATGCAATGTATGAGTGGATGGAGAATATTTCGTCTAATCCAGATAAAACAGTAGGCGAGAATCGTCCTTTAAAAGCACTTGATACTTGTTTTGATCCGACTGGCGAAGTAGTGGCTACCGGTTCAACTGTTTGGGATGGCATCTTAGATAAAAACAAAACAAATGGTGCATGTACGCAAGCACATAACATCTTCTCAAATACTCGTATGGTTGCAGGGTCTTCAATTGCTGGTGATACATTTCAGTGCTCGTTGCAGAGCATAGAAAGTGCAATTAGTGCAGGCGCTTATGGTAACTGGGAACCAAGCATCGATCAGATTTCGACATTAAAATCGATATTCCCAACAGGTGTGTGTAAGTATTAACTTTAACTGCCCAGCAAGGTTAACTTGCTGGGCAGTATTGTCTTCCAATAAACCAGATTAATCAGAGTGAATCTGCAGAAAAATATCAGTGTTTAAAACGTGTAGTGATGAACCCCCGATCAAAGCACTTCGCACGTCGAGGCTGACGACTTATCTAATAACAACCATCTAACAATTCAAAAACCCACTAATGCAAATAAAACTCTAAACGATTGTTCACTGCGGCAATTGCGTTCCAGCTTTGTGCGGTTTCAATGTTATCTACACCCGTCACTATCACTGGGTATTCTTGCTTGGTATAACTTGAACCCATATTTTCGAATTCGATATAAAAACCGTTATATGCGTTATTCCATTGTTCTACTAATAGCTCCCAATTTTTTATTTGGTTGCTTTCCGCTAATTCAATTTCACTGCGTCTTACGCATTGGCTAATGGGTGTTTTATTTTTGGCCATACTGAATATGCCACTTTCCGTTTTTTCACAAAAATTACCAGTGTGATAGCGCAGTGTTAATGTGCCGTGAAACCCTTCTTGCTCAAGTTGTAATAGTAATTCACTCATGTGGTTTTGCATGCGTACACTGGTGAGTGGTTCTTGATAAGCTAACTGATTATTTTGATTAAGTGCCCACTGCAGTGCTTGCGTTGGCAAGCCAAAGCCCTGTGTGTTATTTGAGTCAGCTACTGCGGAGGTGTTTATTTTTGTGAGCAGCTGATCTGTTTTTTCACTGTTGGCCATTTGTGCTTGTGTAAGTTTGTCGATTTTAAGAGCAACACGATCGTCGGTGTTTAACCACAAGCCCAATACACCCACAAAAATAACACTGGTTAAACCCAAACCCCATTTTTGCCAGCGTACAGTTTGCTTGCCTATTTGTGACACCGCGGGGCGCACTTCTTTTACCATAGTGGCAAGCAATTCATGCTGGTCTTGTTTGATGCTGTCGCGTTGCTCTAAAAACAATTGGCGAAATAATTGACGCATGGAATCTTTTTCTAAATCTTCGCTGGCGCTGCGGGCTAGTTCTTCTAAGGTGTTACGAGTATCGGCAATGACTTCTGCCTGAGCTTGAGCACTGACTTTTTCTTTAAACGTGGTGGGCTGAGAATGACTCACTGCGTTTAACGTATTGTTGCTTGCTAAATTTTTTGTAAATGGAATGAGTTTTAATTGCTGTAAGACACGTTCAAGTTGCACAGGTTTCAGTTTTTTGGGTAATACCCCTACTGCGCCTAATGCACGGGCTTGATTGACATACACGCCTTCATCTTTTGAGGTGTACATTAAAATGGGGATTTTCGCGGTGCTTGGATCATTTTTTATGGCTTGCACAGCTTGAAAGCCATCCATACCTGGCATCATGTGATCCATAAAGATCACATCCGGCTTGTGTGCGCTCAGAATACCAAGAGCCTCTTCGGCAGACTCAGCGGTATCTACTTTAATTGCGTGAGCCACCAGCATTTCTTTTAATACATAGCGGGCAAGCTTAGAGTCATCAACCACCAAAGCTGTTTTTTGGGAATGAAGCGTCTGCGAAGTCATATAGCGCTCTGATCACTGAAAAAAGCGGGCACTATAGTCAATATCTTTGAAGCGATACGGGGCTTGGGTCACACTAAGCAGAAATTTTGAGTATTCTGTGATGGGTATTACACAATATAGGAAAACGGTTACGGTTAAATTTCGTCTAATTCTTCAAGTTCTAGCTCGAATTGATCCACTAATGCCATTAAGCCCCACTGCTGCATGTGAGCTTGCCATGTTTTGTCTGCTTTCATAGCCTCAATGGTTTTGTTCAATTGGGGTAGCATCCAAGCATAGTGATGTGAGAGCAATAAATGACGGGAAAACGCATCTTGCGGTGTTAATGACACATGAAACTCGTTGGTGAGTATTTGCTTATCTTGCATGTATAAAATGGTTGAACGGCTATCGACAAAACCATCAATTTGGCCGGCTTTAAGTCTTTGATAGTTTTCAAAGCTGCTTTTTGCATCTACCCGTGTCACACGGCCTGCTTTAAATAATGGGTTTAAATCAGAATAATAATGACCAAATCGAACACCAATATTTAAGCCTTCTAAATCTTGTGCTTGGCGAAAGTGAATCTTTTTGTTGAGAATGCTCACCAAGGTATCGGCATCCCAAAATATTGCCGAACTGCTCATTACTTTTTTGTCGCGGTGCTTAAACCATAACTCATTCGCCCAAAGGATAAGATAGGGCTGACCTTTTTCTACCAAGGCGTTTAAATCTGGGCGTGCTATATGCTGTAACTGAAATTGAAATTGAGACTGCTTTTGATTGAATAACCTCACCCATTGTTCAGATAGGTCTTCTTTCGCGTCAATAAAATACGGAGCATCATCATGATAGACATACACAGGAAAAGTGGCACATATTGCCGTTGAGCCAAACATAAGGCCAAAAACCAGCGTCAAAACTCGGTTAACAGTAAGCATTATTTCCCTCTTTGCTCGTTTCAGTATAGATAATCCTGTGTATCCGCTTACTTATTTTTCATATCACTTACACCTTAATACGATGAGGCGTCAGAATTGGTTTCAAATAACAGCCTATATTGCCAATAGATCAATATTCAATCTATTTACGTAATAAAGAGGACTAAGTAATTGAGTTAACTAGTGTTTTCTTTAAATTATACTAATCTAATGATAAATCATGAGTAATGCCACGTTATGTATCGCCATATTGCCATTGTTATAAGTGCTTTCTTTTGCACCTTAGCCCATGCCGATGACGTTTTCGAGTTTAGCCTAGAAGAACTGCAAGGCATTAAAGTTGAGGTGGCCTCACTATTTGAAGATAGCGCGCTTGATGTTGCCTCTTCGACTGCAGTCTTGTATCAGCAAGATTGGCAACAAAGAGGTGCCAGTACGCTTGGGCAAACTCTAGAAGCCGTACCAGCTGTATTTGCAAATACCACGTGGGGCGGCAGTGAAGTGCTTGCCATTCGGGGCTACGCCACCGAACTTTCCGTGCGCGGTATTGCCTACATCATGAACGGCATTCCTCTTGGCTCCTACACATACGCTAATACTGGCTACTCCATCCCTAGAATGCCCTTGGCTGTGATGCAGCAGGTTGAAATGATCCGAGGGCCCGGCTCCGCGCTCTACGGCAATGACGCCTTTCATGGTGTGTTGTCATTTGAACTCGCCAACGCCCCAATATCTCAGTCAACGGGATACACCCAGTTAGGCCCTAACAACCAGCAAGTTAGCCTGCTCAATAGCCAATTGCATGAACAATGGGACGTGCATTCTGGTATCGCATATGAGCAAGATGGGCCCTACAACCAAACCTATGCATACACTGACCCCAACTCTGGTGCCAACCTATCTAGTGAACGTGAGCAATCGGTTGAAAATATCAGCGCTTATTTATCGGTAAATTACGGCAATATTAATGGTGGTGGCAAATGGTCATCACTGTTGTTTTATAACGAACTCGACGCAAACGGCTTTTCTGGGATTGGCCGTCAATTCTTTCAACCATTAACCAGTGCATTTGATTTAGAAAGCACCAGCCTATCAACCTATACCGACTTAACCGATACCGATTCACAATTTTTGCTAGCTGGCCTTAGTCATGAGATTCAGCTTGAAAATGACATTCAAATAAAAAACCAAGTGTATATATGGCAAAGCGAGCACCTTTGGACATTTGATAACCGCGGCTACCCAGACACGCTCACCACACTGACGAATGTCACATTGCCGTGTAAAACAGATGAGAACAGTGCATCGCCCAACCCACTTTACTGCCAACATATCCGTACTCAACAAGATGATGAACAACGCACAGGCTATCAAGTACAAGTAAAACAAAAACACAATTCACTCGATACACAATGGGTGGTGGGTGCGGGTTATGATGAAATCAAAATCACCGATAGTCGTTTCGAAAGACGAGACCTAAATAATAATTTAATGATCGGTTACGACAATGCCTTCAAAGGTGATGAACGCTACCTCAGTCATGTATTTGCTCAGGCCCGCACAGGCTTTGATAATGACAACTGGCTGTTGAGTTATGGTTTACGCTGGGATAATTATAGTGATGCCGACAATCACGCTTCACCCAGAGTCGGCTTAGTCCATAAAATAAATGACCAGTGGCGACAAAAATTATTGTATGGCCATGCTTATCGAGCCCCTACCGCCTTAGAGATAAAAGGCTCTAGCTCGTCTGTGTTAGGCAACGCCGATTTAAAACCAGAAATCATTGATACCTACGAATATGTCGTCATGTACCAACAAGCTGACTTTCAACTCGAAACCGTTTTTTTTAGCAGTGAATGGCAAGATGCCATTGCATTAATTCCCGTACCTGAAGTAAGCAGCGCCAACCAATATCAAAATATAAAAAATAATCATGCTCAAGGTTTAGAATTCACACTGAGCAAACTGATTAATAACTGGTTGATCAAAGCCAACGCCAGTTATGTTAGCAGTGAAAATAAAAGTGATGATATTGATTATCAAGCCTTCCCTGAGGTCATGCTAAGCCTTAATAGCGAGTATCGCTTCAGCCCGTATTCTCGCATTGGTTTGTGGTACCGACACATGCAAGATTATGCTTTAGGTGATGACACCACTCTATTCACTCAACGTGATGAGCAATATCAGCGCGCTGATCTCTATGGCGTTCACAAATTTCAATCGAACACTCAACTGGGTATTAATATCTACAACCTCTTTAATAGTACCTTACCACTACCATCCTATTACGGCTCAGAAGGTGGATTAGAAGACAGAGGTCGAGAAATTAACCTGTATTTACAGCAACGATTCTAATCTTGTTTTAAACCCTCATTCTTTTTTCTGATGTGATTCACGGCAATAACTGGCATATTGCCCTTATTCTTTCTAAAGCATTGCGTGCCCATGAATAACCTCACACACTCCCTTAAAACAACCTTTGGTTTTGATGGCTTTCGCGAAGGTCAACAACAAACCGTCACTCAGCTATTACAGGGGCAAAGTTCCCTAGCTATTTTCCCTACTGGTTCAGGTAAATCATTGTGTTATCAATTTACCGCGCTGCAACTGCCTAATTTAACCTTGGTAGTGTCACCGTTATTAGCATTAATGAAAGATCAAATTGATTTTCTAAGAAGCAAAGGCATTGCTGCTGCCAGCTTAGATTCAAGTTTATCCAGTGATGAATATCGTCAAGTGATGCAAGATGTCAGAAATGGAGATATTAAAATTTTAATGATCAGTGTCGAGCGCTTTAAAAATGAGCGCTTTCGTGAATTCATTAAAACCATTGCAATATCTATGTTGGTCGTTGATGAAGCCCACTGTATCTCAGAATGGGGGCATAATTTTCGTCCCGATTATTTAAAACTGCCTAGCTATCAAAAAACATTTAATATTCCGTTAACATTATTGTTAACCGCAACAGCCACCAAAAAAGTAAAATTGGATATGGCTGAAAAATTTAATATTCAGCCACAACACATTGTGCAAACTGGTTTTTATCGAGCCAACTTAGATCTAAGTGTTGCGCCCGTTTCGCAGAGTAATAAAAATCAATCATTAGTTAACCATATTCGCCAGCAACAAGGCACCGGCATTGTTTACGTCACCCTGCAACACACCGCCGAAAAAGTAGCCGCTTATTTAAACCAAGCAGGCATTTCAGCCTCGGCTTATCACGCCGGTTTTGAAAGTGATAAACGACAACACATTCAAGCTGAGTTCATGGCCGATAAGGTGCAAGTGATTGTTGCCACCATTGCATTTGGCATGGGCATAGACAAAAGTAACATCCGCTTTGTCATGCATTATGACTTGCCTAAGTCTATCGAAAATTACAGCCAAGAAATTGGACGTGCAGGCCGAGATGGCTATGCCTCAAACTGCATCACCTTTGCCAACTTAGATGGTATCAACACCGTTGAAAATTTTGTTTATGCCGACACCCCAGAGCAATCGAGTATCGAAGCATTATTTAAAAACATTAGTGATAATACCCAAGCTAAACAATGGGAAATGCAAACCCTTGCCCTATCAAAAACATCAAATATTCGCGCATTACCCCTTAGAACACTATTAGTCCAGCTGGAAATCCTAGGTGCCATTGAGCCCGCCTATAGCTACTACGCTGAATACCGTTTTAAATTATTAGCGGATAAAAGCACGCTATTAAATCAGTTTGATGCGCGCCGACAGGTCTTCTTGCAACAAGTATTTAACAATACCAAGTTCAACAAACTATGGGCGGTACCCGATCTAGACGCCTGCTATCAAAAAGACCAACTAGAGCGCACCCGTGTATTAGCGGCGCTAGAGTATTTACATGATAAAAATTTAATAGAACTTGAAAGCAAACAAATGACCGAGGTATACCATGTCAACCCAGAGATCATACAAAAGCCTAACCTTGCTATTGAGTTATTTGATTATTTTAAAGATAAAGAACTAAAAGAAATAAAACGCATTGCGGCATTGGTGCGTTTTTTCGAGTTGGATAAATGCTTGAGCCGTATGTTGTCATTGTACTTTGATGATCACGCCTCCCCTGAAAACTGTGGACACTGTTCTGTTTGTCGTGGGCAAATAGCAAAACTTGAATACTCACAAGCACCAGTATGGCCAACAGACAGTGACATAAGTCACTGTCTGCAAGACCTGACTCAGAGCGTGGCACAACTTCAATCGCTGCCGTTAAGTTTAGAAAGCCAATGTCGATTTTTTGCTGGCATGACCACCCCCTTAATGACCCAGCTTAAATTAAAGAAAATAAACGGCTTTGGGTTGTGCGAACAACTTAGGTACGAAGAAATAAAACATAAAATTAAGTCACTAACATAAAAAAAGGTCTGCTAAGCAGACCTTTTTTATCCGTATGGTAAACGCTAAAGCTTTTGATTTTTAATATGTACATCGCGCTGCGGGAACGGTACTTCAATACCAAATTCTCTAAAGGTATCATCTAACATCCATAAGTAATCGGATATTAACAACGCAGGGCGTTTAACACTTTCAGCTTTCACCCATACAATTAAATCAAAGTCTAAGCTACTATCACCAAAGCCTTTCATTAGCACTTGAGGGTCACGTTTTTTACCACTTAATGTATGATCAACCTTGGCAGCCGCGTCTAACACACAGCGTTTAACCAATTCTTTATCGGTGCCGTAAGCCACTGAAAATGGCACTCTAAAGCGACGAACATCTTCTTCTAATGTCCAGTTAGTCACTCGTCCGTTAATAAATTCAGAGTTAGGCACTAAGATGTCAACATTATCACTGGTACGAATCATGGTTGAGCGAATGTTAATCTCTTTCACTTCACCAAACGTACCCGATTCCAATTCAATAAAGTCGCCCATTTTTATCGAGCGATCAAATAAGATAATAATGCCGCTGACAAAGTTGTTTACAATATTTTGCAAACCAAAACCAATACCCACACCTAGAGCACCGACAACAATGGCCAGTTTATCAAAGCTTAACCCTAAGAAACTACTACCAATTAAAAAAGCAACAACCAGAATTACATAATGAATCACTCGGTTAATGGTATAAATCTGTGCTTGGTTATGTTGGCTACGCTCAGCTACACGTCCTAAGTTCTTCCGGATAATACGAGATATCCAATACGCTGCAAACATCGTCACAACGGCGGCTAATAACATACCGATATGTAAGGAATATTCACCTATCGATAATATCTTTAGCCCTAACGTTTCTTGAAAAAAATCTAGATATTTCATTACAACCACTTTTTAAATTTAAAGACACTCACCAAAGAAACGCTGAGCGTTAGCATAAACCCAACAACCATAAAATAACCGTATTTGAATTTAAGCTCTGGAATATAATCGAAGTTCATTCCGTAAAGCCCAACAATAAAGCTTAACGGTACAAATACAGCGGTAATCACCGTTAATATTCGCATGGTGCCGTTCAGTTTGTGCGACGCCATCGACAACATACTATCTAATAAGTCACCTGTCAGTTCATAATACATTTGGCTCAAACTGTTTAAGCGTTCGTTTTTATCGACGACATCTTGTAAGTGATAAGTCACTTCATCTTCTAAATTTAATTTTTGATAAATTTTCATCAATGTAATAGATGATTTTTCATGATAGTTAAAAACGCGCTTTAAGCGACGTAAGCGTGTACGATAACTGGTCAAATCCATCAGTACTTCATCTGATAAAACCGACTGGAGATCATCTTCTATTTCAGATAATGTGCTTTCAAATTCCAACATGACCTCTAAGTATCGGCTGGCCATGGTATTTAAAATACGTGACGCTAATAGTATTGGTGTCGTTGACAAATAATGCTCTGTTTGAGAATTTTGCCACCATGCGTTCACGCTTAATGAATCACTATGGTGAAAAGTAATCATAAATTGCTTACCCACAAACAACGAAACCTGAACATGTTCAAAGGTTAAGTCAGCATCAAATACTTTTATGCCACGCTGTAGCAAATACACATAATTTGAAAATTGCTCTACTTTTGGAGGATGTCGCTTGCGCTGAGCATCCGCAATACTTAGGTCATGTATACCAAAATGAGTCGCTATTTTATCCGGCATGATATCGCCACAAACATCTACCCAAATGCAATCGCCATTATTAGAATCATAGCTATCGAGTAGCTCTTGCCCACCCTGACGCATTTTTCCGGCTTTAACTAAATTAACCCGAACCATAATGTAGCCTATTTCTTCAAATCTATATTCCAGTATAGTGCACCAATAAATATTACGAATACAGTTTTTTGAGGCCTGAAAGGCACACAGACTCGATTATCTGTATGCTTTTTAGCCTAAAAAATCACTATCTAAAGGCACGCTATGAAAATTTGGGTCGATGCGGATGCTTGTCCAGTGGTTATCAAAGACATTCTGTTTAAAGCCGCTAATCGCACAAAAATAGAAACCACTCTACTCGCTAACCACCATATGTCGGTTTTAAAGTCACCGTTCATTCACTTTGTACAAGTGCATCAAGGCTTTGATGAGGCCGACAATGAGATCGTCGAGCGTTGCAATACTGGCGATTTAGTCATCACCTCAGATATCCCTTTAGCGGCTGATATCATCGCAAAAGGTGGGCAAGCCCTTAGCCCCCGTGGTGAACTATTTACTAAAGAGAATATTAAAAGCTTGTTAGGCATGCGCGATTTTATGGACACCATGCGCTCAAGTGGTGAACATACTGGCGGGCCTGCGCCTATGAATCAAAATGATCGTCAGCAATTTGCCAACCAATTGGATAAGATTATTAGTCGCTTTCAACGCAGCTGACCTTATTACTCAAAAAAAAGCCCGAAGTATGTCTACTTCGGGCATTCTTATTATTATTTTTTTACTATTTTAATTTTTTATTATCTGAATAAGCGTCGATTTAATTCACATGAATTTGATAAACCGTCGTAGTGCCTGATACCTCATTACCCACCGCAATGAAATGCTTTTCATCGCGTGTAAAGTATTCAATTGATTCAGGGCCTAGATCACCTGCTGCAGTATTATAAACACCGTTAGCACATTCGGTTCCATCAACTTCAGTACAAATGTCTGCCGTAAAATCACGGTTATTTATGTAGGTTAGAAATTTAGCGTCACTTGGCTTCGTTACATCATATGCAGCGACACCACCTTGACGTTCAAGCCCAACAAACGCCACATGTTGATTGGCAATTTTAGCCACTTCAATGGCTTCAGGTTCAACGCCCTTATCATCAGAGCGATCGTCATTATCTTGATTGTCATTACTGGTATTAAAGTGGCTAGTGGTATTTGCCTTTTTAGACAACTCATCGCCAGAATCAAATACTTGCTCGCCGCTCATATTCCAAATTGAGAATGAACGGGCACCATAGATATATACATTCTCATTGGCGGCCACGTCCTTTTTATCCGCCACGACTTTGATGCGCCCTAACGTGTTTTTATTTTCGATCGTGCCATCTTCACCATATACAGCTTCATTCATTAGCGGGTGGGCGGCATCTACGTTTAAATCTTTACCGCGGGCTTCGTCGGTATACGAAATACAATCATCTAACTTACTGCCGTATTGAGTTGCGTCTTCATCATCACCGCCGACTTGGTATTCTTTACCATCCCAAGAGTGGCCCGCGTTATCACAGGTTTGTTGTGTGGATTCATAAATATATTCACGGCCATCACCTTCGTTTGCCGTAAGCACGTAGTCTTGACCATCTACCGTATACGACGCCAAGCTGTCTGGCATGTAATAACCCACCAGCTGTGGGTAACTTGCATAACTTAGTACGTCATCTTTGTTGGTAACGTCAAGTTCGTAACCTTGGCCGCCGTCTGTAACAGGTGCCCAGTTTTTAACGCCTAATCCTTTGATTGATTCAATTGTCGCCGTTGCAATATCAATAACAGCAAGCGCATTATTTTCTTGCAGAGCAACAACCGCTTTATTGTTCGATGTAATAGTAATGTACTCAGGCTCTAAATCTTGTGACACGCTGGCACCCAATGGGGCAGGTAAGCGAACATTTAATAGTTCATTGTGACGTGCTTGCCCTGCATTAAATGCATTAAAGTTGATTTGAGTAACCACGGCTTTTTCATCCGTGTTACCCGCAGCAAGATTAATTAACGTGATAGAACCTTCTGGGTCATTTGAGTAATCCCCACTTGGCTCACCTTCGTTTGCCACAATGATATATTGCGCATCGTCTGTCATGGTGACCATGTCAGGTAAGGCACCGGCAGAAAATGTATTGATTAAAGAAAGGTCACTGCTTTTATATAATGCAATAATGCCGTTGTTTTGTTTTACGGCGTTTTCAATGGCCACGGCCACGAAACCATTTTTAGCCACAACTGAATTTGCAGCCCCAATGGCTATGCCAGCATCGGTTGCGGCTGACGCTAGGTTAATGGTGCTGTCTTTTACCGGCTTGCCTTGCTCATCAAATGTTAAAACATCGACACTTTTATCTTGTGAGTTCACAACATACAAGCGGTCGCTGGTTTTATCGTACGATACAATTTCAGCAGACGATGTCGCAAATTCGTTACCCGATACATAAGATCCAACCAGTTGCAGCTCTAAACTTGTAAATGGCTCGACTGTTTTTTCATCAGCGGTTTTGTTTTTACTATCGCTGCCACAGCCTGCTAATACGGTTAAACCTGCCGCGAGCATGATGCTCATTAACGTTGGTTTCATAAAGCTCTCCCCTTAGATTTTGAGGGGAGACTACGTAATGAATGTGTCTGATTTTTTACAGTATTATTACAAAATTAATTCAGTTTTAAGAAGGCGATAAAAGCATCACACTTTATTATCACTTAAGAGATGACCTTGTGTTGCTTAAACTGATCAATTTCTAGCTCACTAAACCCCAGTGCTTGCAATACACGTTGATTGTCCGCACCTATCTTGCCGCCCGTGTTTTTAATCTCATGATCTTTCATAATTGGGTTATTTAACTGCTGAACCGTTTTAGTATTAAGCTGCGCGGTTTGCACCCAATGTCGCTGTTTTGCTTGTTCGCTTTGTGTGGCCTCGGCCAATGTCAGCACGGGCTCGACACAACAGTCGAGTTTCGAAAAAACATCGCACCAATAAGCAAATGATTGCTGCAAAAACGCCTCACTCATTACACGTTTAAAAAACGCAACATCATCTGGCTTTTGACTACCGGCTTTACCAATATGCGCCTGAATATTAAGGGTTTGGCACAACTGCATTAAAAATGGTGGCTCAAGTGAGCCCACACTCATATATCGCCCATCGGATGTTTCATAATAATCATAAAAGCTACCCCCATTTAACAGTGTGTTTTCAGCGTGTGGCTCAACCTCACCGCCTAAATAGCCCGACGCAAACATAGCGTTTAAGCTAAACGCGCAATCGGTCATGCTGATATCCACATGCTGGCCAACACCAGTATGCTCACGTTCGATAACCGCAGCTAAAATGCCCATTACCGCATGGTGCGAGCCGCCCGCAATATCGGCAATTTGTACCCCTTGTGGTGTGGGTTTTTCATTTTTACGTCGAGAATAATCGGCCACACCAGACAACGCTAAATAGTTAATGTCGTGCCCTGCACGATCTTTTAATGGGCCAGTTTGCCCATAACCCGTGACTGAGCAATAAATAACTCTTGGGTTGATACCTTTTAACTGCTCGTAACCTAAACCTAAACGTTGCATCACACCTGGGCGAAATTGCTCCAACACAATGTCGTATTTATCTAATAGTTTTTTCACAATATCTAACGCAGCAGGCTGCTTTAAATCCAACGCCAATGCTTGTTTATTACGGTTCAAATAACTATGGGCGGCACTTTGCCCTGTGGCATCCATTGGCGGTAACGCCCGCACAAGGTCTGGGCGAGTTGGGCTTTCAATGCGCAACACATTCGCCCCCATATCCGCCAGCATCAAACTGGCATAAGGCCCAGGTAATAGGGTTGAAAAATCTAAGATATTTAACTGAGATAACGCTTGGCTCGACATATTATGTGCTCATTTTTATTATGCCCCCACCTTATCAGGCCCATGAAGTCTGGCCTATACCACAAGCGATCAGAAAAATTGGCAAAAGCCATCACCCCGCAATTGGCGAAAACCTTCTAATAAGTTGCACAAGTGTCCTGACTTTGTCAGGATGTGCCATTGTGAATTTAGGTTCAGTTGTTGTATGAAGACATCTACCATTGCCAGTCATTATGTTCGAGCCGCCCTAGCAGGGGCGCAGGCTCAAGGCTATGACGCGCAAGCTATCCTGCAAAAAGCCGGTATAGGTCTTGAGATCCTACAAGAGCCTAAAGCACGGG
This sequence comes from Oceanicoccus sp., assembly GCA_047621325.1. Classification (GTDB taxonomy): domain Bacteria; phylum Pseudomonadota; class Gammaproteobacteria; order Pseudomonadales; family Oceanobacteraceae; genus Bermanella. The sequence goes on from JBLHLT010000022.1 coordinate 42,905, forward strand.
TTTACCCAGATAAAATGGCCAAACTACTGCGTACTTTGGTTACTTTACTAAACGATGAGTTTCTTGGTCACGACAGCAAGCCCAGCCAACCGGGCAGCTTTGAAACCTTATGTCAGTTAATTTTGCCCTGCTCTACTTTGGGTGAAGCCCTAGAAATGGGCACACGCTACTACCGTTTATTTGATTTAGCGCTGCACACTCAATTTGAGCAAACCGACATGGGTGGCTCATTGGTCGTTAACCAACACCGCAGCTGTTTGAATAAATCCCACTATTTAACCGAATACCAATTAGTGCTTTGGCACCGGTTAGCCTGCTGGTTAACAGGTAAACGTATTCCCATTAAAGTGGCTGAATTTGCATACACAAGACCTAACCATGCCGATGAATATCAGTTGTTTTTTTATGGTGAACATAAGTTTAATCAGCCAAAAACCTTATTGCGCTTTCATAAAAGTGACTTAGATTTACCCATCATTCGATCACGCCAAGACTTGCCAGAATTAATGCAAGAAGCGCCCTATGTGTTCTTGGTCAAGCCTAATAATACTGCCAGCATTAACGCGCAAATTCGCCGTATTTTAGAAGTGAATACCGAAAGCGAAATGCCTGACTTTGAATCCGTTGCCTTTCAACTCAACACCAGCACACAAACCTTGCGTCGTCGTTTAAAAGACGAAGACACCTCGTTTCAAGCCATTAAAGACCAAGTGCGCCGTGACCTAGCCATTTGCCACCTAAGCGAAAACAAATACAGCATTAACGATATTGCCTTAAAAGTAGGCTTTACCGAACCCAGCACTTTTCATCGCGCCTTTAAAAAATGGACAGGTGTCACCCCCGGTGATTACCGCGCGGGTGAAATCCAAGACGCTGCCAGCACCACACAGGCTTAACCTCGCCACCTTATTCCCGACCACTCTAGAGATCATTTAGCATATTGATGCCCTAGAATGTGTGATCAAGCCTCAATCTGCACCCTATCAATCACGCCACTCTATCTGGAATTTTTGATCATTGAGCCCTAAGCCCTGCACTGCCATAGTGAAATCACGCACCAACTGATAATAACTATTTCATACAGAGGTTTGCCATGATTCCACGTACCTTATTCGACAGTGACCTAGAAGGCTTCCGCGACAGCGTTCGTAAATTCCTAGAAAAAGAAGCCGTGCCGTTTCACGCACAATGGGAAAAAGACGGCCAAGTGAGCCGTGAGCTTTGGACCAAGGGCGGCGAGATGGGATTTTTATGCCCGACAGCACCCGTTGAATACGGCGGCCTAGGCTGTGATTTTCGGTACAGCGCTGTGGTCATGGAAGAAATATCACGCACAGGTTGCTCTGGTATCGGCTGGCCATTACACAGCGATATCGTCATGCCTTACATTGAAAACTGGGGCACTGAAGAGCAAAAACAAAAATACATTCCTAAATTAATCAGCGCAGAAAACATTGGCGCTATTGCCATGACCGAACCCGGTGCCGGTTCCGATTTACAAGGCATTAAAACCACCGCCATTAAAAAAGGCGATCACTATGTGTTAAACGGCAGCAAAACGTTTATCACCAACGGCCAAATGGCTGACCTTGTGATTGTGGTTGCCAAAACCGACCCAACCAAAGGCGCCGCTGGCATCAGTTTATTTTTAATTGAAGATGGCATGCCGGGTTTTGAAAAAGGCAGCAACCTTGAAAAAGCGGGTATGAAAGCCCAAGACACCAGTGAACTGTTTTTTAGTGATGTGAAAGTACCCGTCGAAAACCTATTAGGTGGCCGTGAAGGCACAGGCTTTATGGCACTAATGCAAGAGCTGCCACAAGAGCGTTTGCTAGTTGCCCTGACCGCAATAGCGGCCTGTGAAGCCGCTATTGAATGGACAAAAGACTACATTAAAGAACGTAAAGCATTTGGTAAACCGATTTGTAAGTTCCAAAATACACGTTTTAAAATGGCGGAGCTTATTACCGAAACCAATGCTCTGCGCGTTTACACCGACCGCTGTCTTGAACTACACCTAAATAAAAAACTGGATATCCCAACGGCCGCCGGTTTAAAACAAATCACCACCGACTTACAGTTCAAAGTAATGGACGAGTGCCTACAACTGCACGGCGGCTACGGTTACATGACCGAATACCCAATTTGCCGCGCGTGGGCCGATAGCCGAGTGCAAAAAATCTATGCAGGTACCAACGAAATCATGAAAGAAATTGTGGCCCGTGCTGAGCTAGGCTAATTTATTCATTATTAATCGCTGCGTCTTTATGATTTTATTATGCATTTAAATACTAGGTATTCCCTGCGTAGGCAGGGGCTAAACCCCTAATATTACAGAGTGAATGACCTAAACCTGAAAACTTGTGGTAATGAATCCCCGATCAAAGCGCGTCGGGGATGACGACTTAGCCGTCAAATAAAACAAAAATGTTGTAGGGTCACTGTAATTTTAAAGAAATAAAAAAACCGCAGTCATTTATAAAATGATCGCGGTTTTTTTTGACTGACACTTAACAAACCACTCTAAGCTTCAAAACCTTTCGCACATGTTTTAACGCCTTTGGGAATCTCAAACCAATCCTGTTTTTCACTCACCCAAATATGCGCCGTCGGTTTAATAATACGAGTATCCGATAACGTACTGGGTTTTAGTTTTAATTGATTTGGTTCTTGCGGGTTGTAGTGATAAAGACGATTGCCACAAGTAGGGCAAGATTTGGCAGCACTGATATTGCCGCTATCGGCATTGCGTGACCAGTCTTTCATCTCGCCTTTAAACGCCATGCTACTGGCGTCGACGATCGCTGTGATACTGAACGCACTGGTGGATAACTTTTGGCACTCCCTGCAATGACATGCCACCACTAACGTCGGCGGCTCTAGTAATTCATAGGTCACGCCACCACATTGGCAAGCCCCAGTTATTGGGTAGGTTATATCCTCCATTGATTCCCTCGCATCACTTATTTACGGCATTCAAAAACCAAAAAGGCGCATCTATGATGCGCCTTCTTCGTTAGTGCGTAAATGCTAAAATTTATTTAGCTTCCGCACGACCCATAAACTTGCGTTCTTCAACGTTGATCTTAATACGATCACCGGTAGAAATATGCTCAGGTACTTGAACGGTCAAACCCGTGGACATTTTAGCAGGCTTAGTACGCGCCGTGGCCGAACCACCTTTTAATGATGGGTCTGTTTCAACGATTTCAAGCTCAACACTTGATGGCATTTCGAGTGCAACAGGCATCTCGTCAACAATGATAACCTGAATGCCTTTGGTGTCTTCTGCAATGAACAATAACTCTTCTTCAATTGCGCTTTTGTTTAGGCTGTACATGGTGAAGTCTTCGTTATCCATGAACACGTATTCGTCACCATCGGCATATGAAAATGTCGAGGCACGACGGATAAGGTCGGCTAGGTTCAACATGTCTGAATCTTTGAACGTCTCATCAATTTTGTGGCCAGTCACCACGTTGTACATACGCATACGGTAGATGCTACCACCAGCACGACCCTGTGGCACAGAGCGTTCGATGTCTCTTACAATGTAGGCGCCATCGTTATAATCGACAGCAGTATTTTTTTTGATTTCACTGGCTTTAGGCATCTTACTTAACTCGAAGATAGAAATTTCGGCCAAGATTATAATCAAATGTAGCGCAATTGGATAACACAATCTGATCCCAAAACGACTTAGATTTCGTTAAATCGTTAAGGCTTTTATATCTTGTGACCACTGTTGGGCAATGTAATTAATAAATTGCCTGATAACTGGTAATTGATAGTTACGCGACAAATACACGGCCCAAAGACTGGTTGCCGGCAACGTATAATCAGCTAAAACTCGCTGTAATTGTCCAGATTCAATTAATGGGTTCGCCAAATTGCATGGCAGCTGCACAATACCTTTCCCTCTTATGGCCAGTAAACACAAAGTTCCTAGATCGTTTGCCCTTACATTGCCTTTTACTGCCACCTCAAAATGCTCACTGTCTTTCGTCATGCCCCACTGCTTATATTGCAGGTGAGTAAAGCAATTATGAGTGACAAGATCACTGGGTAACACTGGCTCACCAAACGCCTCTATATAGGAACGGGCCGCACAAATAACGGAATCCAAGGTAATAAGTTTACGTGCTATTAAGCTTTCGTCAGGCTGATTGGTATAGCGCAGGGCGATATCAATGCGCTCATCGACTAAGCGAGAAAAGCTGTCTGACGCATGCACATCTATTTGTACTTGCGGGTGAAGCTGAGTAAAGCCTTCTATCACATCGAGCAATAATCCTTGCGCTAACCCGATGGGGGCTGCGATTCGAATGGTGCCGGTTAATTGCTGTAATTGATGCAACGCATGCAGCTCTAACTCACCGGTTTGATACAGTATCTGCTCACACTGGCGCAAGGCATCTTCGCCCACCGCAGTAAGGCTCACCTTGCGCGTGGTGCGGTGTAATAGTCGTTGTTGTAGCCAAGATTCAATCTCTTGAACATGCCTTGAGACCTGTAGCCGACTTAAATTGAGATGATCAGCAGCCTGAGTAAAGCTGCCCGCCTTCGCCACTTCAACAAAGGTACGCATAGCTGTTAGTCGATCCATCACCCTACCCAATTAGCATACTAAATGGACATAATTTATATCAATTTTGTTTATTTATCTCAACATAGTTAACTACTAATCTAGCTCCAACGTCATTAAGACACCTTTAACCAAGACTTAACCCAGTAAAACAGGAGCAAGACCATGAAAGTAGCAATATTAGGTGCATCAGGTTGGATCGGTAACACCATCGCAAACGAAGCAAAATCACGTGGCCATGAAGTAGTGGCATTGGTACGCGACCCAAGCAAACTGACAGAATCAGGCTTTGATGTTCGTCAGTTTGACCTGCAAGACAATCAAGCAGACCTAAATACAGCTGTAAATGGCGTCGATGCCGTGATCGCCTCCATTGGTGGCCGAGCCTTAGGTAACCATGACATAGTCAAACAAACCGCTGAAATGCTGCTAAACCAATTACCCAATACTGGCGTGAATCGCTTACTTTGGGTCGGCGGTGCAGGCTCACTAGAAGTAGCACCGGGGGTAAGGTTAATCAGCACCCCTGAATTTCCAGCTGAATACAAAGGAGAAGCCACCGCACAAGGGCAGGCGCTAGACACCTTTAATGCATCTAACAGCCTCGTTAACTGGACCTTTATTAGCCCAGCTGCTGAAATTTTCCCAGGTGATGTTGTTGGTCGCTACCGCATAGGCGGTGAGCAATTACTTACTGACAACGAAGGTCGAAGTCATATTAGTGTGGCTGATTACGCCAAAGCCATGATTGATGAACTTGAAGTTAGCAAATATCCACAACAGCGCATTGGTATCGCGTACTAGTTGAAGGTAAAACCCGCTTAGATTTAAACTCAAAAGGCTGGCCAATTTGGCCAGCCTTTTGATGCCTAAAAAATACCCTTGCAAACTATTACACATATGAACTATATTTACTTCACATGTGTAATAGTTTGGCTAAATCATGAATCAACGTCTTTTTTATCTGTTAAACCTCGCGCATCAACGTATATACAAATACGCCGATCAAAACACCGATAGCCACTTGGGCATTAGCATCACTCAGTTAGGTGCCTTGTTATTGATCAGGGAAGATGAAGGCTGCCTACTTAAAGACATTGCACACACCTTAAACCTAAATAACTCCGCCTTAACAGGTTTAGCCACTCGCATGGAGAAAAACGGCCTACTACTGCGCAAACCTTGCGAGCAAGATGGCCGCGCCTCCCGCGTGTATTTAACCCCTTTGGGACACGAAAAAGTTCAGCTCGCACTGCCACTCATCAAACAACTCAACAGCGCTATGGCAGCGGATTTTAGTGATGACGAAATAAACGTGATCGTAAGGTTTTTAAATCATTTATTGACTGTGTTTTAGTCACTTATTAACAAACGAGGATGCATACGATGAATATCCCAGCCGTAAAAGAAACAGTATCAGCAGATGTACAAGAAATTTTTATTCAAACGCAAAACGGGCGAAAAATCGGCGCACGTATTTTTAAAGCACACAGTGCCACCTCTGTGGTGATTATTGCCGGCGCCATGGGCGTTGCCCAACATTGTTATGAAAAATTCGCCAAATTTTTAAACGACAATGGTCACCACGCCATCACCTTTGATTATTTTGGTTATGGCCAATCCATTGATCGCCACGTAAAACACTGCAACACCGACATTTTAGAATGGGGCCAGCAAGACTGTAACGCCGTTATTCAATATGCAAAAACACATTTTAATAATGTGCCCGTACAGTGGATTGGTCACAGTGTAGGAGGGCAACTCATGGGAATGACATCGGATTTTAACCAAGTCACTAATGCCGTCACCGTGGCTTGTGGGAGTGGTTACTGGCGTCAAAACTCACCACCCACTAAACGCGTGGTTTGGCTGGTTTGGTATATATTAACGCCCATATTGGTACCACTACTGGGATATTTCCCCGGTAAAAAATTAAATATTGTGGGTAACTTACCTGGGCGTGTAATGAAACAATGGCGTCGCTGGGCATTAAACAAAGGTTACGCAGTAGGTGCTGAGGGTGACGCTATGCAAGCGCAATTTGATAGCGTCACCGTACCGATTACGTCGCTTTCTTTTAGTGATGATGAAATGATGTCAAAAGAAAACATCGATTCATTACACAGCTTTTATCGCGGCTCAGATGTCAATATGGTACGCGTCACGCCGGAACAATTAGGTGAAACATTTGTGGGACATTTAGGATGGTTTCGTGAAAAATTTAAAGATTCCATTTGGGCAGGGCAGATTTTGCCTTTGTTAAAGCCTTAAGCTGCACGACTCATTTCTACACCGTATTAACCTAAAATGGATTCCCGCCTGCGTGCACTGCTGTCCGGAATAAATAGTCATAATAAGCTATAGGTGTTGCAGAGCCTGCCTTTGGCAGGTATAGATTAAGATCCGACTCAAAATCTAAGCTCTGCAACATGTATAGAAATACCCGATTT
>JBLHLT010000023.1:0-47582 GCA_047621325.1 Oceanicoccus sp.
AAGTAGAAATTAATATATTGCGTGGCATCTTGAAGATGATAGGTCGTAGCAAGGTAGAAAAAGGTGCTAAATAGAGCGGGTTTTTAGACCCGCCCATAAATTGGCCCTAAGCAATTAATGCCAAGGTGCGCAGACTTTTTCAGCGGGCTATGCCAGACAAAGTAGAAATTAATATATTGCGCGGCATTTTAAAAATGATTGGTCGTTCGAAAGATAAATAAAGTGCGCGGGGTTGACCCTTGTACTAACCAAGCCCTGAGATCGTTATTGATAGGCTTTGGATTTAGATGGTAAATCGTTCTCGCCAACACTAGGAGTTATTGTGTTTAAACACATCCGAGAAGATATCGCATGCGTCTTTGATCGAGACCCAGCGGCACGCAACACACTAGAGGTATTAACTACCTATCCTGGCTTACATGCCTTGATTCATTATCGTGTGGCAAATTGGTGTTGGAAGCATGGTATGCAGTATCTTGCTCGCATTATTAGCTTCTTTAGTCGCTGGTTTACGGGGATCGAAATTCACCCAGGTGCGACTATCGGCCGCCGTTTTTTTATTGATCATGGGATGGGTGTTGTGATTGGTGAAACCGCCGAAATTGGTGATAACGTAACGCTTTATCATGGTGTCACCTTAGGTGGAACCTCTTGGAATAAAGGTAAGCGTCATCCAACTTTGCGTGACGGCGTGGTCATTGGTGCTGGTGCAAAAGTACTGGGGCCAATTGAGATTGGTGAGAATGGACGGGTAGGCTCGAACGCAGTTGTCACCAAAAGCGTGCCAGCAGGTGCAACGGCAGTGGGTATTCCTGGCCGGATTATTGTGAAAAAAGCCGATACTGAAACTGATCGTCGTCGTCAGGCGATGGCTACCAAGATAGGCTTTGATGCCTATGGTATGACTGATGAAATGCCTGATCCTATCGCTCGGTCTATTCATAATCTGCTTGATCATATGCAAGCGGTGGATGAGAAGATTGAGCGCATGAGCTGTGCTCTTGGTGAGCTGGGCCATAAAGAATGCACGGGTCAGCTACCCAAATTAAAAACGGAGTTTGACGAAGTAGTTGAGTCAAAAGAGATATAAATCAATATTTTACAAAAGAACCCAGCCAATGGCTGGGTTTTTTTGTGGCTTATTTAGGCAATTCTCATCTTGTTCTGGTAAAATTTCCCCGCCAAATTTGGTGCTCATGTCTATTTGGTCTAATAACCCCAAGGTTCACACAAGTTAATAGTTGACTGTTTTAGTCGGGTTTAAGATAATTCACTCAAAGATCGCTGACTGTGCATGAGGGTGCGGACAATGAGACTGACAACCAAGGGCCGCTATGCGGTGACCGCGATGCTTGATTTAGCCATTCATGGCAAAGTTAAGCCAGTAAGTTTAAATGATATTTCCAATCGCCAAGATATAAGTTTGTCTTACTTGGAGCAGTTGTTTGCCAAGTTACGCCGTAGTGAATTAGTGTCTTCAGTGCGTGGTCCTGGTGGCGGTTACCGATTAGCGCATGCCGAAAGTGAAATCAGCATTGCCCAAGTGGTCGATGCGGTGAATGAATCTATGGATGCCACTCGCTGTCGTGGTAAAGGGGATTGTCAAGATGGAGACCAGTGTCTTACTCATCAATTGTGGCAGGACCTAAGCGAACAAATACATGAGTTTTTAGATGGCATCAGTATTCAAGATTTGATTAGTAAAAAAGAGATTAATGATGTGGCTAAGCGTCAAGATGAGCGAGCCCAGCAAAAAATCGAAGCAGGATCCCTGATTACGCTAACGTCTGCATAGACGTTATTTGTGCGGTTAAATCAACCAAAGCAGTAGAGATGAGCATGACCCCTATTTATCTAGATTATGCAGCCACCACACCGGTTGACCCTCAAGTGGCCGGGTCGATGGCTGCCTGCTTAACTCTGGATGGGAATTTTGCGAACCCAGCATCCCGCTCCCACCGTTTTGGTTGGATGGCAGAAGAAGCCGTTGAAAACGCCCGAGGCCAGTTAGCAAAAGCACTGCATTGCGATTCTCGAGAAATCGTGTGGACCTCTGGCGCAACAGAAGCCAACAATCTCGCAATCAAAGGTATTTGTTCGGGTAAAGTTAAAGGCCACATTATTACCAGCGCTATCGAGCATAAAGCGGTATTGGATGTATGCGCGTTTTTACAGCAGCAAGGTTTTGAGGTGGCTTATTTACAACCTCAAACCAGTGGTCAGATTCTAGTTGAGCAAGTCGAGCAAGCAATCAAAGAAGACACATGTTTAGTGTCACTTATGTATGTGAATAATGAGCTAGGTAGTGTAAATCCTATTTCTGAAATAGCTCAACTTTGTCATGACAAAAATATTTTACTACATGTTGATGCGGCACAAGCAGTAGGTAAGGTTGACATTAATTTAGAGCGCGATGCCATCGACTTACTATCAATTAGTGCTCATAAATTTTATGGCCCAAAGGGTATGGGCGCGTTGTTTGTGCGTCGTGGTGTAAAAGTGAGTGCGCAAATACATGGTGGTGGTCACGAGCGCGGCATGCGCAGCGGAACATTGGCCACGCATCAAATTGTCGGCTTAGGTTTGGCAGCAGAATTAGCAACACAACAGTTTACACAAGAAGAAGCGCGTTTAAGTGCTCTTAAACAAGCACTGATTGAAGGCTTAATGCCACTCGGCGGTGTTTGCGTAAATGGTGACAACACAGTTGCCAATATTACCAATATCAGTTTTTCTGATGTAGACGGTGAGTCCCTTTTATTATCATTACACGATTTAGCGGTGAGTTCTGGCAGTGCATGTAACTCTGCCACAATGGCGCCGTCATATGTATTAAAAGCCATAGGCTTGGATGATGAATTGGCCCATGCTTCCATTCGGTTTTCAATGGGACGATTCACCACAGAAGATGACATTAATCAGGCGGTAGCAAGTGTAACCACTGCCGTGCAAAGACTGAGAGGCATGACCGCTTAAGGTTGTGACTAGGAGCAGTTTGATGAGCGAAGAAATTAACCAATATATCAAAAATGAATACGCAGCAGGATTCATTACCGATATCGAAAGTGAAACATTACCGCCTGGTTTAAACGAAGATGTTATTCGTTTTATCAGTGCTAAAAAAGGCGAGCCTGAATGGTTGCTTGAATGGCGATTAAAAGCGTTTGCAATGTTTTTGGAAATGGAAGAGCCAACTTGGGCTCACGTGCACTATCCAAAAATCAATTTTCAAGATATTTCTTATTACTCATCGCCAAAGAGCATGGCAGACAAGCCTCAATCTTTAGATGAAGTAGACCCAGAATTATTGCGTACCTATGAAAAACTTGGCATCCCCTTGCATGAGCAAGCGGCGCTGGCGGGTGTCGCCAATGTTGCAATGGATATCGTATTCGATTCCGTATCTGTAGCCACAACGTTTCGCGAAAAACTATCTGAGGCTGGCGTTATCTTCATGCCCATCAGTGAAGCCGTGCATAAGCACCCAGAGCTTGTGAAAAAATACTTAGGTTCAGTTGTGCCTCAGCGTGATAATTATTACGCCGCACTAAACTGCGCAGTGTTCTCCGATGGCAGTTTTGTTTACATTCCAAAGGGTGTGCGTTGCCCTATGGAGTTATCCACATACTTCCGTATTAACGAGCAAAATACTGGTCAGTTTGAACGTACTTTAATCATCGCAGATGAAGGTTCTCACGTAAGTTACCTTGAAGGCTGTACCGCTCCGATGCGTGATGAAAATCAATTGCATGCAGCGGTGGTTGAACTAGTTGTACTGGATAATGCTGAAATCAAATACAGCACCGTACAAAATTGGTATCCAGGTGATGAAAACGGCAAAGGTGGTATTTATAATTTTGTAACCAAGCGTGCTGTTGCGCATACCAATGCAAAAGTTTCTTGGACACAAGTTGAAACGGGCTCAGCCGTTACGTGGAAATACCCAAGTTGTATTTTGAAAGGTGACAACTCAATTGGTGAATTTTATTCTGTTGCCTTAACTAATAATTATCAGCAAGCCGACACGGGCACTAAGATGATTCACTTAGGTAAAAATACTAAGTCGACCATTATCTCGAAAGGTATCAGCGCGGGTAAGAGTCAAAATGCTTATCGTGGCTTGGTTCGCATGAACCCAAGTGCTGCCGGTGCACGTAACTTTACTCAGTGTGATTCTTTGTTGATTGGTGATAAGTGTGGTGCCCACACCTTCCCATATATCGAAAGCAAGCATCCAAGTGCAGTGATCGAGCATGAAGCCACCACGTCAACTGTGAGTGATGATCAAATGTTTTTGTGTCGCCAGCGTGGTCTTGACCCAGAAAAAGCGGTTTCTATGATCGTAAATGGTTTTTGTAAAGAAGTGTTTAAAGAGTTGCCAATGGAATTTGCCGTAGAAGCGGGCAAGTTACTTGAAGTGTCATTGGAAGGCTCGGTCGGTTAAGCGTTTATGTAGGGTGGGCATTGCCCACCAATTGAAATGCGGTAATTGATATTCCCGCCCTACAAACAAGATTGGAATTAAATATGTTAAGCATCAAAAATTTACACGCAAGCATTGAAGAAAAAGAAATCCTAAAAGGTTTAAGTATCGAAATTAAGCCAGGTGAAATACATGCCATCATGGGGCCAAATGGTGCTGGTAAAAGTACTTTGGGTAATGTTTTGTCAGGCCGTGAAGGTTATGAAGTAACCGCTGGCGAAATTCGCTTTGACGGTAAAAATATTCTAGAAATGGACACCGAAGAGCGTGCCAGAGAAGGTTTGTTTTTAGCATTTCAGTATCCAGTTGAAATTCCAGGTGTCAGTAATTTAGAATTTTTGAAGGCATCGGTTGATGCGGTGCGCAGTCATCGTGGTCAAGAGCCAATGGACAGTGTAACGTTTTTAAAACTGGCTCGTGAAAAGTGTAAGGCAGTTAATTTAGATCAAAACTTTTTAAAGCGTGGCGTTAATGAAGGCTTTAGTGGTGGCGAGAAAAAGCGCAACGAAATCATGCAAATGATGTTGCTTGAGCCAAAGCTTTGTATTTTAGATGAAACCGATTCGGGCTTGGATATCGATGCACTTCAAGTGGTCGCAGAGGGTGTGAACTCTCAGCGTGATCCTAACCGTTCATTTATTGTCGTAACCCATTATCAACGTTTACTTGATTACATTGTGCCGGATTTTGTACATGTATTGGCTGACGGTAAAATTGTGAAGTCTGGCGGTAAAGAATTAGCGCTTGAACTTGAAGAAAAAGGCTACGGCTGGATTGAAAACGGAGCGGCTTAATATGACTCAAGCAGTTTCTGAATTTAGTCAGCAGGCTTTGTCATTAGTGCAAACTAATTCATCTTCGCCTGTATTTAAAAGTATTAATGCTGGTGGCGCGAGTGCGTTTGCTGCCATGCCGTTTCCGACTCGTAAAACGGAAGAGTGGAAATACACCAGTCTGCATGCGTTGACTAAACAAAACTTTAATCAAACGGTTGAGGCTGTCAATGTGATGACTTCAGCTGTTGATTTTACGATTGACGGCTTAGATGCAATTCAATTGGTCTTTGTAAATGGCCAATACCAAGCGGGTCTGTCTAGTATTGAATCTGTAGAGGGCTTGCAGTTAGTACGCTTTAGCGAAGCAAGTGCTGAGCAGTTAGCGCTTATTGAAAAACATTTAGGACAAAATGCCGAAACAAAACGCAATTTGTTCACGGCCCTTAATAATGCACAAGTAAACGATGGTGTGTTCGTATTTGTGAGTAAAAACACGCAATTAGCGAAGCCTATTCAAATTGTGAACATTGCTCAGCCACAGGCAAATCCGGCGACAGCGTTTAACCGTTGTTTGGTTGTATTGGATCAACATGCGCAAGCCACCATCGTTGAACAGTTTTTATCGTCTGATGAAATGCAAAATATTGTGTTTAATCAGGTGAGTGAAATGGTAGTGGGTGATGGTGCCCATTTACATCACTATCGCCTGCATAAAGAACACGAAAGCAGTCTGCATTTTGGTGGCGTGTATGTGGATCTTAACCGCGACAGTCAATTTAGCAGTTATCAGGTTTTATTAGGCGGCCAAATTAAGCGTTTTGATATATTAGTTAATCACAACGTTGGCGGCAGTCACTGTGAAATGAAAGGCGTGTACTTACCTAAGAACGATCAACATGTTGATGTTCATAGTTATATCGAACACAAGGCACCAAATTGCACTACAAATGAAGTGTATCGCGGCATTATGGCTGATCGCTCTAAAGCGGTATTTAATGGTCGTATTCATATTCATCCTGATGCACAAAAAACATTGGCTGAACTAAGTAATAAAAACTTATTGCTCAGTGATAAAGCGCAAATTAATACCAAGCCTGAATTAGAAATTTATGCCGATGATGTTAAATGTGCGCATGGTGCGACAGTTGCCCAGTTAAATGAAGAGGCAAAATTCTATTTACGCAGTCGCGGTATCAGTGCTGTGCAAGCCGATATCATGTTGAGCTTTGGTTTTATTAATGAATTGCTAGAAAGTATTTCATTGGAAGCCTTGCGTGTATCGCTGCGCCCATTACTTGCTCAGCAATTTACCACCGATAAATCGTTAACTCAGCATTTACTTGCTGATGATGTGCAGGGGTAGTTATGCCATTTGATGTAGCGGCTATTCGCGAGCAGTTTCCAATTTTGCATCAGCAGGTACATGACAAGCCGTTGGTGTATTTAGATAACGGTGCCACCACGCAAAAGCCACAAGTCGTGATTGATGCTGTCGAGCACTACTATCGAATGGACAACAGTAATGTGCACCGTGGTGCGCATGCTTTAGCTGACCGTGCAACCGTTGGCTTTGAAGAGTCTCGCAAAACGGTACAACAGTTTTTAAATGCGCAGCTGAGTGAAGAAATTATATGGACCCGTGGCACCACAGAGAGCATTAATATTGTAGCGCAAAGTTTTGGCGCGGCTTTTATTAAAGCCGATGACGAGATAATCATTAGCGCCATGGAGCATCACGCCAATATCGTACCTTGGCAAATGTTATGTGAGCGCACCGGCGCTTCTTTGAAAGTGATTCCGGTAAATGATGCTGGCGAACTCGATATGACCGCCTTTGCAAATATGCTGAGTACTAAGGTTAAGTTGGTTAGCGTCGTTCATGTGAGCAACGCACTGGGTACGGTGAATCCAGTAGAGAAGATTATTGAACAATCTCATGCAGTGGGTGCCAAAGTATTAATTGATGGTGCGCAAGCGGTTGCGCATTTTGAAGTGGATGTACAAGCCTTGGATGTCGATTTTTATGTGTTTTCTGCGCATAAAGTATTTGGCCCAACGGGCATTGGTTGTTTATACGGTAAAAAAGAATTGCTTGATCTGATGCCACCGGTACAAGGCGGTGGAGAAATGATTGAAAAAGTCAGTTTTTCAGGCACTACGTACCAAGGTTTACCGTTTAAGTTTGAATCAGGTACTCCGAATATTGCGGGTGTGATTGGGTTTGGTACGGCACTTAAGTTTGTAATGTCACTAGACCGTAAAGCCATGCTTGCCTACGAAGAAGAATTACTTGCTTATGCTCATGAAAAAGCAGCGCAATGCGAAGGTCTGCGTGTAGTCGGCACGGCGAATAAAAAAGCGGGTGTTTTAAGCTTTTTGTTGGCGGGTGCACACCCAGCAGATGTAGGTATGTTACTCGATCAGCAAGGTGTTGCCGTTCGTACAGGTCATCATTGTGCGATGCCGATTATGGATCAGTTTAAAATTCAGGGAACGGCCCGTGCGTCGTTTTCAATTTACAATACGAAGGCCGAAGTGGATGCATTATTCATGGCCATCGAAAAAGTAAAAATGTTTTTATAAACATAGGGCTTAGTTTGTAAGCTAATCCACATGTTAAAGGAGGGTGTAATGAGTGAAGTAAACACATTTTCTCCCAATGATATTACTGTCTCCATGACAGAAAAAGCATTGGTCTATGCGCGTAAGCAACTTAGCACGAATGCTAATGCCAAAGGCATTGTTCTGGGTGTGAAAAAAAGTGGTTGCTCAGGCTTTAAATATGACCTGCAATTACTGACAGACATTAAAGGTAATGAAAAAATATTTCAGCCAGCAAGCGATGTTACTTTATACGTGACAGCTGAAGCGTTGCCATATGTAAATGGTACTGAGATCGACTACACCACCGAGGGTTTAAACAGCATTATGAAGTTTAATAACCCCAATGCTAAAGATGAATGTGGTTGTGGTGAAAGCTTTAACGTTTAAGTGTTAATTTAGGCGCTTTATTCTTCAAACTTTTATCTTCTGTTGCGTAAAAGCTTGTGATGTCGCTTATGAAACTTTAAGAATTAATTTTAAAAAGAATTCCAAATTATGGAAAGAAGAATGGTAGTGGCGCAGAGTGATGTGCCTGCGCGTCTAGTGCCAGTTGGCACCAAAATTATAATTCCATCCGGTAGCTTTGTAACATTAACGCAAGCGCTGGGTGGCAATTATACCGTCGTGTATAACGGTAATATGGCCCGTGTAGATGGTACCGATGCCGCTGCGCTAGGTTTAGAAGCTGAAACATTAAGCTTTGCCCCTGCCGATGGCGACACAATTCGTGAAGAAGATGTTTGGCAAGCCTTGCGCACCATTTATGACCCTGAAATTCCGGTGAATCTAGTGGATTTAGGTTTAATTTATAATGTGAAAATTGATCAGGCCAGTAAACAAGTGTTCATTGATATGACACTAACCGCACCAGCTTGTGGTATGGGTCCTGTGTTGGTGAGTGATGTGAAATACCGCTCGGCACTGGTGCCAAATGTAACGGACGTAAAAGTAGAGTTAGTGTTTGACCCGCCATGGTCAAGAGAGATGATGAGTGAAGAGGCGCAATTAGAAACCGGTATGTTTTTTTAGTGCTGATCTCATTGCGAATAAGAATGCGGCAATAGTCGCATTTTTTGTGCGTGCTATTTTTACCTTTTTATTATTCTGTTTGTTTATTGGTCCGCATTGATTTGTGTAATAGTTGCACGCTTTTCCTTATAAAACTCATACCAAGGGCTTTTCAAATCTCACGGTTTACGTCATAGTGTGCCCCGCAATTTTAAATAAAAATAATAAACAAACAGTCAAAAGCGGGCATTTAGCCTGACATGTAATGTGCTTTAGCCTAACTGCAGAGACTGTTGTCTATCACCTATGTTCTAGGGGAAAAAAATGGAAGCATCTTTTTGGGATGGTAAGCGCGCCCCGGGCGTTAATGACAGTATTGAAGCTGAGTTGGCGCAATATAATTCGGTCGTTGAAGTAATTGAAAAAGCCTTCAAAAGTTACGCAGATCGTCCAGCGTTCACCAGCATTGGTTATACCGTCACTTATAAAGAAATTGACGAGCTAAGTGCTGCATTTGCGAGCTACCTACAAAACCATACTAATTTAAAGCCTGGTGATACAATCGCCGTGCAAATGCCGAATACTCTACAGTACCCAATCGTGATGTACGGCGCATTACGTGCAGGCTTGCGCGTAACCAATACCAATCCACTGTATACCGAACGTGAAATGCTGCATCAGTTTAATGACTCTGGTGCAAAAGCTTTGGTATGTATGGATGTGTTTGCTAAGAGCGTACAAAACATTAAAGATCAAACCGGTCTTGAAACCATCATTGTGACCAGTCTTGCGGATATGCTGCCAACGGTTAAGCGCACACTGATTAACTTCGTTATTAAGAACGTGAAAA
Source organism: Oceanicoccus sp. (assembly GCA_047621325.1). Classification (GTDB taxonomy): domain Bacteria; phylum Pseudomonadota; class Gammaproteobacteria; order Pseudomonadales; family Oceanobacteraceae; genus Bermanella. Next base: position 9,722 of record JBLHLT010000023.1, read on the forward strand.
AAATGGTACCCGCTTACAGCTTGCCAAGCGCGATTCGTTTGCGTAAGGCACTGTCTTTAGGTAAAGGTAAAGACTTTAAGCCAGCTCATATGGCCAACCCAGAAGATACCATTATTCTTCAGTACACAGGTGGCACCACAGGTGTTGCTAAAGGTGCTGAGCTTACTAACCGCAATTTAGTGGCCAACATGCTTCAGTCTAAATACATGTTGCAGCAAGTGAATGACAAGGGCGAAATGCTAAAAGGCGAAGGCCAAGCTATCGCAGTTGCGCCTCTGCCGCTTTATCACATCTATGCCTTCACTGTGCATTTGATGGCCTTGTTTGAGCAAGGTGACCACAGCGTGTTAATTGCTAACCCGCGTGATACTGAAACCTTCATCAAGTTCATCATGCCATTCAAGCTAAATGCGTTTGTTGGTTTGAATACCTTGTTTGTATCATTGATGGCCAGCCCTAACTTCAAAAAGCTTGATTTTAGTGAGTTAAAAATCACCTTATCCGGTGGTACTGCATTAATGGACGACACCGCCAAGCGCTGGAAAGAACTAACCGGTACGGGTGTGTCTGAAGCCTATGGTCTAACCGAATGTTCGCCAGCTGTAACCATGAACCCAGCTGCGGGTCTTGAGCGTATGGGTACTGTTGGTCAAGCTGTCCCAAGTACGGCCCTTAAGTGTATCGATGAGCAAGGTAACGAAGTTGCCGTTGGCGAGCGTGGCGAGCTATGTGTGAAAGGCCCGCAAGTAATGAAAGGTTACTGGAAACGTGCTGATGCATCGAAAGAAGCTTTCACTGCTGATGGTGAATGGTTCCGCACGGGTGATGTTGCCATTATCGATGAAGATGGTTTTGTTCGTATCGTAGACCGCATTAAAGACATGATCTTGGTATCTGGCTTTAACGTGTTCCCGAATGAGATCGAAGCTGTGGTATCTGAGCACCCTGATGTTGAAAACTGTGCCGTAATTGGCGTGCCGGATGCCAAATCTGGCGAAGCGGTTAAATTGTACATTGTGACAGAGAATGCCAACCTAACGGCAGAAGACGTTAAGGCTTACCTAAAAGACAAGCTAACGGGTTATAAAATGCCACGTCACATCGAATTCCGTGACGAGCTGCCAATGACGCCAGTGGGTAAAATTCTACGTCGTGAACTAAAAGACGAAGAAGAGGCAAAACGTGCTAAAACCGCAAATGCGGCTTAAGCTCAGCTGACAGATAAAAAAGCCGCCAGGGAAACCTTGCGGCTTTTTTGCTTTTAATACCCTGTGTCCGTAAAATGCCGCACAATTTCATGTAGAGCCAAACTCATGCCTAACGCAGAACAAAGTCCTTTCGGTAGTAAAATTACCCCAGAAGAGATCATTGATACGCTTAGCTTCTTTGATAGTTGGGAAGAGCGTTACAAATACATCATCGACTTAGGCAAGCAGCTGCCTGTTATGGATGAGAGTCTAAAGACCAGTGAGCGTCTTATTTCAGGCTGTCAGAGCCAAGTTTGGATTGAGCCCTATTCAATTGACGGTAAGCTGTATTTCGACGTCGCCAGTGATGCATTTATCGTATCCGGTCTACTGGCAGTGGTGATGGCGGCTTACAATAGTAAATTACCGGCAGAGGTATTGGCGTTTGATATGGACGGTTTTTTTGCTGAATTAGACCTGCTTAAGCACCTAAGCCCAACTCGTGGAAATGGCCTGCGCAGCATGGTGGCTCGTATTCGCCAAGTGGCTCAAGCCGCGAGTTAATACTCGGCAAGGCCCGCAGGACGCTAACCCTTGTCATTACTAGACCCTTGATGAGAGGTGTTGAAAAAACAACCAGTGGTATTTTGGTAAAAATACCGTATAATCCGCGGGTTTTTTGACACATCAGATCCTCTTTGGAGATATACAAATGGCCGTTGAACGTACTCTATCTATCGTTAAGCCTGACGCAGTTGCTAAAAATGTAATTGGTAAAATCTACAGCCGCTTTGAAGAAGCTGGCCTACAGGTTATTGCTTCTAAAATGGTTAACCTTTCTGACGAACTAGCTGGCGGTTTTTACGCTGAGCACAAAGAACGTCCTTTCTTTAAAGATCTTGTTGGTTTCATGACTTCTGGTCCTGTAATGATTCAAGTTCTAGAAGGCGAAGGCGCTGTTCTTAAGAACCGTGACCTAATGGGCGCAACTAACCCTAAAGAAGCTGACGCTGGCACTATCCGTGCTGACTTCGCTGAAAGCATTGATGCAAACGCTGTTCACGGTTCTGATTCTGTTGAATCTGCTGCTCGTGAAATCAGCTACTTCTTCAAAGCTGAAGAAATCTGCGCACGTTAATTTTAACGTAGTTGCACATCGTGCTTAGGGCAATCTAGGCGCGCGAAGGGGCGGATAGGGATGCATTTTACCCTCCGCCCTTTTTCCGTATTTAAGATAGCTCGATTTTTGTAGTAGCTAATCAAGTTTTATAGGTGAACACATGACTAATGAACAAAAAAAGGTGAATCTTTTGGGTTTAAGCCCACAAAAGATGAAAGACTTTTTTGTCGAAATGGGAGAGAAGCCGTTTCGTGCTCAGCAGTTACTAAAGTGGATTCACCAAGTGGGCCTTGAAGATTTTGATGACATGTCCAATGTTAGCAAAGTCATGCGTGACAAATTAAAAGAAGTGGCGTGTGTAGAATACCCAGAAGTTATCTATCACGACATATCAAAAGACGGCACCCAAAAGTGGGTCATGAAAATGCCGGGCGGTTCAAGCATCGAAACCGTTTATATCCCAGAAGGTGAGCGCGGCACGTTATGTGTGTCATCGCAAATCGGTTGTTCGCTGGATTGCAGTTTTTGCTCCACCGGTAAGCAAGGTTTCAACCGTGATTTATCCGTAGCTGAAATCATTGGTCAAGTTTACGTAGCGGCAAAGAGTTTTGACAAGCCGGGTGAAAAACGTGAACGTAAAATTACCAACGTTGTGATGATGGGCATGGGCGAGCCGCTTATGAACTTTGACAACGTAGTGGATGCCATGGCACTGATGATGGATGATTTTTGTTATGGTTTATCCAAGCGCCGTGTGACACTAAGTACATCTGGTGTGGTGCCTCGCTTATACGATTTGGCCAAAGTGAGTGATGTTTCACTTGCTGTATCATTACATGCGCCGAACGATGAATTGCGCAACGTATTGGTGCCAATCAATAAAAAATACCCAATCGAAGAATTAATGAAAGCATGTAACCATTACATGAGTTCACTACCAGACCGTCGTAAATTAACCATCGAATACACCATGATGAATAAAGTAAACGACGAAATGGAGCACGCAGAGCAGTTAGCGGTACTACTAAAAGATACGCCGTGTAAGATCAATTTGATTCCATTTAACCCGTTCCCAAATTCGGGTTATGAACGTCCTAGCAACAACCGTGTCTATAAATTCCGTGACTACCTGCATAGCCAAGGTTTTATTGTGACCATTCGTACCACCCGTGGTGATGATATTGATGCCGCGTGTGGTCAGCTAGTAGGGCAAGTTGAAGATAGAACGCGTCGTAGCGAGCGCTATATTAAATTGCGCGACATAAATGATAATTCTCCGTCAGTATAATAAATAGAAACTCTATGATGATGATGATTAAACAAACAACCCTGATCGCACTCGTTCTGATGCTCGCGGGTTGTGTGACCGTGATGGATAGCCGCTTCACCAAAAAAATCGATAACGAGAAGGCGGTGGAAACCTACGTGGCATTAGGCGTAGGTTATTTACGCAGTGGCAACATGCCATTGGCTCGCAGAAAAATTGAGCGTGCACTTGAAATTTCTCCGGATAGTGCATCGGCTCACAGTGCCATGGCAACCTATTGGATTGAACGAAACGAAATGGACCTAGCGCAAAAAGAATTCGAAATCGCACTGGATTTAGATGACGAGCACAGCCCAACCAATTATCACTATGGTCGTTTTTTGTTTGCTATTAAAAATGAAGACAGAGGCTGCGAGTTTGTTAAAGCCGCTGCAAAAGATGTAGATTACCCAGCGCGTGTTTTAGCCTATGAAAACCTAGGTTTGTGTTACGACCACTTTAATAAAGAATCACAGGCAGTTGAAGCCTACGAAAAAGCATGGTCGTTAGATACAAGTAGTACTATTTCGAGTTTGAACTTAGCCCGTATCTATTTACAACGTGATCGTGCTGACATTGCTTCTCGTTGGTTTGGCCGCTTTGAAGCGACACTGCGTGAGCGCGAGTTACCTCATAATGCAGCCAGTTTATACACCGGCGCAATGCTCGCTAAAGTTAGCCGAGACCAAAACGCTGAAGCCAGTTATGTCTTCAAATTGAAAAAACGTTTTCCTAAATCTGATGAATACCAGCGTTACCGCGCCAGCCAAAATTGAGTTAATTGCCCATTATGAATAAGCAAGGTCAGTCTCCAATTAAACGCCGTATCTCTCGCCAAATAATGGTGGGCAATGTACCAGTGGGTGGCGACGCGCCAATCGCAGTACAAAGTATGACGAACACAGAAACCTGTGATGTGGCGGCGACCGTTGCGCAAATTAAAGCACTTGAAGATGTGGGTGCCGATATTGTACGTGTGAGCGTACCCTCGATGGAGGCAGCTGAAGCGTTTGGTAAAATTAAAAAATTAGTAAATGTACCATTAGTAACTGACATTCATTTTGATTATAAAATTGCATTACGTGTGGCTGAATTAGGTGCAGATTGTTTGCGTATTAATCCAGGCAATATTGGTCGTGAAGACCGCGTACGTGCTGTGGTTGATGCTGCTCGCTATCATGGTATTCCGATTCGTATTGGCGTTAATGCGGGCTCACTAGAAAAAGACTTGCAGAAAAAATATGGCGAACCAACCCCTGATGCCTTGGTTGAAAGTGCCATGCGCCATATTGATATTTTAGATCGCCTAAACTTTCCCGATTTTAAATTAAGCCTAAAAGCCTCAGATGTGTTCATGACCGTTGCAGCGTATCGCCAAATTGCTTCGCAAATTGAACAGCCTTTGCATTTAGGTATTACCGAAGCTGGCGGCTTACGCAGCGGCACCGTAAAAAGTTCGGTGGGTTTAGGTATGTTATTGATGGACGGTATTGGTGACACCTTACGTGTGTCACTGGCGGCAGACCCGGTACAAGAAATTAAAGTGGGCTTTGATATTTTAAAAAGTTTAAAGCTGCGTAGCAAAGGCATTAACTTCATTGCTTGCCCAAGCTGCTCTCGCCAAAACTTTGATGTGGTGAAAACCATGAACGAGTTAGAAACCCGCGTTGAAGATATTTTAACGCCATTAGATGTGTCGGTTATTGGTTGTGTGGTTAACGGCCCAGGTGAAGCAAAAGAAACCGATTTAGGCTTGACGGGTGGTAGCCCGAATAACTTAATGTATGAAGACGGCGTACCTAGTGGCAAGTTAGATAATGAAAATTTGGTGGATAACTTAGAAAAAATGATCCGCCGTAAAGTGGCTGAAAAAGAAGCTGCAGAAGCATTAATTATCGCAAAAGCTTAAGCGATAGAGTCACAAAAAGAATTTAAGGAAAACATTTTGGCGCAGAAAAATATCCAAGCCATTCGCGGAATGAACGACATTCTTCCGGGTCAAACGCAGGTATGGCGTTACTTAGAAGATCAAGTAAAAGCGGTTTTAGATGGCCATGGTTATCAAGAAATTCGCATGCCTATGGTTGAAGAGACTCGTCTGTTTAAACGCTCAATTGGCGAAGTAACTGACATTGTCGAAAAAGAAATGTACACCTTCGACGACCGCAATGGCGATAGTTTAACCCTTCGCCCAGAAGGCACTGCAAGTTGTGTGCGCGCATGTGATGAACACCAATTAATCGCCAATAATGCACGTCAGCGTCTTTGGTACATGGGGCCAATGTTCCGTTACGAGCGTCCACAAAAAGGTCGTTACCGTCAGTTTCACCAAATTGGCGTAGAAACCTTTGGTATGGCTGGCCCAGATATTGATGCCGAACTAATTGTGATGACGCACCTGCTTTGGCAGCGATTAAATATTCGCGACAAAGTGACCTTGCAGCTTAATACACTGGGCAGTAATGAAGCTCGCGCTCATTACAAAGCCGCCTTGGTTGATTACTTGTCTGCTCGTAAAGACGAGCTGGATGAAGATAGTCAGCGCCGTTTAGAATCAAACCCATTGCGTATCTTGGATTCTAAAAATGAGCAAACGCAAACTCTATTAAACGATGCCCCTAACTTCTTTGATTATTTAGATGACGAATCTGCAGAACATTTTTCGCAGCTTCGGGCACTTTTAGATGCCGTCGGCGTCGAATACGAAATCAACCCGCGCTTAGTACGTGGCTTGGATTATTACAGTAAAACCGTGTTTGAGTGGGTCACCACCGAACTTGGCTCGCAAGGTACCGTTTGTGCTGGCGGGCGTTACGATGGTTTAGTTGAGCAGTTAGGCGGCAAGCCTACGTCGGCCGTGGGATTTGCAATGGGCATCGAGCGTTTAATTTTAATGCTTGAAGCACTTAATGTGATTCCTGATGCTGTGCATAACTATCTTGATGTTTACCTAGTCGCCGTCGGTAATGTGACGTCAGGCGCAATGCAAGTAGCTGCTCAATTACGCGAACAGTTGCCTAACCTGCGTCTGCAAATGCACATGGGTGGCGGCAACTTTAAGAAACAGATGAAAAAAGCCAATGAAAGCGGTGCGCAGTTTGCGCTGATTTTAGGTGAAGACGAAGTGGCCAATGGCCAAGCAGCTATTAAACCGTTGCGTGACCAAACCGAGCAGGTTAGCGTTGCCCAAGCAGACTTAGCCACTTGGTTTAAGCAAGCGCTATAAAAGCAGATTAAATTACGATACAGTCGTTGCCCAACAACGACTGACTTTCATTAGATCAACAGGCATTTGTTCAGCCTTAATTAGAATAAAAATCGGAGCCAAACCATGACCGACATGCGTACAGAAGAAGAACAAATTGAAGCCATCAAAAATTGGTGGAAAGAAAACGGCAAGCAAACCGTACTGGCTTTAGTGGTAGTAATGGGTGGCTGGTTTGGTTACCAAGGTTACCAAGGTCAACAGCAAGCAGCGGGCGAAGCCGCTTCGGTTGTGTATCAAGAAGTTCTGACATTGCAAAATAGCGAATCAGAAGAAGATAAAGGCCGTCGTGCAATCTTGATAGATCAATTGCAAAAAGAATACGGTGCAACGGTTTACGCACAATTTGCAGGCTTGTTTAAAGCTAAAGATGCAATTGATGCTGGTGATCTAGCAGCCGCAGCAATCGAATTAGAAGCCGTTAAAAACAACACCTCGGATGATGCACTACGCCACCTTGCGACCGTGCGTCTAGCCCGTGTATTGGTGTCTCAAGAAAAACTAGATGAAGCATTAAGCTTATTGGCAAGCGACAATAGCTCTGCTTTTAGCGCTGAATACTTTGAAACCAAAGGCGATGCACTGTTAGCGAAAGGCGATCAAGCGGCTGCGCGTGACGCATATAGCCAAGCCGTTGTAGAAGCTCAACGCATTGGTGCTAACAACCCTGTTTTAAAAATGAAGCTTGATGATTTAGCGGTGGCTAACTAATGCGTTTATTGTTTGTATTATTGCTGGTGAGTTTAGCTGCATGCTCAAGCAATGATAAAAAAGAACAAAAAGAGGTAGGGCCAAAAGCACTGCAAGGGATAGATGAAGAAATTCAACTTTCTCAGCAGTGGCGTCATCAAGTGGGTAACGGTATGGGCAAAGCCTATGCTCGTTTACAACCAGTGATAGACGGTGGCTTTATTTATGTAGCCAGTGCCAACGGTTTGGTCGAAGCATTATCACTAAAAGACGGTAATCTTAAGTGGGCGCAAAACTTTGATGCTGAAATTACAGCTGCCATTGCGGTGTATGACGGCAAAGGTTATATCGCCACGGCCAACGGCGATATCATTGCGTTAAGTATTGCTGAAGGCAAAGAAATTTGGCGTAAAAATATCAAATCTGAAGTGTTGTCAGTACCGGTGATTGATGGGAATGACATTGCGATACAAACCGTTGATGGCAAATTGCATGTGATCGACGCTGAAAACGGCAAGCCTCGTTGGAGCTATGATAGCAATCTACCTAACTTATCATTACGCGGCACATCGCAGCCTATCTTTCATGGTGGCAGTGTTATTGCGGGTTTCGCCAGTGGCAAAGTAGTAGGCTTAAATACCGAAAATGGCATGGTGTTATGGCAAGAGCGCATCGGCATTCCAGCAGGGCGCAGTGAATTAGAGCGCTTGGTAGACGTAGATGGTCGCTTGTTGATTAAAGACGACACCTTATTTGTGGCAGGTTATCAAGGCCATGTTATGGCCATCGATTTACGCAATGGTAAAGCCATGTGGAAGCGTGAAGCATCTAGCTATCATGGCCCGCTAAACGGTTTAGGTAATATTTACCTAGTCTCGGCGGATGACCATATTTTGGCCCTTGATGATCAAAGCACTAATGAAGTTTGGGTGCAGGCCGATTTAGAAGCTCGCCAATTAAGCGAAGCGGTGCTATTTGCTAATCACATCGCAGTTACTGATTTTGAAGGCTATATTCATTTAATTAAACAGCTTGATGGCACTATTGTCGGGCGTGATCAATTAGTTCGCCCCCCTGTTTCTTGGGTGCGTACAGGCAGTTACGGCATTAAACATCCGTCACGCCAGTTTGATTATGATGATGGCATTCGCACTCGTTTGCTAGCTGAAGGTGACTATCTAGTGGCAATCAGCAACTCAGGTTATTTGAGTGTGTTTAAACTCGATAAGTAATTGATACCAATAAATGCCCCCGCAGGCTCGCCTGTGGGGGCGTTTTTGCTTAGTACACACGTCTTAGTGGCATTTGCTTAACGCTTTCAAAGACAAGAACTGCTATTATATTCACATATACATACACCATAGAATCGCACGCCTAATGAATCCTGTAATTGCCCTTGTGGGCCGCCCAAATGTGGGTAAGTCCACTTTGTTTAACCGCCTAACGCGCTCGCGTGATGCCCTAGTAGCAGACGTTGCCGGCTTAACCCGTGACCGTAAATACGGCGCTGGTAAGGTGGGCGAGCGTGATTATATTGTTGTCGATACCGGCGGTATCAGTGGCATGGAAGTCGGCCTTGATGAAAAAATGGCTGAGCAAAGCTTTCAAGCGATCGAAGAAGCCGATGTCGTGCTTTTCTTGGTAGATGCGCGTGCAGGTTTAACCCCTGCCGATATGATGATTTCAAACCGCCTAAGAACCTTAGAAAAGAAAACCTATGTTGTGGTTAACAAGATTGATGGCTTAAACCCAGATATCGCAGTATTGGATTTCCACGAGTTAGGCCTAGGTGAATTACAAGTTATTGCTGCCTCGCATAACCGAGGTGTTAGCTTATTGATGGAACTGGTACTAGCCGAATTGCCATCTGAGTTTGATGTCGTTGAAGGCGAAGAAGACGAAAAACACCGCGGCATTAAAATCTCGGTAGTAGGTCGTCCAAACGTGGGCAAATCGACGCTTGTCAACCGCATGCTAGGTGAAGAGCGTGTGGTGGTATTCGACCAAGCTGGCACCACCATGGACAGCATTTATATTCCATACGAGCGTCATGAGAAAAAATACACCTTAATTGATACAGCCGGTGTGCGCCGTCGTAAAAGTATTACTGAAGCGGTGGAGAAGTTCTCTATAATCAAAACCCTTCAGGCGATTCAAGACAGTAACGTGTGTGTGTTAGTGATCGACGCCCGTGACGGCATTGTAGAACAAGACCTTACCATGCTCAGTTTTGTCCTAAATGCGGGCCGTGCGTTGGTTATCGCATTGAACAAATGGGACGGCATGGAAACCGAGCAAAAAGACTTCGTTAAAAAAGAAATTGAACGTCGCCTAACATTTGCCGATTGGGCTGATATGCATTTCATCAGTGCCTTGCACGGCACCGGTGTTGGTAACTTGTATGATTCCGTGAATGACGCTTACGACAGTGCGCATTTAAATATGTCGACCTCACAACTTACGCGCATTCTTGAAGACGCCGTAATGGATCACCAACCACCAGTGGTTGGTACTTCCCGTGTGAAATTACGTTATGCACACCAAGGTGGTATGAACCCACCAATCATTGTTGTACATGGCAATAAAACCAATTCGTTACCAGATAGCTACAAGCGTTATTTGGGTAATACTTTCCGCCGCGTGTTAAAAATCAGCGGTACGCCTATTCGTTTTGAATTCAAGTCGGGTGCAAACCCATTTGGTGATGCAAAAGAAGAGCATATCTTCAATAAATCAAAACGGGGTGATCGCCTAAGACAAACTGATACGATCCGTCGTGCTAAGCACCAAAAGGTAAAAGCGCGTAAAGGTAAAGCAAACCGTAAGAGTCAGCCTTAGTATTAAACGTAAAATGACTAACGCCCTACGGGGCGTTTTTTATGTGTGCAGATAATTAAGTAGAGTATAAAAGCATGACAAAACTTTATGGCCAAGAAGATGCCACTTATCAAGCCGCAGGCGAATACGACGGCATTAAAAAATTAGTTGATGATTTTTATGACATTATGTCTGAACTAAAAGAATCGCAACATATTCGACAAATGCACCCAGACGATCTAGAAGTATCTCGCGATAAACTCACACGCTTTTTATGTGCATGGACAGGCGGTCCACGTTTATATCGTGAAAAATACGGCCCAATTTCTATTCCGCAAGTTCATGCACATTTAACCATTGGCAGTGCAGAGCGCGATGCTTGGTTATTATGTATGAAGCAAGCATTGGCTAAACAAGGTTATCCACAAGATTTTCAAGACTATATGATCACGCAGTTAGCCATGCCGGCAGAGCGTTGTCGTAACGCGGATTAACTTTATTTGTGAGTAATAAACATAAAAAACCTGATCATGAACGTGATCAGGTTTTTTTTGTGTCTAGGTGGTGTTTTTCTTTAACCCATTTGTGCAAAAATAGCGGCCAGTTTTTGTGGGCTGCTTAAAAAAGTGGCGTGCATTTCTTTGGCAAAGTCATCAGGGAAGACCTCAAATTCGCCCATATCTAAACTGGTAAATGTTTTTTGTGCAACGGTGTCTGGGTGGGGTTTATCCATTTCCATTCCTGCTGCCATACGGGTATCGGTCGGCCCAGGGTAGACACAGACAACAGCAATCCCTTCTTTGTTCAAATCAGCCCTTAGACCTTCACTATACGAATGCATGGCCGCCTTGCTGATTGAATAAGTCCCAATTGAAGGGAAATTTGCAATAGCGGCAATGGATGCAATATTCACAATTAACGCTTGCTGCGATTGTTTAAGGGCTGGTAACAAACCACTGGTTAATTGCATGGGGCCAAATAAATTTACTTCCATTTCTTTACGGGCAAGTTCCGTCGCGTTAGCGGCACTGCATAATGCAGGGTCAATAATGCCTGCATTGTTGATGAGTATATCGAGCGATGAAATTTGCTCACACACGGCTGTTAGCTGTGCCGGTTGTGTGACATCCAGTGTGATGGGTTTGATGACATCAGGGTTTAACTGAACCAGTTCGGCAAGGCTATTTATATCGCGGGCAGCGGCATAGATGGTTTTTGCACCGCCAGCTAATAACGTGGTGACAAAGCCCTTACCAATGCCTCGGTTAGAGCCAGTAACAAGGGCAATTTTACCGGTGATTTCGAACGACATTATGAATTCCTCTTTCTGTGTGGGTCGTAATTGATTGTGTAAAAGCAGTATGATTTAAACAATTGTTGTTGATAATAAGCCAAATTGTCATAGTATTTATGCGTTTTACAGATAAATAGAGATGTAAATGGAAGATAGTCATCTATTGGCGTCGATGCAGGCGTTTATTAGTGTGGTGGAAAGTGGCAGCTTTTCAGAGAGTGCAAGACGCTTAGGCTTGTCGCAGTCGTCAGTATCGCGACAAATAAACACACTGGAATCTCAACTGGGTGTGAGGCTGTTGCAACGCACCACTCGTCGGTTAAGTTTAACCGAGGCCGGTGAGCTTTATTATGAGAAATCACGGCTCATTCAACGCGCGGTGGTGGAAGCGCATCAAGCGATGAGCAGCTTTAAAGAGTCTGCGTCTGGCTTGTTGAGAATCAGCGCACCACATACTTGGACAGAACGAAAAATCGCGCCGCACTTAGGTGAGTTTTTACGTTTGTATCCCGATATAAAATTAGATCTTCGCTGCAATGATAGTATTCAGGATATGGTAGAAGAACGCTTAGATTTAGTGATACGAGTGGGACGTGCAAAAGACAGCTCTTTTATAGCGGTGCCGTTTGCAAAGGTGAAAATGCTGCTTTGTGCCAGCCCCGGCTATATAAAACACAACGGCCAACCTAAAACATTATTGGATTTAAATAATCACAATTTTGTTATTTTTGATAAGTACGATAAATATATTTTTAGCCAAGAAAACAATCAGAAAGTGATGAGTATTAAAGGCTCATTAACATTAAATTCTGTTGATGCGATTATGCAAACCATTATTCAAGGGGTTGGCGTGAGTGCATTACCGGATTTACTCATTAATGAATACTTAAAAACAGGCGAGTTAGTTCAAGTGATGCCGGAATACGCTGTTGACTTAAAAGATTTAGAAATTGAACAAGCGTATGCCATGTATTCCAGTCGCAATCAAATGCCCGCAAAAGTGCGTGCTTTTTTAGAGTTTTATAAAGAAAAATTCTAAAAGTAAAAGGCATCATGAGATCAATACCATGATGCCTTGTTAGATTTAACCAAACACACTGACGGTTTGGCGGCTTAACGCAACGGGCTTGCCATTGATGTCCCACATTGTTGAGTCAATGTGACTATAACCATCTTGCGCGTGCTGAATATTGGCTTCGTACTGCCACCATTCATCGGCGGTTGCTTGTTCAGGCAGGTCCATAAAACTGATTGTCCATGTGAGTGAGCTGCCTGTTGTAGGTTTCTTTAACATACTGAAAACCGCAGGTGGCCAAGCATCCAATAGCGCGAGTATTTGAGCGACGCTTACTGGTTGCGCACAGGGTTCTTTCAGTTTAATCCAACCGCCCATAATGGTTTGGGTTGAACCCATAAACGGCATTTTTCCTTCGGTAAAGCGGTAGTCAAAATACTGGGTAAAATCGGGGGTTAAATTAGGAATGAACGGGAAAGCTGGCACGTCTTCGGGTTGTGTAGTTGTGGGTGCATTTTCGTAGTCGACAGCAATTGACGATTCACGTGCGCCACCAAAGCTGGCTAGCATCACCGCGCAAACCGCATCGCCTTGATAAGCGGTAACTTGCACTTGGGTCGCGGCCTTACCGGCGCGTAATATTTTCACCATAATATCTAAATTACCCGGTGCCACGGGTGCCACAAAAGAGAGAGTGATGGATTTAATCGCACGGTCTGCACTCACGTCTCTAGGTATTTTTTCATACATCATAGCCGCCACTAAACCACCAAATGTGGCGCGACCTTGCCCCCATTTCTCCGGTACGGTTTGGGTTGTGTCTTTCGTGTCGTGTACATGATCGATAACGTCATTTAAGTTCATTGGGTACTCTCTTTTAAAAACCATTGCTTTGGTTTAATTGGCTTTTGTTTAAGTTAACTAAATTATTATCTAAAAATGAAATAACGTTTGCTGAATATTCGGTTGGCTGAGTTGAGTAAGCTAGGGTGTGCTTGGCATCTTTTACCTGCCAAAATTGTGTGGCTGTTTTCTTTTTTAGTGCCTCAAATAATAACTGGCCGTCTTTGATTGGCGTGTAAATATCGGCTTCGCCATAAATTAATAAAACATTAGGTTCACCAATTAAATTCTGCGCCGCATACGTTGGGCGCAAGCTACGTTCACCTTTTGGGTAGAGTATCTTAGACAGTTGAATGCCTATTTTAGGAATGGGGTATCGGCTCCAAAAATGCAGCAACGTAGGGAAAGCCGATTCTAATACTGCCGCTTTAAAAGGGTGTTTTGGATGCGACATCGCGCAGACACTCATGGCGGCCCCCATGGACGCGCCAAGCACAGCAATCGGCAGATTAGGAAACAGTGATTGTAAAAAATGACCAGCGGCTAATACGTCTAGAGGGTAATCCATAGTAGTTGATGTGCTTTCGCCAAAGCCATTTAAGTCGAATACCATTACATGGTAACCAGCTTGTCGCAGTAATTCGGCATGGCCATGTTTTAGCCAAAACCCTTTTGCGATCACGCCCATGGGGTGCACCATAAGCACGGCCCCTTTGGTTTTGTTTGTGTGAGATTTTGCCATGAGTGTCGATAGTGTGGCACCAGACTCACTGCTGACTGCGTGATGTTGCCATTGCGATTGATCAATCCCTTCAGGCCAGCGCCAAGGTCTCACAAAACGACCAAAGAAGGGCTTTTTAAAAAAGCGATACAACGTGTGACTTATCATGGGGCTAACCTGCTCAAAATGGCGACTTGGGTTACGAGCGTTAGATAGTAGGCATTGACGAGCCAAGACAATATAGGCAAAAATGACTAATTACATGCGATTTTGGTAATTAGCTATGACCGACAAGTCCATAAACATCACCATACTCATGGCGGATATGTGCTCTGCCACCAGTGTGACGGCGACGCTTGAGTTTTTTGAATGCGCCAATGTGCTGCATCAGTACGCTGGCGGCAGGCAAGCGGCGCTTGATCACAAAGTTAATTTATTTAATGTCGAAACGGCCTCAATGGATGGCCAGCCGGTTAGGTGCACAGGTAACTTAGAGCTAAAACCGCAAAAAGCCCTGCATCAAGTGGAAGATACTCAGCTGATTATCGTGCCAGGTTTTATGTTCAATATATTAGCGGTTTTACCAAGGCTGGCCTCCATGGTTGAATGGTTAGCGCAACAGCATAGCAAAGGGCGTTATATTGCCAGCATGTGCACGGGGGCGTTTGTTGTGGCACAAGCGGGTTTGTTAGATGGCAAAACGGCCACCACCCACTGGGTGTTCAGCGAGCAATTTGAGCGCACATTCCCCAAGGTAAAACTAAAAGTCGAGCGTACTGTTACGGATGACGGGCTGATCATGTGCTCTGGCGGTTCAACCAGCAGCAGTGACTTGTTATTACATTTAATTCGTAAATTCAGTTCACCGCAGTTAGCGGCCGAGTGTGCAAAAAAGCTATTGGTGGATATTAGCCCACGTATGCAGACTCCTTATTCGAACACCACCTTTAAGAAAAATCACACCGATGCTGACATTCTAAAAATTCAAATTTGGCTAGAAAACAACTTGTCACAAAACATCAATATGGAAGTATTGGTAAAAGAGTTTGCCTTGAGTATGCGCAATTTTATCCGCCGCTTTAAAGAGGCGACAAACCACACACCGGTACAGTACTTGCAAAATTTACGCATCGAAAAAGCAAAACATTTGTTAGAAAGTTCTAAACAATCCTTTGAAACCATTACCCAGCAGGTGGGATATGAAGATGGCAACTCGTTTCGGCGCTTGTTCAAAGAACGTGTCGGGCTGTCGCCCATGGCATATCGCAAGCGCTTTACTACGTCGGCACAACATTAGCGGCTTAATATGAGGCTGATTTATTTATGTCAGACCCTTCATCAGGTAAAGTAGGCGCAATTAATCTATCACTTATAAGAGTCATGTGAACCATGAGCATTCATTCGTTAGCGGGCCAGCTGCCCCCAGCCAATCAATTGGTAAATGTCGCCAAGCTAATCACCGCGTATTACAGTGACAAACCCGACCCAAGCATGGCGGCACAAAAGGTCGCGTTTGGTACATCTGGCCATCGTGGCTCTTCCTTTAAGCGCAGTTTCAACGAAGACCATGTACTGGCCATTAGCCAAGCCATTTGTTTGTACCGTGAAAAAGAAGGGATTACTGGCCCATTGTTTATAGGGGTAGATACCCACGCTTTATCTGAGCCTGCGTTTGTGAACTCACTAGAAGTATTTGCAGCAAACGGGGTTGAAGTGATGATCTCAAGTAGCGGTGAGTACACACCGACACCGGCGGTTTCTCACGCCATTATTGTGTATAACCGTGGCCGCACAACTGGCCTAGCCGATGGTATTGTCATTACCCCATCTCATAACCCACCAGACGGTGGCGGTTATAAATACAACCCAACTAACGGCGGCCCAGCCGACGGCCACATCACTGGCTGGATCGAAAACAAAGCCAACGAATTATTATTAGCGGGCTTAAAAGACATCAAACGTATGTCTTACGAGCAAGCATTAAAAGCCACGACAACCCACGAATACGATTTTTTAAATACCTACGTGAATGACCTAGAAAGCGTCATTAACATGGACGCCATTCGCGGTGCGAATATCCGCATGGGTGTTGACCCTTTAGGTGGTGCCGGCGTGAATTACTGGGGCGCCATTGCCGAGCGCTACAAACTGGATTTAACCGTATTAAACAAAGATGTCGATTTAACCTTCCGTTTTATGACGTTAGATTGGGACGGTAAAATTCGCATGGACCCATCGTCATCACATGCCATGCAAAGCCTCATCGGTTTGAAAAATAAATTTGATATCACCTTCGCCTGCGATACGGACCACGACCGTCATGGCATCGTCACCAACAGCGCAGGTTTAATGCTGCCTAACCACTACTTAGCCGTAGCCATCGATTACTTATTTCAAAATCGCCCAGACTGGTCAGCCGATGCAGCGGTGGGTAAAACCCTAGTGAGCAGCTCAATGATCGATCGTGTAGCCAATAAAATCGGCCGCAAGCTGTACGAAGTACCAGTGGGCTTTAAATGGTTTGCTGATGGCTTGTTTGATGGCAGCTTAGGCTTTGGTGGCGAAGAAAGCGCAGGTGCGTCTTTTTTACGTAAAGACGGCAGCGTGTGGACAACCGACAAAGACGGCATCGCCCCTGCATTGTTATCCGCCGAAATGACTGCCGTAACGGGCAAAGACCCTGGTGAAATTTATAAAAATCTGACTGAGCTATTAGGTGAACCAAGCTCAGACCGCATTGATGCAGTCGCCACTCCAGCGCAGAAAAAGCAATTATCACAACTATCACCAGAGCAAGTAACCTCTGATATGTTAGCAGGTGAAAAAATTACCAACGTGCTAACCAAAGCACCAGGCAACGATGCAGCAATAGGCGGCTTAAAAGTCACCACCGAAAATGGCTGGTTCGCAGCGCGCCCATCAGGCACGGAAGACATTTATAAAATCTACGCAGAAAGCTTCAAAGGCAAAGATCATTTGCAAAGTATTTTTGATGAAGCACAAGTGCTGGTGGATTCGGCGTTAAACGCTAAATAATATTTAGCCTGTTACTTTTAAAACCAACAATAGATAAGTTGAAAGACTTATCTATTGTTGGTTTTTTTAATGCTTAAATTTTTATATTACGTGTTGCCGCTATAGTAGGGTGAGTATTGCCCACCGCCAACAGATTGTGTCGGGCAGTGCTCGGCTTAAAAATAGAATGAAAACGTTATTGTAAAAGCCAGTACAGACTAAGGTATCAGTGTTTTTTAGAGTTGCCTGGGGTGTTTTTCAAAAAGGCCTATAGAAAATTTGGGCACTTACCTGAAGCACTAACTGAAATGTATCCAGAACAAGCAGAGCAAGCCCGCAGGGCAGCCGATGAAGGTAGTTATGCCGAATACATACGAGCCAATGGTGGTTTATTTGTTGGCCGTAAAGAATTGCCTTTCAGGGCCATGCATCTACTAAAAGAAAAGGCTTCAAAGTACGGAGAAGATATACAGAAGATCATTGGCATAGTAGTCAATACAGGCCATTCAATTATTACCCGTACTAAGGATTACACCTTAGTACCAAACTGGATGCTCGATACTCAGAAGGCGGCAAGGCCGCCGACCTTGGAGTACTGTCAATAAGTGTAGATATGTTCTATTTGTCTGGGTAGGATTAATACTTTCGAATTTAGTGAGTGATAGTATGGAAGGAATCTCTATAAGGAAAGGCGAAGGTTATTATTTAATTAATGTAGAAAGTCTATCTACGCCTATTAAGGATGCTATAAGAAAAGAACTATCTGGAATCTGTCATGGCGCGGATCAGGCAAACTCTAAAAGTCTTATGTATAGCTATAAGGCCACGCTTGATGAATTTCTAAAACGTTATGATTCAAAAGCAGATACTACTAAAATTGGAATGATTGGTGAGCTACTCTCTCATATTCTTGTGGTAGCGGTAATAGATGACCTTACACCAGTTTCTGCATATTTTAACCTTGAAGAAAGAAGTATTAAAAAAGGATTTGATATTTTATTGTATTCAAATAACGGTGATCTTTGGATTACAGAAGTAAAATCAGGTGAGATACATAAAGGTAAGAATTCAACAGAAACAACTGTGGACTTAATAAATACTGCTTGTAGTGATCTAGATAAAAGATTGAATGAAAATAATATGAATCATTGGATGAATGCTAAGAATTCTGCTTTGGTTGCCGTATCAGAAGAATCAGATTACAAAAAAGCAGTTATGACAATACTAAATGATGAAGGTGATTTAACATACAAAGGAGAGTCTACTAGTAAAGACAATAATGTTTTTTTGATTTCATCTTTGTTTTCGGAATTACCAGATGAAATAGATATTAATAGAATAGAGAGCGTCAATAATAAGATTAACGCCAAGGATATTTTTAAAGATAAAAAAATTATTAGTCTAAAGAAAAGTACCTTTAAACATGTAGAAAATTTTTTACGAGAGGAGGCTCAAAATGCTTGAGCTGACTATTAGGCGTTTAAAGAGAAGTGGATTTGAATCAATATATAGATCTTTGATTCTAGGTGAGGAGTTGAGTGAAAGGGATAAGGTTAAAGTTTTATCTGTTGCAGTCATTCTTATTAATCAATCAGATAGAAATCTAAAAAACTTAGGGTATAGGGTGGTCCTTGGGTATGGAAATCTAATTGGAGACTATAGACCTTTATATGATATCTCATTGAATAATGGTTTAATTCCTGTTTCTGCATCCATATCAGTTGAAGTTGATAATGGATTTTTTTCAAACTTTAGTAATAGTTATATTGAAGTATTTAGAGATGGAAGTATTGTAAGTACAGAGCAGCAATATGTTCTTAAGAAGTTTTTTGAAGAAAATATGGAGAATGATGCCAGTGTTGTTGCACCAACATCATATGGGAAGTCAGATTTAATTATTTCACTTATATCTAAGTTGGAAGGTAAGAGAGTTTGTGTAATTGTTCCATCAAAATCATTGGTTTCGCAAACAAAAAAAAGAATACTTGATGCTAAAATAAAATGGGTTTCGAAAGTAATTACTCATCCTGAAATGTATAAGAAAGATACATGTGGATTTGTATCTGTTTTGACGCAAGAAAGACTTTCTAGGCTCCTTTATGAAAATCAAGATATTAGTTTGGATTCTATTTTTATTGATGAGGCGCATAATATATTTGGAAGAGATAGTCGAAGTGAATTATTGGCTTCTGTTCTTTCTATTGCTTGGGGTAGAAATAAAGCCGTCTCATTTAAGTATTTAACCCCATTTTTAGTTGACTCTGAAAATTTAAAATTAAGATATGTAGATCAAGAAATTAATAACTTTTCTGTTTCAGAGTATATAAAATCCGAAAAGATTTATCTTTCCGATTTTAGAAAAGGAAGGAGTATTCATTGTATATATGATCAATTCTTAAATAAGTTTTATAATTATGATAGTAAGTATGGTGATCAATTTGATTTGATTATCGGTAAATCATTAAATAAAAACATTATATACTTTAATAAGCCTAAAAGTATTGAAAGCTTCTGTTCTGATTTTATTCTAAAACTTGATGATGTTGATTGTGATATTGTAAATGTTGCATGTGAAGCTATATCTGAGGGTGTTGCTCCTGATTATAGGTTGGTCGAGTGTCTTAGGAAGGGTGTTGTTTATCATCATGGCTCTATGCCTGAGAGTGTTAAAGTTTATGTTGAAGACGTTTTTAGGCGATCAGGTTCCGTAAAATTCTTAGTAACGAGCTCTACTCTTTTGGAAGGTGTTAACTTTCCTGCAGAGAGGTTGTTTATTTTAGATAATAAAAAGGGCACGGGGAATTTAACTCCGTCACAGTTTAAGAATTTGGTAGGTAGAATTGGTAGGTTTAGTGAGGTTTTTTCCTCGAAGGAGAAGCCTGACTTATCATTACTCGAGCCTCATGTTTATATAGTTGGTACTGATCTCTATACGAGTAGAGCTGATCTTAAAGGATTTCTTTCAAGGACGATGAAGGTTGATTTGAGATTGTCGGATAAACTTGAAAATTTACTTTTAGATAATACAGCTGTAAATGATTTAAATATTGGTCGGTTGGAGTCAGCTAAGAAAAGGCTTGAAAATTTACAAGAAGGTATTGTCGATGATTACAGAGGGGAGTATGTTGAAACCCTTGTTGGGAAAGCTTTATTTGTAAATAACATTAGTGAGATAGATATATTCTTATATGAAAATGAGATACAACGTTATCTGGATGATTACCTTGCAGAGTCAGGATTAATTACAGATACGGATGAGCTTGTTAATTTGATATCAATTTGTTTTATTGGGTTTATTGATGATGGAGTGCTTAGCCGTTTGTCAAATCAGGCAGCCAAGAATTATTACTCTATGTTTTTAAATTGGATGATTTCTAATTACTCTTTTAGTCGTATGGTGGCGAATATTGTTTATTATTGGAACCAAGCAACAAACCCAATTGTATATGTTGGTAAATGGGGGGAAATTAAATATGAAGGTGGTTTTGCTAATCATTGGGTGAATATAAAAGAAAAAAACGACGTTGAAATTATAAATCTAGCGATAGTTAGAGTGAAGGAAGAAGAAGATTTTGTAGATTATCAGTTGTTTAGGTTTATTGATGTATTGAATGATTGCGGCCTGCTTGATCATGATTTTTATTCTAAGTTGAAGTATGGAACTACAGATGAAATTAGGATTAATTTAATCAAAGAAGGCTTTAGTCGTCCATTGTCTAAATTATTTGTAGATAAATACTACGACTTCCTGAAAATCACCGGTGATGGAGGTGTATCAGTAGATGGTCAGGTAATGATTCGTATGCAAGAGAGTGGTGAAAATGAAATGCTAATATATGAAGCAAGTATGAATATACCTGTTTAATTCAATGAGTAGCTTATGGGTAAGTTGCGCAGTTCTTTGCCCTGATTAGCGCAATTTTGTTATCTATTGGTGAAAGGTTTATCTGGAGTAGTCAGATAAATCTGGTCTGAGTGATTTTTATACAAATTAATGGTTTTAGCAGATCTAGCGGCTTGGTTGTGTTTATAAAAGTAGCACATAGGTAGCACAGAGATTTCACTAGAAGTTTGTAATTTTATGGTGTTTCGCTGAAAGCACCATAAATACTGGGGTGTAGATGGTGGGCCCACCTGGACTCGAACCAGGGACCAACGGATTATGAGTCCGCTGCTCTAACCAACTGAGCTATGGGCCCGCAATGACCCAAGAACTGGGTATTGAGGTCTTTCTATTTGCCTGAATGGTTTAGGCAATAAAAAAGAGCCTCGGATTATAAAGTCCTTGGCTCTCTTTGCATAGTGTTAAGTCTATGATTTTTAGATGTTTTTACTCATCTAAGAACGAACGCAAGTGATCACTACGACTTGGGTGGCGTAGTTTACGCAATGCTTTCGCTTCAATCTGACGAATACGCTCACGGGTAACGTCGAACTGCTTGCCCACTTCTTCTAGAGTGTGGTCAGTGTTCATGTCGATACCAAAGCGCATGCGCAGTACTTTGCTTTCACGAGCCGTAAGACCACTTAGCACGCCGCGTGTTGCGTCAACCAAGCCCGTTTCGGTGGCGTGGTCAATTGGGCTAGAGCCGTTTACGTCTTCGATGAAATCACCTAAGTGGCTATCTTCGTCATCACCGATTGGTGTTTCCATTGAGATAGGTTCTTTGGCAATTTTAAGCACTTTACGAATTTTATCTTCAGGCATGTCCATGCGTTCTGCCAATTCTTCTGGAGTGGCTTCGCGGCCCATTTCCTGAAGCATTTGACGGCTTACACGGTTTAGCTTGTTGATGGTCTCAATCATGTGTACCGGAATACGAATGGTACGGGCTTGGTCAGCAATCGAGCGAGTAATCGCCTGACGAATCCACCAAGTTGCATAAGTCGAGAATTTATAACCACGACGGTATTCGAACTTATCTACCGCTTTCATCAAGCCGATGTTGCCTTCTTGGATTAAATCTAAGAACTGCAAACCACGGTTGGTGTATTTTTTCGCGATCGAGATAACAAGACGTAAGTTAGCTTCAACCATTTCTTTTTTCGCACGACGAGCACGGGCTTCACCAATACTCACACGGCGGTTGATTTCTTTGATATCAACAATATCAATGCCAACACGTTTTGCCACTTGGCCAATTTTCTTTTGTGCGCGTTCTAGGTCGTACTTGTTGTTGGCGGCAGATTCAGAATACGATTTACCGCTATCAATTAGTTCGCCTACCCAAGCAATATTGCCTTCGTTGCCTTGGTAAGACTTGATGAACTCTTGACGATTCATTTTACACTTACGCGTTAAAATGGTCATAAGCTGACGCTCTTGTGCGCGGATGGCATCAAGGTTGTCACGGGCGTTGCCCACTAATTCATCAAAGTATTTTGGAGAAAGCTTAATCGGTGCAAATAATTCAGCAAGAAGACCGTTTTCTTTGTCACCTTGCTTGCTGCCACGGCCATGTTTTTCGATGGCTTTTTCAGTTTTGATTAGCTGTTTGTCGATTTCGGCCATGCGACGCTTAACTTCTACTGGGTCTGGGCCAGTAGGGGCGTCTGTGGTGTCGTCATCTTCTTCTTCAGCGTCGTCACCGGCTTCTTCTTTCTCTTTTTCTTTTTCTTTCTCTTTTTCGGCTTTTGCTTCAGCAGAAATAGGAGTGGCTGGTACTGGGTCGTCGTCGCTGGCATCAATGAAGCCATTGAACACATCGCCAAGACGATTGATTTCTTCGTCTGCCATGGATTCTTCGACGGCGGTTAATACTTTACGTACGGAGCCTGGGAAATAAGATAGGGCGGCCATTACTTCACGAATACCTTCTTCGATTCGTTTGGCTATGACGATTTCCCCTTCACGGGTCAAAAGTTCAACTGTGCCCATTTCACGCATATACATACGGACTGGGTCAGTGGTGCGGCCTACATCACTTTCTACAGCTGCAAGTGCCGCGGCGGCTTCTTCCATTGCTGCTTCATCAGTGTTGTTGTCGCCCATGATCATGGTATCGGAATCCGGCGCAACTTCGGCAACTTGAATGCCGATGTCGTTGATCATGCGGATGATATCTTCAACCTGCTCTGGTGTGGCAATGTCATCTGGAAGGTGGTCATTTACCTGAGCATAGGTTAGGTAACCTTGTTCCTTGCCTTTGGCTATGAGCTCTTTAAGACGGGACTGTTGTGTGGCGGCCATATATACCTGTTGTCCTGTACTGTACGCGAATCGAACCCGTAATTATAATCATCTGGTTACGGGTTATCCAGCACTGATGTGATTAAGTGATTGATAATGGGGTTGTTTTTAACCCTTTCAAGGGGTTTGCCCGGTTAATTGGCGATATTTATCTTGTTCCTGTGGGCTAAGTGCTTCTAACTTGCCACCGGCTTTGATTAATTTCGTGTGTAAAAGGTTCAAATCTAAAATAGCACTGGCCCAATTAAACATTTGTAAGTCATCTGATTGTAGATGTTTAAAGCCACCTTTGTTCGCCGCTTGGCGAATTAATTTGGCCTTCATTTGTTTGGCTGTTTTTAAACGCAGCTGGCTTAGACAGTCGGTCGCCACTTGTTCTTGGCTTAGATGCCCGTCGCTTCTGTTGTGTTGTTCGGTCAGGCTTTTGTATTCTTGATAGTCATTGTCGGTGGCGATCAGGCTTAATGCATCTAATAGGGTCTGTTGTGGTGACGCTTGTAGCTGCTCAATTAATTTTTGTAATAATTGGCTGTAATGGCCTTCATAGGTTTGTAAAAAAGCCAGATCCCCAAAACTTTGTACCACGTGTGGTGCGTGTAAAACTAACGCGATGGCTTGTTTGATGAGCGGGTGCTCAGCTATGGGTGTGGGTGTTTGTGCGTATTCGTCATCATGGTAGCTTGGCGCGTTATCATAGTGGCTATCGTCATTACGAGGCTGCGGGCTTGGGGTGGCGCTCACTTGATTTTCACGCTGCTGCTCACGCATTAATGTAATGTTTTCTTCCGCTTGGCCCATCTCTTTTAGCTCTTGGCTTTCAAGTCGGGTTTCCTCTGCGAGAGCTTGCCAAAATAAACTTTTAAGTGCGACCCCTGGTATCTGCTGAATCATGGGGGCGGCAAGTTTGGCTAAGCGCGCGCGGCCTTCTAGGCTTTCGCTGTCATCAATATCTTGTTTGATGGTTTGCAGTAAAAATTCGCTGATGCCTTGGGCGTATTGTAAGCGTTGCTCGAAGCCGGTTTTGCCTTCTTTACGCACGACCGTATCTGGGTCTTCGCCTTCGGGTAGAAACATGAAGCGAATCTGCTGGCCGTCTTCTAGTACGGGCAGTACCAGTTCTAGCCCCCGCTTAGCGGCTTTGCGACCGGCGGCGTCTCCGTCGAAACAGAAGACAATTTCAGGTGCGATTTTAAATAATTTTTGCAGGTGCGTGGTGCTGGTGGCGGTGCCTAGGGTGGCAACCGCGTAATGCACGCCGAATTCATGCAGTGCGACCACGTCCATATAACCTTCGACCACCACAAATCGTTTTAATGGCTGACGAATTTGACGGCATTCATATAGACCATAGAGTTCGTGGCCTTTGTTGAAAATGGTGGTTTCTGGGCTGTTTAGATATTTGGGCTTGTCGTCGCCCAGTGTGCGAGCGCCAAATGCAATGGTGCGCCCGCGCACATCACGAATGGGAAACACAACGCGATTACGAAAACGGTCGTAGCACTTGCCGTCATCTTTGCTAATCAGCATGCCGGTGTCGATTAGGCCTTTAAGCTTGTCGTCGTCGGTTGCAAGGGTGTTTTTTAAATTGTCCCAGCCAGGTGGTGCAAAGCCGATACCAAAAAACTTTGCGGCTTTACCGGAGAGCCCGCGTTTTTTTAGGTAATTAACAGGAGCGTCTTTTTCTGCATGAAAGCGCAGTTGTTGCTGATAAAACTCGCTGGCACTGCTCATTAAATCGTAATGAGAGGCGCGCTCTTGTTGCTGCTTTTGCTGAAAAGGGCTGGTTTCTTCTTTTGGGACTTCAAGTCCCACGGTGCCGGCTAGTAATTCAACGGCTTCCGGAAAATCGATATGGTCGTATTCCATAACAAAGCCAATGGCGTTGCCTTTCGCGCCACAGCCAAAGCAGTAATAAAACTGTTTGTCTGATGCGACGGTAAACGAGGGGGTTTTTTCGCTATGGAATGGGCAGCAGGCACTGTGGTTTTTGCCCGCTTTTTTTAATCGAATACGACTATCTACCACATCAACTATGTTAACGCGTGATAATAAATCGTCGATAAAATTTTGGGGGATACGGCCAGTCATAGGCCCTTAGGATGCCAAAATTCGCGGCATTACGCGAATGAGCTTTTAACCAATTTACTAACATCGCCCATATCGGCACGACCTTGTACTTGAGGTTTAACTAGCGCCATCACTTTACCCATGTCTTGCATACCTGATGGATTAACTTCAGCCACTGCTTTAGCAACAATGGCTGAAAGTTCTTCCGCAGATAGGGCTTCTGGGAGGAAGTCCTGAATAACGCTCACTTCGTAGTGCTCCACGTCAGCAAGATCGGTACGACCAGCGTCTTCAAATTGCTTAATGGAATCACGGCGTTGCTTTACCATCTTATCCATAATGGTAAGTACACGAGCGTCATCCAGTTCGATGCGTTCGTCAACTTCAACACGTTTGAGCTCGGCTTGGATCAGACGCAGGGCTTGAGTACGCGGCTTATCTTTCGCGCGCATAGAAGCTTTTACTGCATCTTTTAATTGTTGAACCAATCCTTGCTCACTCATGCTTGTCTCTCTAATTCAGTGTATGGCTTAGTAAAGACGAGTCATTTTACGCTGTTCGCGTGAAACTTTTTTAGCGTGACGCTTAACAGCAGCTGCTTTTTTGCGCTTACGCTCAGCAGTTGGCTTTTCGAACTGCTCGCGACGACGTACTTCAGAAAGTACACCAGCTTTCTCGCAAGAACGCTTGAAACGACGTAGTGCTACGTCAAATGGCTCGTTTTCTTTTACTTTAACTTGTGGCATTCAAACTACCCTATGTGTATCAGTTGACTTAGTAGATGGAAAATCACCCACTAGAATAAAATCAGTTTCCTGGCGCTAAGTGCATTGCTGTCACTCAGGCCCTATTAAGGCGGGGGATTCTACTCGCTTTGCAACGCAATTGCAAAGCTCAGACGAGTATAGATTACAGACGCAAATTTTGTGGATAACCCCGCGTAAATACTGGGTTCTGGTGTTCTGGGCGTAGGCTGCGTAAAATGGCCCGCGCAAAAAATATGAGGTTATTATGCGGGTTTTAGCCATAGAAAGTAGTTGTGACGAAACCGGAATCGCGATTTATGATTCTGAGCAAGGGCTATTGTCCCATGCGCTGTACAGTCAGGTTGAAATGCACGCCATTTATGGTGGCGTTGTCCCTGAGCTGGCTAGCCGAGACCATATCCGCAAAGCCATACCTCTTATTAAAGAAGTGATGGCAGTCGCCAATACCCGCTCTGACGAGTTAGATGGTATTGCCTATACCTCAGGCCCAGGTTTGGCGGGTGCTTTATTAGTGGGTGCGTGCTTAGCCCGTAGTTTGGCTTGGAGCTGGGGTTTACCGACGTTAGCCGTGCACCACATGGAAGGGCATTTATTAGCCCCTTTATTAGAAGATAACGCTCCTGAGTTTCCATTTGTGGCGTTATTAGTCAGTGGCGGTCATACGCAATTGGTGGATGTGAAAGGCATTGGCCAATATGAAGTACTGGGCGAAAGCATTGACGATGCCGCCGGTGAAGCATTTGATAAAACCGCAAAGATGATGGACTTGCCGTATCCTGGCGGCCCTCACATTGCTAAGTTAGCGCAACAAGGCACCGCGGGGCGTTTTAAATTCCCACGGCCCATGACAGACAGACCCGGTTTAGATTTTTCATTCAGTGGCTTAAAAACCTCTACCCGTAATACTATTATGAAATGCCAAGCCGAGACGGGTTTGACCGAACAAGATAAAGCCGATATCGCGTTAGCCTTTGAACAAGCCGCTGTGGATACACTAGCAATTAAATGTAAGCGTGCGTTAGAGCAAACAGGTCGCAAACGTTTAGTGATCGCAGGCGGTGTGAGTGCAAACAAATATTTACGCGAAAAATTACACGGCTTAATGGATAAACTAAACGGCGAAGTCTTCTACCCGCGCCCAGAGTTTTGCACCGATAACGGTGCCATGATTGCTTATGCCGGTTGCCAGCGTATGAAAGCAGGCCAAAAAGACGGCGAAGAAATCGTGATACATCCAAGATGGCCAATGGACCAACTTGAGAGTATTTAACGAACAGCGCTGTTGATCGCAATAACGCTGGTAAGAGGGTGCCCTGCGCCCGACTTAATATGATTTTTATTATTTAGTGGTGTGAGACGTTGCTGTATTTTCTGTCTCTTTATCTGCATCTCACGGAAATATTATGGACACAGTGTTTATAGATGGTTTAGAAATCGAAACCATTATCGGAATTTACGACTGGGAACGTGAGATCAAACAGATCGTACGTATTGATTTACAAATGGCGTGGGATAACAAGCCTGCGGCTCAATCAGAAAATATTGAAAAAGCATTAAATTATAAAGCCGTATGCGATCGTTTAATTGATTTTATTGCAGGCAGTGAATTTTTATTGGTTGAAACCATGGCTGAAAATATTGCCGATATTTTAATGAATGAATTTAGTGTGCCGTGGTTACAATTAAAACTCGCTAAGCCAACCGCCATACCGCAAGCCAGTGGTGTGGGTGTAATGATAGAGCGCGGGAATAAGTAAAAGGATTCCATTTCATGGCTCAAGTTTATGTCAGTATTGGCAGTAACATAGACAAGCAAAAGAATATCACCGGTTGTTTAAACGCATTGGCCGAGCACTTTGGCGCCTTAGTATTGTCACCTATTTACGAAAGTGAAGCGGTGGGATTTGCGGGGGATAATTTTTATAATCTAGTCGCAAAATTTTCAACGCAACTGAGTGTCGGTGAATTAAACGAGCAATTAAAAGCCATTGAAGATCAATACGGGCGAAAGCGAACAGGGCCTAAATTCAGCGGGCGTACCCTTGATATTGATATTTTAACCTATGATGATTTGATTGGTGAGATTGAAGGGGTACAGCTGCCCCGAGACGAGATTACGAAAAATGCGTTTGTATTGCTGCCCATGAATGATATTGCGGCAGACGAGCTACACCCTGAATTACAAGTGACGTATGGGCGCTTGTGGTTTTTCTTTGATAAAGACAGTCAGAACTTGTGGCAGGTTGCGCTTTAATTAATCACTGCGAGTAATTGGTCGGGCATTGCCCGACCATCACGTTTAGCCTTTACAGTACTTCACTCTTTAACGTAGGATACTGGCCAGCATCCAAGCGCGGACCAAACTGGCTCACCACTTGCGAACTGATTTTACTGGCAAGCTTGCCCGCTTGCTCCCAAGAATGGCCAGCGGTTAGGGCATACATGAATGCACCGGCAAAGTTATCCCCAGCGCCGTTGCTGTCCACTGCGGTTACCGCATTAGGTGCAATGTTTATGATGTGAGTACCATCAAACAATACCGCGCCTTTTGCGCCACAGGTAATGGCGAAGGTTTTAGCGATGCTTTTAAGTGCGATGACGGCATCGTCTAGGTTGGTGGTGCCGGTATAACCCAGAGCTTCTTCTTCGTTGCAGAATAATAAATCCACACCAGTGCCGAGCATTTCAGTTAAGCCGTCTTTGAAAAACTGCACCATGGCAGGGTCAGAGAAAGTAAGGGCCGTTTTCACATTATTGGCTTCAGCCAGTTTTTTACATTCAATGGCTGCATGGCGTGCGCTGTCGCTGCTTACAAGGTAGCCCTCGATATATAAGTACTCACTATCTTTTAAAGCCGCTTCATCAATGTGGCTGTGGTTTAAGTCAGCGGTGATGCCTAGGTAGGTATTCATGGTGCGCTCGGCATCTGGGGTGATCATCACCATACATTTACCGGTGACGCCGTCTTCACGATCGCTGCCAAGGTTGGTATCGATACCGGCACTGGTTAAGTCTTTTACATAAAAGTCGCCAGTTTCATCATTGGCCACGTTGCAGCTGTAAAAGGTTTTGGCGCCTAAGTATTGCGCGGCAAAAATCGTGTTGGCCGCACTGCCACCGCCTGCGCGGGTTTTTAAACCAAATTCGTCTGTTAGCTTGGTTAGGAGGGCTTCTTGTTGGTCTTGATCGATCAAGGTCATTAAGCCTTTTTCGATGCCGGCTTGAGCAAAGAAAGCATCGGTCACTTCAAATTCTTTATCCACAAGGGCATTACCAATGCCGTAAACGTGATACTTGGCCATGTTATTGTCTCTTTATTAAGGCTGGGAAAGTGTGGCGAGTTTATCAGGGTGTGAATCCGGTGGGAAATTGCGCCATGAGTTCTGATAAAAGCTTGGTATACTGCGCCCATGAAAAATAACAAACCCTCTCGAATAAAGACCTTTGTGTCTTGGTTAATAAAACTTTCCCTAGTGGGTATCGTGGTACTGGCTATCTTAATGGCTTACCTAGATGCACAGGTGCGTGAAAAATTTGAAGGCAAACGCTGGGCGTTACCGGCAAAAGTATTTGCGCGCCCATTAGAGCTGTACCCAGGGCTTGAGTTAAAACCCAAATACCTAGTGCAAGAGTTAGATCAAATAGGCTACCAACGTGTGCCCAATGTGGTCACACCTGGGCAATACAGCTTAGATGGCAACGAGATGGACGTGTACCGCCGCTACGTCAAACTCTATGACGGCGAAGAATCCTCAGCCCGCGTGCATTTGCTTTTTAGTGGCAACACCATTGATGGGGTGTGGTTAGACGGCCAGCCTGTGGCCCTTGCCCGTTTAGAGCCGTTGCTCATTGGTGGCATCTACCCTAAACACAATGAAGACCGCCAGCTTATTCAATTACAAGACGCGCCTAGTTTGTTGCTTAAAACCCTAGTAGCCGTTGAAGACCGTGATTATTACGACCACTTTGGTATCAGCTTAAAAGGCATTGCCCGCGCCATGGTGGTGAACGTTCAACGTGGTGGTTTAGTGCAGGGTGGCTCAACCTTAACCCAGCAGTTAGTGAAAAACTTTTTCTTAACCCGCGAGCGCACCTTAGTGCGTAAAGCCACCGAAGCGTTAATGGCCATACTGGTTGAGCTGCATTATTCAAAAGACGATATTTTAGAAACCTACCTGAACGAAGTATACCTTGGCCAAAGTGGTCGCCGTGCGGTTCATGGGTTTGGGTTAGCTAGCCAGTTTTATTTTGGCAAACACATTAGCCGTTTAAGCGCCCCAGAAATTGCCACCCTCGTGGGCATGGTCAAAGGCCCAAGTGTGTACAATCCTAAACGCAAACCCGAAAACGCATTGGCCCGTCGCAATGTGGTGTTAGGTGTCATGCACGACCAAGGATTAATCAGTGATTATGAATTTGCCGTGTGGCAAAAACGCGAATTAGACGTGGTGCAGTATTCACAATATCAACGCATAGAGTACCCAGCGTTTTTAGATTTAGTGCGCAGGCAACTTCGCAGTGACTACGCCGATAAAGATTTAACCAGCGAAGGTTTACGCATTTACACAAGCCTAGACCCAATTATTCAGCGCAATGCCGAACAAGCCATGAGTCATCGCCTAGCCAGTTTAGAAAGCGGCTACCGCATGCCAAAAGATTCTTTACAAGGAGCCATGGTCATTGCCGGTACCGAAAGCGGTGAAGTAGAAGCCGTCGTGGGGGATCGTGACCCGCGCTATTTTGGTTTTAACCGCGCGTTAGATGCTAACCGCTCCATTGGCTCATTAGCCAAACCTGCGGTGTACTTAACCGCGCTGCGCTCACCTGAATACAATTTAATTACGCCGCTGGATGACAGTGAAATTAAAATCGCAGGGGCCAACGGCAGTATTTGGCAGCCACAAAACTACGATAAAGAAAGTCACGGAACCGTGCCCTTGTATCAATCTATGGCCCAATCTTTAAACCAAGCCACTGCGCGCTTAGGTTTGCAAATCGGTTTAACCAACGTGGTGCAAACCTTTCATGATTTAGGGGTCGAACGAGATATTCCGGCCTACCCATCCATTGTATTAGGCGCCTTTGAAATGAACCCGTTTGATGTTGCGCAAATGTATCAAACCATTGCCGCGTCCGGTTTTAAAACACCGCTTAAAGCCATTCGTGGTGTTACCACCCAAGACGGCCAATTGTTAAGCCGTTATGGTTATGATGTGAAACAAGCCATTAAAACCGAGCCCATTTATTTATTACAAAAAATCATGCAGCGAGTGGTAAAAGAAGGCACCGCCCGTTATTTAAATTCACAATTTGATGCTTCATTAAACCTTGCCGGTAAAACGGGCACCAGTGACAGTCAGCGCGACTCATGGTTTGCAGGTTTTAGTGGTGACAAGCTGGCGGTTGTGTGGGTAGGGCGTGACGACAACGAATCCATGCCGTTAACCGGCTCAAGCGGTGCATTAAGAGTATGGGCACAAACCTTTAAAGACCTACCGCTTAAACCTTTGTATCCGCTGCCTACCGAAAACATTATTGAACAATGGGTGGATGTCGAGCAAAACGCCATCAGCAGTGAAAACTGTGATGGCGCGGTACAGTTGCCATTTATTCAAGGTCGGTTACCATTGCAAACCGTCAGTTGTGCACAAGAGCCTGCACCTAGCACAGGCAAGTCTTGGTGGTCGCGGATGTTTGACTAAAGGTTTTAATCAGTACATGAACGAGTGGTATTAATGAAGTCAGTATTATTGGTTGTATTCATTGCGTTTTTGGCGGCGTGTTCAACGGCACCGTATCAATCCATTGATCAGATTGAAGCCAGCAGCAGTGATGTGTTGGCGCAACTGCCAAACTGGTATCACCAAAATTTAGGCCTGCAATTAAATGGCGGCAATGACTACCCAGAACAAACCGCGTTAGCATCCCTACTTAAACAAGCAGATTTAGAATTTATTCGTGGCAACTTTCAAGCGTGCCAAATTTTATTAGAGCGCGCACAACGTATTTCAACCCGCGAGCCAAGTGTGTATGTGCGCCTAAGTTATTTATTCTGGCTAGAAAATAATACCCGCAGTGCCGAGCAAATGGCTCGTCGTGCACTGGCGTTAGTGGTGAGTGATGCGCAAGCATCTGAAGAAGTGAAACGATTATTGGTGGCTATTCAAGCAAATCAATATTAAAGCTTAAGGTTTGCAAGAAAGTTTAGTTTATAAAAAAGCGCTTATGTTTTTGCATAAGCGATTTTTTTATAGGTGGTTTTGTTTGATTTAAAACTGGTAGCCGAATTCAAATTGAAATGATAGCCCTAAACCAAAACCATCTATTTCGTTTCCATTAAAAAAACTAATCCCAATGGCTTTACCTGGATTTTTAATCCCATCGAAAAAATATAAATACCCAGCACCTATATAAGGCGTATTATTATATTCTTTGTCATTATTAATTATACCTGCGTAGATATTAGCCCCATGATTAGGTGTATTAGAATCAAATAAATTTGTTTTCATCCAGCCTGCTCCGGACGCATAATATCTACCATCTACACTTGAATAGGCTAAAATCCCCGTCGTTAGATACTTGAAATCTGTTTCAGATAGTACCCCGTAATTAACACCAAGCCCACTATAAGAACGACCGATACCTACACCATAAGAAATGGAGTCGCTTGCGGAAACAGTTATAGGTAAGAATGATAAAAGCCATAGAATAGCCTTGATTCCTGTTTTCAATTTTAATCCTTAGTTAAATATAATGACCAGCTATAGTGCAACGCTTTTGTTATTTTTGTCTGATTGGTTTTGAATAAAAAATGTATTAAGACAACACACCAATAATGGCACCAATTAAAACAAGCTCCACAATACTATGGGCTGAATTAATGAGTGTTAGTTTTGATGATGTACGGGCAAAACCATTGTAATAACTTAATGATGCCACCGTAAATGCACACGCTAAGACTAAGCCAAAAAATGCGCCGTTCAGTAAGCCAGATATTTCAGTTGCAGTCATAAGTAAGACCATACATAAAGATTTTGCAAAGCCAGAAATTAATGATGCGATAAACGCACCACCAAGCCCTTCAGTATTATCAGCTTGCTCTTTTGTGATGCTTAAGGCGCCTGCCCATGCTTTACCAAAAACCGCCCAGTGATACCAAGCAAAGCCCAGCACATAACTTGTAATTGTTGCTACTGCTACTGCTAGGTAATTGATGGTTTGTAATTCTGTGATCCATGTGGACATGTTATCTTCCTTGATTGGTTTTTGGAGTCTACTATTAATAAATTTGTTGATTTTTACCTAGGTTGAAATTTATGTTTTATAGATCAATCGCAGTTTGGCTTTGATAAACTATAGAGCCAGTTCCGCCTGAAACATGGTAAAATTCATAATTTACTTTTCCATTTTCTTGAAGCATTCCGTAATTGCTTCCTTCATGCTTTAAATTATAATCTTGTTTTTTTGCTTTTCTTTCTTCAAATACTTCTAGAAGTGTTTTTTGCTTGTGTGTCGAATTTGTTTTGTGAATAACATTATTTGTTTAACCTCCGGTTTATAAAAGTAGGTTAAAAAGAATGTTCCGCTTTCCGAATTATTGATTGCGATTTCAATTACACCTTTTTCATTATTGTCGTTGAATTTAGATGATGATAATTCAGTTAAGCCTGTCCAATAAGACCCCCATGTTCCCTTAAATGCAAAACTGGATGTATTATATATTTTCATTTTGATGGAGTTATCTGTGTCAGTTACTCCTAATTGTTTTACAATTGATTTCATTACTCTTTTTTTCTGTATCAGTTAGGCTTTCAAAGCCTCCCAGTGCAACTGAATTCAAGCTTAGTAGGCATAAAGCTAATGAGAATATTTTTTTCATTTTATTGTCCTTAATAATTTACTTTCATCGTTGAAATGAGTAGAAATATAACTGTTTATTCTACGTCTTAGAATTTAGGCGTTATATTATACGCATATTGATGTCTCAAACAATTGAACAATTAAGACTCGTGAAAACAAGATTACCCGCATGTGCGGGTTCGTACAGTACAACTCATTCAGGAAGAACTCATAAACTAAACCAGCCACAGATATTAATCTGTGATGCCTGGACACAGCTAAAGCCAATATCTTTGCTGAATATAGGAGAAGATCAGCGAAGTTAACTACAAGTAAAGTGGGTTGGGAGGGCCTGTTGTCTTACCAGTCAATTTTGACTTATATCCAATTAAAAACGTCATCCCCGACGCGCGAAGCGCTTTGATCGGGGATCCACTTCTACTTTTGAATAATTTGAGTGTTTCTGCTGAAACTTTAAGGAGTGGCCTAGCGTTGGTTACTTCTTTCTTGGCTTTTTTGGATCAGGGGAAGCAAACAGTAGATATATTGGAACCATTATTCACCCGCAGGTGCGGGTTCGTACAATGCAAACTATTACGGTATAAATCGTAATTCTTCGACACTATAACTGAGCACCCTTCCACTGAGCTGTTGAAGGATAGAGATATAGGCACCCACCCAAAAGGTCAGGTGCCGCCATCAAGTATATATTAAGCAAGCGAATTTAAGCTTTCGAATCTAAATAGCCCTTCCAGCCGCCAAACTCAGTAATATTTTTTGCATCACTTACTACGTTCCCCTCACTCATAAAGCCGCAGTGCCATGTGCCATCGGCCAGTTCTACTTTACCAATGCCAAGGGGGGGCAGGAATGCCGGCCACAAATGAGCCAAAGTATTCCATGGGCATGGACCAAACCTCTACTTCAATGTTGCTGCCGTTTTCATCATCACGAATCATGGCAGGACGTTTGCCATCAGGTAGGGCGTACAACTGATAACTGGGTGCGCTTTGAGTTTTACTTACTAAAGTGGCCCCACGTTCGGTTAACTGCCAATTTAACGGGTAACCTTCTAAGTGCGCGCCGCATACCACCACATTAATGTGCTTACTTGGGCGAGGTACGGCGTTGCCTTCAAAAGGTTGCAGTGCAAAATCGAAACTGTTTAATTTAAGTGCTATGTCGGATTTTGTTTCGTTTATTGCTGCTATAAGCATACATATAGCCACCTATGTTGTTGAAGAGTTGATTGCAGTGCTACTAAGGCACGAAACGGACGGCATGGTGTATGAGTACATAGATGCCGATTATGCAGGCATTAGAAAAACGATTGAAGCCATGTACTCCATGGACAATTAAGATTTTTAAGATATAGTTTTTGAAACCGCATAGGCATGGAGTGAATATGAGTGATGAACAAGAAGTATGCTCTGTATGTAATGGATCGCGAGTAAACGACCTTTCTGATAAAGGTAAGCGGGACGAGAATGGCGATATTATTTATCACCAAACTCAATGCCCTCACTGCAACGGAACTGGCCTAGAGCCTAAGTAAAAGGGAAATAACTTGTTATGAATAAAGATCAATTGATAGTTGAAAAACAAAAGCTTGAAGTGCTCAGAGAACAAGTTGAGCGAACAAAGACGGCTTGTCAGAGCTGGGCGCGACTAGAAATGGAAAGAGAGGATGGAAGTCAAAGACAAGATGCCTCATTTGAACGTCATTTACAGTCTATTGAAAGCGACAATCGTCAAGCTGTTTCTGCCTATGAAAAGCAGAAAAAATTAGTGGCTGAACTGGATAGTTAACAAAGGGTTAAAATTAGTTAGTTTATTAAGCACAACAAAGCTTAGCCCTCTAATGATTCGAAAATTGAAGCAAGTAGCTCAGGGCGGTGTTCTTCACTTATATAAAGATAAAACCTTAAAGGCGCTGTAAGATCGAGGGATGGTTTACATCGATGGTGATTCAGAAACTAGCTTTGATGATGGCCCATTACTGAAGCTTACTGAGTTAGGTATGAAAGCTATAGAGACTATGGATAATTAATACAGGGAAAAACAATATGTATGTAGAATATTTTTATTGCAATAATTGTGGGTTTGAAGATAACAATCTTTATGTTGCATTTTCACGAACTACAGCAAGCGGCGACTCTTGCTTGTGCCCAAGCTGCAAGGCTGAATCTGAGTCGTTTAGCAAATAAACTTATAAGGGTAAAACTTTTGACCGCGACCAAAATCAAGGCAGGGCATTACCTTTATAAGGGCTACGAAATTACTAGCCAGTATTACCCGCCTGATGCTTGTGTCGTATGGGAAACGGTCAGCGTTAAAACTGGTGAGTTTGATTACAGAGGATTCAGAAAGCGCGATATTATCAGTGAGATAAACCGCGATATTAATACAGGGGAATAATGTTCAGTGTGGAAATCTAAGGCAAGTAGAAAAAATGAAAAGCTAGCCCAATCTGTTTGCGGTGTATCAATTAAGGTTGAGATTAATTTAAGCAGCCTTAACGAGCCGCCTTGCTTTAACGATCTGGATAAAAAATGGCTGTCTTTAAACTGTGTTACTAGGAGCTTTAATATACAGGTGGTCAAAGGATTGACTGAGAGGATTTTAATTATTTCTCCTGATAACAACGAATTAACAGATAGTTTTAATATTAGCTTGCCGATGTGGGTTGATAATAAATCATCAACAGATAGCATCGAACTTAGTGAAGACCAAGCTATGGGCTCGGTCTATATAATTGCTAATGGCAATCCTGTGGGCTTCTTTAAAATTTCTGACATTATTGAAGTAATTAATGGTTCTCCCAGTTTGGACAGGTCAAATGCACTGGCCTGCTATGAAGGAATCGAGTTACAACCTGTATCAGAATGGATCGAATCTATTAATGGGGGTTGTGAAATTCCATATAAAGTCACTGCTTATGGGCACGGAATTAATTATATAAATTCTGTTACAAAAGTAAGCATGAGAGCTATAAAGTAACTGATATTCTGGGTGACATTTTAATACTGATTAATTAATACAGGGAAAAACAACATGGGCACTAAGCCTAGAACGTTGTTAGATATTGTAGGAGTGGGGGCTTTTATATTCATACTATTTATGTTCCTAATAGATGGTAAATACGGATTTAGATACCATGTTTCTTATATTAACAATGATATAAATAAAGTATTGTGGTATCAGTATGGGGAGATTGTGACATCTTTAAAGATTAAAGAAATTCGATCTCCAGATCCAATGTCATTCTTTACTGATATTGAGGTTGATTTTATTCATAATGGTAAACTTAAAACAATTAGCCTAGAAATTGAGAATCGCAAGTCACTTAAAGTATCTTGGCTAAATATACATTCTAATCATTTTGAACATCGAGGTCCTAGCCTTACTCCAAGAAGTGGTTCCGTTAGCCCCTTACAAAAATATAATTACACTCTTGAGTACAATAAATACTTAATATCTAGAGCTATTTATTCGGTTTCGAAATATAAAAATATAAAGGATGTAATCAATTCTATACCGACGTTATCTGATAATCCTTATCGCACAATTAAAGATATCCAATGCCTTAAAAAGGATGTAATAGACATTAATTGTGAAATGGTAATCCTCCCTTTTTTAACATGCGTCAAAAGTAGAAATTAAGCCGCCATCAAAGGTGGCTTACCGCCATTTGCTTTATGCGGCCGTTCATTATTGTAAAACCA
>JBLHLT010000024.1:0-40251 GCA_047621325.1 Oceanicoccus sp.
TAATGCCTTTGGCCGCTTCGCGGGCAAAGGCTTCAAGTGCTTCTTTGTTCATTGCTACCTATCCTTAGCCATTTCTGGCTCTTATGATAAGCAGTTACACAGTTTTATCTACAGCCTCTAATTTTCTCTGCTCTTAACTTCTCCCGCACATTCATCATAACCTTACCGTAAGTATTCTCAGCGCGACGATCCCTCCCGCAACCCCAAAAATAGTCATAGGCACTGTTTTCGACTAATTTATTATCTGCGGTGGCTAATAATTTTTCAGCAACTTCTGGGTAGGTTTTGCATTTGGTGTATATCGCACGGGTCATTAATACTTGGCGTAATTTTTTCCAGCCTTTTTTCTTTTGAAAAAAACGCCATTTACTGAATGTTTGAACGGATTTTGCATCGGGCAGCGCTAAGATCTGATCTTGGATGTTGCTGTTATCAAACAACATAGCTTGGTAATAATGCTCAGCGGTTGGCCATGTTTTACCGTCTAGTAAAAATGGGTGAACAGATGCACTGCCCAGTAGTTCTTGCTGATCGTGGCGTGAGAAAAAAATGTCGTTGACGTTTTCTTCAGGGAATAATCCTGCGGTCATGTTGGTGCCTTAAGTGCTTAATGCCTCTATGGTATGAAGAGGTGGGTTACTTTGCAATTGATGATACGGATTTGTTTTATTGGGGTTAAAAACGGAATATTACGTGAGCTAGGCTAGAATAAAAAAAGGCACACCCAAGGGTGTGCCAAGTACGGAGCAATTCAAAAGGAAAGACCATGAAAAGTCTAGTAATGTTATTGACGCTGCTTATCTCTATTAGTTCCCAAGGTCGCGGTTTAGATTACAGTTTATTTCAATATCCGGTTGATGACGCTAAGCAGAGCGCTGAAAGTGGTTACCCGACGTTTGTAGCGTATATTTTTGGTGATGATAAAGCCCGTCGAATGCCTGGGGTTGAAGACAAGCATCTTGATATTATTAAGCAAAAGTATCGAGTTAAACTGCTTAATGAGTTTCGCCTATATGAGCAATCTGAAATGGGGGTGGATGAAAAAATACTGCTCGAGCGCTATTGCACCCGCTACAACCGCCAATTGGTGCATTCTCTCGGTTTATGACATGCTAGCCGACTAATCTAGTAGGATAATGTCATGCAGTGTAATCCTGGGTGTGGTGCTTGCTGTATCGCACCGTCTATTTCCAGTGCGATACCCGGTATGCCTGATGGCAAGCCTGAAGGGGTGCGCTGTATTCAATTGAATGATGATAATCTATGCAAGATTTTTGGCCAACCTGAGCGTCCAAAAGTATGCGGGCAGTTTAGTGCTGAGATTGATATTTGCGGGCATAGTGCGCAAGAAGCCATGGATAACTTAATAGAACTGGTCAACTTAACCAGAATCGACGTGAAATAATAATGTATCGTATTAATGTTTATGTGCCACAAGACCATGCTGAAGTGGTTAAGCTGGCTATGTTTGCAGCGGGTGCTGGGCGTATTGGTTTGTATGAACATTGTTGCTGGCAGACAATTGGTCAGGGCCAATTTAAGCCGCTATCAGGAAGCAATGCTTTTATCGGGGTGGTGGATAAGTTAGAACAGGTGGCGGAGTTAAAAATCGAAATGGTTTGTGAATAGCAATGTATAAGGGCCGTGATTTTTGCCATGCAAGCGGCTCATCCTTATGAAGAGCCGGCTTATGATATTTATCAGGCCATTACGCTTGATGATCTTAATTAGAGTGCTTTTTTAAGCGCTCTTGTATTTCAATATCCAACACTCGTGTTTCTATTTTGCCTGCCTTTAAGTCGTCTAAATAAAACTGCATAGTTTTTTTAACGGTAGGGAAGGCAATTTCATCCCATGGAATATCGTCAAAGCGAAACAATTTTACTTCTAAGCTTTCGCTAGTGCTGATCGCATGTTTGGCGCTTTCCATGTGGGCTAAAAAGAATATATGCACTTGAGAAATATGCGGCACGCTGATGGATGAAAGCAGCTGCCCGCAGGTGATGTTGATGCCTGCTTCTTCTAATGTCTCACGCACTGCACCTTGTTCTAGTGTCTCAGCTTTTTCCATAAACCCAGCCGGTAACGTCCAATATCCTTTGCGGGGTTCGATGGCACGCTTGCACAGTAAAATTTGATTTTGATAGACGGGTAGCGTGCCTGTGATGATTCTAGGGTTCACGTAGTGAATGGTGCCACAGTGATCACAAACGGCTCGTTCACGATTGTCGCCTTCTGGCACTTGATACGTAACTGGGTGGGCGCATTCACTGCAATACTTCATGGATTGATCCAAGCTCGTTTTAAGCAGGCAGTATAACGGTCAAATGAAAGTGAAGGCAAAGCTTGTGGGTGTTTACCGCTCGATTTATAGGATGAAGAACGAATGTGCAGTATCTGAACGATACTGCGAGATAGAATTCGGTGGTTATAGTGCTTCAGAGGGGAAGTTAAGAATTTTAGCGGGTTCGGCTATTTGGCCTTCAGATACAGGGCGTTCACCAGTATGGCCATCAATATATGTTTTTAGCTGCTGTAGAGACTCATGCATCATACGGCTGATTTCTAGGCACGCGTGCATTGGGTTTTTGCTGACTAAGCGCTGGCCATCTATTTGAAATTGAAGGCCATGTAGGCGCTGACGATAGCTTTCAGGTGCAGCATTAATAGCATCGCGAACCATTTCTAGGCGTAGTAATTCTAGTGCGTCTGGATCGTTTTTGGCCATGTCTAGCATGCGCTCAAAACTGGGTAGTGGCTTTTGCATAAATGCATCTCAAAGATATTGTAACAATAGGTGGAGTTTACCAATGAATGACGTGCGCCATAAGCTTGTCACACCTTGTGCTTCATGCTTGGGTTTCATCTGGGTGACAGTTGATAAGGTGCCAATACTGGAAAACTTATTAAAATAGTCTTTAATATCAATAGCTTATATTTTCATTTGGTAAGGTGAAGGCTCTTTTTTACCTGTAAAAGGCATAGATAAAGCAGCTGGTTAGGAATAAATCTTATAAGCTAATGTTCGTGAAATGTGATGCAGCGCCCTTATACTTTCAGTGTTACATTAGTTAACTGCACTGCAAATAAAAAATGGTTAAAATACACGCAGTTATAGAGGTGGCCCATGGGATTAGATTCATTAATTAATAAAGTAAAAGCCCACGAGCCAAGAGTGTTAAGTGACAATCAGTTGGCCGAGGCGGGCGTGTTGATCGCCATTACGGATGAGCCAGAGCCTCGTGTCATCTTAACGCTGCGATCCAGTCATATGCCAACCCATAAAGGCGAGGTGGCATTTCCTGGAGGCAAGCGTGAAGACAGTGATGTCGATATCATTGCAACGGCGTTACGTGAGGCACACGAAGAAATTAATTTAGACCCCAACCATGTTGAAGTGATTGGTATGTTAGACCAAGTTGTCTCTCGTTATGGATTTTTAGTCACCCCAGTGTTGGCCATCGTGCCATCTAACGTAGCCTTGAGCAGTGATTCTGACGAAATAGACGCTTTATTCCATGTGCCGCTTAGTTTTTTCTTGGATGGTGAGCCTGATCAAATTGATCAATTTGGTAGTTTTAGAGGGCCGCGCTGGTATTTTGAAGACTACACCATTTGGGGGTTAACCGCGGTGATGCTAGCAGAAATGTTTAATCAGTTTTTTGATACTGAATTTGAGTTATTGCTGGGCTCACTTGATGGATTAATGGAAAAATAACGTTCACGTACAATTGTTTGTTTAGAACAATAAAAATAAATAGGTGTTTTATGATGTATGCATTATCAGATAAAGATATTCAATTGGAAGGTGAAGGGCATTTTATTGCCGATAGCGCACAACTGATTGGTGACGTGGTCTTACAAAACAATGCATCGGTTTGGTTTAATGCGGTAATCCGTGCCGATAATGATGTTATCACCATTGGTGAGAACAGTAATGTACAAGACGGGGCGATTTTACACACAGACCCAGGTTTTAAATTGACCTTAGGCAAGGGTGTGACAATTGGTCACAAGGCGATGTTGCATGGTTGCGAAGTGGGTGATTACACCCTTGTAGGTATTAACGCAGTTGTATTGAATGGCGCTAAGATCGGCAAACATTGTTTGATCGGTGCGAACACCTTAATACCCGAAGGCATGGTGATTCCGGATGGTTCAATGGTCGTCGGTAGTCCGGGTAAAATTAAAAAAGAGCTGTCGGAAAGCCAAAAGAAGCAACTTGAATTCAGTGCTGCTCATTACGTGCATAATTCAAAACGTTACCAGCAAAACTTAAAACCGAGTAAATATATTAAGCCTGTTGAATAATACACGGCCCAGATCGTATTGAGAGTAGTATGAGTCAGATTGAAAAAAATGTTTTAGGTATGATTAAGTCTCCGTGTGTTGCTGTATGTGCATTAGATGAGCATGATGTGTGTATTGGTTGCTATCGTACAGGTGATGAAATTACCCATTGGGGCACGATGGACAACAATGAAAAAATAGCGGTGCTTGAGAATGTAAGTGAGCGAGAAAAGGCGTCCGGCAACTTATTAACATTCTAATTACTAATTTAAACCAGCGTTTGCTGGTTTTTTTATGCCTGATTACCGTGGCCACTTTTGTTACACTGCGATCATAAATTAAGGAATACGTTATGTCTGTGATGTTAGGTACACCATTAAGTCCTCATGCTAAAAAAGTTTTGTTGTGCGGCGCTGGCGAACTGGGCAAAGAAGTTGCTATTGAATTACAACGTTTAGGGGTTGAAGTCATCGCCGTTGACCGTTATGCCAATGCGCCAGCTATGCAAGTGGCGCATCGCTCATATGTGATTAGTATGCTTGATGGTGATGCGTTGCGTGTCATTATTGAAAAAGAAAAACCAGACTTAATCGTGCCTGAAATCGAAGCGATCGCCACAGACACATTAGCCGAATTAGAGCGAGAAGGTTTCACAGTGATACCTTCTGCCAAAGCTACTCAGCTCACCATGAATCGTGAGGGCATTCGCCGTTTGGCAGCCGAAGAGTTAGCAATAAAAACCAGTGACTTTGAGTTTGCAGCAACAAAAGACGAATACCTTAACGCGATTAATAAAATAGGTCTCCCTTGTGTTGTTAAGCCTATCATGAGTTCATCGGGCAAAGGCCAATCACTATTGCGACATGAAAATGAAATAGATGCCGCTTGGGATTATGCGCAAGAAGGTGGCCGCGCAGGGAAGGGTAAAGTGATCGTAGAAGGGTTTGTGAATTTCGACTTTGAAATTACCTTGCTAACGATACGTCATAGAAATACAGAAGGCGAAATGACAACCTCGTTCTGCGCACCGATTGGTCATCGCCAAGAAGGGGGTGACTATCAAGAGTCGTGGCAGCCACAAGCCATGAGCGAGCAAGCTTTGATTGCCTCGCAGAAAATGGCCGAAAAAGTAACCACCGCATTAGGCGGTAAAGGATTATTTGGGGTCGAGCTATTTATCAAAGGTGATGAAGTGATTTTTAGTGAAGTATCACCACGCCCGCACGACACAGGCTTAGTCACACTGGTATCACAAGATTTATCTGAATTTGCACTGCACGCCCGCGCTATTTTAGATTTA
Source organism: Oceanicoccus sp. (assembly GCA_047621325.1). Classification (GTDB taxonomy): domain Bacteria; phylum Pseudomonadota; class Gammaproteobacteria; order Pseudomonadales; family Oceanobacteraceae; genus Bermanella. The sequence goes on from JBLHLT010000024.1 coordinate 5,591, forward strand.
CCCATTGTACAAATTAAACAAAACGGCCCAAGTGCATCGAGCGTGATATTAGTAACCGGTGAAAGCCAAGATGTGCGTTTTGGTAATTTAGATAAAGCGTTATCTATAGCGAATACGCAACTGCGCTTATTTGGTAAGCCCGAAGTGAGTGGTACACGCCGTATGGGGGTTGCCTTAGCAACAGGTGATACGATTGAACAAGCAAAAGCACTGGCAATAGAATGTTCAAGCACAGTGAGCATCACACTTTAGAAATTATCACTTCTGAGATATAAGAAAAGCCCATGTGAGTATTTATTGCATGGGTTTTTTAGGCGCGCGATAGGCCAATTGCCATAATGCCAAGCACGACAATCGCACCGCCAATCAGCTGCATAGTATTTAAAAACTGACCTAAAAATAGATAGCCTAAAAACAAAGACGCGACAGGTTCAAAATTTAAAATAGGTGAATTTCGTGCCATATCTAATTTAGGGGTTAGTACAAACAAGGTGGTTACCGCAATGCCATACAGTACGGCAAGGGCACTTAAGCCAGCCCAGCCGGTGGCATTGATGGGTAAGTCTAAGCCGCCTGGGACGACGCCTAAAAAACCGGCGACTAACATAGACGCCACAACCACCATCATGATGTATGAGCTGCGCACCGATCCTGCAATACTCGCTAACTGATATTGCGTCACCCACATGGTGGTTGCTAAAAATACAGCAGAGGCGATACCAAACCCTACCCCTAATAACCAGTTGCGGCTGACAGGGGCGCTTAGGTCAATATCTAAAACAAAAATCAAACCAATTAATATCACAATTAACAGCACAAACATCTTTGTATTAGGTTTGGTTTTACCGGTTACCCAATTTGCCACAATAAACATCATGGGCCAGGTATTGACAAGTAACAGTGCCATCGCAACAGGAATCAGAGTAATGGCGCTGTATAAAAGTAAACTTTGTGCCGCAATTAAAAACCCTAGTAATAACTGCCATTTAACTAGGTGAGCGGGAATCAACATGGATGCTTTACGCACTTTAACAATGCTTAGCATGAATATCAGAGATAAAAAACTGCGTGCTAATACAGCGAGTAACAAGCCAGCCCCATTATCAAACGCAAAGCGAGCGCCAATATGGTTGCCCGCAAATAATGTGGCCGACATAACTAGCAATGCAATGGCTAAGGGACGAGAGAAAAACAAAGAAGCTGGCTGCATAGCGCCCTGATATTAGAAAATGGAAATCGTTAAATCTTTACTTTAGCATCGAATGGGAAGCGCAAATGGAGCATGACATAGCCCTCATCCATAGCACCTAAATATTCATCGTTACTGAGTTTATCTTCAATGTGCCACGTATGTACTTTCCCTACTTCTAGTTGCAGGTAACGAATAGGGGTCAATATTAATTGGTAACTAGCGCTCGCACCTAAGCTGATAAAATGATGTTCGTTAAATAAATCATTGTCCATATATAGGTAGGTTGTCCGCAGTCCAAGACCACCGGATAGCTTTAAGTATTTAAAACCTGTTCCAATGCTAATACTTGGGCCAATACTGAAACCAAATACTTTGTCGTTGCCATCTTTTGATTGCGTAAAATAAATGCTGTCTGGTAGTGGAAATGGACTATAGCTAATATCAGCTTTTTTTAACCACTTTGGAGCATTTTTAGGGATCTGATCTTTGTGTTTTTTTAATGTGTCCGATTCAACGACACCTGATAGGTGGGGTTTGAAAACGTAAATGGTCTGGTCGTTGCTGGTGATATCAATCTCACTGTGGAGGTGGCCAAAGCCAATGCCGATATCGGCCAATACCGGTATCTCGATTTCTGTTTTTTCTTTACTGTGCGCTTGCAGGCAAAAAAATAAACCCGCAAGTATTGCGGGTAATGTCATTTTAAAATACATATAGGTTACTCCCTTAACTTACGCTGCAGTTATCCAGAGTGATTAGACTTTATAAATTTTTGCGGACTTAATCGTGTTGGCGCGTACTTTTAAAATCTCAATTCGGTAGTCGTCTATTTTCAAACAGACATTGCTGTCAGGAATAGACTCTAGGCTTTCAATAATCAATCCGCTAAAGGTCTTAGGGCCGACAATAGATAAGTCAAAATCGAGTGCTTTGTTTAGCTCGCGTATGGTAATGGTGCCATCGATAATAAAACTACCGTCGTCTTGTGGTGTAATATCTTGGCTGGACGTCGATGCGTCGGAGGTGAAGTCACCTACGATTTCTTCGAGAATATCTTCTAGTGTGGCAATGCCTTGAACATTACCGTATTCGTCAACCACAATAGCAATACGACGCTGCTCAGTTTGGAAGTTAAACAACTGGTTGTGCAGTTGAGCGGTTTCAGGGATAAAGTAAGGCTCACGTGTAACTTGTAATAGTTCCGCTTTATTGAATTCGTTTTGAGCTAATATTTTCGCCGCATTGCGCATGTGCAATACACCAATCATATTATTTACATTGCCTTTCCATACCGGTAGGCGCGTGTGCTGACTGGTGCGCATAATATTTTCAATATCACGAATATCGTCATCCAAATCGATACCAATAATTTCATTACGTGGCACCATGATATCGTTTACGCGCACGGTTTCTAAATCTAAAATTGACAGTAGCATTTGTTGACGACGAGGTGGGATTAACGCGCCGGCTTCGTGAACCAACGTTCGAAACTCTTCAGTACTGAGCAAATCTTTACTGTCTTGATCAAGCTTAAGACCTGTTATTCGAATGAGAATATTAGCAATGCCATTGACCACGTAGACGAAAGGCATCAGTAATATGAGTAATGGCTGTAATAAATAGCTGGCAGGAAACGCCACTTTTTCAGGGTGATTAGCGGCAATCGTTTTTGGTGTCACCTCTGAGAATATTAAAATTACTAAGGTTAGTAACACGGTAGCAATGGTTACACCCAACTCTGGGTTATCGACCCAAATGCGCTGGGCAATAATTGTAGCGATTGACGCTGCTGCAATATTGACAAAGTTGTTGCCGATTAGAATCACACCAATTAGGCGGTCGGTACGGTTAAGCAGCTTAGATGCACGTTTAGCGCCGCCATGGCCTTGTTTCGCTAAATGCCGCATGCGGTAGCGGTTTAGAGACATCATGCCGGTTTCAGAGCTAGAAAAGAAAGCAGAAAAAATCACAAGAAAAAACAAAGCTGCAAACAGCAAGCTTAATGGTATGTCGCTCACGAAGCGGTCCTAGAGGCTAAAGTTGGCGCTAGTGTAGCAGAAAATATAAGTAACCAAAGTTTTAACGGCCAAGGCCTGCCAATCAGCGCTTTAGAATAATCTCAAGCACTAATTTGCTGCCAAAGTAAGCCAAAATCAGCAAACTCGTACCGACAAGCGTCCACTTGCTTGCCACGTTTCCTCGCCAGCCCAAGCGCCAGTGACCCAATAATAATGCGCTATAAACGGCCCAAGCCATTAGTGTGAAGGTGGTTTTGTGCACAAGGTGCTGGGCGAACAGGTCATCTAAGAACATAAAGCCAGAGACAATGGCAAGACTAAGCAACAAAGTACCAATGCCAATCATATCGAACAGCAGGCGATCCATGGTTTGCAGTGGCGGTAGCATACGCATGATGCCAGACATGTGCTTATGTTTGAGTTGATAATCTTGCACCATAAGTAAAATGGCTTGAAACGCGGCAATGCTTAACACGCTATAGGCCATGATGGATAAAATAATATGGCTCATCAGACCCGTGTCATAGTGCTTAACCGGCTGATTATCATTACTGAATATAAGATTACAGGCCAAAATGAGGATAGCCATTGGAAATACCCCAAGGAATAAACTCTCCAACGGTTTACGTAAAGCGCTAATTAGAATAAGTGCGCTGATAACCAGTGAAATGAGTGAACCCACCTGAAAAAAGCGTAAATCCATCGTTTGATTAAATAATGGGATAAACCAAGCTAGGCCATGAAACACCACCGCCAATGAGCCAAGGCTGAGTACGCGTGTCCGTGTTTGGATCGATGGCTTATGAATAGCGGAGTATTGAATAAAGCCGCTAGCCAAATAAAATGCAATGGCAATGAGTGTGAACAGCGTAACCATATGAATGGCGATCCCTAAATGCATGGGTTGTTATTATGCTGGCCGTCACTATTTCTAAAAGCCGAGGCTGAGAAGAGTGAGTTATGCGGCGCTTACCTATATAATGCCTGACAATTGTGCACATAGATGCGCCAGATGTATAGAGTTGCCTAGGTTTTCTAAACCTAAATTGCCTGGCCGAATGAATAGAGACACGAAACATGTTTGAGAATCTGCAAGATCGTTTAAATGGCGCCTTACGTGCCATTAGTGGCAAAGCCAAAATCACCGAAGACAACATAAAGGGCACGCTGCGTGAAGTACGCATGGCCTTGCTTGAAGCGGATGTTGCCTTGCCTGTGGTGAAAGAATTTACCAATCAGGTAAAAGAGCGTGCCATTGGTAGCGAAGTATTAAAAAGTTTAAGCCCAGGCCAAGCACTCCTTAAAATCGTACATGAAGAATTACAGCATGTGATGGGGGATGCCAACGAAGGTTTAGACCTTGCGGCAAAACCACCGGCCATCATCCTAATGGCCGGTCTACAAGGTGCGGGTAAAACCACCACCGTCGCCAAGCTTGCTAAATATTTGCAAGAGCGTGAAAAGAAAAAAGTGATGGTGGTTTCGGCTGATGTCTATCGCCCAGCTGCGATTAAGCAGCTTGAAACCCTAGCGGCGGAAGTAGGTGCAAAATTCTTCCCATCTGATATCTCGCAAAAGCCTGTTGATATTGCAATGGCCGCCATAGCGGAAGCTAAAACTCAGTTCTCTGACGTACTGATTGTGGATACAGCTGGCCGTTTGGCCATTGACGAAGCCATGATGGCTGAAATTCAACAGCTGCATAAAGCCATTAATCCTGTTGAAACCTTATTTGTTGTTGACGCCATGACGGGTCAAGATGCGGCTAATACTGCAAAAGCGTTTAACGAAGCTTTACCGTTAACCGGTGTGGTACTGACCAAAGCGGATGGCGACGCACGCGGTGGTGCGGCGTTATCGGTGCGCCATATTACCGGTAAACCCATTAAGTTTATGGGTATGGGTGAGAAAATTGAGGCGCTAGAGCCTTTCCACCCTGATCGTGTCGCCTCTCGTATTTTAGATATGGGTGATGTGCTTTCTTTAATCGAAGAAGCTGAGCGCAAAATTGATAAAGAAAAAGCCGATAAGCTGGCGAAGAAGATCAAAAAAGGCAAAGGCTTTGATCTTGAAGACTTCCGCGACCAATTGCTGCAAATGAAGAGCATGGGTGGCTTGATGGGCATGATGGATAAATTGCCGGGTATGGGCAGTATGGGTCAAGCTGCGGGCCAGATGGACCAAGCAGAAAAACAACTCTCGCAAACCGAAGCCGTGATTAACTCCATGACGCCATTAGAGCGTCACTTCCCTGATAAAATTAACGGCTCGCGTAAAAAGCGTATTGCGGCGGGTTCGGGTACTGATATTCAAACTATCAATCGTGTATTAAAGCAGCACAAACAAATGCAAAAAGTCATGAAAAAAATGACCGGCAAAGGCGGTATGCGCAAAATGATGAGTGCCATGAAAGGCATGGGTGGTGCCGGTGGGCCTGGTGGAATGCCAGGCGGTGGTATGCCCCCTGGTATGGGTGGCGGTGGCTTCCCGTTTAAATAATCCCATTGCATCTTAAAACCTCGAACCTGTGTTCGGGGTTTTTTTATGCCTGTGATTTCTTGTGGTAGCTGGTTATTGCGCCATAAGTCATTGAGCTTAAACCTCAAAAAGGGCAAACTAAGCGGCTAATTATCACTCTAAGTCGGTTGTTTTTTATCCAATGGATCAGCAAGTCGAAAATATAAAAATGCCGCCTAATTCTGCTGATGCCGAGCAGTCGGTCATTGGTGGCCTGATGCTGGATAACCGCGCGTTTGAAGTGGTATCTGAACGCCTGCAAACCGATGATTTTTATCGTCACAGTCATCGCCTTATTTATCAAGTGATATGCACCCTAGCCGAGAAAGAAAAACCGTTTGATGTATTAACATTAAGCGATGAGCTAGAAGGCCTTGAAGAATTAAGCAATATTGGTGGATTAGATTATTTATCTGACCTAGTAGAGCGCACGCCATCGGCTGCGAATATCTCCGCTTACGCCGATATCGTAAAAGAAAAAGCGTTACTGCGCCGTTTAGCTGAAGCCGCGACGGACATCGCGAATAGCGCCTACAGCAACAAAGGGCAAGACCCACTTAGCTTAATTAGTGATGCCGAAAAGCGCATTGCTGAAGTGGCAGAAGGGGGCGGTAAAAAAGATTCCGGCCCTGAGCACGTAAACCCAATCATGTCTCGAACCCTTGAAAAGATCGAAGAACTTTTCAATATGGAAGACGGCCTCACGGGTTTAACCACAGGCTTTACCGATTTAGATAAACGTACCAATGGTTTCCAAACCGCAGATTTAGTCATTGTGGCGGGTCGTCCTTCCATGGGTAAAACCACGTTCGCCATGAACCTGTGTGAAAATGCGCTAATAGAATCAGGTCGCCCAGTCTTGGTATTCAGTATGGAAATGCCGAAAGAAGCCATTCTTATGAGAATGTACTCATCGGTTGGTCGTATTCCATCTAATAGATTACGCAGTGGTAAACTGGATGAAGAGGATTGGCCAAAACTGACCTCAGCATTCAACTTGCTAAAAGATAAACCGCTTTATATTGATGATACCGCCGCGTTAACACCACAAGAAATGCGTGCCCGCTGTCGTCGTGTCTACCGCGAAAATAATAATGACCTTGGTTTGGTGATGGTCGATTACCTTCAATTAATGACGGTCGCTGGTAAGAGTGAAGGGCGTACACAAGAGATCTCTGAGATTTCACGATCGTTAAAAGCCATCGCTAAAGAATTTGGTTGCCCCGTGGTTGCCCTGTCTCAGTTAAACCGCTCGTTAGAGCAACGCCCAAATAAACGCCCGGTCATGTCGGATTTACGTGAATCGGGCGCCATCGAGCAGGATGCCGATATCATCGCGTTTATTTATCGTGATGAAGTGTATAACGAAGACTCACCCGACAAAGGCATTGGTGAAATCATTATCGGTAAACACCGTAACGGTGAAATCGGTACCGACCGCCTAGCTTTTATTGGTAAATATACTCGCTTTGAAAACCTAGCCCCTGGCTTTTATGAAGGGCGCGAGTTTGATGATGAATAACTCATAAAAAATTAATCGTTTAAAACTAAAAACTTATAAAAATAATAAAACTTAAAGGACTATTCCATGTTGTTGCGTTCGCTATTCTTACTGCTGTTTTCTTCGCAGGTATTTTCTGCCGCTAATGCTATCGATGTTGATCTAGGTGCGACCATTAATCCGATTAAATATTATGATGAAGGTGAGTGGAGTCATTTATATGCTGAGCTATCTGCAATTGGAGATTGTTCAGAGTCATTACTAGTAACTCCTAATGATACAAGTCTTAATACTTTTTTGAATATATCTGGATTTACATTATCAACCGAAAAGTTCTACTTCGATGGCTCTAAATTGAATAACTTTACATTTCATCAAGATGGTACGTGGACGGTTTATGATGATATTAACAGAAAGTTACTACTTAATTGGGATGAGGATTGTCCGGCAGCTTTAAGTGCTATCGACTTTAGTACCAATTATGAAAACATTAATACAGTGGGCGTTGCAAAAGAAATAGATATGGCCTATTTCAATAGTGATACAGATGGAGGCATTTTTAATTTAGGTGATGAAGATAATTTATCATGGCTGGATAACAAACCAGACGGTGCTATCGATAATCTATTTTTAGTGGATAATACATTATTTGCAAAAATATCAGGCGGAGAGAATACCGGTATTTGGCAGGTTAAACCTCAATGGCAAAAAAAAATGGGCGCGCCTCTTAATTCAGATAATAGTATTGTAAAAACTTATGGAGGCTTGATTGGCGTCTCAAAGTCGACTTCACTTTCATTGAAATGGTTAGATAAGACAGAAAAAAGCACTTTTTTATTTCATGCTGCTTCAGTTAATGATTATTCTGTGTATCCTTTTTCTACTGGCGCTCTGTTAGTGGCCGATTCGTCCAAAAGCTGGAAGTTTCAATTGATACAGCATGGTGAAAAAGAAAAAATCATATCTTTTCCTCGGCCAGTGAATGAAATTTTGTCATGTCATAAAACTAACTATTTGTTTTTTTGCTTAGATAAGCGAGATTCGGGCCAAATATTAATTTGGCGCTTGACGATACCTGTTTTTGGTGAACCTGTCTTTGAGATGGATGCTAAGATTCCAGCGGGAATTTTAGCCGATGGAATGATCGTAAAAGCTGTTCAGGTTTCTAATACCCATCGATTACTGACCGTTTTAAATGGAAATGAATATGGGTTAATTAGTGTCAGTGCGACAGAGTCTAACTATAACGCTCTTGGGCAGGATGGTGTTTTCAAAAAGATCACATTAACTGAAAATGGCTATGTTGCTTTGGATTCTCAGAATGCTAGTTTGATGATTCAGCGAATCCAAGAAAAACCACTGTCGATATATTTAACATCGTTAATTTCTCAAAGTGAAGAGATCAAAGTGATTGATGGTGTTGAAAAAGAAAAAGAGATTAAAGTAGAACCTGTTGAGGAGCCTCTGGAAGAACGCGAAGAAAACGAAGACGATCCCGATGCCCCAAGAGAACGCGCCGAATTGAACGGTGCAATCTCACTTTATTATTTGTTTGCCGTTATGTTGTTGCTGATTACTGGCCGCCGTAAGGTTTAGTTTAGTATTAAAGCGTGCAATACGAAAAACGGGAGTCCCTCATTTGAGTGGCTCCCGTTTTTATTTATACCTATATTTAATCAGTTTAACGATTAAGTTTTGCTGCGCATAATCCCTTCACATTGAATCACTTTAAAGCCGTTTTCTTTGGCGACGGTGCTAACGCCCTTAAAGTGTTCGCGTAAGATGACTTCGTAATTTAAAAATTCATTGGCAACAAGTAATAATTTACCGCTGAGTTTTAAATGCTCTTTTGCTTCTTTCAAAAAGGTCTCGGTGACGTTGTAATCGGTTTTAATACCTTGATGAAACGGTGGGTTACTTACAATCCAGTTGTAACGCCCTTCAATATTACTGAAACCATCGCTGGCAAAGGCTTCGGTAAATTCAATTTTGTTATCTTCAATATTGGCTTGGGCACTTTTAATCGCTAAGAAGTCATCGTCTATCATTTCGAGTTCTTCGTATTCGCGATTTTTGCTGATGTAACTGGCAATTGTGCCTGTGCCACAGCCAAAGTCTAATATACGGCCTTTAATCTTACGCGGTAAAAACTTCAATAAAACTTGTGTGCCCTTATCGATGTTTTCTTGGCTGAAAACCCCAGGTAGTGAGCGTAAAGAAAGGTCGTGTTCGTTTTGGTGGGCGATAAAATAGCTGTCTAGGTTGAATGTGGTTTTACGTTGTGGCCCTTGGGCACAAACGATGGCGCTATGTTTGCCGATGGCCATTTTATCAATGCTGGTAAAATCGTCTTTTAGACTTTTCGCTAGGCTTTTAATGCCGCCTTTGTTTTCACCCACAAACCAGATGGTGCCGTCTTCTGTTAACGCGCTCATGGCGTAATCTAAAACATACTGTAGGCGAGCTTTTGCCTTAGGTAGGTAAATCACAACGTGTGAATAATTTTGGGTTAGGGGGGCACAGATGTCGGTGCAGTTATAACCCCTATTTTGATATTGTTTTTGTACGGCATAACTGAAGCTGGCCACATGCCAAGTTGGTTCATCTAATTCTTGTGCTAATTCATCACGTGGTGGATTAATCAGTAGTGTGTTTTCAGGCAGGTCTTGTTGCAGCAATAGCTGGCTTGGGAGAGTTAGGCTCATTGGGCGTCACTTTAATTTCAATTACGTCATTGTAGTGAAAATGGGCTGTTTCAGCCAGTAAAGGCTTGTATTTGAGGGCTTGAATCGAGGGAAAGATAAATTTACAGGGGTGCTAAAAATAGGGTATGTGGAAAACACAGGGTGCTTATGGATATAAGCACCCTGATAGCCGCTTAAAATTTAAAAACGGCGTTAAGCTGGTAAGACTGGGATAAGTCTTTATTGACGTACTCAAGACGTAATAGCGCTTGTGGGTTAACGCGATATTGCGCACCAAAGCCCATTAGTAAACCGTCATCACCCCCTAGGCCATAACCCAGACGTGCAATGGCGGCTAGTTTTTCATTGATTTCAGGTAGATCTTTTGATGCAACCGCTGCGGCCCAAATGCCATCAGCATCTTCATCCGAGCCGTCAAAGAATTCACCGCTTTGAATGAAGCCCGCTTCAGCGGCAATATCAATTCCACTGCGCTGGCCATACTCGTAACCAGCAAACATTTGGAAGCCACTGGTTTTTCCGTCTGTTCCACTGAAACTGTCAATACGGTTATGGCTGATACCCGCGCCGAGATACAGTTTAGTCAGGTCGACTTTGCTTGATTGCGCTGGGGTTTCTTGTGCCGATGCGCAGTAACCAAAACACAAACTGACCATGGTTAATGCGGTTAAAAGCAGTTTCATACAATTTCCTTAATTTATATTTAGGCCGGCAGTTTACCGACACCGTTAAATTCTGCAAAGGGCTAAACGTGAATTATTCGCTAGCCAATTAGCTGTAATGGGTGCTCTTGCAAGGCAGAAAACTGCTCGCGTAACGTTAATATTTCTTCTGACCAATACCTCGGGGTATTAAACCAAGGGAAGGCCATTTTAAAGGCTGGGTCGTCCCAACGTTTGGCCAGCCAAGCGCTGTAATGCATTAGGCGCATAGTGCGCAGTACTTCGATAAGAGGGATTTGATCCGCAGGAAACGGCAAAAACATTTCATAGCCGCGGGCCATGGCTGCCAGCTGTGCCTGCATTTGATCACGATCACCATTTAATAACATCCACATGTCTTGGATGCGTGGGGCGCGAATACAATCGTCTAAATCGAGCATATACGGCTGTTCGTGTTGCCAAATTAAATTACTGCCATGTAAGTCGCCATGAACCAATTGCATTTTTGGGGTGTGCCAGCGTTCATCAAGCAGGTCACAAATGTCAGCACTTAAACTTTCGTAGGCCGGTAATAAGCTGTCGTCGATAAAGTGATTGTCGAGAATAAACTGGCGGCTATCGCGGGCAAAACGTTGTGGTGTCATGTCGCCGCGTTGATCACACTCAACGGCATTGGCTGTTTGATGCAAACGTGCCACAAGTCGACCCATTTGCTCGAAGTCGTCGAGATTTTCAATGTGCCCGCTGTGGCCACCCTGTTTTGGAAAGATGGCAATATAAAAGCCTTGGTATTCAAACAGGCTCTCACCTTCAATCAGCATCGGTGCAATCACTGGCAGCTCGTCTTCTTGAGCAAACAAGCTGAATTCATGTTCTTGCAAGATGGTGGCTTTATCCCAGCGCTCTGGGCGGTAGAATTTAGCGACGATGTCTTTTTGCTCTTCGATGCCAATCTGATATACGCGGTTTTCGTAGCTGTTTAGCGCTAATTGGTGACCACTGGTGAGCCAACCTAGCGGTGCAACAATGGCATCAATGGCGTTAAGCACGGTATCAGGGGTGAGCTTTTCGTATGGGTGGGGCAAAGGCTGTGACATAAACTCGGCCATCTAAAATAAGTGCGGGCAGTTTACTGGCTAATGAAGAGACTAGCGAGGGAAGTTATCAATGCTCAAGCGGTGTGCGGGCTAAGCACGCAAGGGTGACACTTTTGGCTCCGTGTTTTTTCAATACCAATGCTGCGGCATGACAGGTGGCGCCGGTGGTCAGAACATCATCAATTAAAAGCAGATTCTTGCCTTTTATTTGTAGGGCAAGGCTTGGCGTGCAGCTAAATGCGCGGCGCACATTGGATCGTCGCCTATTTTTATCTAACCCTTGTTGGCTACCGGTGGCCTTAGTGCGTACTAAGCCTTGCCATAGGGGAGTTGAGAGCGTTTTGCTCAATGAACTGGCTAATATCCCCGTTGGGTTATGCCCTCGCCATAGAAGTTTTTTCCAGTGATACGGCACGCAGACAATGGCATCAAATTCATAAGTATGTAACTGCTCACTTAGGGTATGCTCAATGCACTCAAGACCAAGGACCTTACTAGAGCGCTTGAATTTTTGGATTAAACCAGCCACTGGCCCTTTAAATATAAAGGGGCAAATGACGCGATCAAACGCGGGAGGGTGCTGTAAGCATTCGCCGCAAACATGGCCATGATGGTTGGGTTCGGCACATTGTGGGCAGTGTTGGCCAAGGTGGGGCAGGGCTTCTTGGCACTGAACACAGATATTTCGCTGGCTGTGGGTTAAGCAAAATACACACTGATTGATAAATAATCTATTGTAAACCTTGCTGATTATGATGGTTGACTGCCTTAAATAAGCAGCTAATATACGGGTCACGATTTCATCCTATTTGGTGAGCCATAAGCCTGCCATCTGAGAATAAATAAAACCAGCACCACACGTATGATCTGGTAAGGAAGCATTATGAGCGCGACACAAACACAAGATATTCGTCACGACTGGGCCCGCGAAGAAGTCCAAGCCTTGTTTGACCTGCCGTTTAACGATTTGTTGTTTCAAGCTCAAGTGGTTCACCGTCAGCATTTCAACCCAAATGAAGTGCAAGTGAGCACCCTACTTTCGATTAAAACAGGCTCATGCCCAGAAGACTGCAAATACTGCCCACAGTCAGCGCATTACAATACTGGCCTAGAAAAGCAGCGCTTAATGGAAGTAGAAGCGGTACTGAATAAAGCCGCCGAAGCCAAAGCCAAAGGCTCAAGCCGTTTCTGCATGGGGGCTGCTTGGAAAAATCCAAACAAGCGCGACATGCCGTATGTACTTGAAATGGTCAAAGGCGTAAAAGCCATGGGTTTAGAAACCTGTATGACTCTGGGCATGTTAGATGAAGACCAAGCGGGCGAACTCGCTGGCGCGGGCTTGGATTATTACAACCACAATCTTGATACCAGCCCAGAATTCTACGATAAAATTATCACCACCCGCACCTACGGTGACCGCTTAGATACCTTGCAACATGTGCGCGACAGCGGCATGAAGATTTGCTCAGGCGGTATTATCGGTATGGGCGAAAACCAAAATGACCGAATCGGTTTGTTAACACAACTTGCCAACCTGCCGGTGCAGCCAGAAAGCGTGCCGATTAACATGTTGGTGAAAGTAAAAGGCACGCCATTAGAAGACGTAGATAACCTAGACCCATTTGAATTTGTTCGCTGCATCGCCATTGCGCGTATCTTGATGCCAAAATCTCACGTACGTTTAAGTGCAGGGCGTGAAGAAATGAGCGATGAAATGCAGGCCATGTGTTTCATGGCAGGCGCTAACTCTATTTTTTACGGCGAATGTCTATTAACTACGCCAAACCCAGAAGCCCATGAAGACATGCAACTGTTTAAGCGTTTAGGTTTACGCCCAGAGCAAGCGATTGTGGCCCATGATGATACGGCTCAAGCAGACGTATTAAGCAAACAGATTGAGAAAAACGACACCGCCAAACCTTTCTACGACGCCACTGTATAAGGTGTATGGGCATTAAAATAAAAGTCAGAATTAGCTGACTTTTATTTTTACGTTCATTCAATCTGCATTATGCCTTTTAATCTCACCCAAGATTTAAATCAGCGCCGCGAACAAAACCTGTATCGCGCCACGCGTTTAGCACAAAGCCCACAAGGGCCTGTGATGAAAATAGACGGCGTTGAATATTTAACGTTTTGCTCTAACGATTACCTCGGCTTAGCCAATCACCCTGCATTAATTTCTGCGTTTCAATATGCCGCCAATGAATTTGGCGTGGGCAGTGGGGCCGCGCATTTGGTGAATGGCCACAGTTATTACCACGGACAACTAGAAGAAGTGCTAGCCGAGTTTACTGGTCGCGAATCGGCGTTGTTATTTAGTACTGGCTACATGGCCAACCAAGGTGTTATTACGGCGTTGCTCAATAAACAAGATGCGGTATTTGAAGATAAATGGAATCACGCCTCGTTATTAGATGCGGGTTTATTAAGTGGCGCGCGCTTTCAGCGTTATTTACACAATGATGTGGAAAACCTTACGACCCGTTTAATGCGCACCAACGCGCGTCGTAAATTAATCGTCACCGACGGCGTGTTTTCGATGGACGGTGATGCGGCAGATTTACCTTTGTTAGCAAAAGCCGCGAAACAAAATGATGCATGGCTCATGGTGGACGATGCCCACGGTTTAGGGGTGTTAGGTAAAACAGGCGCTGGCATTTGTGAGGCGCAACAGCAAAGCCAAAGTGATGTGCAAATATTAATGGGAACATTAAGCAAGGGCTTAGGCACCGCCGGTGCGTTTGTCGCAGGCAGCAAAGAGTTGATCGAATACCTAACCAATTTCGCCCGCCCTTATATTTACACAACCGCAATGCCCGCGGCGATTGCAGCGGCCACACTGGCCAGTATTGAAATTGTAAAAAATGAGCCGCAACGTCGTGAACACTTGCAAACATTAATACAACAATTTAAAACCGGTGCGCAGCAAATAGGGTTAAACCTAATGTCATCGGATACCGCCATTCAACCAGTGTTAATTGGCGATACACAATTGGCGCTAAGTATGAGTGAGCAATTACGGCAGCAAGGCATTATGGTTACCGCCATTCGCCCGCCCACGGTACCTGCTGGTACGGCACGTTTACGCATTACGTTATCAGCGTCACACAGCACTCAGCAAGTCGATACATTATTACAGGCGCTTAGCGCGTTATCATCCACCATGGAGGCCAATTAACATGGCATTAGCAGTACATCAATGGGGTGATAAAACCTTACCAGTTATTTTTTGTATTCATGGCTGGGCCAGTAACGCACAAGTGTTTAAACCGCTGGCGGATTTATTTACGGATCACTTTCAGTTTATTGCAGTGGATTTACCCGGTTTTGGTGATAGCGCTTATCAAGCTGGAGATTACAAACTGGATAAACTGGTGAATGATTTATTAGCGGTTGCGCCCGAAAAAAGCAGTTGGCTTGGTTGGTCTCTTGGCGGTATGTTGGCGGTACAGGCGGCGCTTGATTCCCCTACACGTATTGAAAAAGTGATGACCATTTGCAGTAATGCAAAATTTTTAGCCGATAGAAAATTCAAACAAGGTGTGCCATCCCCTTTATATAACGGCTTCATAGAAAGCATTGACGATGTACGCGTGACGTTGCGTCGATTTGCTGCGTTAACTGTGGTCGGTGAAAAACAGGACATGCTGCAATCATTAAAGTGGCTACAACAAAATACACAAGTGCCTACGCCATCTGCTGACACCTTAAAGGCGTCTTTAGATTTACTGGCCCTAATAGATAATCAAGTTGCGCTGAAAAATATACAGCAACCGTGTTTACACATGCTGGCGACTGATGATGCCATCGTACCTTATAAGGTGAGTCAAACACTTAATAAATTAAACGATAAACACCTCACCAGTTTTGTGCCTAATGCCAGTCATGCTTGTTTAGTGACACAACCACAGTTGGTGGCCAATGGTATTTTAACCTTCATGCAGGGCTTACCAGATGCATGATGTCATCGCTAAGCAGGCGGTAGCAAAAAGTTTTAGTGATGCCGCACAAGATTACGATACCTTTGCACGTTTTCAACATGAACTTGCAAAAGCAGTCATCGCAATTGCCCCTGACGGGGATAAAAAATCGATTTTAGATTTAGGCTGCGGCACGGGGTATTGCTTACCACTGTTACAGAAAACTTACCCACAAGCGCAAGTGATGGGCGCAGACATTGCGCCGGGCATGCTGGCTTACGCTAAGCAGCATCATCCTGAATTTAGCTATACTGTAGCGGATGCGGAAAATTTACCGTTTGAATCGAACCAATTTGATTTAATTTTTTCTAACTTAGCTGTGCAATGGTGTGATGATTTTTCACAAGTTTTAGCGCAGGCATATGATTGTTTAAAACCAGGCGGGCACCTTGTGCTTAGCACGCTGGCCGACGGCACTTTACGAGAATTAAAACAGGCTTGGTCTCAGGCTGATGATCATCAACACGTGAATCAGTTTGATGACGAACAAGAACTGCAAGCCATGATTGAAGCCAGCCCGTTTGCAATAGAAAAATTAAGAATCACCACACAGTATGATTATCATCAAGACATACGCGGCTTGACCGATTCACTTAAACGCATTGGCGCTCACAATATTACCGATGGCCGTGCGAAGGGCTTAACCTCACCAAGAGCCATCAAGGTGTTTATGCACGCTATGGAAGCACATCGACATGATGATGGTTTACCTGCCAGTTATCGTGTGCTCAGTTGTTGTTTGATTAAGCCTGAATAAAACATTAAGAGAAAACTATGAGTAAACAGCGTTACTTTATTACAGGCACCGATACCGATGCTGGAAAAACAATTTGCACCGCCGCCCTATTATACAAAGCACGAGAGCAAGGTTTAAAAACATTAGGTTTAAAACCGGTCGCAGCAGGGTGTGAAGATCATGGTGATGGATTGCAAAATGATGATGCATTGATGCACATTGAATACAGTACTGAAAAGCTACCTTACATGCAGGTTAACCCCATTGCATTGTTAGAACCTATTGCCCCTCATATTGCCGCGCAGCGTATTAATAAACCATTAAGTGCCCAGCGCATTGTTGGGTTATTACGGGGCGTGTTGATGATTAACCCAGCACAGTTTATGTGCATTGAGGGGGCTGGTGGCTGGCGTGTACCGCTTAATTTAAATGAAACATTTGCCGATGTGGCAAAAGAATTAAAAGCGCCTGTTATTTTAGTGGTGGGTATGAAACTAGGTTGCATTAACCATGCCTTGTTAACGTATGAAGCCATTCTGCGTGACGGGCTTGAAATTGCAGGTTGGATTGCCAATCGCACAGATGCCAATATGTCGGCCTATGAAGAAAATTTAGAAACGCTCAAAGCCATGTTGAAAGTACCGTGTTTAGGTGAGGTACCGTTTATGGAAAACCTAGAAATCAGCAAGGTGGCAGACTGCTTAACCTTGCCTTAATGATTTATGTTTGAGATAAACAAAAAAATACCAAGCTGTGCTTGGTATTTTTTTATGGGATTTTTAAGCTGCTTTATCCGTCATATCAATTTTTTTAGGTGTTAGCTTTCTTTTTACGCTTACCTTATTTGCTCTTAAACGCATGAGTAACCCTAGGCTTGTTAATAAAAATATAAGACATAGGGTAAATAGAATTAACATATCTCGATTAAAGCGACCCAATACGGGCGTTAGCATGTTCCATTTATGTAAAAACGAAAAACTATAGCCTTCTAATCGACTCGATAGAGTATTTCTATCCACTAAAATATGCGTGATAGGGTCAATGAATATCTGTTCACCATGCTTACTTTCAATGCGCCAAACCGGTAGGCGTTTATTTCTGAAATCATAGCCGAGACCAAAATGAGTCACTAATTGGCTATCAAGTGTATTTGGATTGTCTGTGTTAAATATATTAGCAGCTTGCTGTATAGCTAATATTTCATCTAAATTTCCTAATGACTCACCCGTATCTGCATCGATATAAAGAGCGCTTTTTTCAGATGCTTGTCCTTTGAAACGCTTTTCTCGTGTATTAACCGCTTGAGTATTATTCTGTTCTGATTGTATGGGGGATACACTAAACCGATATAGGTTTCTTAATTCTGTATTAGGTTGCAACTGAACCTGAAGTAAACTTACTTGATTGATCTGCATTGACCTTAGTGAATCATTATATGTTGTGACGCTACTCCATTTGTTAAAGTCTAGATTTTGAGTTAGCTGTATACCCACGTCGGCTTTAACTAAAGTGGATTGCCAAAGGTGGTAAAACCCACTAATACAAAAGCATAAAAAGGGAACGGTAATAAACCAGCCAAGTCGGCGATGCCAACGGCGACTGGTTTGAACAATAGTTGTGGTGCGTTTTAGTTTTAGTAAAAATAAAATACCAGTAATACTCATGGCGATGAGTGTTGTGATCAGTAATGAAATAACCAGTAACCTTAATGGCTCATATCCATTAAGCCAATTAAAGCTATGAAAGGTTTGAAATATCCATCTTAAACTTTTTTTCCAATCATTACTTATCCCGGCTAGTGCTTGAGTGTCAGTATGTATGAATACATTTAGATGGTCTGCAGTATCATATTGAATGTGATATACGGGTAATAAGCGATTGACATTAGGATAGTGATCACTGAATTCGCTAATTAACGATACCTTGGCAATGGGTAGTTCTTGTTTTAAATAGTGTTGAGCTAACCAAACGGCCTGATGCTCATCATGGTTAATTATCTCGGTATTATTTGTGATTGAGAAATAACGTCGTGGTTCGCTTAGTCCTTGAGTGATTTGTAATAAAACCTCATCTTTGTAAGGTACTAGCTTTGCCATTTTGGCATCACTCATAGAAAGCGAGTTTATTATTTTTGATAGCTCAAAGGTGTTATTTTCAGCCAGTGAATAACTAGGTGGAAACATAACTTTCGCTTGAGGACCCGTCCAAGTCATCAGTGGGTGAGTGAAGGCTGATACTAGGTAAATAATACTGGCCAATGCCGCAGGCCATAACAAAAGGAGATGCCATTTTCTAATGGATTTAATATTTATCATGTTAATTATATCTCTAAGAGCGCAACCTAGGTTGCGCTTATGTATGCGTTAAAAATTGAAACGTAAGCCAGCGTAAAGTGTTAGTGGTAATCCTGGTCGATAATCAACTTTCTCGGAACCAACTGAATTTGAGGTATAAGTGCTGTAACGTTTATCGGTGATATTTTGAACGCGCCCATAAATTTCAAGTTGTGTGCTTAGTTGTAGGCGACTGCGGATGTTTAATAGTTCATGACCACTGTATTTATTGGTATTGGTTTCATCAGTGTAATAGTCACCTAGGTGTTCGAGCTCTAGCTCTAGCATAAATCCTTGAATGGAAAGTGGTTCATATTTAATTGCGACGTTTCCAATGGTATTAGGCGCTTTGCCCACGTCATTGCCATCAAAGTTAAGATTAACGGCACTACAGCTAAAACAGCTTTTGTATAGATATTCAAATTGGCCATAGGTTTGTTCTGAATAACTAAACGATGTAGTTAAATAAATGTCTTGAGTTAAGCTGGATTGAGCACCTAGTTCAATTCCTTTGTGGATCGTCTCGCCAGCATTAAGAGAGGTACGATCATCGTCACTATTTATAACGCTCACGATATCATCGGTTTTTTCCATATAGTACATAGCTAATTCATAATTGATGTTATCAAATACATAGCCACGATAACCAATTTCAATACTATCGCTTTTAATCGGTTTTAGTTTTGTTGTATTTGAGTTGGAGCCTGAGCGAAATAAAGTACCAACAGATGGTGCGACAAACGCATGGCGATAGTTTGCAT
The DNA here is from genome assembly GCA_047621325.1 of Oceanicoccus sp. Taxonomy (GTDB): domain Bacteria; phylum Pseudomonadota; class Gammaproteobacteria; order Pseudomonadales; family Oceanobacteraceae; genus Bermanella. Next base: position 25,096 of record JBLHLT010000024.1, read on the forward strand.
ATATTTGGTGTAAGTCATTAATTTGATAAACAATCGCCGCTTTAGGGCTTAAGTGTGAATAAGAAAGGCTTTGTGATTCAGGACGTATAAGTGAACCTGTGGTCTGTGATGATAAGTTATTCTCGTAATCAACATCGAAAACATCATAACGTAGTCCAGCACTTAGTATTACGTTGTTTTGGGTCTTGTGCTCCACGTGAGCATAAGGGCTAATACTCGTTTGGGTGGCATTGTAGTCATAACGTATGGTGCCATTTTTCTCAAAGTTGGTATAAAACGTTTCGCCATTTATTTCTGATTCTTGAAGGGTAACGCCGTTTTCAACAAAACTAGAAGGCGTATGGTCAATATCGATTCCAGATATGAAAAAACTATGTGGGTTAATGTTTTGGCGCCATTTTGTTAATATACCGAACGATTCAAATTGAGTTTTACGAACGTTTGGATCATACGTAACCATCCAGCTAGGCATCATGCTTGATTCATTGTTACGATAAAAAGGCGTTACGCTGAGCAAAGTCTGATCGAAAGGGGTGTACTGAAATGCACTGGTAAAGCGTAATGCGGTTACATCTCTGCTGCCAACATTGCCTTGAAAAAAGTTTTTATTAACATGGTTTTTGAAATTGTTTTCTTCAAGACTAGAAACACCGCTTTGATCAACTTGTGAATAGGTTAATAAATTACTGACATTCAGTTTATTTGAAAGTGTATATTCAAATCGTCCGTTTAAGCTTTCTCTTGAATAGTCCCCGTCATCTCTAAAACCTTCGTTTTTCGTTATATTGGCACTGATTGCAGCGCCACTGTATTGATTGATAGGAGAACCCGCACTTAATAAAATACGTTGCCAACTTTGATCGCCAGCTTCCACATCTATTTTACTTGTTTGTTGCTTTGGTATTTTGGCACTGATGCTATTTATGATGCCGCCAATGGCCCCACTGCCGTATAACGCAGAGCCAGGACCTTTTGTGACTTCTAAACCTTGGCTTTGTGGAATATTTACTTCATACAAACCGTTGTGGTTGAAAAAACCGGTAGGGCGCGTTGGCACGCCATCCTCTAAGAATAAATAAACGGCACTGGTTGATATGGGTTGGCGAATGGCGGTCATGTGACCTTCACCACCTAGGTTATTTATATAGACGCCTGCGCTTCGATTAAGTACTTCACTTGGGTGAGAAGGACTGACATTCAAAATATCATCATTTGAAATAACCCCAACAGATTCTGCCAAGTTATAAATACTGGTTTCTTCTTGGGTGGAGGTGACGACAACTTTTTCAAGCTGGGTATTGCTAAGACTTAAAGCACTTAATGAAGACAATAACGCTAACAGTAGGACGGATTTCATGGGCTTTCCTTATTATGAATGCCCATATTTTATGTAAGTTTAAGATTAAAGCCGATGTGACAAATTGTCGCACCGATTTTTATAAGGCCTCTAATGCTTCAGAAATTTCATTGCCAGTTTTAAATAAGCCATTTAGTTTTACTATAAAGTTTTTATCAACAATGACGGTGGTGGCCATGGTGCCATTAAAATACTTTTCTAAAGAATCATCAAAATCTGAAATGACAGAAAAGTCTGTGTACCCCCTAGATTGTTGAGAGTCTAGAGTGCTTGATACGTTACCTGATACATAATCCACAAAAATAAATGCAACGTTTTCGAAATTAGGTTTAAGTTGTTGTCGAATATAACTCATATGGCCCTCGCAAATGGGGCACCACATGGTAAAGTAAAATACGACAGCGTCATGTGTGGCCAGTTGGTCACTTAGCTGGCTTACGCTGCCATCACTGAGTGTAAAGCTTATATCGTTTAAGGTTTCACCTTCGCGAGTCGCTTGAGTAGATTCAAGTTGGTCATTACTAGGCGCTAAATCTTCTTGGCAACCGAGTGTTAATAATAATATTAAAAATGAGACACTGCGTTTTAAATTAGTAAACATGGCTGACACCCATATTAATGATTTGGGTTTTGGGAATGTTGTCACCGTCTTGGGCTTCACTTATGCCCAGTTTAAATATCCAATCACGCACCGCACTTGAGTAGGCAAAAGATAAACCCATAGCTGTTTTATTTAAGCCACTATTGTTATCTGTCACACCATCGTATTTGGTTTTACTTTCTTCTAGTTGGCTATGGCTTGCAGTTAGTGTGAGCATGGATAAGTTGGGCAAAAACCAAGTATAAGCCGCGCTAAAAATACTGGCACGACGATCGCCCAGTTGTTTGTTGTAAGGGGTAACCGCTTGGCCGTTTTCTTGGTTAACGGGGCGCTCAAACGTGTAACCGTATTTTCCTTGCCAGCTTAAACTGTAAGGGTAGACGGTTTTCTCTATAATCATGTTGGCGTCTACTCTGTAAAACCCTAAACCCGTTATATCAAAGCTGCTGTCCACGCGATCGCTATAGGAACTAATGCCTGTTGGCACGGTTAAGCTTGTTCCAAAATAAAGGCTGGGTTTTAAACTTTCCCAGCCATTAATTTTATAGATACATGTCACTTTATCGAACGCTTCATACCAAACGCTTAATTGCATGTCTCCTAAGCCTTGTACTGAACTGTTTTCACCACTGTATTTATTTTGGTTATCAATTAACGGTAATCCAATATTTATTTGCCATTGATCAGCTAGGCGATGGGCATATGAAAGATCAAGGCGACGTTGTAGCAGTTCACTGTCTGCTGGGTCTTTTTGATAAGAGCCGTCTTTATTCCACGCGCCGTCGTATGCTTCATGGGATACGCTCATATCCCACATGGCATCGTTGAATTTTGGCAAGATAATGCCAGAACTAGCACCACCGCCACAGCATGATGCCGCAAGGGTATTAACGTTATAGCTTATTAAAAAAATAAAGAGCGTGAAAAAAAGTCCAACCCCATACCAGTGATTAGTTGGTACTTCAGGGGTTGGCATATCCACTTGCTGAGTAGGATTCATAAAATTTATTTAACTGCGCTTACATGTGTTCGTGTGTGGTGCTACTTGAATCACTTTCACTAAACGAAAACGTGACGGTTTCTATTGCATCTTCAGTGGCGCCGTTGTCTTTAACTTCGTCGTTAACGGTTAAGCGCAGCATCACCATGTCAGTATCATTACCGGTTAGGCCTAAACCCATACCTTGATACATACCTGGGTGGTTGTCTTTGGCCATTGCGGTGATCCAATTGGTCTCTAGGTCACATTCAGTTGAACACATTTCTACAAGCACATTATTAATGATGAGTTCATGCATGGAATCTGCATTAAGGACATTGCCATCAACAATGGCTTGATAATTCATCATAGTCTCTCGGGCCGCCACATAGACCTGAAACATATTCATGTTCATGGCACTGTTGATATGACGGCCGCGATTGTAAAGGTAATAAGTGCGATCAGTGGTGCCATCAGACATGTTCATGATTTGGTCGGTGTCACCACCTTTTAAGGTTTTAACATCAGCACTCATCATATCCACCGTGATGGGGACGATTTCACTTTTTGAATCAAAGGTGATGGTGATTGACCAATCCCCCATTGGGTCACCACTTGGCATATTAGAAGGCATCAAAAAGTAAGCAGTGCTGGTGAATGAGCCGTTTTCATCAAGTGTACCGGTACTGTTTTCAAATGGGGTGCCGTGTTCCATGCCGCTTGCCATGAGCATCAACGGGCTTAGTGTAATGGCTTGCCCTTGTAATGATTGGCCGTCTTTTGCAGTGATGTTGACGGTAATGTCGGCCACACCGTTTGTCACATCTGTCATATCAAGGGTGGCTGTGTACTGATCACCCAAGTTTAGCGTTCGTGGAAAGGCCCCGTCATCAGCGGAGTCACTGTCTGAACCACACGCACTTAAAAATAAAGGTAATAGCAAGCAAGCAAATAGGCGTTTCATGGCGTCCCTTAATATTTGTATTTAACAGGGGCATTTTAACGCGCCATCCACATAAAACCGATGCGACAAATTGTCGCACCTAGCGCTTAACGGGGAACTTATTGTATGGCCTTGATGATGTCTTAATTCTTGGGTGAATGTGGCAGGTCAATCCTAGGTAAATTTCAGGTAAAAGGCGGTTAAATTGGCGTTTATAGCCCGTCTTTAGCGGGATTGCCGTTGCATCGTTAATGAGTTTTCAGGCAGATTATTGTGGTGCGAATAACAATAAAAAGGCCGTCTCGTATGTTTATTATCCGTCAAATACTGTGTTGGAATCGTTTTGCTTGCTATGTGTTGTTAATGGCGTTTGCCGCAGCAGGTGTCGCTGAAGATTTCGAGGTTGAGCAAAAAGGCGAATTACATGTTCAGCTTTCAAGTTTTCACGAGCTAAGAGGTGACTACACCACCGATGACGCCGAGCCTCTAACGGTAACAATTCGCAGCAAGATGAGTGGCGCTTATGACGTGGATTTGCGGTTCTTATTAGACGAGGGTGAGCTGCAAGCCGAGTTTGATCTTGTGAATGAATCCATGGTGTTAGATGGCCAAAACTACATTTTAAATGAACAGCAAAAACAGGCTCTTGGTGACGCTAGCCAAGCACTTAGTCGCTATCTAATGGCTGAATACAACGACGAATTTCCCGAACACAGCTTTTTGGCTGTGCAAATGCTGGCCTATTGGTCCAAAGCCCCAAAAGACTTTCCCATTGGCCGTCGAGAAATAGAAACCCGTTAAGGGCAACCCAAAAGAGGACTCAATATGAAAATAATAAAACGAGTAATGCTTTTAAGCGCATTGATTATGGCTTTTGCCAATGTTGCCCAGGCGGGCATTAGTAAAAACGAAGGGATCACCTGTGTAACCAAAGGCAGTTCTGTGCGAGCTCAATTTGATGATAGCCGTGGTGATCACTCTAAATTTGTGAAAGTGGGCAGTAAAGCCGGTTCAAATTATGGTTGCATGGGCCGTTGTGGTGGTGATTGTGGTTGGGGTGCACCCAGTGCATGGACTAAAGACTGCATGGATCACGATCAGTGCTCATTTGAAAATGGCAGCTCAGGTGGTTCAAGTGATTCAAACTGCGGTGATGAATTTAACGAAGCCGCAGATGACTGGACCTTTGGTGTGATTCGAGGCTGTCGCGGGTAAGTAGGCGACTCGTGGTTAAGTAAAACACTTTCATTTGTAAGCTATACCGCTCTTGGCTCATTTGGGACTCTCCATTTGAGCCTTTTTTGTATATTTGAAGCCTTTTTAGAACGAATGCGTCTAATGCTTCCCCATATTTGTGCCTCCTAGTGGGTTCCTTACGTTTGGTTATTATCTGTATAATTTATAGTCAAAATCCATATTAAAGTTTTGCTTCATACGATTGTGAACACGCCATTCCTCTGTTTAAATTATGATCAGACAGAAGTGTTTTCAGGAGAGACGTATGCAAGTGGGCGGATTAGGCGGTGCGCTAAGTGCTGGCCTTGCTGGAATACAAAAGGGCGAGCAACAAGTCACACAAGCGGCGCAGCAGGTGGCTTCGGCCAGTACTGATCGGCCGGTTTCCCCTAATCAAGATGTGGCAAAAGCCTTAATCGACGAGAAAGAAGGCCAGCGTCAAGTAGAAGCATCAGCCAAAGTGGTTCAAGCAGCCGATCAAACCCTAGGGAGTCTGGTCGATATTAAGGTCTGATGCATAACCGAGAGGAAAGACCGTGAACGTGCAATTTGGAACAGGTTTTACCATCACACCAAATAATACAAGTGCGCAAGGCAGTGATGCCCGCGTCGGTGTGGCCGTACCTGTTGCGTCAGATAACCAAAGCACAACCAGTTTTACGCCAGTGTCTGAAGTGAATAAATCACCGAAATCACGTCAAGAGGGTGCAGAGCAGGGCATAGAAGAACGCCAAGCGGTTGAAGCGCGTCGTGCACGTCAACAGCAAGAAAATCAACAGGAACAAAGACTGCAAGAGCGTCGTGTTGACGACGACCAACAACAAGTGAGAAGAGAGGAAACGCAGCAACGAAGTGAAGAGCAGCAACAAAGCCAAAGAGGTAGTGATGCAAACGATCGCACCCAAGAGGACGAAAAGGTGCAAGCTCGTCGTCAACAAGACGCACAAGAGCAGCGCCAGCTAGAAGTCGAGCAACGACAAGTCCAACAACTTGCGGAGCGTGATCGAGAAGTAAAAACCCACGAACAGGCCCACCAAGCAGTGGGGGGCCAGTACGCCGGCGCAATGAGCTTGACCTATGAACGTGGACCTGATGGAAAAAATTATGCGATAGGTGGCGAAGTCCCCATCGATACTGGCAAGATTGCCAACGATCCGCAGGCCACACTCGACAAAGCAGAAACCATCCGCAGAGCGGCATTGGCTCCGGCTGAACCATCCAGCCAAGATCGTCGAGTGGCATCACAGGCAATTCAAATTGGGTTGGAAGCAAGGGCTGAAATACAGCAGCAACAATTGCAACAGCAGCAAGAGGCACTAACCAGTGAAGATGTGAATGAAGAACAAACAGAAACAGATAAGTTAAGAGAAGAAGAGCGCCTCGAAGCCGAACAAAAGGTGCAACAAGAGCAGCAAGCACAAGAGTCAACGAATAGCGTGATTGCTGATTTACAAGAATTAAACGAGCGTATGGCTCGTATTCAAGCTCAGTTGGTAGAAGCAAGTCAGATCGATGACAAGATTAATTCGAAAGTTAATCTGTTGGACGTGACTACCTAAATTTAAGTAATAATTAAATTAAGCTGATTGAAAAAAGCCATGACTGCAAAGTCATGGCTTTTTATTTTGCCTGCTATTGGCACCATTTCGTTAGCGATTTTCTAACCGATTATAATCCAGTAGACCTGCATTTAACGGATCATCTTGTTGAAACCAAACATGAATTTTATCACTGAACATCCAGAACTCGGGATGGGTTCTGCGTACGCCGTAGTCATCTAATAAGCGTGCATAATCATTTTCAGATTTCAGATTCAGGATGGCTTGGGCAAATTCCATTGCACTTTGATCACGACGAACTTGATAATAAGCAGAAGGGTATGCGCCAATAATGCCGGGTACCAATGTCAGGTAATCTTCAGCGGGAAGACGATTTTCTTCTTCATACAACAGACCCGTTAAATTACTGTGGCCACTGTTACGAATTAAGGTGAATATTTGATTACGGCGTTCATCGTATAGCAAACTGACTTCAGGCATTAAATGAGCCGATAGACCAGAAATTGAATTTATTTTGTTTAAACTTGGATACTTTACTACATCGAACAAATATTTTTTATTCATCGATTTCGATAAATGTTGATTCAGTAAAGCATAAAGCTCGGCTTGTGGATGGTGTGTTTGATACGAAATATCAGGCTCAGACAGTGTCGCTTGATTAGCTTGGTATAGATGTTTTTTTACATTATCGCTGCTGTTTCGATACCAATAATCGGTTAAGCGTTGACGTTCTTTTTCAGGTAACAAAGCTAAGAAATTAGCTTCACCTTCCATACGCAAAAAGTCCATGTATAAACGTGTCATGAGCTGATGACCAATGTTGCCATACACATCAAATTCGGCTACCAATAAATAATGGATTCTTTCGAGTAATGGATAACTGATTAACCACGATGTTTTTGGCGGTTGACCAACCCAGCCTTGAACCACTGTTGACGAATCAAAATGCCTGAATATCGTAAGTGCGGCGTTAGGGTTTTTATTGTCACCTTGCCAAACCAAATTAGTATCTAGTTTCGCCTTGGTTAATAACTTGTTTTGGATCGCTTCGTTTTTTGCTTTTAAGAAATCGGTATGCAGGAGCGAATACCTAAGCCAGTTAGTGGCAATGCCTGAGTTACTTTCATCTTCACCCGGTAACCTTAAGTTATCACTTTGTTCGGATAAGAAGTCGGATAATGCACTGCTTTGTTGTAAGTCAGGTTCTACAAATGCGACCCAAAAATGGTCATCAATAACGTTAAGAGCAACTTGGCCACGACAAACGGGCCCTTTAATAAAACCTTGAATAATAAATTGGGCTTCTTCTAGCATAAAGCGATAGCGGCTGCCGACAGGCAGATCTCTAAACGTAATGAACGGATTTGAAGCGGTTTTAGGGTTGTATGATGGTAGTTTGGTCACGCTATATTCAGGCGTGATAAATAAATCGGTCATCCACTGCATGCGTTGTGCATTTAAACGATACGGCATGTGAACCTTTGCTACCACACTTGCACTATTGCGCATTAAACGATAATAAAAATGATCGACTTCTGGTTTATCGTAAGGGCGTCGGGTTTTCAGCGGGATAATAGGCAGCCCTGGTGGGGTGGCTGAACGCACCAATTTAAAATAAAACTCGGGTGATTGGCTTGGCTCTTTGCCTTCGAATAAAGGCGTGTCGTCAAAATATAAATTGGCTAGGTAGGTGTGTTCATAAATATAACGGCTGGCCAATTTATGCTTGTTGTTATCGGTGTTTAAGAACGCTTCCCATGATTCAACGGACTGCTGAATTGTCATTGGTAGCGGCTTAGGTTTGCTCATGATGGCACCGTTTGCGACCCACTTTTCAATGGCATCAAATTCCGTTTGGTTTAAACCGGGTAACGCATAGGGCATGCCCCACAGAGGGCTACTTTCTGAATAGGCTTGATATTCTTTTGGGGTTGGACAAACTTGAGGGCGATCTAAACCAAATGAAAATTTTTCATCCAGAATTTTTTGCTTAGGTAATGGATGGTTTTGTTTTTGTTGAATCACTTGAAACAATAAACTGTTTTTTAAATTGACATGACGCGATTGAGTTTGCTCATTTATAACAGGAAAAAACCCTTTTTCACGCCATTGCTCAGAATTGGTGGCATCGACGTCGAGTCGAGTGGGTGTACTGGCTAAAATTCGTGTGCCGTTATATACCTGCTCTTTACTGGCGCCGCGCATCATGCCCTGTGGCGATGACATTTTTAGTTGGCAGGGCGCATCGTAGCAGCCGTGACAAACAACACAGCGATTTTCGAGAATAGGCTGAATAGTCTGAGTGAAGTGTTGGGCTTGATCTAAATTGGCATCCACACGCCGTTCGGTCATGCTAGGCTGGCCGTATTCGGTGAGAAGTTTGGACTGATAGATGCCGACACTGGCACAACCGACAAGTAAGAAAGGTAACCACAAAAACTTAAACATAATGTTACATCAAATTGAAAGCGCCCAAGTTTAACGATTTGCACGCATTGGAACAAATGTCTTTGCTGGTTTGGACTTATTAATCAGGGTGTAATTGGCGGATTTCTAGAATTTCGTCAATATTGTTATTGAGAATATCCACAAGTTTAGGATCAAATTGCTTGCCTTTTTGTTCATTGATTTCGGCTAGTATTTTTTCTAGCGGCCAAGCTTCTTTGTAATATCGTTTACTGCCTAAAGCATCAAATACGTCAGCCAGTGCGGTTATGCGCCCTGCGATATGAATATTTTCGGCTGCCAATTTATGAGGGTAGCCACAACCATCCCAGCGCTCATGATGTTGGCCAGCAATTATACTGCCCATTTTAATCACTGCGTTGTCGCTGCTTTTTAATAAGTCAGCGCCCAATTGCGCATGGGTTTGCATGATGACCCATTCTTGTTCGTCTAATTTTCCAGGTTTTTTCAAAATGCTATCGGGTATCGCAATTTTACCGACATCATGAAGAGGGCTCGCTAATTTTATTAATTCGGCTTCTTTGTTGGTTAGCCCGTATTTAATGGCAAAGTAGTGAGAATAAAGTGCTACTCGTTGTACATGAGAGCCGGTTTCTTTTGAGCGTTGCTCGACCGCTTCTCCTAATATATAAGCAAGCTCTCGGTGCGTTTCGAGAATCTCATCTCGCAGTAATAAGTTTTCATAAGTGACCGCGACATTACTGGCGTAAATATCCAATAATTGCTTATCCATGTCGTCAAGTTCACGCTCCATCGAGACATACAATAAATTCTCACTGCCTAAACTTGTAGAGAAGTAACCGGTATAAATGTCGCCGTTTACATAAGATTTTTTTTGCTTTAATGCGTATTCAAAAGAGTTTCTGACCGTCTCAGGTAACTGCGCTTTGTTTTGAGTTTCGTATGCCTCCATGTTACCGCTCACGGCTAATACACGATAATCGCTTAAACCATCAGCATCTTCATTTATGCTCGTGCAGTAAAATATAGCGCCATCCAAATGCAATAAATTACAGATTTGTTTTAACACGGCAGAGGCAAATGTTTTTAATGAACCTGCTTCAAAAATTTCAGCGGAGGCAAGAATGACTTGCTCTAGTGATCTGCGGTGTGAATCGATTAGGCAAATGTCACGATACGAACGCAAAGAGGCATACATTAGGGTCAGTAATTTATTGCTGGTGAGTTCGGTTTTATCTTTGTAGTCATCAATATCATAGTTCGTGATGATGTCTTCTTCCGGTGCTTGACCGGGTTGGCCTGTACGTAGCACTAGACGGGTGTAATTATTTTGCAGGTCCTCACGGATACTGCGCACCAGCTCTAAGCCAGCATCATCGGTTTCCATCACGACATCAACGATGGCTAAGGCTATGTCGCTATGGCTGGCCATCACTTCATGACCCTGCTTGCCACTATATGCACTGATTAAATTAAGAGGGCGATTATCAAATACGAAATCTCTGAGCACCATTTGCGTCACTTGGTGCACGCCAGGCTCGTCATCTACCAGTAGGATGTTCCAAGGTGATAATTCGCTTGTGGCTTCATCACTGGTGGTTTCTTCGGCAAAGATTAAATCGTCCATAGGGTGCCTAGGCTGTCATGATCTTAATTTAGTATAGATACAAAACAGGCACCTGCTATATGCTTGTAAGATTAAATATCGTGTTTTATTTAGGCTATATGGTTATGACGGTCGAAGGAGAATAGTGCGTATATGAGATTATTCTTAGGGCTGTACAGCCCTGACTTAACCAAGCAGGCTTTAGATGACAGCTGTATTGAGCATCAAGTCATGTTGGCTCATTTAGCCCAAGATCGACATATGACACTTTGTTTTTTAGGTGACTATTCGAACACACAGCAAACGTCATTAGTCTTGGCTATAAATGCAGAAATGAACCGGTTTAATTGCAATGGGGTCGATTGGCATGGCGAGCTAATTGGTGATTTTCCACGCGGTAGACCAACAGCTTGGGCCTGGCAGGGGCCAATAACAGATTCCCTTAAACGGTTATTACAGAGCCTTTCAAAGGTGAATGGCCTATCAGATATTATACAACTTGATGGGTTTTTACCCCATGTGACTCTAGCGTATATTAAGGGCGGGGGTTACCCAGATTGCCCGCTGCCTAGCGATGTGCATTTTACTCAGCTTATTTTGTATTGTTCATTGAGTCAGGTCGAGCGGGATAGCATCACAAGCGGGTTACCTTGGGCAAAGCCAAGATATAAAAAGCTGAACGTGTGGGAAATATAAACACTAAGACTGGGCGGCCTAAGCAGCCGCCAGTTTAGTCTAATCGAAGTCTTTTCTTATGGGTAACGTGGCGGCTTTGCGCGCACCAAATACCACCATGGTTTTTCCTTTTACGCCTACCAGTCCTTGGTCTTCAAGGGCTTTAAGAACGCGGCCAACCATTTCACGGGAGCAGCCAACAATGCGGCCGATCTCTTGGCGAGTAATCTTGATTTGCATGCCGTCTGGGTGAGTCATGGCATCAGGTTCTTGGCTTAAATCCAGTAACGTACGCGCTACTCGACCGGTTACATCCAAGAACGCTAAGTCACCTACCTTACGCGTGGTTTTACGCAGGCGCGTGGCCATCTGCTCACCAATGAAGTACAAAATGCGTGGATCTTGATTACTGATTTCACGGAATTTACTGTAACTGATCTCCGCTACTTCGCATTCTACTTTTGCTTTGATCCATGCTGATCGAGGGCTAACCTCATCAAATAAACCCATTTCCCCAAAGAAGTCGCCTTCATTGAGGTAAGCCATAATCATTTCTCTACCATCATCATCTTCGATGATAACAGTGACGGACCCCTTCATTATGTAGAATAAGGAGTCGCTTTTATCGCCAGCATAGATAATTGTGCTGCGAGCGGGATATCGACGACGGTGACATTGAGATAAGAAATAATCTAAATGCTTATGTCGATCTGCCCTTAATCCTATATTCATCATGAGACTAAACCATCAAACCTTGATTGCATTATTATTTATAGCAGTAAAGCTGCACAATTATGCACTTAATACACCAAATAGGTGAATACTTCAGTACCAGAAAGTGCTACTAAGCCCCATCAATCTGTATTTTTGGGAACTGTGTCCTACTTGGTCCGAGTATGACGCTACCCATAAACCTTAAACACGGTTACGACTTCTGCCAATCACTAAGCTTATGGTAATCTAGCCACTTTATATAGGGTGAATTTTCATGAAAGCACGTATTAAGTGGGTACAAGATGTCATGTTTCTTGGGGAATCGGGCAGTGGGCATAGTGTAGTAATGGACGGCCCTGAAGATTTAGGTGGTCGCAACATGGGTGTCCGCCCTATGGAAATGCTGCTGATGGGCTTAGGTGGCTGCACCAGTTTTGATGTGATGAGTATTCTGAAAAAATCTCGCCAAGATGTAGTGGATTGTGTCGCAGAGCTTGATGCTGAGCGTGCGGATGCGGTTCCGAGTGTCTTTACCAAAATACATGTGCATTTCATCGTAACAGGGCGTGGTTTAAAAGACGCCCAAGTGAAACGTGCAGTGGCATTATCAGCTGAAAAATACTGCTCTGCGAGCATTATGCTGGAGCAAGGTGGTGTTGAAATTACGCATGACTATGAGGTTGTTGAGCTAAACGAGGCATAATGTTGGTTAATCGCTTGGGTTAATCCGAGTATAAAAATGCGACGATTCAGTCGCATTTTTTGTGCTCGTAATATGCCTAGAGTGGACTGGATTTAGAGGCGATACGTGGTTTTGGTCATAACTTTCGACATTTGTGTCATGCCCGCTTGAACCCAAGACGGGAAAACGGCGCCACCAGCCTCTAAGGCCGAGGTTGCGTGCTTTTGTTCGTCTTCTAACATGACGTTTAAAATCGCTCGGCTGCGTTCATCGTTTTTAGGAAGGACTTCTAAGTGCTCTACCAAATGTTTGCACACTTGGTTTTCAGTGGCAGCCACAAAACCTAGGCTCCATTTGTCACCAACGGCCCCGGCAACGGCGCCAATCGAGTAGGATAAACCGTAAAAAATCGGATTGAAAAAACTCGTGTGGCTATTGAGTTCGTGTAAGCGCTCTTCGCACCAGACCAGATGATCGACTTCTTCTTCAGCGGCTTCGCTCATGGCTTGGCGAATTTCAGGTAAGCGTGCGGTTAAGCTCTGCCCTTGGTACAACGCTTGGGCGCAGACTTCACCAGTGTGATTGATGCGCATAAGGCCGGCAGCATGTTGTTGCTCTTGTTGATTGAACTCGTTATGTGGCGCGTGTTTAGCTGGGTTTGGTCTGTGACTGGTAGATGCCGTTGGCACCAGTGTTTTTAATGCGTTATCCACATGAGAGATGAACGTATCTAAAGCAGAAAGTGAACGCATAGCCAGCCTCGTAATTTAGTAATCGTGCCATTTTACGCAAATCTAAGCTGTGATGCATGCGCTAGGTCAGGATAGATTCTGTTTGTTTAGACTGAACTGCTTCAGTATATGTTTGGTTAATGCTTGTTTTAAACTTTGTGCTGCTACAGGCTTTGTTATGACCTGATCAATACCGTACTGAATCACTTCTTTTTGGGTGCTGCTAATCGACATACCGGTTAGCATGATTTTAATAATGCTTTGATCTATATCGTTATCTTCTTGGATGCGTTTGGCCAGTTGAAAGCCATCCATAATCGGCATGTCTTGATCGATTAACACCACATCAAAAGGGGTGCCTAAATTACTTTGGCTACGCAATAACGCGAGTGCTTCTTTGCCATTGTAGGTATGTACGGACTGCATTCCCCAGCTATTGGCATAGCGTTGGATAACTTTACGTAACGTGCTGTTGTCATCGACGATTAAGATCGATAAACCTTGTAATATGTGACTAGAATCTTGTACGTCTTGTACGTGTTCTAGTGCTGGTATATTCGGTAAGGTGAAACTGAATGTGCTGCCTTTGTCGGTACGGGTTTCAACAAATAAATTTCCGCCCATTAACTCAACGAGATTTTTGCAAAGGCTAAGTCCAAGACCATATCGGGTCGAATTATAATTATTTGAAGCATCCGCTTGGGGATTTAAAATGTGTTTTATAAGGTTTTTATCCGCTCCTGTGCCGGTATCGCGAACCGAAAAGCACAATACAGAGTCATCATTTTGCAAGCTGACCCGTAGTTCTATTTCACCATGCTCTGTATGACGCATGGCATTCTCTAATAAATTATCGAGCAAACTTTCTAGGCGGCGTTCATCGCATATGATGTTACTGGGTAGATCTTCTTCAATGTTAAGTACCAGTTCTAACCCTTTTTGATTGGCACTGTACTGAAATTTGCTTAAACAATTCTGCCCTAAGCGGCAAAGCTGGATGGTGTTTTTTTCAAATTGAATTCGGCCAGATTGAACCTTAGAAAAGTCACTAATTCTATTCACCATACGTAACATATCGTGACCTGAGAACATTATAGTGTCGACATAGTCCCGTTGATTAGCACTCAGTGGTGTTTCGTTTAATAACTCTGACATACCTAAAACGCCATTCATCGGTGTGCGTAATTCGTGGCTAAGGTTGTCGAGAAACTGGCTTTGAATCCCCACTTGTCGAGACTGCTTACGCTTTATTTGGCGTTGAAAATAAGGCGTGATCATACTTAGGCTGGCAAATAATGCGCATAAGGCAAGGGCGTAGACATGCCAAATGCCTTCAGGTGCAAATATAGCGTCAGGGTTTAAAATATAAGCACTTTGCCAAAGGAGTGTTAACAATAAAATACCATTGGCAACGGATAAGTTAATACTGATGCCTTTGACTTTTTTTAAAGTAAGCAGCGCAGGGACAAGTGCGCTTATTAAAATAAAGATATAGGGGAGGTTAATAATAATTAATGTGGTCAGTAGTAACGTGAGTAATGTCACCGCAGTGCGGTTACTTTTGAGTAATGTGCGGTATTGCTCGGTGGTAAAACTTGATAAGAACAGGCCGCATGCCATAAACCATGGACTTAATCGCGCATAAT
>JBLHLT010000025.1:0-37829 GCA_047621325.1 Oceanicoccus sp.
AGTTGGTGGCCAGTTAATGGGTGCAGTAACGATCTTTGTTTGGGTGTTTGTAGCGAGCTTCATTGCTTGGGGCATCATCAAAGCAGTGATGGGCATTCGAGTGACTGAAGAAGAAGAATACGAAGGTGTTGACCTTGCCGAATGTGGCATGGAAGCTTACCCAGAGTTCACTTCTAAATAAGTGCTTAGCTTACTAAGCGAGAGATCAAAGACGCTTTTAAAGTGATCTGGTGGTCTATCAAGAAAGCCTCGATGTGAAAGCATTGGGGCTTTTTTGGTTGCGGTCTTTTTTGGCGCTTAGACTGTTTGCCCCTCGCGCTCAGGCTGATCGGAGTCACTGTAAGTGATCGTGATTGTTTACGGCTTTGTGAATAATGAGTACAAACCCGCACCTGCGGGTGAATGGTTTATCGCTCGCAGGTGCGAGCTCGTACATGTGTTTGCTGTCTCATTACAAAGTACACAACCATTGACCGTAACGCTCAACACAAACAATCTCATCTCTCATCCAACGGAACCTTTTTAATTTCCCCTTATCCAATCCCTAACATTCCATGCCTAGCCAAGACTTGCTATAGTGCGCGGCAATCATTACCTCTAAGAATAAAGTTAAATGTCTAAGTATTTACTAGTGTTAGCGGCCTTCATTGTGGCCAGCCCAGTGTACGCTGAATTGACCACTAACATGGGCGCGGCGACCAAGTACATGTTTCGTGGTGTCAAACAAAGCGATGCCGATATCGTCATTAATGGCGGTGTGGATTATAACGGGCCGTTTGGTTTTTACGCTGGTGCTTGGGGTTATACCGGTAGCCTTGAGGATTTTGATACATCTGAAGTAAATGGTTATGGTGGCTTTGCATACAATCTAGGCAATGTAGCGTTAGGGGCTGGCGTGATTGGTTATGAGCGCGGTGGCGATAAAGTTGATAACACCGAATACAATGTAAACCTTGCATGGAGCGATTACCGTCTAAGTGTTTATAAAGATGATAAAGACACTTACGAATATAAAGAAGTCGCAGCTAATTATGAGTTTTGGGACGATGCCGGTATGGCGTTTACTGTAGGTTTATTAACACCAGATGAGACAAAAGAATTATGGAATTACTCGGCGTCATTGGTGCTAGCCATGCCGTCGAAAGTCGATTTTGAGGTATTACTGACTAACCAACAGAAAAAAGGTTATTCCTTAGTTTTGGGTATTAGCCAGCAATTTGATTGGTAATTTCAATATCAGTATAGAAGGGAGCTTAGGCTCCCTTTTTTGTGCCCTAGGATTGACTACAGTAACAAGTGTGGATACGTAGATTGCTTTGTATGTAGTGAAAGTAGGTGTAAACGTATAAATATCTTGATGTGTAGGCGTTGATGAATAAAATGCGCCTGCGCTATTGCTAGACTATGATCAGGAAACAAAGCTAGATCGGTTGCCCAACCTAGCTCTGTCGCCTAATGCGGGGGATAGATACCTTACTCAATTTTTCTGAGTTGGAAAAGTCTATTCGCCGTAATAAAGGGCATTTTTTTAACCAGTGCAAACTTTTAGTGCAGTTATGTATAGCTAAGGTGGATTCAACGATATGCAAATGGACGCTCAACAAGCACGTGATGTTTACAACATAGAGCATTGGAGCGAAGGCTTCTTCGATGTGAACACACAAGGTGACGTGGTGGTGAGCCCGTTTGATGATGTAAAGGTCAGCTTCAAAGATTTAATAGAGCAGGCGCGTAAAGATGGCTTGGAGTTGCCGTTGTTAATGCGTTTTCCGGCTATCTTACATGATCGCGTTCGTGCCATTAATGAAGCCTTTAAAAACGCCAGCCAACTACACGGTTACAACGGTGCTTACACCAGCGTTTATCCGATTAAGGTAAATCAGCAGCGACGTGTGGTTGAAGAATTAATTAACGGTCAGAAAGAGCAAGGGCAGTCTATTGGCCTTGAGGCCGGTAGTAAGCCAGAACTCATGGCGGTGCTTGGTATGGCTGGCCAAAGTAAAGCCACCATTGTGTGTAACGGCTATAAAGATCGTCACTATATTCGCTTAGCGTTATTGGGCGAAAAGCTGGGTCATAAGGTTTACCTCGTGGTTGAGAAAGTTTCTGAGCTGGACTTAATCCTAGAAGAAGCCAAAGCATTAAATGTCATTCCTCGTTTGGGTGTACGTGCCCGTTTAGCGTCAGTGGGTAAAGGTAATTGGCAGAATACGGGTGGCGAAAAGTCTAAGTTTGGCTTATCGGCTAACCAAATATTACAAGTATTTGAGCAAGTAAAAGCGCAAGGCAGTTTAGCGAGTTTACAGCTTTTACATTTCCATTTAGGCAGCCAGATTGCCAATATACGTGATATACAAAGTGGTTTACGCGAATGTGGCCGTATTTATACTGAGCTGTGTTTATTAGGTGCCAACATCAATGTGGTGGATGTGGGTGGTGGCTTAGGGGTTGATTACGAAGGCACCCGTTCGCGCAGTTTTTGTTCAATGAATTACAGCATGGCTGAATACGCGAACAACGTTGTGTACGCTTTCAATGAAGCGGCCAACCAAGCGGATTTAAAACACCCAGATATTATTACTGAATCTGGCCGTGCCATGACGGCCCACCACGCAGTGCTCTTGACCAATGTGATTGACTGGGAACAGCCAATGACAGAAGAAGTGCAGCCGCCGCTAGAAGAAGATTCTCCACTGGTGCATCACATGTGGGATGTGTATCAGCGAATTATCAACCCAAGTAAACGCTCATTATTAGAAGCCTATCATGATGTTCAGCATGATTTGGCAGACAGCCAAAGTGCATTCTTACAAGGCAACATTGGGTTGAAAGAACGTGCAAAAATCGAAGCGTATTCGAATACGATTAACCAGTGTTTGTCGCAGCAGTTATCGCCAAATGCAAAAGGCCAGGCTCAGGTGCTTGATCGTATTCAAGAGACGCAGGCCGATAAATTGTTCGTGAATTTTTCGTTGTTTCAGTCTATTCCGGATGCTTGGGGCATTGATCAAATTTTCCCAATCTTGCCGTTAACGGGTCTAAATCGCCCAGTAGAACGTCGTGCAGTGATTCAAGACATCACGTGTGACAGTGACGGTCGCGTTGAGCAGTACATTGAAGGTGACAGCTTAGAAACCACTTTGCCTATGCCAAGTTATGCGGACCACGAAGATATCCTAATGGGCTTTTTCATGGTGGGTGCGTATCAAGAAATTTTAGGCGATCTTCATAATCTGTTCGGCGATACGGACTCGGTTGACGTTTACATTGATGATAACGGCAAGGTAGCCCTTCAATCGGCACAGCAGGGGGATACGGTTGCTAAGGTACTACAATATGTGAATTTTGATATTCCTAAGCTTCAGCAGGCCTATAGCGACATTCTACAGGGGTCTGATTTAGCCTCAGAAGAAAAGTCGTTATTTCTTGCTGAATTAGAAAAAACCTTGGAATCTCCGACCTACTTACAGATTTGATATTCGATAATGAGCTAAAAATAAAAGTTTAATGATAATTGGGTATAGGGAAATATCTGACAGGCCGCCGCCAGTGAACTATAAATTTGTACGCAGAGTTTTATTGCTCACGGAACTTAAGGATGGGAGAGCTATTTATGCCTAAACCTAAAAAAGCCGCAAAGGCAAATAGGGATGTCGATTTAGCGGGTGCTAATAATGCAGCTGAGCCAGACATGGATTTTATTGGTAGCGCAGAGGAAGGCGTCTTGCGATCCATCGCTTCACGGCAAAAGTTGCGCAGTAAGATGGACAATGAAATAGAGGCCTTCCTACAAAAAGGCGGCGCGATTAATGAAATTGAGCCTAACGTGATGGCAGATCCACCACGTAAGCCAACCTCCAATTACGGCTCGCGACCCATTTAGCCCACACGCGAGCATTCAAATAAACCCAGCACTTACGCTGGGTTTTTTATTTGTAGGCACAAAATTAGACGCATGTTGAAAAACGGACCATTTTCTTAGTCATAACTCGTCAGCTTAATCAGGTTGTCTTAGTTGGCTATTGCGCACAAATTGAGCGAGGTCTAAGGTGCCTGTTGATTTAAAAATAATAAAAATAAAATAGAGGTCATGGATGAAAAATTTCATAATCACGACGTTGATCTTGCTCAGCGCTCAAGCTTGTTTTTCTAAACCATTATTAATAGAAGGTAACCTTGATGACTGGAGCCCAGTGTCTTTGGTGGGCGAAACCCAGTACCAGCCGATTATGGACATGGAACAAGGCGTGGTGTTGCGCGCAGAGAGCGTAAAGTCGGCATCAGGGTTTGAATATAAACGGGTCATTAATTTAGACAAAACCCCTGTATTACAATGGCAGTGGACAGCGGAATTCACCCCGTTTGCTATGACAATGGATAGCCAAGGTATCGAAACCAAAATGCATCAATTTGATGAGCGTGTGGCAAAAGGCAATGACTTTGTATTACGAGTGGTTGTCAGCCGTAAGCCCATGTTTGGTGACGCCAAGTCGATTCATTATGTGTGGTCCCATTCACAGCCAATAGAAAGTAGCTGGACGTTAGATGCAAATAATAAAGTGATGGTCGTCAGTGGCGATGGCCAAACCACAATGAAATGGCAAACCTTGCATCGTCATATTCAAAAAGATTGGCAGGCGTTATTTGGTGAACATATTACTGAGATTAATCGCATCATGTTTATGACTGACAGTGATGCTATTGGCGGGCACAGTGTTGGTTATTATGGTGATATGCGTACATTGGCAATCAAATCGATGGCTGAAAATAATAACTAAGCGCGAGATAACTTAATTTACGTTCAATGAAAAGCCCACTAATAAGTGGGCTTTTGTATTCAGTGCTAGGATATACGGTACGTTTTAGTCAATTTCATACTCAATTAACGTCGCACCATGTTGATCCCAAACTTGATCACGCAGAATCTTAGCATCCACTACAAATTGACGTAGTTCCGGTGTACAGATTTGATAATCTAAGCGCCAACCGTTTTGATTACGACGCGCTGATTCGGAGTCGGGCCACCACGTAAATTGGTTCTCACCAAAGTTGGCTTCGCGAAAGGCATCAACAAACTCTAATGGGCCAGTAATTTGGTCCATAAATGCTTGTTCTTCAGGTAAAAAACCAGGTTTATTTTGTGCGGCTTTCCAGTCTGCAATATCGACTGATTTATGTGCGACACCAAAAAAACCAGCAAAGATAAATTCGCGACGCTTGCGTTTGGTTTTCTTTAAATGCTCGATAAATTGTTGCTGAAATGCTAGCTTATCTTCAAGCGTATTATGTTCATCTTTAGTTGGAAATAGAATCGAGCCAATCGATACCTGATCAAAATCCGCTTGAATGTAACGGCCGAATCGATCGCAAGATTCAAAAGCTAAACCCGTCATAATCGCTTTAGGCATATCACGGGTTAAAATTGCCACACCGCTGTAATTATCTGGTTCGCCGTCGAAAAAATAAGCGTTGAAGTTTTCAGGGTAAATAACCGCATCACTTAATTGATATTCTTTTGCTTTCAGGTTTTGTACACAGACAACGTCCGCATCATGCTCGGCTAGCCAATCATAGAAACCATTTGCGACCGCGGCTTCTAGTCCGTTAACTTGTACGTTTATAACCTTCATAAAGGCTCCCTGTTTTTCGAGGCGGCTATGATACTCAGTTTTGGTTAGGCTAACATCTCTAAAACTGACTTTTTCGCGAATTAACTTATCCCTCACGGGATCGTCTATCAATCCGGTTAAACGCGAGTTATACCAAGCGGACTTAATGCCATTCGCAATTATTGTGTTTATTTTTGCAGTCTATGATGGGAATTATAGTATTAGCCGTTAAAATACCCGAATTTGTGCAAAGCGATTAGCACAGATAGACCAAAATTGGCGGTCTTCAGCTAAGCTGAAGCCACATTACCTTAGTTTAGACAGTGGTTGGAATTATGCAGGATTATCAAAAGGCGTTTATTGAATTTGCCATCGAGCAGGGTGTACTGAAGTTTGGTGAGTTCGAGCTAAAGTCTGGCCGCATCAGTCCTTACTTTTTTAATGCTGGCTTATTTAATAGTGGTAAAGCCATGTCGACCCTAGCGAAAAGCTATGCGGCAGCCATTGTGGATTCTGGCGTCAAAATGGATGTGTTATTTGGCCCTGCTTATAAGGGTATTCCATTGGCCGCCACTACGGCCATGAGCCTGTCTGAAAACTTCGACCGCGATACGCCATATGCCTTTAATCGCAAAGAGAAAAAGGCCCACGGCGAAGGCGGTACGTTAGTCGGCGCGCCACTAGAAGGTAATATCTTGATCATTGATGATGTAATCACCGCTGGTACGGCGATTCGCGAGGTGATGGCGCTACTTGAAAAGCAGCCAAATGCGAAACCAGCAGGTGTGGTGATTGCGCTTGATCGCCAAGAGAAAGGTAAGGGAGAGTTGTCGGCGATTCAAGAGGTTGAGCGTGATTATGGCATTCCCGTGATCAGCATTGTGCAGTTAGAGCAAGTGATGCAGTTTGTATCGCAAAAAGAAGAGTTTAAGCAGCACTTTCCTGCCATTAAAGCTTACCGTGAAAAGTACGGCATTTGATTAGAGTAATAATAATGGGTTAGCTTTTTGAATGCCTTACCCATAAAAAAACCGAGTCACTAAGGCTCGGTTTTTTTATGCATTGAATAAGTGTTAGCGGGTGTTATACCGGTGCAGCTTGGCGCTGATCCACTAATAAACTGGCCGCTAAGAAATCCCATTGGCTGTGCCAGTGAGTCAATGGCGGGGTTTTAAATTCAGTGCGCACATATTGACGAATACGACCTTCGATTATCGCCAGAAGCATGTTGGCGCAAGCGCCGTCTTCGATACGAGGCATCTTGTTATCGCGCAGTTCGCTTTCACGTAAAATTTGT
Source organism: Oceanicoccus sp. (assembly GCA_047621325.1). Taxonomy (GTDB): domain Bacteria; phylum Pseudomonadota; class Gammaproteobacteria; order Pseudomonadales; family Oceanobacteraceae; genus Bermanella. The sequence goes on from JBLHLT010000025.1 coordinate 6,907, forward strand.
TTGATTTGAGTTTCTAATCGCTCAAAAAACTGAGCAATACGTGCACGCAAGCGTTCGGTTTCACCAGAAAGCGCATCACCAGTTAAAATTCGGCACATGCCTGGATTTTTCTCAGCAAAGGTTAAGATTAATGTCATGGCATGTTCAAGGCGCGACAATGTGCTGTCATGCTCAGTGCGAATGCGATTAATACGAGTGAAAATGGTGGCTTCGATAAATTCGATTAAGCCTTCAAACATTTTTGCTTTGCTTGGAAAATGGCGGTATAAAGCCGCTTCACTTACACCCACTTCTTTTGCAAGATTGGCGGTTGTAATACGAGCACCGGGATTCATTTCAAGCATGTGCGCCAGTGCTTGCAAAATCTGCTGTTTACGAGATGGTTTTTGGGAGGCTTCCGTCATACGTATATTTTGCTTGAATCTCTAAGAAGACCAATCCTAATGCGCCCACAACTAACTCGCAATGGCTAATGGCAAATTTCGTGATCTGGTTGTGATTAAGTGGAAAACTAAACCGTAAAGTATTCGTTTCCCACCCTAATTGATAACAATGAATAATGGTTAGTGCTTACTCGTTGGTGATTAAGGTGCCTACGCCTTCATCGGTAAATATTTCCAGCATGGTACTGTGACTGACACGGCCATCAATGATGTGAGCACTGGTCACGCCGCCTTTAACGGCATCAAGTGCGCATTGAATTTTAGGTAACATGCCACCGTAGATTGTACCGTCTTCGATTAAGGCATCAACTTGCTCTGTGGTTAGGCCGGTTAAAATATGGCCTTCTTTGTCCATCAAACCTGCAATATTGGTAAGCAATAAAAGTTTTTCAGCTTTTACGGCCTCTGCCACTTTACCCGCAACTAAATCGGCATTTATGTTATATGACTCACCGTTCTCGCCTACCCCAATCGGTGCAATAACAGGAATAATGTCGGAGTTAGCAAGCATTTCTAACACCTTAGTATTGATCTTCGCCACTTCACCTACGTGGCCAATATCGATAATTTCTGGCGTTTGCATCTCAGGTGTTTTATGAGTGACTTTTAATTTTCTTGCTTTAATAAGCTGACCATCTTTACCGGTTAAACCAATTGCTTCGCCACCGTTTTGGTTGATTAGGTTTACGATGTCTTTGTTAACTAAACCACCCAATACCATTTCGACCACATCCATTGTTTGGCTGGTGGTGACACGCATGCCGTTGACAAAGTGGCTTTCAATTTTCAACTTGTCGAGTAAATCGCCAATTTGCGGGCCGCCACCGTGTACTACGATTGGGTTAATACCAATTAGCTTTAACATAACCATATCACGGGCAAAGCTATTTTTTAGTACGTCTTCGGTCATGGCGTTGCCGCCGTATTTCACAACGATGGTTTTACCCACAAAGCGTTGAATATAAGGAAGGGCTTCGCTTAATACATTAGCGATATTAAAGGCGTCATCACGAGTCAAAGGCATGGCAAATCGCATTAGTCAGAAAGTTTAATTATGAAAAGGTGGTGTGATTATACCTAGGGTATATTTAAATCACACCTGCTTAATTAGGCCATAAAATTCATTGTGGAGATTGCGCGAGGCTTTGTAATTCGGATAAGTCTAGCTGTGGCACATGAGTGTGTAATTCATCGATGGTTAATTGGATTAAGGGTGCCAATGCGGGTGCTTTTGCCACTTCAAACCGAACCGTTAAACAAGGAGTGGTGTTACTGGCTCTGACCAATACCCAGCCTTGTTTGAAGCGAACGCGTAAACCGTCGATGTCGGTAATGTCTTGGCCTTTAAAACAACTGCTTTGCAAGATATTCATGATAGAAAATTTTTCATCTTCTTTAACCGGGATCTGAATTTCTTCTGTGGCAATTGGGTTAGGTAGAGCTGCGAGTCTTTCATGCAGGCTTAACGGACTTTGACTGATTAGGTGACAAATTCGCAGGCCGGCATAAATACCATCATCAACGCCAATGCCGTGTTCATCATTAAATAAAATATGGCCGCTTAATTCTGTGGCAAAGGCGGCATTGGTTTCTTTGATGGCGCGCTTCATGCTGGTATGACCAGTGGCAATCATTTTAGGCGTGCCACCCCATTGCTGGGTGTAGGTGGCGAGTAGTTCAGTGCACTTCACATCGAATAAAATGGTTTGTTTGCCTTGGCGTTTTAAAATGTCTTCAACGAATAATAGGCTTAAACGGTCGGGTAAAATAGGCAGGCCAGTATGATCAACCACGCCTAAGCGGTCTGCGTCACCATCTATCGCGATACCTAAATCGGCTTTATGCTCTTTAACCGCATTTTGTAGCCATACAAGATTTTTCAATTTGGCGGGGTCTGGGTGATGCAATGGAAAATTACCGTCTATCTCGCAGGCTATTTCAATGACCTCAGCCCCAATTTGTTTTAACGCTAGGCTGGCCATTGGCCCGCCAATGCCATTGCCGGCATCGAGTACCACTTTAAGTGGGCGCTTCAATTGTAAGTTTTGAATGAGGCGCTGCTGGTAGTCATCAATTAAATGACTGGCATCGTTAATGTGACCTTGGCCTGTCTTAAATAAATTAAGTTTGATGCGTGATAATAAAATCTGAATATCTTCGCCACTTCTAGGGCTGCCCGCCACGGCGATTTTAATGCCGTTGTCTTGTTTTGGGTTGTGGCTGCCGGTGATCATGGCGCAGCTTTGGCCGTTGTGTTTAATGGTCCAAAATGCCACGGCGGTGGGGCAGGCACCAATAATGTTGACGTTGCAACCTGTGCTGCAAATACCGCTAATAAGTGCGTCTCGCAAAGAAGGGCTAGATAAACGGCCATCCCAAGCTACGTAGCATTGTTGTTGCCCGGCTTGAATGATTTCACTGCCCAAGGCTTGGCCAATTAATTGAGCGGTGCGCTCATTTAATTTGCTTGGGTATTCGCCGCGAATATCGTATTCGCGAAAGATGTCTTGGGCAATGGAGTGCATATGCGTCCTGCAAGTGGTGTTTATTTAGTACCGGTAGAACCAAAACCGCCTTCGCCGCGATCGGTTGCTTCAAATTCGCTGACTAAATCAAACTCAGCTTGTACCACGGGTACGATGACTAATTGGGCAATACGTTCGCCTACTTCCATCGTGAATGCGCTGTTACTGCGATTCCAACAACTTACCATTAATTCACCTTGGTAATCACTATCAATTAAACCCACAAGGTTACCCAAAACGATACCGTGTTTATGGCCCAAACCGCTGCGCGGTAAAATCATTGCCGCTAGGCCATTGTCTTCGATGTAAATTGACATGCCAGTTGGAATCAATTTGGTTTCACCAGGCTGCAATACCAAGGTTTCTTCTAAGCAGGCGCGTAAGTCTAAGCCGGCACTGCCATCGGTGCCGTAATGTGGCAATGGAATTTCGTTACCAAGGCGTTTGTCTAAAAGTTTTACTTGAAAGCGTTTTTTCATGTTTATTCCTAAAATTTATTTCAGCTTGGCGGCAATGTGTTCGAGAATTTTTTGCGACAGTACATATTTACTGGCTTGACTGTATTCAGTGGAGGCATCGTGATCAATGATAATGATGGCGTTGTCATCGCTATTAAAACCAATATGTTGGGAGCTGACATCGTTGGCCACAACCATGTTCAGTTTTTTCTTTTCTAATTTACCACGAGCATAGGTCACAACATCTTGTGTTTCAGCGGCAAAACCGACGCAGAATGGTTTGTTTTCTTGTGCGGCGACAGTGGCGATGATGTCAGGGTTTTTCACTAAGTGAATGTGCATGTCATCTTGATTCTTTTTGATTTTTTGCTCGCTTACATCGGCAGGACGATAGTCCGCCACCGCGGCAGCACCGATAAAAATATCAGTATCAGGAAGCACCGTCATGACTGCATCGAGCATATCTTGTGCACTGGTAACATTCGTACGATGCACGCGCTCTGGTGTAGGTAAGTGTACCGGCCCGCTTATGAGATTGACTTTAGCGCCTGCTTCTTGCGCTGCTCGAGCAAGGGCGAAGCCCATTTTTCCGCTGCTGTGGTTGCTAATGTAGCGCACAGGGTCAATGGATTCTCGGGTGGGCCCTGCGGTGATGGTGATGGTTTTACCAGAGAGTATTTTGCGTTCAAATTGCTGCGCCAAGCGGCTAGCAAGTTCAGTCGGTTCAAGCATGCGCCCAGGGCCCACATCACCACAGGCTTGCTCACCTTGGTTTGGGCCCCAAATATGAATAGGCTTTAAAGCTTGTAACTGTTTAAGGTTATTTTGTGTAATTTCATCGGCCCACATGGCTTGGTTCATAGCCGGTGCAATGGCAAGCGGCGCGATGCTGGCAAGGCAAAGGGTGGTAAGTAGATCGTTGCCCATGCCGGAGGTTAGCCGTGCAATGAAATTGGCACTGGCTGGGGCGACTAAAATAAAATCGGCCCATTTTGCTAATTCGATGTGGCCCATGCCAGCTTCGGCTTCGGGATCGAGCAAACTGTGATGAACAGGGTGGCCAGAAAGTGCTTGTAAGGTAAGCGGTGTAATAAATTCTTTTGCGCCAGCGGTCATAACTACGCGAACTTCTGCGCCACTGGTGACGAGTGCGCGCACTAATTCTGCGGTTTTATAGGCAGCGATACCGCCGGTAATGCCCAGTAAAATACGTTTGTTGGTTAGCCTTTGCATACTTGCTCCTTGAACCTTAGCGCAGTATAACAACAAACTGATTCATGGATGAACAGGTGAGACGATATGGCCATCACAGATTGGCCTGTGGATGAACGCCCACGGGAAAAATTGCTTAAAAAAGGTCCAACTGCGTTAAGTGACGCAGAGCTTCTGGCTATTTTTTTACGCACAGGCATAACGGGTTTGACGGCGGTGGATCTTTCCCGGCACTTGTTAACACGTTTTAATGGGTTGCGGCCCTTACTTGAAGCCAGTCAGGCTGAATTTTGTGAGCATCTCGGTTTAGGACCTGCCAAATACGCCCAGCTACAGGCTGTACTCGAAATGGCACGCCGACATTTACAGCAAACACTGGATAAACCAGACGGATTTACCGAGCCAAACGCAGTACGCCATTATCTAACGAGCCGCTTACGGCATTTGCCTCATGAAGTATTTGTCTGCTTATTTTTAGACAACCAACATAGGCTAATTACCTATGAAGAGCTGTTTCGTGGCACAATAGACGGTGCGAGTGTGTACCCAAGAGAAGTATTGAAAAAAGTGCTGTCTCATAATGCGGCGGCGGTTATTTTTGCGCACAATCACCCTTCGGGGCTCGCGGAGCCAAGCTTAAGTGATGAACGTATCACTCATAAATTGCAGCAAGCACTGCAACTGGTCGATGTTCGCGTATTGGATCACTTTATCGTGGGCGACAATGACGTACTCTCAATGGCAGAGCGTGGTTTATTAATTTAATCACAGGTCAACGGAATTAATATTTAGCCGTAACAGGCAGAAAAGGAAGTATTCGGAGTTATGTTGTCACGAATTTTATGTCTGTTGTGCTGGTTAATGCTTGCGTTGAATACGCAAGCATCTCTTAAAACCATTCAAATGGAATCGGCTTATGTTTACAGCGAAAAGCCGCTAACCCTTTCTTTTGTGCAATCCCAAGCAGAATCTCACTGGACTCAGGTAGCTGAATTTGGCAGTCATGGCTTTTTAGAGGGTGAGTTTTGGCTGCGCAGTCGTCTACATAATATCGGAGCCAGTAAACAAACTGTGATTTTGCGTTTCAGTTATCCATCCCATGATGAAGTCGATTTTTATGAGGTAAATTCTCAAGGTGGTTTGATTCATTCGTGGCAAGTGGGGGATATGCGTGATCACTCAGAGTCACAATTAATAGATAAGCACCCTGCCATTAAAGTGGTATTGGAAGCGCAAGAAATAAAGTGGGTTTATACCCGTGTTAAAAGCATGAATACCATGGTTTTAAGTCTAGATATGCTCGACGAACAAGAGCATCAAAGCAGTATTCAATTACAAGCACTGCTCTCTGGTTTTCTTTATGGTGTGTTGCTTGTTATGGCTCTATATAATTTCGTGCTAGCCGTGAGCATGAAGAATAAAGCGTATTACATATATGTAGGGTATGTTTTAACGTTCTTAGGGTTTGTGCTGGTTTTAAGCGGTGATGGCTATTTTTATGTGTGGACGCAGTCCCCACAATTAAATCAAATATTATTACCTGTGCTGGCAGGCTTTTTAATTTTTCCCTCTCTTGCGTTTCCGTATTATCTTTTGGATATAAAAAATCAAGCGACTAACGTTATGTGGTTTTATCGCCTAGCGGCCGTTTCAGGCTGTGTCTTTATGATATTAATACCCTTTATAGGTATTGCTGTATCAATCATCATGATTAATAGCATCAGTGTGACGCTGTCTATATCGATGTTGTTGATTGGTATTTATTTGTCGTTTAAGAAAGTACCTTTTGCTCGAATTTATACCTTGGCGTGGTTTATTCTTTTGGTTGGGCTTGCGATTTTATCGTTAGCATCGCTCGGGTTGATTGAAAGTAATTTCATGACTCGCAGTGCAGGCTTGTTGGGCGGAGTGGTCGAAGTGATTATTTTATCATTGGTGCTGACTCAGCATATTTCACAAGAACGTAATGCTAAATTAAATGCGGTCAGTGACGCGATGATTAGCCGGAAGTTGTTTCAGGAATTATTTGACCAAGCCCCAATTGGAATCGTGCGTTTCGACTTGGCGGGTAACATCGTGACGATTAACCCTATGCTAACACGTATGCTTGGCTTTAAATCTAGAGAGGAAGCCTTGGCACAAACGCATATATTAAAAAATGTCATCACAGACCATAGGTTAGTACGTCAGCATTTAATTGAGCATAAAAAAATGCTCGATAAAGAAATGGAATTAAGAACAGCAAGTGGAGAGCGAGTGCCTTGTTCGACTAGTTTGCATTTTTATGAGGAGCATGGACAGCAATATATAGAAGCGTATGTGACCGATATTCGTGAGCGAATAGACGCTCAAAATATTCGTGAGTTCATGGAGCAGGAGAGGCTTACTTCAATAGAACAATTAGTAACGGGTGTTGCGCATGAGATCAATACGCCGCTTGGAGTGAATATTACTTCGGTTAGTCATATTCAAGAAATTATTGATGAAGTCGATGGTGAGATGGAGCGTCGAAGTTTAACCCGCGATAAATTTTCTCGTTTCATTAGTGATAGCCAGCAGTTATTGCAAATTGTCACCCATAACCTGCAAAAAATGTCTAATTTAGTACGCCGCTTTAAGTTAGTGTCTGTCACTAACGCAGATAAAGTCATGATGAATTTAAAGCAACATTTAGAGCTAAGTTTGCATAGTCATTTATTTATCGGGCAAGATATTCATGTCGAGCTTAATTGCGCTGATGATATTAATATACAAAGCTATCCTACGGCTTGGAATATCATAGTAGAGCAGTTATTAGAAAACTCTATCGTGCATGGTTTTACACCAGAGCAAATTCAGAAGACTATCAATATCAGTGTTGAAGCATTAGGTAATAATAAATGGCGTTTTGATTATCATGATAATGGCCAAGGTATGTCAGATGAGATTGCAAAGCGTGTGTTTGATCCTTTTGTTACCACTAAACGTGGCAGCAGTGATCATGCTGGTTTAGGGTTATATCGAATTTTTAATTTAGTGCATCGTGTATTTGATGCAGAAGTTAGTATTAAGTCAGTGCAAGGTTTTCACTTAAGTATTGTGTTTGCCGCTCCCCAAATAGAATTAACAGGAGTTGCGTAACCAAAACAAAATTTGGTTACGCGATTTTAATTACTGAGCAAGTTCCTTGCTCAATTCTATGCTGCGATTAAATGCCGCTTCCATTGCTGTTTTAACCGTGGTTTCTAAGCCTTGTTTTTGGAAACTCAAAATAGCTTGTTCGGTTGTGCCGTTAGGCGAGGTGACATTTTTACGCAGTTGCGCAGGTTCTAATTCACTACGGCTTGCCATAGTGGCAGCACCTAACGCCGTTTGCAGCGCTAACTGTTTGGCCGTATTAGGCGCTAAACCGAGTTCAGTGCCAGCGGCAATCATTGATTCAATAAACAAAAAGAAGTAAGCCGGGCCGCTTCCAGATAATGCAGTCACAGCATCCAATTCGGTTTCGCTATTCACCCAGACACTGATGCCCACCGCATTTAGGATTGAATTAGTTAAATCTTTTTCATCGTCGCTGACATTTGCATTAGCCAGTAAGCCGCTTGCACCTTGCTGTACGAGAGCCGGGGTGTTTGGCATACAGCGCACAATCGATAAATCAGGGTCAGTCCAAGCACTTAAACTGTCTAAGCTAATGCCTGCGGCGACAGAAATAACCAGCGGTTTTTTGTCAGCCAGTACTGTTTTTAATGGTGCAATGACGTGCTGCATAACTTGAGGTTTCACCGCCAAGATGACGACATCAGCTTGCGCAATGACGGCGTTATTATCGTTAGTGGTATTTACCGAAAACTGCTTGGCCAGTTCAGCCAGTTTCTCTTCGCTTGGGTCGCTTACAAAAATATCATTGCTGTTAAAACCGTTTTCGATTAATCCACCAAGAATGGCGCTGGCCATGTTACCGCCGCCGATGAATGCAATAGTTGTCATCTTGAATCCTTTTAAATTAAATAATGATTAACGTTGGCCAAAAATAGCCGTGCCGATACGCACCATATTACTGCCGCAAGCAATGGCAAGTTCTAGGTCACCACTCATTCCCATGGATAGCGTATCCACAGTATCGTATTTTGCTTTTAAATCTTCATAGGCTTTGTGCATCGCCAAAAATTCTTGTTTTAACTCAGTGTCATTCAGTGGTGCCGGAATACACATTAAACCACGCAGCTTAAGTTTTGGCTGCTGCTGGATGAAGTCCGCAAGCGATGCCAGTTCCCCAAGGTGAATACCCGACTTGCTGTCTTGGTCGCTAATGTTTACCTGAATTAAAACATTTAACGGGGCTAAATTCTCTGGGCGCTGATCGTTTAAGCGTTGCGCAATTTTGTCGCGATCAATGGTGTGCACCCAAGAAAAAGACTCGGCTACTAAGCGTGTTTTATTGGATTGAATGGGGCCGATAAAATGCCATTCAATCTGCAAATGTCTCAATTCATTTACTTTATCTACGCCTTCTTGCACGTAATTTTCGGCAAAACAGTTTTGGCCCTGATTATATAGGGTTTCAATGCTATGGGCTGGATGCTTTTTAGAAACGGCAAGAAGTGAGACGGCTTGATGCTGTTGTTTTGCAAGTGCGTCCACTTCACTGCGAACCCCTTGAAAACGCTGAATTAAATTGTCGCTAGATTCTAAATCTGTCATGGTTTTATTTTCAGGTCTGGTTACAATGTTGGGCTAAATTAATCATAAAAATAATGACGGCCAGCAGGAAGTCGGGCCGTTTTACGCATTATCGCACGTACAGGTTTCAGGATGAACTAAACTAACCCTGTTTAGCGAACACATAGCGGAGCATCAGTTTCATGGATATCACCGAATTACTTGCCTTCTCAGCCAAACAAGGGGCGTCGGACTTACATCTATCCGCTGGCTTACCACCTATGATTCGTGTTGATGGGGAGGTGCGTCGCATCAACTTACCATCGTTAAGTCATAAAGAAGTGCATTCTTTAGTTTATGACATTATGAATGATAAGCAGCGTAAAGATTTTGAAGAGTTCCTAGAAACCGATTATTCATTTGAAGTGCCGGGCGTGGCGCGTTTTCGTGTGAACGCGTTTAACCATAATCGCGGAGCCGGTGCTGTATTTCGTACCATTCCCTCTAAAGTATTGACCTGCGATGATTTGGGTATGGGCCAAATATTCAAAGATTTAGCAGTGAAGCCACGTGGATTGATTCTGGTGACAGGCCCGACAGGTTCAGGTAAATCGACCACCTTGGCGGCCATGATTGATTACTTAAATGATAGTTTCTATAAGCATATTCTAACCGTTGAAGATCCAATCGAATTTGTGCATCAGAGCAAAAAATCCCTAGTTAACCAGCGTGAAGTTCACCGTGACACATTGGGCTTTAACGAAGCGCTGCGTTCAGCTTTGCGTGAAGACCCAGACGTCATTCTGGTTGGTGAAATGCGTGACTTAGAAACCATTCGTTTGGCGTTAACGGCAGCCGAAACGGGTCACTGTGTATTTGGTACGTTACACACCACCAGTGCGGCAAAAACCATTGACCGGATTGTGGATGTTTTCCCAGCCGAAGAGAAATCCATGGTGCGCTCTATGTTATCTGAGTCGCTACAGGGTGTTATTTCTCAGTGTCTATTAAAGAAAAAAGGCGGTGGCCGTGTGGCTGCGCACGAAATTATGGTGGGTACGCCTGCTATTCGTAACCTGATCCGTGAAGATAAAGTGGCGCAAATGTACAGCGCGATCCAAACGGGTAGTGCGATGGGCATGATCACCATGGATCAAAGCCTTAAAAATTTAGTACAAAAAGGCATCGTGACGCCGGAAGCCGCTCGTGAAAAAGCAAAAACACCGGAACAATTCTAATAATGATAAGTACTCATGATGTAACGTTATGAGAAGGGAACATAATGGAAATTGATAAGCTATTACGCTTAATGGTGGAGAAAACAGCGTCTGATTTATTTATTACCGCTGGTATGCCACCAAGTATGAAAGTACATGGTCGTATACATGCTGTAACAAAAAACCCGTTGAGCCCAGAGCAAACCAAAGAAATTATTTACGGCATGATGAGCCGTGAACAAATTGAAGAATTTGAAAAAAAGAAAGAGCTTAACTTTGCAGTAAGTGCCAGTGGTATTGGTCGTTTTCGTGCGAGCGCTTTTTTTCAGCGCAACTTAGCGGGCTTAGTGTTGCGTCGAATTGAGACTAAAATCCCGCAGATTGAGCAACTGGGCTTACCTGAAATCATCAAAGAGATCGCCATGAGTAAACGTGGCTTGGTGCTTTTTGTGGGGGCAACGGGCGCGGGTAAATCCACCTCGTTAGCGTCGATGATTGGTTATCGAAACCAAAATAGTCGCGGCCATATCATTTCGATTGAAGATCCAATCGAATATATGCATCAGCACCAAGGTTGCATCGTGACTCAGCGAGAAGTGGGGCTTGACACTGAAAGCTTCGAAATCGCCTTAAAAAATACGCTACGTCAGGCACCTGACGTCATCATGATTGGTGAGGTACGTAGCGCACAAACCATGAATCATGCGGTCACGTTTGCTGAGACAGGTCACTTATGTTTGGCCACTTTGCATGCAAACAACGCTAACCAAGCATTGGATCGAGTGATTCACTTTTTTCCATCTGACCAGCATGCACAAATTTGGATGGACTTATCGCTTAACTTAAAAGCCATTGTCGCGCAGCAATTAATACCGACACCTGACGGTAAAGGTCGCCGTGCTGTCGTTGAGGTGTTATTGAATACGCCTTTAGTGCAGGACTTAATTCGTAAAGGCGAAGTGCATGAACTGAAGCCCTTGATGAGTAAGTCCACTGAACTAGGTATGCAGACTTTTGACCAAGGTTTGTATAACTTGTATCAAGCGGGTGAAATCACGTATGAAGATGCCTTAAATCATGCAGATAGCGCGAACGATTTACGCTTGATGATTAAACTCGCCTCTGAGGATGTTGATCACCTGTCGACAGCGACTCAAGGTTTAACGTTACAAAGAGATTAATCGCTCGTATTGAACCACCTTTTGAAAGTACAAATCAGCGGGTTTGTATTTACAAACGGTGGTTTTTTATAACGGAAGATAAAGAAGTTTTATGAATAAATTTGTGTCTGCAATAGTCATTATTATAGTGTGTGGTGTCGGTTATGTGTTTTATCAGTATCAGCAAATTGCCGCCGAGGCCGATGAACAAGTTGAAAAAGATATCGTATTTTTAGAAAGTACATTTCGTGATAGAAGCAGCGATGCGCTGGCAGGTGATCATGTTAATGAAAAGTACATTCAAACCGCACTGGTGTTACAGCGCGTAAATGATAAACAGCAGTTTGTAAGGCATTATAATAGTTTGTTTATTGAGAATGGCGTACGTAATTGTATGCAATCAACCATTATGTATTTGCAAAAACAAGCGACGTTATTAGAGCAAATCTGGCTATCTGAAGAAAAAGGCTGCCTACCTTAAAATAAAAAAGCCAAGCAATGTCAAAGTTGCTTGGCTTGTTATTAAGCGCTATAAAATCACATCACGCTTTAAAAACAATATGTCCGCCATTAATGGTATGGCTTACTTGGCCGATGAAATCTTTCTGCGACCATGGGTTATTGCTGCCTTTCGATACCTTGACTTGATTATTTGCGACTGAAACTTTTTGCATATCAACAATGCATAAATCAGCACGTCGTTCGATTTCTATGCTACCCAAGCGTTTATTTATCACGGTTGCTGGGGTGATTGTTATCGCCTTAATGGCAGCGTCTAGGTTCAGTTCGTTTTTAGCCACCAAATTTAAGATAACTTGAGTGAAATTATCGAACGTATTGATGCCGACTTCGCTGGCTGCAAACGGTGCCATTTTTGCTGCGCCATCTTGTGGTAGATGATTAGAGCAAATCGATAGGTGGCCGTCATTCACGCCCGCTAATAACGCAAGGCGATCACTTTCACTGCGATACACAGGTGTGACATGCATCAAGCTGTTATAACCACGACAATATTCATCGGTAAAGACTAAGTTACCCAGAGCGACGTCGGCGGTAACGGGTAAGCCGTCTTGTTGCGCTTTGATGATCATCTGTAAGGCGCGTGCACTGCTTACGCGGCTAATGTGCAAGCGTACGCCGGTTTCTTCACACAATATTAAGTGTTGAGCCAGAGCAGAGGTTTCAGCGCTAACAGGAACCCCAGCTAAGCCCATTTGTGTACTAGCAGGGCCTTCATGCATGCAACCGCCGTGGGCGAGAGCGTGATCAATTGGTGTCACCATAACAATCACGTTGAAACCAGCAGCATAGTTGTAGCATTGCTTAACCACGTGGCTGTTTTTAAAAGGCAGCTCTAGGTTACTAAGTGCGACACAACCGGCTTCTTTTAAACCTGACATATTACTGAGTTGCTCGCCTTCTAGGTTGGCAGTGAGTGCGCCTAGAGTAAGCACAGTACAGTGCCCTGCTTGTTTCGCTTTTTCTTGAACTAACGCGGCTACCGCTGCGCTATCAATCACCGGTTTGGTATTAGGCGTGCAGCAAATGGTCGTAAAGCCAGATTGGGCCGCGGCCTTGGTTTCACTGGCAATAGAGCCCTTTTGACTAAAACCGGGTTCAGCTAAAAAGCTGTGTAGATCGATGAAACCTGGGAATACTTTTTTGCCACTGGCATCAATCGTGGTGTCGGCAACAAAACCTTGCGGAGCAGAGCCCAGAGCCACTATCCGTTCGTTTTCGATATAAATATCTAATACGCTATCAATGTTTTGGCCGGGATCAAAAACATGGCCACCGCTAATGCATAATCTATGTTGAGGCTGTCGCTGCATTATTTTGCCCCTTCTTGGCTTTGTTCTTGTAAAGCTTGTTCTTGGCTTTGGCCGCCCATGGCCATGGCCATTACCGCCATACGCATTGGGATACCGTTACTAACTTGTTTTAAAATCACACTTTGTGGGCCATCGGCCACGGCGCTTTCAATTTCAACGCCGCGGTTAATCGGGCCTGGGTGCATCACAATGGCATCGTGATTGGCGTAGGCGAGTTTTTCGTTATTCAAGCCATACAAACGATAATATTCTGATTCACTTGGTAGTAGCGCGGTTTGCATACGCTCTTTTTGTAAACGCAACATGATGACAACATCAACGCCTTTTAAGCCTTGTTTCATGTTGTTGAATGCACGCACGCCTAAACTTTCGATGTCTTTTGGAATTAACGTATTTGGGCCAACGACGCGAACATCTTGGCAGCCTAGTGTTTTAAGTGCGTAAATTTGTGAGCGTGCCACTCGGCTATGTAATATGTCACCCACTATGGCCACCGATAAATGTTCAAAGCCGCTTTTTTCGCGATGAATAGTGAGCATGTCAAGCATGGCTTGGGTCGGGTGCGCATGTCGGCCGTCGCCAGCATTGATGACGGCAACATTGGGTGTGACATGTTGCGCAATAAAATGAGCCGCACCTGAATCGGCATGGCGTACCACAAACATATCAGAATACATGGACTCTAAGTTCCACAAGGTGTCCATTAAGGTTTCACCTTTGCTGGTGGCGCTGCTGGCTATGTCTAAGTTTAATATATTGGCGCTTAAGCGTTTTGCGGCAAGTTCAAACGTTGAACGAGTACGGGTGGAGTTTTCAAAAAATAAATTCACCACAGTCTTACCGCGTAATAGCGGCACAGTTTTCACACTGCGTTCTTGTGTACTGATGAAACTGTCAGCGGTATCGATAATTTCACTGAGAATCTCCTTGCTTAAACCTTCTGTGGTTAAGAAGTGTTTTAAGCGACCCTCTTTGTTTAGTTGAATCTGGCTTGGATCCATTGGCTGCATGTTCTTAACCTTATTTTTCCAGAGTCACTGTCGTGAGTGCCAACGGGCTTGGCCCGGTGAGTTTAATGCGTTGATGAGTAGGGCGATCAATTTTTTCACCCACAACATCGGCTTGAATAGGCAGTTGGCGATGACCCACGTCTAACAAACAAGCTAAGATAATTTTTTCAGGGCGACCATAATCAAACAGCTCGTTCATCGCAGCGCGAATGGTGCGGCCTGACATGATGACATCGTCTACTAAAATAACGGTTTTGTTTTCGATATCAGGAAGGACAGAGCCTTTTACTTTAGGGTGCAAACCGTTTTGGCTGAAGTCATCACGATAAAAGCTAATATCTAACAAACCTAGTTCGCTGGTTAGGTTCAGTTGCGCGTGTAAGCTTTTTGCAACCCAAGCCCCGCCGGTATGAATACCCACCATAACCACGTTTTTATCTTGAGCGAGGGTGTTAAGGTCATTTGCCATTTTAGCAATGAGTTGATCTGGTTGGGGCAACGACATGTGTTCTCCTAAATCCGGGCAGTTGAAGTGCGCGGATCGAAACGAAAGCGATAATCAAGTTGTTAGGTGCGTATGGCGATGATTGCCTTGATTATAATGTTGCATCTAACGGATGTTCATGAAACCAAGATTCTAAAATAAATTGTGCAGCAAGGGCATCCACCGGGTCAGATTTATAATGCCCTTTGTGTCCCTGCGCTTTGGCTTCTTCTTTGGCCGCAAAGGTACTTAAGCGTTCATCAATAGTAAAGCTTGGTCTAGCGTAGCGAGCACTTAAGCGGTTACTAAATTTATTGGCGCGACGTGACATTTCACTTGCGCTGCCGTCCATGTTGATGGGCAGGCCCACTACAAATGCATGGGGTTGCCATTCTTCAACCAGTTTATCGAGTTGCTCCCAATTGGGTATACCGTCACGAGCATTAATGCAGCCGATACCATTAGCGGTTTGGGTCACACGTTGACCCATGGCAATACCGGTGCGCTTCGTGCCAAAGTCAAAGGCCATAATGGATTGGTATTTATTTGTTACGGGCGTGGACATAATGGCCTTATGGGTAGTGACTATGCGTGGCCAGACTGACCACTTAATAAACTTAAATTAATGCCGAGCTTACTGGCCGCTTTGTTGGCGAGTTGTTCGCTGTCGGTATGAAACAGCAGTTCGGTATCAGCCTGAACGGTTAGCCAACTGTTATTGGCAATCTCTTCTTCAAGCTGACCTGCATCCCACCCTGCATAACCTAAACAAATAATACTGTCTGTTGGGCCATCGCCATTGGAGATATTATTTAATATATCTTTAGACGTGGTGAGATGAACTAAATCACTGACCATGATGCTCTGAATATTGTCAGCATCTCCTTGGTAAAGCACGAAGCCTTGCTCTGGTGAGACTGGCCCGCCTTGCATGATATTAGGGTTGAGTGCTTGGTTTGGGGTGATGTTCAACTCTTCTAAAATATCATTAAGTTGAATACCAAGAGGCTTGTTAATGATAAGCCCCATTGCGCCTTCTTCATTATGCTCACAAATGTAACATACGCTTTGCTTGAACCACGGGTCATCTAGCAGAGGCATGGCTAATAATAGGTGGTGCTTTAAATCAATAGAGTGAGGCATTAATCAACTATCGGTTGAGAATTGGGTTTGTTTGAACTGCCACGTGCGGATGATCTCTAGAATATCCGCCTGCTTACGCATCTCTTCAGAAAAAGGCGCAAACGGTGCCGCAAGGCGCACAATGTGTTTCGCGGCATCATCCAATACTTTATGACCGGAGCTTTCCATGACTTTTAGCTCATGAATAGTGCCATCCGCTTTGACCGCTACCATTAAGCGTAGACTGCCACTGATACTTTGTCGTTTGGCTTCGGCTGGGTAATTCAGGTTGCCGATTTTCTCGATTTTGCGCAGCCATTGGTTCATGTAAAGGGCATCGTTACTTTGACGTGTCGAAGTGGCGGTTAAGCGGCGAGTACGCGGCGCTTTGGTGAGTGTTTGGCGTTGTTGATCCAGCTTGGCTTCTAAGCTGGCGATTTCTAAGCTGCGTTCCCATAAACTTTTTGTTTCACCCTCTGGTAGTTGCAGGGCTTTTAGTTCTTGTTCTAGCTTTTGGCTTTGCACATCAAAATCGGCTATGAGGCTGGTGATACTTTGAAAGCTTTGTTCATTTTTACGCGGTGCGCTGGCGGTTTGTTGCAGGCGTTGAGTTTTACGAATTTCTTCGGCGGCATAATCCGCTTGTTCAGTAGTGGTCATTTCGGCCCGTTCGGCCAGAGTGCCGCTGCCTTGTTGATTGGCTTGGGCTAAAAAGTCAGCTTCTTCAGGGGCTTTGCTGTCAGCGGACTGAGCAAGTGTAATATCTAACGTAGTGGCGCTGTTATGTTTATCAGGGAGAGAAAAGCTAATGCCAAATATGATCAATAAATGTACCAGTAATGCCATAAATACGGCAAAACTAAAACGGTCATAATCATTTACTGCTACGGTTTGACTCATGAATGACAGGCTCAATTAATTTCGGCTATTTTGCCTCAAGGTCAACTGAAAGGCTATGTTCAGTTGACCAAAAGCAAGCAGGTAGTACAGTAACGTGAGGAATCACTTAGGCTTTATTAAGGCGCTTCTCAATGGCATCCATCAGCATCATCGCAACATCTTGGCCGCTGTCACGACTAATCTCACGTACACACGTGGGGCTGGTTACGTTGATCTCAGTTAAGTAATCACCAATTACATCTAATCCAACAAAAATTAAACCCTTCTCTTTTAGTACAGGCCCAATTTGATTAGCAATCCAGAGGTCACGCTCACTTAGCTCTTGAGTTACACCATGGCCACCGGCGGCAAGATTACCACGGGTTTCACCTTGTGCGGGAATGCGAGCCAAACTATGTGAAACAGGCACGCCATCAATCATCAAAATGCGTTTATCACCTTGTTTGATCTCGGGCAGATACTTCTGCGCCATGATGGTTTCATTACCAAAGCTAGTTAAAGTCTCAATGATGACACTGACATTGGGATCATCTTCTTTTAGGCGGAAGATAGAAGAGCCACCCATGCCATCCAAAGGTTTAAAGATCACATCCCCATGTTCTTTATGAAAAGCCTTAAGACGCTCAGCACTTTGTGTGACGAGTACCTCAGGACAGCACTGCGGAAATGCAGTGGCAAATACCTTTTCATTACAGTCTCGTAAGCTCTGTGGCTTGTTCACGATTAACGTGCCTTGCTGCTCTGCCCGCTCAAGAATATAAGTGTTGTAAATGTATTCATTGTCAAAAGGTGGATCTTTGCGCATTAGTACTACGTCAAGATCGGCCAATGATTCCCAGCTGGCGGTTCCTTTCTCAAACCAATTATCCGGGTCCATTTTGACAGTTAATGGAGCCATGTTAGCAACGGCCACCCCGTTTTCTAGCGCTAGATCTTTGTCTTCCATGTAGTACAGCTCCCAGCCTTTACGTTGCGCGGCATCAAGCAGTGCTAGAGAGGTGTCTTTTTTGAAGCTAATGGACTCAATAGGGTCCATTACGATGCCAACTTTAATCGTCATTTTTAGCGTGCTCTAATGGTTGAATATTTGCCATTGTACCTTGAAAATAAACAAAAATGTTCTAGTGAGTAGTTCGCATTCGGTCTAAGTGCCTATAGAATGACATGCACGAGTATGGTACAAAGACCTGCTATGTGGCTATCAGGCTGGTCACAGACAATAAGAATACAAACCGACCTGCAATAGGCTGATTTATGGCGGACAATTTCGAAAATATTAAAGTGATGGTGATTGATGATAGTAAAACCATCCGCCGCACCGCTGAGACCCTACTAAAAAAAGTAGGCTGCAACGTAATCACGGCAACCGATGGTTTCGATGCATTAGCAAAAATTGCTGATAATCGTCCAGATATCATATTTGTCGATATTATGATGCCCCGTTTGGACGGTTATCAAACCTGTGCCTTGATTAAAAATAATTCAAATTTCAAAGACACACCTGTGGTAATGCTATCAAGCAAGGACGGACTGTTTGATAAGGCAAAAGGGAGAATAGTTGGATCTGACCAGTATCTGACTAAGCCTTTCAGTAAAGATGAATTATTAGGTGCTATCCGCAATCACGTGAAGTAACGTGGCGAAGCACTTAGTGTAAATAATTAGTTATATATGAAATTGAGGTTCTTATGGCGCGCGTATTGATTGTTGATGATTCGCCCACTGAAACATTTACTCTAAAGTCGATGCTTGAAGCAGAAGGCTTTGAGGTGTTAACCGCAGAAAATGGAGCAGATGGTGTGGCATTGGCGCGTGAAGAACTGCCAGATGCGGTGCTAATGGACATCGTAATGCCCGGTTTGAACGGTTTTCAAGCTACTCGTCAGTTAAGTAAAGACGAAAAAACAGCTCATATCCCTGTTGTGATCGTTACCACCAAAGATCAAGAAACCGATAAAGTTTGGGGGCAACGTCAAGGCGCAAAAGGGTATTTGGTTAAGCCAGTTTCGAAAGAAATTTTGGCAAAAACCATTCAAGGTGTAATCGACGAGGCTTAATGATGACACCTTTTGCACTACTCCAAGACATCGCTTCTCGCTGTCGCTCTCATGCGGCAGAACTGCCGTCACGAATTGAAGCAGTTGAGAGTTGGCGTGGAGTAGGCTTTATTTTGGCAGGGCGTCGCTATGTGGCACCTATGTCAGATGTAAGTGAGATATTGACCGCGCCTAAGCTAACACAAGTTCCCGGTGTTAAACATTGGGTGCAAGGTGTTGCGAATGTTCGCGGTCGATTGATTCCGGTGATGGACCTTGCCGCATTTTTAGGCGGTCGTTCAACACCGAGTCGAAATAAGCGTACCTTGATTATAGAAAAGGGCGATCTGTTAAACGGTTTAACCGTAGACGCTGTTTTGGGTATGCAATATTTTCCTGTAGAAAGTAAACAAGATTCGCCCGAGCTGGATGTTCCAGAGCAGGCAAAGGCTTTTATTTCTGGGGCTTACCTTAGAGATGGAGAGTTATGGCCAGTATTCAGTTTCGATGAACTGGCCAATGATCAAAACTATATGGATATTGCTGTATAGTAAGTACCAACTACATAATGTAGTCACAAAAACTAGAATAATAGACAAGTAACGATTGCGGAGAGTTTATACATGAAAGCGAGTGCGGGCAGTGCAATCCTGTCGACTTTACTGAATAACACTGCACGACTGGGTTTTATCGCAGCCTTCGTAGTATTTATCTTGGCGTTCCTTGGTATCACCATATTTGTTCAGTATAAGTCGGATCAAGATAAGCAATATATTTCTCACTCAGGTGAGTTACGGGTACTTTCTCAGCAGATAGCGAAAAACGCCGTCGAAGCTGCAGCGGGTAAAGAAGAGGCATTTAAATTACTAGGTGTCGCTCGTACTAATTTTGAAACTCGCTGGGGTTTCATTGCAAATGGTAATGCTGAAACAGGTCTACCCCCTAGCTCTGTTGATGGTATTGCCGAGATGCAGTCACTTTGGGGTGATGTGCGTGACAGTGCTGACCGAATTGTTGAAACTCGTGACACAGTATTATCGTTGCACGAAGTAGCCGCCACGCTTTCTGAAACGATTCCTCAGTTGCAGGTCGAATACGATGAAGTTGTAGAAATTCTACTAGATAACGACGCGCCTGCAGAGCAGGTCGCAGTTGCTCAGCGTCAGTCTTGGTTAGCAGAGCGTATTGTACGTTCGGTTAACAAAGTATTGTCCGGTGGTGATGATGCGGTAATGGCAGCAGACAGTTTTGGTCGTGATGCTAACTTATTCGGTCGAGTGCTTAGCGGTATGATCGAAGGCAACGTGGCTATGAATATTCAGCCAGTTAAAGATGGTGAAGCGGTTGATTCACTTGCTGAAATTTCTGAGTTATTCGAATTCGTAGCGGGTTCTGTTGATGAGATATTAGAAACGTCTCCTGAACTTTTCCAGGTGCGTGAATCGGCCAACAATATCTTCAATTTATCTCAAGCCTTACTCGGTAAATCTTCTGAATTAACAGAACTACATGCTGACCGTGCTTCTTCTTGGAGTATGTTGCAGTTGATCGGTTACGTACTGGCAATTCTGGCGCTTGCCATGCTTGGCGCGGTTGGTTTCATTACTTACCAAGAAACGCAAAGCACGCTTAAAGAAGAAGAAACTAAAAACGAAGCCAACCAGATGGCAATCCTACGTTTACTTGATGAACTAGCTGACCTTGCAGACGGTGACTTGACCACACAGGCAACGGTAACCGAAGACTTCACAGGTGCGATCGCTGACTCTATCAACTTCGCGATCGACCAAATGCGTGCACTTGTAACCGCGATTAACGAAACTGCGGTACAGGTTGCATCAGCTGCACAAGAAACACAGTCTACAGCGATGCACCTTGCAGACGCGGCAGAACACCAAGCACAAGAAATTGCTGGGGCATCTGCTGCGATCAATGAGATGGCGGTGTCCATCGACCAAGTATCTTCAAACGCATCTGAGTCCACCTCGGTGGCAGAGCGATCAGTAACGATCGCAAACAAAGGTGCTGAAGTGGTACAGGCAACGATCAACGGCATGGATAACATCCGTGAGCAGATCCAAGAAACATCAAAACGTATCAAACGTCTGGGTGAATCGTCACAGGAAATCGGTGACATCATTTCCTTGATCAACGACATTGCAGACCAAACAAACATTCTATCTCTTAACGCGGCCATCCAGGCATCGATGGCCGGTGACGCTGGTCGAGGCTTCGCAGTTGTTGCGGATGAGGTACAGCGACTAGCAGAACGTTCAGCCGCTGCAACCAAGCAGATTGAAGCACTGGTTAAAACGATCCAGAACGATACAAACGAAGCCGTTATTTCGATGGAACATACTACCGCTGAGGTGGTACGTGGTGCTCGACTTGCTCAAGATGCGGGTGTGGCACTTGAAGAGATCGAAACCGTATCTAAAAACCTTGCAGATTTGATCCAAAACATCTCCAACGCTGCTCGTCAGCAGGCATCATCTGCGGGCCATATCTCTAATACGATGAACGTAATTCAAGAAATTACATCGCAAACTTCTGCTGGTACAACCGCGACTGCGAAGTCCATCGGTAACCTTGCAGAGATGGCGACGAAACTACGTGAATCTGTAGCCGGCTTTAAGCTACCTGAATCTAACGTGTAAATAGGTGTCGGGTGTGTCGCAGACAGGGTGGACGTTAAAAGCCCTGCCGGAAATGACGGAACAACAGTTCTCCCTTTGGCGAGAACTGTTGGAAACTCGCACCGGCATATATGTCACAGAGCAGCGTAAATCTTACTTGCAGTCCAGTTTGGTTCAGCGAATGCGAGAAGTGTCCTGTGACAATTACCAAGAATATTATGAGCGCATTGTTCACGGCCCTATGGGGAATATTGAGTGGGCAAATTTGGTTGATCGTTTAACGGTACAAGAAACCCGTTTTTATCGAGATCCCGCTGCGTTTGGATATGTGGGTAAGTATATTCAAACCCATTTAGCAAAATTTACCAAAAAAAATCCGTTAGATATTTGGAGTGTTGGTTGCTCCAGTGGCGAAGAGGTATACACACTTGCCATGCTTGCTCATGAATATTTGGGTGAAGATAAACGCGATTATTTTATGGTGACAGGCACGGATATTAGCGTGCCGGTATTGAATAAAGCTCGACAAGGTGTGTTTGAGCAAAGGCGTTTAACCACTTTGCCTGAGTCATACCAGAGACAATTTTTTAAA
Organism: Oceanicoccus sp.; assembly: GCA_047621325.1. Taxonomy (GTDB): domain Bacteria; phylum Pseudomonadota; class Gammaproteobacteria; order Pseudomonadales; family Oceanobacteraceae; genus Bermanella. Next base: position 29,175 of record JBLHLT010000025.1, read on the forward strand.
CAGAATGACGACCAAAAATTTGGCGTAATTTCTGAAATAAAGAAAAATACCTGCTTTGCGCAGGTGAATATTTTGCAATTAGATAAAGTAGCAAAAAGCACACGCCACGTTATTTACTGCCAAAATGTTCTTATTTATTTTCGCCATTGGCGCCGCCAGGAAATACTCAATCATTTAGTTGATCGATTAGCTCCAGGTGGATTACTTTTAATTGGTATGGGTGAGATGCTGGATTGGCAGCATCAAGACTTAACGCCGGTTAAAGGTGAACAAATCACCGCGTTTATTAAGCGTGTTTAAGTACAAGAATAACTAGGATGCGGAGCCACTATGGGCGATCGCCATGATTATGTAGCCCTTGATTGGGTTAAAGGCGAAATTGAAGAAGTCTTAAAGCAGGCTCAGTATGAATTAGAAGCTTATGTTGAAGCTCCTGACGATACTGCGCGTCTTAAGTTTTGTTTAACCTATTTGCATCAGGTGCGTGGCACCTTGCAGATGGTTGAATTCTACGGCGCGGCCATGCTGGCTGAAGAAATGGAAGCCGTTGTGCAAGCCATGCTAGATGACAATGTCAGTCATGCGGCTGAAGCACGCGAAGTCTTAATGCAGGCAATTTTACAATTGCCTAATTATCTTGATCACATCAAATTGGGTCGCCGTGATTTGCCGGTTGTATTGTTGCCGGTATTAAATGATCTGCGAGGGGCCCGTGGTGAAAGTCTTTTATCTGAAACCTCTCTTTTCCAGCCAACATTAAAACCCGTTGAGCCGTTAAGCGATACGCAATTACGTCAATTCTCTGATAAGCAGTTTATCGACATTTTGAGAAAGCTGCGTCAGATGTATCAAGTTGCTTTACTGGGCGTATTAAAAGGTAAAGACACTCAGCACAATCTCGAATATTTACAAAAAGTGAGCACCCGTCTAGCTAAACTCTTTGCTAATACACCTGCTGAGTCTTTATGGAGTGTGGCGAGTGCTGTGCTGGATGGTTTATTACAGGGTGGCATTCGATTAAATAGCGCCGTTAAAGAACTGTTAAAGCAGCTTGAGCCAGAGCTCAAGAATGTGGTGAATAATGGCGCGCAAGCCATAGAAGATCGCCCTGAAGAGTTATTGAAAAATTTGTTGTTTTACGTGGCGCGCTCAGAAAAAATCACAGATAAAATCACGCTTGTTCGTAATGAATATAAATTAAGTGAGGCATTACCTTCGAGCAGTGAAGTCGATGCCGATCGTAAGGCGCTAGGCGGTCCCGATAAAGCGACTATGAGCTCGGTCGCCTCAGCACTTATTGAAGAAATTACCCGTTTAAAAGAAGAACTTGATCAGCTAGTACAAGATAAGGTGGCTCAGCCCTCACAGTTAGCGGGCTTGGTTCCAGGCTTTAAACAAATTAGTGACACGATGGGCATGCTAGGTTTAGGTGTGCCACGTAAAGTGATCCAAGATCAGTTTGAAATTGTTAAGGGTTTTGTTGATAACAATAAGACGGCTGACAATACCCAGTTAATGGATATCGCGGGTGCTTTGTTATATGTAGAAGCAACCTTGGTTGGTTTGAGTGATCGTTTTAGTTCGACTCAAAATGAGTTACCTCAAGTACAGCAATTAGGCGAAGCCCAGAAAGTTGTTCTAAATGAATCGAAAAGTTTCATTGAACAAGTTAAAGACTTGATTGTTGAGTACGCGACGAAAAACGGTGCATTGGCATTGCTTGGCGAAGCGGCTGATTTATTAATGAATTTGCGCGGCACGTTAGTTATGGTGCCACAAATTGAAGCGGCAGATATCGCACGTTCCTGTTCTAATATTTTACATAAACAAGTCGATACGCAAGAACGCCCAAGCGACACGTTACTAGATGCCCTTGCTGAGTCATTAAGTGGTATTGAATATTTCCTTGAGCGCTTAGATGAGAATAATCAAGGTGATGGTTCGTCTATTTTATTGCGTGCCCGCGAAGCCATCTTGCCGTATATCGCAACGCAGGATCTAGCACCAGACGATAGCATTTTAGCAACACAGGCTATCGAGGATGACTTAGAAGAAATCGATTTTACTTCCTCAGTACCTTCTCAACATGACGAACCTATGTCTGAGTTGGTTGTAGCGGTTGAGTTAGATACCGACACGTCTGAAGAGACGATAGAATTCGGTCTGCCAGTTGATGATTTGAATGAAGCAGACGGGTCGCTAACATTTGAGCTTAATGAAGATGATACTGACACAATTACTCTTGATGAAGAAAGCACAGAAGCGCAAGAATTAAGTGCTGAATTCAATGAATCATTGCGTCTTCTTGAAGACGAACCGGAAGACGATGGTGATTGGAATATTGTTATTGATGATGCATTTGAGATTGAAGATGCTGAACAAATATCAACCAATGAATCTGAAATTGAAGCAGCAAGTACGTTTGAAGATGATGACGATGATTTGATTGATGATGAAATCATTGAAATTTTCTTAGAAGAAGCCCAAGAAGTTCTAGAAACCATCGAAGAGTTTTGGCCTGTATTTAAAGCCAATAACGGTGATAGCGACGCGCTTGCTACAACACGTCGTGCATTCCATACCTTAAAAGGTAGTGGTCGCATGGTAGGTGCGGAAGAAATCGGTGAGACCGCTTGGGCGATTGAAAATATGTTCAATCGCCTACTAGATAATACGATTGTAATGAGCGAATCATTTGTCGATATCGTTGAGTTTGTAGTGGCACAAGTGCCACAGCTCATCAGTAATTTCGAGAAGCGCCAGCCAAGTGACGTTGACGTTAAGCTTATTCAAGAATATGCCGATGCGATTTCTAATGGTGAAACGGTAGCGCCATGCGCTGAGGTTATGTCGGGTGCGTTAAAGCAAAATATTGAGCAGGCCAAGCAAGCTCAAGATGACGCTAGCGATGATTTAGATGACATAGCTAGTTTAGATCCGGCATTATTAGAGGTTTTCAGTGCCGAAGTTGAGTCCCACCTAAGAGTGGTGCAAGACTTTATCGACACTGAACAGAATAGTGATTATAGCTCGCCAATAACGGATGAATTGCAGCGCGCATTACATACGCTTAAAGGCAGTGCGCATATGGCGCATATCGAATCGATTGGTGATATCGCTGGAGTGTTAGAGCATTTCGCTAAAGATTTACGTGCATATCATGTTGAAACAACCGCTGAAATCATTCACCTATTTATTCGTGGTAAAGACTTAATAGATGAGGGTTTTTCTCAGTTAAGTACAAATCCATTCGGTAAAATATCCGGTAGCGAAGATATCACTGCGGATGTGCAGCGTTTAAGTCAGCAGCTTATCCAGCAGTTTCATCAGAAACTAGGCACAAACACCAGCCGTAATAATGTTGATCCGCAGGTGCTCTCAATTTTCTTATCCGAAGGTATGGATATTTTAATGGATGTTGAGGAAAACCTTGAAAACTGGCAAGAAGATTCCAGCAAAATTCAGTTATTGGATGGCATTATCGATGAACTGCATACCTTAGAAAAAGGTGCGCAGATGGCAGATTTATTACCCATTGTTAGTTTGTGTGAAGCATTGCAATCGGCTTATGGTCAGGTTGAGCAGGCTGCAATTGCAGCGAATGATCCGTTCATTGATGTCATTAAAGAAGGTCATGAAGGCCTGTTAAACATGATGGATATGGTTGCGGCAAGCCAAGCGGTTGTGCCAGAAACTGAACTCGTTAAGCAATTAACTCGAACGGTTAATAATGCAGATGTAGCTGCTCGAGAAACTGAGATTTTTAAGTCATCAGAAGACAATGCAATTGAGCTTGATCTTCCAATAATAGATGTTGCGCCAGCACAAGCCCAAAGCGATATTGATCCTGAGCTGTTGGATATTTTCCTAGAAGAAGCACAAGAGCTGGTTGATTCAATTAGTGGGTCATTAGACGCATGGCAAAACGATAAAGACAATTTGCTCGAAGTGGCTGAACTACAGCGCGATCTACACACCTTTAAAGGTGGCGCGCGTATGGCTGAGATTGATGCTATTGGTGATTTAGCGCATGAACTAGAAGATTTGTACGAAGGTTTAAGCCTTGGTCGTTTGTCGGTAACAGATCAGCTGTTTGATTTATTGCACCTGTGTCACGATCGTCTCGCTGAGATGGTCAATGCACTGGCGAATCAACAGCCTATCAAGTCAGCGCCAGAACTAATTACGGCTATACAGCTATTTATAGCGGGTGAATCATTAGAGTTGCCGAGTGACGACAGTGTCGACGTTGAAACGTGTTCGCCAGAACCAGCTGCTGATCAACCAGAAAGCATTTCAGTCGCTACAATGGCATTGGATGCTGATGCGGAAGTCGTTGAGATCTTCTTAGAAGAAGCTGAAGAATTAATGGAAGAGTTAGATGGCATTATTTTGCAATGGCAAAGTGAACCGGATGACTTAAAACATAATGAATCTATCCAGCGTGTTTTACATACTTTTAAAGGTGGCGCTCGTATTGCGGGTTTAAGTGAAATCGGTGATCTTGCACATAACATGGAAGATGAACTACAAGTTCGCTTAATGAAAAAGCAGGGTGGCGATAGCGATTTATTTGCAAGCTTACATCAGCAGTATGACTTAATCGCCAGTCGTATTGATAGCATACAGCTTTGGTTAAACCAAAGCCTGCAAGGCTCTGCAGTGCTAGAGGTTGCCCAAGTCAAACCTCAAGAAATTAAAGAGCAAGCCAGTAATGTCGTGTCATTGTCGGCGGCGAAAGCCACTGCAGACGCTAAAATTCAACGGGCAGCTCAAGCTCAGGCGGCGTCACAAGCGCAGCAAGCTCGCATTCAACCGCAAGAGATGATCAAAGTACCCGCTGAGCTATTAGACGGCTTAGTTAACTTGGCCGGTGAAACATCAATTAGTCGGGGTCGATTAGAAAACCAAGTAACGGATTTCTCATATACCTTAGAAGAAATGGACTCTACGCTTGATCGTCTTAAGGATCAGTTGCGTCGTTTAGATATCGAAACAGAAGCGCAAGTGTTGTTCCGTCGTGAACAACAAGGCCCTGACTATGAAGATTTCGATCCATTAGAAATGGACCGTTATTCTCAGTTGCAACAGCTATCACGTTCACTAGTGGAATCAGCGTCGGATTTGATCGACATTAAAGCCACGCTACTGAACAAAACCAAAGATGCTGAAACGCTATTACTGCAACAGTCACGGGTTAATACGGAACTGCAAGAAGGCTTAATGAAAACGCGCATGGTGCCGTTTAGTCGACTTGTGCCACGTCTACGTCGTATCGTGCGCCAAGTAGGCCAAGAGTTAGGCAAACAAGTTGAGCTTCATGTTAGTAATGCCGAAGGTGAAATGGACAGAAGCGTATTAGAGCGCTTAATTTCACCACTAGAGCATATGCTACGTAACGCAGTTGACCATGGTTTAGAAAACCAAGAAAAACGTGCAGCGGCTGGCAAATCTGAAACCGGTAATATTTACCTCGATCTTTCTCGCGACGGTGGTGATGTGGTATTGCGCCTAGGTGATGATGGCGCGGGTATTAATTTACAAGCCGTACGTCAAAAGGCAATCGAACGTGGTTTATTGGATGCAAGTGTAAAACTACCGGATCAAGAAGTTTTTCAATTCATACTACAGGCTGGTTTCAGTACCGCTGAAAAAGTCACACAGATTTCTGGCCGTGGCGTCGGTATGGATGTTGTAAACAGCGAAATTAAACAAGTAGGCGGCACGGTTGTGATCGAATCACAACAAGGTAAAGGCACAGAATTTATTATTCGTTTGCCATTTACCGTATCGGTTAACCGCGCATTGATGACCAAAGTGGGAGAGGCATTATTTGCTATTCCGCTGAACAGTATTGAAGGTATTGTTCGTATCAGTGCGAAAAACTTACTTGAGTTATATAAGCAAGATAAGCCTGTTTATAACTACGGCGGCCGAGAGTATCAATTAGAGTACCTTGGTAACTTATTGCGCGATGAAAATATTGTCCGCTTAAGTGACAACAACACGCCAATGCCCGTGGTACTAGTACGTGGCTCGCAACCTGCGGCGATTCAAGTAGATACACTAATGGGTTCTCGTGAGATTGTGGTGAAAACATTAGGCCCGCAGTTTAACGCTGTATTAGGTGTGTCAGGCGGTACCATCTTAGGCGACGGTAGTGTGGTGATTATTCTTGATCTACCAAACATGATGCGCCATGTGAATAGCTTAGAATACAAACAGCATATCGAACTTGAACACAAAGCCGAGGCGCAGCTTGAGCGTGCAAATGATGGTATTACATCAGTATTGGTAGTCGATGACTCAGTGACGGTACGTAAGGTAACCACTCGCTTACTTGAGCGTAACGGCATGGAAGTACGCACGGCAAAAGATGGTATTGAAGCACTTGAGGTGTTACAAGATCACATTCCTGATGTGGTGTTGCTTGATATTGAGATGCCACGTATGGATGGTTTCGAAGTGGCCACGCAAATGCGTCACCACTCGGTACTTAAAAATGTGCCGATCATTATGATTACCTCTCGAACAGGTGATAAACATAAAGAACGTGCCATGAGTATCGGTGTGAATGAATACCTAGGTAAACCATTCCAAGAAGACATTTTATTGGGCGCTATTAAAGATATCACAGGGAAAAATCAGTGAGCGGACACCGTTCGTTAAAGCTGGCAGTGGTGGCAGAGGACTCATTACATATTCATCGTTTACGCAGAGCCATAGAAGATTTTGGCTGCGAGGTGATAAGCTTGAGTCCGCAAAGCCTTCAATTGAAAGGCTTTGATTTAGATGTCTCTGCTTGGTTGGTTGATTTACGCGAAGATGACGACTTGCTCGATGCATTTTGTGAATTAGAGCAGCCGGTTCTATTGGGCTTCGAGGCTGCACCATCACCACAAACCCCTGAATACCCTCGTTGGGAAAAACGTCTGTACGCGAAGCTGAAAAATCTTATTGGCCAAGATTTTATTATTGCTGGCAATACTCAAGCGAGTATCACCGCCATCGAACAATTAGCGCCACAGACGACAGCGATACCTTTACCTAAAACATTAATCGGCGACAGCGAAAACCAAGCTCGCAATATCTTTGTAATAGGCAGTTCCCTAGGCGGACCTGAAGCCGTTAAATTATTTTTAGATGCATTACCAAAAGGTTTACCAGTAGGTTTCGTGTATGGCCAGCATATAGATGCACAGTTTGTACAAGTACTGGCTCAAGTTTTAGGGCGTCATTCGCACTTTAAATTACGCATCGCAGAGCAAGGAGCCAAAATTCATAATGGTGACGTGCTGATTGCACCTACTGATAAAGAGATCGGCTTTAAAGACGAAATAGTGCAGATTTACGATCGATCTTGGCCTGGACCTTATGGTCCCTCCGTTGACCAGCTTATTTTGAATACACTGCAAGGATTCCCACAAGCGGGCGTTATTTTATTTAGCGGCATGGGGAATGACGGCGCAGAAGCCGTCTCTCAGCTTGATGAGCACGCTACGCAAATTTGGGCGCAAAACAGTGAAACCTGTGCAAGTGCAGCCATGCCGGATGCATCGCGCGAAACCGGTGCCGTTAGTTTTAGTGGTTCGCCACAACAGTTGGCTCAACACTTAGTCGAGCATATTAATCAATTAGAAAATCAACGCTTGGTGGATACCACTCATGCAATCATTGACAAGTAACCAGCAGACTAAAGAAGCACTGCCTTGCCTATTAATACCGATGCAGGGCGGTCGAATTGTTTTGCCTAACGTAACCATGGCAGAGTTAATTCCATATCAAACACCGCAGGCGACGACAACTGAAGTAGAATGGATTGTTGGCGCTATCGAGTGGCGCGGTACAATGATTCCAATTATTTCTTATGAGTCATTTTGTGGCCAGCGCACAGGCCCGCAAGGCCAAGACTTACGAGTAGCAGTGGTAAATGCACCAAATGGTGAGACCGGTGGCTTGCGTTTTTTTGGATTGATTACCCAAGGTATACCAAGTCTAATTAAACTTGAAGAAGCAGCAATTAAAGAAAACCATAATGGCAATTTACTCAAAGGCCAAAAAATGGCCGTCACATTAGAAACAGGCCATGCAATCATTCCTGACCTGGATATGATTGAACAAGCGATCCTTAAAGAAAAATGGCAGTAGCCAGTTAGTTTAAAAGATATCAAATATAGCAGAACGAACCTGAAGCGGATAAGTGTAAACTTATCCGTTTTTTTGTGAAAAAAGCCAATCAAGAATAACTCAGCTTCATATAAGCCATTGCAGTCAAATCTATAAAGCACTCATAGAAATGGAATTACTTCCTTTATATAGAAGAGTAGAGGTCATTTAGACTTTCACCTAGATAGGTATTTAGGTTATTCAGTACTAAATATAAGATAGATTCATCTTATTGTAATAAAGTATTGACTCAGTGCTCTAGATAGGTAGAATGCGCCACCTCAACAAGGCAAGACGATGTTTACATCGAAACTAAATTGTTGATTTTGAAAGAAAAAATAAGTTTTAAACAATTTGTAATTAGTTTGAAACAAACTTTCAAAAAGAGGTTGACGCAAGTGATTATCACTGTAAAATGCGCGCCTCGCTTGAGTTAAGTCCTACGGGAATTAAGTTAAGCGCCTTGATTTAAGGTCTTGTTTTTAAAAA
>JBLHLT010000026.1:0-36770 GCA_047621325.1 Oceanicoccus sp.
GTCAGAAAAATGGACGATGCCTATTAGAAATTGGAAACCGGCCTTGAATCGTTTTATGATTGAATTCGAAGACCGTTTAAAAGACTATATTTAACACTGGCGGTTACACAGAATGATTTACAGCCTCAATCAAACTCGTACCAGCTAACGCTACTTCAATAAATGAAGATTCGAACGAGCAATTCTCATCTTGCCCACTCAGTAGTATATTTGGTTTGTCTACCCCCACTGATTTTGCAAAATCAGTGAAGTAAGAACGAAAACTCCTTCCCGATTGACCTGTTATATTTGCTCTGTAGAGTTCCTCATATATATCTGTATCGAAGCCTTTTATTTGATCAGGGAAGTCTTTACATAAACTTCTGGCGAACTCCGCCCACTGTTTAGTCATAAACTCCATTATAGTTTTCCAGTTAAGGTCTTCCTCACCAAAAATTAAAGAGTTTGCATACTTTGTGGGTAATGGCTCTGGTGTTGTGAAATAGGGACCATCTTCGTTATGACGAAAAGAATCGCACCTTAATGGAATGACTCTATCAAAGTATAAAGCAGCTTCCTTGATGTTTCCCAAACACATTACATCGAGTTTATTTCTATACATTATACTTTTCTACCTTAAGGCTAATATCCTCTCACCTAGAAAATATTTAAAGATGTCAGTGAATAATTCGTCCGATTAATCTGCATGTTAGCTGACTTACTGTTCCCACCAAAATATCCCTGTGTGAAATGAGACTACTTTCAATTGCTCAATGATATTACTTAAACACCTCTCCATTAAGGAAAAGTCAATATCAGGCAAGTCTTCGCCCTGCCATTTTGCAAGAAAAGTAATCGGTTGATGACTTATATTATGTACAATCTCACTACGAACTTTTGAATAAGCAATGTTTCCAATTGTTCCTTTGTGTATATGATTATTGAACCATTCTTTTTGAACGGAATTCTCGAATAGGCTTTTAACATGGTCGATTACAAACTCTTTTTCTCTTAATTCGTAACCAATTTCACTTAGAGCAATCACGTAGTCTTGATAATTGTTATTAAATATTTTTGGCATAAAATCTAGCAGGCCAATCGGATGAATTTTATCCCAAAAGTCGTAACTGCTATAACGAACAAGAATTTCTGTAAATACTGCAGACTTTGAATAATTCGCTAGGGCTTTACGAGGCAGATTTACATATTCAATTTCTCGATATTGCCTAGCTCCAAGCGCTTCTATGTGGCAACAACATAGCATAAGAGCTTCTTCTTCAGAGATTTTAGATATATCTCTAATCTTTTCTAATTTGCCTTCAATATGCGCAAAGTAAAGTTTAATTAGTTCCGTCCTGGCTTCCATCATTGCCTCCCTTGCAGCTAACATTTTAATCATAAGACCTTGCAAGCTTCGCTACCTTGCAAGGTACTAAAAACTCATTATCTATAATCTACATCCATAGCACCACAATTATAAGAAAAAACAAAGTCGATTTAGAGCCTACAGTAAATCACACCCGAAACGATAACAAAATGCGCCATTTATCCTCGACAACAACCAAAGCCCAATTAAATATATAAGATGCCTGCCGTGGATAGTTAGGCGCGCCCTTCGACAAGCTCAGGGTGAACGTAGGGGCTGGGGTTCATCCCCAAGAAAGAAAACCGTGCTGGCTTTAATGATCCTGATTGCGAAAATTAAAACTATTAAAACTCATATGAAAACACAGGTGTGGAAATAAATACCCGATCTGCTCGTGCCTCGCGTCGAGTATGACAAAATTATTTTAGACTTCTCTTGTTTAGCCACTGAACCCTTGTCGCGTGCAAGCACCCTCCCACAATAGCATCACACCAAAACCTACGGGAATCAAATCAGTGACGATTACAAAATGCGATTTCTGAACACCGCTACAACCAAAGTGTCTTGTTAATATATGAGAGGCCAGCGGTGTGAAGTATGAGCGAAGAGGGGTTGGGGATACCTCCCCAAAGAAAGAACCGAGCTGGCAAAAGCGTTGAATCTTGAAACTATTCAAATACTTCGCAACATCCATAAAACGCACCTGCGCTAAAATTAATGCGCATGGAAAACAATCCTAACCGAAACACCCAACAGGAGGATTGACTGCGCTTCGTGCCCGCAACCTAAAAAACATAGGGGCGACTGCGTCGGTCTTGCCTTCGGCAATCGAACGACGTGAAGGGATTCACTAATGTCGCGAAGTGCATGGAGAGCCTACCCCGCGAATGCAATGAGTGCTTTGGGTATGCACGAGAGCGACCTAAAGGATCTCACCCGCCTGAGCGCATTTTATTTCAAAGCCATTTATTTTGGGCATAAAAAAACCCACATTTTCATGTGGGCTTTTTGTAATCTGGTGCGCTCAGGAGGATTCGAACCTCCGACCGCCTGGTTCGTAGCCAGGTACTCTATCCAGCTGAGCTATGAGCGCAAGACTGATAAATTAAAGATTATAAATAATCTTTCAAACTTTCTTTAAAACAGAATCAGTAACTGTTTAAAAGATGGTGCGCTCAGGAGGATTCGAACCTCCGACCGCCTGGTTCGTAGCCAGGTACTCTATCCAGCTGAGCTATGAGCGCATCGTTTGGGGCGGCGAATTATAGATAAACTAAAATATTAGTCAACTATCGCCACTTTTTATTTTTACTAGAAGTATTAATAAAAAGAGTTGTGATGGCGGAGAGAGAGGGATTCGAACCCTCGATAAGATTTCTCCTATACACCCTTAGCAGGGGTGCGCCTTCAGCCACTCGGCCATCTCTCCAACACGCGGCGTATGTTACCACTTTACAGAGAAATTAAAAGGAAAAATTTCAATGAAATTAACACATTAGCGCAAATTTAGTCTTCAGACGGCTGTTCTTTTTCATTTTGGATACGTTGATAAATTTCTTCACGGTGAACCGCGACTTCTTTTGGCGCATTCACACCAATTCGTACTTGATTACCTTTAACTCCCAAAACAGTGACGGTTACTTCGTCACCAACCATAAGAGTTTCACCAACACGACGCGTTAAAATGAGCATTTCATTCTCCTGAACATGTGATCAACACTGCTTTAGCTAACCACTTTAATCCCCGCTTTAATGATAAAACGAGCATCCATAAGATTTATTATTGACCAGCTTTCAAAAATTAAAAGCCTCATATCTAACCTTTCCAGAATATTTAGTTATGGAAAGTGCCAAATTAGAGGCTTACTGGCCGACGACCTAGGGTGCGATGGAATTCCAACGCGTTTTTACCAGAAGGTGTCTAATCCTTGACGTTCTTCTTAATTACTTGTCATTGTCATCTAGATCGAAGGCTGTATGCAATGCACGCACAGCCAACTCTAGATATTTCTCAGCAATCACAACAGAGATTTTAATCTCTGAAGTAGAAATGATCTGAATATTAATGTTCTCTTGCGCTAAAACATCAAACATCTTACTCGCAACACCTGCATGGCTGCGCATACCAACGCCTACTAAGGACACTTTAGTGATGTCTTTAGCACCAGATACTTCACGAGCACCTAAGCTTTGTGCTACTTCACGCAAGATTGCTTCTGTTTTCACAAAGTCAGTACGATGTACGGTAAAGGTGAAGTCAGTGGTTTTATCGGCTGCTACGTTCTGCACGATCATATCGACTTCGATATTGGCAGCACTTACAGGGCCTAAAATTTTAGAAGCCACACCAGGAATATCTGGCACACCTAATACGGTTAATTTGGCTTCATCACGGTTAAATGCAATTCCGGAAATAACTGGCTGTTCCACTGATTCATCATCCTCTATTGTAATAAGGGTGCCGTTACCTTCTTTACTGCTATGCAATACACGCAGTGGCACTTTATATTTACCAGCAAATTCCACAGAACGAATTTGCAATACTTTTGAACCAAGACTGGCCATTTCAAGCATTTCTTCAAAGGTAATCTTATCCATACGACGGGCTTTTTCTACCACACGAGGGTCCGTGGTATAGACGCCATCAACGTCTGTATAAATATGACACTCATCAGCGTTAAGTGCAGCCGCTAAAGCAACACCCGTTGTATCAGAACCACCGCGACCAAGTGTGGTGATATTGCCATCGCTATCCACACCTTGGAAGCCAGCAACGATAACAACTCGACCTTCAGCAAGATCACCGCGAATTTTTTGGGTGTCGATATCTTGAATGCGCGCTTTCATATGAGCGCTGTCCGTTAGTATCCTCACTTGAGCGCCCGTGTACGATCTTGCGGGTACGCCTAGCTTATTTAAAGCCATGCTCAATAGTGCAATAGTGACTTGCTCGCCAGTACTGACCAACACATCCATCTCACGAGGGGTTGGCTGATCCGTAATCGCATTTGCAAGTTCAATAAGGCGATTGGTTTCACCACTCATGGCGCTCACTGCGACCACGACATCGTGACCTTCGTCTTTGAATTTTTTAATTTTCTTAGCAACGCCTTCGATTCGCTCTACGCTACCGACCGAGGTGCCGCCATATTTGTGTACATACAATGCCATGGTTTCAGGCTCTTCATAAAGGGTACAAAATTTGGGCGCTAATTAGACACTAATTAACGCCGTTTTGGAACTGTGTAAAATATCTAAACCCATGCAAAAATAGGTTTAATCAATAAACTGTCTGTTTTTTGATTTTATACTCACAGTTTTCAAATTCGCTTATGCCACCAACGTCAACACTTCATGGATGGGGCTTTTACCCCTACCATTACCGTTATAAGTTAGCTTCAGCCCATTGCTCAAAGGCGGCCAATGCAGCAGGTATACCTTCTGGTTTTTTACCGCCAGCTTGTGCAAGGTCTGGCTTACCGCCACCACGACCATCTACGTAAGGAGCAAGCTCTTTAACGATATCGCCTGCTTTTGCCTTACTTAATAAGTCTTTTGTGACACCTGCTATTAAGGTCACTTTGTCACCTTCACTGCTGGCTAACAAAATAACCGCGCTGGCCAATTTGTTTTTCAGTTGGTCCATCGCGCCGCGCATGGCTGGCACGTCTGCGCCGTCCAATTGTGCAGCTAAGACATTCACACCGTTAATTTGTTTCACGCCTGCGGCTAAGTCTGTACCTGCACCAGATGCCAATTTGGCTTTAAGTTGTTGTACGTCTTTTTCTAGCTGACGGTTCTTAGCAACTGCCAATTCCACTTTATCAAGCGCACTTTCACGATTGCCTTTCACTTGTGCCGCGATTGCGGAAAGGGTGCTTTCCATGTTCGCAATATAATCGTATGCCGCTTCTGCAACCACAGCTTCAACTCGACGAACCCCAGCTGCTACACCACTTTCACTTACTATTTTTAAGAAACCAATATCACCCGTACGCTTCGCATGTGTACCACCACAAAGTTCAACTGAGAAATTGTCGCTGCCCATGCTCAGTACGCGTACTTCGTCATCATACTTCTCACCAAACAATGCCATGGCACCATTTGCTTTTGCTGCCTCAACATCCATCAGCTGAGTACTGACCGGCGTATTAACGCGAATTTGCTCATTTACTTTTTTCTCAACCGCTAACAACTCTTGTGCTGTCATGGCTTCAAAGTGGGCAAAGTCAAAACGTAATCGATCATAAGTACACAATGATCCTTTCTGCTGAACATGCTCGCCTAATGTTTCACGTAGTGCTGCGTGCAATAAGTGTGTCGCTGAGTGGTGCAATGCTGTTTGCTGACGCTTATGCTCGTCGACACTCGCACTCAATGCAGCACCTACTGTTAACGTACCCGATTTCACTTCACCGTGGTGCAAGTGGTTTTTCTGTTCTTTGGTGGTGTCGGTAACAATGAACTCAATACCGTTGCCGGTTAGCAAGCCTTTATCACCCACCTGACCACCTGACTCGCCATAAAAAGGTGTGCTGTCTAATACAACCATGCCTTCGTCACCAGCATTTAGACGGTCAACTTGAGCACCCTCTTTAAATAACGCGATGATATTGCCTTGGTTTAATAGGCTGTCGTAACCAGTGAAATCGGTTTGGCCATCAAGGTTTAGGGTGTCGGTATAATCAACTTTGAAGTTAGACGCAGCACGGGCTTTGTTTTTTTGCTCTGCCATGCAGACATCAAAACCGGCTTCGTCTACTTTTAAATCTTTTTCACGGGCGATGTCCGCGGTTAAATCCATCGGGAAGCCATATGTGTCATATAGCTTAAACACTGTTTCACCTGGAATCGTATCGCCTTCTAAATCTGCAATAGCGCTTTCCAGTAGCTTCATGCCGTGATCAAGGGTCTTAGCAAACTGCTCTTCTTCAAGCTTCAGTATTTTTTCGATATGAGGCTGATTTTTAGCAAGCTCAGGATAGGCTTCACCCATTTCTTTTACTAACGCTGATACCAGCTTGTAAAAGAACAAATCACTCGCACCTAAAATGTGACCATGACGCAAGGCGCGACGAATAATACGGCGCAATACATAACCACGACCTTCATTAGAAGGCATCACGCCATCGCTAATTAAAAAGCTGCATGAGCGAATGTGATCAGCGATCACAAGTAACGACTTGCTGGTCAAATCTTTTGCGCCAGTGACATCAGCCGCTGCTTTGATTAAACCTTGGAATAAATCTATTTCGTAGTTGGCGTGCACGCCCTGCATAATGGCCGAAATACGTTCAAGACCCATACCTGTATCAACAGAAGGCTTTGGTAGAGGGTCCATAGTGCCATCGGCTTGGCGATTAAACTGCATGAAAACGTTGTTCCAAATTTCAATGAAACGGTCGCCGTCTTCTTCTGGTGTGCCCGGTTTGCCACCCCAAATGTGTTCGCCGTGATCGTAGAAGATCTCTGTACAAGGACCACAAGGGCCGGTATCACCCATTTGCCAGAAGTTGTCAGAAGCGAATTTTTCGCCTTTATTGTCGCCAATACGAATGATTTTATCGGCAGAAAGGCCCATTTCTTTGTGCCAAATGTCATAGGCTTCATCATCGTCGGCATAGACGGTAACCAACAATCTATCTGTAGGTAGGCCTAACCATTCTTTGCTGGTTAGGAATTCCCAAGCGTACTTAATAGCATCTTGCTTGAAATAGTCACCAAAGCTGAAATTACCCAGCATTTCGAAGAAGGTATGGTGACGTGCGGTATAACCTACGTTTTCAAGGTCATTGTGCTTACCACCGGCACGCACACAGCGTTGACTGCTGGTCGCTCGATTATAAGAGCGATTATCTTGCCCCAAAAACACGTCTTTAAATTGGTTCATACCCGCATTGGTAAACATCAATGTAGGGTCGTTACCTGGAATGAGAGAACTACTGGCAACAACTTCATGTTGCTTGCTTGCAAAGTAGTCAAGAAACGACTGTCTTATTTCTGCGGTTTTCATACTTCGTCCATCAGGCTGCGCGAGCACGGGGCTGGGCGCTTATTGTTGTCAAATAAAGGGCGCTAGTATAACGACAATACTCACGCCAGACGAGAGCTGACGATCAATAGTCTGGTAATTGAGAAGGCTTTTTCAAATTGTTACATAAATAATCTTGCAATATATATTAGATAATACTAATTTAGAGGTAACTTAACTAAATAAGAGCACAACATCATGTCTATTGATCGCTTTGTTTTTGCCATTGCAGGCCTATTCGTTCTGCTTAGCTTGACCCTTTCGCAACTGCATAGCGAACACTGGCTTTGGTTTACCGCATTTATTGGTGTGAATATGTTTCAGGCGGCTTTTACCGGTTTTTGCCCTTTAGCTAAAATATTGAAAGCATTAGGTGTTCAGCCAGGGCAAGCTTTCAACTAAAACCCGATAAAGCTTACACTTACTGACACTTGCGCTATTGAAACCGACCTTTGTAACGCCCATAATGCAGCCTCTCGAGCTTAGCATTGTGGGTGTTTGTGAAAGTATTATTTGTATCACTGCTTGTTGCTGTATTTATTGCAACCTACCTGTTTTCAGAAAAACATAAACATGAGCAACACCTCGATGACTGGGCAAAGCAATCTGCCTTATTATTCCAAGATACTGCTAATTTTTTCTCGTCATTAAAATCAGATGAACCACTCACACCCGACACCCTCGATGAAGAACTTCAAGATTTATTACCAAGCAATCAATTGAACTTACGTTATGAACCCGATTTTGAAAGTGCTATTAAAATAGGCAATACAGAGCCTGACAGTATTTTACCGAGCGCCCTGCTTCCTAACTTATTTATGCCAAAGCAACCTTCCACTGGCACGTCCGTAAAAGGGCAATTATTCACCGACGAAAAAGATAATATTATCGGTGCTGAAGTCCAACTTGCCATACCAACGGACATGTAACCATGACCATAATTGCCTGTATTACCTTAATTACTTGCGTGCTAGGCCTGATGATTAGCTTGGCCGTGGGCCCGTTTGCAAACGAGCCGTTTTATCGCGCGCATTTACATTTCAAGCAATTAACTCCACTTATTCAAAAAAGTATTTTATCTATCGCCACGATACTCAGCATATTTAGCAGTTTAAGGATTATCGGAGTATTTGCATGATTCAAGTCGTATCAGGACATTTAGGCTCTGGCAATTGGCGCTTCAAAGAAGTCAATGGCATTACCGTACTGGCCCATATGCAGCCATTCAACGCTGACGGTGAGTTTCGCATTGGGCCTGATCAAGTAACTCGTTATGAAGTTGAACAAACCGACGGTGAGCAAATAATCGTTAACATCCATTTCAGCGACGAGCGCAATTGTCGCGCTGTTATGGCACCATCAGACTTAGCACACCTTGAAGTAATGGTTTCATCTGATCAAAGTGTGCCTGAGTTCAAACATAGCAATCGACTTTGGATAAAAGGATTCATTGGCTTTTTAATCGCCTGCCTCGTATTTGAATTCATCAAATAATGGCTTCACTGGCCGCATTTGTTAAATATCTTATGATGTTTATAATGCCCGCCCTAATTGCACTATACTTTGAATGACTTAAAGATATTTCTAGAATGAATCTACACGGATGCATTCTAGAACTATTTTATTTGGACTTACCCCATGAAAAACATTGTCATTGTAGGCGGCGGCGCCGGCGGCTTAGAGCTGGCCACCAAGCTAGGCAACACACTTGGTAAACGCAGCCACGCGAATATTCATCTTGTAGATGCGAATAACACACACCTGTGGAAACCACTACTACATGAAGTAGCTACAGGCTCTCTTGATAGCGGGATTGATGAATTAAGCTATCGCGCTCAAGCCTATAACCACTATTTTAACTTTCATATTGGCCGCATGAATAATTTGGATCGCACCAAAAAAGAAATCATTCTTGCGCCAATTTATGACGACAACAAAATAGAAGTTCTGCCTGAGCGCCGCTTACAATATGACACTCTTGTGTTAGCCATTGGTAGTCAAACCAATGACTTTGGAACAAAGGGCGCTAAAGAGTTTTGTTCGTTTTTAGATAGTCGCGCACAAGCTGACAAATTTCATCAAAAACTTTTGAATACCTATTTAAAAGCCAACAATACCGCGACTATAAAAGGCAATTACAAACTCAATATTGCTATTGTTGGTGCTGGAGCCACAGGCGTTGAATTAGCCGCCGAACTGCATAATACGGCCTCAGAGTTATCGGCGTATGGGCTAGATAAGTTAAGTTCTGATCAATTACAGGTAAGTATAATAGAAGCTGGCGATCGCATATTACCGGCACTGCCTCCTCGCATCTCAGGTGCAGCCCATCGTGAATTAGAAAAAATTAGCATTCAGGTTAAAACCAATACCTTTATTAAAGAAGTAACAGCTGAAGGGTTTATCACTAACGAAGGTCATCTAATTGAAGCTGAATTGAAAATTTGGGCCGCAGGTGTGAAAGCGCCAGACTGGATGAAAGATTTAGCGGATCTTGAAACCAATCGTGCAAACCAAATTATGGTGAAGCCAACGTTACAGACAACTCATGACGATAACATTTTTGCCATCGGTGATTGCTCGTTTATGCTACAAAAAAATGGTGTTCCGGTTCCACCTCGTGCTCAGGCGGCACACCAACAAGCATCCCATGTGTATAAAAACTTAATCCGCATCAGTGAAGCTCGCACCCCTAAAGAATATACCTATAAAGATAAAGGCTCACTAGTAAACTTAAGTCGTTATAGCACCGTCGGTAGCTTAATGGGTAATTTAAGTAGCGGCAGCATGATGGTTGAAGGGAAAATAGCCCGTATCGTGTACGTATCTCTATACCGATTACACCAAGTGGCATTACACGGTTATTTTAAAACGGCCTTAATGAGCCTATCTGGGCGCATCAATAAAATTATTCGCCCACGCTTAAAACTGCATTAAAATTTAAAGATCAGAGCACAGCCAGTGCTGGGCTCTGATCGACACCCTAAGATGCTAAAGCTGAAAACACTCGGTAAAAACTCAGCTCATCATTTACGTTTATAGGTATACCTAATTTTTTTGCTATCGCGCTGACTGAAAATATTCCTCTAATTTTATTCGTTTCTTTATCAATCACTAAACAATGTTTTTGCCCATTATTTTTCAAATAATGAATGACCGACTTTATATCTGCATTTTCGATTTCTGAAAATTCAAACCCTTTAATACTAGCCTTTGGCACCATTAGATCTAAAACAGTAATGCTTTCACGTTTAACCGCTTTAGACAGCTCTGCTGTAATGCGCTGATCACTTACTTCATCAAGCGTTACAACACCCGTAAATTTACTGTCACTATCCACCACTAATTTTAAGCTCGTATGGGATTTCAGCATTAACAGCCTAGCCATGTCTGCGCTGGTTGATGATGGAATGGTGGATGGTTCAACTTTTTCAAAGTCGGTAAAAAACCAAGCTGCAGGTGATGAAATAGAAATGTCACCATGCTCTATAGGGCTAGAAAAATCGACAACACTACTTACTTCATTTAGTTTTAAATGCTTCATTAGATATCTCACATTTTGAATGCAGCACGAACCTAGCCAATAGCTAGACCAGCGCATGTCTATTTATTAATGTAATGGGATTTAAATAATGAAAGGTGGAGCGCGGGTATGATAAAAATAGTCTAATTGACTGCTCACCAGCAAGTACATATTAGAATGACTTAGGGTATCACTGGACGCTAACGAGTGGTTATCATTATAAAGCGCTAATATATCTAAGTCATAAAGATCTGACTTATCTTCTGCATTTGACAAGGCAACACAGCTAAAAGATGCATCTAATGGCTCAATCATTGCTACATCAGACGTAACATAACCGTCCGCAAACAATACGCCAGACAACAAACAACAATACGTGAAGAGTAAAAGCTTCATCTAATTTTAGCCCCTAAGTACATGCAATCAATATTGAGCCGAACTTAGGTAAAATCAAGCGTTTGGGTTAATCTTTACCCTTCATTACGCTTATCAACAAACTAAAAAGATCAATTTGAGCACGAACCAAACAACAGTAAGCGGGATCAAGAAACAGCATCGCATAGTGATACCGGCATTTCAGCCACTTGATTAAAATTTAACTATTAATGTCCGATGTAAGACGGTCAAACCCAGCGTATATCTGATCTAATTTAAAACCACGGCGCTGCAAAAAACTCATCACCTTGTTTTTACTTTTCATATCACTTAAATCAAGGTTTTTGGCTTTTTTATCAATTAAACGATCAACCTCTTCAGACCAGTTAATCTCATCTTCTATTTCATCAAAACCTAGATCAATGAGATCAGCTGAAATGAACTTTTGTTTAAGCTCCATACGAATACGCACAGGGCCATAGCCCGATATAGCCTTACTGCGAATAAACATTTCGGTGAAACGGGTATCACTTTGTAAACCCATTTCTACCATCCAATCCAAAACGGTATACAACAATGTTTCATTTTGCGCCAATGGCAGCAATTTTTGCTCAAGCTCACCATAACTAAATTCGCGACGCGCTAAAAGCTCAATCACTTTATGACGCAAGCCTTTTTCATCAAGCAGCTGCTCGGTTTTTTTGGGGCGGCGCTGGAACATAGCTATTAGCTCTTATCAGATTATGGTTATCGCAGAAACACAAAAGGCCAGCAATGCTGACCTTTTGTCTGTATCAGAAAATTAAAATTAGACTTCTTCGCCTGTTTCAATCTCTTTAACTTCTTTGCTCGCTTTAGTAGCTTTACCTTCCTTAGTTTCTTTCACGTCTTTACTCTCTTTCGCGTCAGGCTTTTTAGGGTCGGTTACTACTAGTAACTGGGCACGAATTTGAGTTTCGATTTCTTGTTGAATAGCAGGGTTTTCTTGCAAGTAAACACAAGCATTCGCCTTACCTTGACCAATTTTATCACCCTTGTAAGCGTACCAAGCACCAGCCTTATCAACTAAACCAATTTTAACACCTAGGTCGATAATTTCGGCGCTTCGATTAATACCCTGATTATAAATAATCTGGAATTCCGCTTGCTTAAACGGAGGCGCAACTTTGTTTTTAACCACTTTTACGCGGGTTTCGTTACCGGTGACTTCATCACCATTTTTAACTGAACCTGTACGTCGAATATCTAATCGAACAGATGAATAGAATTTTAACGCGTTACCGCCAGTTGTGGTTTCTGGGTTACCAAACATCACACCAATTTTCATACGAATTTGGTTAATGAAGATAACCATACAGTTCGCATTTTTAACATTCGCGGTTAACTTACGCAGTGCTTGTGACATTAAACGCGCTTGTAAACCAACGTGGTGATCACCCATGTCGCCTTCGATCTCAGCTTTTGGCGTAAGCGCCGCGACCGAATCGACTACGATCATATCAACAGCACCAGAACGCACTAGGCTGTCTACAATTTCAAGTGCTTGTTCACCTGTGTCTGGCTGAGAAACAAGCAAGCTGTCTAAATCAATACCTAATTTTTCAGCATACAGAGGGTCTAAGGCGTGCTCGGCATCAACAATTGCAACTGTTTTGCCTTGTTTTTGAGCTTCTGCCATGGCACTTAAACACATGGTTGTTTTACCAGAAGACTCAGGACCATAGATCTCAACAATACGGCCGTATGGTAAACCGCCTATGCCTAAAGCAATGTCTAGAGATAGTGAACCAGTAGAAACCGCTGGGATAGCTTCACGTGGTTGGTCACCCATTTTCATAATGGCGCCTTTACCGAACTGACGTTCAATTTGGCTAAGGGCTGCATCTAGGGCTTTTTGGCGATTTTGATCCATGTTTTTCTTCACCTTATTATCTTTATCCGATTTTGGTCTGCGAAGCAGATTTTTAAATTACTGTAAATATAACCAGTATTTAAACACATGAATTTTTTTACGCAAGAATTAATTTATAACCATTTGGCATAGATGATTTTGTATATAAAACACACAAACCATGCCTGTTTAACCTGAATTTGTCTATTTCATATGATCTCGCACCCCACTCAATACGCTTTAAAGCCTTGTGTTAAGGGCACCAAGCGGCCTTATCTGAATTTATTTCGAGTTAAAATACAGACAGCACTACAGATAAACTCAAAAACATATAAAATCTTCGCCTTTCATTTAATTGTCATCTTTTACATATACAGAGGCCCTCATGAGTCAGCGAAAAAAACTAATAAACTGGGGGGTGGGATTCAGTGCCATAACTGGGCTATTTCTGGCCTTAATCGCCACTCAATTTATCCAATACATGCCTTCGATTGATAGCACCAAAGCGGTGTTTTTCCTCTCGGCGGGCTTGTTTAGCCATTTCTCATTAATGAGTTTATTATTTTTTACGCTGCTTATCTTACCGTTAAGCCTAATACTGCCAGGGGCCAGTAAAGTGATTCGTCAGGCTTCGGTATTGGTTGCGACTGTCGGGACCGTATTGCTCATTGCCGACACTTTGGTATATGCACAATATCGTTTTCATATAACGGGTTTTGTTTTTGAGATGTTGATCCAAGGTGGCAATCAGATTATTGATTTGTCATGGGTAACGTGGGCTATTGTTATCGGTTCACTTATGGGTATTTATTACGCGTACTTTGCATTGGATAAATGGATCTGGTCACACACGCACCACCCTATTTTTAGTAAACACAAAAAGCGTTATTTTGCGGTATTTTTCGTGTGTCTATTAAGCAGTAATTTTTTACATCTTTATGCAGATGCTCAATACGATCAACGCATTACCGCGTTAGTGCGCCACGTGCCGATGTATTCACCTGCAACAGGTAAAGAAGCACTGCTTAGTAGTGGTTTATTAGATGCTGAAAGCATTCGAGAAAACCGTCATGACTTTAAATTATCTAACTCCACAAATGTTGTGTATCCAAAAAGCGTGATTAACTCAAAAGCACCTGACACCAAGCTAAACGTATTATTAATATTATTAGATTCCGCTCGCTTCGATCTTTTAGGTCAAGCTGCCATGCCGAATTTTTGGGCGTTTAGCCAGGGGAAAAATAGTCAGGTATTTAACAATCATATCAGCGGTGGCAACGCGACACGTACAGGGGTATTTAATCTTTTTTATGGCATCCCCGGTACCTATTGGGATGCTTTCTCTTCTAGTCAAACCGCCCCTGTATTAATCGACACATTACAAAAGTATGATTATGAAATGAGCATTAATGCGGCCGCCCCACTTACACAACCCGCATTTGATCGCACAGTTTTTGCTAACATCAATGATATTTCGCTCACAACCGAAGGTAACTCACCGTGGGAACGTGATGAAACCATCACCCAAAACTGGCTTAACTTCATCGAATCTAAGCAAAAGTCTGAGAATGAAAACCCATTTTTTGGCTTTCTTTTTTATGATGGTATCCATGGTTTTTCAATGCCCGAATCCGCTGAGAAAAAATTCCAACCCGCTTGGAAACGCATTGATCACTTATCGTTGAATAGTGATTTTGATGCTCAACCTTATCTTAACTTGTATAAAAATGCTGCCTATCAAGTGGATAAGCAACTTGGTAAAGTAATCGACCAGCTTAAAGAAAAACAGTTACTAGAAAACACTGTGATCATTATCACCAGTGACCACGGCCAAGAGTTTAACGACAATGGATTAAATTACTGGGGCCACGGCAGCAACTTTACACCTGCGCAAGTACATGTGCCGCTAGCAATCCACTGGCCTGGTAAAGCGCAAGCTCAGTATGCTCACCGCACCACTCACAGCGATTTAAGCGTCACCTTAATGGAAGACTTATTTAGTACCACATCACCCGCAAAAGATTACAGCCTTGGCCATAATCTGCTACAAACAGAGCGTGAATCGTGGAGCATCGCTGGCAGCTATGTTAATTACGCCGTAATCGAACCTGAGTATCAAGTGGTTACCTATCCGACGGGCCAGTATGAAGTACTGGACAACAGTGCTCGTCCGCTACCCAATAAAAAGATAAACAGTAAAACGTCTTTTGAGGTCATACAGGCGCTATCGCACTTTTATAAAAACTAGCGAAAGAGTGACCACCCCAGAATCATTTCAGCGGGTGGTCATGAGGTTTCTTATTATAAGTAATCACTATAAAACCGACACACCTACCCAACAGCCCCTGCTCATAATCCCATTGACTGAATAAGTGCTAAGCTTAAAATTTGCCCATGCTATCGAGCTAAATAATATGCTCTTAATTCGTCACTTATTGCTAGTGCTTAGCAATGTGTTACTTTTAATGCCCATGACCCACGCGTTTGAGCCAATAATATTGGGCATACCGGATTTCAAGCCTTTCACCTATACAGAAAACGGTAGTATTAAAGGTATCGCCGTGAGCGACGTCAATGCGGTTTTTAAAGGCATTGACACCACGCTTTCCATTAAGCAATACGGTAATTACTCTTTATTATTAAAAGCACTCAAGAAGGGTGAAATAGATGGTTTTTTTCTCGCCACCAAAAATAGTGAGCGTGATCGTTACGCTGTCTTCAGCAAAGCCATTAGATATAACAACTGGACTTGGTTCACATTAAAAGGCAATGATATTAACCCTGAACATTCAGATTTCAAATATCAATCTATTGTTGGCACCATAGGTAAAACCAATACCTTTAGATGGTTGTCGCGCAATGGCTATCAGGTGAAAAGTGAGTCAGCTGAAGAACTGCTAACTGCATTATTAAATAAAGATATTCACGCCGCTTTTTTAGCTGAAAAAGTTTTTGAAAATACTTATAAAGAAGCAGGCTTATCCCCCAATACATTTAACAGATACATTGAAATAAAACGCCCATTTTCAATTTATATCTCAAAAACATATTTATCCGCCAACCCTAACTTTATGGAAATTCTGAATTCCAATATTCCAGAAATATAAGCCCGCTATTTACTTACTAGCGATATAACACACTAGAATACACCTCAAACGTGACTTATCTTAATTCGTTGGCTTTTCGATAATGCCCTTGATAGTCAAACATCCTATGCTTAACACGCCAGTAATATTTTTGCTTTTTGGCTATCACAAAGTCAGGACAAGGAAACATGCTAGAGAGCATTAACGCTTGCTGTACGCTATTTACTTCGTACACTTCCACTGTCCCCAACTTAACGCCAATAGCGGCACTAATACGCTTAGCAAAGATTGCATTGAAGACCTTCATTTGGTTGGGCTTAGAAAAATCAAAGGTTTCACTCAACTGCGCCCCTTGTTCATCGTGATAGGTGATTTTTAATATATCGCTACCCTTTTCAATCACCTGATCCAAACTCACACCCGCGCAACGAATCACTTTTGAATCTTTAAGCTGAAGTGCTTTTTTAAGCATATCGTCCGGGTCTACCAGAACCTCCTTACATTGTGTACAAGTACGAGCGGCAATATCATTTTCACCGCCACAGTGTGGGCACTCTTTAAAGACGAAACGATATTCACATTGCTGCGTACTAACATAATTCGCTGAACTAGTTTTTGCAGGCGATTCAATCAGTCCTTGACAGCGACGACCATAATGTTCAACTAGATCACCGTCATCATCAAGAATCCCCCAGAACATATTTGGGAACTCACAGCTAGGACAAGCCACCTGTACTGGCTGGCTTTGACTATTGGGCTTCTTCTCACCCACTTCCGGTTGATATAAGTCAAAATCATTGCCCGTGTAATCAATTACCAAGCAATCCTTTTTGTTTTCGCTCAAACGCAGGCCACGACCAATTATTTGCTGATATAAACTCACCGACTGTGTCGGGCGTAAAATAGCGATTAGATCAACATGAGGCGCATCAAAGCCGGTGGTTAAAACTGATACATTAACAAGAAACTTAATTTCTTTTTGTTTGAATTTTTTAATTAAAAGGTCACGCTCTGCACCATCGGTGGCACCCGTGACCAACGCGCTACTGCCAGAGGGCAAGTAGCTATAAACTTCTTTTGCATGTTCAACTGTTGCGGCAAAAATCATAACCCCTTTACGCAACTGGGCTAACTCAACAACGTGTTCGATAATCCCTTGGGTCACTCGGTGATAATGACTCAAGAAATGATTCACTTCTGTCCCATTATATTCACCAGATACATTCCCCTTAAGTGCACTAAAATCATAATGCTCAATCGTGGCATCTATCAACTTAGGTTCAGTTAGATATTGTCGTTTAATCAGATAACGCAGGGGTAATTCATAAATGCAATGCTCAAACGGACGCGGTTGTTCGCTGCGTACAAAGCCACGATAGTGTCGGCGATAAATCCAACCCATACCTAAACGATAAGGCGTGGCTGTGAGCCCTAACAATTTTACCTCAGGGTTTACCTGCATTAATTTTTTAATAATTTGCTGATATTGGTTGGTGGATAATTTATCTTGATCGCCCATTTGGCCGATTGACTTATCAGTATGTATATTTAATCGGTGACACTCATCGATAATAATGAGCGAATAAGGCTCATTAAAATCATCCAAGTTTCTCGCAGCGGATTGAATACTCGCGAACGTTACTTGATGTCGTGTGATTTTTTGTTTTAAGCCTGCTGAGTAAATTCCGGCCGTTAAACCTAGGTCTTCATACTTTTGATGATTTTGTTCAACCAGTTCTTTAACGTGGGTAAGCACGAGTATTTTTCTTTTTGCGAGTCTTGCCAACTCAGCAATTACCAAACTTTTACCCGAGCCTGTAGGTAAAACAATCACTGCTGACTCATTGGTTTTACGAAAATGCTTAAGCGTCGCGGATACGGCTTCTTGTTGGTAATCTCTAAGTTGAAAGCTTGCCACGCAGTTAAATACCTATTGTGAATAAGGGCGATAATAGTATCAAAATATCGCCCGCAGGTCGCCCGTGCTTAGTCATTAATACGTACAAATGTACAGTTCTCATCATCGTAATTTAAGCCATTATTATCACTTTAAAAGACACTTGCGGCAAAGCTTGCCAAATTATTAAAAGTTTAAGTCTTTCATTTCTAGCTTCTATATAGTGCAACTGACTTTAAAAAAGTCAGTGCCCTAAAATAATAAAAATAGGAAATAACAGTGACGTTAAAAAACCTAAGTAAAATTTTTGCTTTATCCCTTCTCACACTGATGGCATCGTTTTCAAGCCAAGCCGATACGTCAGGTAAAACTCAGCACCCTATTGTACTCGTTCATGGTCACGCAGGCTTTGACCGTATGCTAGCCGATTATTTTTATGGTGTTAAAAACGCATTACGTGGCGTTGGCTCTATTGCCTACACGCCACAAGTTCCAGGCTGGAACAGTGATGAAATTCGTGGTGAAATTTTACTGGCCTACATTGAAGATTTATTAGCCACCACAGGTGCTAGTAAAGTGAATTTAATTGGCCATTCACAAGGTGGCAACACCTCACGTTACGTAGCCGCTGTGCGCCCTGATTTAGTCGCATCTGTCACCACTATTGCAACGCCACACTATGGCTCGCCAGTAGCCGATCTGGTTAACGGCACACCACTAGAAGGTTTGGCGGTGACGCTTGGTAATGCTATCGCCCGTTTTGAAGCAATATTGGCAGGCGAACCGGATCAAGCCGTCGACACAATGGCAACCATTCGTGCGCTAAATACTCAAGATGCATTAAATTACAACGCACAATATCCACAAGGTGTCCGTAGCAGCTCGTGTAAAACGGTTCCTAGAAAAAATGTGGGTCGCTGGTGGTGGCCTAAATATGTAAACGATTATTCAGTCAATGACGGTACACATAGCTCGAACGGTGTTCGCTATTATTCATGGACGGCCAGCTATAACGCGCTGTTTAATTCAAATATCCTCGACCCGGCTGATGCCGTATTGGCCATTACCTCTGTATTTGCCGGTAGCGATAACGATGGCTTAGTGCCACGCTGCTCTACTCACTTTGGTAAAGTAATACGTGATGATTATGTGGGCAACCATGCTGACGAAATTAACGGAATGTTTGGCTTACGTGGTTTATGGACAACCAGCCCAGTGCCTTTATACGTTGAACATGCTCGCCGTTTGAAAAAAGCCGGTTTGTAGTCTCTGAGTTTAAAGCGAAGATGTGTAACCAGCACACACCTTCGCTTCATTTAGTCACGATAGAGTGAATTATGAAAAAGTCAGTATTAAATAAACGTATAAGCATGCTTATAAGCCTAATATGTGCAGTATTCGTTTTTGGCCATTTTTTAACGCTAGATAATCAACCCACCACGTTAGATTTAAGCCTTCATTCAACTCACAATACTGACAAGCCGATTGAGCCAGAAAAAACGGTCTCAAAAGAAAGCATCAGCGCGCTATTTCATGCAACAGAACTCACCGCAGAACAAGCTGTTATTTTTCACGCAAGCTTGCCACAGTCCCTAGCTGATAGCCCCCTTCCCAGTTCATTAGATGTTAATGAAAATGGTCAGCTGATTATTAATATGAAAGTAAAACGCTTATTTGAGTTTTATTTATCCGCCATGGGCGAAGACACCCTTGCGGAGTGTATCGAACGCATTCGACATAACTTAAACCAACAACTAGAAGCCGACGCATTAACTTCTGCACTTCAATTACTTGAAGGATTTTTGCAGTATCAAAACCATATTGGTCATATTAAAAATGACTTTTTAGCTCGCTATGATGATCAAACATACAACCTTGAAAGAGTACAAGAAATGAAACAAAGCGTGCGAGAGTCTCGCAGTTTGTTTTTTTCAGAAGAAGCCAGTCTCGCTTTTTATCAGCAAGAGGACGAATACGACAACTACATGATCAAAAAAGTCGCTATTCGAAGTGACCAAAATCTAACCGATGAAGAAAAACAATCGCAATATGACTTACTAACCAGTGAATCACCATCGTGGATATCGCAACAAGAGCATCAAGCCAGCTTGATCAATAAAGTAAAAGCACAGGAAAAAACACTGCGTGAAAACGGCGCGGATCAATCTAGCATTTACGAATTACGAGTTGAGAACTATGGTGTGCAAGCAGCACAAAACCTAGCCGCATTAGATCATCAAAGAGCGCAATGGGCGTCACGTGTTAGCCAATACAGATTAGAAAATGAGCAAATTTTGTCTAATTCAAGCTATACGCAAGCTGAAAAAAATCAGTTATCGCAAGACATTAGACAACAGCATTTTTCAGGGAGTGAATTAATACGCATTAATGCATTGGATAAGATTGCGGCAGATAATGCACAGTAGTTAGCATTAATTTGAATTTTAATGTCGCCTGCATACCCAATGCACTCCCTTCGTTCGCGGGGCACTTTGAGCAGCCTACTACAATTATTATAAATTATTGTAGGAGACTGATTGCAGGCGACAAATGAGCAATGCAATTAATAAAAACCAATTTAAAATTCATTCAGTACAGCTAAAAATTCAGCCCCGTATTTGTCTAATTTCTTTTGCCCGACGCCGCTAATATTGCCAAAACTGGCTAACGAATTTGGTTTATTATCCAGCATATCTTTTAGAGTGGCATCGTGGAAAATCATAAACGGCGGTATACCTTGCTCGTTGGCCAAGTGCTTACGGCAAGCACGCAGTGCATCCCACAGCGGTAAATCGCTATCATGAATATCAACCTGCTTCGATTTTTTAGTGCCGCCATTCCCCATACTGCTTTTCGTTTGCATGGTATCTACACGCAGCATTAACGATTCTTCACCTCGTAAAATTCCACGACTAGAATCGCTCAAAAATAACTGGCCATAATCAAAATTTACATTTAAATATCCGCGAGCCACCAATTGTCGAAACACCGAACGCCATTGGCCTTCACTTAAATCTTGGCCAATGCCAAATGTCGACACGTGCTGATGATTCATTTGTGTTATTTTATCAGTGAGTTTTCCACGTAATACATTGATCAAATGCACCACACCAAATCGTTGATCTGTGCGGTACACACAACTTAATGCTTTACGCGCGGCATCAGTGCCATCCCAAGATTGCACTGGGGTTAAGCAGTTATCACAATTGCCGCAAGGTTCCGGTAGTGTATCGCCAAAATAACCAATTAAGGTTTGACGACGACACGTAGTAAGTTCAGCCAAACCCAACATACCATTTAATTTCTGTTGTTCGGTACGCTTGAAATTTTCATTAGCGTCACTGCCTGCCATCATTTGCTTTAACTTGATAACATCTTCTAGACCATAAGCCATCCACGCGGTAGCCGCTTGACCATCGCGCCCTGCCCGACCTGTTTCTTGATAATATGCCTCGATGCTTTTGGGTAAATCTAAGTGGGCGACAAAACGTACATCCGGTTTGTCGATCCCCATACCAAATGCAATAGTGGCCACCATAACAATGCCATCTTCGCGTAAAAAACGTTCTTGATTTCGCTGTCGAATGGTTTTATCTAAACCGGCGTGGTAAGGCAACGCATTCACATCTTGCTCGCTTAACCATAGTGCGGTGGCGTCCACTTTATTGCGGGACAAACAATACACCACACCCGCATGACCTGAGTGCTCAGTCTGTAAAAACGAGAGTAACTGTTTTTTAGGATTATTTTTTTGTGTAATACGATATTGAATATTGGGCCGATCAAAACCCGATACAAATACACGAGCGCTTTCTAAACCTAAACGCAGAATAATTTCTTCACGGGTTTTAGCATCAGCCGTGGCCGTTAAAGCAATACGTGGCACGTGCGGAAAATATTGTTGCAATAGGCTTAGCTGTAAATAATCGCTACGAAAATCATGACCCCACTGACTCACACAGTGAGCTTCATCAATGGCAAATAGCGAAAGTTTACATTGCCCTAGCCAATCAAGCGTTCGCTGCAAGGCTAGGCGTTCAGGGGCAATGTAAATAATATCCAACTCGCCTCTTAATGCCTGTTGCTCTACTTGATAGTTATGGTCACTTCCCATAGCCGAGTTCATACACGCAGCGCGTACACCCGCTTGATTTAATGCACTCACTTGATCTTGCATCAGAGCAATTAATGGTGAAATCACAATACCCACACCATCACGTACCAATGCAGGTATTTGATAACACAGCGATTTACCACCACCGGTTGGCATCAATACAAAGACGTCTTCGCCTGTTAAAACCGCTTCAATCACTTTGTCTTGCGGCGGGCGAAATTCACCGTAACCAAACACCGAACGTAAAATATTGTGCGCTGATTGCATCATATTAATGGGTTCTCTTTATGGGCGTAGCGGTGTATTTGATTATCTTCATTCTGCCCTCAAAATTAGCAACATTAGGCCCACTCAAATCAATTAAGCCAAAAATACAGGAGTGTATAATTATTGAAGGGAAAGATCTAAACGCTGACCCTAGCTTATAGGGCTATTTCAACAGGCCTTACCCATAACCCTTTGAGTTCAAACAGCATATAGCACTAAATTATTTATAACCCGGTGCGCTTTATGGTTATAATTGCGCCCAATTTTTAGCACCACCCATTTATAGATGCTTTTATAGGAAACCGAATGGCTTATTTTGATCTAGAAACACCCGAAAACAACGAAACAGACAATCTAGTATGGCTGGGCCACCTAAGCCCAGACAGCGATACCATCGGCTCTGCCATTGGTGCAGCTGAGTTATTTGGTGGTGAGCCACGTCGTGCTGGCGAGCTGAACAAAGAAACCGCCTTTGTTGTGGATTATTGCGGTGTTGAACTGCCTAAAATGATTTCTAAAGTAGACGGTCAAAAAGTAGGCTTGGTCGATTTTAACCAAAAGACCCAGTTACACAAAGACGTAAATACTAACGATATTGTTGCCATTATCGACCACCACGCCATTCAAGATCAGCCTATTACATTCAATACTCCTGTATCAATTGATATTCGCCCTTGGGGCAGCGCAGCGACTATCCTTGCGGATCGCTTCGAGAAAATGGGCAAAGAGATGACCCCAACCACAGCGTGCATGTTATTGGCCGGTATTCTGTCAGATACCCTGATTTTCGAATCACCAACCACATGCCCACAAGACAAGCCTTACGCTGAAAAACTGGCCAAAATTGCAGGTATCGAAGACCTATACGACTTTGGCCTAAAAATGATGGAAGCCAAATCGGACCTTGCTGACGTTTCTAGCTACGATGTATTAAAAGGCGACTTCAAGCACTACGAAATCAACGGTAATAAAGTAGGCTTTGGTGTGGCGGAAACCCTATTGCCAGAGCAACTGCTTGATCGTAAAGCTGACCTGTTAAAAGAAATGGAAGGCGAAAAAGCCAAACAAGGTCTGGATTTCATCTTCTTTGCCATCGTCGATACCAAAACCAAAAACGCACACCTAGTGGTGTACTCTGATGCCGAAGCGGAACTTGCCGCTAAAGCTTATGGTGCCACAACAGAAGACCAGCTGATGTACCTATCAGGCCTAATGTCTCGTAAGAGCCAGCTAATGCCAGCGGTACAGGCTGTTTTGTCAGCTTAAGTGCAGGCCAACGTTTAGGGCTTTTACATAAGCCCCACAAAAAAGGCGAACCTGTGGGTTCGCCTTTTTTGTGGTTGTCGGGCGCGCAGTTGCAAGCCCCGTGAGCGCAGCGAATGTGTTGGGTACTCCCTCGTACAAGATATGCTGTGAATCAGTTAGCTTCTATAAAACACTGTACGAGGGTGCCCTGCGCCCGATCAGCACCAACTAAGGCCACCGTTCAAAAATAAACCAAAATAAGTGTTTACATTTTAAACAGCCGCACGTACTATGCAGAGCGTTATTTATTCCTATCTAGTTTATTTAACTGATTACCTACGGGTAATTTGTGTTTTGCCTATCCCCTTTCAGTTAGACAGCACTACAAAAACAACAGAGCTAACTTATTGTCCATTTTTTCGAGAAGTATTAATTGTACTCGAAACTGAATGTCGTAATTTTTAAAATTCCTTACAACAATAATCCAGCTCTTACTTAAAAAGCGCCTTTTGCGCACATTAAAAGAGTTTATTTACTATGCCTTATACACATCAAGGTCAGCATTATTCAATTATTTCGCCAATCATCTCGATTGCCGTTAACAAACTAAAAGTCATCGTGAAAGATCAAAAAGGCTCACAGCTTTTTGAATTTACCGACCGCAAAGAATCAAAGAACTTTTTAAACTTGCTTTGCCAAGCTTAATTTAAGATTTTGATCCCCAAAAAAACACTTATGCATAATCTGCATAAGTGTTTTTTTTGTGCCTGTTATAACTTCACGCACCCTTTTCAACAAAATATAACGTTCAATTGAGTCTTAGGTTTTTCAGGCCTTTATTTAGTCGCTGCCCAAAAACCAAGAAGCGCTATTACATCATCAGCGTATCTATCTAATGTTAACTGGCTAATAACTGGGGCAGGAGCTGTAATACATAAATTTAGAACACCATTTAAACTGCTTACGGTCAGGTTTAAACCGGCACCAGAAGCATGAAAAGCAGCATAAACTTGATAAGCCTCAATTGTTAAAACATCAGTGCCTTCTTTTTCAAAACTAATGACCCCTAAATTCGCTAAACTTAGTGGTGTGGCTAATGGCTTTTCGCTTGCGTCCATAAACATTTTCTTCAAGCCTTTAAGCCCTGCTAGCTGGTAGATTCTCAGTACTTTCCAGTGCTGGTCTTGTTTTAAAGCCGTCTCAACGCCTGCTGACACCTGCTGACCTAACGCCCACGGTGACTGTTTATATTCATTATCTATTTGGTCGATATCTACGTTAACCATGCTCACAACCCCAGAAGAAAAACAGCCATTAGCGACTGCACTTACTTGTTGATGATCTGAGCCTGTATTGTGCATTTTATCGCGTACGTTAACGGTGGTAACAAACGGGAAAGTAAATTTATTTTTAATACTATTAAGCTGATTTCTATTTTTACAATCCGCTAAAAATGCACCAATAAATGCAGCCGATAGCAAACCATGAACACTTTTATTGTGCGCTTTTGCTAATGTCAGTAAAGCAGACATCTTTGATTTTTCTAATGTACGAAAAGTAGAAATACAGCGATGTTCAGCAACCGGTACATTATTGTGTACCGCAAAACTTAAGCCATTATCAGCCAGTTTTTGTCCTTTCAAGAAGTCTGAAAAGATCCCTAAGCTTCTAAATGCCCCCAAAAAACCTGAAATTCTTTTTGGCATGTAATGCCATAATGGTAAGTTCAAATGGGATTGCAACGCTGGTAACGTAACAGGATTTCTTAATAAACCTAGCCATTGCTTTAATAGTTGATTAATCGTCGCGCCATCTGCCAAGCCATGATTCACACATAAAATCAAACAATGCTTTTGTTCTGTATCGGTTGTTTGACTCAAAAAATGTGCTCGCCACAATAGCCCGCCCTCTTGAAATGGTTGGTTCAACATGGTGTTAGTAAAATGTAAAACCTGTTGATCATAGCCTTTCGATTCATCATTTGATCTAGAGAAATATGGCGCGCTAACATCCGGTTTAACAAAATAGTAACCTGCTTCAATCCCTGCCTCTGCATCACTATCGAACCACTTATTGGCTACTTGCAAAGATTGCTCTTGTTGCATTAATGCAGCAAAGGCTTCACCCGCTTGCTCGGCACTTAGTTCACCGGTTAGGTGTAAACACGCAACTATATTACCGGCACCGGGGCATAACTGCGCATAAACAGGAAAGCTGGCTTCATGAATGCTTAACGCTCGTATAATGTTATTCACCGGATTCTCCTTGCGCATAGTTCGCTGTAACATGGTTAATACGCTCTACTTTAAAACGCATAGGCTGTTTTGTGGTCCATACAAGGGATAAAATCGGTTTCACTGTTTGCCCTTCAACCCAACTAAAACGATATGTACGCAGCAGCTGCGCCATGATCACCGTCGCTTCAATCATTGCAAAACGGTGACCTACACATACTCTTGGGCCAAGACCAAATGGGGCGTATACAAAGCGTTCACGTTGCTTTTCGTTTGTTTCATCGAAGTGGGATATATCAAAAAAATCCGCTTTATCACCCCAATATTTTTTATCTTTTTGCAGCGCACCTAACATGATTAATATCGGTGTATCTTTTTTAACGTTATAACCTTCCAAAATTAAATCTTCAGAAGCAGAACGCAGCATAATTGGAATGGGCGGTCTTAGGCGTAAACTTTCTTTTAATACCTTATCCATAATCGGCATGTTTTGATAATGCTCGTACGTCACATCATTAGCATTGCCCATTACATTGTTTACTTCATCTCTCAGATCTTGCTGTAATTGAGGGTGTGTCGCTAGGTAATATAATGTCCATTGCAAAAACGCGCCGGACGTTTCATGACCTGCGGCAATAAAACCATGTACCAATTGTATGAGTTCTTCTTCTGCTATCTTATTGCCATCATCGTCAAGTGCCGTCATTAACTGATGCATAAGCACTTTTGATTCAGCCTTGCCTTCGGCGTGTTGCTTAATAATGTCAGAAAATATCGCGTGTTGTATTTTCATCATTTTATCTAAGCGATAATTTGACGGCAGGGGTAATTGCTTCCAGTATTTTGTTCGCTGTATGCGTTTCATAAGCTCTTTGCATTGCAGCTCTTGTGCTTCTAGTAATGGATCAACGTTTGCATCTGCTTTAAACGACTCAATACGATAATCAAAACCAACATGACAAATAATCGCCAGTGCGATTCGGTTTAGATAGTCACTCCCTTCTATTTCAGTCGAGTGATTATGTACATCAATATCTTCACCAAGCTGCGCAACCGCTCGATGAGAAATCGCATTCATATCCACCATCATACTTTTTAGTTGTTCCGGTCTGAATGCAGGCATCACTAATTGTCGCTGTCTTAACCATTGTTGCCCTTCTGTTACTAAAATACCAAGGTCGCCACCAATGGCTTTCATTTCATCTACGGCATCACCTGTTTTAGGGAATTGTTCTCGTTGTGTTATTAATATTTTTTGAATCATCTGTGCATCTGACACCACAACCCAAGGTTTATTCAAAATATCTAATTGAAAAATATCACCCTGTTCTTTTCGCACTTTCAGTAACGAATCATATAAGCAACCATGTTCGCCATGAGCCATTAATGGCAAATGCCCGAGCAACCCTTTCTGAGGCTTAGGTATATCTAAACCGTTTTGATTAATAGAAGTACTGTGAATATTTTTATTGGCGTAAAAACGAATTAAAAATGCAGGCAATACAATGAGGTCCATCACCACGGCAATGATAATCGTCACGGCTGTCATTAAACCTAAATCCGCATTGGCGCTGTAATGTGAAAAACTAAGTGCCGCAAAACCACCCGCAAACACCAACGTAATGGTCAGCATGGCCATGCCTGTCGTTGATAGCGTTTGGGTGATGGCATTCTCCACGGATAGACCCGCTAGCCTTGCTTGTTTAAAGCGGTGTAAAAAATGGATAGTATCGTCTACCACTAAACCTAATGTTAATGTTGCAACCGCTGCTACGCCGATACCGATGCGACTATCCACTAACCCCCAAAAACTAAATGCCAATAGCGCTGGCAATATGTTAGTTAATACGCTGATGAGTCCCAAACTCCATGAGCGTAACGCGATCACTAAAATGGCTGAAATTAACAGCATGGTAAAAAACGTACCAAACACCATAGCCGGTATGTTTTGTTGCGCCATTTTAGAAAACATCAGGTCCAAACCGGTGCCTGTGCTGTGCATAGGCTCAGGGGCATTTTGTTTTAACCACTGCTCAGCTTTGTCATTAAAGCTAATAATCGTATTTGAGTCGGTTTCATATAAAATGCAGATAACCAAAGAACTGGATTTATCGAAACTCACAATATTGGTAAGGCCTTGACCATAAGGCAGCGAAAGCTCATAAAGCAAACTGTATTGCGAAGCTAATACTGCATTATCCGTTATCCGATAATAAGATGATTGATCACCATTCATGGCTTTATTTATTCGCTTTTGCACATCACTATAACTGCCCACAAATGCGACTTCTGGCTGTTGGCGGAGCCAATTTGAAAAAGCCTCTAATACATTTAAATATTCCGTAGAGTGCACATTATTATCGCTACCCGAGTCGACAGAATATAATAGCCTGTGCAGGCCCCCAATATGATCATTAAGGTAATAATTCGCCTGACGAAAGCTAAAGCTTTTATCTAGGTACTCAGTAAACATTTCATTTAATTCATTTTTCGGTAACCCTAGTGCAATCAATAAAATAATTCCCACAGTGGCTAAAACTAATATTTTTTTACTGTGTAGCAATATTATATGGCTCCAAGCCAGCATGAAGCGCTTACTGCGGCTTGAGTCTCCACCACTTTTAATCGGCAATAAAACCACTAAGGCAGGTAAAACAGTCACTGACAAAACAAACGCAACCATCACACCCACCGCCACAATATTACCCAGTTCACGATAAAGTGGCGACGCATGAAAATTCAAACACGCAAAACCAATAGCCGTGGTGATACTGGTCAGCAACACGGCTTTAAAGTTTGCATTAAGAGCCAGTCTCATGGCGTCATTTTTGGTGTTACCAGAACGGTAATATTGAAAAAAGCTCACCAAAATATGCACGCAGTCTGCCACTGCAATGGTCATAATCATGGTAGGTGCAAATGAATTAATAGAATTGATATCGCCGTTGACCCATGTTTTTAAACCCATGGTGATTAACGTCACAAAGCTCACAATGCTTAAGGTGATTATGGTTGCCCAAACGCTGCGCATAAGTAATACAAGCAGCACCACCATAATAAGATAGGCAACTGGGATTAACGTTTTAATGTCATCTATTGTTGCATCCATAAACGCAACTGAATTTTCTAACGTGCCTGTTACATGAAAGGTTAATTCTGGATGAGATGCCCGTACACCATCAACCAATTGATGCAGTTTTTGTGAAATTTCATCAGGTTCATTTAAAGGGTTATCTGACACTTCAAACGTAATAAACACCGTAGCCGCTGCACCATCATGGGCAATATAATTGCCCAATAAAGACGGCGTAGACATAATAATTTTTTTAGCATGCGCTATTTTTTGCGCTGGAAAATATTCGTTAAAATCATCAAGCGTAAGATCATCAACCCCATCGGTTTCAAATAAATGGGCAACTAATAACTCATCCTCTGTGGCTTGGATGTGGTTGTAATTAATAATCGAGTCTACACGAGATGAATAAGGCAGCTGCCAACTACCATTTGTCAGTTGCTGCAGTGCATGTAACGCCGAAGGGGTAAAGATATCCCCTTGTTCAACTCCCACCACAATCAACATGTTGTCATACTTTGAATACGTATTTTCTTGCTGATTCATGGCTAATAAAAGTGGGTCATCATCATCAAAGAATGATTTATATGAGGCATCTAAAGCCACATTTTTAAAGCCCATGCAGGCAAAAACGATCAACATAAAAAGCCAAAACAATACTTGTTTTGGCTTTGACAGTGTCCAATCTAATAAAAACAGGGGCATTTAAACTCTCAGCTTCACGGGCAGTGTCGTGACATAGGGATAAGTTTGGCGTTAGAACAAAAGAACCAAAAAATAGCCGTCACTATAAGTAGTTTTAACTTGGCCGTAAATGTCGAGATCTAAAACTAAGCATTTAGTATTAGTTTTTAATTGTGCATAAATCGAATACATTACCCCTTATATTTTAATTATCGTTATCCGTATTACAGCGCCTCGATAAACGGGTCACTAAATAATTCAGACGAAATAAATGCATCATCGGTTAGAGATTGTAAAAATGCCTCAAGCTGCTGCTTTTCTAAACCGGTAAGGTTCAGTTGGTTAGGTAATCCAGTTCTTGGATTTTTTAAAGCATCGGCCAAATTAGGATGATTTTGAACACCGCTATCGTAGTGCTCTATCACTTCAGCGAGCGTGGCAAAACGGCCATCATGCATATACGGCGGACTCAGCTCAACATTTCGTAAAGATGGCACTTTAAATTCTCCATTGCCGCTACCAGCATCAATGGTGGTTAAATCTAAACCGATATTGTGTGCTTTATTCGTTACCTGCACGGCCGTTGCATGACAGCCACTACAACCCAGCCCGCCTTCTGCCGGTAAAGTTTCAAATAACAATCGACCAGCCTCTTCATTAACGCTTAAAACATGGCTTAAGTCGTTGGCTTGTGTGGCTGTCGCAAGCGCATCATCGTAAGGACTTTGATAGGACACCATGGCACGAGTAAACTGGGCGAGCGCTAACGCGATACGTTCAGCGGTGATTACCTCACTGCCAAATGCGGTGGTAAATAATTCAGGATAATATGAAATCTGATTTAATTTTATGACTAATGTTTCCAGCGGCATGCCCATTTCGGTTTCGTCTTGTATCGGCATTAATACTTGCTGTTCTAAAGATTCCGCTCGCTCATCCCAAAAAAAATGCCCCGACTGGTAAAATCGATTATTGGATAACGACATCGAATGGCGGCCAGTGAGTCCCCCTTGAAACCCCTCACTTAAAACCGCTGAATCCGAAAAACCAGTACTTTGCTGATGGCAGCCCGCGCATGAAATTGCATCATTAATAGACAGTGCTTTATCGTAAAATAAAACACGGCCTAAAGTCGCACCGGCATTGGTGATAGGGTTGTTGGCGGGCGTATTATCTTTAGAGATAACAGAGTCAGCTCCCGCACTAAAATGAACAGGTAAATTTGTATCGGCATAACTGATATAATCAAACATTATTGCAGGCAAATTTAAAATATCTGCCACCTCGTCCTCTTCTATCGCTTCCTCTTCAATTACATCCGACTCATTGGTGTCAGATTGCTCCTGTGTAGACTCAATCTGTTCAACCAAATTTTCTGCTTCATTTCCTGCACCGCAAGCGGCTACACTCAGCACTAACAAGGCTGCTAATGCCGTTTTAAATAAGGATTCATTGAATAAAGTCATATGTTCACCGCTGGTTATTAATCGCTACAGACGCTTAAAATCTGATGGCATTTACATATAACGCTTGGGTCAGCATAAGGTTGACACGTAGTTTATTTTTTATTTACTCACCGTTCTTAGGAGTAAAGGGGTGATATCTAGGTAAATCAAGAAAGCATTCGAGTCAAAGCACTTTATCGTTTCTATCGTTTAATCAGTGTGATTTTTTAAACAGTGAATAATATTCGATCTGGTTACTATTTTGCGTAAACAAGTGCATGCTCTTTGATTTAAAAATAGCGTTTCTATACCGGCGTTTGATTCTTCTAATAACAATGACACACAGGTTTGTTAGATCAGTTAATGCGATTTGGCGTTTGTAAAT
Source organism: Oceanicoccus sp. (assembly GCA_047621325.1). Classification (GTDB taxonomy): domain Bacteria; phylum Pseudomonadota; class Gammaproteobacteria; order Pseudomonadales; family Oceanobacteraceae; genus Bermanella. Next base: position 31,596 of record JBLHLT010000026.1, read on the forward strand.
ATCTCTATCACCAATATATGAGTACAAAGTATGACTGTATATTTTAGGTAACGCCTATTTAACGCACTAGCAAGAAAGACAATCCGTACACCCACCCATGAAGAGAACATAGTCTTAGGCTGACATTTGGCGTCTCACTTAAATCCATCTCTATAAACATCACTACGGAGACATTCATTTTGCTATACCTTTAATGCGCTACTAAGATCAGGCATCAAAGTGCTAACAACAAACCTACGCAATAAAGCCTGCCTAACCAGTAGCAAACATCAGCTCAATCCACACTGCAACCCCCACAATTCCCCCTTACCCATTCCCCAATATTCCCGTACAATTGCCCGCCTTATTTTCACCATTTTGCACACAAAAGAGCAGTCCCATGGCCACCAGTAAAACTGCCCCAAAGCCCATTAATACCGATAAAAACACCGAACACACACCTATGATGGTGCAATATTTAGGCATCAAGGCGGAGCATGCGAATCAGATCGTGTTTTATCGCATGGGGGATTTTTACGAGATCTTCTTTGATGATGCTAAAAAAGCCTCGCGTCTGTTAGACATCACCCTGACTGCCCGTGGAAAAACAGGTGGCAACGCCATCCCTATGGCCGGTATTCCGTATCACGCCGCCGAGGGTTATATCGCCAAATTGGTGAAAATGGGCGAATCAGTCGCCATTGCGGAGCAAATTGGGGACCCTGCTACTAGCAAAGGGCCCGTTGAGCGTAAAGTAGTGCGCGTAATTACGCCAGGCACGTTAACCGATGAGAGCTTTTTGGATGAGCGCCGCGACAGCTTATTAGTGGCGGTGAGCAGCTTTAAAGACGGTCGTAGCGATAAGGTGGTGCATGGTATTTCCTCATTAGATATCAGCTCCGGCCGCTTTACGGTTATAGAAGTACAAAGCGAAGAGGCATTATTGGCCGAGATCGAACGCTTGCGCCCTGCTGAGCTACTGCTGTGTGAAGACAAAGATTACCCAGAAAGCCTTGCCAAACGCGCTGGCTGCCAAGCCTTACCGGCGTGGGAATTTGAATACGAGACGGCCTTTCGTTTATTAACCACCCATTTTCAAACAAAAGATTTACACGGCTTTGGCTGCCAAGACTTTAAACAAGCCATTGAAGCTGCGGGTTGCTTGATTCATTACGCGCAAGAAACCCAGCGTACCGAACTGCCCCATATTCGTATGTTACTGGTGGAGCAAGCAGACGACGCCATTGTATTGGATGCAGCCACCCGCAAGAATTTAGAGATTGACGTTAACCTAAACGGCCACACCGATTTCACCTTGGCTTGGGTGTTAGATCGCACCGCTACGGCCATGGGCTCACGCTTATTGCGCCGTTGGTTGAACCGCCCACTGCGCGATCAACAAACACTAGAGCAACGCCAAACCGTCATTAGCGCGATGATTGCAAGCTACGGCTATGAAGATATTCACAGCGTACTAAAACAAATTGGTGATATCGAACGTATTTTATCGCGCGTGGCTTTGCGCAGTGCACGCCCGCGAGATTTGGCCCGCTTGCGTGATGCATTAGCTGTATTGCCCGCCTTGCAAAATGCCATGAGCTGCGTGGATGCCGAGCCCGTTGCACAGCTGGGTAAACGCATCAGCACCTACCCAGAACTAGTAGCAACGCTACAAAAGGCCGTAATCGAAAACCCACCCGTGGTGATTCGTGAAGGTGGGGTGATTGCTGACGGTTATGATTCCGAACTCGACGAGCTACGCGGCCTAAGCGAAAACGCAGGCCAGTTCTTGATGGATATTGAAATCCGCGAAAAAGCTCGCACAGGTCTGAGCACCTTAAAAGTAGGCTACAACCGTGTACACGGTTACTACATCGAGATCAGCAAAGCTCAAGCCGCCGAAGCCCCTACCGAATACATTCGCCGCCAAACCCTTAAAAATGCTGAGCGCTTTATTACGCCTGAACTTAAAGAATTTGAAGACAAGGCCCTTTCAAGTAAAAGCCGCGCACTGTTCCGTGAAAAAGCGCTGTACGAAGAGTTAGTAGAATCCCTAGCGCAACAACTGGCTAACCTACAAGATACCTCTAGCGCCATTTGTGAAATTGACGTGCTATCTAACTTAGCCGAGCGCGCTGTTACACAACAATATGTTCGACCGCAGTTAAGCCAAGAACCTGGGCTGACCATCGAACAAGGTCGCCATCCTGTGGTAGAAGCCATGATCGAAGACCCGTTTGTGGCCAACGATGTCAGCTTCCATGACAAGCGTAACATGCTGATTATTACCGGCCCGAACATGGGTGGTAAATCTACCTATATGCGCCAAGTGGCACACATTGTATTAATGGCCCACATCGGCAGTTATGTGCCTGCACAATCCGCTAATATTGGCTTGGTGGATCGAATCTTTACCCGCATGGGCTCCAGCGATGACGTGGCCGGTGGCCGTTCAACTTTCATGGTCGAAATGACCGAAACCGCGAACATTCTGCACAACGCCACACAGCACAGTTTAGTGTTAATGGATGAAGTGGGCCGCGGCACCAGCACCTTTGACGGCTTATCATTAGCGTGGGCTTGTGCCGAACACCTAGCTCAGCAAGTGGGCGCTTACACCCTATTTGCCACCCACTATTTTGAAATGACGCAGCTGAGCGAACATAACCCAGCCGTGGTCAACGTACACCTAACCGCCACTGAGCATAACGATCACATCGTCTTTTTACATCATGTGGAAGAAGGCCCTGCTAGCCAGAGTTACGGCTTACAAGTGGCTAAGCTTGCTGGTGTGCCAGAACATGTGATTGATCAAGCCAAGTTCAAACTGGGTGCGCTAGAGCAAACGCAAATTAATGACAGTCAGCAACCTGTTAAGCCTCAAGCAAGCACCGCACCCGCGATTAAGACCCAAACCGTGAAAGAGCCGCTAGCATCGCCATTACAAAGCGACATGTTTGCGACTTCACCGTCTAAAGCTGAACTCGCTCTTGAAAGCATGAACCCTGATGAATTAACACCAAGACAGGCGCTTGAATTGCTGTACGAGCTAAAACAGCAGCTTTGATTTGGCCAAATAGTGACAAAACCGATTAAGCTCATTATTTTAATCGGTTTTAAAACTATAGAAAAACCCTGTATAAAGGGCGCACAATTTATAAAGCAAGGTTTTAACCTTGCTCCTTGGCTTAAGCATCACTAGAATGACGGCCAAAATAGATGGCAAGTGATACAAATTGCCCACAAGAATTTGATGAGATCGAGAATACGCTATGACATTCGTTGTTGTTGAAAACTGTATTAAGTGTAAATACACAGACTGTGTAGAAGTTTGCCCAGTAGACTGTTTCTATGAAGGCCCTAACTTCCTAGTTATCCACCCTGACGAATGCATCGACTGCGCACTTTGTGAGCCAGAGTGCCCTGCTGAAGCCATCTTCAGTGAAGACGAAATTCCAGCCGGCCAAGAGAAATTCATCGAGCTTAACGCTGAGCTAGCCGAAATATGGCCAAACATCACCGAGATGAAAGACAAAATGGCAGATGCTGAAGACTGGGACGGCGTTGAAGGTAAGATTGATCAACTAGAGCGTTGATTCATAGTTAGATGAAATATAGGAAACTTAAACGCTTTGTTTCCTAAATAAAAAACGGCCTGCGGGCCGTTTTTTTGTGTGCAAAATAAAGAGCCTTAAAACTAGATACCCACATGAGCTTAACTAAAAGGTATAACTAACATTAATCACCTGTTACTCCCCTAGGACGAAGTCCGTAGATGGAAGTCTAAGCCAGCGGTTTATTTTGTCTTAATATCACGCCACTACAATGCCGATGCAAAATACGCCATGATTTCTGCGGTTGTCATTTCTTTTGTTTCATTGGAGAAGCAATAATAACTCGGTCTCGCATCACTGAAGTACTGCATATCCATTTCTAGCCCTTTTAAGTTTTGAAAAAGACCAACCGGCATATTATATTCACCGCTTTCATTAAATTTAAAAAATAAATGGGTACCGCATTCACTACAAAACCCACGTGACGCCCATGCTGATGACTCATAAAACTTTACGTTTTCATCGCCTTCTATTTTAACCTTTGTGCCACACTTTACAGCAAAGAATGGCGCGCCTCCCCACGTTCGGCATGACTGACAATGGCACACCGTAAATTTAGGATCGATATCTTCTGCGGTTATTTTTACAACACCACATAGGCATTTTGTTTCAGCTTGAGTCATTTCCATTACTCCTTAAAAGTATTAATACCAACGTCTATTACAGCAGATAAATTACAATTGATTATTCAGTGTTTTCATCATTCATGTGGATGCTGTTCAAATTGCTTAGCGTTATCACCAATTTTAAACCAGCATGGTTTTTCAGAAACAAACTCGTGAAATGAATTTTCAAGTTCCAGATCGCCATCTATGCAATGTGCTGAGATAGGGAATGATTCTTCTTCTGATAACATTTCGCCCAAAGCCGTTCCACAAACAGAACAGAAACATCGATTATATTTATAAGGTGTCTCAGCCTTAAATGTCGCTATTTGGGCACGTCCTTTTGTAATATGCAGCGCTGAAGACGTAACAAAAACCAAAGCACTGGCTCCCACTTTTCGACATCGGCTGCAATGACACATTCCCATCATGCTAGGCGCCTCTGATAACTCAAATTGTATTGCGCCGCAGCAGCAACTTCCTTTTATCATATGCTACCTTAATCCATTATTAGTCGTGAATTCTAAAAATACCACAGGCTGTATAAATATACAGTATTTATTTTAAAGACATTTATCCACGGTGCATTAAGGTTTTGAAGAGGGAAAAGTACGTACTATATTCACAAGGCACAGGTCTAACCGCACTAAATATTGAGTGATTGCCGCATTGTATTAGCCTAAATTATTTTTCACGCGCAAGCGTGCCTCCCACCGATAAATTATTAAATAGTAAGATTAATAACAATAATTTGTGTATGCCAATAGGCTTTAATGTGGTTTTCGCAGGTAGGGCAAAGCGCTTATATTAATAATAAAACACTTTGAAACTATAAACTTACATAGTTACAAGAGGCTGTAAATCATTCTGTGTAACCGCCAGTGTTAAATATAGTCTTTTAAACGGTCTTCGAATTCAATCATAAAACGATTCAAGGCCGGTTTCCAATTTCTAATAGGCATCGTCCATTTTTCTGA
>JBLHLT010000027.1:0-36644 GCA_047621325.1 Oceanicoccus sp.
TAAAAGTCTACGCCGTGCCAGATAGCCTAGTAGAAGTACGCAAAGACTTAAATACAAACAAAAACCTAGCGGATTCCGAATCTAAAGGCTTAATAAAAGCCCTAACAGAAACCGGACAAGAAACCCGAGCCGATGGGGCGATACTGCATCACTTTGATTATATCGTACCTGTGCCACTTAGCTTGAAAGTTGAGTCTGTGTATTCCAACACACGTGAGAGTTCGCCGTCAGATGTTTATATTTTGAAACATGAAGACAGCGATTGGGTTCAGACCATTTATATAGCAAAACATAAAAAACAGGTGTTATCAGAAGGCAGCTTCAATACGACCATCGAGTTCACAGGCTTACCTGAAAAGGGAAAATTTACCCTTATTAAACAAAACCAAAATCGACAAGCAAGCCCTGTGACACTTTTTAGCGACTTAGAATACAAAGATATAGTCGAACCAAAATCCATTGAAGAATGGCCTGTTGGGGCAGAATTAAAGTCAGATGATGATCAAAAATCCAGTGGCGAATGGGATGAATGGTTGGAATCAAACTGGGCTTAATAAACATCACCTTTATCCATGCCAAACAATAAAATGCTAAACGAAAAAAGGAAACATTCTTTGTGAGATTTTACTTAACCGTATCTAAATGCATCATGGCCAGTGTTATTGCAATTGTCTTGGTTGCATGTGATTCAACCGTGCCGCCAACGTTTGTTGATGAAGGTAATACTTATCGTGAATATCAAGTGCATTACGATGCCGATTATAAAAAAGAGCAATGGAACGACCCTGACGTACTCAGTACACCCAGAGTGCAATTCACCTGGACAAAACCTGAAGACGACCCAGATGATATAAACAACTTAGGCATTTGGAGCATGAAACTTGACGGCACTGACTTAAGACAAGTAGCCACCCCAGAAGAGTTAATGCCCAAGCATCTTGAGCAATCCCGTTATCGGCCAGAAGTGCCGTTTGTGCGCTCACCGGATAACCGCTACATCGCCTATGCCATGGCCCACGGTGCGCGTTATGAGCGCCGATTATTGGACCTTGAAACCAAACAGGTCACGGTATTAGCGGCTGGATATGGGCCACCAGATTTTATGTGGTTTAAAGGCGGCCGTTATTTAACGTTCTCTGGCCCTGGCTCGTTAATGCAATACGATATGCAAACCCAAGAACCAGCAAAAGACATTGTATTTCGTTTTGGTACAAACTATATCCGTCGTGCCTTTGCGTATGATAATGGCAATCAGTTGGTGAATTTTTCTGATGAGACGGCTATTTTTTATGATTACGACACAGGTAAGGTGTTGGATAAAATCCCAGCCACGTATGGTGTATTAACATTGGATGGCAAGCATTGGATAAAAGAAGGAGACGGTTTTAATACCTATGCCACCCCCGTAAAAGACCCTGAAACCCTCGTTTATAAATACCCAGAAGGCATGATTTCTAGATCACTAATGGCCATTTCGGCTACGGGTATGATTGTCAGTGGTGGTGTGAGAGTGGCAACCCATACAGACGATAAAATTAAATATTTTAGTCTGCCTGGTAAAGGGGATATAGGCAACACCGCCATTTACAATGCGGCCTCAGTACTGAATAAAACGGCACAAGCTGCTCAAAATTAATAGAATTTAAAACAGGGATGTTATGGCAACGTTAAACGATTTACACAAAGCAAGCAGTACTTACTTAATCGGCGTTAAGTAAGAAAAGACGGTGTGGTGATGGTGGCTAACTAGTGTTTTTTTTACCCATGCCAAACAACAAAATGCTAAACGAAAAAAGGAAATATTCTTTGTGAGATTTTACTTAACCGTATTTAAATACGTCATGGCCAGTGTTATTGCAATTGTCTTGGTTGCATGTGACTCAACCGTGCCGCCGACGTTTGTTAAAGAAGGTGATACCTACCGACGATATCAAGTGCATTACGATGCCGATTATAAAAAAGAACAATGGAACGACCCTGACGTACTCAGTACACCCAGAGTGCAATTCACCTGGACCAAACCGGAAGATGACCCTGATGACATAAACAACTTAGGCATTTGGAGCATGAAACTCGACGGCACCGATTTAAGACAAGTAGCCACCCCAGAAGAGTTAATGCCCAAGCATCTTGAGCAATCCCGCTATCGACCAGAAGTCCCGTTTGTGCGCTCACCAGATAATCGCTACATCGCTTACGCCATGGCCCATGGTATTCGTTATGAACGTCGACTACTGGACCTTGAAACCAAACAGGTCACGGTGTTAACGGATCGTGGTGGCCCACCAGATTTTATGTGGTTTAAAGGCGGCCGTTATTTAACCTTCTCTGGCCCTGGCTCGTTAATGCAATACGATATGCAAACCCAAGAACCAGCAAAAGACATTGTATTTCGCTTTGGTACAAACTATATCCGCCGTGCCTTTGCGTATGATAATGGCAATCAGCTGGTGAATTTTTCCGATGAGACGGCTATTTTTTATGACTACGACACCGGTAAGGTGTTGGATAAAATCCCCGCCACGTATGGTGTATTAACATTGGATGGTAAGCATTGGATAAAATATTCAAAAGGGCATAATACTTATGCCACCCCCGTAAAAGACCCTGAAGCTCCTGTTTATAAATATCCTAAGGGCGTGATTTCTTCACCGTTAGAAGCTATTTCAGCTACGGGTACGATTGTTAGTGGTGGTGTGAGAGTGGTGACATATCAAGACGATAAAATAACCGTTTTTCGTTTGCCGGGTAAAGGCTATATAGGTAATACCGCCATTTACAATGCGGCTGCGGTACTAAATAAAACGGCACAAGCCGCTCAAAATTAATCGATTTTAAAACAGGGATGTTATGGCAACGTTAAACGATTTACATAAGGCAAGCAGCACCTACTTAATTGGTGTTAAACAAGATAAAGATGGTGTGATTGTAGCGAATAGTGCGCGCCCCATTGCCAATACCTTTGTGGCGCTTAAAAGCGATCAAACTAAAGTTGTAAGCCATGTTGAGCTGGATGATAAGGATGCGCCTAACCAAATAAATGCAGTAACTGGTGCCACCCAGCTTTATTTAACCAATGAATATGGCGCTATTTCAAATTTTGAAAGCGGTAAGGTGAATAATAAACGCTCAAATACCATTACTCCGTTTACAACGGGCAATGAGTTATTGGCGATTCCTAAGGCTGCCAGTGTGTATTTTCCGCCGCAACCATTAATCATGTACAACCTTGTGGCCCATGGGTACGAAAATTGGACGGATGAAATACGCAAAAACATCGATACCATAGCCGGTATCGATCAAGCGGGTATGGCATTAGACGATGATAAACATAAAGTACTTAATGTTGCCGAACATCTCGCAAAAGAAATTGAAAACCCTAAAACCAGTGAAGACAAACAATACAACAATTGGTTGAAAGATATAAAGGCCGACGGAGAGAGCACGGTTAACGCCATTATTGTACCCCAGACCCGAGCCATTGCCGTTGTGTTTTCAAGTGAAGCTTATTCTAACGCAGACGTTATCATTTATAATCGAGAAGGAAAGGCTGTTTTTTCAAATAGTCCATTTGAGGCGAGAAACACTCAGCGTACCGCCAAGGCTGTCAATACAAATGGATCAAATACAGGAGCATGTGCCGCTGTTTTTTACGACCCACTAAATGAATATGATGACTCTACAAATGCCATTGATAAAGTATATCGAATTGAGGTAACACTTGATGGTAACAACGCTGAAACGCTTGAAATAAAAAATCTCACTTACAATCTAGTAGAGCGTTTTCGCTTCCCCATTACTAATATCGCTGGTGAATTTGAGTTTATTAATGGCGATGCTATTAGCCTTGAAGAGGCCATGATCAAGCAGTTTCCTACTTCATACCAACACTTGGTTGAAAAAATAAGTGGCAGTGATGACCCAGCAGAAGTAAGCGATGGTATTAAGCAAGATAATCCCGGTTTTGCCAGTTACTTACATGGCTTAACTGGCGCGTTAAACAGCGTTAAAACCGCTGGTGGTATTCTAGGGGCCGAACATGCTGTGTTGGCTACTAAAGCTTTTGGTGCGTTATTAGTCGACCAAATTAAGGAATTTTCTACTATTAAAACCGGTAACGTCAGTATACAAGACAGCATTAGCTTAGCGTTTGGTGTCTATGATTCGGCGGGGGATATTGCTGGGTTAATAAAAGATATTCGCCGTTTGCCCACAACTGATTTAGGTCTTTTAAGCAATGTGGTGGATGTGCGGGGAGTAACGCGAGCCATTAAAGATTCTGATGCGTTAAAAGCCATGAATAAGGTGGCTGATCGAATTGCGGGTGCCCATGAGGCTATTGATTTAGAAAATGTAATTAATTTAAGTGATAAATATAAAACTATTATTCGTAAAGGCAATGGTTTGTTTAATAAAGCTGCGGATATTGCCGGTCAACCATTAGATGCGCTATCAATGGCCAGTGCCGTACATGAGGCTATAGAAGCCAATAAAAACATTGATTCAAGCCGTATTCGCTATAAAAAATTAATGATTGATTATGCAAAACGTGTGCATATGGCCGAAAGAACACAAGCCAAAACAGATAAAAATAATGCGGCAAAAAAACAGATAGAAAGCTATCAACAGCAACATATTGAAGTTGAAAAACAAAAAAATGGCGATGTATATAATTTATTTGTCACATTCCAGTTTGATAAGTCTCAGTTTAAGCCAGACCAAAGCTTTGATGATTTTAAAGAATTATTTCTAGCCCTACCGGATACCACACAACTGACCCTCATTGGGTATACCTGTAATATCGGTACACCCGAATACAATCTTGGGTTGTCATTAAGACGCGCGCAATCCGTTAAAAATGCGTTATCCCTAAGCGAAGCGGACAGTCAACGCGTGATTGTAGAAGGTCGAGGGGAGTCTGAACCTAGATTTAATAATGGTTTAGGTGAATCCGAGCAACAAAAAAACAGACGCGTGGTTGCGCAACTGGTATTGCAGCTCGATAAATCCTACTACCCATCAAGAGAAGGCTTAGATGTATTAGAGCGCGCTCGATCTATTTATACCTTAAATTTTTCAGCACAAGACGACGTAGCCAAAAAAGCCGCTATCGCAGCCATTGATTTAATAATGGGCGCACCCAAGGTGCACCCATTGCATGCGGCGGCGGCATTACTGTGGTATGTGGGTGGTGTGTTAATGGATATCGGTTCATACGTAGATAAGCTGGTATTTGGTGAGGATTTTTTAAAAGCCATAAATCAACTTGATCAACAGGGTTTACTGGCTGTGGCCAACCAAGCGTTGATTATGGTTGATCAAGACGGCAAAGACGGACGCAATGGTGATGATGTATTAAGCGAACAATTTCGTTTACGGGCAGAGGCATTAAGTGGCCTACAGCGATTACTTATGCGCTGTGCCATTGAGAACGGCAGATGGTTAGATGACTTACGCTCAGGTGGTGATCTTGTGGATTATCGAGATACTCGAACCAGCTTTGAATTTAACGATAATGTTAAATATTACAGAATAGAAGAATACGTAGAACGCTACCTATTAAATGACGGTTGGGAAATGGATATGGGCCCAATTTTCCCGGTAGCACTCGATGAGCAGTGGATACAACTCATTGAAACAGGCCAGTTAGATAAACAGCCTGAAAAACCAGATGCCGACTTTTTTGAAAAGTCGATCAGCAATATTAGAAAAAACTTTGCTACCTCGTTTAACCCTTCAGATTTATTATCGCCAGTCTTTTTAATCTCGGAAGATGCCCGTCAGCTTAAAAAACAAGCCATTAGTGGTTTAGCAACCAGCCCAATTATAGGGGCTAATTATATTTGGCATAACATCAAAAATGTTGCCAGTGGCCATCGCGAACACACCACTCGGGCTAAATTTCAAAGTTATATGCCTGTGCACTATACGGCATCAAAAGATTTTTCAGATTTAGCGTTAACGTTAAAGCCAACGTTTACAAAGTTAGACAAAGGTATCTATTTAGGCACTAACCTTTGTTATCGAGGGTTAGGCGCAAGAGGTAAGTCAGGTTGGTCCGAATTGACGGATAAAACGGAATTAACACCATTTGATCAAGTGAGGGTGACGATACTGCTTAACCCTAAACATAATGTTATTCGAAATATGATTAACTCGAAAGATATGTCGATTACTTTATGGCCTATTCAAGTTTCCCCTGTTCGACTTGACGGTTGGAATATGGAAGGCCCTCCAACTAAATCTTACATTAAAAAACTAACCAAAGAGGATTTAACCAGTCAGGACCTTGATCTCCTTAGAAAGCATAATTTGGATATTGATCAAGCATACGGCGCAATTATTATCCCGTTTTATATGTTAGGCACTAACCAAATATTTGGTGCTAAACCCATGTCAGGTGGTTTTGGTAGTTGGTTAAATACTAATGGAGATGAAATTGAAGGGCTGTGGAACTGGGATAAGACTTGGGAGATGGATTACGGTTTTGAAGTCGTTGTAGCCAATCAAGCAGACACTAAAGCATGGGTGAATTTTGCAGATGGTCACGACGAATTTACCCTCACTTTAAATGGTCAGCGTGTACATCATTTAACGAATAAAAATGGTTTTTCAATAAAAATACCTGAGAAACACTTAATCGATAAAGAGTTTCTAGCGATTGGTAAAGAGAGGGCTAAACACCCAGAATTATTTAAAGATGCAAAAACATTTGCACTGATGCGTGCATTAGGTGTTGAAGGAGGCGATTATTTTAATCCGAGTACAAAATGGGATAGAAGCATTAATCTTAAAAAAGATGAGCGTGGGTTCCCAATCAAAGATGTTGCTGAATTAAATACGTTTAATTGGAGTAGGCCTGCTGAAATCGCAGTACTTGTTGTGTGTGACAAAATAGAAAAAGAAAACTATGAAAAGCGTCATTATGATTGGAAGTCAGTACCTGCCAGTATTCAAGTTCATAAAGCGGTAGGGCCACTTAACTGGATTGATGGCCCAACTTACGATACGAGCCTAAAGTATATTGGAAAGATTGAAGAATCGGATAATGATGTAAAGCTAGTCTGGAACGATGAACATGATAAATTGCCATTCAGACTACAGCGCATTCAAAAATTATTAACCCGTGATCCAAAAAATATAAATAATGATAAACAAAGTTTAAGGCGTTTAAAAATGCTCTCAGGCCTCGATGCGGATGACAATGAGTTTGAGAACTTAATTGAAAGCTGGTTGCCACCATCACCTAAATATGTCTACGCAGCAACAGTGAAGCTGGATTATCAGACTGCAACCGGTTTTATGCATGAAGGCGTGAAGCCGTTTTCAGTGATAACAAACCCATCGCCACAAGCTAAAGCGAGAGGTTGGAATTTGGCTTTAAAAATCACGACAAAAGGGGATTCTGGGTTTTCTAATTCAGATGTCGAAGGACAATTTAATTTGCCCTATCCAACAGGTTTTGAAAAGCCAGATTCTCATTGGTATATACCCAGAGGAAAGGCGAGTGAATATAAAGAACAAGCTAAAAATGCAGATAGACTAATAGCGATTAATAAAACTGTTTCTAAAAATAACGAAGCTTTTTCTGATACTGAATTTTATGATCCATTAGAACCTATTTCTCCACTCGTGCCATGGCGTGTTATGGATGAAAATGCTGCTTCTTTTTGGACAGATAAAAGAAAAAACTTTGTAGAAAGCTGGTTGCTAGATAATAAGAATCGTTTTTTACCAATGGCAGAAACCGCGGTGTTAGCATCTAGAGATGAGCTAGTTGAGGAATCGAATTAGCGTTGTGAAGAGTTATTGCCTGTTAATTAAACGATAATAATTGTTTAGTTAACAGGTAGTGTTACTACTAAGGAATGTTCACATTACTAGTTAATTACTTAAGCTTTAAAGGTGAATGCTTTGTCACGCGCTGCTTCAGGTGAGAATACACCAACAGCGCGAGAGCAGTATTAAGAGTTACTTGCCGACTGTTCGCGTATATCGCAAATCTGATAACGCACCGAAAATACGTTAGTTGTTTAACTTCTAAAAGCGAATAAACAGTATAATTTTTATATTTTAAGTGCGTGGTGAAATAAACGTCATAACATCGACGGTGATTTATCAGCTTTACAAATTTTGTTTAAGCGGTAAGCGTGCTTGTCGTCGAATTTTTTGAATTTTTACGTCATTTAAGACTAGTGGCTATCTTGCACATATTATCCTCCATTGCACCGTCAAATAAAACGCTGTGTCTTAATATACCCCATTGAGGGTTTAGTCTTATCCGATTACGCTGCGTGACTTAGTTAAATTTGGTGGCGTGAATGTTTAAACTCTCTGTGCTTGATCAATCTATGGCGCGTGGTCGAAACCACGGTGGTGATGCCCTGCGTGAAACCATTGAAATGGCCCGCTGGTGTGAGTCATTGGGATATGAGCGGTTTTGGGTGTCTGAGCATCATGCATTTCCTTCTGTTGCCGGGTGTGCGCCTGAGGTACTTTTGGCGGCTATTGGTGCGGCGACTCAAACTATTCGGTTAGGTTCTGGCGGTATTATGCTGCCGCATTACAGCCCTTATAAAATTGCTGAGGTGTTTTCGCTTTTATCCAATTTATACCCTAATCGCATCGACCTTGGAGTAGGGCGAGCACCGGGTGCGGATATGGAAACCGCTCGCGCTTTAGCAACCGATGGACGACCTAAGTTTGAGGCCTTTCCGCAACTGGTTGAAAAGCTAAGTGAGTATTTATGGCAAGATCAGACTCAGCCCTTAGTGTGCCCACAACCCGCTGAAGATATTCCGCTATGGATGTTAGGTTCAAGCCCTGATAGTGCAAGCTTAGCGGCACAACGAGGTTTACCTTATAATCTTGCCGCATTTATCAATCCGCAAGTACAGCCCAGTTTTATGTCTCATTATCGCGAGTATTTTAAACCGAGTGCGTTATGTCCTATACCATATAGCATGTTAACGATTGGTGTGTTTTGTGCCGACACACAAGAGCAAGCGAAAATGTTAGCAAAAGCATTTGATATTAATTTTTACCGTTTTGTAACGGGGCAAACACAAGGCTCTTTTTTAACACCAGAAGAAACGGCGTTGTATCCTATTACTGCGCAATTGGCTGATTTTATAAAAACCAGAAGCCAATTACGAGCGGTGGGTACTGCCGAACAGGTTAAAGAAAAAATTACTCATATTGCCGATTTGTTTCAATTGGATGAAGTGATGATGGTGACAAATATGTATTACCCTGAAGACAGAAAACGCAGTTTTGAATTAGTCAGCGGTGTTTTTGCGTAATACGTTTTGGGTGCTTAAACCATTGCACCTATAGATATACACTCGTATAAATATCTACGCCTACTCTGTTGTAGAGGTAAGAGCCTAGTGTCTTAATAATGGATCCTTGGGGGGCTTAGTAATAATAAAATTTATATAGTAGGGCATTAATTACTTAAAGTAGCCCTTTAATAATGAGTGAATTGATGTCGTGTTCTGACATGTCTTCTATATGAATTTTTGTGATTACGTTATCTGCTTGGTTGTCAGTCAAATAGATAACAGAATTTTTTAAGCCAATTGTTAGAAAGCCATCGCCATTGCGGGTTTTAAATAGGGCTGTTTTTAGTGGCTGGTATATAGTCACGGCATCTTTAATTTGGGTGTTGATTAAATGGGCGTATTCATTTTTTTGATTTGTTTTTTCAAGGCCCATTACATGTTTTGGGTATGCCCTCAGGTCAACAGAAAGCCCAAGCGATTCATTTGTGATGGTATGAATAGTAATAGATCCCTTGTCTTTGAAGCGAATGGTGAGTGAGTCGCTGGTGCTTAGGTGCGAACCTTTTAGCGCTTTTATTGGCACCTATGTAGTTTTGATTGCGGTTAGATGAGGCGGCTGCATTTGATTGGCTGCAAACAAAGCTAGTGATGATGATACATAAGATTGTACGGACGGGGGTTAACCTTGAAAGGGGTTTCATGGAGTAAGTACTCTGCACTTAAATAATGCGCGGATCATAGTCGATGAATAAATACTCACAATAGGTAATAAGTACTAGAACTCTCGTTTTGTTAACGAGTTCTTATTTGCAGTGATTGGTTGGCCTTATAAGTTCACAATTTGGCTTTATTAATGATGTGTACGTGTTGGCCATTGGCTCATGACCTTGGCTTGAGTATTTGCTATTGTGCGTCCAAATTATGAATAACAACGTGGTAGGAAAGGATTCAATGCTTAATCGAATATTTAAAGAGGGTCACTTACAAATTGGCCAAGGTCAGGTGAGTGGCTATATTGCCTGCTTTTTAGCTATTTTAGGGTTTCTTGGTGTGATTGCATTTCACTTCCCTGAGTATCTCACTACGCCTGAATTACGTAAAAACTATGATGTTGCAACTTTGCGTATTATTTTATTTTATGCGCTGGTGGTAGCCGGTAGCCTTGGGTTGTTGAATTTTGTACGCAATAAAAATAAGCGTTTGGGGATGGTCGCTTGGGTATTTGTGGCGGGTGCGATTGCGCTAGGCGGTCACAGAGTACCTGTTGGGGATTTTCCAGATCATACGCCGTATATTGGTTTAGATTGGTTCATTCTAGATTTGCTCGGTTCGACTTTGATTTTTGTTTTTATCGAAAAAATACTGCCGTTTCGTAAACAGGCTATTTTTCGCCCACATTGGAAAACCGATTTTGATCACTTTTTTGTGAACCATTTGTTAATTGGCTTTGCTTTTTTGGTTGTGAATCAATTTGTGAATAAAACATTTGGTTGGGCGATTAATGACAATACACAGATGTTTATTTCTTCATTGTGGTTTCCGCTGCAATTGTTTTTAATTTTGTTGGTTGCCGATTTAGCGCAGTATGTATTTCATCGTATTTATCATGAGGTGCCTCTGTTCTGGCGTTTACATTCGGTACATCATAGCGTGAAACATATGGATTGGTTGGCAGGCTCGCGCCAGCATATTGTAGAGCTACTTATCACACGATCTATGGTGTTAACCCCAATTTTTTTATTGGGGTTTGATAAAGCGGTGATTGATACTTATGTGATTATTGTAGGTTTTCAGGCGGTGTTTAATCATGCCAATGTTAGAATTAATTTTGGCCCGCTTAAATACATAATTGTCACGCCGCAGTTTCATCATTGGCATCATGCCTCAGATGAAGCGGCAATTGATAAAAACTATGCGGCGCATTTTTCATTTATTGATTATTTGCTCGGTACTGCAGTTCGAGGCCAAAAAGAGTGGCCTGATCAATATGGTGTAAAAGGGGACTATGTGCCGGATGGTTTTTTAAAACAACAAGCGTTTCCGTTTACTTATAAGGGTTAATGGTTTTTTGATGGGTTGTTGGGATAAATCCCGACCTACAACGAGAAATCTATGTGATTAACGATGTATGCATGTAGGTTGGGCTTTAGTCCAACAAAGTGGTGCTGATTTTTATTTTTGCTTGATATAGATTAAAGCAGAGGTCTTCGTGACGGATCCCCGATCAAAGCGTTTCGCGCGTCGGGGATGACGGCTGAGCTTCAATGCTTAAAGTGAGAATGAGGTGAAAGTACTTCGAATATTGGGGTGACGGTTGAGCCTCAATACATAAAATCAGCATGAGGCTAAAGCGCCTAGTTCAGGGAATAATGCTTGGTTCTTAATATGTAAAACTAGAACGGAGCCAAAGCGCATTGCATGTTGGGGATGAGATTTGTTAATGTTATTTACTCACTCGTTCATCAATTCTAGTGGCTAAACAATTGAGGATAGTAGGCTTGTTTAATTAAAATGTTAGATTCAATCCGGTGAATACACCATTGACGGTGGTTAAGCCCGCTGACCATTTTTTATAACCCGCAGTGATGCCGAAATATTTGTATGCACCTGTTCCCCTGTAATTCACACTAAATTGATGCTCAGATAATGCACCCCCATTATAGCTTGACCATGTTGGGTAATATTCAAGATGCATATTACGATTTAGGCGTAGCCGAATAGGCATGGCAAGCACATCACCTTGGTGAGATTGGTTACCGTTCATTTTTCCTTTGCCCCAAGCTAAGTCCCAGCTTAGGTTGTTCCCTAGGCTCATTCGATAGTGCAGCATGGTGTTGCTAAGTGTGAGTTTATCGCCATCTTCATCCAGTGTGTTTTCTGAATAACTTATGCCAAATAAGCCATAGCCAAGTTCAATACGATTAAGTTGAGCGCTGATGTTGTCATTGGCACTTAGCCAGTGGGAGGTGTAACCGAAGCTGGGTAAAATTGGGTCACCTTTTTTACGGAATAACCGGTGGCCATTAGCGTTATCGTTTGCTTGATATCGGTCCTGGCTATTTATGCCTCCCGCAACCAGTACATCGGCGGTGGTTTCTAGGGTTTTTGCCGTGATTTTAAATAGCAGCTCAGCAAAAAAATCAGCAAAGGCCCCACTGAGGGTTGAGTTGCTATTGGTGTCGTTAGATTGGGTGTTACGAGATGAGCTTTTATTGACGGGCTTAGTGGCTTCAGATTCTAGATCATCTAGTGTGCCAGCGAATGAAATATTCGTAAATAGTAATAGAATTAATGATATTTTTAGTTCTTTGCGTGGCATAAGAATTCCCTTTAAATTCTAATAAATTTTTACTGCTTGTTTTTAGATGATGTATTGTCGTATAAATTCCACTTTTTATTAGGCCAATATTAGGACAGTCTGTTTTGTGTGTTGGGTGAATTACGACTTATACGGTGAGTGTAAATGATTTTTTAAATAAATAATCATAGCAAATTTTTGTAAGTAAACGCTCTATATGTGCGTTTGAACGTTATAATATTTTTCCATATATAAAATAGTAGCCCTATAATTTTAGAATTTAAAACGGTACTTAAAGCGTATATTTACAGTTTATATAACATCTTAATTGACGCATTGCATTCCTTAACTAGTCTCATGGTTAGCCAATTCTGGCTAAATTTTAATTTAGGACTCACGATGCAATACAATTATACGCTTAAACTTAAAACGGCAGGTTTTGGCGATTCCGGTACAAAATACAGAATTCACTATAAAATGTCAGGTATAACAGCAAGTGGTGCTCATACTGAGACACCGATGCATGAAATTTTGAGTTGTCGTGGCATATCCAGAAATAATGGAGAAGTGAGTGCTGATTTTTTAGTTGATGACATCATAAAGCCTACCGCTTTAACATTTACATGTTTGCATAGTGATTGTTATCGACCGGCTTATGTATCTATAAACTCTGGATCTCATGATTTGGGGGATTTTCCGAATTACAGTGGTATTGCGACAGAAGATAGTAAGCCTATTACCATATCTGTGCTTAGTATCCCTGAGAAATCATGGGATGAATCCGGTTTGGTTTGCCCACCGATTACTGGTTTACAGGATACTCCGAATAGCTCTAACCCTGTGTTGGTTTTCAGTAAGCGCATGAGTGACCTTGGCGAAGAGAAATTTCGTACTTTAAAGATCAGCGCGTTTTACAAGCTACTTTATATTGGAACGGCTATTAAAGGCAGCCCAGTTAATGCGACTCAAGAGATCACAATAGGGATTACAGATTCAACTCGTGTTTTGGAGCGTGCAAGTGTTACTTTGGGTGTTCAATCATCATTTGCAAGTATTCAAGCCGAACTAACGAAAGAAACTGAGCATACTCAAATTCTTGAAAAATCTAAGACATTTACACAAGAGTTTTCAGTGAAGACAGATGAAGAGCCATTACGCGTTGGTTTTTGGCAAAAAGTATATCGTTATGAAATGCAGAGCATCTCAAAAAATGGAATGGGTGAATCGTCAATTTTTGATGTAGAAGTTGATGGTGAAACAAAAACGTCATTTCAAGCTGAAAGTGCATCGGACTCGGATTCTGCTAAAAGCAGTAAGGCCGCTTAAGTTGGTTAAGCAATAACTATAAAATCTTGCCATATATTAAATGGCAAGATTTTTATTTATTAACCACTCAAATTTGTTCTGTTTTGGTTATAAAGTATCCCCTGGTAGCTCCAATTTATTTGATAAGCCTACTATCTCTGGTCCCCTGTATTTGAATATGTTAATTTGCGCCACTTTCTAATTTAGGCAGAGAGACTGGCATGATCACAGGTTTTGACTTTGGTACATCTAACTGTGCCATGGGCGTGATATCCAATGAGCAGAAAGTACAGCTTTTACCCATCGAAAATGGCAAAGCCTTTATGCCGTCTACCTTGTACGCACTTGATCGTGAATTAATCAGCGAGCAAGTAGCGCTGCAAATATCCAATGAACAAGACAAACAAGCCTTTATCACACTGCGTCGAAATGCGTTAAATCGTGCGCGTAGGGTACGCGATGAGGAAGGTTTTAGCCCAAGCGAAACCAGCTTGTTTGTGGGGCATGCGGCGTTAGAGGAATACTTTGCTTGGCCGGGTGAAGGCTATTTTGTGAAGTCACCAAAATCCTTTTTAGGCGCCAGCGGTTTAAGTGATTCTGCCATTCATTTTTTTGAAGATATAGTTACCGCTATGATGATGGCTGTTAAACAGCGCGCAGAGGCCATCACACAACAAGTGGTGACTCATACAGTGATTGGTCGCCCTGTTAACTTTCAAGGTTTAAATGCCGAAAAGAGTAACCAACAAGCCATTTCAATTTTAACCACGGCTGCAAAACGCGCTGGTTTTAAAGACGTTGCGTTTTTATTTGAGCCCATTGGGGCAGCGTTAAGTTATGAGCAAAATTTAACAGAAGATAAAACCGTATTAGTGATGGATATTGGTGGTGGTACAACCGACTGCGCCATGGTGAGAATGGGCCCAAGCCATCGAAATAAAGACGAGCGCCAGCAAGATTTTATTGGTCATACGGGTGAGCGTATTGGCGGTAATGATTTAGATATTCAATTAGCTGGGCAACATTTAATGCCTTTATTCGGTATGCTCTCAAATCTTAAAAATGGTTTACCCATGCCCGCCCAAACATTTTGGGATGCCGTACGCACAAATGATGTAGGCGCACAATCTGCGTTTAATGATAAAACCACCACTGCATTGTTGTTACAATTTCTGCGGGATACCGCCGAACCCGATTTATTAAAACGCTTTATTAAGCTGCGTAATGAAAAGCAAAATAATCATTTAGTTCGTAGTGCAGAGCAAACCAAGATAGCGTTATCTAATGTATTAAATACTCAGGTTGATCTAGGTTATATCGAAGATAATTTGAGCTGCAAAATTACGCGCGAACAGTTAGCCCATGCGATTGACCGCCCGTTAACAAAAATGATGGACATTATGGAAGGCGCCATTAAACAAGCGGGAATAAAACCTGACTTAGTGTATGTGACGGGGGGATCTGGCCAGTCTCCTATTATTCGCCAAGCAATTAGATTAAAACTGGGAGATATTGATGTGGTCGATGGTGATCACTTTGGTAGTGTGGCATCGGGCTTAACGGTTTGGGCTGGTCGTCTATTTAGGTGATATTGTGAATCCCCATAGGCAAATCTGTTCTGTGGGGATTAATTCAACAATTTAATACTGTAAACAGGTATACAAAGACGTAATACTACTTACGCGAAAATTCTTCGCGGCATTCGTAGGACGCCATTTCAAATTCACGGCAAATCAAAGGGCGGTTTTCATAAATCGTACACATAAAGGTGTCTCGGTCTAAGGCTGAGCACCAACCATCGTCCAAACGTAACATGGTTTCACCACCCCATTCATCATAGGCGATATGCTGCTCAGGCACGCCAGTATCCGAAATAATCATTACTTCTAGCTGGCAGCAACTGGCTTTACAGTTTGTACATGACACCTCAATTTGGGTGACATCTTTAATGGGAATGGTCATGAGTGCTTACAATGAATTTGATAGCGCTATATTACGCTAATTTAATGAGCATTATTGGACTCAGTTTGAGTAACGACGCTGGAGGGTTCGAGTGTCGTATATGTATAAAGACGCGATAGCGTGACAGAATCACGTTATCGCATAATGAGCGGCTTATCGTAAGTGTTTCTTAATAAAATGCTCAATCTTTTCACGTTCAACGTCGACAATATTTTCAAGTGGTTTAAAAGGTGTGCCATCGAAATACTTGGCTGGTGTCCCTGGGCCATCTGGGCTGCCATGGTCGGTATCAATGGAATCACGCCACCTTTGCGCATGGGTGCGCCACTCTTCTATATTGACAAGCTCAGGTGCGGTAAACCAGACATCCCAAGTTAATACATTGCCTGCTTGCAGCATGTTACCTGAGCCAAGGTTAAATATATCCATAACAAGTGCATTAAATTCATCCACTACAGGGTGATTCACCTTTGTAATAGGCCCAATTTCAACCCCTAAATTGGCAACGTCCCATGCTTCACTTTCATGACGGGCAAAATCAGGCACTTTAAATTCGGTGGTTTCGCCTAGGCGTAATGGAAATATTGGTTGCTGTGGCTCACCCGGTTTATGGGTTGTCACTCTAATGGCGTTAGCTTTGTTAAACGGAAATGGCAAGCGGGTTAGTTTAAAGAAGTCCCAGATGAGTTTAACGGATTCTTTTTGATGCGCGCTTGGGCTAAACCAAATTTTGCCGACCACTTCCATATCGGCTGCGAGTTGTTGGGTTGATTCATTCACCCAGCCTCTTTGCCCGGTTACAGTAACTTCTACATTTAACGTACCAAAAGAAGGGGAGTAAGTGCCTTGTTGAGGGCATATTATTGAAAATACTCGGCCTTCATCGGTATAACCGAGTCTTGAAATATCCGGTGCGAACATTTGGAAACATCGCTTAGGGTCAGCTTGACCTTTTTGTGTTTCCCAACTGAATTCAGGCCATTTAACAGCTTGCTGACGTTGCAGTTTGTCAATATTTGCCATGTTATCCAGCATAGGTAAAGATGCAAGATTGGGTTCAGGGTAAGCGAATTGAATGTTAGATTCTTCGAATCCGCCTACCCATCCTGGGATGACATCTGCATTGGTTTTAGTGGTCATTGTGATTTCCTTATATTAAAAAATATTAAAACTAATCCATTATTAAATGGATTCATTTCGACATCTAATACTTATGCTGACGCGAAATCGTTTGTGTGGCTTGTACCATTAAACCTGAAAACAAAAATCATTAAGCAGATTGACCTGCGTATTTATTATGACAGGTGAAAATAGCGAAGCTGATGATTTACAGCCATGTAATCTAATTATGGTTTAGATTGCCACTAGGTAAGCACATTTTCAGTTCTTTAACCATCAGCCAATATCTTGAATTTTTAAAAGAAAAGTAGACGCAATACGCGATGTTTATGATGAGTCATTAAACGCCTGAAAATTACAGTTCGATAACCAATGAATTCACGTAAAACGCTTTTTACGTAATCAGAGTACTCAGCAATAAAACGTTAACCTATCTGTCACAGTTCGTGCCTAGCATCCTGTTTAATGACCAAACGGACAGGAAATCCTATGAAACTCTCTAACTATCCATTAAGTAAAATTGCATTGTGTTTATCGCTTACCGTTGGGCTGAGTGCCTGTGGCAGTGGTAGTAAAAGCAATAATGAAGCACCCAAAGTAATTGATCCGATCATTGATCCAGTAATTAAGCCCAATAGCTCAGTTATTTTGCGTGTCATGGAAACCACCGATCTACATGCCAATATCATGAATTATAATTACTATCGTGGCAGTGCGGATGATTCTGTTGGGCTTGTTAAAACAGCCAGTTTAATCAAGCAAGCTCGTAACGAAGTGAAAAATAGTGTGCTGGTGGATAATGGTGATTTGTTGCAAGGCAGCCCGCTAGGTGATTATGTTGCCAAGGTGAAAGGCCTAGAAGAGAATGAGGTTCATCCCATTTATAAAGCGATGAACTTATTAGATTATGACGCTGCAAATATTGGCAACCATGAATTTAATTTTGGTCTGCCGTTTTTAAAGCAAGCGATAAACGACGCAAACTTTCCTTATACATCTGCTAATGTGTTTTTTGATGACCACGATACCAATGATAGTAACGACATTCCTTATTTTGAGCCTTATTTAATCAAAGAAAAAAATGTTCTTGACGAAGACGGTAACGCACACCAATTAATGATTGGTTACATTGGTTTTGTTCCGCCACAAGTGATGCAATGGGATAAAAGTAATTTAGAGGCACGCGTTAAAGCCAAAGATATTGTTGATATGGCTAATTACTATGTGCCAAAAATGAAAGCTGCCGGCGCTGATATTATTATTGCCATACCTCACTCTGGTTTAGAAACTTCTGAGCGTTTAGGTGGTGATGAAAATGCCAGTTATCATCTTTCAAAAGTAGCAGGCATTGACGCCATTATGTTTGGGCATGCCCACCGTAATTTTCCAGGTCACAGCAGTTACGATAACTTAGAAGGGGTCGATAATGTTAAAGGCACTATCAATGGCGTACCTGCCGTCATGCCTGGTTATTGGGGGAAATATTTAGGGTATGTTGATTTAACCTTAGAAAAAAATGCAGATGATGTTTGGTCCGTTGTTAGCAGTGAGTCGATATTAAAACCCATTTCACAATCCAACTCTGATCGTACTATCACGTCATTAGTTGAGTCTCATACGGGGATTGTCGAAGCGGTAAAGCATGACCATGATCTTGTTAATGCTTGGGTAAGCGAGCCGTTTGCAAAAATTTCACAACCTATTAATAGTTTTTTTGCATTAGTGCAAGATGACCCCTCTATTCAAGTGGTAACGGATGCACAGGCTTGGTATGTGGCAAGCATTGTGAAAGGCACTGCATTAGAGAGTTTGCCGATTTTGTCAGTAGGCGCACCCTTTAGAGCGGGACGCGGCGGCGCGGATGACTTTACCGATTTAAGTGCGGGTGATGTGTCTTACGGTAATGTGGCCGACTTATATATTTATCCCAACACGCTTAAAGTGCTTAAACTCACAGGTGACGAAATTAAGCAATGGTTAGAAATGTCAGCAGGACAATTTAATACTATTGCAGTGGGTAGCCAAGATGCTGAACTTATTAACACGAATTTCCCGAGTTACAATTTTGATGTGATTGATGGTATCGAATATGAAATCGATATTAGCCAAGCGCCACGTTATGACACCTCGGGTAATTTGTTAAATGCTAATGCAAGCCGCATTAACAATATTCGTTATCAAGATGAGGCTCTTAATCTTGAACAGGAATTTTTAGTGGTGTCCAATAATTATCGCGCATCCGGTGGCGGTAATTTCCCCGGTGTTGTGAGCGAAAAAATTGTCATAGATGCCCCTAATGAAAATCGACAAACAGTCGCGGACTATTTAATTCATCGTACCCAACAAAACCCAGATACAGGATTTGATCCTTCGGCGGATAATAACTGGTCATTTACGCCGCTAGCGAATACCAGTGTGGTGTTTAATAGCTCTAGTAAAGATGCAGCACAAACATTTGCAGGCCAAAATTTGGCACTGACTTATTCACATTTAAATGATGAGGGATTTGGCGTTTATCGTTTGAATTTAGCGGATTAAAGGCGTACAGAGAAACCGACCAATGACACAGCATTCAATGTGTTGTGTCATTGGTATTTTTAAACTTGAAGTAGCTGTTAATTTTTTAAAGGAATGTCTCATGACAATTAAAAAAAACATATTAACTGCGCTGGGGTTGGGGCTAATAAGCCTAAGCAGTCTATCTTATGCGGCCGATTTTGAATGGAATGCAAACGCACCAGTTAAAATACCCAGTGCGCAAAACAGTAATGGGAAAACCGTTTTATTTGATGTGTCTCATGGCGGCACAGAAGGCAATGCTGATTGGGTTATAGATGGTGGCTTTTCAGATTTTGCGGATGCCTTGGTGGTAGAGGGTTATCGTGTAGAAGAATATAGAGGCATTGATTTAAATAACGACGGTTTAATTTTATATTCTGACGATATTAATACACCAAACAGTAGTCAACCAAATGAAGCCATTATCACCTACAACGCTATTCAACATGCAGATGTTTTTGTGCTGGCTGAAACTAATCGTCCATTCAAAACAAGTGAGTATGAAGCACTTGAGCAATTTGTTGCAGCGGGTAAAGGTATTTATTTTATCGCTGATCATTACAACGCCGACCGCAATCTAAATACTTGGGATGCCACCGAAGTGTTTAATGGTTATAACCGTTCGACGCTCGCAAAATATAATATTGGCGGTGAATATGGTGATTTGCGCAACCCAGGCAATAGCGAAGGCTGGTTAGCACAAAATTTTGGTATTCGTTTTCGTTTTAACGCATTAGATTACAAAGCGGGTGTGAGTGATGTCACTTCGGCGGTACACAGTGAAGGTATCACAGCGGGTGTTGAACCAATACTTATGGCGGCAGGTGCTACTTTAGCCATTACCGACCCAAATAGAGCGAAGGGTTTGGTTTATTTATCAGCACAAGATAATGCTACGCCGTGGGGTCATGCGATTGATAGCGGTTTATATTATGGTGGCCGTGACGAGGGACCATATGTTGCCATTGCAAAAGCAGGTTTAGGTAAAGCGGCTTTTATTGGTGACTCATCACCGATTGAAGATGCAAGCCCAAAATATCGCCGCCAAGACAGTGGTTCGACTAAAAAAACTTACCCAGGTTGGACCGACCCAGGTGATGCAGCCACGTTAAGTATTAACATTGTTAATTGGTTAGCGACACCTGAAAGCTATACCGCATTTGATAATAACAATGGCCATACCGTAGGTGAGCTTACGCCAAACGCAAAAGCGCCCATTGAAATGGACGACCCAGATAACGGTAACCCATGGAGCATACCAAGTAATGGCTATAACCCTTGGGATACATCAACCTTTGCTAATGGCGCATTTGGTGCGCCACTGGCTGTTAATGGTGGATCACCAACCGATCCAACTGACCCAACAACCCCACGTAGTGTAAACGAAGCATTGGCCAGCAGTAATGGCACAACAATGCAGTTAATTGGTACGGTAACACAAGCGGTGAATGGGATTTACGGTTTACAGCTGAATGACCTGCAATCACCGGATGTATTTATTTACGTTAAGCTAGAAAGCCAATTTCGTGATGAGTTTAGCCCGCAATTAAACCCTGCCATTATCGGTGAAACTCTTTTAGTCACTGGTATTAAAAACGATTATTTGTCACAGCCGGGTATCCGTAATGTTTCTGCCATCGAAGTGGTTGCAGGTGTCATGGGTGTGGCGCAAGCATTGGATATTGTGAATGGTAGTGACGTGATACTAGAGGGCGTGGTGAGTGCCGAGTTAAATGGTATATACGGGTTGCTATTATCAGACACGGCAGATGCCAGTATTACGATTAATGTAAAACTTGAAAGTAATCAACGTGCACAATTTAACCCACAACTGAACCCTGATATTTTACAGCACACGATTCGTATAACCGGTGTTCGTAATGATTATATGTCACAAGCTGGAGTGCGTGATGTTAGTGAAATTCTTGATTTGGGTTTGTCTGGTCAGCCAGATGGTGGTGATAATAGTAATGAAGACTATGTGTCGGTTGCTCAAGCGTTAGATGCTTCAACAGGCACACCACTTACGTTAACTGGTTTTGTGATCGAAGCTGTGAATGGGACTTACGGTTTATTATTGCAAGATATTAACGATGCTAGTAAACAGCTTAATATAAAGCTGGAATCTGAATTTAGACAGCAGTTTAGCCCGCAGCTTAATCCTGCAATGATCGGTGCACAGATTGTTATTTCAGGTAAACGAGACAGTTATATGGGGCAGCCAGGTATTCGCTATGTCGAGAGTATGAGGCTATTAAATTAATCTAATGGGTTGATTGTTTTGATAAGTCACTAAACCAAGGAATGATCCTTGGTTTAGTTTACTGGCGATTGATTTTAATAGACTAAGTGATTTAACGTTGTGTGACTTCAAACTCTAAAACCGTTTTTGCATCGGAGCGTTCGATTATTTTCAATAACGTGGTTTGAATGGTTTCGTCTTTTTTTACATCACCTTTACTGGTGAGCCTTTGATCTTGCGGCGCATCGCCTTCTTCTGCAATAAAGCTAACGACAACTTCTGTTGCGCATTCAGTCGTTTCACCAAAATAAGCCAGTGAAATTTGCGGGTAACCCTGGAAACCTTTTTTGACGCGCTTGGCGATCAATTTTGTCGATTTATCTAAATTCATAATTAATTTCCAGGGGAATACAGCGTCCACTTAGAACGCTTTCACCACAATTAAAGCCCAAGGTTACGCTTTAAAACTTTTGCAGATGTAATAATACGAGTAATACGATACAACTCAGGGTGTTTGTCAGCGTCGGTGTAACCGATAGGCTCACTTGTGGTGGTGCTTACAAACCAAGATGCTTCAGGGTGCGGCTTACCCAGTTCTTTTTTAAGAGCTTGCGGTGTAATACCGATCGCTTCAGCAGCGGCATTAAAGGTACAGCGGGTTTTAACTTCGTTTAGGTAATTAACGACTAAGGTGATTCTTTCTTGCACTATAAAGTACTCCTTTATGGTAAATGCCTGCCTCACTTTCTGGAGGGTGGTCAGGTATTTGTTAATGTTGCTTGATGTCATGTTTTAGGCGCAGCTAAGGCTGCTTTAGCCAGCGATTGACAGGCGCACGTGTGTACATGGAGACCTAAAGCGTGTGTATTGTGTCATTCAACTTGACGGCGCAGCTTGTAGGCTCAACGGCTTGTTATTCATGTACGATGTATGGCCGTATCGATATTTATGGGCAAACCTTGGCTAATTTAACATTTAAATCGGATCAGTGCCCGTTTACCTATTAACTGGCATTATTTTTTTTGTTTAGGTACGTGAAAGTAGGGTAATTAGGGGTTAATGAGCGCTATAAGGCTGATAATGCAAGGTAATGGCCGTGTTCATAAATGACACATCAGGCGGCTGCGTAGATTGATAGGCAATAAAAACGGCCTGTAGACCATTTTCTTATGGTAAGCGGTACACCCAGATACAGCAGGTTAAATTACTCCGATTTAAATGGATGATACTGGTTTTGCTAGTCGCTCATTTGACGCGCCTTTGTTTTTGACACACGAGATAGCGATAGGGCTTAGCCAGCCATGCATTCAGTTACCTTCGATTTTCAGTCTACAAGGTTCAATGTTATTGTGTCGTGCGGTTAAGTGGATTAAGGCGCTTGGCGCGAATCTAAATACGTATTCTAGCGGCTAATTAAGTGGTGTTTAAAAAATCGGTATGACTCGTTACTTATCAATAATACTGACTCTATTTTTACTGAGTGAAACCAGTATGGCTCGCCCTAAAATTGGTTTGGCTTTGGGTGGTGGCGGTGCAAAAGGCAGTGCGCATATCGGTGTTCTCAAAGTACTTGAACAACATAATATTCCTATTGATTATATCGCAGGCACCAGCATCGGCTCAGTGATAGGGGGGATGTATGCTACCGGTTTACGTGCTCAAGAAATTGAAATCATTATGTTGTCAACGCCGTGGGCTGATGGTTATTCAGACCAAATCCCAAGAGAAAACTTACCATGGCGCATTAAACAGCAAAGCGATCAGTTTAATATTCCTCTAGAAATGGGGGTGAAAGATTATCAAATTAAAATGCCAAGTGGTCTGTTATATGGTCAAGGCGCTACCAAGTTATTACGTGAGGCCATTGGTGAGCACCCTAATTTTGATAGTTTTGATGACTTAGCCATTCCTTATCGCGCTATCGCAACTGACCTTGTGAGTTATCAATCCGTCGTGATTAATAAGGGCAGTTTGTTTTCGGCCATGCGAGCCTCCTCTAGTATCCCTGGTGCATTGGCACCGGAAGAAGTTGGCGGTTTGGTATTAGTAGATGGGGGTATCACCAAAAACCTGCCTATTGATGTCGTACGCGATATGGGTGCAGATATTATTATTGCGGTTGATATCGGCAGTGACTTACAACCCAAAGAAGCATTAGAAAGTACCTTTGCGATTATTTCCCAGTTATCCTCCTTTTTAACAAATAGTAATACTATTTTGCAAAAATCCTTACTATCGGATCAAGATTTTTTAATTAAGCCTGATATTGATGGATTGTCGACCACCGATTGGAGCACAATTGAGTTAGGGATAAGCAGAGGTGAAGTCGCTGCGAATCAACAAGTACAGGCGCTTTCTGTTTTAAGTTTAAATGATGACGTATATAAGCAATATTTGTCAGAGGTTAAAGCCGAACGTCAGCGTTTACTATCTCGTATCGACAAGCCAGTGAGTAAAATTGCTTTATATAAGACATCATCAATTTCGGATGAATTAATACTGGATCATTTAAATTTAGAGCTGGGTAATAAAATTGATGGCTTTCAAATCACACAAGCCATTGACCGGCTGTATTCCATTGATGAATTTCAACGTGTTGAAGCCATCACTGTTATTGATGATGAGGAAAAAACATTACACATCATTGCAGAAGAAAAGTCATGGGGACCCAATTTTTTGCAGTTTGGAATCGGCTGGGAAGACGACTTAGATAGCAATTCGGATTTAAATTTTAATATCGCTTATACCATAGGCAACTTAACGCGCAATGGCGGTGAGTTGCGCACGGAGTTAGAAATGGGAACACAGCGCTCTTTAGGCACCGAATTTTATGTGCCTATTGATAAGAAGCGAAATTTTTATAGTAGTAGCCGTTATGTGTATAAATCATTCAAATTGAATTTATATATGCCTAACAACCCATTGATACCTATAGATCATCAATTTCATTCTTTCTCACAAGGTATAGGCTATAACTATCTCCAAGAAGGCATTGCCGAGCTTGGATTAACCAGTGACTTAGGTAAATTTAGAGATCCAATATTTCTAGGTGGCACCATCAATTACCATACTTATGGTGGTTATTTCAAATTTGGTTTTGATACGCTAGACAGTATTAATTTTCCAACTCAGGGTACCTACTTTACTTTTCATTCTTATTTACGTAATGAAGATGTTGATGATCACACTGTGATCTCTAAAGAAGATAGAAACAATGTAATAAAATCATTATTTATTGATCTTAATTGGAAAAGTGCCATTAATTTTGGCCATCATGCATTTGTGGCTAAAGCCGCTTATTCAGAAGTGTTTACGGAAGATGATAACGAAAGTATTTATATTTCATATCTTGGCGGTTTTTTGAATCTATCGGGTTATCAAAAAGATGCGCTGGTGGGTGTGAAAAAAGCGTTTACAGCGGGTATTTATCAATTTGATTTGGGTAGAAGTTTATTTTATTTAGAGCAATTGCCTTTGTATGTGGGCTTGAGCCTAGAGTCTGGTAATGTATGGCAGCAAGAAGAGGATATTAAATATAAAGATTTTGTTGTATCAGGTTCTATTTACCTTGGCACCGATACATCCCTTGGCCCTGTGGCATTAGGTTATGGCAGAAATCACGAAGACACGGATGCATTTTACTTTTATTTAGGCAAAAATTTCTAATGCACGTTACTGCGCCGCTATAATCTTGATAAGAACGAAATAATAGATAATGTATGTGAATTTCAATAACAAATACGACATAAGGGTTTAAATTAGAAGCTAGATGATTCTAATTTAAAAATTAAGACCCACCTATTCAATCTGGCAGGAATACTGTCAATAATATAAAACCTAAGTTGAACACTATGAATCAAACAATAATAAAAAACGGCTTTATTCTAGCGGCGCTCATGAACTTTAGTGTATTGCTGTTTTCACGGGGCTTTACCAATGTAGCGATAAATGAAGCCGACCCAGTTGTAATGTCTAACTTTGGCTTACTTATGATTATCATGTGGGGGATGGCTTACCTTGCGGCCGCTAACCTTAATGCAAGCATAAAATGGTTGGCAGGTGCATTTGCGCTAGAAAAGTTAATCTATGGCGTTGTCTGGGTTAATTGGTTATCGGCCAATAGTTTAGTAGCCGTTTATGAGAAAGACCTTTTTGCAGGTTTATTTTATAGTATTTATGGGTTGAATGATTTTGTGTTTATGTTGTTTTTTGTTTGGGTGTTTATTTGGTTGAATAAAGATAGCAGATCTCAAAATGTATGATGTTTAAACTTTATTATAAAGTGACATTTTTATTATTTATTCTATTGCGTATGACTTATTGGGCGCGGGGCACCCTCGTACAGTGAGTGTGCAACTTTTTGTATGTAGAGCTGTGAATTAAATTGCGTCAACATATTCTTTATGAATATCGCAATTAATGTCGAAAATATTCAATAACTGCGTTTAAGCTTAGATTAATCTCTCTGTTGTTCACAAACCAACGGGGGATGTATGAATAATCGACTTAATTACTATCAGCAAGCACCAGAAGCCATTAATCTTTTAATAGAACAAGAAAGCTACTTAAATCAACAGTTCTCAAATGATGAAACATTAACGCTTAACTTATTAGAACTAGTGAAATTACGTGTATCACAGATCAATCAATGCGCATTTTGTTTGGATATGCATCACGATAAAGCCAATGAACTGGGTGAGCCACCTGAGCGTCTATATGGGCTTAATGCGTGGCGAGACATGCCATTTTATTCCGACCAAGAGCAATTAGCCTTAGAGTGGGCCGAGCATTTAACCAAAGGTAAGTCGGTTGATGATGCCTTTTATAAGCGAGCCGTGACAGGGTTAGGTGAAAAAGGTATCGTCAACTTAACTATTGCAATCAATGCTATAAATAGCTGGAACCGTATCTGTAAGGTATTTAAACCTGAGTTAGGATCTTATAAGGCCAATTAACGTTTATGAATACGACGTTTGATTTTAGATTAATTGAACTTGATGGCCCATTAAGCCAGCAAGTTCAAGCTGTTTGGTCAGCGTCGGTCTCTATTCATTCTGAGCCTGTGACAAAGCCATTATTTAGTGATGGCGCAAGTGGTGCTTTTATTATACTAAAAGGCGAGGTTATCTATCATGATCAAACCTATA
Organism: Oceanicoccus sp.; assembly: GCA_047621325.1. Classification (GTDB taxonomy): domain Bacteria; phylum Pseudomonadota; class Gammaproteobacteria; order Pseudomonadales; family Oceanobacteraceae; genus Bermanella. The sequence continues at coordinate 26,917 of JBLHLT010000027.1, forward strand.
AACAGGGAGTGCACTGGATACCGGTGAAAAAACAGGCTCAATTTATAACTATGTCAGCGGGCTTAGAAATGGTGGGCTTTAGGTTCCAAGCTGGCATTTCTAAAAATAGTGTTTCAGTTTTTCAAAATGTCTCAACTTCTTCTCAGAATAAAAACCATAATACCAATGCTGTAGACAAATTACAGGACGCTTTAGTTCATATAAAACAGGCAGACCGTTTGTCATTCTTATGCGACTGGCTACAACAACATATCCAGCAAGCGACACCTAGCAATGCCTTGCTAAATTTTATTCGACGTATTAATCATAAGACAGAAATCCAAGGCATAGAAAAACATACCCCCTTAAGCTTACGCCAAATAGAACGCCAATTTAAATCACAAATTGGCCTAACGCCAAAATACTATCAGCGATTAATACGCGTTAAAACAGCGATAGGTTTCATTAGACAATGCCCTACAATCAACCTAGTGGATTTAGCCACCGAAGCGGGTTTTTCAGATCAAGCGCATATGAATCGCGAGTTTCGCATGCTGGCCGGGATGACGCCGAAGGAATATCAGGTATCTAAGCAATAAAATGGGCTTATTTTGTTAAGACTTTAACCAACCTTTAGTGACGGCGTAGGCTATTTTTTCTTTAAACCAAGCGTGAATATCTGGGTTAAGGTCTGCAATAAAGGCGTGGGCCTTTTCCACTTGTGATACGTGAATGCCATTTTCTATCCAAGCTTTGCCTTCACTTTGAATGTTTAATAAAAATGGCAGCACTCTGTCCATGACTTTAAGCAGTTTGGTTTCTTCGCTTTCGCCGTATTCTTGCTCGTCCCACAAGGTTAATAATTGAGAGATTGGATTGCCCGTATGGTTTTGCAATAACTCAATGCCTTTGCGTTCTTCTTTGTCTGCTTGATTGCGTTCGCTAGCATACAAAAAGGTATCACCCGCATGAATTTCACCAAGGTCATGTACCAAAGCCATCTTGATTAGCTTTTCTTGGTTGTATTCATAGGGAAGGTGTTCAGCCATTGCCCAGCAAGCCATAGCGAGGTGCCATGAGTGTTCTGCGCTGTTTTCATAACGTATCGCTCCAGTAACGTAGCTTTTTCGGTTGACGAGTTTAAGCTCGTCTAGTGCGTAGAAAAAGTCGGTGATGGAGTGTATGGTGGGTGATGACATGGATTAACCAGAGTTCGAAACTTGGATCATTTTAACGATATTTTAGGAAAGGGTAAAAGGGGCCTGGTATTCGTTTCAAATACTTTGACCCCTTGATGTGCAAGGAACGATTAATTTATTATTGTGTAACTTGTGGGAATCTAAATCTCCCGCTGTAGCCTCTTCGCCAATTAATACCGTCTGAAGATTTAAGTGTATATCCATCTAAGCCGACACCTAGTAAGAATAAATGGTCATCGTGCACTAATACTTGTTGTATTTCACTTCCTCCAATTTGTGATTCTGTCTTGACAAAATCCCAAGATAAACCGTCGGATGACTTCATAATTTCATTGTTAGAGCGAGCGCCAATTAACCAAATCTCATTGTTGAAAACAATCCAGTTAGGTTTAACACCATTATTAACATGGAAGCCTTTAGATATAGTTTCTTGCGACCAATTAATGCCGTTAGTAGAAGACCATACTTCTGTGCCTGTGAAAGCCCAAAGTTTGTTATTAAAAGCTACGACAGCGTGGATATAGGTTGGGTAACCACCGTTATCAGTATGCTTGGTCCAGTCTCCGTTAGCATCCATTGACCATACATCTGTTAGGTAGTTTTCAGTAATCGTTTTTCTATAATCTGTCCCACCAAAAACCCATAGTTTGTTATTAAATACAACAGCATGATGGCCTGACCTAGAAGTTGGGCCGTATACACCCCAGCGCCATGTCCAGTTAAGACCATCTTCAGAAAAATAAACATTTCTTTGGTATTCACGATAACCATATGTTTCTTCATGGTCATAGCCTCCAACGATCCAAAGCTTTCCGTTAAATGCTGTTAATGTATGTTCACTACGAGCAATACTTGTTGCAACAGGAGACCAGTCTTGGCCGTCATCGCTAGACCAAATAGTAGAGCTATATGTTCTATTGGAATAACCATCTCCGTTGTCTCCATGTGAAGCCCAAATTTTTCCATTAAACACGGTGCTGCGAAAATTTCTTAAATAGCCTATGCTAGGCTCTGCGTATGATATGTCGGCTAATCGAAAAATTCGGTCAGTTTGAGTCGATCCAGTTTTTAAAATATGGGCTCCAGACCTGTTAAGGTCTGCCATTTCTCCAGTAATGGTAATGTCATTAGTACTCAAGATATTCATTTGAGCATTTTCACAGTTTTCAAAATCATTTACATCGCAGTTGAAATCTGTTGACCAGTGGTACTCAAAACCTGCAATATCGCTAGGAAAGCTAACCAATAGGTCATCGCTTTCGCCTTTCCATGAACTGGAGTATACATATTCAGGGACGATGGAAAATTCTGGAATATTAAGGGAGCTGGATTTATTATTTAGAAGGTCTGTAACTGTCAGGCTGCAGTCTGAATATGTGCCATAGCTATCGACATTAAGCTCAACGGTATTTGTGCCTACGACAGCTGATATTTCGTTTGAGCTACAAGACCCTTCCCACGTAATGCTTCCTGCTTCATCAGATTCAAATGAAAAATTATGATTGAAAATTGAACCAACTTCTATTTGACTCGGATTGGACAATATAGGTGCTGTCGAATCTAAAACAGTGAACAATGTAACATTCAATGCAAGAGATTGATTGCCTGCTAAGTCAGTTACTACTAGTTTGCAATCAGAGTAAGTGCCTTCTTGGAGATAATTAAAGTTAATTAAGTTGGAGCCAATAGTTGCTTGTGTTGTTGAAGAGGTGCAGCTCCCCAAAAATGAAAGGGTACCGGCTTCTGAAGTATTAAATGAATAACTGGGTGTATAAGTTGATACTTCGCCGATGACTGATAGTTCAGTTAATTCAGGTGCTTCAGTATCAGGCGTGGGTGGAATTATAATATCTTTAATTTCAAATGATGTGATTGGTAATTCAGAAGAACTATTTCCGGATGCATCGGTTACGACGATTTTACAATCATCATATACGCCGGGAGTTAGTTCATTCAGAATAATGGTGTTACTGCCCTCGAACACATTTTTTGTGTTTGTAGAACAAGAGCCTAATACTCTGATGGTGCCGTTTTCATTGCTATGAAAAGTATATTCAGGAATAGTGTTGGTAGTTGAGTTAATTGCACTTACTTCTCTAAGTAGTGGTGGTTGGCTATCGATTTCCTCTGGTGTGTGTCGAGTAGGGTCTAGCGGAAACGCATCGGTATTATCACCAACGCCATCATTATCTGAATCAAATTGTTCTTTAGGGTTGTTTGGAAATGCATCAGTGTTGTCACCGATGCTATCACCGTCAGAATCGGCTTGCTCTGTTGGGTCACCTGGGAAAGCATCGCGTGCATCAATAACGCCATCGTTATCAGAATCAATCCCTTCATGTTCTGAAGTGCTTTCACCTGCCCCACCACCACAAGCGATAAGTGTGCTAGAAAGAAAGGCAATAAAAAAGTTTCGAGAAACATTGGGTCTTAATTTTGTGTAAAAGATAGAGGTGTGCAGGCTAATCATATTCTTCCGTGCTTTTAATTCTAGTTAGGAGGTTTAGTAAAAAAATTGCGGCGAAATATACCATAAGGGAACGACGTATGCTCTTGTATGTGAATAGGTATCATCTTTTACTATTGATAATGATACTTTGTAAGGGGTAATAAAAAAACGGCCCGCAGGCCGTTTCTATAGTTTCCCGCCCCCGATTACTACATTCGGGGGTGACGTTCCTTCGCGGGAATGACGTATACGTCCGACTTAACTAGTCTTCATACTCTTCAATCGCTGGGCAAGAGCAAATCAAGTTACGATCCCCATACACATCATCAATGCGGTTAACCGTTGGCCAGAACTTGTTGGCATAAACTGCAGGTACTGGGAAGGCCGCTTGTTCGCGGGTGTAAGGACGTTCCCAAACCCCTGCAATGTCTTTCACGGTATGCGGTGCGTGTTTCAATGGGTTGTTGTTCGGGTCTAGTTCACCTGATTTAACGGCATTGATTTCAGCTTTAATCGCAATCATGGCTTCGATGAAGCGATCCAGTTCGGCTTTGCTTTCAGATTCGGTTGGCTCAATCATGAAGGTGCCCGCTACTGGGAAGCTCATGGTTGGCGCGTGGAAGCCGTAATCCATTAAGCGCTTAGCAATGTCCACTTCGGTAATGCCGGTGTCCGCTTTAATTGGGCGAAGATCAACAATACATTCGTGAGCCACACGGCCGTTTTGACCAGAGTAAAGAATCGGGTAGTGTGCCCCCAATTTAGTTGCTAGGTAGTTACCGTTTAGTAGTGCCATTTGTGTGGCTTGGCGTAAACCTTTTGCACCCATCATGTGAATGTACATGTAAGAGATTGGCAAAATAGAAGCCGAGCCATATGGCGCTGCGCTTACGGCACTTTGGCCGATGGACTCATCATCAATTTCGCGTACGGCGTGGTTGGCAATAAATGGCGCTAGGTGTTTCGCCACACCAATAGGGCCCATGCCCGGGCCACCGCCACCGTGTGGAATAGCAAAGGTTTTATGTAGGTTCATGTGGCTGACGTCTGCACCAATGTAACCCGGTGCGGTGATGCCCACTTGCGCGTTTAAGTTGGCGCCGTCCATGTACACTTGGCCGCCGTGTTCATGAATCAGTGAACAGATTTCTTTGGCACCGTCTTCGTAAATACCGTGGGTCGATGGGTAGGTCATCATCAAGCACGATAGGCTTTCGCTCAGTTCTTCTGCTTTGGCTTTTAGGTCAGCAAAGTCTACGTTGCCTTGTTCATCACATTTGGTTACTACCACGCGCATGCCTGCCATTTGTGCAGAGGCTGGGTTAGTACCGTGAGCAGATTGTGGAATCAAACACACATTACGGTGACCTTCGTTGCGGCTTTCGTGGTAATGCTTAATGGCCATTAGGCCAGCGTATTCACCTTGTGCGCCTGAGTTAGGCTGCATACAAATGGCGTCGAAGCCGGTGATGTCACGTAACCATGTATCTAGGTTTTTAATAAGCTGTTCGTAACCCGGGGTTTGGGATTTTGGTGCAAACGGGTGAATGCCACCAATGGTTGGCCACGTTACTGGAATCATTTCAGCGGTGGCGTTTAGCTTCATGGTGCAGCTGCCAAGGGTGATCATGCTGTGGTTCATGGCAAGGTCTTTGTTTTCAAGACGTTTCATGTAACGCAGCATTTCGTGTTCGGTTTGGTAGCTGTTGAATACTGGGTGGGTTAAGAATTCGCTGGTGCGTTGTAGGTTCTCAGGGATCGAGCTTTCTACTTCTTCATCAAGCATGGCGATGTCGATGTCAGTACGACCGGTGATCACTTGATAAAGTGCTTCAAGGTCAGCGCGGGTGGTGGTTTCACCGATAGAGAAACCTAATACACCGTCAACGTCTACTTGGCTTTGAGTACGCAGGTTAATTTCAGCGGCTTCTGCGCGGGCTAAAATTTCATCTTTGTTTGGCACTTCTAGCGTTAGCGTATCGAAGGCACTTTGGTTAACAATGATGAGACCTTCGATGTCGGCATCGGTAATGGCCGCTGCTATGATTTCAGTCATGCGGTGAATGCGGTTGGCAATGCGAATAATGCCTTCACGTCCATGATATACGGCGTAGAACGATGCTAGGTTTGACAGTAAAACCTGAGCCGTACAAATATTTGATGTGGCTTTTTCACGACGGATATGTTGTTCACGAGTTTGCAGTGCCATGCGTAGCGCGCGGTTACCGCTTGCATCAATAGACACACCGATTAAACGGCCAGGGATGGCGCGTTTGAATTCGTCTTTAGTCGCAAAGAACGCTGCGTGTGGGCCACCAAAGCCCATTGGTACACCAAAGCGTTGGCTGTTACCCAATGCAATGTCAGCACCTAATTCACCTGGTGATTTTAATAGTGCCAATGCCATTAAGTCAGTGGCCATCGCCACCAATGCGTTGTTGGCGTGCAGTTGTTCAATGAGTTCTGCGAAGTCATTAATGTTGCCGTCTACGGCTGGGTATTGCAGTAGGGCACCAAAACATTCGACTTCTGCGGCGGTTTCGACTGGGCCAATGTGCAGCTCCCAGCCAAACCCGTCAGCACGGGTTTTTAATACGTCGATGGTTTGTGGTAAGCAAAGCTCGTCCACAAAGAATACGTTGGATTTATTTTTACGCACTTGGCGTTTGATCAATGCCATGGCTTCGGCGGCGGCGGTGGCTTCATCTAATAGTGACGCGTTGGCTAGCTCCATGCCGGTAAGGTCGATGATCATTTGTTGGTAGTTTAGTAGGGCTTCCAAGCGACCTTGGGCAATTTCAGGTTGGTATGGGGTGTACGCGGTGTACCAGCCTGGATTTTCTAATACGTTACGGGTGATGACGTTAGGTAGGCGAGTATCGTGATAACCCATGCCGATAAAGCTTTTGAATACTTTGTTTTGGTCAGCCAATGCTTTTAAGTTGGCGAGCGCTTCGGCTTCTGGGATGGCGTCTTCCATTTGCAAGAACGGCTCGCGCAAAATAGATTTAGGCACGATTTGCGCGGTTAGATCGTCTAATGAATCAGCGCCTACTTCGGCTAACATCGCGTTGATGTCAGCGACGTTTAGGCTTAAGTGACGGCCTACAAATTCATTGCGGTTTTCAAGTTCGCTTAGACTAGAGTGTGACTGTGTCGCCATGAGTGTGCCTTTTGGTCAGTGTGCTGCCAAGGCTGGGCCGAGGCAGAAATCAGCTTGAAATAATTGCGCCGGATTGTACCAGTGGGGCTGAGCCTTGTCAGTGGCATTGGTGGCAAATCATGGTGTTTGCGTGCGTTTGCAAAACTGGCTCATGTTGGCGTGAATGGCGTGCAATAAATACAGGGGTTTTCTAGTGAGTAGCCACCGCTGCGCCAGAAATGAGCTGAAAAAGCTGCACGCCTATAAAACCTAAACACATGGTTGCGCCTAAGTAGGGCACCCACATTTTTACATGAGTGGCATTGGCGTCACTGGGTGTTTTCAGTAGTTTAATTAGGGATACATTTACCAAGAAAAACACCACTAAGATAATAAAACTGGTGATTTTAGCGAGGGTCGTTAAATCGAAGTGAGTGGCCAATAACCAAACAACCAACCCTAATATCAATGTGGCTATATAAGGGGTTTTACGAGCGGGGTGTAAGGTTGAAAGCCAAAGGGGTGCCATGCCTTGTTTACCCATGCCATACAATACACGTGACCCCATTATGATTTGCACCAATGCGCCATTGACCACTGCGGCCAATGAGATAAGGCTAATAAACCACGCGGCTTGTTCACTATGTTGTTTCATTATGTCGGCCATTGGGGCTTTACTGGCCATGAGTGTTTCTAAGGGCAGCTGCAATACCGCGGCAAGCGCAATGGCGTAATAAAACAGGCTGCTAACAATAATGGCGGTAATGATGGCTTTGGGTAGGGTGACTTTTGGGTCTTTTACTTCTTCGGCCATGTTGACCATGTCTTCAAAACCAATAAAGGCATAAAACGCTAAAAAGGCCCCCAGTAAAATACCAAACCAAATACCACTGTCATTGAGTGGTGGAGTCAGTTCGGGCAATCGCTCTGGTAGCGTTAAAAAAGCCGGGGCGCTAAACACCAAAATTATGATTAAACCAACAATCCCCATAATGGTCGTAATGGCGGTGACCATGACCGATTCACTCACCCCCCAAATTGCAAGAACCGTCATGGCGCTTAGTAAAATGGTCACGGCCCAAAAATCAGGAATATCCATAAACACCTGTAAATATCCCACAAAGCCATTGGTGATGGTGGCGGCGCTTACTACCCCAGTCAAAATTACCATCCAGCCGACGAGACTCGATAAGTGTTTTATGCCAAATGCAGCTTGAATGTAAACGGCTTCACCTGCACTTTTAGGATAGCGAGCACTTAATACGGTATAACTATAGCCACTTAAAACGGCCAACACGGCGGCCACCAAAAATGAGATCGGCGCGTATACGCCGGCGGTGATGGCCACTTTACCGACTAGTACATAAATGCCTGCACCTAGAATGGTGCCTAGTCCATAGAGGGTTAACATGGTAAAGCCGATAGAGCGTTTTAATTCATGCATGGTCACAGCTGAGATATCAGTAATGTGTTGGTAAGGTAACAGCAATTGCGGATAAGAGGGTTGAGGCAAATCAAAAAAATAATTATTTGCAATGGCTTAATTGCTTGGCAATAACCAAGAAAGTAATACGCGTTCTAATAAATGGTGTTCAATGGGTTTGGGAATGAAGTCATTCATGCCTGCTTCAACGCATTTTTGTTGATCACTTTTCGTGGCATTAGCGGTGACAGCAATAATTGGGGTATGGGTGTGAATGGCACCACCTTTACCTTTACGAATGTGTTTGGTTGCTTCAAAACCATCCATTCGTGGCATTTGGCAGTCCATTAAAATTAAACAAAAAGGGGTTTCTTTGCGTGCATTTAGTTGACTTAGGCCGTCTAAGCCATCTTCTGCGACGTATACTTTAAACCCCATTTCTTCAAGTAAATCGGTAGCGACTAATTGATTGATTGGGTTGTCTTCAATTAACAAAACATCCACATTCTTTAATTGTGTTAGATAATGTTTGATATCGGTTTCGTTGACCTTAACTGGGCTTTTTAGGCTATTTAAATAATCATGGGTTAGTAAGGTTTTCGCTTGGTTGAATGCCTCGCCGTTATCACCAATAACGCTTAGCGCTAAGAATAAATCGGATGTATTGACCGGTTTCGTGAATTGAGCGCTAAACCCAATGCCTGCCATATATTGGTTGTCATTTTCGATTTGCATAGATGTCATCATGACGAGTTTCATGCTGCTAAATCTGGGATCTTGTTTGAATCGTTTACCCAGTTCTGCGCCATCCATATTTGGCATTTGCATATCTAATATCGCAATATCAAACATAGCTTTGCCACTCATGACTCTTTGCTCGCACAAAACAAGTGCTTGATGACTTGAGATAGCCTGATGAACGCGAACGCCCCAGTGAGCTAAGTGATCGGCTAAAATACTTAAGTTCACTGAGTTGTCGTCCACAATCAATACATCTAATTGGCTGACATCAAAATTTGGGGCGACGACTTCGCCTGTGTGGGATTTCCCTAAAATGATATGCCCATAAAATCGACTGCCTTGATTTGGCGAGCTGCGCAGGTTAATGGCGCCGCCCATTGATGTCGTTAAGCGTTTTACAATCGCTAAGCCTAATCCAGTACCGCCATATTCGCGGGTGGTTGATCCATCTACTTGAGAAAAAGCATCAAATAAGTGGGGTTGTTTTTCTTCTGGGATACCAATACCCGTATCTTCAATACTAAAATCGAGTTGCCAGTTATCTTGTGAATACTCAGTAAGAGAAGCACTTAATATTACATGGCCGTCATGTGTGAACTTAATGGCATTTGCTAATAGGTTAGTAAGCAGTTGGCGAATTCGTCCGGGGTCACCTTTAACTCGTGTAGTGAGGCTGTAGATAAAACTGTGTAACTGCTTATCATAAGAGCCAGAAATGGCTAAGGATAGGTAGCAATGAACAAAGAAGCACTTGAAGCCTTTGCCCGCGAAGCGGCCAAAGGCATTAAAACAGAA
>JBLHLT010000028.1:0-36116 GCA_047621325.1 Oceanicoccus sp.
ATGACACAGTCGCCAGAAAAGCATTAAAACAGGCGGTTATGGCCAGTGCTTTATCTGGCAAAAAAATCGGGACACATACATTTAGACATTCTTTTGCCACCAAGCTTTTAAGAAGTGGTCGCGATATTAGGACGGTGCAAGAACTATTAGGTCACAAGGATGTATCCACCACACAAATATACACACATTTGATTGGGCAACACTTTGCAGGCACGCAAAGCCCATTGGAGAATTTAAACTTACAATGAGTGATTTATAATTAGATTGATTTGTAGGAGTGTAAAACAGAAATTATGCCGAATGGCACTAGATAAATACTTAGGGAATATGAAGTGGCGGACTGGACGAGACTCGAACTCGCGACCCCCGGCGTGACAGGCCGGTATTCTAACCAACTGAACTACCAGTCCGCATTAGAATTACTTTTAAAAAGTGGTGGGTGATGACAGGATCGAACTGCCGACCCCCTCCTTGTAAGGGAGGTGCTCTCCCAGCTGAGCTAATCACCCACATAACACCTAAGTGCTTTTAACCTATCTGTATAAAGTGGCGGACTGGACGAGACTCGAACTCGCGACCCCCGGCGTGACAGGCCGGTATTCTAACCAACTGAACTACCAGTCCACTTTAAAATTGATGTCAAACAGACATCGCCAATCTTTGGGAAGATTGGTGGGTGATGACGGGATCGAACCGCCGACCCCCTCCTTGTAAGGGAGGTGCTCTCCCAGCTGAGCTAATCACCCAAAACAGATAACACTCTCAAGTTAACATCCCGAGTGGATGAGCTTTACTAAGCTAAAGTTGGCGGACTGGACGAGACTCGAACTCGCGACCCCCGGCGTGACAGGCCGGTATTCTAACCAACTGAACTACCAGTCCAGCATTAACATCTTGCGATATTAACTATTTACGCTTCAGCCATTTTCTCTAAGAGAATTTGGTGGGTGATGACAGGATCGAACTGCCGACCCCCTCCTTGTAAGGGAGGTGCTCTCCCAGCTGAGCTAATCACCCCGAAAGCGTGGAGCGCATTTTATATAAGTTTAGGCATGTGTCAATCACCTTTTGGTTATTTTTTTCATATTTTGCAAGCACTTAGCGACTTCTGTGTAGTTTTCAAACAGTTACAGCCTTTTATCGAACACAGCTATTTTAATACGATCAATGCGCTTAAATATCAGACAAAAAGAAACCCAGCCTTAGCTGGGTTTCTTTACGCGCAGTGCAATACGGCTAATGGGTGATCCTCTACTGACCTGCTAGCAGTCGATTACGATTTTTTTCAACCGTGCTTTTGCCTATCCCTTTGACTTGCGCTAGGTCATCCACGCTTTTAAATGGGCCATTGGCTTCACGATGGCGAATGATTTCTTGCGCTTTTTTCGGGCCGACTTGTGTCAATTGAGACAACTCTTCTTCACTGGCACTATTTATATCAACCTGAGCAACGGCCTGCTGCGTCGCTTGCACGTTACTGCTGGCCGTTTCTTTTGTGTCTCCCAGCGCAGGTAAAGATAACAACGCTGATGCAATAATACTTACGAATAAACGTTTCATGGTTTGGATAGATTTCATGGCGCTCTCCTTGTGGGGGTTAAACCCTAACAAGGAGAAGACAAAGGCATCGTAAGATTTTGCTGACATCGACGTAAGTTTTTGGCTAATGATTAAAACACTTACGACATAAGTATGATTAAGCCAGTAACTCCTGCTCTATCAATGTTAATGCTTCAATTGGGTCTTTTGCTTGTGTAATCGGGCGACCTATCACCAAATAGTCCACTCCGGCTTGAATAGCGTCACTTGGGGTCATGACGCGACGTTGGTCACCCTGTACGGCAAAGCTTGGACGAATACCAGGAGTGACTAATTTAAAATCTTGGCCACACAACTGTTTTAACATAACGGCTTCTTGTGCCGAACACACTACGCCATCAAGGCCGCTTGTTTTGGTTAGCTGCGCTAATCGCTTTACTTGAAGTTGCGGCTCAATATCTAAACCAATTCCGGCTAAGTCCGATTGCTCCATGCTGGTTAACACAGTCACACCAATTAATAATGGCTTTTGCTGAAACTTATCTAAGGCTTCACGCGCCGCTACCATCATACGCTCGCCACCGCTGGCGTGTACGTTAACCATCCATACCCCTAAATTTGCCGCGGCCGCTACGGCTTTCGCGCAGGTATTTGGAATGTCGTGAAATTTCAAATCTAAAAATACATCAAATCCTTTGCTTTGCACTGCTTCTACTAATTGCGGGCCTTCACTGGTGAATAACTCTTTGCCTATTTTCAAACGACAACGAGCAGGATCCAAACGATCAACTAGTTCAAGGGTTTGTGCGCGGTTATCAAAATCAAGTGCAACAACAATGGATTTATTTGGCATGGGGGATCCTAACATTTGGTAGTGAGTTTGCTTTATTTCGCTGCGTGTAAGCCAGCTTAGGAACAAATGTTTCCCACTCCTTACAACTTGGGCAGCGCCAATGATGCTTATCGGCTTCAAAGCCACATTGGCGACAAGCAAACTCGTCAGATGATTTCTGCAATTGCAGCATGATGTGTTTAAGGCTACGCATATAGTCTAGCGATAGCGCGTCGCCTTTTTGAATTAAGTGATCTAGCAGTAGACTAAAACCTTCATAGGTTGGCACTTGCGCAATAAAATGCGTTAGCTTTTCAATAGAAGTTTCTAAATCTTGATGTTCCGCTATGTGCTCGGCGTAGCTGTGCAGTGTTAATGGCATAGGGTGGTCTTGCCATAACTGCTCTAGCAAGCGCTCTAGTTCGTCAGGACGGTGACGTGACTCGAATAACGCCTGTAGTTTAGGGAGTACCACGTACAAAATACTTGGGTCATAGCTTAACGCTTCTTTGATGCTTGCCAGCATTTTATTGGGAAACCCTTCGATTTCAGCCATGTCGGCTTCCAATAATAAAGCGCGCACACAGTGGCGATCTAATTTTAACGCTTGCTGAATATAGCGCTGCGCATCACGCCAGCTTTTTTGCTTAATAGACGCATCGGCTAATTCACAGCAGGCATAGGCAATGGCTTTGTTGTTTTTTAAAAACTTAGCCTCACTGGCCAATGATAAAATGCTTTGCCAGTTTTGCTCTTCTTCATACAAGGTGACCAGCTTTGCCAATACTTTTGGCTTTAAGTGGTTATTGCCCTTGAGTAATTCGAGCAATAAACGCTCAGCACGGTCAAGCCAGCCCGCATTCAAATAATCCGATGCCAGTGCTAATTGAATCTCTGCTGAGAGTTTTTTGTCTAAATCTGGGCGGGCAAACAAGCTTTGATGAATAGAAATGGCTTTATCAATTTCACCGCGGCGGCGATAAAACGCACCAAGGCTGAGCTGAAGATCTAACGCCTCTTCTCGTTCGGCCATGTTTAAAATAACTTGCATGGTTTCAGACTGGCGGTCACCCGCGAGCATATCTAAGCTGGGAAATGGGGTTTGTTTGTATTTTTTGCGTCCTTCATTGCGACCAAGTAACCAACCAAGGGCCACTGCTAGCAACAACACAAAAAGTAATTGAAAGTCCATATTGGCTACTGTATTTGCTCAAGACGCTTAATGGATTGATCAAGTTGCTTTTGCAGCTTTTGACTTTTACGGGTCACGCGCCATAACCACAAACCATTTATGAGCATACCCAGCAGACAACCAAGCAACAGGCTAACCACCAAAACAATGCCTAATGATAATGACGGGCTATGCCAAAAGACAAAATCCAGCTCGACTAGCTGGCCGTTTCGCAATGTTAGTACCATGCCACAACCAATGATAAGCAGTGCTATTACAAATAAAACAAACGCTTTTAACCAAGCCATGGTGGAAATCCTAGATCAGTGATTAAGGGGATTATCCCTGTTGCCTGTTTGGGTTGCAATCTTCCTATGCAGGCTTACGGTATCTAAAGTCTTTTAAGTTTAGCTCGAGCTCACAATCTGTTTTTAAGCGCACTAGCTTTCTTGCCATTAGCGCAATGCGATAATCGGTTTGTAGGGTCTGCCCAATCTTACCTTTAATCTGTTCACTATTAATAAGCACAGAGTCAAGATCACCGTATTCATCCAACAACTGCCCCGCTGTTTTAGGCCCAATGCCAGCGACACCGGGTACGTGATTGGTGGTATCGCCCACTAAACTCAGAAAATCCACCAGCTGATGAGGCTCCAACCCCAATTGCTGACGAACATCGTCAGGGTTTAAAAAGCGCTTATCAAAATGGTGGTACAACCGAATATGCTCATTGGTTATTTGCATAAAACCTTTGTCCGTCGATACGATGGTCACCTGCCCACCTTTTAAACTGGTTTTCACCGCCAAGGTGGCAATCACATCGTCTGCTTCAAATTCGTCAAATACCATACTGGCAATACCCAGTTTGCGAAAACGTGTCATGTAGGCATCAAGCGCCCCTGCTAATTCTTCTGGCATGGGCTTGCGGTCAGCTTTATAAGCAGGAAACAATTCATGGCGCCAAGTAGGGCCTTTACCATCAAACACACACGCCACATGGCTGGCACCAACTTTCTCTAAGTCTTTTAAGATCGCGTTTTGACTTAGCAACAACGTTTGCTCGACAGCGTCACTGCCGCCATAAGACTGCGCCGCATAAATACGGCGGATCAGGTTCATTGCATCAATGAGCAATAAATTCATACATCGTCCTTATGTTGCTGCATTTGCCATAAAGCGGCATAACGTCCGTTTTGCGCCATTAACGCCTTGTGGTTTCCTTGCTCAACAATTTTGCCATTGTCCAACACCAAAATGCGATCTGCATTAACTATGGTCGACAACCGATGGGCAACCACTAAGCTGCTCTTGCCTTTAGAGACTTCTTCTATTGCATCCAACACCGCTTTTTCCGATGCACTGTCTAAGGAGCTAGTAGCTTCATCAAACAATAAAATGCTTGGCTGTTTTAATATGGTACGCGCAATGGCGACACGTTGCTTTTCACCGCCCGATAATTTAAGCCCACGCTCACCGACCTCAGTGTCATAACCTTTGGGCAAGCGAGATACAAATTCATCTAGGTGAGCTAACTTAATCGCCTGCTTTACGTCTTCGTCACTGGCATCTGGGCGACCATAACGCACGTTTTCTAATAATGTAGAATTAAACAGCACAGTATCTTGCGGCACCACACCAATGGCTTGGCGTAAACTGTATTGGCTAACCTCTTGAATATTTTGCCCATCAATTAAAATGTCGCCTTGGCTCACATCATAAAAGCGAAACAGCAATTTCCCTAACGTAGATTTGCCCGCCCCACTGCTACCCACCAGCGCGACTTTTTCGCCGGGTAAAATGGTAAAGCTCACATCATCAATAATGGCTCGCTCATCGTACGAAAAACTCACCTGTTTGAATTCAATTAGGCCGTCAGTCACGGTCAATGTCGGAGCGTTTTCTGTATCAGCTACTTTTGGCGCGACTTTCAATAACGAAAACATTTTTTCAATATTGGTCATGGAACTTTTGATTTCGCGGTAGACAAAACCTAAAAAATTGAGCGGCATGAAAATTTGCATCATAAAGGCATTAACCAACACAAAATCACCAATGGTCATGCGTCCTTCGCTCACTTCACTGGCTGCCAATAACAACATGGCCGTCATCGACGCCGATATAATGAGCGCTTGCCCACCATTTAATAAAAACAAGGTTAAACGATTTTTGCGCTTGGCTTTTTCCCAGCGGGCCAGCTCTTCGTCATACAGACCTGACTCATAGTTTTCGTTGGTGAAATACTTCACTGTTTCAAAATTCAATAAACTATCGACCGCACGAGAGCTAGAACGGCTATCCGCCTGATTGGCTTCACGAATAAACTGGGTGCGCCAATCGGTGGTTTTTTTAGAAAACCACACATAAGACACCACCGACACAAACACAATCAGGGCAAATTCAAAGCGATATTGCTGCCATAAAATCCCCATGACTAAAAATAGCTCTAGAAAAGTCGGTACAATATTAAAAACCAAAAAGCGCATTAAAAAGCTAATGCCGTTGGTGCCGCGCTCTATATCACGGGACAACCCACCAGTGCGACGAGACAAATGAAAGGATAAATCTAAGGCATGCAGATGCTGAAAAACCGTTAAACCAATTCGGCGCATAGCGCGTTCGGTAACTCGCCCAAACAACGTATCGCGAATCTCGCCCAGCAATACATTGCACAAACGGATCAAACCATAAGCTAAAATCAGCGCAATCGGCACTATCATCAAAGCGGCTGCGCCATCCATCTGTGTATCAAGATCATCAACCACTTTTTTTAACACAAACGGCATACCGACACTGGCCAGCTTCGCAAACACAAGACACATTAGTGCTAAAAACACACGACGCTTAAACTCGGTTAAGTATGGGAAAATTTGCTTCACAATTGACCAGTCAACTGCCTGATCAGGATCAAAATCCGAACCCATTGAACGCATAACACTTCCTTAACCCATTATCTAAACAACACACAGCCGATAGCATCACACTCGGCAATTAGAAATTACACAACACTACAAACCACTACACAATGAGACTTCAGTCACATTTTAATAGTCAGTATAGTACCGACCAATTCTTATACAGGTGCAAACATGAAGCAAAGCTCACTCATTATCCCACCAAGGCCAGGCATCTTACTTGAGATACAGGCTTTAATGCAGCAGCAAGACGTTGATTTGATCAAAATAACCCAATTGATCAAACAAGATGTCGCCCTATATGCCGTATTATTGTCCAGCGTAAACAGCCCTTGGTTAGGATTACGCCAAGAAGTGAAGTCCGTAGAGACTGCAATTTCACTAATGGGGTTAGATCGAGTGCTCACGTTATTACAAGCCGTCATCATTCGATCGTGTTTTAAAGGCGCCCCAATATTAGATAGTTTTTGGGATACCGCATCTGAAGTGGCCGGTATTTGTCAAAAATTAGCCTCCCAATATACAAACTTAAAATCTGATGATGCTTATAGTGTTGGTATGCTCCACAACGCAGGCGTGCCTGTCATGTTAATCAATTTTGATGGCTATAACGATTTTCTGAAAAAACATACGCGTAAACCGGCCAATGAATTGTGCGTTTACGAGCGTCAAGTGTTCAATACAGACCACTATCTGCAAGGGGCGCTTTTAGCCAAAACATGGTACATGGGCAACAGCACATCCCTTGCTATACGCTATCAGCCTATTACACAAAGTGTACTGAATGGCTCAAAAGAATTACCTGCCGATATTTGTCAGTTATTAGCAGTACTGACTCTGGCGAAAGATATCAGTGGTGAATACCAGCACTACTGGAAAGTAGAGGGGAATGAATTTAATACCCAGTGCGTCAGCAGTGCACTTGCATATTTACACATTGAAGAAGCCGAATACTTGGAATTAAAAGAAGATGCCATTGCTGCCATAATGGACAATCAGGTAGCTTAATTTGTAGTGCCTAAAATAACGCTAGCTGCGCACTAGGTTGCAATAATTTTGCACCTAACCCCAGCAGCCGAATTGATTGCTGATCGCGCTGACTGGCTTGTAAAACAAGTTTCAGGTACTCATCAAAACTGGCTTGTGAGCTTTGTTTAGCTAACGTTGTCACATGAAAATCAGCAAATTTCACTTTTACAAAGGGTGCGAGCTGCTCAAGCTTTAATCCCGCGCCTTCAACTCGCTCTAAAAATTTTGGCCACATATCGGTTAAAGCATCTGTAATTTGAGACTCATGATACAAGTCTTCTACAAAGGTGCGCTCAATACTAATGGATTTACGTTGCCGCCCTTGGCTTAACCCACGGTTATCCTCCCCTTTTGCGCGCTCGATTAATAACTGCCCAAAACGGCCAAAACGCTTTAATAACGTTTCATCGGGTATCTCTTGTACATGGCCACAATTATAAATGCCCATTTCATGTAGTTTTGCGGCGCTTTTGGGGCCGACCCCTGGGATTTTTTTCACTTCTAAGCGAGCAACGAATGCGGCCACCTCACTGGGTAAAATGGTAAATTGCCCATTGGGTTTACGCCAATCACTGGCGACCTTGGCTAAAAATTTATTGGGGGCGATGCCAACCGAAACGGTAATACCCAGTTCATTCTCAACTTGCTGACGAATTTGTTGAGCGACCACTTGGCCGTTGCTGCTAGGAGCGATTTCTAAATAAGCCTCATCCACAGACACCACTTCAAACTGCAGTGCATACTGTTTAAGAATCTCCATCACTTGGCGAGACACATCGCGGTATTTTTGCATGTGCCCTGGCACCAGTACTAAATCTGGGCATAACTTTTTAGCTTGCGCGCTGGCCATAGCCGAGCGCACGCCATATTTGCGCGCAATATAATTACACGTTGAGATCACACCTCGGCGGTCGCTGGCACCGCCAATAGCGAGAGGGACATTACGTAAATGAGGTTGATCGCGCATTTCAACAGCCGCAAAAAAGCAGTCACAATCAACATGGAGAATTTGTCGCACAGAAAAAAACCAACAACTGTATAAATAGACAGTAATTATCAGCAGATAGGGGGAAAAGGCAAGCTAAAATTCAATGTCTACCTCTTCGTCTTCTTTCTCTAACCTAATAGTGACACGGCGGTTTAATTCACGACCCGAACGGGTTTTATTACTAGCAACAGGATATCGCTCCCCATGATAACGGGTGGTCAGCATGCCGGGGTCTAAGCCTTTTTTTACCATGTAGTCGTTTACTTTTAACGCACGAGATTCTGACAAACGACGGTTGTTATAACGCCTACCAGAAGAGTCGCTATGTCCGTCGATGTACAAGGCTTTCACTTTTGGGTCTGCTTTTACATACAAGATAATCAGGTCTAGTTTCTTTTTAGACTCGGCATCTAAATGATCACCACCCCCTCGAAACAACACCTTACTTTTTGCCACTTGCCGAAAATTAACCGGCAGCAAACCCGCTACACAGCCTAAGTAATCTTTATAAAAACTATTGAAATTAGCCGCCGATACCGAAATCCGAATAGGTTCATTATCATCATAGCGCGCCTTGCGGGTGAACGTAGGCTGCATGCCTTTCATCAGCGCTTGCATCATATGATTGGCACGGCCAGGGTCTACACGTAAAGGTTTATTAGTATGTTCAATCGGCACCAACCCTAAATCTTGTGCGAATCGACTTGGCCCCCAAATGGGCGGCTCAAGGTGTAACGCAGCTTCTCCCTTACTCATTAGATTTTTTTTGGTTTTAAGGTGGAACATTAAATCTTCACCGGCTTCATGGTAAAAAACGGCCTCACCGTAATTTGGTATAGGCTGAGCAAACTCGCATTCAAAAATTGAAGGCAATAAGCGCCACTCCGTCTCCTCAACCGAAGCCTGAAATGTTAACGCATGGGCATATACACCCCATAGCAATAAGCCTACACAACTAAAGATACGCACGACTTAAACCCAATTTAAGATATCTGCATAGGTTATCGGCCAAATTCGACCATTCTTAACCCTATTTTCACCGAGCATCCACAGCACTTAAAATCACCCTACACACGGGGTAAGCGCCCGTTAATAGATGTGGTCTCGTTAAAGTAGGTTTACCAAGCACCTTGGGGTACAATCGCTTTTTTTAACGGCAATATTAAGGGAATTCGTGTCAGATTTTCATAGCAACCCAATGGCAAACCGCTTTCGTGGTTATCTACCCGTCGTGGTAGATGTGGAAACCTCAGGATTCAACGCCAAAACTGATGCGCTCTTAGAAGTCGCAATGGTCATCATGGACATGGACGACAAAGGTCTCATGACCCCCGGCCCTGAGATGTCTGCCAAGATCAAACCCTTCGATGGTGCCAACATCGAACAGAGCGCCCTCGACTTCACCGGCATCGACCCGTTCGACCCAAACCGCGATGATGAACATGAAGCCGATGCACTAGACGCCATGTTTAAAACCATTCGCAAAGCAATCAAGATCAAAGGCTGTAAGCGCGCCATTTTAGTGGGCCATAATGCGCACTTTGATTTAGGTTTCATTAATGCAGCGGTTGAACGCAACGACCTAAAACGTAACCCATTTCATCCATTCTCTGGATTTGATACCGCCACTTTGGCTGGTCTTGCACTAGGGCACACGGTATTAGCCCGCTCATGCTCTCTGGCTGGAATCGATTTTGATAATAAAGCTGCTCACAGCGCACTTTATGACACACAAAAAACCTCTGAATTATTTGCCCTTATTGTTAACCAGTGGAATCACATGGGCGGCTGGGACTGGGCGATGCGTAAGCATCAAAAAGAACAAGACCTAGATTAAGTCATTCGTTTTTGCTCTGCGCGTCACTTATATCATTAACGTCTAATATTAGACGTTAATGATATTCGGCCTTTATATTACCTTTCGCTAAACTACGCCCTCTTTCATTAGCCAGACTCACACTATGTTTGATTCCGTTTCATTTATTCACGTATTAGGTGGTGGCGCTTTAATTGGCCTTGCTGCGGTTATTCTTTTTGCCGGCATGGGCCGCATCGCTGGAATATGCGGCATTGCGTTTTCGTTATTAGCCGCCCCAATTGCCACCCAAGTTTGGCGTTTATTATTTTTGGCGGGTCTTGTGATTGGCACGCTACTGTTTCATGGTTTATCGGGTCAAGCGTTTCCGCCGTCTCCGGATAATTCACTTCCCATGTTAATCATTGGCGGCCTATTAGTGGGTTTTGGCACCGCCATGGGTAACGGCTGCACCAGCGGCCACGGCATTTGTGGTATTTCCCGTTTTTCACCACGCTCTATAGCAGCCACCTTAACCTTTATGGCGAGCGCCATCGTGACCATGTACATGGTCCGTCATGCGTTAGGCTGGAGTATTTAGTATGCAAAAAATTATCGCGTTATTGGCGGGTATTTTATTTGGTGCAGGCTTAGCCGCATCAGACATGAACAACCCAGAACGAGTTCAAGGTTTTTTAGATTTACTAAACTGGGACCCAAGCTTAATGTTCGTCATGATGGGCGCACTAGCGGTTGCCCTTCCTTGCTTTCAATGGTTGATAAAAAAACAAGGCAAGCCATTATTTGCTGCAAAATTTTCACTACCTACCAAATTCAATATTGATAAACCATTACTAATTGGCTCTGGCCTATTTGGGATTGGTTGGGCCATTGTGGGTTACTGCCCAGGCCCTGCCATCGCCGCATTAGGGTATGGCTATTCTGATGTATTTATTTTTGTCGGGGCTATGTTAGTGGGCGCTAAGATACAGCCGTTATTTAATACATTAACGACTAACGCGGGTAAATAATTACACTTAACCCTACTACTGCCCCAATGAATGAGTGTTTGGGTTATTTAAATTACTAAGTCGTCATGCACAAAGCGCTTTGATCAGAGATTGCCTCAAAAATATTTCAGTTTTAAATAATTTAAAAAAATTATGGCCCCTGCCAGTTCAGGGGCCTAGCATTAAAATGATAGGGGCCAACTTAGTTTATTTGGTGGCATAATATTTTATATCTAAACATTCACTTTATACTTCAGATCACTTACTTCATCACCGGTAATACCCCGAAATCCCCATTGATAAGGTGCTTGCTCTTTAATTGTGATCTCTACATCTATTGGCGACAAAGACAATTGTGCTTCAAGTTCTTTAAATAACGCTTTTATCAGTGCTTTTTGAGTATCAGGCTTGCGACCGCTCATCATGTTAATTTCAATGACGGTATATGCATCCGAACGACCACCTGGGTAATAAAAATCTTCTTTATCAAGTGGAATAAAGCGATGCGCTCGTTTATCTTCCGGCATACCTAACACAGATTGCATACAACCATGCATCACGTCCGATAACTTTGCTTTAATCGGGTTTAATTGTTCTTTAATGCCATAGACGACAATCATTTATCTATCCTTTTATAATATGATCGTTATTGTTTTACATGAGACATTCAACTATATCACTTAATACACACCTAACTCTGGGTATTTGCTATAATTAGCAACTTTATACCCCTTTCATTTTAGAGCTAACAATATGCATCCAGCAGAATTTAAAACCTTACGCGAAGCAGTTGGTTTATCTATATCAACTCTGGTTAAAGTCATTGATGTAGATGAGCGCTCTATTCGTAAATGGGAGTCTGGTAAAAAGAAACTACCAACTGATGTGATTGAAGCCGTTGTCGCCATTGATCAATTACTTACCGATACGGCGAACAAGGCATTTGATGATTTTAAACACACATCTCAAGACAACGTGGTTTTGCATCGCTACATAGAAGAAGAAGATTACTTAACAGCACACCCTGAATTTGAAGGTTTGCCGATTGCAACTTACGGTGTATCACTGTTTCGTTTAAGACAAAAATTTATTGATGCTGGTATTCCCGTATCGATTGAATACATTTAAAAAAACGCTCACTTAAAATGAAACTCAGTACTCGACTTACCACCCTTTGCCACGCCATTCAGGCCAGTGATTTTCAGCACATTTGGGATTGCTGCTGCGATCACGGTTATCTTGGTCAACAGTTAATGGCTGAGCACCCTACCAATAAAATTCATTTTGTGGATGTTATGCCACACTTAATTGATGAGGTAGAAAAGCGTTTAAACCAACAAACCCAAACCAATTGGGCCGTGCATTGCATGGATGCAGCCACTATAAAGCTTGATGATTCACAAAGTCATCTTGTGATTATTGCCGGTGTTGGTGGTGATTTATTGATTGATATGGTTGAAGCGATTGTAAGCAATCACACGCAGCTGCTTCAACATAATCGCTTAGATTTTATTTTATGCCCAGTGCGTCAGCTGCACAAAGTCCGCGAAGGGCTAAATGCATTAAAGCTAGGGTTAATTAGTGAACAAATCGTATTAGACAACAATCAATTTTATGAAGTTATTCAGGTGAACAACCAATCCGATACTGCGGTTAGTTTAGTGGGCGATGTTATGTGGGATTTATCGCTTAATGATCATGTTAAATATCGTAATACTATGATTGCCCACTATGAAAAACAGCCTAATAGCCGCGCAATGCGTTTATTAAAGCTGTATCAGGATATTCAATAGAGTTGATTCTTTTACGAGATTTTTTGAGCTGGTTAAGCGTACTCTTTTGTCGGGATAAATCCCGACCACATAATTATTTTAATACTGTGTGAAAGTAATCGTTTTATAGAACTCTATAAATACCGCTGTAATCACCCGAAACAACCAGTATGACCGTGACGACCTGCTCCGAACGATTACGCCAAAACCATCCATGTTTCCCATCAAACGATGCCTTTAACTCCCCGCTATCCTGCGTCACGGCTTTACCTTTGTTGTAACCAAAATAATCAATGCCTTTGCCATCACCATGAGTATCGTAATTCACGTGACCCGAATTTACTGACCACTGGTAAGAGACTACAGCGTCTTTTTTCATACCTAGTTTTAGCTCAGCGGCTTGCCCTGGTTTAAGTTCGATAGATCGTGTCTCTGAAGGCTTAACCGCAATTGGTTCAGCCCTCACAGCAGCATCTATCTTTGTCACAACATTGGTTGTTTGCAACGGTATCTCTTGCTCTGCTTCAAGGGCTAATTGGCTTTTTATCTCGCCCATTTTAGTCAGGCCAATCGTTTGACCAAACCCAGTTGGATCAACGCCATACTCTGCAGGCAGGATAACGGCTAACAGTAAAACAATCGCAGTGACTAACGCGATAATCGTCGACTTTAAAAGTTGCTTTGCACTGGGTAATTCGATGTCGTCAGGTTTATTCACGTTATACATTTTACACTCCTAAATTAATGATTTAAAAAATAACCTACTAACTGAAGGCCCATCAGCATAAAACCTGCTGACATAAGTAAAACATTGGCACTGTATGCTTGCTTGAAAAAACGCGCCTGTTTTCGCCAGTAACCCATCACAATCAGTATGGCGGCTAACGCTAATAACTGCCCTATTTCTACCCCCACATTAAACGCAATCAGGTTAGCCAAAAGGCCATCTTCTGACATTTTAAATTCTTGTATTTTTGTCGCCAAACCAAAACCATGAAACAAACCAAATACCAAGGTTGCCAGTTTGGTACTGGGTTGAAATCCAAACCAGCGCTGGTATGCACCCATGTTGTCTAATGCTTTATAGACCACAGACAAACCGATAATGGCATCAATTAAATACGCATTCGCCGGAATATCAAAATACACACCGATTAAAAGCGTACTGGAATGACCAATGGCAAATAACGTGACGTAAATGCCCACCTCTGACAACCGATAAAGAAAAAACACCACACCAATCAGAAACAACAGGTGATCGTATCCCGTCACCATGTGTTTGGCTCCCAAATAGAGATAAGGGAAAATATTCACCCCCGATATTTCTTGAATATACCCCTGATCACCCAGCGTCACACCATGCGCAATGGCCATACCTGAAAAAAGCAAACACATAACCAGTAGCCATAGCCGGTGTAACCCCAACGATGGTTTTAAAATAATTAACATAATGAAACCTTGAAATATTAAATAATGTTATCGGTAGTAAAGCTAAAAAACGAAATTCACATAGCCGAGATCGCAAGTGGCACGGGCTGCTGACGATAAAACTGACACAGCAAGCGATACACCTCAGGCATATGCTCTTTCATGTTTTTAGGATCTTCAAAGAATGTCTCGCTGCACACGGCAAAAAACTCCGCCGGATTGGTTAATGCATAGTCATCCAGCGGCAATGGTCGCTTACGATTCCAGTCTCCTTGCAAGCGATCCCACGCGGCGGTAAAAATATCGTGCCACTCACCTGCTTGCATATCGGGGTGCATGGGCGGTGCACCATTTGCACCGTCACGCAGCATATCGAGTTTGTGTGCAAACTCATGAATCACCACATTACTCGCTTTACCACCACGCGCATGCGGGCCCGTCTCACAAACGGATTCCCACGATAAAATCAACGGCCCATAGTGCCACGCTTCACCACTTAACCCTGGGCTTTTTGTATGCACTACGCCATCGTCGCTGCGATAAGGGCGGTTCGGGATAAAATCACCTTCATAAATAATGACGGTTTGAAAATGATCATACCAATCCAAACCAAGATGCAGGACTGGCACACACGCCATAGTGGCAACTTTTAAACACATCTCAGTACTGAATTCAAAGCCAGCGCCTGATATAAAATTTTTACGCACCAAAAATCGAAAACTCATTTCTCGCAACGCTTCACGCTCAACACCTTGATAGCGTAATGCAACAGGCCAATCCGCAATAGCTGACTCCCACTGCGTCACCGTGAAACCCATTTTATTGATGCGTCTATTTTCACGCCAATTTCGAAACATTTTAAACATTATTTACTCATTATTTTTATAAGCTTAGGCAATTTAAAAGGCAAAGAGATTCACTTTTCCTAAAGCTCTAGGGGGCTATCCTAAAAGTTGAAATACCTCAATGGTACCCATAAAATTTTTTGGCTAGACGGCGACACACTAAAATCGACTGGTGGATGAACCTATTCCGCTAATAATACGATAACTGATTCTGCACAGTTTTTAGTAAGCCATCCAGTTATAAAAGCGGCCTAACGATCACGACGAATGTGTGCCCAATGAAATCAATAGGTATTAACGCTGTATTGATAGAAACAATCGTGTTTTCACTTTCCAATGACCTCATCATTTAATACACAAGCTAAAAACACGCTTTTTAATAACCCTATTTAACTGCGGGGAGCCCTGTGAATCTATCACCAATAGTCATAGTAAAAAACTATCAATGAATTAAATATAATAAATTATGCATAACACAGTCCCCTAACCTATAGTAAATACCAGAAAACCAACCACACATAACGTCACTAAACACACGCTAAAACAAAAATACTAGGGGAGACAAAATGGGTAGAAATAACACCGAATCCACGGGTAAATGTCCCGTCATGCATGGCTCAATGACCAAAATGGGCGACAAAGGCACATCAAACACTGACTGGTGGCCTAATCAACTAAACCTTAAAATTCTTCACCAAAACACATCTGCATCTAATCCGATGGGTGACGCATTTAATTATGCTGAAGAATTTAAAAAGCTCGACCTAGAAGCCCTTAAAAAAGACCTGCACGCCTTAATGACTGACTCACAAGAATGGTGGCCTGCTGACTATGGTCACTATGGCCCGTTCTTTATTCGTATGGCATGGCACAGTGCAGGAACATACCGCATGGGTGATGGCCGCGGCGGTGCTGGTGCAGGCCAACAACGTTTTGCCCCTTTAAACAGCTGGCCGGACAACGTTAACCTTGATAAAGCACGCCGCTTACTTTGGCCGATCAAACAGAAATACGGCAATAAAATTTCATGGGCTGATTTGATGATTCTCACCGGTAACATTGCTCTTGAATCCATGGGCCTTAAAACCTTCGGTTTTGCAGGTGGCCGCGCAGACACGTGGGAGCCTGAAGAAGACATCTACTGGGGCGCTGAAAAAACATGGCTAGACGACGAGCGTTATAAAGGTGACCGCGAGCTAGAAGATCCATTAGCTGCCGTACAAATGGGTTTAATTTACGTCAACCCAGAAGGCCCAAATGGCAACCCAGACCCAATCGCATCAGGCCGAGATATTCGTGAAACATTTGCGCGTATGGCCATGGACGATTACGAAACCGTCGCCCTAGTGGCCGGTGGCCATACTTTTGGTAAAGCACATGGTGCAGGTGATGCGGCACAAGTAGGCGCAGACCCAGAAGCTGCCGCTATTCATCAGCAAGGCTTCGGGTGGCACAACACAATGGGAACAGGCAAAGGCGTTGATACCATCTCAAGTGGTATTGAAGGCGCATGGACACGTACACCCACAACATGGGACAACACCTTTTTAGAAACGTTATTGGATTACAAATGGGAGCTCACCAAAAGCCCAGCCGGCGCACACCAATGGACCGCAAAAGAAGCTGCGGGTAGCGTGCCTGACGCACACGACAGCAGTCGCACTCATGCCCCTATGATGACAACCGCTGACATGGCATTACGTGAAGACCCTGCGTACAACAAAATCTCCAAGCACTTCCGCGATAACCCGGATGAGTTTGCCGATGCGTTTGCACGCGCTTGGTATAAATTAACCCACAGAGACATGGGGCCAGTGGCTCGCTACTTAGGTAATGATGTGCCTAAAGAAGAGTTAATTTGGCAGGACCCAATCCCTGCATTGGATCACAAGGTAATTAATGCAAAAGAAATCACTGAACTAAAAAAACAAATTTTAGATTCTGGTTTATCGGTTTCTGAATTAGTCAGTACCGCTTGGGCATCTGCCTCAACCTTTAGAGGCTCCGATATGCGCGGTGGTGCCAATGGTGCACGTATTCGTTTAGCGCCCCAAAAAGACTGGGAAGCTAACCAACCTAAGCAATTAGCCAAAGTACTGGCCGCACTTGAGGGCATTCAAAAAGCCGCAAGCTGCAAAGTATCTCTTGCAGATTTAATTGTCCTAGGTGGTTGCGCTGCCATAGAAAAAGCAGCAAACGATGCAGGCCACAAAACTGAAGTGCCATTTACTCCTGGTCGCATGGATGCCAGCCAAGAGCAAACTGATGTGGCTTCATTTGCACCGCTTGAGCCAGTGGCGGATGGTTTCCGTAACTATATGAAAATCAAATACAGCGTATCAGCGGAAGATTTGTTAATTGATAAAGCACAGTTATTAAAATTATCTGCGCCTGAATTAACAGCGTTAATCGGTGGCTTGCGTGTGCTTGATACCAATGTGGGACACACTCAACACGGTGTTTTCACTGACAAAAAAGGCGCTCTAACCAATGACTTCTTTGTGAATTTATTGGACATGAGCACCCAGTGGAAACCCACTTCGAAAGATGAAGATGAGTTTGAAGGCATTGACCGTAAAACCGGCAACACAAAATGGACCGCCACCCGCGTTGATCTAGTGTTTGGCTCTAACTCGCAGCTGCGTGCCATTGCAGAAGTCTATGCACAAAGTGATGCTAAAGAACGCTTTGTAAAAGACTTTGTAGCCGCATGGTGCAAAGTAATGGACGCTGATCGCTTTGATCTTGTATAAATTTTTCAGTTTATAAAATTAACGTTTAAAACCATAAAAGCTCGAAGACTTAAATCTTCGAGCTTTTTATTTTCACCCACAATACAATTAACCTATAAATTTCAAACCGTTATCGACTTCTTCTAACTCAAAATAATTGCACACATCAACACATCCAGTCATTTTCTTTGAATTTAAAGGCCACTTTCACCTAATCCAAATTTCTGTTTTTTACTGCCCACGCCAATAGGCTTGTTTTTCTAGACCTATACTCAGTTCACTTCATCTACATGAAGCACTTCTATCATAAAATTTAATTTAAAAGGACCCACATGAAGACAGGTACGTTAATCCTCATCTTTTTTCTTATTACAAGCTTAACAGGCTGTAACATTGAAAATAACGGCAATGACACAAACGCTCAAACTGAAAAGTCTGAGAATACAGTCAATTTTTCACATACATTAAGTGCAACCCACAGCAAAGTATTAAGCTTTGATAATGCACCATTTGAGATTCCCGGCACCCCTGCCAGCCTAACAAGCGATGCGCTTGGGCCGTTTGATTTATCAGGCAGCAACTCACTGCATATTGCTATTGATATAACTCATTCAGATTTAACTCAGTACCACCACATGATAATTTTTGATAACACGACAGGTGCCATACCTAGCTCTACGACGATCACTGAAATTAAAACCCAATTAGAAACTGAAATTTTATCAAATATTAACTTCACTGAATCACCACTTACCATGCAAGCAAGTGGCCCAACATCGAATGGCAGCACCATCATATTAACGGCACCTGTTGAGAATGGCATCACGCTCACTCAGCTTGGTTTTAATGAAAATAATCGCACTAATACCGGTATTGCTGATTCAAGCACCGCTGATTATATATATTCAGGCACCATGACCGCTATTTCAAATACAAATGGTAACACCAGTCAGACAGATTGGAGTATTTATTTAGATCAAAATGGCCATCAAGTTATTTCAAATAACACGATGTCATTAATCGCTGACAGCTACACATTCACTCTTAGTGTTTACAAAGACTATTTAAATTACGTCGGCACGACACAAGGAACGATCACAGAGGGCGACAACGCTTTAATCATGAACCTTATGCCTGTCATTGAACTTAATGAAAACTATAACACCCCGGTCATCGATCACACGTTAATCAGCACGCTCACCCGCTATGAAATTAATTTTGCCAACGCAGGTTCTAATTATAACCTAGGCATCAGTGTTAACAGTCAAACCGAACAAATAATTAATCTCACAAACACACAATCTGTAGGTGGTTTTTATTTAAACTTAGATGCTGGCCCTCAGCAGATATCATTAAACTTATACGATGGCATGCATTTAGTTGGTAGCTCAATAGCGGCCCAAGAGAACCAATACATCGAAGCTGGTAAAAGTTTTAATATGGATATTGCACCCATACTTGGCATTACCGAATTTTTATTAAGCAAAAGTGGTGGTGATGCACAGATATCACTTAATATTCCTAGTCAAGTTGAAATGGAGGTTGGCGGCCCAGGAAATTTAGCTGGCACCATTGCTATTACAGGCAATAACAACAATATCGTTGAAGCATTAAACATTAATGGCAGCACTGCCCAAGCCACACTAACTGGCGTTAATTATGGCGATGCCACTCTTACCATTAATTATATTGAGCTAGACAGTGGCGATATAGTGGCAACCTGCAGTACCAATATCACTCTTAATAAAAACCCTACATTTTCATGTGATTTAAGAGTAAGGCAGCCTGCATTTTTAGAAGGTCAGCTCATTAGTTATTTAGGTTTAAATGTGCTTGACTCAAACGATGAGCCAATTAACGGCGCGGTCATAACAGACATGAACCAAAACGTAGTGGGCATAACCGGCAGTTATGCATTTGGTACGCCTGGCTTTGCAAATATCATCGTTACTCAAGATAACCCTACTTTCGCTATCACAAGTGCAGATGGTTTATTAACACGCAGCATATCCGTTGCATTTACATCGCTTCATGTCACCAACCAAACAGTCTGGTTGTTTTAACGATTGTAGATTCACCACCCCTATGCCTTCCCCGAATGCTTTTATCGGGGATCCATTTTCAGCACTCGCTGATTAACTAAATAGCCGACATAAAAAAACCGCTGCAATTTTCATTGCAGCGGTTTTCTTTTGAATCAAAAAACTTTAAAAATTAAAGTTTGTCAGATTCTTCAGAAAGGTACTTAGCAACGCCTTCAGGAGAAGCGTTCATGCCTTTGTCGCCTTTATTCCAGCCAGCAGGGCAAACTTCACCGTGCTCTTCAGTAAACTGAAGCGCTTCGAACAAACGGATTAGCTCTTCCATGTTACGGCCTAATGGTAGGTCGTTAACGATTTGAGAACGTACAACACCATTAGTGTCGATGATGAATGCACCACGGAAAGCAACGCCACCGTCAGATTCAACGTCGTATGCTTTACAGATATCATGAGAGATATCAGCAGCAAGGGTGTATTTAACTTGGCCAATACCGCCGTCGTTAATTGGGGTATTACGCCATGCGTTGTGAGTGAAGTGGGAATCGATAGAAACACCGATTACTTCAACGCCTAGCTCTTTGAATTTATCCATACGGTGATCAAGTGCGATCAATTCTGAAGGACATACAAAAGTGAAATCCAACGGGTAGAAGAAAACTAAACCGTATTTGCCTTTGATGGCTTCTGACAATGTGAATTCGTCAACAATGCTGCCATCGCCTAGTACTGCTGCTACTGTAAAATCGGGTGCTTTTTTACCTACAAGTACGCTCATCACTTACTCCATTTATTGTTGTAACTGTTATGCTGAGCACAACAGGTATTAAGAAATCTTCAGGCGGCGCTGAAAGGTGGAATATAATACAATGCCCGTTAGCTAAATCCTACCTATTGAGTAGCTAAATCCTACCTATTAAGTAGCAAAACCCACTGATTATCGCCGTTTTAAATCATAGACCATTAAAAGTGACAGGATTGTGAATCACCAAGACGCTTCTCTCCCAGTTAATCGTACGATAAACCAGCACCGCTGGCTCACAGCCTTAGTGCTGTCTATTGCGGTTCATGCATTGCTTATGTTGGGAGCTATATGGGCTTGGCCCAGTGCCTCATCAAAAGGCCAAGGGCAAGTTATGATGTTAGAAGCCGTACACGAACAAACCCACATTCAAGTAAGTACCCGCGCAAGCCAAGCCAGCGAGGCCATCAGTGAAATCAGCCCACAAATAAAGCCACCTCAAAAAGCAGTACAAAAAAACGGTCAGGGTAAACACGTAAAACCAACAACAAGCCTGCCACAACCCAAACAAATACAACAACCACAAGCCAATGCCAGCTCAAGCAATAAAGGGGATTTGGTCGACCAATCGGGTAAAGCACAATCCCCACAAGAGCATTACCAACAACAATTACTTAAACATTTATTAAATAAAATGGGCAGCGCACCGGTCACTGGCAAAGCAAATATTAAACTGACATTGATGTCGGCAGGCATTGCCATACACGTAAAAATTGAACTGATTGAAGGCTCGCCACGCTACCAGCAATGGCTAAAAAGTAAGGTGTTAAATGCCAATCCCTTCCCTGCTATTCCTAAGGAATTAGGTGTATCGCAGTTCCAAACCAGCATCCCTATTGAGCACGCAAACACCGAGCAAGTACGTTAAGAATCAGGTAGCAATCAAATCGTCAGTGGGCATGCCAGAATGCAAACGCATTAAGCGGTCAGGTTGCATTATGCTGTTATCTTCGCACTGCAAGAAAAATTCAACGCGCGGCTGAATGTCTTCTTCCGAGTATTTTTGCGCAAGGGTTAGGTAATCTTGAAAATGACGAGACTCAGACTTCAGCAGCGAAATATAGAACTTCTGTAACTCATCATCCAAGCTTGGCG
Source organism: Oceanicoccus sp. (assembly GCA_047621325.1). Classification (GTDB taxonomy): domain Bacteria; phylum Pseudomonadota; class Gammaproteobacteria; order Pseudomonadales; family Oceanobacteraceae; genus Bermanella. The sequence continues at coordinate 21,990 of JBLHLT010000028.1, forward strand.
CAATTTTATGAAAACGCTCACACGAACGTGCTTCAATGATGCTGCCAATTATTAAGCTGTCTGTCAGCTTACCCTTATTATCAGGGCGAATGTGCTGCGCCATATTAAAGGCGTAACCGCTGGCTTTCATGGTGCGAAACTTAATGCCGCGTTTTTTGATAATTTTAAGCACTTGCTCATAATGCACTAACTCTTCACGAGCCAAACGTGACATCTTGTTTTGAATATCCATATTTAATGGATTACGCGCCATCAGTGTCATAGCTTGCTGAGCCGCTTTTAACTCGTTAGTGGCGTGGTCGATAAGAATCGTTTCTTGATGTTCAAGCGCAGCGGCAACCCACTCGTCCGGAGTACGGTTCGGTAAATATACCACAACAGGGGCAATCATTTCATCAATATCAATCTTAGCCATCTTTACCACTAACTCATTTTAACTCAGCCATTTTCAGGCGCTATTATAACGACATTTGCTCTAATAGCTCGCGCACTTCTCCGTCAATTACCACCGATTCATGGCTAGCTTGATCTAGCACACAAAAGGTCACCAGCGCATCGGCCACCACCGTCTCACTGCCTTTTAGATACATGGTTTGTTCAATGGTGCAGCTCTTCGTACCGATTTTTGCCACCTTGGTACGAATCTCTAATATTTCTTGAATAAACGCAGGACGGCGATAGTTGATATTGATATTCACCAATACAAACGCCAAGTTATGGCCGTGAATTTGCTCAACCAGCGGATACTGTTCAAAGAACGACCACCGAGACTCTTCTAAAAACTCAAGATAACGAGCATTGTTTACATGCTGATAAACATCTAAATGATAGCCACGTACTTTAATATGGTTAATGTGCATGACGGCACTCACTGGTAAAAACGCGCCATTATACAGATTTTCCAGTCAGCTGTACGCCCTATGCCCTATTGGGTATAGCTAATGTAGCGTCCTAAACTTATGGTAAGCAGCTAACGATCAAAATGACTACACCATGACCATACTTTCCCCTCGCATTGCGTTCTTCTTGCTACTGCTCACCAGCTTTATTTGGGGGGCCGAATTTGTACTGGTGGATCTCGCAATCGAAGTACTGCCCACCCATACCTTTAATGCATTACGTTTTGGCGTGGCGGCGCTATCGTTAATCCCGTTATTTTATTTTAGCAAAGAGACGATCAAGCAATCACAGTTCAAAACCATTGTGCTAGCCGGTTTATTGTTAGGGCTACTGCTCTTCATTGCCTTTTTTACGCAAACAGAAGGCATGCGCTATACCTCGGTATCAAACGCAGGTTTTATAACCGGCCTAGGTGTGCCGTTAGTTTCGTTTTTAGGCTTTATTTTCTTTAAGAAAAAAGCATCGTTAGCGGTATGGGTCGGCATTACGCTCGCCACTATTGGTTTGTATTGTTTAACCGTAGGCGACAAATTTGTATTCAATAAAGGGGATGCGCTGGTATTAGTATGTGCGTTTGCTTTTGCATTGCATATCTTACTCACTGGTAAATTTGTCGATACCATGCCAGTGATTTTTTTAAGCATCATTCAATTAAGTGCGGTAGCTATTTATAGTGCTTTAGCAGGTTACTTTGACCCTAACCCCAGCTTTCATTTTACAGGTGAACCCGCCCTCGCTTGGTACGAACAACTGACCACCCCCATCGTGTATGCGGGTATTTTAATCGCAGGGATTTTAGGCACCGCTTACGCTTACTGGGCGCAGTCGGTTTCACAAACATTATTAGAACCACACAAAGTCGCGCTGATTTTTGCCAGCGAGCCTATTTTTGCACACATATCCGCCGCGATATTTTTAGATGAAGAATTAGGACTACTGGGCTTTGTGGGCGCCACCTGCATCATTTTAGGCATGGTGGTGTCAGAGATGGGCGATAAACAGCACAAACCTAAAGTGAATGTGCTGGATCAAAATTCAAGCGTATAAAAGTAGTAAGTAATAACGGGGATTTTGAGCCCCCATCCGGGGCGGATGATAAAGTGAATTTTGCTTTCTTAACCCTTAATCCTCACATTATCACCCTCAACAAAGATCATTTGATGATTACTAAACGGGCAAATATTAAGCGTCTCTTTATATTTAGACACAATAACCTCAGAGACTTCTTCGAATGGAAAATCAGCATAATGAGGCACAGGATAAAAATCGATGACATTTAATGCTTCATAAGATTCAATATCTGGCGCAGCACTAACATCATCCATTTCGGTAACGTATTCAATATTTGGCGCAAGAACAATAGAGCCAGCCGACTCACCAATATAGGTTTTACCTGCGTTAATTTGTTCAATGATAAGCTTATCAGCCCCAGAGCGCTTAAGCTCTTGCAGTAAAAAGAAAGTATTGCCTCCGGTGATATAAATGTAGTCATTATTGTTAATTTTACGGGTAATCTCATCATGCTTAGCCGTAGAGATTTCTAGCACATCCACCATCAATCCAAGGCCTTCTAACGCCTCTTTGCCTGCCTCAACATAAAACGTCACCTCTTCAGGCAGACTCGCCGTAGGAATAAATGTCACCGTTTTTCCTTTAATATTTTCTTTTTCGTGTTCAACAAAAAAATCGACCACATCTGCAAAAGATGATGTTAAAAATATATTCTTCATTGTTGTCCTTAATTTTATTATTGCGGTGTTATAAAAAATGAAATATCACTATACGAATGTTAAAATCAACAATCACAAAATCGACACTATAGTTAAACTATTTATGGGTGGCAGCCGTTAGAATGTACACATCATAATGATCAAACTAACGTCAAATCACTACCAATTAATGATTAATGGCAAAGCTGGTCGAAAGTCGTTAGACAAGCCACTACACCCACGATCCAGAGTTAACACAACCAAATGTTCACCTGCGGATTCAATTTCAACCCGATCTGCCGCCTGCACTACCCGCAGCGTGTCAGAAAACTCATCTACAGGCACAAGCACCTGCACATTACTTATAAATTTAAACAAACCCGTTTCTTCTTTTCGATTTATAGGACTCATAAAAGGAATATAAATACATAGTGGTTCGTCTAACTGATCTGAGTTATTGCCAATATGAAATGCGTTTGGTGATTCAAAATAATCTGGTTGATATGCCCAACCACCAAATGGCATATCGAGAGTTAAATCATCGGTTCTATTGAGTACTATTCCAAACGGTGACGCCGTTTTATTTTCAGTGCGTTCAGGAAATTTTAAATTACTAGCAGGGCCATTATTCGCTTCATCACGATCCCGTACATACAGTAACTCTAGCATGCCATTAGAGAACTCAAATCGTCTGTTAGACGTGCCTTGTCCTTTATGATCACGACTAAAGCTTTCTTTCAAGCCCATCAAAACAAGAAGATCACCCGCTTCTTTTGGTTTATCTGTGAGTATTAATATGTGATCTAGCTCTAAATTCATCATTGGATTCTTAAATACTTGAACAATACGCAAAAAGGCTTAAAACTTGAAACCATATTCATTAAGCCTTGCTTGCTAATTTATAAGCTAAGTGTTGTTTAACACCTGCCCAATCATGATTTGTAATACTAAATAACACCGAATCTCTCACTCTACCGTTGGACATCACCATATGATTACGAAGAATGCCCTCTTCTTTTGCACCAAGACGGAGTATGGCGTTTCTGGAAGTATGATTCAGATAGTCCGTCAGAAATTCTACGCGATTCAACCCCATGCCTTCAAAAGCATGCGTCAGCATTAATAATTTAGCCTCTGTATTGATCTGTGTTTTTTGAAACGATTTTGCTATGAATGTAAAACCTATCTCAACACGTTTATTGGGTAAGCTGGCTTTCATAAATCGAGTAGAGCCCACCACTCGACCAGAGGCTTTATCAATTGTGGCAAATGTTAAACCTTGCTCATTTTCATGAGCTGAGATAGCGTTTTCGATAAACTCATCAACATCTTCAATTTTAGGGACCATAGTCACGAATAGATTCCACAACTCGCCATCGCAAATTGATTTTATAAGACCATCCCTATGCTTAGCTGATAACGACTCTAACCTAACATGCATGCCTTCAAGGGTGATTTTTTCGAACTGCATAAACTTCCTTATTTACTTATATCAAGAGTATTCGCCTAGGGCATTTGAAGGGATGATATCGCTTTGAAATCCATTTGAAATTTTATAAAACACATTTTTACAAACATTTTTTATAACAGGTGCCAGCTGTTTTACCAACCCACTATTCAACTTTAATTCTGCGCCGATTATTAACAATCATCCAGTGTTAATCTTAACTTATTGCATACTGTAGTAATGTTTTATCACGAGGAAAATTGAATTTTTTGTTTGCATACTTTGGTGGATACAGCCCCACGTCGACATCGTTCGTACCTCCGGCTCAGTGCGATCGGTTTAAATTTAGACACTTCACTTTAATGGAAAGCTATCTGCGATTCGCTTAACTGTTAAAGCCGACACCTTCGTCGGGATAAATCCCGACCTACAATTTATCGCTTAATTAAACATCTCATCCGACACAGCAATGTTCCAGCCCGAATATTTGCAGTATTTACAAATTATAAACGCTTTAATTGTGTAGATACCTGTCACACTTCGACTTAGCTCGTACCTCAAGGCTCTGTGCGAACGGTTTAGATTTAGACACTTCACGTTAATGGAAAGCTATCTGCGATTCGCTTAACTGTTAAAGCCGACATCTTCGTCGAGATAAACCCCGACCAACACTACTACATAGTAATTAGGCTTTGTCGTTAAAATTATACGCCGCCCCTGCTCATGCAAGGTTCACCACTAATATTTGCAGTATTTATAACTCACAAATGCATTAACAGCGTAAAAGACGGCTCCTTAGGCATCTCATTATAAACGTTTCATTCAGCGCCCATTTGGTAATGCGTGTAATGTAAAGCTTTAACTCACCCCATATTCGCAGGTATCATGGCGGATACTCGTTTTATTTGTATTGAGAGCTTTTCATGCCCAAGCTGACTCCTATCTTAGCCATTAAGCAATTTATGCTATTTTTCGCGCTCTCGCTGGGTGTCATGCTACCTGCCAGTGCTGTCGATGAAGAGATTGCGGTTAATGTAGCGTTAGAAACAGCACAGGCACACACACCGGGCAAGGTTGTGGCGCACGAAAAAGCGGATGAACAAGTGGGTGAAACCATTCAACCGGTTTACCGTGTGAAAATCCTAAGCAAACAAGGCGTGATGAAAACACTGTTTGTACACCGCCAAACTGGTCAGGTTATTGAATAACCATGCGGGTATTGGTAGTTGAAGACGAGCGCAATATTGCCGAACAGTTAATCCAAGCACTTGAACATTCAGGTTATGCCGTTGACTGGGCCCCCGACGGCGAAGAAGGTTTATACATGGGCACGCAATTCCCCATTGATATGGCCATTATTGATGTGGGCCTACCCAAGCTAAACGGTATCGAGCTGGTCACCCAGCTGCGGCTACAAAATAAAAGCTTCCCTATTTTAATTTTAACCGCCCGTGATAATTGGGAAGATAAAGTCGAAGGCTTAGAAGCCGGCGCCGATGATTACTTAGTAAAGCCTTACCATCTAGCCGAACTACTGGCGCGCCTTAATGCATTGCAGCGGCGCGTATCAGGCATGGCGCACCCCAAAGTGGCTTTTGGCCCACTATCTCTGGATACCGCATTAAAGCGTGTCTTTGTGCACGATAAAGCCATCGACCTCACGGCTTATGAATATCGTTTGGTTGAATACCTGATGCTAAACCCGGGCAAAATTTTATCCAAAAGCGAACTCACCGACCACATTTACGATGATGACACCGAACACGACAGCAATGTCATTGAGGTATTTGTACGTCGTTTGCGCAAAAAGTTAGACCCTGATTCCAGCATTAAACCCATCGCAAATATTCGTGGTCAGGGTTATCGCTTTGAACTAACGACTTAACCTAAGGTGACTTAATTTATGGTCACGAAGCACACTTACTCTCTGCGTCGGCGCATGTTATTCAGCGCCAGTTTGATATTAGTTTTATTTATCTCGTTGACCGCTCTCATACTTGATCAAGCCTTTAAACGTGGCCTGCAATTAGACCTGCAAGATCGTCTACAAACACAAATATACCTCGTACTGGGTGCAGCTGAATTTGAAGAAGAGCAGCTGTTTCTACCTGAATCGTTAAACTTCCCCAAATTAAACCAGCTCGACTCCGGCAGCATTGCGTTGATCATTGATGATCACGGCGAGCTCATTTGGCGCTCGAGTTCGACCCAGGGTTATGCCAAAGGGGTTGTCACTAACAGTTTTCTGTCCCATGCAGGGCTTCAAGCCCCTGGCCAACAAGGGCGTGGCCGAATAACCATTAATGATCAGTCCTTTTTCTACACCAGCTTAGGTGTGGCATGGGAATTATCATCAGGCTCGCTAAAAAACTACACCTTGACCATTGCCGAGCACTCCACTCGCTTTGAGCAAAGTATTAGCCAGTATCGAATGGTTTTATGGTTAGGGCTCGGCATATTGGCCGTGGTGCTATTAGTGGTGTTCACCCTAACGTTAAACTGGGGGCTGTCGCCGTTAAAGCAGTTGGCACTGGATTTAAATTTAATTGAAACAGGTCAATCTACGCAGCTAAGTGGCCACTACCCAAAAGAATTAACCGTAGTTGCACAAAACCTGAATCAATTATTGCAACATGAAAAACGCCAACACACCCGCTACCGCAATACGCTTTCGAACCTTGCACATAGCTTAAAAACCCCACTGGCCGTTCTGCGAGGGCTAGTGGATCGCCAAAGTTTTATCAAAGACTCCGCCCAAATAGAAAAGCCACACATCACCACCCTAGCCCAGCAAGTCACGCGTATGGATGAAATCGTGCAGCACCAATTACAACGCGCAAACCATGTTGGCCCGCAATCGGTACAACAAACCATTGAGGTTTTACCCTTATTAGAGAGCCTCGCTAACGTTGTTGAAAAAGTCTACCAAGAAACCCTGCAATGCATTGATATCGACACCGAAGCCGACGTGGTATTTAAAGGCGCCAAGGGAGACCTCATGGAGATCATCGGTAATCTACTTGATAACGCTGCGAAATATGGCGGCGGTTTAATTCGCTTGGCGTTAACCAACGAATCAGAAAACCAACAAGACAAAGACAACAACCACATACGTTGTCGCATATTAGTTGAAGACAACGGCAATGGCATTGCAGAACACGACATCGCCGATATTTTACGCCGCGGCGTGAGGGCTGATCAAAAGCAACAAGGGCAAGGCATTGGCTTAGCTATGGTGGTGGATATCGTCGACCAATACCAAGGCAAGCTACACCTAAGCCAGTCGAATTTAGGCGGTTTAAAAGTCGAGATTCTTATTTAATTTGAATTAAATTAGCCATTCATTTTCAGTTCATTTTTGGTTCAGTTTCAGTACATGGCCAATTGTTAATCTGATTCCAGTCGAAGCAAACAACGATTTGTTTCACTTTAATGGAATGAAACAGGATAACAATACCATGAAAAAACTAACCTTAATCTCAGCTCTTACTGCCTCTGTTTTCACTTTATCTGCACACGCAGATTTAAATAATTTCTACGTTGAAGGTGGCTTGGGTCAAGCCAAAATAGAAGCATACGGCGACAACGAAACAGACACCAGCTTCAGCCTATTAGGTGGTTATCAAGTATTTACTCAAGGACCTTTATCTGTCAGCACTGAGCTGGGTTACAACCGTTATTTATCAATAGATGCACAAACACCATTTGGTACCGCAACCAATACCATTAGCAGCGTATCACTAGGTGGTAAAGTGGGTTATGAAGTCATGCCTAAGCTGCAAGTATTTGGCCGCCTTGCGTATGAATCTATGCAGCAAGAAGTTGAAATATTGGGTGCAACCGCAAGCGCAACTTCAGAAGAGTTTACATACGGTATTGGCGCATCCTATGAAGTGGCTAAACAGCTAACCGTCGCGACTCAATATAAATTCGCAAAACTAGACAGTGAAACAGATCTTAGCAACATGAATGTTACTTTAAGTTATCAGTTCTAATAACTTTAAGACCGTATTTTTAAAAGGGCTAAAAGGATTTAGCCCTTTTTTATTTTTTTACATCCTGATAATTAAATAAAATAGCCCTCTCTTACAACGGTTAACCATCCCCACACAACTTCATCCTAGAATAAACAAACCTATACAGCCCTGTTACCGTACAATGCTTAATACATGTTAATGAAGTGTGATTATGAATTTTGTAGAGCATTTAATTGTGGGCGGCGGCATCAGCGGCTGTGTCATGGCAAACCATTTGGCAAAGCGACAATTCGATTTTAAGATAATTGAAGCGCAAGCCTCATTAGGTGGGCGAATTCACACAACCGAACAAGGTTTGGATTTAGGCCCAACTTGGTTTTGGCCTGGGCAGCACAGCGTTGAAACACTACTAACCGAACTGAGTGTTGATTTCTATGAGCAATTCACCCAAGGGGACTATGTCTACCAAGCTGGGCCCAACAGCCCGGTTCAACGTGAACATAACCCACAAGATATGATTTCGTATCGTGTGAATGGTGGCATGGGCGCGGTAATTAACGCGCTAAAAGAAACACTGCCTCAAAGCCGCGTTTTATTGAACTCACCTGTCAATCAAATCACGAAACACGATGGTATTTGGCGGGTTAAACTAAGCAATGGTGAAGAAATATCTTGTGATCACTTATGGTTAGCTATGCCACCGCGCAAAATAGCGCCTTTGTTTTTAGCCGCAGATGATTGCGTGTTAAGTGAAGCATTGATCTCGCACCTGCAAGATCAGCAAACGTGGATGTCGGCACAAGCTAAGTTTGTTGCCGAATATGAAACACCGTTTTGGCGAGAGGCAGGGCTATCTGGACAAGGCTTTAGCCGAGTAGGCCCAATGGTTGAAATAAACGATGCCAGCGCTATGGATAACCATCGTCCGGCTGCGCTGTTTGGCTTTATTGGCGTGCCCGCCATGAATCGGCAATCCATTGATCAACAGCAAATGATCAACGCCTGTGTGACTCAATTAGGCAAGTTGTTTGGTGAGGCGGCACTCTCACCCATCAACACCTTTTACATCGATTGGGCAAGCAATGCTTTTATTGCAAGTGACGCAGATCTAACTGAGCCATCACAACATGCACATTTTAATGAGGGTAAATTTAAACAAGAATTAAACCTTTTGAATTTAGGTTTAATTGGCTCAGAATTTTCACAAACCGAACCAGGATACATAGCCGGCGCTATTGATCACGTCAATCAACAAACAGCCAAATTATAGGCTTAAAAAATAAAACTCAAAATCGGTTCACATCACGGTGCATTGCGCTGTGATGGCGATGTTTTAAAATCCCCCACCATGGTATGAGGGTCAACCTCATTACGATGCTGTTTTGTCGCTTGCGCCCACCAAATTAATTGATTAAATGTGCGCCCAAAATAATCAAACCAAGTATCTTGGTTTTCTCCTTCTTCAGCAGCCCCGCTTTCTGTAAACACAGCTTGTGCTTTCGGCACATGAATCATGGCCGAAACCGAAAGGCAACCTAACTCAGACAAAAACGAACGCATACCCACTGCAGCACGCATACCACCCCACTGCCCCGCAGAATACGTCACAATGGCGCTTGGCTTATATGAAAATAACGAACTACCAAAGTGATTTAATAAGTTTGCTAACGCAGGGCTCATAGAATGATTGTATTCAGGGCTCACCATAATAAAGCCATCGCAGGCTTGAATTTTATCGGCTAACTCATTCAAATGCGCTGGCGCTTTACCTTTTGGGTACGCAAAGTGCGGTTTAAAAACCGTATCTAATGGGTAATCCAGTGTATCAATCAGCTCAACTTCATGTTCACCATACCGACTATCAAAGCACTGAATGCACGCCTTAGAAACACGTACCCCAAGGCGAGCAGGCCGTGGTGGCGTACTATCGCGTACCGAACCTAAAAAGATAAGAAACTTCATTTAATACTCAACCAATCCAAGTTAATTTGAACATTATTAGCCGAATTAATCCGGACACCCATGATAAGAACACATTCCTAGATCAAGCAAGCCTAATTTCGAATCAGAACAAAAGCTAACCCTTTTTCCTTATTTAATTTCAGAGTCACTGCTTTAGGCTTAAATAACTTAAAGGAGGAAGTCATGCCTAAACCAAGAAAGGAACAGGTCAGCCTTGAAGCCACGCCTTATTATCACTGCGTATCCCGCTGTGTACGAAAAGCATTTCTATGTGGCTTTGATCATCAAAGTGATGTCAGCTATGAACATCGCCGTGGATGGCTTGAAAATGAGTTAATCAAACAAGCTCAAGTGTTTTCCATTGACATTGCCGCATACGCTATTATGTCTAATCACTATCACGTGGTTTTGCACATTAATCAAAATCAAGCTAAAAGCTGGAGTATTGATGAGGTCATTGATCGCTGGCATCAGCTTTACAAAGGCAATGCACTTAGCCAGCGCTTTCGATCAGGTATTGCATTATCAGAATCTGAAATTGATAAACTTTATGAATACGCCGAATTATGGCGTGAACGTTTAATGGATATCAGTTGGTTTATGCGCCGCTTAAATGAATTTGTATCACGACAAGCTAATTATGAAGATCAGTGTACGGGTCGTTTTTCACTCCGGCCATCCATGGCCTACACCCTTCGGGCAGCCTGAAGGCTGTGTAAATTGTTCCTGCAATTTATGGGAAGGCCGCTTTAAATCTCAAGCCTTACTCGATGAAAAGGCATTGGCCGCATGTTTAGCCTGTATGGCTAATACCCCTGAAGAATCTGAATTTACTTCCATCAAACAACGAGCAGGGAAAGCTAAAGCTGCACATTCGGCTAATCACCCTAACCAACAAGTGAAATCTTTAATGCCGTTTGCAGGCAACCCTAAACAAGAAATGCCGTTTGGCTTACCGTTTAAATTAACCGATTATTTAGAATTGGTTGAACTAACTGGGCGCGTCATTCGAGAGGATAAACGTGGCAGTATTTCTAATACATTACCGCCTATTTTACAGCGTTTGAATATAGATTCGGATAGCTGGTTAAAATTAACCACGTCATTTGAATCGAATTTTAAAGATTTAGTTGGCAACCCGACTGCTTTAGGCAAAGCAATCGAGTTGCTTGATCGTAAACGGCGACCTAGCGTCAAAATTTGTCAATCCCTACTGGCTTAGATTTTACATCACATTTTTTCTAATACGCTATTCAATAACGGGATGACTGCTGCACATTTTTTCAAAAACAGATGATCCCTAAACTTAAACACAGATAAATCAGGCTAATAAGGGCGAAAACTCACCTTTCACCTTCAATATTGAATGAGTCAAAATTAAAACTGACGTATCTCAGCTTATATTATAAACGTGAGTGTCTTAGTTATTATGCAGGTCGTTTTTGGGAAGGCCGCTTTAAATCTCAAGCGTTACTCGATGAAAAGGCATTGGCCGCATGTTTAGCCTATGTGGATTTGAACCCCGTAAGAGCCTGTATGGCTAACACCCCTGAAACATCTGAATTTACTTCCATCAAACAACGAGCAGAGAAAGCTAAAGCTGCACATTCGGCTAATCACACTAACCAACAAGTGAAATCTTTAATGCCGTTTGCAGGCAACCCTAAACAAGAAATGCCGTTTGGCTTACCGTTTAAATTAACCGATTATTTAGAATTGGTTGAGCTGACTGGACGCGTTATTCGGGAGGATAAACGTGGCAGTATTTCAAATACATTACCGTCTATTTTAGAGCGTTTGAACATTGAGCCAGATAACTGGTTAAAATTAACCACGTCATTTGAATCGAATTTTAAAGATTTAGTTGGCAACCCGACTGCTTTAGGCAAAGCAATCGAGTTGCTTGATCGTAAGCGGCGACCTAACCTCAAAAATTGCCAAAACTTACTAACTTAAATATCACACCAAAATCAACCTAAGACGCTATTCAATGGCGAGATGACTGCTTCACGGCTTTTCAAAAATAGATGGCTTCTAAACTTAAACACAAATAAATCAAGCTAATGAGGATAAAACCTCACCTTTCACTTTGAACATTTAATGGGTCGAAATTAAAACTAGCTCACCTCAGCTTATATTATTAACGTGAGTATCTTAGTTATTGATGCAGATGTGCCATCGGAAAAAACATTCAGACACCCATGATAAAAACAGTCTCGCAACGTGTTTGACGATGATAATGATGGGTTAGGTAATTAAGACACTCATGATAAGAAAATAGTCCAAGGCGGTTTAAGCATATTTTTCTTCTTTGATTAAATATCCAACTAAATTCGCATTTAAAAAACTAAGTTAAAGCCTGATGATCAACCAAAAGGAGAGCATCATGCCAAAACAACAACCAATACACCCATGATAGAAGACCACATATTAGCCAAATTGGGAATATGGTACATCAAATTCGTTCTATCGAGAGACTAGAAAGGAATATTGGGAGTCTATACAATGCGATTATTAATTTAATTCATGAAGGTAATTCAATGCAGGCCTTATTAGTCGGCGGTTTAGCCCTTTTATTCACCCATTTCACCCACGCTACGCAGTTCAGCGTGAGTACCGAATATTTAACCTTTTATGCAATAGAGGATCGCTTCGATTCTCTTGTAGGAGAGGATATTGAAAACAAATATGAAATTGAAGATTCTGTATGGATAACATTATCCGGCTCTCACAGTTTCTCCGAAAACTTGCACGGTTTCTTAGATATTAGCTCAAGTCAGCAAGACGCCAGTAATAACCTTAAATTATTGGCGAGCCTTTCAAATAAAGACTGGGAGTTTCGTACTCGTCGTGGCCAATTTGTGGGTCAATTTTCTCAGTTTGAAGGCAACGGCAGTAATCTTCATCAATCTGAAGAAGTGAATACAGAGTACTTTTCTATAGATGCCCAATATGGGATCGTGGGCATTCGCTATTTGGACATGGAAGCACCTACCGTTTTGGAGTACCCACCAACCACAAATATATCTGATTTAACCACCACCTCATTTGATGGACTGGACCCTCAATTTGCATTAAGTGCTTATGAAGTTTTTATCAGTTATGACGGTTTTCAGGATGCGCTATCTAAATCGTATATAAACCCTAATTGGTATGCAGCTGCCCGTGTATTTGTAGGCGTAGGTTTTGGCACTGGCACTTTAAGTGAAACAGGTCAAACAAACTTTGAAAAAGAATCTGGTGAAACGTTGGCGGATAATAAAGTGAGCGTAGAAGTGGTCGAAATGGAAATTAAGGTAAGCTTGGCTAAAGACTTTTATTTAGGGGCTGGCAGTAAAGCTAGCTTTGCTTTGGGTTATGGTTTTAATATCTTAGCTTATGCAGGGGAAGACGACAGCAGCTTTGGCGCTCTTACCGTAGACCAAGAAATTTACCATTACGGCCCTTCGCTTACTCTTGGCATGAATTACTAACTAACTCTTAATGGCTGCTGACGTTTAGTTTTGGCAGCCACCTTTTTCTCTTCTTTGTTTTTCTATTTTGTTGGTGATCATTTCTATTTACGTGTTAATAACTTATTAAGACACTCATGATAAGAAAATAGTCCTAGGCCGTCTAGGCATACTTTTCTTCTTTAATTAAATCTCCAACTAATTTCGTATTTTAAAAATTAAGTTAAAGCCTGATGATCAACCCAAAGGAGATCGTCATACCAAAACCAAGGAAAGAACAAGTCTGCTTAGAAGCCACACCCTATTATCACTGCGTGTCTCGCTGCAACTTATTAAGACACTCATGATAAGAAAATAGTCCTAGGCCGTCTAGGCATACTTTTCTTCTTTAATTAAATCTCCAACTAATTTCGTATTTAAAAAATTAAGTTAAAGCCTGATGATCAATTCAAAGGAGATCGTCATGCCAAAACCAAGGAAAGAACAAGTCTGCTTAGAAGCCACGCCTTATTACCACTGTATTTCTCGCTGTGTGCGTAAAGCTTATTTATGTGGTGTTGATATTAATACCAATGAAAGTTATGAGCATCGCCGTGGTTGGCTTGAGAATGAGTTAATCAAACAAGCTCAAGTCTTTGCGATTGACATTGCCGCTTACGCTATTATGTCTAATCACTATC
>JBLHLT010000029.1:0-34247 GCA_047621325.1 Oceanicoccus sp.
ATTAGATTGTATAACGCCAGTTGATCAATGTTGTACGCGTCTAACTTAGCTGGGTCGATAATGATTTCGGCCACTTCTTCGCGATAACCTTGTATACGAGCTTCGAGCACACCGCTTAGCGCTTCTAGTTTTTCTTTAAGGTCTTTGGCGATGGCAAACAAAACCCGTTCATCGACATTGCCAGCTAGACCAACCACCATTACTGGAAATAGTGATAAATTGATCTCAAATACTTTAGGTTCGTCAGTGGCGCTTGGTAGTTCACCTTTTGCGGCATCTACTGCCTCGCGGACATCGGCCAAAGCTTCATCGATATTAATATCGGTTTGAAATTCAAGCTGAATAGATAAGTGGCCCTGGCTGGCGGTTGCGATGATTTCAGTCAAGCCGTCCAGTGATTTGAGCTGCTTGTGCATTGGCAAATACAGAATGCGGTCGGCGTCTTCTGGGCTAATGCCTTCGTGGGTGATCGAGACATAGACCATGGGGATGGTGATGTCGGGAAAACTCTCTTTAGGTAGATTATTCATGGCGCTGACGCCGACAATCATCGCGAGCCCAAACAGTAATACAACCGTGCGTATGCGGCTTAAAGCGGCATTGATTAAGGCATTCATATTAGTTTGCCTCAGCGGTCAGCGGCTTTGGGGAGCTCACCGAGTTATCGTTTGAGATCTCCTTAATTGGGTGCTTTTTAAAAACCGGTTTAACCTTCTCGCCGGAGCTCACAAAGCTTTGCCCCGTGATGATCAAATCGACTGGATTGGGTAGGCCGGAAATCCAGACACCATCTGACTGGGCTTTCACTAATTCTACTGGGGTAAATTCAACGTTTTGGTCGTCATTAACATGCTTGGCGCCCAGTATGCCTTTGTCATTAAGGCTTAAAAGGGCTGGACTGATCAAGATCGCATCACTTTCTTTGAGAGGGATAAGAATTTGAGCCGACACCCCATTTACTTGGCGCTCACTTGGATTGTTGATTTCTAGCTCTACTGCAAAGGTGCGCGACGCTTGATAAGACTGCGATGATACATAGCGGATTTTACCTGAATAGGTTTTCCCATCGATCATCTTGCCGCTGGCTTGATTGCCAATTTTGATCTTGTGCAGGTCTTTTTCTGCAATGTAGCCCTTGATGATGAACGGGTTGAAGTCCATGACGCTAATAATAGCCGTGCCCATTCTGAGGTAGGTGCCGAGTTCTACGTTTCTATTTTCGAGTATACCGTCAAAAGGTGCGCGAATTTGAGTGCCTGTGATGTCTATTTCGAGGGCTTTAACTTGTGCCTTGGCGGCCTCTAAGAATGACTCGCTCTCGGCTAGGCGCGTTTTGTTTTGCAGGCCTTGTCCTAGAAGTTTTTCATTGGCGGCATATTCAAGCTCGCGCTGCTTGGCAAGTGCCTTGGCTTGTTTCAAACGCTGGGGTTTATCTTGAGGATCAATTTCAACAATAAGCTGGCCTTGTTTGACAAAATCCCCTTCGCGAGCGTGTATTTTAACGACCTTGCCTTCGACTTCGCTGGTGATGTCTACGCGGCGATTGGCTTGCGTTTCGCCATGTACGGTGAGTTCCGGCGTGATTTTTTCAGAAATGTAGCGCTCAACTTGCACAGCAAATACATCGTCAGATTCTTTTTCAACGGGCGCTTGAGGGGGTTCGTGGGGCGGGCTAGACAGTATGCCGCTGAGCATCCAGATTGCGATTATGACACTTGCGCCGACAGCGAGGTAGTGACTGCGGTTTAATTCCATAGGTAACATCCATTTGTTAATTTTTATTTTGCGGGGATTATAGAGTATTCAGGCTGCATCGAAACCCCAAATTTAACTTATGTAAAATGGGTGTATTTACTTGGCTATTTATCGCTACAAATGACGTACAATGCGCGCAATTCTTACTACACAGATTTATTAGAGGTTTCATGGCAGTCGTCATATTAGATAACGTAGGTTTGCACTATGGAGAACAAGTTCTTCTTAATGGCGTTAATCTCACTATTAACGAGCGTGACCGCTTGTGTCTTGTGGGTCGTAACGGCGCTGGTAAATCCTCGTTAATGAAATTATTACTCAAGCAGAATCTGCCTGATTCAGGTGTGGTTCGTATTGCTGATGGCTGTACCTTGGCCGAATTGCCGCAGAGCCTGCCTGCAGCGGATGATCGCAACGTCATGGATGTTGTATTAAGTGGCAAAGCTGAGTTAGGTAAAGTGTTGCACGATTACCATGAGCTGAGCATGACGGCAGCAACCGATAAAGACATGAAAAAGCTTGAGATTCTGCAAGGCAAAATCGAAGCTGAAGATGGTTGGCTGCTACAAACAAAAGCCGATGCCATTATCGAAAAACTGAACTTACCAAAAGAAAAAACCATGGCTGAATTGTCAGGTGGTTGGCGTCGTCGTGTGATGCTAGGGCGTGCATTGCTAAGTGAGCCAGATTTGTTGCTTCTGGATGAGCCTACCAACCATTTGGATATCCCAGCCATTGAGTGGCTAGAAGAGCAGCTGGCGGATTTCCCTGGTGCGGTTTTGTTTGTAACGCACGATAGGGCGTTTATGGAAAAAGTCGCCAAGCAAGTGATTGACTTAGATCGCGGCAATATCTTTCGCTATGACGGCAGTGATTTTGACGGGTTGGTTGAATGGCGTGAGAAACGAATTGAAGACGAAGAGAAAGAAAATGCACTTTTCGATAAACGTTTAGCCGATGAAGAAAAATGGATTCGCCAAGGCGTTAAGGCGCGTCGAACTCGTAATGAAGGCCGTGTACGCGCACTTAAAGCGATGCGTAACGAGCGCAGCGCCCGTGTGGACCGTCAAGGCAAAGCTGATTTCAGCATGGATACGTCAGATAAGTCGGGCAAAATCGTAATAGATGCACGTAACGTTAATTATGGCTTTGAAACTAAGAATATCATTGATGACTTCTCTACGCTGATTCAGCGCGGTGATCGTATTGGTTTATTGGGTGTGAATGGTTGCGGTAAGAGTACGCTTTTGCGTTTATTGCTTGATCAGTTGCAGCCGCAGTCGGGTACCATTAAGCAGGGTACTAAGCTAGAGGTGGCTTACTTTGATCAATTACGTGCAGGCCTAGATCTTGAGAAAAACGTGGTTGATAACTTAGCAGAAGGCCGCGAGTTTATAGATACCGCAACAGGCCCGCGCCATATTCTAAGTTATTTAAGTGATTTCTTGTTTTCACCACAGCGCGCACGTACACCAGTGAAAGCACTTTCCGGCGGTGAAACCAGCCGAGTGATGTTGGCTAAACTGTTTAGTAAACCTTCCAATATGCTGGTACTTGATGAGCCAACCAACGACTTGGACGTTGAGACGCTTGAAATGCTTGAGAACCGTTTGATGGAATACCCTGGAACGTTGCTCGTGGTGAGTCACGATCGTTCATTCTTAGATAATGTGGTGACGTCTCTTTATGCCTTCGATGGTGATGGGCAAATCTCTGAGCACGTCGGTGGCTATAGTGAATGGTACGCTCGCGGAAATCGATTGAAAGATGAAGATCTCTCGGTAAGAGAGGCCTCTAAGCAAGCCGCACAAGCTAAAAAAGAAGTAGTGGAAGAAGCGCCTAAGCCAACTAAAAAGCTCAGCTATAAAATCCAACTGGAGTTGGATAACTTGCCCGCTGAGATCGAGGCGTTAGAGCAG
The DNA here is from genome assembly GCA_047621325.1 of Oceanicoccus sp. Taxonomy (GTDB): domain Bacteria; phylum Pseudomonadota; class Gammaproteobacteria; order Pseudomonadales; family Oceanobacteraceae; genus Bermanella. The sequence continues at coordinate 3,675 of JBLHLT010000029.1, forward strand.
GCAATTGAGGTGCTAAATGCGGAAGTCTCGGATAGTGATTTTTATTTGAAAGACAATGCACATGTTACAAAGACATTGGCTAAGGTCGAATCAACACAGGCTGAATTAGATGTGAAGGTTGAGCGCTGGATGGAACTAGAAGCCATGAAAGAAGGTGATGTTTGATGGCAGCATGGGTAGCAATGATATTTGTTGCGCTGGCGATTGTGGGCAGTGTTATGTGGATACGCCCTAGTCCTCGTGATCAGCGATTAGCTAAGTGGCGGCGTGAAGCGTTGATGGCAGGCATAAAGGTTCGCTTGCAAACGCTAAAGGCGGAGCCGAAAGATAGTGGCATTCGTGATGATGTAGAAGGGGTTACCTATGAGTGGTTTAACCCTGAATTCGATAAATCCGATAAAGTTACTTGGGCGATTGTAAAGACAGACGCTTGGTTGCAAGAAGGCTTGCCACAGGGTTGGAGTTGGTATGGTCAGGAGGCTCATATCGATCTTGAAAAGGTAAGGCTGATTATTGAAACCTTACCTATTGAGGTGAACGCACTTGAGCGAACACCTATTTCAAGTCGAGTGATTTGGAATGAATCTGGAAAAGAATTTGATGCCGTACAGTTAAAGGCGTTTCTACAAAACTTACAGGCTATTTCTTAGCCTGTAAGTTTTGTGTGTAATGTTCGTTAATGGATTCTAAATCGTGAGTAATGCGGTCACCGTAGCTGCTCACGATAAACGGCACGGCATTTTCATTGTAGTTGGCAATCGATTTAGCAATGAACTCCCACTTTACCTCTACCTGATCTACCAGCTTATATATGCGCTTTTCATTTTTACTTTGATCTTTTAGTTTTTGTAGAAGTGCAGTGAATTTTTTCCCCTGATTTTCCATGCCGCCGTCATTTATACTGATGACATTTACTTGGCCAAGGCTTGAGGTGCTGCGGGCTGCGTACTCGGCTGTAAGGGCTTGTATGATGAGCCCCATGTCGCGGGTTTGTTGTGTGAGGGCAGGAGGCTTGGTTCCGCTGGTTTCTATTAGCGCGCCATAAACCTTATTGAGGCTTTTACCTAATGCGATACCCTCGTTGCTTAGTTCGGATACTAATCGGGCGTTCGCATAGCCCTGCTTGAGAAAATCGGTTCGGTTGGTTTCAAGAAGTCGTTTGAAGTTCAGCCATTCTGTTAAGGCACCTGCTAACGTTTCTAGTTTTGCGGTTGGGGCTGTGCTGTCTGTTATTTTGGCTAGGCGGTGCTCGAATTGTTTGACGTTAGATTCTATCTCTCGATTGTAGCGAGAGTCGCCCTCAAGTCCACTGAACATATAGTAATCGCTAAGGATGGCGAGGGTGAGGGCTTGCATCTCATAAAGTTGTTTTAATGTGTCGTTTGTATCGGCATTAGCTGCGGCTGGGTTGGCGGCAAGTAAGAAGCAGATTGCAAAGGCACTAAATGCTTTGTTCAGGGCTATTTTGATCATGTTGTATCCTGAGATGTATTTTATTATTTTCATCACAGTTTGCTCGATTTTGCATATAAGTCAAAGGGGAGTTTGGTCTTTATCACATTTGCTTATAAAAGATGGACCTGAAAGGCCCTTTTTCTTGACAATATAAAAAATAATCGCGTGCGTGAGTACTAAAATCAACAATTTTTGCTCCTTTCGTCTATGGTCATATATGCCAATGATTTTGCTCCGTAGATATCGGAATGGTTAAATAGTAGGCAATTTTGATGTGATTTAAGGTAAAAAATACGGAAATGGTTGACATTTAAGGCCAGATTTACGAAGGTTCTGCTGCCAAATTCAAACGGGCGTATGAATTAGGTTAGTTGGGTGTTTTTCAACCAAATGCCCGTAAGTAGCAGTTTTGTTTTTAAAGTACTTATTAAACCTTGAGTTTGCTAAGTACTTTTTTAATTAAGCTGTGTTCACTCAGCTAAATTTAGCGTGGAGATTTGTTGATGATTTACGAAGGTAAAGCCATCACGGTTAAGCTACTCGAAGACGGCATCGCCGAACTAAACTTCGATTTACAAGGTGAATCTGTAAACAAGTTTGATCGTGTTACTTTGGAAGATTTAAAAGCTTCTGCTGCAGCACTACAAGGTAATAAAGACGTTAAAGGTCTTGTTGTTACCTCATCTAAAGATTGTTTCATCGTAGGTGCTGATATCACTGAATTCGGTGATAACTTCAAGCAAGAAGATGAAGTTATTATCAAGTGGATTCTTGAAGCAAACCAGATTTTTAATGCAATTGAAGACCTACCTTTCCCTACGGTTACCGCTATTAACGGTATCGCACTAGGTGGTGGTTTTGAAATGTGTCTAGCGACTGACTTCCGTGTGATGTCAGAAAAAGCAAAAGTGGGTCTGCCTGAAGTTAAACTAGGTATCTACCCAGGTTTTGGCGGTACAGTGCGTCTACCTCGTGTTATCGGTGCCGATAACGCAATCGAGTGGATCTGCATGGGCGCAGAAAACCGTGCTGATAAAGCGCTTAAGTTCGGTGCAGTTGATGCCGTAGTTAAGGCTGAAGTATTGAAAGATACGGCTGTTGCAATGGTTAAAGATGCAATCGCTGGTAATCTTGATTGGAAAGCGAAGCGCGAAGAGAAGCTTGTTAAGCTTAAGCTTGAAGCTATGGAGCAAATGATGGTTTTCGAAACTGCTAAAGGTTTCGTTGCTGGTCAAACTAAGGGTCAATACCCAGCTCCTGTTGAAGCAATTAAAACCATGCAAAAAGCTGCAAACTTCGGCCGTGATAAGGCTCTTGAAGTTGAAGCGAAAGGTTTTGCGAAACTTGCTAAAACAACTGAGTCTCAAGCACTTATCGGTTTGTTTAACAACGATCAGTTGTTGAAGAAAAAAGCCAAAGAATATGACGCCATTGCCACGCCGACTAAAAAGGCTGCGGTATTGGGTGCGGGCATCATGGGCGGTGGTATCGCGTTTGTTTCTGCACTTAAAGGCACGCCAATCCTAATGAAAGACATCGCGGAAGCGGGTATTGAATTAGGCCTAAGCGAAGCGAACAAGCTATTAGCCAAGCGCGTTGAGCGCAAAAAAATGAAGCCTCTAGAAATGGGTGAAGCGCTAAACCGCATTCGTCCTACTCTTTCTTATGCTGAATTCGGCGATGTAGACGTTGTAGTTGAAGCGGTAGTAGAAAACCCTAAAGTTAAGGGTATCGTATTGGCTGAAGTTGAAGGTCACGTTAACGAAAATACAATCGTTGCGTCGAATACTTCTACTATCTCTATCGATTTCCTAGCTCAGAGCGTTAAGCGTCCTGAAAACTTCCTAGGTATGCACTTCTTCAACCCTGTACACATGATGCCTCTAGTTGAGATCATCCGTGGTGCGAAGACGTCTGAAAGAGCTGTTGCTACAACGGTTGCATACGCTAAAAAAATGGGTAAAACCCCAATCGTTGTTAACGATTGCCCAGGTTTCCTAGTTAACCGTGTTCTTTTCCCTTACTTTGGCGGTTTCGCTTCTCTACTTAAAGACGGTGCTGATTTCCGTCAAGTGGATAAAGTAATGGAGAAATTCGGTTTCCCTATGGGTCCTGCTTACCTAATGGACGTTGTGGGTATCGATACTGGTAAACACGCTAACGACGTAATGGCTGAAGGTTTCCCTGATCGTATGAAGGCTGATTTTGAGTCTGCGATGGATGTTCTGTATAAGAACAACTACTACGGTCAGAAAAACAAGAAAGGTTTCTATACCTACGTTGAAGACAAAAAAGGCAAACCTGCAAAAGTATTTGATGAATCTATTCTTGAGCTACTTGCACCTGTACTTGGTGAAGCTCGTGACTTTGATGCAGAAGAAATCATTGCTCGCTGCATGATTCCAATGTGTAACGAAGTAGTTCGTTGTCTTGAAGAAGGCATCGTAGATACAGCTGCTGAAGCGGATATGGCTTTGGTATTTGGTATTGGCTTCCCTCCATTCCGTGGTGGTGCTCTACGTTACATCGATACAGTTGGTCTTGCTAAATTCGTTGAACTTGCTGACAAGTACAAAGACATTAGCCCTCTATACCACGTGACTGACAAGATGCGTGAAATGGCCGCTAATGGCGAAAGCTACTTCGGTTAATTGCGAACGAGACTAGGAGAATACATATGAGCTACGAAGATAACGATGTAGTTGTAATTGACGCAGTACGTTCGCCGATGGGCCGTTCTCGTAACGGTTGTTTCCGCAATGTACGTGCAGAAGACATTTCTGCAAACCTAATTAACGCTCTTTTTGAGCGTAACCCGAATGCTAACCCAAAAGACGTTGAAGACGTAATTTGGGGTTGTGTAAACCAAACTTTGGAACAAGGTTTTAACGTTGCTCGTCAAATTTCTTTGATGACTTCAATTCCAAAAGAAGCGGCTGCACAAACTGTTAACCGTCTATGTGGTTCAGCAATGTCTGCAATCCACACTGCGGCACAAGCGATTCAAACTGGCAACGGTGATGTATTTGTTGTTGGTGGTGTTGAGCATATGGGTCACGTGAACATGCAGCATGGTTTCGACCATAACCCTGCATCTTCTAAGTACTCTGCTAAAGCATCTAACATGATGGGCTTAACTGCTGAAATGTTAGGTAAAATGCACGGTATTACTCGTGAGCAACAAGACGCGTTTGCTGAGCGTTCTCACCGTCTAGCGCAAAAAGCGACTGTCGAAGGTGATTTCGCTAACGAAATCGTACCTATGTACGGTCACGATGCAGATGGCAAGCAAGTGTTGATCACTCAAGACGAAACTATCCGTCCTGAAACGACTCTTGAGACTTTGTCTAAGCTACGTCCTGCTTTTGATCCTAAGGCTGGTACCGTTACAGCGGCTACTTCTTCTCAGATCACTGACGGCGCGGCTGCCATGTTGCTAATGAGCGGCAAGAAAGCAAAAGAACTTGGTCTTAAGCCTCGTGCACGTATCAAAGCAATGGCGGTTGCTGGTTGTGATGCTGCGATCATGGGTTACGGTCCTGTTCCTGCCACTAAGAAAGCACTTAAGCGTGCTGGCTTAACGGTACAAGATATTGATTTCTGGGAATTGAACGAAGCGTTCGCTGCTCAGTCTCTACCATGTGTTAAAGACCTAGGTCTTAAAGATGTGGCTGATGAGAAAATCAACATTCACGGCGGTGCAATTGCTCTAGGTCACCCATTGGGTTGTTCTGGTGCTCGTATCTCTACTACTCTAATCAACGTATTAGAGCAGAAAGATGCTAGATTTGGTGTTTCTACCATGTGTATTGGTATGGGCCAAGGTATCGCGACCGTATGGGAGCGTCTATAAGCGTTAGCTTGTAGGAACTAAGGGGCTTCGGCTCCTTATGTTGAAAAAGGTTGGGTTCTGCCCAGCCTTTTTTTATGCCGAATAATTGAGGTCTAGATGGTAAAGCCAGGTATTTATAAGCATTACAAGGGTGCCTTGTATAAAGTGATTGGCACTGGGCAGCATAGTGAGACAGAAGAGTGGCTGGTGTATTACCAAGCGTTATATGGTGAATATGGTTACTGGGTTCGCCCGATGGACATGTTTCAGCAGAGTGTTGTTATTGATGGGCAGAATTGCTTACGTTTTCAATTGATAAAAAAAGATTAATCTTTGCGGGTTTTTCCTGCCATAGCATTTAAATCAGTTGGGAATCCGTATTCGTCAACGGCGTTTTCCTCTTCAATTTGCTGTTCGATTTTTTCTTTAACGATGTTGCCAAATAGTTGTTGGTTCTTTTTTGTGATAGTTCTGATGTATTCGTGTTTGCCATCAAAATTAACGTCAGATTCGATCAGTAGTTTCTTGGCGAATTTATAGTAGTTGGTTGCCACCGCAGGATTTTTGTTACTACCTGCGAAATCGCCCAGTTTTTCATAGGCTTCTACTTGTGTTTGAAGTAGTGCCAGCTTCAAATTGCCTTTCATTTGATTGTAAGACTCTTTGCTGATGAATTGTTTGTTTAAGCAGGCGCCTAGTATTTTTATTGTTTTGCTGAATGTTTGTTTGCATCTGTTGATTTCATTGTCGTTATTTAGCTCGATAATGATATTGTTTGGGTTGAACTCGTTTTTAAATGTGTCTGCTTGTGAAAGTAGGCTTGATGTGTCAGCTTGAGGAAGCAATTGTTCCCGTTGATGTATGTAGTGTGAATAGTATTTTATTAGGGTATCAATTACATCGCTGTCTTTGATATAGCCGCTTGCAAGCGTGATGACATCGCCAATTTCATTAATACGCTGAAGTAGGCGTTTGGATTTTGACAGTAATAGGCGCTTTTGGTGTTCTTTTTGGGCGACTCGGTGTGCAAATGCGAGTGCGCCCGCACCAATGGCAATAAATATAATAACCACTAAATAATTCATAAAGTTTGCAACATCCGCTTTTAACAACTAAATCTTTGTTTAAGTGTAGCAGCTGTATTTAGTAATAATACGTACAAAAAATAAGCATATTACGTTTAGCTTGGCAGTTTCTGGGGTTTTTACTTGACCGATGAAAATCAGAGCCTTATATATGGGCCAGCCAAATTTAGGACGTACCTAAGGATTAGCAAGGTATATGGGAAAGTCGCTCGTAATTGTCGAATCGCCGGCAAAAGCCAAAACAATCAATAAGTATCTAGGCAATGACTTTATTGTTAAGTCGTCTGTGGGTCACGTACGCGACCTGCCAACTGGTGCGAATAAAAAACCAGTGGATGCGAAAGAGCGTGCTCGTCAGGCTGCTATAACGCGTAAGCTGTCGCCTGAGGATAAAATTATCCACAAGAAAAAGAAGGATAAGACCAATCTTGTCAGCAAGATGGGTGTTGATCCGGAAAATGACTGGAAAGCCCAGTACGAAATTCTTCCTGGTAAAGAAAAGGTCGTCGCTGAGCTGCAAAAGCTCGCCAAAGACGCTGATGTTATCTATCTCGCGACGGATTTGGATAGAGAGGGGGAGGCCATTGCTTGGCACCTCAAAGAAGTGATTGGTGATACCGGTGCTGAATATAAGCGTGTTGTATTTAATGAGATCACTAAGACAGCTATTCAAGCGGCTTTTGAAAAGCCATCAATTTTAGATCAGGCCCGTGTCGATGCGCAGCAAGCCCGTCGTTTTTTAGATCGTGTTGTTGGTTTTATGGTGTCGCCGCTTTTGTGGGCTAAAATTGCTCGCGGCTTATCTGCGGGTCGTGTGCAGTCGGTTGCTGTTCGATTAGTGGTTGAGCGTGAAGCTGAAATTCGTGCATTTATACCAGAAGAGTATTGGGAGACGTTTAGTCACCTGACCTCAGCACAAAAAGATGCTATTCGCTTCCAAGTGACGAAGCAGTCCGGTAAAGAATATAAACCTACCAATGAAACACAAGCAATGGCGGCAGTGGCGACGTTAAATAGTCAGCCTTATGAAGTTGTGCAGCGTGAAGATAAGCCAACTAAGTCAAAGCCTGCTTCGCCGTTTATTACTTCAACTTTGCAACAAGCGGCCAGTACACGCCTTGGTTTTAGTGTTAAGAAAACCATGATGATGGCACAGCGACTTTATGAAGCTGGTTACATTACCTATATGCGTACCGACTCTACAAATCTTAGCAAAGAGGCTGTTGCTGGTGCGCGAGATTATATTGCTTCTAAATTTGGTGATAAATATTTACCGGAGCAACCTCGCATATACAGCAGCAAGGATGGCGCTCAAGAGGCTCACGAAGCGATTCGTCCTTCAGATGTGCGTATGAGCTCCAATTTACTTAACGCCATGGAGCCGGACGCTCACAAGCTTTATGAGTTGATTCGTAATCGTTTCTTGGCGTGTCAGATGGCGGATGCTGAATTCACCAGTAGCACACTGACCGCTAAATGTGCTGATTTTGAGCTCAAAGCCAAAGGGCGTGTGATTCGTTTTGACGGTCATATGGCTGCAATGAATGCCGTTTCAAAAGGCGATGACGATACTGTGTTACCAGACCTGAAGACGGGTGATGTGCTGGCACTTGATCATGTTGAGCCTAAGCAGCACTTCACTAAGCCCACTGCTCGTTTTAATGAAGCTAGCTTGGTTCGAGAATTAGAAAAGCGTGGCATTGGCCGCCCATCAACCTATGCCTCTATTATCTCGACCATACAGGACCGTGGTTATGTGAAGCTTGAGGGTCGTCGTTTTTACGCGGAAAAAATGGGCGAAATTGTTACTAGTCGCTTAGAAGAAAACTTTGAAGATTTAATGGATTATAGCTTTACCGCCAACATGGAAGAGCAGTTAGATGATATTGCTGAAGGCCGTGAAAAATGGAAGCAAGTCCTTGATCGATTCTACAAAGGTTTTTCTATTAAATTAGATAAGGCCAGTAATGAAGAGGGTATGCGCTTAAATACCCCTGTGCCAACTGATATTGAGTGCCCTGAATGTGGTCGCCATATGATGATTCGCACAGGTACGACAGGTGTGTTCTTGGGTTGTGAAGGTTATGCTTTGCCGCCAAAAGAGCGTTGCACCAAGACCATGAATTTGACGTCGGGTGATGAAGCAATCAGTGCGGATGATGACGAAGAAGCAGAAAGCCGTCGTTTGCGTGAAAAGCGTCGCTGCAAAATTTGTAGTTCAGCCATGGAAAGCTATTTACTCGATGAAAAACGCAAGTTGCATATCTGTGGTAATAACCCTGATTGTGCAGGTGTAGAGGTTGAGGGTGGCGAGTTCAAGATTAAAGGTTATGAAGGCCCGCTTCTTGAATGTGATAAGTGTGCTAGTGAAATGCAGCTAAAAAATGGTCGCTTTGGTAAATATTTTGGCTGCATGAATGAAGAGTGTAAAAACACACGTAAGCTTCTTAAGAGTGGCCAGCCAGCACCTCCAAAGATGGACCCGGTACCGTGTCCTGAGATTAAGTGTGAAAAAGTGGATGACACCTATATTTTGCGTGACGGGGCGGCAGGTTTATTTTTAGCTGCAAGCCAGTTTCCTAAAAATCGTGAAACCCGAGCACCTAAAGTGTTTGAGCTGATCCCGCATAAAGCGGAGTTGCCTGAAAAATATCATTACTTAACGGAGGCACCGGTTAAGGATTCTGATGGTAACGCGACCACGGTTCGCTATAGTCGGAAGACTGCGCAGATTTATGTTGCGACTGAAAATGAAGAAGGTAAGGCAACAGGCTGGAGTGCTTTTTATGAAGATGGTAAATGGGCAGTGACAGAGAAGAAGTCAGCGGCTAAAAAAACCTCAGCAAAGAAGACGACAGCGAAAAAGAAAACATCGGCTAAAAAAACGAGCGCTAAGAAAAGTAGTGCTAAGAAAACTAAATAATGAAATGAAATAGCAATTAACCCAGCACACTTGCTGGGTTTTTTGCTTTTTAGAGGAAACCAAATTGAATACAAAAGTTTATAAGCGCGTTATATCCTTGGCTGAAAGCTTATTAAAAGCAGCTAATAAAGAAGATCAAGTTACATTCGATGCGTTGTATGCAGAGCTTAATAGTATTTGTCTTGAGCATGAAGGTGATGAGAAAGATCATCCTGTGCAGTGGGAAACATTGGCAGATTTTACTGATGATGTAGAGCAGGCTGCTGCGCTATATCGTAAGGCACTTGAAAAAGCAGAGCTTATTGAGTCGGCTGATTTTTGTTCATCTATTCGGTTTTCGCTGGCGACCATGTTGATTGAGTTAGGTGGAACTCAAGAAGCGATTGAAGTCCTACAAGCAGCAAAAGTGGGTTCAGCGAATATAGAAGATAAAGCGTTGAAGAATGAAATTCATGATTTGTTGCAGTCTTTGATAAATTAAAAATTTTATGCAAGAAGTAGAGCGATATTTGGCGGGTTATGCTGAGTCTGTAAGGGAGCAGGTGGTCCGCTTAATAGAAAATGGTAAATTACAAGCCTATCTAGATGGTCGATATGGTAAGGCTCATGATGTTAAGTCTGATGCGGACCTTCGCCAGTTTGTTATGGGATATAAAAATCAGTATTTAAAGAAATCCTCACCTTTGAGTAAAGTGGTTTACGATAACAAAATTCATGTGATCAAAAATGCCCTAGGTACACACAGTTATGTGAATCGAGTGCAGGGCAGTAAGATAAAAAGCAAAAATGAAATTCATGTGAGTTCTGTTTTTCGGTCTGCTCCTAAGGCTTTTTTAGAGATGATTGTTGTTCATGAGTTGGCGCATATAAAAGAGAAAGATCACAATAAAGCGTTTTATCAGCTATGCCAGCACATGCAACCTGATTATCATCAGGTTGAATTTGACATGCGTTTATATTTAATTCAGCAAGAGCTTTTGAAGACGTCTTAAAATGTCATGGGCCTTACGTTAAAGGCGAGGTGTATTATTTTTGGTTGGTGTTTATGCGTATTTGTTTACGGTAAAGTTGCCATAGCATAATGGCCGATCCCATTCCTGTTGTACCTAATATCATTGTCATGATCATTATTTGGTAGCGCACGGCTACAAGTGGCGATACGCCAGAGAGTATTTGTCCTGTCATCATACCGGGTAGTGCAACTAGGCCTACGGCCAAGAGGCTGTTAATTTGTGGGATCATGGCAGCCTTAAAGGCAAATAGTTTTGCGTTTTGTGGTGTTGCCTTGTGTGACAGTTCTGCATAGAAACGTTCGCAAGAGATACTAATCGCATTCATGCTATTTGCTAAATACATACCGGCAAGCGGAATTAGAATTTGAGGGCTGTACCAAGTTTCTATATTTAAAACGAGAAACAGGGATGTGCCAAGATGAATGATGATAGCGATAATAAGAGCAATAGCAGCAGGTATTAATAATCCAGGTATATGGCGCACAGGCCGAATGGCAATCCAAGCAGCAGCGCAAAGCATTGATATTACAATTACAGTGCTTATCCAGGGCGATGGATGGTTAAAAACAGCGACTAATACGTAGCCCATTGCAAGTAACTGTATGAGCATGCGAGACGAAGCATATAGGATCTCACTGATACGTCCCTCCCAATAAATATAAATACAGCAAACCAATAGTATGGGTATTAAGCACCAGCTTAATTCGAGCCAGCTTATGGTGTTCATGCTTTCTCTCTATTTGATAGGTCTATTTTATTGTGCATTACATAATATAGTCGTTTTAAGTGGGTATTTTATAGGCATAAAAAAAGCGACCCGAAGGTCGCTCCTTTTTAACGCTTTTAACGAGTTCAGATTAGAACTGGTTAGAAGTGTTTTTCGCGCCGCCTGCTTTAAGCGCGTTTTCACCAGCAAAGTATTCTTTGTGGTCATCACCCATGTCAGAGCCTGACATGTTTTGGTGTTTAACACATGCGATACCTTGACGGATCTCTTTACGCTGTACGCCAGCAACATAACCAAGCATACCTTCAGCACCGAAGTATTCTTTCGCTAGGTTATCAACAGACAATGCAGTCGTGTGATAAGTAGGAAGAGTGATTAGGTGATGGAAGATGTTCGCTTCACGAGCTGTATCAGCTTGGAAAGTACGAACTTTATCGTCTGCATCAGCAGCTAGTTCAGAATCGTCGTATTTAGCATTCATTAGATCGTTACGATCGTATGCAGATACGTCTTTACCAGCTTCAACCCAACGGTCGAATGCTTGTTGACGGAAGTTAAGAGTCCAGTTGAAAGATGGGCTGTTGTTGTAAACAAGTTTCGCATCTGGAACTTCTTTACGCACTTCATTCATCATGTCAGCGATGTCTTTAACAGACGGAGTCGCAGTTTCGATCCAGATAAGGTCAGCACCGGCTTTAAGGGCTTCAACAGAATCGAATACGCAACGCTCTTCGCCAGTACCTTTACGGAACTCATAAAGACCAGAAGGTAAACGCTTAGGACGAACAAGCTTGCCGCCACGGTTAAATACAACATCGCCTTCAGCCATGTCTGCAACGTCGATTTCTTCAACATCTAGGTAAGAGTTGTAACGATCGCCTTGATCGCCAGGCTCTTTAACTACTGCGATTTCTTTAGTAAGACCAGCACCTTCAGAGTCAGTACGAGCACAGATAAGACCGTTGTCGATACCTAGTTCTAGGAAGGCGTAACGTAGAGCACGGATTTTCGCGTGGAAATCAGCGTGAGGTACTGTTACTTTACCGTCTTGGTGGCCACATTGCTTTTCATCAGCAACTTGGTTTTCGATCTGTAGGCAGCAAGCACCTGCTTCGATCATTTGCTTAGCCATTAGGTAAGTCGCTTCAGCGTTACCGAAACCAGCATCGATGTCTGCAATGATTGGCACTACGTGAGTTTTGTGACCGTCGATAGCCGCTTCAACTTCTTTAACTTTAGCAGCGTCGCCAGCTTCACGAGCAGCGTCTAGTTCGCGGAAAAGACCGCCTAGTTCACGTGCGTCAGCTTGACGTAGGAAAGTGTAAAGTTCTTTAACAAGAGCCGCTACAGTTGTTTTTTCGTGCATAGATTGGTCAGGAAGAGGACCAAACTCAGAACGTAGAGCCGCAACCATCCAACCAGAAAGGTATAGGTATTTACGATCAGTAGTGCCGAAATGCTTTTTGATAGAGATCAGTTTTTGCTGACCTACAAAACCGTGCCAGCAGCCTAGAGACTGAGTGTACTTAGTTTTGTCTTTGTCGAACGCAGCCATGTCAGCACGCATAATATCTGCAGTGTACTGAGCAACGTCTAGACCAGTTTTGAATTTGTTCTGAGCGCGCATGCGAGCAGCAGATTCAGGGGTAATGTCCCAAGAATAAGCAGCAGCTTCTTGTGCAGCAGAGATAGATTTGATGTCGTCTTGAATCGCTGACATATGTCCAATCCTTTAAAAATAGGTTAATTGTCTAAAGCCGCCTATAAAAATAGCAGCTTTATAGAGGCTCGCCTCTTAAATGACGTGCGGATGATAAGGTTTTTGTGATAATTTATCTAATTTATAGTTCTTATAATGGGTATTCACGAGGTGAATGTGGACCGCTTTGATTTAAACTTGCTTATTTATCTTGATATTTTACTGCGTGAGCGCAGTGTGACCAAGGCAGCTCAGTGTCTGGGGATCACGCAGCCAGCCATGAGTAATGGCTTGAAACGCCTGCGAGAACTGTTCGATGATCCGATTTTAGTTCGTACCAGTGATGGTATGAGTGCGACAGAGCGGGCGCAAGCGCTGCAACCTTTGGTGCGTAATATATTGGCTGAAGTTGATGCTGCGGTTCAGCCAACGGGCGAATTTCAGTCATTAACCAGTGGTCGTGTTTTTCGTATTATGGTGAGTGACTATGCTGAGGCGACTTTGGTGCCTGCCATTGTTAAGCGCCTGCGCAACGAGGCGCCTGGGGTGATTTTGGATTTCTTAACGCCCTCAGATGTGACTTACAAAGATGTAGAGCAAGGCAAGGTTGATATGGCGATTAACCGTTTCGACGAGTTGCCGCAGTCGTTCCATCAAAAAACCTTATGGCGCGATGATTTTGCCTGCTTGGTGAATCCTGCTAACCCATTACTAGAAGGCTTTAATCTAGAAAAGTACCTACTAGCGAATCATATATGGGTAAGTAAAACCGGTATGGGTGTTGGCACAGGTGTAAACCCGAGTAAAGATAAGGCGGGGCATCTGGGTTGGGTGGACGAGGCTTTGGCTGAAACCGGGCATAAGCGTAATATCAGCGTCTTTACTCGCCATTATCAAATGCCGGCATTGCTGGCGATGAATAATGACTTAGTGGCGACATTACCCACCAAGGTCGCTAAAATGCAGGCGTTATCAGGGGCTTTGAAAATGGTGGATGCCCCATTTGAAATTCCAGCATTTGAACTTAAAATGGCCTGGAGCCCTCTATTACATCATAATCCGCCACACCAGTGGATGCGTGCATTGATTACAGAAGAGTCTGAGAAGCTGGCTCGTCAATAAATGTGTTGAATTAATAATTATAAAAATGGTTGCCTCATGATCCGTTTCGCAATTTTTCTTTGTTTGGTTGTATTGATTGGCTGCAGTAACTCCGTTGATGAAAACGTGGGTTCGCTGCCAGATATAAATATTTCCGGCCTTATTCTTAACGGCAATGTTCGTGATGCCAGTGTGCAAGTGGTGGGTGTTGATAATTATGGTCAGCCACAGCGTAATGCCAGTGGTGATATATACGCTGATCGTTTTTTTAGTGATGACACTGGGCGTTATAACTTATCCATTAATGGTGCCGCTACAGGCTCGTTACTGTTTATGGTAACGAGCCATACTGAGGATGGCCATAACACTCAAATCCGCTGTGCTTTAAAAGGTGGTTGTCGCGATGAAGGTGGTGATTCGGTTGTATATGGTCAGTGGTATAACGCGCCGAGCGATTTTGAATTGTGGGCGGTTGTTAATGATGCGCAAAGTATCAAGAATGTTCATGTTACACCCATAACCCATTTGGCGGCCAAGCTCGCTTTTAATAATTTTATTTCTAATGGTGTTTGTACGTCGGACAGTTGTGATGGCGTACAGGCCGAAAATAATATGTTTACGCCTCAAAGTATTCATGAAGCCAATACACGTGTGCAGGCACTATTTAATTCTGCATCGAGTGTGCATCCTTTCGCGGAGCCATTCTCGCCATTTAATGAAACCACATTGGATGCGGTTACAGCCATTGATGGCGCTAAGCATGGCTTGCTGAGTTTAACGTGGCAGTATCAAGCGCGTGAGGAAAGCAAAAGCCTTAGTGTGGTTTTATCGGAGTGGCTTGATGGTGCATTTTTGAAAAATGGCGGTCAGCTTTACGGAGATGATCAAACGAATGTCCCTGCACAATGGAGTTTGAAAACCGCGTTTACCAATGCAAATTTCGTTAAAGATGAATTAGCTCTGTCTGAAAATACAGCGCTTACATCTGCTGCCGCGGCTCTAAAATTAATTGCGGATAGTTTAACGAATGAAATTACCGCTGAAAAAGGCAGTAACTACAGTGCCGATTTAGCCGACAAAATTATTGCGGCTAAACAATTTGTGAGTAATGCACAAAGTTGGATCGCTGATTACGAAACGAAAACGTTTGGTAATTTTTTAGATGATGATACGGCCGCTGAAATAACCTCAATGGAAGGGCAGTGGGAGGCGTTTCAAAAAACACTAGGGCCAGAGTTACAGTCTGTGTTTTTACCTATGGTGCAGTTGGCAGATTATGCATTGCTTTGCTCTGCGAATGGCACTTGTGGTTCAGGCCAAGCTTATAGTTTTTCTGATGTGAACGCTTCAGTTGCGTTTGTAAGTACAGACAAGCGCTTTACTTATAAAACGTCGGCGCAACCTAATACGGTTGTGGCTGGACAGCTGCTTAACGTTGACGAAAACGGATTAATTAAATCGTTTTCGTTCTCGCAAGATATAAATGTAGAAAGCTCAACAGGTTTGGCAATAGTACAAAGCCGTACGGATAATAAAGCCAGTATTAAAATATACTTAGATTCTGCACTTGAGGCAGGTGTTGCACCTGCAATTCGGCGTATTGAGTTTGATTTTCCTAAAATCACGCTAAAGGCGAAAACAGCAGTGGATGCCAGTACGTATCAAAGCTTGGTCTATACCGCGGATGATGTCACGTTGGTGATGCAAGGTGTTAGCGACCCGACACGAGTGAATGAACCAATACACTTTAATTTAGAGTCATTGTCTTTATTAGGGCAGGTTTCAAATGGCAGTGATGTGCTGGATGTAGAGCTTATACTGAATGGCAATAACGCCAGCTTGCATTACCCTGCTAAGCGTTTTCCTGATTTGAATTTTGCTTGGAAAAGCTCAGATGTTAAACAGTATGCGCAATTTGATAGCAGTGCATTAGCTGGTGCCGATCTTGCTGGCTGGTTGGTTTTACCAAGTAATGTTGTGCTTGGTGAAACGCTATCGTCAGCGGTTGAATATAATGAAATAGAACAATATGCCTCTTTACCTCAGGCTTTAAAAACGGCGTTGGCAGTATCGTCGTATAATCAATTTAGTTTTGGTGAGTTGCGTTACCCAGGCGGAGCAACTGCGCTGGCTATTTATAAGAAAAATGCCAGTGATGCTAAAACAGTAAAACAATGCAATGAAGTAGGCGGTGTTTGGTCTTGTTCGGATGAAGTGACGCTCGCTAAATTAGGTTGTGAAAGCTCGTATTCGAAGGATCCAAGTTATAATGAAAATGCAGTGGTTGCAGACGCGTTTTTGTATTTAAAAAATAATGTAGACGCTGATGGGGTAGGTTGTATTCCGCAGGTTAAGATTATTGGTCGCGGTGTGTATGCTATTAATTATGGTGCGATTACTGGATTTAATCATGGCGATGTTTTTGATGTTACTTTAGAGGTGCCTCATTACTTGGGCGTGTCATCGTTTAGTATTCGTCTTTTGTCTCGTTTTAAAGGTGGTGATAATACACTCGATGAAACCCCTGTGTTGCTGAATGTGATTGGTGCATTTACTGACCCCGAAAATATTAGTGTCGCGTTTTCTGTTACACATGATTTTATTGGTTATGGCAACTCTAGTTCGTTAGGTTTGCTTGAGGTGATCCCTTATGGGGAACGTACCTTGTGGTTTGCTATTGGTAACAGTAGTGATGCAGACCAGAACTCTGTTGTTTATTATATTTTAGACGATGCGGTTTCATTGTTAATGACAGGCTTAGATTACACCACGGGTGAGAGTTACCATGATGCACCGTTAGGCTATATCCGATACGCCAATGCATTGGTGGGTACGTTGCGTAAAGAAAGTGGTTTGTATGTTGTTCGTTATATTGATGGCAGTTGGCAGTTGCTTTGAGGTCTTGTGTTTTTATTGTTATGGCATGTGTTTTGTTGTCGCAAAATGCATGGTCGCAGCAGGCAGTAGGATTGCGTAGCAGTATATTGCTTGCTAGCCCTGTTATGGCAATAGGCGATATTGATTCAAGCTGGCAGGGGCCATCTAGTGGTAATTATGCTCAAGCAAGGGCAGTCATTGAATCTTATTTTCAGGTTAATCAGCATTGGGCGTTAGGCGTCGAGCGTCGCTGGCACTATTTGCTGGCATTTTCTGAAGATACTGCGCAGTTTTATTCTCGATTGGAAAATAACAATATTGAAAATGGCGATTACGATTTGTCGCTTTCTATTAATGCGGCTTCAAGTGATGGCGTTTTTGCTCAATACTTTATACCGTTATCTTCTTATGCGAATTTTTGGGTGAAAGTGCATTTGCTAAAAGGTTCGCGTATGCAAGACGGTGACCTAGTGGGTAGTGGGGAGGTCAGTGATTCAAATTTAGCTTACGATTGGCAATTAGATTATGCATATGATGAAAACCGTATTTTTGAAAGTCCTCGTAAGCATGCTTCAGCGTGGGGTTATAGTTTTGATCTTAATATGCAGGTGAGGCTAAATGATGCACAGCGTATCGTGCTGTCACTAGAAGACGTTCTGTATAGCTTACATTGGCAGGCCATTGATCAAGATGAAGGCTGCTTAAATAGGCCGTTAACTTCAAATTGTTCCGTTTATACCTCGCGCTCATCTTATGTGCAGCAGTTTCCTGTATTTGCTAAGTTACATTGGCAATACCACTTTGATGAGCTTAAAACGACGTTAGAGGCCCAAGCCTGGCAGCGTTATAGGGCTTTGATCTTGGGCGTCGACTATGGCGGGATGCAGCTGGAAGTAGATGGGATTAACGAAATGCTGAATCTTGGCTATGAATCTTCAAGGCTCAAGGTAAAATGGGGTTTCGATAAAATTTACATCTCACAAGCCAAGCATTGGCAACTTACCCTTGATATGAACTGGCCTATTTTATGATTTATGAACACTATTTTGCGTTAACGCAGCGCCCGTTCTCGATAGCCCCAAACCCTAATTTTCTATATGCATGTGGTCAGTACAAAGAAGCGTTGGCCGCATTAGAATATGGCATGCTTCATCGTGGTGGTTTTGTATTACTAACGGGTGAGGTGGGCACTGGGAAAACAACCTTATGTAAGTTTCTTTTACAATCGGTGCCGCAAGATACCGAAGTGGCTTTAGTGCTGCACCCGCAACTTGATCGAATTGAGTTGCTGCAATTGATTTGCAAAGAATTTGGTTTAGACGGTGCCGGTTTATTTAAAGAATCACAATTGATCGACCTGCTTACCGAATTTTTACTGCATGTGTATTCAAAAGGTGGTTATAGCGTTTTAATAATTGATGAGGCTCAGCACTTAGATGAATCAGTGTTAGAGCTAGTAAGGTTACTAACAAATTTGGAAACCCACGAAGATAAGTTATTGCAAATAATTTTGCTTGGTCAACCCGAATTAAAAGAGCGCTTAAATAAATACCAATTGCGTCAGCTGAATCAACGTTTTACAGCCCGCTTTCACTTAAATGGTTTAAGCTTTTCACAGGTTAAGTCGTACCTTGATCATAGAGTTGAAGTGGCGGGTGGTCGAGTGTCTTTGTTTTCTATTACAGCAGCTTGGCTTTTGTATCGTAAGACCGCAGGTATTCCTAGGTTGATTAATGTTTTAGCCGATCGCTGTTTAATGGGCTGTTATGCCGAACAAAAAAAGCAAGTTACGCCAATAATGGTTTTACGTGCGGCAAAAGAAGTATTACCGATAAAAAATAAGCGTAAAAACAATAAATGGTGGGGGGTGTTGGCGGCTTTAGTTTTGGTGGTAGTCGGACTGAATTATATGCCGAGTAATTTAAGTGGAGTTGTTGTTTCGAGTGAGATAAAAAACAAATTCGTCTCTAGTTTTATAAGCTCATCAATATCAAATAGTCGGTCGGCCCGTCCGGCTGATCCGTGTGTTCAAAAAACAGATTGTTGGTTTGGTCAACTCCCTGCAAAGATAGTCTCAAATTCGGTAATGGATGGAGAGGTTTTCATTTTAGGTGAGTGGCAAACTTTTTCAGGTCAGCCAATTGATGGCGATAAAGTGGCCGTGGCGTTAACCAATATTGATCAACGTTTTATTGGTGCGCTTATCAAACCAGCGGAGCAAAATTCACTCATTCCTTGGGTTAGGGATGTGTTGATATCACAAAACCAAAATATGAATGGAGAAGACTTTTCTCAGTGGCAAGTTATTACACCAAAGTCGTCAACGAACAATGCTTCAACGGTTTATGATGTTGCATTGCATGGCATGGTCAAGTCGTTTCAACGTAAGCACGGTCTTATGGTTGATGGGGTGCTAGGGCCGCAAACATTAATTAGTTTGTCTTTGTGGGACCAGCAATTACAAATGGCGGCTCAATAATATGTCTTATCTACTTAAAGCACTGCAAAAGGCAGAGCAAGAGCGTCAGCACAATGTACAAGTCGAACCGGGTGAGTCTGTGGTGCTTGTGCAGAAATCAAGTTTACCGAAAAGCCTTATTGTTATCGTTGTTTTGATTTTATTAATGACGTTATGGCAGGTCTGGCCAGCTAAAGTTGAAAACTCTCTGGATGATTCACTGGTTGATGTATCACATGAGCCCAATGTGTCGCGCACTATTGCTCCTGTCAAAGCAGATGCTGTTGATACTCTAGACGTGGTTGATGAAGAAAAGCTGGTAGTGACTGAAACAAAAAACGTCATAGCCGTTAAGCCAAAGGATTTATCTGAATTAACCTCGCAAGAGCTTGCAATGATTCCAAGCCTAAACTTGGCGAGTCATATTTATTCAAGCGCCGCAGATTTTCGCTCAGTGGTGATTAATGATCAAACCTATAAAGAAGGTGCTTTAATTCGAGCTGGTTTGATATTAGAAGAAATTAACCAAAGCGGTATTGTTATTAATATTCATGGTCAGCGAGTTGAACTGCCCAAGGGGATTTCGTGGGTAGCCAGTCAAAATGCTAAGTAGTGAAGCAAAAAACAATATTCAAACTGGCTATAGTCAGATACTCGAAAAAAAGAAACTAAAGCCAAGACGTGGTCAAAAACAAATGATCGCAGCCATTGCCCGCACCATCGGTAATATCACACAAGACGACGACGGTAATCGTACTTCGGCACAGCAGGTTTGTGTGATTGAAGCAGGAACCGGTACCGGTAAAACCTTAGCCTATCTTATTGCTACCATTCCATTGGCTGAAGATTTAAATAAAAAAATCATTATTTCAACCGCGACCGTTGCGTTACAAGAACAGTTGGTGATTAAAGATATTCCTGATGTAGCGAAAAACAGTGGTTTAAATTTTAAATATGCGCTGGCAAAAGGCCGTGGCCGTTATTTGTGTGTGCATAAGCTTGATCAAGAATTAAAAGACCAGCGCATGCAAGACGCCGCCATGGATATGTTTGGTGGTGTTGATGCGTCGGATGATCAAAAGGCGTTATTTCAAAAATTACTCGATCAATTTACCTCAGCTAAGTGGGATGGTGATCGTGATAATTGGCCTGAGCAAATCGACCACCAAGATTGGTCAATGGTCACTGCTACCCATAGAGAGTGCAGCAATCGCCGCTGCCCGCATTTTAATGCTTGTCCATTTTTCACAGCCCGTAAAGCACTTGAAGATGCCGACGTAATCATTGCTAATCATGACCTTGTTATGGCCGATATTAATTTAGGTGGCGGCGCAGTGTTGCCTGAACCAAGTAATAGTATTTACGTATTTGATGAAGGCCATCACTTACCCGATAAAGCCATTAACCACTTTGCATCTCAAGTGAAATTGCACCAAGAAGAAAACCTACTTAAACAAATTTCAAAAGCGGTAGACACACTTGGCAAGCAGTGTGGCACCCCAATGGGCTTGTTGCAGGTGGTCTCAGCTATGCCTGAACACATAGGTCATATTAACGGGCAGTTAAGTTATGTGCGTCATTTGTTAATTGATTTTATGGGCGACCAAGCCGATGCCGAGGGTACGGTTCAACATCGCTTTCGGATGGGTAAAGTACCTGAAGGTTTGATGGAGCTAGCAGGGGAGTTAAGCAAGGCTCATAACAGTTTGTATGGCATTGTCGATAAAGTGGTTGAAGCATTAAAAGCATCCATTAGTAAAGATGATGGTGAGTACAAGCAAAGTGATGCAGAGCGCTGGTTTCCCATTATGGGGATGTTGCAAGCGCGCTTAGAAAGTGCGGGTTTATTATGGCTTAGTTATGCGCAAATTGATTTTGATGATGCCGTGCCGGTAGCTCGCTGGATTGAACGCATTAACAACGAATACGAAGATGACATTGGTCTGTATTCAAGTCCAATTTTAGCAGCTGAGTTGCTTGCAAAAAATTTATGGAGCCGCTGCTTTGCAGCAGTGGTTACTTCGGCGACGTTAACCGCATTGGGTAAGTTTGATCGCTTCCGCATGAAGTCTGGGGTTGCCCGTGATAATCATTGCGAGGTGATAGAGAGTCCGTTTGATTATCCCAATCTTGGTAAGCTTGTTGTACCTAAAGATGCGGTTGAAGCAGGTCATGGTGATGAGTATTCACAAAAAATAAGTGACATTCTGCAAGATCATTTAAAAGAAAGTGAAAGCACGTTGGTATTGTTTACCTCTCGTCGCATGATGAACGATGTGAAATACAAATTACCGTATGACATAGCCGATCACGTTATGACGCAAGATGATTTTTCAAAACAAGAAGTGCTAAAACGTCATAAAGATAAAATAGACAATAAATTGCCCAGCTACTTATTTGGCTTGGCCAGTTTCGCAGAGGGCATTGATTTACCCGGTAATTATTTAGAACATGTGGTGATCGTTAGGTTGCCATTTTCTGTGCCGGATGATCCTGTTGATGCTACGCTTGCAGAATGGATGGAGTCGAAAGGGCGTAACCCGTTTATGGAAATCTCAGTGCCTGATGCATCGGTACGCTTAATACAAGCGTGTGGCCGCTTAATTCGTACTGAAACCGATACGGGTAAAATCACTATTTTAGATAAGCGTATTGTAAGTAAGCGATACGGTAATTTATTATTAGACGGCCTACCAAACTTTAAACGAGACTTACACGCGTAAGGAGGGCTGAGCAGTAAATGATTTATTGTTTGCTGTTGGGTTCATCTAATTGGCTAATATGATATTTATTTCTACCAGTGTTTTTTGCTTTATACAGTGCTTGGTCTGCCATTTTAAGCGCTAGCTCTTTGTGAGGTTGCATCCAGATGCCTGGGTTTGAAATATGACAAGCTCCGCAACTGATTGTCAATTGTTTACCTGTACTTGAAAGAACGTGTTCAATGTTTAAATCTGTAATGCTGGTTAGGATGTCTGCCAGTATTTTTTTGAGGTGGGCTTCGCTGTCAGCTTGGCAGATCATTACAAACTCTTCACCGCCATAGCGAGCTAGGAAATCCATGGCGCGACGAGTGTGGCTTTGTAGTGCGTTTGCAACAGCGATTAAGGCATCATCACCTTTTTGGTGACCATAATGATCGTTGTATTTTTTAAAGTGATCAATGTCCATCATTATAATAGCCAAAGGCAGTGCATTTCGTGTGCTTGCTCTCCAAGATTGATCGTAAAACTCATCAAAGTGACGGCGGTTGTAGAGGTTGGTTAAGCCATCGGTTTGAGACTCATTTTCCAGTTTATCCTGATAGTTGTGTATTTTTTTTACTAAGTTATTAAATGCAATTTTGAATGTTTTTAATTCGGTGATGTAGCTGTTCATTTCAATGTTGTTGATCGTGCCGGTGGATGACATATTGTTTATTTGTTTGAACATGGTCGTAATGGGCAGAAGGAAAATAACCCATACTGCAATGGTGATGAATACCGGTAATAATAAAAGTCCGATAAAGCTATAGATTGTAATGTCATCAAATAACTTGGGTATGCTGTCTTTGCTGTATTTGACTTATATTAACCCTATGGGCATGTCAATGTGGTTGGTGATCCAGACATAGTATTTGTTTGTCACTTTTTCAATTTTAAAACCGTAGCCAACAATGAACGGTTCGGTATCTAGATTTAGGGATTTGATTTTTTCAACGTCGTAATGTTTCAATTTTGCTTTTGTTATGTAGTTTGTATGGCTAATAAGTTCTTTTCTGAGAATTTTCATGAAAATTAAAACCCCTCTACTTGGGAGTGTTTCTTCTGTGTTTTTAATGTGTGAGCTTGCAAAATATCCAAGACTCCCTTGAACGCGAATAAAGCCAAATTGCTTGCCGTTTTTAAGTAGTCGATCGATGATTAGGTCGGGGGAAATTTCTGCTATTGTTTTGACCTGTGTAAATACTTTAGCTTTCTTTTTGGCTGCATAAACAAGCTCACCTTTGTTGTTGATGAATGCAAGGGCATCAATGCCGGCATCTAAAAATGAACCTGAAATATTGCGTTGAATGAATGATGTGTCTTCAGTCTTAATGTAATCGTATGCTTCATCCCAGCTGGCCCAGTCGGAATTGAAGCGAATAAGATTTAACTTCTCACTGCTGTAGGCAGAATAAACGGCTTTTATATCGTTGCTATGCCGTTCTATAGTCGATTCAAGTAGCGCGGGGAAGACCACCAGAATGCGATAGCCAAAGAGGCTCCCACCGATCACCAGTGTGTAAGATATTGCGGCCAAGAAAACGAGCGATCTTAAAGTCATGGCTCCTCCCTTGTATAAGCATAGCCAGCTTTTTTGGACTTGTAGCTTAGGCGTTAAGTATCATTTCTTGTCGCTTAAGCCTCTGGCTCCATAATTTGTCATGAATGTAGAATGCGACAGTATTCACAGCAGGTTCAATTAAGGCTAAAGCGCCGCCTATCACGACACTGCCAGTCATGATGTAGGTGATGGTGAAAGCCACTGAAAAGTGAACAACGGCAAAGCTGATGGTTTTATTCATGATGATCCCCTCAAGTGATGGATCAATGTATAGTAATGATAATCATTACCATAATTAATCGTGCCTATATAATGGATAGCGCCGCGCTATTGCTCACTTTGTATATGACGGTAGTCACAGTTCCGGCAGGCTTGCTTTGTTATTTAAGGGTTTTAGACGCAAAATAACTAAGCATATAGTTTGAGTAAGGCGGTTATCGTGAATAGTGCTGTTAACGTTCAAGAGCAAGTAGTGGTTGATTCATTACCCATTAATATTGAAGCGATCAAGAAAGCGTTCATACAGTTGAATCAATTACCCGCGGCCAATGAGCAGTTCATGCCATCACCCGCACCAGCGACTCATGTGATACGCGTTAAAGACTGGTTGCAAGATCTAGAACGTGATTTAGGCGTGAAGGCCAAAGTCGTCGCGTCACCTCAGCAATGCGGTTTATCGATTAACGCACCTGCTGCAATCGTTGATGACGAGGCCGTGTTGTTTGCTAATTGTATTGATAATCAAAAAATGGCAATGGATGTGTTTGAGTATGCCGTGGGTGGTTTGCTTGGTGTTCAGCGCTTATTAAAAAAAGAAAACACTTGCTTGCGCATTTTTACTGATTTAGACGCAGATACGCAGGAGTTTTTAATAAAGCGCCATAATTTGCCATTTGAAACCAATGAAGACAAAGTGCTTTTGTTAAAAATGCACCTAGCGGACTTGGCGGGTTTGAATGTACGCTTAACCTGGTTAGAAAGAAGAGAGGCATGGCAGCGCCAGCTAGTGCGCTTGTTTTATCCGAAATTGAAATTTGAATCGTTGGATTTACACTATCTGTTACTTAAAGCACGCCGTTTACTTAGAAAAGGCTGATGTTTTAATGCTTTAAAAAGCGCTGATGTGAAGGCATCAGCGCTTTTTTGTGCCTACTGTTATCGCCCTAAAATAATGTCCGCTGCTTTTTCGGCAATCATAATCGTTGGTGCGTTAGTATTGCCTGTTACCAGTGTCGGCATGATAGACGCGTCAACCACTCTTAAATTGTTTATGCCCTTAAATTTAAGTTGATCATCCACTACGGCCATTGGGTCGCTGTCTGGGCCCATTTTACACGTGCCAACTGGATGATATTCGGTATCCGAATGGTTGCGAATATACTCTTTAAGCTGGGCAATGTTGTCGCGCTCAACGGGATAAATCATCTTACCTTTTACTTTATCAAACGGCTTTGACTCTAGAATGTCGATGGTCTTTTGCAGCCCTTTTACCAAGCGATTTATGTCGTCTTCGTCGTCTAAATAATTGGGGTCGATGAGTGGGTCGGTTAATGGGTCTTTGCTTGCAAGGCGCACGCTGCCGCGACTTTTAGGGCGCATAAGGGTGGCATGAGCGCAGTAGCCGTGGCCAAGGTGGAACTTACGGGTGTGGTCATCCACGATGCCGGTGATAAATGTGATCTCAATATCCGGTGCTGGTACGTGTTCATCGGTGCTGTAAAAGCCCGCAGACTCCGCGAAGTTACTGGTGAGCAAGCCACGGCGCTTAAATACCCACTGAAAAATCGCCTTCACCACATCATAGCCGCCCCCTAATGAGTAGCCAAAAGTGCCTTTGCTTGAGCTGAAAGGCTTAGTTTTATAAATGGGCACCACTGAAATATGATCTTGCAGGTTGCTGCCAACACCGGGAACATCTTTCACCACCTCTATGCCTAGGCTTTCAAGGTGAGCTTTTGGGCCAATGCCCGAAAGCTGTAGGATTTGCGGTGAGCCATAGCTACCCGCGCTCATGATCACTTCTTTACTGGCGTTTATCGTAATAAGTTCTTTGCCCTGATAAAACGTCACACCAGTGGCGGTATCGTTGCAGACTTCAACTTTGGCAACATGGGCCTCGGTGATTACCGTAAGGTTAGGGCGGGCGAGGCTAGGGGTTAGGTAGCCTTTAGCGGCGCTGCCACGCTCGCCGCCTTTTTGGGTTACCTGATTCATGCGACAACCCGCCTGGGAAGCGCCATTTAGATCTGGCTTACGTGGAATGCCATTTTGCTCGCAGGCGTCCAAAAAGAACTCATTAAAGTGGCTAGGATCACGCAGCTCGCTTACGTTCAGCGGGCCACCTTGGCCATGGTACTCATCGTGAATAGTCTCGTTGTTCTCAGCCTTAATAAAGTAGGGCAGCACATCCTTATAAGACCAGCCCGTGTTGCCTTGAGCAGCCCAGTTATCGTAATCCCAGTGGGCACCTCGAATGTACATCATGGCGTTAATCGAGCTAGAACCGCCCAGCACTTTTCCTCGTGGTTGCATGCCTAAGCGGCCATTCAAACCCTTTTGCGGCACCGTATCGTAGTGCCAGCTAAAAATGCCATAAGGCACGGTGGCAGCTACACCGGCTGGGGCGTGAATAAATGCGGAGTTATCTTTTTTACCGGCTTCTAACAGGCACACACTGATGTTTGGGTTTTCAGTTAGGCGGCTAGCGAGTACGCAGCCTGCACTGCCTGCACCCACAATGACGTAATCAAAGGTTTGTTTGTTCATTATTATTTTTCTTTTTAGGTTTTGATACGTACCAGTTTGCCCATTCTTACACCTAAAAACTTGCCTTTTTTAGACAAAAACTTATCATATTTGGCACATGATCAGCCATTTTGGTTAAGTAAGCCCATGACACAACTGGTAAGAAGTGAATCCCTAACTGGCTACTGCCAGCTGGTTGAGCAACTCGGTGGTGATTCAGATGCCTTGCTCGCTCCATTCAAATTAGACCGCGCCAAGCTCAACACCGAAGGCTACATGTTCCCGTATCGCAACTTTGTGGGCTTATTAGAAGCCAGCGCCAAAGCCTTAAATTGCCCAGACTTTGGAATTCGCTGCGCCAACAAACAAGACTTCAGCGTGCTTGGCCCCATTGCCTTAGCCGCCCAACAAAGCCAAAACCTTGGGCAAGCCTTGCAGCGTGTCTCCAGTTATTTACATGTATACACGCCAGCGCTGGGTTTAAACGTAAGCTTGTTACCCGGTGGCAGTACCTTACTGATCGCCGTTGATATTCTGTTAAAACCACTGCCCAAATGCACTCAAGCCATAGAATTGACCATGGCGTTGTCGGCAAAGATTATTCATATGTTGAGCGGCGCACAGGCCACACCACTTAAAGTATTGCTGCCTCATTCACCTATTAATTCAAGCGCGGTTTACCGCAAAGCGTTTCCTTGTGAGGTGTTATTTAATCAAGGGGTTTGTGGGTATGAGGTGAATGCCAGTGACGTAAACCTGCCATTAAGTTCCGAACAAACGGAACTTGGTGCCATGGCTTACAGTTATTTAGAAAGCCATTTTTTAGCACGGCAATCTTCCCTAAGTGAACGGGTGCAGGCGCTCATTAAGCCCTTGTTAATGGCGGAGCAATGCACCAACGAAACCGTCGCCAAAGCCCTAGAAATGGATGTGCGTCAATTGCATCGCGCCCTTGAAACCGAAGGCACCAATTTCCGTGCGATCAAAGATAGTGTGCTCAAAGAATTGGCCGAGCTGTATTTAAGCGAAAAAGCCTTAAAGCTTGGACAAATTTCCCGCCTGTTAGGTTATTCAGAACAATCGGGGTTTTCTCGCAGTTGCCAGCGCTGGTTTGCTATGGGGCCGCGGGATTATCGCAAGCGGGTAGGGTGAAAGGTGGATGAAGGCACTTATTTTAGCG
The DNA here is from genome assembly GCA_047621325.1 of Oceanicoccus sp. Classification (GTDB taxonomy): domain Bacteria; phylum Pseudomonadota; class Gammaproteobacteria; order Pseudomonadales; family Oceanobacteraceae; genus Bermanella. Next base: position 31,075 of record JBLHLT010000029.1, read on the forward strand.
CCATAACTTATTTTAACGTCATACCCGACGCGAGGTTAGCCTGTCCTGAGTTTATCGAAGGGAGTAGATCGGGTATCCATTGCTCAATCGTCCAATGAACAAATCAGTGTCGGTAAGCCTGCAACCAAGGATAAGAAACCAAGCGCATTTTTAAGCCCTCTATTTCTCAGCAACTAAGAAATTAACAGGACAGTCACGTTAGTCTATGAAAAATAAGCAGAAAGTCTTATCAATTAACTTGGATATATATCACTCGACGTATATCCAAGGATTTAAGGTCACGTGACGGTGTATTAAGATAAACAGTCATATGACGTATATCCCCGAAATTATGGTTGAAAAGGGTGATAATCAGAAAAGAGTACTAGTCACTAAAAAAGATAAGTAAATGAAAAGCTTATGAGTGCACAAATGTTTTGATGCGACGCAAAAAAAGGGAGGGCATATTTGCCAAAGTGGGCTGGATGCACCATGATTGCTGCCATATAAAAATGAGTGGCGTGATATGTCTCGGCAAACACGTCACCGATAAAAAACGTCATGCGACGTTGAATAAACTGTTACATGCTTAAGGGTATTTCGTGAATCCAACAATGATAATAATCGGTGGAGTTCCTGGAGCAGGGAAATCAACTTTAGCAAAGGGATTGTCAAAAGAATTAAATATTCCGGCCTTTTCCAAAGATGAATTAGAAGCTGCTGTTGCAAGAAGAGGTCTATGCAAAAATAAAGAAACTCAAGGCGTAGGCTTTGAGATTATGGCTGTTATCGCAAAGACTCAAATCGAAAATGACAATAGTGCAATTTTCGATTTTATTGCTTCTAAATCTAGAATCACCGAACAGTGGTCAGAGCTATTGGAAAGCGAAATAAAATATATTGAGTGCATCTGTTCAAATGAAGAGATACATAAAGAGCGGATTCAATCTAGAAATAGAAATATTGAAGGATGGTATGAGTTAGTCTGGGAAGATGTTCTAACAATAAGAAAATATTTTCAGCCTTTAATGACGGATCGTCTGATTTTGGATTCAGTCGATAATTTAAATGAAAATATTGCGAAGGCAATCAAGTATGTTTCGCAATAATGCATGTAACAAGTGCCAGCAACGGACTCGTCAAACTATCACTTTTTTTACCCAAAACCCGGCAAAAAAACCGCCAGTTCAACTCACCGTTGTGGCAGGCGTTATACGAAAGGAATATCAATGAGAGTTTCTCTAATCTTAACAATAATACTCACTCTTTTTTGTCATCAATCACATTCAGAAGAAAGAGATGATTTTGATCGTGCAGTTGATGCAGTCGAGTTTAAAACTAAAATATCAGGGACAACTTGGTATTATCAATGGGAAGGAAAAAATTTCATTTTTGCTTTTGAGCCTGACGGATCTATTTCAAAATTAGAAAGTTGGGCTGGGGTAACGTGGCAAGCTACTCAAAAAAATGAAGTTAAGCTTACTGCAAAAAATGGAAATATGTTTCTTCACTTTAATGATGCAGCTAATACATTTACCACCGTCGATTGGAATAAAGAAAAGGCCAGTGGTGAACTGATATTTAAAGATGATAGATAAATCGTATAACAAGCACGTGGTGCATCGTGGCTACGCCACTGGACTGGCACTGCTTCGCAGCACCAGCCGCACACATGTGTGTTATGAATGAAAGAGCTACATACAATAATTAACAAAATAAAATAAACACTCTATTCAAACCAAAAAAAACCCAGCAAAGGCTGGGTTTTTTATTCAAGCTACAAAGACTTATTTAATGCCTTTGATCTCTTTGAACTTCAAGCGGTAAGCGTGAAGTAGAGGCTCGGTGTAACCGCTAACAGCGTTAATAAGACACCCACGTTTAAAAATTTAAACATCGTAAAATGCCTTAATTATCAAAATGAGTATTTCTTAATGTGAATTACTTAAAATAGGGTGGGGATAAGATTTAAAGACTAAGATTTAGATAAATCTATAAATAGCAGGCAGGGGATTTCCGTTTGAGTTGGTCGTTTCAGTAAGAATGAATACTGTGGTTTAAGTTAACAGTATTTCGCAGTTTTTAAAGGCAGGTCGTCGTTTTCGATTAAGCAGTTTAGTTGCTTTATTGAGGGTATTCGGTTCGCCCACTAAATCTTTAAAGTTCTTTTCAAATTCTTGTGTCATGGTTAACCAGTTACTTAGTTCGATACCTAAGCGTATTAAAATCTCTGGCTGATGTTTTTCAATATAACCCCGTTTATCTTCACGAATGGCTCGCCCTGTTAAATCAATTAAAGCCAAATAATCAGTTAAACGAAAAGGCAATCCTTCGGGCATATTGTTTCTGGGGTTGCCCACAAATGGCATTAACTTTTTGGTTTGCTGTTTTGGGTGGTTGGGTTGGTAGGTAGACTTTGCTTTTTCGGCGCGTACTTTGACAGATGTATGTTCAGATTTCTCAGGTGTTTTTGCCATGTTAGCGCGTAAAGGGTTTAAATCTACGTAGGCCATACAAGCAGCGAGGGCTTTTTCATCGAGAAGTGCTTGGGACTTAAAACGACCTTCCCAGAACCGACCTGTGCATTGGTCTTCATAGTTAGCCTGACGTGCTATTTTTTCATTTAAACGCCCAATAAACCAACCAATATCCATTAAGCGTAATCGCCAATTTTCAACAAACTCTTGCAGTTTTTCAAATTCAGATTTAGAAAAATTAGGATCGCTTAAATAGCGCTTGCTGAGCACATTTCCTTTGTAAAGCTTATGCCAGCGGTGAATCACTTCATCAAAAGTCCAGTTTTTAGCTTGTTTTTGATTGATGTGCAAAACCACATGATAGTGATTAGACATAATGGCATAAGCGGCGATATCAATAGCAAATACTTGTGCTTGATTTAATAACTCATTTTCAAGCCAAGCACGGCGGTGTTCATAACTAATGTCGCTTTGATGATCGAAACCACATAAAAACGCTTTACGCACACATCGTGATACACAGTGATAATAAGGGGTGGCTTCAAGGCTTACTTGTTCCTTCCTTGGCTTAGGCATGGCGTTTCTCCTTTAGTTGGTACAAGCCTAAAGAAGTGTGCAGGGAATAAAATAAGGTAAAAGAATTAACTTTAGTATTGATTGAAGAATAGGCTTGCTTGATCTAGTAGTATTTTCTTAACATGGGTGTCTGGGTTGATT
>JBLHLT010000030.1:0-31919 GCA_047621325.1 Oceanicoccus sp.
ATTAGAAATTGGAAACCGGCCTTGAATCGTTTTATGATTGAATTCGAAGACCGTTTAAAAGACTATATTTAACACTGGCGGTTACACAGAATGATTTACAGCCTCCGTAAAAATAAAGACAATTGTGCTTTCATAGTTGCTTAAATATCATTAAATCGGGCTATTAATGCCCGATTTAATGTGTTTTATTTTTAGAAGTAGGTTTTGCTTGTTTGATTATGAACTTCGCTTAAACCAAGCTGAATATCATCAATAAATTCATGCAATTCATTTTGCTCAAGTTGTTCCGGTTGTATTTCTTCTAATTTACTCTGAAGTGTTTTCAAGTAATGAATGACATCGTCACCATTAGGTAGCGCTTTTAAGCAGTCTTCAGCCTGCTCAATAGTATGATTGAGTGCACGAGGGAATTTTTTGTTAAGAAACAAGAATCGTAATACATCCTGTCGCTTTATTCTTAAGCGAACTTCACGTCGATACATTTGATAGCCAGTGAGTGACTTTAATACACTCATCCATTGGATGTTTTCAAATGGTGCTTGCTCGTCTTCAATATCAGGTAATAAGCTAGCTGATCGAACATCAATGATTCGTGTGGTCATGTCTGCACGTTCTAAATTTCTGCCTAATCGTAAAAAATCATAAGCGGCATCATGGCTCATGGTGCCGGCCAAAATACCGGTAATAGCCTGATTACTTAATATTATTTTATTTAAATACGAATAGCGGTGACGTCTATTTAATGAGTTCGCTTTGCTTTCTTTAGCGAGTAAGAAAAGTGAGTTAATTTCTTCCCATGCTTCTCTTGGGATAATCTCACGAATGGTCCTTGCATTTTCACGTGCATTATTCAATGAGTTAATAATAGAGCTAGGATTGTTTTCGTCTGCAATGATGAAGTTTGCAACATTTGCTTCATTTGCTTCGTCATAAAGTTCATAAAATAATTCATCAGATGTACTTATGTCTAAAATAGGCCCCCAGCCAAGTCGAATGTGTTTAGGCAGGTCAAGGAGTAAATTTGAATTTACATTCATGATTCGAGCGGTATTTTCGGCACGTTCAAGATAACGGCCTAACCAATATACATTATTTGCTACACGTGAAAGCATGATTATTGCGACTCCATATCGACAATCCAAGTGTCTTTACTGCCGCCACCTTGAGACGAGTTAACAATGGTAGAACCTTTGCGAAGGGCGACACGGGTTAGTCCGCCAGTGGTGACGTTTATATTCTTGCCACTTAAAATAAATGGTCGCAAGTCTAAGTGCCTAGGATCAACATTATTGCCTACAATAGTGGGCGCGGTGGACAGTATAAGCATGGGCTGGGCTATATAGTTTCTAGGTTTTTCAGTAACCAATATTTTAAATTCCTCATGTTCCTCTTTTGTAGCATGAGGACCAATTAACATGCCGTAACCACCGGATTCATTGGCGGGTTTAACAACTAACTTTTCAATGTTATTAACGACATATTCTAGCTCGTCAGGGTTTATGCATTTGTAGGTCGGCACATTTGGCAATATGGCTTTTTCACCTAGGTAATATTCTATTATTTCAGGTACGTAGGCATAAACGACCTTGTCATCAGCAACACCAGAGCCCGGTGCATTTGCGAGTGCTACTTTACCTGCTTTCCATGCGCGCATTAAACCCGGCACACCTAGAGTTGATTCAGGGTCAAAGGCTTCGGGGTCAAGGAATGAGTCATCAATACGGCGATAAATAACATCAACCTGCGAAAGCCCGTCGATAGTACGCATAAATACACAGTCATTTTCATCAACAATCAAATCATCGCCTACCACTAATTCTGCTCCCATTTGTTGAGCTAGGTAAGCATGTTCAAAGTAGGCTGAGTTATAGATACCGGGAGTCAATACAACGATTTCAGGCTCGTTGATTTTTCTAGGTGATAGCTGCGCCAGCATGTCATATAAGTCAGAGACATAATTATCAACAGGTAATATGTTGTAGGTATCAAACATTTCTGGGAATACACGTTTCATTACTTGTCTGTTTTCAAGCATATATGAAACACCAGATGGGACTCTTAAATTATCTTCGAGTACATAGACCGCACCATCTTTATCACGGACTAAATCTGAGCCACAGATGTGAGCCCAAACACCAAAAGGAGGGGTGATACCTTTGCATTCGGGTAGAAAGTTCTTTGATTTATCGAGTAGGTGAGCAGGGAATACACCGTCTTTGATGATGTTTTGTTCGTTATATAGGTCGTTTATAAATAAGTTAAGGGCTTTAACTCTTTGCTTTAAGCCGACTTCAATGGTGTCCCACTCCTTTTTATCAATCATGCGTGGGATGATGTCAAATGGCCATGCGCGATCAATAGAGCCTTCTTCGTCATTGTAAACACGAAAGGTAATGCCCATAGTTTGAATGGCAAGTTCGGATGCGGCTTTGAATTCATCTATTTCATCGTTGGAGAGTGATGCTAAGAATTCAGATAACTCTTTTGAAAATGACCTAGGGAGTCCGGGTTCTTTGATCATTTCATCATGAAAATGATCAACTGCATATTTCTTCCAATTTATTGTCATTCCTAGCACCTCTGTAAATCTTTGACGTCTTTTTAAAATTTATATTATTGTTTAGCTTTAAAGCCTGCATTTTTAATTACATTATGTACAAATCGAAGCTTACTTAATGCAGTGATGGAGATCACAAAAGGGTATGCATCGTCGTGCCCCATACTGCGATTGATGGCATTGATCGCTTTTGTGAGTCGGCACCAATCATCAAATAACTGAGTAAAACTAATCGCACTGTAAGTTGAATCTACATGCTCATATTTAATTAATGGGTTTTCTACATGTTGATTTGAGATGCTTAATTCGTAATTGTTGGCGGTTTCTAAGGTGTCAACCATGTGTAAATAATGAGCCCATGTTTCGGCCCAGTCTTCCCATGGATGCATGCTGGCGTAGGCGCTTATCCATGTGTCTTGCCAGCTTAGGTTTGGCCCATTTTGATAATATTGCTCTAACGCAAACTTGTAGCTTAAGCGTTCATCACCAAATAATTGTCTAAATTCATCTATTTGATCGGAGCCTTCAATTAAAAGATCCCAGTAATAGTGACCAGATTCATGACGAAAGTGGCCGATGAGTGTCCGGTATTGCTCATTCATTTGCTCACGCATTTCAATACGAGTGCTGTGTTCTGCTTCGTTTAAGTTCAGCGTAATTAAGCCGGATTGGTGTCCTGTTATGACATACTCTTTAACGGTTAATTCATTGCCGTATTCATCTTCAACTTGGTTCTCAAGAAACGAGAAGCCTAATCCTTTGCGTGGGTTTGTCGCGCGATCGACAACGGGTAAATTTAGTTTGAATAAGGTATATAGCAGTCGACGCTTGGCTTGCTCCATGCGGAACCATAATGTGAGGTTGTTGGGCTTGTCTAAATTTGGAATAACCATGCTCAAACGGCATGACGCACAGAGTTCATGATGATCGTCGGCGGGAATCATCCAATTGCAGACATTATAAACCGTTTGGTTTTTACACATGCGGTACAATTTTTTGTTAGTGGTATCGTGATATAAGCCATTATTCGCAGTGTACAAACTAGTCATTTTTAGACTGTCAGGTAAAAAAGCAACCATGCTATTGCAATTAACACATAGGCTGTTTTGAAAGTTAATAGTGTTACCGCATTGACACGTAAACGTTTTCAAATAAAAACCCTAAATCAAGGATGGTGGGTAAAAAGTCATTCAATACTAACATTAATGAAGGTGATTGCTATAGATTGTGAAAATCAAAATTTTTTTTAAATAGACTATAAACGTGATTTTCAAAGCATTTAGTGCTCAAAATATGAATCTTGTATATGCACCGGTAGTCTTTACAATAGATGGCCTAATACAAGGGTACATTTATGCTTATTTGGCTTTGGCAATACGTTAAACCTTATCGTGCACGGCTGATCATCGCTATGGTTGCATTGATTGCGACTTCTGCTTTAACGTTGTCTATTGGTCAAGGTATACGATTAATGGTTGACGAAGGCTTTGCTGCTGAATCGTTTGATGGTTTAACACAAGCGTTATCATTGTTTGGTTTTATTATCGTGGCGTTGGCCACGGGCGCCTATTTCCGTTTTTATATGGTGTCTTGGATTGGTGAACGTGTTGTTGCGGATATTCGCATACGTTTATACGAGCATTTAGTCAGTTTACCACCCAGTTTTTTTGAAGATAATTTGGCGGGTGAAATTCAAAGCCGAGTGACAACCGATACCACGCTATTACAAACCGTTATAGGCTCTTCCTTTTCGTTTGCATTACGGAATAGCCTTACTTTTATTGGTGGTTTGGTTCTGATGTTTGTTAGCAATATAAAGCTCAGTTTAATTGTGTTAACTGTGGTGCCTTTTATTGTGTTTCCGTTGATTTATTTTGGTCGTAAGGTGAAAAAACTTTCTCGTGATAGTCAAGATAAGGTAGCCAGTGTGGGTGCATGGGCGGGTGAAAGTTTACAGCACATAAAAGTCGTGCAGGCGTTTACCCGTGAGGATTTAGTCGTAGAGCAGTTTAGTCATTCAGCTGAGGGTGCATTCGATGTGGCGCTAAAGAGAATCCAGCAGCGAGCGATTTTAATTGCATTGGTTATGATTTTAGTGATGGGTGCGATTGCGGGTATGTTGTATGTGGGCGGCAGCGACGTATTAAGAGGGGCGTTATCAGCGGGTGAATTATCCGCGTTTGTGTTTTACGCCATAATGGTAGCGGGTTCGCTTGCAGCGGTAACCGAAGTATATGGCGAAGTTCAGCGTGCAGCTGGTGCTGCAGAGCGTATCTTAGAATTACTTGGTACCCGTTCTGATATTGAGTCGCCAAAATGTGTGGGTGTTAAAACTAATCCATTAAATAGCACTGAAAATTTAATAGAATTTAAAGACGTTAATTTCACCTACCCATCACGACCTGATCACAAGGCTTTGTCTGAGCTTAATTTAGTGATTAAAGCCGGTGAACGTGTTGCATTGGTTGGCCCGTCAGGTGCTGGTAAGTCGACCTTATTTGATTTGTTACTGCGCTTTCGTGATCCGCAAACAGGAGGTGTGTCTATAGGTGGTGTAAACTTAAAAGACATGGATTTAAACAGCTTAAGAAACATGTTTGCACTGGTGCCACAGCAACCGGTTTTGTTTAGTGCCAATGTTTGGGATAACTTACGTTATGGCTCGCCTAATGCGACCGAAGAGCAAGTGACCAAGGCGGCAAAAGCGGCGCATGCGCATGAATTTATCATGCAGTTACCTAAAGGATATCAGTCATTTCTAGGTGAGCAGGGAGTGAAGCTATCTGGTGGTCAGCGGCAAAGGTTAGCGATTGCACGTGCGATTTTGCGTGACCCAAAAATCTTATTGTTAGACGAGGCAACAAGTGCATTGGATGCACAAAGTGAGCATCTAGTTCAGCAAGCGTTAAATGAATTAATGAAAGATCGCACGACACTGGTTATTGCTCATCGACTGGCAACGGTCGTACATGTAGACCGAATAGTGGTAATGGATCAAGGTGTTATGGTTGATCAAGGGAGTCATCATCAGTTAATGCAGTCTAGTAAGTTGTATCAACGCTTAGCGCAGCTACAATTTGAGGTTTCGTACTAACAGAAAGTAGCCACTTTAAGGGCTTAAAAGTGGGGTTTTATGAGTTTTTATCTATACTCATAGAATGCCCTTTTGTTGGTGCAGTATGAAACGGTTTTTGTATGTACTCCTATTTTGTTGTCTATACGCCTTAAATGCCACGGCTGAACTATCAGCTACTTCTTATCAACAAGTCCTATTGTTGAACAGTTATCACCCCCAATATGCATGGACACATCATCTTACTAATGGTGTAACTGATACGCTGCTGTCTCAGATTTCGCCAGAAAATATCCATGTTGAATATATGGATGCACGTCGATTTGTTGATGATCGTTTATACAATAAGTATATAAAGGACATTTTGCATTATAAGTATCAGAAATATAAGCCCGATTTAATTATCACAAGTGACGATTATGCCTATCGCTTTATGCTTGAAAATAGAGATGATCTTTTTCCGGCTACGCCTATTGTATTTTGTGGTGTGAACGTTTTTATGCCCTCAATGCTAGTAGGCGTAAATAATATCACCGGTATTTTAGAGGGGATGGAGATAGGCGGTAATTTACGCTTGATAAAACAACTGCAACCCGACGTTGAGAGAATTATCTTGCTAGGTGATGCTACTGGCTTGGGGTTGAAAATGGTACGGCGGGCAAGAGAAATATTAAAAACCTGGGATGATAAGACAACCATTTATGAAATATGGGATAGCTTCTCGTTAAATGAATTATATGAGTCTGTGGCGATACTTCCTAATAAAACAGCAGTGTTGATGCTGGCCGTGCATAAAGATAAATTAGGTCAATATTTTTCTTTTGGAAAAGAATTCAAAGAACTTACCAAAAAAAGTACCGTTCCTGTTTATGGTATGTGGGGAGCACTAATGATCGGTAATGGCGGTGTTGGTGGTTTGATTAATGATCCTTATGAACATGGTAAAGATGCGGCTACGATGGCCTTGAAAATATTATCAGGCACTTCGATTGATACTATAAAAATACAGCCAAAAGCGACATTTAACCCAATTTTTGATTACGATGTGTTAAAGAAATTCCGCATTAATTTAAATCGCTTACCTGAAAATAGTATGCTGATTAATAAACCGGTTTCCGTTTATCAGAGCTATAAAAAAGAAATAAATTGGGTGCTGGCTGTTTTGTTGCTGATGGTGGTTGTTATTAATATTTTATTGTTGAATATACGAAAGCGTATTCAAATAAAAGTACAATTAGATGATTTAAATAAGTCATTAGAAGACAGTGTTATTGCAAGAACACGTGAATTAGATCAGCGTAATAAAGAGTTAATTAAAGCGCATAGGCTTATGGAAGAATTAGCCCATACTGATGCGTTAACCGGCTTGGGTAATCGGCGTGCGGGTAATGATGAAATTAATGCTTATATAAATAGAATGCATAGAGATAATCATCCTATTTCCGTTTTCTTGTTGGATATAGATTTTTTTAAAAAGGTAAATGATAGCTTTGGCCATAACGTAGGGGACGATGTTTTATTGGAGTTTTCAAAAATCCTAAGGCGATGTGTGCGGCCTAGTGATCGAGTATATCGTTGGGGTGGTGAAGAATTTTTAGTGTTATTACCAAATACGGATCTCGAATTTGCTAAGGCGGTTTGTAATCGTGTCATGAAAGATTTAAGTAATTTCCAGTTCGATCATGTTGGGAAAATTACCGCCAGTATTGGCGTGGCCGTGCTTGAGTATGGTGATGATATGAACAGCTTTTTGAAGCGCGCAGATGATCTGCTGTATAAAGCCAAAAACAATGGTAGAGATCAGGTGGTGTCAGCTTAATAGCCTCGCTTATCATTTTTGACCGTATATTTGCCTAATGTGGCCAATGTCCTAATTGGCTCCATATATTGTCTTGTATTGTCATGATACTGACGCTTAACAGTATCTACAATGATGACTCTATAGCTATGATTAGCTATTAAAATAAAAATATTCACGGGCAAAATATGAAAAAAATTCGTTACCTTCTTTTAATGGGGTTATTAGTAAGTACTAATGCGCTTGCAGAAAGCTATATGTATCTAACTAATAACACTCAAAAAACCCTGACCTTGCATACGGTTCAAACGGGCCATAATAATATTACACATGGTGATCAATGGGCGTTATTAGCTCGAGAAGTTCCACCATTAGGCACCATAAAGTTTTTACGGTTCAATCGTGATCAAGGCATTAAATGGGGTAAAGAGTACGAATTTAATACCTATGTTTCTGGCTTAGATGATGAAATTGTTTTACGCCAAAAATTAAAGGGCACCATGACCTTTAGTAATATGTGGCTAAGTGGCCAGCAAGATGCTTGGTATTATGATCGAGATATTCATAACGTTGCGATAAACGATACGCAGACATTAGCGTTTAAATCGGAATACGCCCGTGCAGCAGGTGATGATATTCGTTATGTGATTAATGACGATTTTCAAATCCAAGAAAAAAGTCAATATTCAAATGAGTTAAACGTATTAACCTACAATACTTGGGCACTGCTGCCTGGCATTGAAGCAAAAAATACAGGTAACCGTTTAGATACTATTGCCAGCTATATGAAAAATTACGATGTGGTTGTATTTCAAGAAGTATTTGATCCGATTTTAACCGCACGCTTTAGACGTAATGTTGCAAAAGAATATCCTTATTTAACTGAAATCCCTTGGAAATTTGGCAAGATCTTAACGGGTGGTTCGTTCATCGCAAGCCGTTGGCCAATTGAAGCGCAAGATGCTGTTGTTTATGACGCGTGTCGTGCAGATGGTTGTTTGGCTGGTAAGGGTGTTAACTATGCGAAAATTCGCAAGGGAAGCCATGCTTACCATGTGTTTGGCACACATACCCATGCGTATACCGGTGCTGATGACATTGCGGTGCGTTTTGCACAGTTGGCTCAATTTAAAGCGCTAATTGATAGTAAGAATATTCCGTATGCTGAACCAGTGATTATGGCGGGTGACTTTAATGTTGATAAATTACATTTTCCGCAAGAGCATGCAGATTTTTTAAGCCTGTTTGATGCCACTGAGCCAGAGGCAGCAGGGGAATACCCGCACTCATATGCTGGGCCGGTTAATGTTTACGCCGATGACGAGTACATTGAATACCTTGATTATATTTTATACAGCAATGCGCATTTGGCGCCGTATGATTCTAATAATGCCTTGCTAACTCCGCGAAGCATTACGGCTGAGCACTGGGGTAGTTGGGATTTATCGGATCATTATCCAGTTAAAGCTGAGTTCTCTTTCCCATTACAGCCAGAATATACGCCGTTTTAGCGCGTGAACATGCTTACTTTTTAGTCATGTATTCTCTTTTGCCTAGCTCTGCCCAGAGTTAGGCGTTTTTTGTTGTCTATATTGCCCTCCTATCAATACAAATCGTCAAACCTTAGTTAAAATATACCCCTGTAAATCCACAGACATATAGGAAGGATATGAAGGTGTACATGAGTCGGCTCGTGACTTCAGGAGCGATAGTTTCCATCAGTGGGCTAAGTAAGGTATAACGGCCCAATGAAGATTCCAAAACGATTACAGCCTCTTTATGAGGACGGTTTGATTGATGAAGTTATCAGTCAGCTAATGAGTGGCAAAGAAGCCACTGTTTATGTAGTAGCCAGCGGCGATGATATTTTATGCGCCAAAGTCTATAAAGACGCCGATCAGCGTAGCTTTAAACAAGCTGTGCAATATCAAGAGGGACGTAAATCGAAAAATAGCCGTCGCCAACGTGCGATGGAAAAAGGCAGTAAATATGGCCGTAAACAACAAGAAGATGCTTGGCACAACGCTGAGGTCGATGCGCTCTACAAACTAGACGCTGCAGATGTGCGCGTACCAACACCTTTTGGTTGTTTTGATGGTGTGTTGTTGATGGAGTTGGTTACCGATGACGAGGGCAATGTGGCACCACGCTTAAATGATGTGGCCTTAGAACCCGAACAAGCCATTGAAGATCATAGCACTATGATGGAGTACGTTAAGCGTATGTTATGTGCTGGTATTGTTCATGGTGATTTATCTGAGTTTAACGTGTTAGTTGATGATTACGGCCCGGTGATTATTGATTTACCACAAGCCGTTGATGCTGCTGCGAACATGCACGCGAGAGCCATGCTTGATCGTGATATAAACAATATGCGCGATTACTATGGCCAATATGCACCACAACTTTTAAATACCAAGTATGCAAAAGAAATGTGGGCGTTATACGAAGACGGTGATTTAAAACCAGACACGCCGCTTACTGGCTTGTTTGAAGAAGATGAAGCTAGCGCCGATGTTGATTCCGTGCTTGAAGAAATAAAAGCGGCTTTGTTTGAAGAACAAGAAAAACAAGCCCGCTTAAAGGAAGATGAAGAAGACGAATTTTAATTTTTGTCTTTTTAAATAAAAAACCATGGCCAAAAGCCATGGTTTTTTTGTTTTAAATACATGTTTTATGCAATGGATTGATTGCGCTCAAGTACCCAGCAGCGATCATTGTGGCTAAAGCCAATATGCTGGTAATACGCGTTAGCAGCCGGGGCAGAAATTAAAATTAGCTTACACTTTTCGTTCAGCTCGTTTTGCACGCGTATTTGTAACGCTTTGCCGATACCTTGTTTTTGATAGGCTTCATCAACGGCTAGGTCAGACAAATAGCACGCATAATGAAAGTCTGTCATGCAGCGGGCAATACCAATTAATTTTTCATTGTCCCAAGCTGTAATGGTTAAATTAGCGTTATCAAGCATACCTTGAATGCAGTTTTTATCATCTATAGGACGGCGTTGTGCGAGCGTTGATTTTTCTAATAGTAAAATGAATTCATCTGCTGAAATAGGGTGATTGACTTTGTACTTGGTGGACATGATATTTTCCTTAACATTAAGTATCCTAAATTTTTGAATAATACACCATAGTTTATGGTGGCGTATCCATAGTTGTCTTTATATGAATGTTTATTTGAGGTTTTGATTAATGGTGGGTTATTTAGCAGGGTTGTCATTGGGCTTTAGTCTTATTTTGGCGATCGGTGCGCAAAATGCATTCGTTTTACGCCAGGGCCTAAAGCAACAACATGTCTTTTTGGTTTTTATCATATGTGCCGTTTCTGATGCATTGCTGATTACCATTGGTGTTGCAGGTTTTGCGGGGGTAATCAAACAATTACCATGGATAGAACCCGTAGCGCGTTATGGTGGTGTGGTATTTCTTGCGGTTTATGGCGCAAAGAGTTTGTTGCAGGCGTTTAAGCAAAGTGAAAGTTTGATGGCCAGTGAAGACGTTGTGGCATCGGCCACCAAGGTTGCGTTTACGTGTTTGGCGTTTACTTGGCTAAACCCGCATGTTTATCTTGATACGGTCTTTTTATTGGGCGCAATCTCTACGCAGTATCCGAGTCAGCAAGTGGAGTTTGCATTGGGTGGGGTGAGTGCGTCGTTTCTGTTTTTTGCCGCGTTAGCATACGGTGCGAGATTATTGGCCCCTTTATTTGAAAAGCCTTTGGCTTGGCGTATCTTTGATGTGCTTATTGCGATTGTGATGTGGTTGATCGCGTATAAGCTGATAGTGAGTTGATGTGTTTTGTGGATTGTTGGGATAAACCCCGACCTCTATTTGTGCTGTTATATTGTAAGAGAGGCTCTATTTTTTAAATAATCTATTTTGTAAAGCAGATACCCCCGAACAAGGTTCTCTACACCAAGATAATGGCATCATTTGATGCCAGTATCGAAATGTGACTGAGTATTTGAGCGAGGGTTTTACACTAGGAAGGTACTATTAGTTAGATTTTTTTGGCGAACTTGTCTCCCAAATAGAGTTGTTCACTGTTTTGGGTTTCTCGCTTGGAGCTTTGTCTTTATTTAATGAAATAGTTGGGCGCTTGGCTTTTGGCTCTTTTGTAGTTTCATCATTCTTGAATTTTGGGTTTTTATAAACCACTTTTTCGCTTTCTGTTTTCGGCTTTAAATAAGGCTTGGTATCTGGCTTGCCTTTGTTTTTCTTGTAAGACTCTTTTTTGTTTTCGTGTTTGCCTTTAATTGCTTGGAATTCAGATTGCTTCTGGGCGGTTGAGTCGTTTGTGTGTTTCTTTTGTAAACCTTGCAAGAAATTACGCAATATCTGGTCTTGGCATTCACGGTAATGCTTGTGATCTGCTTTACGGAAAAAAGCGGTTAGCTCTGCTTTGCCCATTAAAAATTCAGCACTTTCAAGCAAATCAAGAATGTCTTGGTCGATTAGGTTGAGGGCTATTTTCAATTTTCTAAAGATAATATTGTTGTTTAACGCAAATTCAGCTGGTGGCGCAGCGCCGTCTTTTTTACCGCGCTTCTCTATGATGAAACCATTTAAAAATTGAGCCATTTCGTGATCTGAGCAGCGCACGTAGTCAGGGTCGTCATCTTTTTTAAGCCATGTGGTGATAAGGGCAGGGGCGACCTCTAAACCGCCTAAAGCACAAATGGCGACCATTTTATGTTCGGTGTAATTGAAGGTGTAGCGTAAACGGCGAAGAACGTAGTTATTGGTCACAGAAGGCCTGAATGCAAAAGGAGGAACAAAGCCTAATTCTAGCGGGTTTTGCCCTAAATTTATTGAGAAATTTGCTCATGCTATCAATTGATCTAACAAATAGCTGAATTTAGGCTGATTTTGCGGGTTATTGCAGCTTTTGTAGAAACTCCAATCGTGCTTTGTCTTGTGGGTCGCTCCACGGGGTTGTGTCATAGAGGCTTAACGCAAACCCTTCAACTGCTACCTCACTGATACGGCTGTCACCAAAGCTGGTGCGTATGCCTGGACGTTCAGGCAGTTTCGTGAGTGTCCAAGTATCGAGTATGTACGGCCCAGGGTTATTGGCTGCTCGCAGCACTTCGCTATGAACCTGAAGGATCCAAGTATTATTGCCTTTGTTGAGGTTTTGCTTGGCGCTAAGGTGAGCAATAGGATTATGGTTTTTGTCGAAAAAATTGGCGCTTAAACGATATCGCCCAGGTTCCTTGATGTTTAACTGCACGGGAATGCTTAAATTTACGCCATCTACATATGCGGTGCCGGCGGAAAGTATGGTGCCGTTATCCGGTGAAAACTTGATGGGTGACAGTAAGGCAAGGCGACCATGTTCGCCAAAATAAAAAGAGGCTTTTATGTGTACATCGACGGGCCAGTCTTTGTCTTTAGAGTCTAGCGTTCCTAAATAGACGCCGTCTTGTTCCGTCACCGAAAACCGGCTTAGTGTTTTGTTGTTTTCAACCAATTCAATACTCACTTGTGTGGGTTGAATACGGCCTGAGGAACTCAAGCTGACTTTGATGACATCGCCGTGTTTAAAGGTAAAGCTTTCAGGGGTGAGTTGGGCGCTGGAATCGACGTCTGTACCTAGGTTTAGGCCGACGGGGATTACTTTTAATGGCTCTAACAGGTCGGTTTGGCCACTGTCGATGGGGGTCGAATAGTGTGGGAAACGAATATTTTGCTGATAATGACTGGCTAAAACGGCCATTTGTTGGCCTAATTCTTTCTCAAGTATTTTAGTGTCTACTTGAGGGGTTGGTTGTTTACTATTGGTAGACGCGACACTTGGAGTGAGAGAAGAGGGTGCTAATCGCACCGTGTTAGATTCAATGATACCCACTTCACTAAGGAAGAACCCTAAAACAGAAGCCACTACGATACCTATAATCCACGTGCGCATATGAAACCTTTCCTAAATAGAACGCTTTAAAAAGTGCAAAGAAAAAGGCTAATGAAACAGCGCTCATTAGCCTTTTGATTAAGTATAGATACAAACTAGTTATTGAGGGTTTCGTATACTTTTTCACTCATGGTTGAGTTTTTGCTGTTGGTTACGTAAAGGTAATCAGCAAACCAGCCATCGTAATACTTAGTAGAAAAATCAATGTTAATGCCACCTGCGTTGAAGTTGTTATCAACGTAGGTAAGTTGCACACCCGTTTGATCGCCGATGGTGCCGTTATGGTGAGTCTTATCACCCATTAGTACAGCAAAATGGTTGGTGAATAAGTTGCTTGGGGCATTGGCATTACCGTTTTTGATTTTACCATTAAATTCGACATTTTTAGAGCAGCTGTCATAGGCTTTTGGATCGACCGCACCACAACTTGAGTGGGTTGGAACCACACCATCATCGGTACCGGTAATAAAGCCACCAGTGATACCAAAATACGCGTTACCAGCACCTGCAAAACGCAAGCGCGGCACAGTGCTGGCCGAGGTTGCTAAGTTACGCGCCGCAGCGGGTTGTAGGTCGTAAAGCACGCCTAAGTCTTGATCGTCTTCTAATGTACCACCCATGAACCATTCAACAGCCGATACCGCTAATGAAGAAGCTGAGTTGTTGCTTGTAACAATTGACACCACTGTATCGGCGATTTCAGTACCGCCACCAGCACCGGCAAAATCTAAAGACGTCAGGATGTTTAATGGCGTATAACCATTAGCAGCCAACCAATCAGCTTGGTTCTCAATGAAATAACGGGCAACTAAATCACCAGTAGAGTGTGTGACCAGTACACAACCATCGTTGCATAGGCCAGAAAGCGATAGGCTGACGGCATCATCGTATAAACGTTGTGCAGTAGCACCTTCAATGCGCTCAGAAGAATCCCAATCAAGACGTGCTTCTGCACGTGAATTCCAGTAGTCAGACCAGTAAGCTTGACCATTTTGCACAATTTCATTGCTAGAAGCAGGTTGGTTTAAAACGTTATCAGGTTGGAAGCCATGAACCAGTATGACATTGTGGCCTGCTAGCTGGGCTTGGCTGCTGGCGGCAAGGCCTGTCAGTACTAAAGATGTGATAAGAGTTTTTAATTTCATATGGGTGCCTATATTCATTATTGTTCTTATTGAGGTCGGGCATCCGTTTACCAAACTCAGCTGGCATGCAAATTATCATATGGGTTTATTTAAAAAAGGAGTGTTTGCTCTAATTTGGCCAAATATGACATTTATAATACTTTAGCATGGTGTTTGTACCTCTTTTTTAGATACATTAATGGCAATAATGGTACAAATGTATTGTTAAACTATTATGAAAAAGGGTTTTAGGGTGATTAGAAAAGGGTTGCTTGACTGGATATGGTATTATCCAGCCTTTGTTATAGGTGCATTTATGTCGTCACAGGTAAATAACCCCTTGCATGGGGTGACTCTCAAACAGTTGGTAACCGATTTAGTGGATCATCTTGGTTTTGAGGAGATGGGCAGGGTGGTGGATGTACGCTGCTTTACCCACGACCCAAGTATTAACTCAAGCCTTAAATTTTTACGTAAAACCCTATGGGCAAGGGAAAAAGTCGAGGCACTGTATTTAGAGTATCAAACAGCCATAGAGCAGAAAAAACAGATTTATAAGCAGCCTTAACGGGCTATTCAGGCTGCTCAGATGCAGGGGGGTTTTCTGCAGGGTTGCCTTCTTCAAGCTCTAACTTGGCGCGATCCGCTTTAGAAACATACTTAGGCTTGTGCTTAGGGTTTGCTTTTAAATTGGTTTTTTTGGCTTTTTGCGAAAGCTTGGTAAATATTTTCTTTTTTCGGTTCATGTTGGCCTCGTTTTAGGACGCGGATTGTAACGGTTTTGTCCGTTATTATCCACGTCATGCCCCCGCTAGTCGCCCAAGTGTTTTTATTGCCAGCTTTACCTCTGCATCGATTGGGATCGCGCAATTCAAGCGAATGTAGTGATCAAACTCGTTACTGTTTGAGAACATAGCGCCCGGTGCGATGTTAATGCCTTCCTTTAAGGCGCTTTTTTGCAGCGTGGTTACATTTGTTTTTTCAGGTAATGCTATCCAAATGATAAAACCACCTTTGGGCTGGCTTATGCGAGTGCCCATGGGGAAAAACTGCTTAACCAGTTGAGAAATAGCCTCTACATTTTTCTGGCAAGTCAGCCTGATTTTACGTAAATGCTTATCATAGTGACCGCTTTCTAAATAAGTGCTAAGTGCATATTGAGACAAACTCGACGGCGAGAAAGACGAATACGTTTGAGTCGTGATGATGCTGTCATGTTGCTTGCCGGCAATGCACCAACCAATCCGTAAACCGGGCGACAGTGTCTTAGAAAAGCTTGAGCAGTGCATAACCCGGCTGTCTGTATCAAAGGTTTTAATGACACTATTAATAGACTGGTTAAAGCCAAGCTCACCATAGATGTCGTCTTCTAATATATAGACATCGTGTTTTTGGGCGAGGGCAAATAATTGCTGCTGTTTTTCAGGTTGTATAGCCGCCCCAGTGGGGTTGCTGAATCGGGCGCTTACCGCAATGAGTTTAATTGGCCATTGTTTAAGTGCGAGCGTTAATGCATCTAAACTGATGCCATCCTGCGCGTCGGTGGGAATTTCAATAACCTGTAAGCCTAATAAGCCAGCCAGTTGTAAAAAACCGTAATAACAGGGGCTTTCTACAGCAATAATATCACCGGCTTTAGTCACACTTTTCAAACATAAACTTAATGCTTCTGTGCATCCTTGGGTAATCACAACATCGTTAGGGTGACACTTCACACCTACGTTGCGCATGCGCGTGGCGATTTGTCGACGTAACGATTCAAGCCCAGGTGAAAACAAGTAATTAAAGACTTGCTTGCTTTGAAAGCGTGAAACCTTATGGATGTGGGTTTGCAGCGCATGATGTGGCATCAGTGATTCATGCGCGATGGCCGCTCCAAAGTTCACAGAGGTGTCTTTGTGTACGGCGTTGAGCATCATGGCGATGATGTCACTTTTTTTGAACTCGGTAGGTTCACTGCCTTTTGATAGCGGCGGTGTTTCGATGGGGTCATTCGCCCCGTCCTTCACATAATAGCCAGATTGTGGCTTGGCCGTAAGATATCCCTGATCCTCAAGCAACGCATAAGCCTGAGTAATGGTGCTAATGCTCACCGTTTTTACTTTAGCGAGACTGCGCACGCTGGGTACTTTTTGGCCTGCTAGGTACACCCCTTGGTTAATATCCAATGCAATATCGTCAGCGACTTTTTGGTATAGGGTGCTCATAGGTCTCACACTCTTGAGGTATGGCGTTATCATAATGGATAAACTGTATTGTAGTGCATAACAGTTTAGTGTGAATAAGGCAGTACAGTTGTGTTTAGCTGTCGTTGGGTTTGCTAGATAAAGCACAAGAGGATGTAGGTCGGGATTTATCCCGACGAACGGTATAACTAAAACGCAGTTAAACTTCTTGTGCTGCCACGTCAGGGAATCTTGTTTCCCATCCCGTAATTAAAGCAGATTGGTCAATGTCATTTGGGTGAAAATCACGTCTAAAGAATTTTTTCAGCCCGTGCATATTGGCCCTTAAAATGCCTTTTTTGCCCCAGAAAAATCGGATAGCCCCTAACCACTCTGCCATGCTTGGGAAGTGTTTGGTTTGCCAAAGTGTGCGTACTTGAAAAAGTGCAAGGCGAGAGAACAGCGATATGATCGCGATGACCATTACACGTCGGCGCATCCATTGTTTATTAACTTGTTGGCTGAATACATCAAACGCCACCGCCTCATGTTCAATTTCTTCGACAGAGTGCCATAGCATCATTTGGCGAAAGCTTTCAGGAGCATGATCAAAAATCTCTGGGTTTTCTAAAATGAATTCAGCCAAGCTTGCAGTAAAGTGCTCCATGGCGACGGTAAGGGCCAGTTGTCGCTCGGGGCCAAAACGTTTTTTTAGCATGCTTACACGCGCGGTCATGCTGTTTGATATCATCGTCATGGGGATACCGAGCTTTTCTATTTCATCGTTAATTTCTTCATGGCAGCGCCCGTGATGCGCTTCTTGGCCAATAAAACCACGAATATCAGCCAGCATTTTTGGGTCCGTTACATTTTTTTGAAAGTGGCGCACAGTGTGTATAAAAAAGCGTTCGCCTTCAGGAAACATGGCTGAAAGTGAATAAAAAAATGTACTGATCAATGAATTGTTTTCTATGGCGAATTGCGACGTGCTCATGTCGTCGGTATTGAATTGCATACGGCGTGGTTTTATTGCACCATCGATAGGCTTTGTCATAGTTATTGTCTCTTTTATTATTATGGTTCGACTATTAGGGTAACTACGTTTTGGCTATGGCATACAAGGGGTTGTTGCCACAGGTGAATTAGACGCAACTTTAGGTGTTTTGAGATCAGATCGTTAGAGTCAATCTTATATGTTGATACAGTCAATGAGTGAAACGACTCAAATAAAAGTAGGTGAGGGTGATCTTAAGATCGCATCAGATTATTTGATATTGTTATTAGAGCTAGGGATAGAGCTAGGCTTAAAACAGAGCGACTTATTATCAGGTAGCCAACTTGATGCCAGTATTTTTATGCGCCCTGGGATTTTCGTGGGGGATAAATCTTTTTTAAACGTCGTCGCTAATTTTAGGCGTCAGCAACCCGATATGTCTTTGGCGGTTTTATACGGTAAACGTATGACGCTTTCTAAGCATGGGGCTTTGGGTATGGCAGCTCGACATAGCCGTACAACTAACGATGCCGCGAGTGCGGTTATTGCTTATATGGGCACTCGAGTTGAATTATTTAGCGTTCACCGTGAACGAGATAGCCAAAGCCGCCGTTTATTAGTTGATCTTGAAGTTGAACATTGCGATGAAATTTATTTTCTGATTCTAGCGTATCTCACCAGTATTGAATTAATTCTACGTCAAATGCTGTCGTACCCTGATGAAATAAAAACCCGAATAGATCTACCAATTAAGCCTAAATACTGGCAATGCCAAGCTTTATTGTGTGATAGCGTTGAACTTGATGCCCTTGCGGTTGGTGCTCAAATACAATTTTCAGCGCCTCGTTGTATGCTGTTGTGGCCAGCTGCTTATTTAAATGATTTGTTGCCGTTGTTTGATCAAGATCTTGTTGTGATGGCACAAGAAATTTGTGAGGATGAATTAAAGTCCATGTCACAAGCTTCCAGTGTTAGCCAGACAGTGGTGCAAGCTTTCAATCATGTTGATGGTCACTTACCAACGGTTGAAGAAATTGCCGCCACGCTGAATATTTCATCAGCTACGTTAAAGCGAAAATTAAAATTGGAAGGGCAAAGCTTTCGGGATATTAAGGACGCTACATTACATAAAAAAGCGAACAAACTGTTAAAAGAGACACATCAATCAATCGAGAACATAGCGGAACAATTAGGCTACAGTGATGCCAGTAATTTTGCTAAAGCATTTAAAAGCTGGAGCGGTATGAGCCCTAGCGAATTCAGACATGGGTCATTGAGTGTAAGTTGAACATAATAAGGGTCAAACTTTGCCAAAGCACAAACTGTTATTAATAACGTTATTAATTATTTTTTTAAGCGTGTCATATATTTTAGGGTATACCCCGTTTATATTTTCAATTGTCATTCTTGTCTCAAGTTTATTGACGTATGTTGTGTATGCTCACGATAAAACAGCGGCCACACATGGTAACTGGCGTGTACCTGAAAAAACGTTGCACTTATTATCGTTATTGTTTGGTTGGCCTGGTGCTATGGTGGCGCAAGAAAAACTAAGACATAAAACTAAAAAGAGAGGATTTCGTTTTGTATTTTGGCTGACTGCATTTGCAAATATGGGTTTAATCTATGGCCTACACACTCCTTATGGAGTGAGCGTTACGAATGATGCCGTTGTACATGCTGAGAGTTTAATTACCAATTATGTGAGAAATCAAAACGCTCACACGGTGTTGAAAAGCTTGATTGCACTGCGTCATTAGCGTCTTTGAAGCTCGCCATAGTTCATGACTGTATTGCGATACAAAACAGTTAGTGAATAATAAGGCATTACAGTTATTAGATTATGCCTGATTGTACTGCTTTTAAAGAAAACCACTGCCTCTACTGACATAACAGTTATCCAGCCAAAATGACCACCAGTTGAAAAAAAGGAGGTCATCATGTCATTATCCATCAATACGAGTCTTGAATCGCGATATTTTACTGCAAGCATACTGAAGCCGACGCTGTCAGTTTCTCAAGGATTGTTTGCCGTTATCATTTTTAGTTTAACAGCACCGCTCACCACAATTGCATTAGAAGCCTTTAGCCCTGCGTTTATTGCCTGTATGCGTGCCATGATTGCAGGTATTGGCAGTATCGCTATGGTGTGGTGGTTTAAATGGCCACTGCCTAAAGTTAAAGAGCTAGTTTGGTTGAGTGTGGGTGGCGCTTGCGTAGCGTTAATATTTCCTTATGCATTGGCTAAATCTTTAATGCATTGGCAGGCAAGTGAGATGGGTATTGTGCTGGCGGGTTTGCCATTGACCACTGCTTTGATCGCAGTGGGTTTGTTTAAGGAGAAAACCACAAAACAATTTTGGATGAGTATGTTAGTTGGCACACAGTTATTGATTTTGTTTGCTTATAGTCAGTCAAATGGTGTGTTGCATTTTTCATTGTTTTTAATGTTGCTAGCAGCGGGTTTGGGCTATGCCATTGGTGGTCATGTTGCAAAACGCTTAGGCGGCTTTCAAACTATTTGTTGGATGATGGTACTGTATTTCCCAGTCTCATTGTTTGGCGCTGGCTATAATGCTATGGAAAATGCAGCGGCTTTTTCTGTTGAGAATATTTGGCCAATACTGGCGCTAGTGTATCTTGCAGTGATGAGTCAATGGGTTGGTTTTCATTTTTGGTATGGTTCAATGGTGAATATTGGTATTACAAAAACGGGTCAGTTGCAATTCTTGCAACCGTTTTTTACTCTTATATTTGCTGTGCCATTATTAGGTTACTCAATTACATGGAGTCATTTAGTGTTTGCAGGTTTGATAACAGGGAGTGTGTGGTTACTGAGACGATCGCGCTAGCATACTGAGCTAACGATTTGTGCTTTGAATAAAAACGGCCAAATAGATGACCGTTGTTTATTTAAAAATTAAGGGTTGTTAAAATCCTTCTAATACTATTTTGCCAATGCTTTGGTTGCTTTCAATTAATTGGTGGGCGAGCTTTAAATTGTCTAAGTTTATTTTACCTAGGTTTTTTCCCAGAGTGGTGGCGATTTTTTTACTGTCAATTAAATCGGCCACTTCATTAAAAATATGATGCTGTTTGATCATGTCTTCAGTGTTAAACAAACTGCGAGTAAACATAAACTCCCAATGTAAGCTCACGCTTTTACTTTTTAGTAAATCAATATTCAGCGGCACTGGCGGGTTATCAATTAAACAGATTTTGCCTTGTGGTTTAATGACCTCGGCAAAATCTTCAAAATGTAAATGGGTATGCGTAATACTTGCAATGTGGCTAACCTCATTAACACCGATTTTTTTAAGTTCACTGGCGATGCCATTGCTGTGATTGATAACATGGTCGGCTCCCATTCTTTTGCACCACGCTTGTGTGTCTTTACGGCTGGCAGTGGCAATAACGGTAATCTCGGGGTTAAGTGCCTTGAGTAATTGAATCATGATGCTGCCCACGCCGCCCGCACCGCCTGTGACTAGAACGGCGTTCTGCGATGTTTGATATTTACTTTTTACATCGACTTGCAGGCGATCAAATAACATCTCATAGGCGGTAATGGCGGTTAACGGTAATGCTGCAATTTCAGCATTTGAAATACTGGTTGGTGCCTTGCCTACAATACGCTCGTCTACTAATTGAAACTCTGCGTTGCTGCCTTGGCGGCTCATGTCACCCGCATAAAATACTTTATCACCCACTTTAAATAATGTGCAGGTATCACCAACGGCACTGACGGTGCCGACAGCATCATAACCTAGCACTTTTGGCTCGCCTTTTTCAGGGCGTAGGCGTTGACGTAGTTTTGCATCGACGGGGTTGATGCTGATTGCATCTATTTTAACCAGTAGGTCGCAGCCGGTGGCTGTTGGTATGTCTTGTTCGATGGCGATTAGGCTGTCAGCGTGTTCAATGGGTAAGCTAAGGTCAAATGCGAAGGCTTTCATAGGCGTTATGACTCGTTTGGGTTAGCAAAAAATAGGGGCAGATTGTAACGTAAATGCGTCGTGTGTACTGCCTACCTTGGATCGATAACTATGTTCCGTTAGAATGCCGCATATTCTTTTAATCTAGGTGGAACATGGCTAAGTTAACCCCAGAGCAAATAACACGCCTAGACCAGCAACACGTTTGGCATCCGTACTCTTCATTTACATCACCTTTGACGCCGTTTCCTGTGGCCAGTACATCAGGTGTGCGCATTAAACTTGCCGATGGACGTGAATTGATCGACGGTATGGCATCTTGGTGGTCGGCGGTTCATGGTTACGGCCATCCAAAATTAAAACAAGCGGCTCATGATCAAATCGAAACTATGAGCCATGTGATGTTTGGTGGGTTAACCCACGAGCCAGCCGTTACCTTGTGCGAAAAATTGGTTAAGTTGGCCCCACAAGGTTTGAATAAAGTTTTTATTAGCGATAGTGGTTCTGTGGCGGTTGAAGTGGCCATTAAAATGGCGTTTCAATATTCATTAAGCCAAGGTAATAAACAAAAAAATAAATTATTAACCGTCAAAAACGGTTATCACGGTGATACCTTTGCCACCATGGCAACCTGTGATCCTATCAACGGCATGCACCACATGTTTGAAAATGTATTAAGTAAACATATTTTTGCCCAAGCACCACAATGTTTATTTGGTGAGTCATTTGAAGAGCAGCATGTCGCAGACATTAAACAAAAACTAGAGACACGCCATGAAGAAATAGCCGCCATTATTTTAGAGCCTATAGTACAAGGTGCAGGCGGCATGCGCTTTTATAGTCCTGACTATTTGATGCGCATTCGTGAACTGTGCGATGAATATAATATTTTATTAATCGCAGATGAAATCGCCACAGGTTTTGGTCGAACCGGAAAAATGTTTGCATGCGAACACGCAGGTATTTCACCTGATATTTTATGTGTGGGTAAAGCATTAACGGGTGGCTTCATGAGTTTGGCAGCCACCTTGTGTACCGATAAGGTGGCCAAAGGTATTTGTCAGGGTGAGGCCGGTGTGTTTATGCATGGCCCCACTTTTATGGGTAACCCACTTGCATGCGCTGTGGCCAATGCCAGTTTGGATGTGTTGATGGAAGGGCAGTGGCCTGCACAAGTAGCCAACATCCAAGCAGGATTAGAAAAAGGCTTAGCGCCTGCGCGAAATTTATCGCAAGTCAAAGACGTTCGAATTTTAGGTGCCATTGGTGTAATTGAATTACACGACCCCGTTCATATGCCAACCGTACAACCCATGTTTGTAGAAGAGGGTGTGTGGGTTCGACCATTTGGGAAGCTGGTTTATGTGTTGCCGCCGTTTGTTATTGATGATGCTGATTTGGCTTTTTTGACAAAAGCTATGGTGAGTGTGGTGTCTAAGCTTTAGTTTGATTTATGTCTATCGGGTGCGTTGGACCCTCGTACAGGATGTCAATTAATTGTATGAGGATGCACCTAATACATTCACTTCGTGAACGGGGCATACTAGCCCGCGCCCGAAAAGAAGAGTTTAAAAAATGAATGAGTCAAAAGTGAGTATTGGGTTGATCAACCCGAAAGATGCCCAAAATGTGGGTTCAGTATTGCGTGCCATCGGCTGTTACCAAGCGAATGATATTTATTTTACCGGTAATCGTTATGAATATGCGTTAAAGCATAATACCGATACCCATAATATTCAGTCACAAACCCATATTACAAAAGTCGATGATTTATTAAATGTGCCTAAAGAGCACATGACTGAAAACACCAAAATTATTTGTATTGAATTAGTAGAAGGGGCGACGCCCTTGCCGGATTTTGAACACCCAGAAAACGCACTTTATATCTTTGGGCCAGAAGACGGAAACATTGCGCAAAAAATAATTAATCAAGCAGATGAAGTGGTTTATATACCTACCATTGGTTGCATGAACTTAGCCGCGACAGCAAACGTGGTGCTGTATGACCGCATGGCAAAGTCTCATCGTGGTAAAGCTCTAATAGAGCAGGGCGATGATTTAATTCGATTAAGTCGTGATGGCAATAATCATTTGAAAGTAAAAAATAAATCATAGTTTTGGGCTTTAATGAAAAACGCCACTGCATTATGTGCAGTGGCGTTTTTGTTTTTAAGGTACGGTATTAAAGCTTAACGATTAGCTTACCTTTATTGCCGCCAGTAAAGAACAGGTTAAGCCCAGTCATCGCACTTTCTAGGCCGTCTAGAATATGTGTGCGGTGTTTGATTTTACCTTGCATTACATATGGAGCTAGCTTGCCAATTAATTGTGGTACGTCACCAAAGTGATCTGGCATGGTGTAACCTTGAATGGTTAAACGCTTTTTAATGATTTGCATCCAATTAGGGCCCGGTGCTGGTGTTTCGCTGGTGTAATCGGCGATCATGCCACATACCGCAATACGGCCATGGGCGTTCATGCGCGCAAATATATGCTGCTGGATTGGGCCACCTGTATTTTCAAAAAATGCATCAATACCGTTAGGAGCAAGTTCTGCTAGTTTGCTGGCTAAATCATCCGTTTTGTAATTGATGGCCCCATCAAAACCCAATGTGTTGATGATCCAATCGGCTTTTTCATCGCTGCCCACTACGCCAATTACGCGCATGCCATCGGCTTTTGCCATTTGACCAACGATAGAGCCAACCGAGCCTGCTGCGCCAGTGACAATTAACGTTTCACCAGCTTTAGGTTTAATGATGCTCATGCCTTGGGTGGCGGTTAAACCCGGTAGTGCAAAAATAGACAGTGCGGTCTCGGCATCAACCCCTGGCATAACTTTGTTAAAGCCTTGACCGTTGCTGATGATGTATTCAGCCCAGCCAGTCATACCCATCACGATGTCGCCTACCGTAAAGTCTGGGTGATTTGATTCAACCACTTCACCTAGGCCACTTGAACGCATTACGGTGCCCAGTTCAACCGGTGGAATGTAGCTTTCGGTGTCTGGGCTCATCCAACCCATCATGGCTGGGTCTAGTGACATATGAGTTTGCTTAATCAAGATTTGGCCTGGGCCAGCTGTTGGTACGTCTTTTTTAAGTACCTCAAACATGTGTGGGCCGATAGGGCTGCCGTCAGGGCGTTTGGTTAGGTTGATCTGTGTATATTGCGTCATGGAGTATCCTTTTATGTGCGGTATAAAAACGGGTGACTTAAGTTGATGCCTATATTACCCCTTTAAATGGTGAGATATATCCGCATACTTGCTAATCTTTATTGCTATTAAGACAACAAAGTCAGGTTATGGATCAGTTAAGAGCGATTCGGTATTTCATTGCCGTAGTAGAGGGTGAGAGTTTTTCGGCCGCGGCAAGTCAGTTTGATGTGCCTGCATCGTCTATTTCACGACGAATTAGTGATTTAGAAACGAGCCTAGGGGCGCAGTTATTAAAGCGTACCACGCGTATGGTGCATTTAACGGAGATAGGCGACGCCTATTATCGGCAGGTAAAAGATATTGTGGGTCAGCTTGAGCAAAGTGATCGGGCGGTTCGCAGCTATCAAACTGAGCCTATGGGGCGTTTAAAAATCAGCTCAATGGTGGGGTTTGGTGAACGTATGTTAATTCCACTTATGGATGAGTTTCAGCAGGCTTACCCAGAAGTCGTGTTAGATGTTGTGCTCAGTGATGAGCTATCAAGTTTATCCCGTGACGATGTTGATATCGCCATACGAGGCGGTTATGCCCCCAATGAACGGGTGTTAGCTGTAAAGTTAATGGCCAATCAGTTTATTCCAGTGGCGTCTCCCGAATACCTTAAAATACACGGTGTGCCTAAAACCACGGCAGAGCTTAAACAGTACCAGGGATTGTTTTTTAAAACGCCAATGGGGCCAACGCCTTGGTTAAGTGAGATAAATGGTCAGTGGCAAGAGGTGACAGCCCCCGCTAAACTCATCAGCAATAACGGTAAGTGGTTAGTGCAAGAAGCAATAGCGGGTAAAGGAATTTTGATGATTCCTACATGGGTGGTACAACCGCATTTAGATAATGGCGAGTTGATACAATTACACTTTGATGAGCCGTTAAATATCACAGAAAATGCTAATTTTGCTATTTATATGCTGTACCAAAAATCCGCATATGCCATCCCTAAGGTCAAGGCGGCCGTCGATTTTATAGCGGCGCGTATAAAAGGACAGTTTGATTAAGTTAGGTTTTGTGTATTAATAAGCACAGCCTTTAGTGTGCTATGAACATTATGTTATTTTTAAGGATTGAATATGACGATTACCCGCATTAATGAATTTGAAGCCATGCCAGAAAAAGGTGCTGAGTTACATGCATTTTTAGTGTCATTGCAGCGCTATATTGAATCTTCAAAAGGGTGTTTATCTTGTGAGGTACTTACAAAAACCGATAATGACTTGATGCTAGTTGTTATTGAAAAGTGGGAAACAAAAGAGGCGCATCGGCAATCTATTGAGTCTTACCCTCAAGAAAAAATGGCAGAAGTGATGCCACTATTTGCTTTACCACCCAAAGGCAGTTACTACCTTAGCTAATTATGAAATATTTTAATGTTCCCGTATCCCTAAAGGAAGTGTTTGGTGAACAGCAAACCTTCATTGAAGTTTTTGTTACGTTAGTCATCTCGCTCGTTACAAGCTTGGTGATCTATTTATATTTATATCCTAGTAATAATGTGAGTATTTTGGCTCTTATTGTTGGGTTTATTTTGGTATGGGACGTGCTAGCGGGCTGCATTGCTAATTTTACCTATGGTACGAATCAATATTACGCCGTGCGAGAAAAATCACGCTGGGTATTTATTGGCATTCATTTCCATATAATCGCCATCGCTTGGTTGTTAGATGGCCCTTTAGGTTTATCTGTTGGTGTTTGGGGGTTTACCATTGCATCGGCTATTGCTGTTAACTTACTTAAAGACCATAAGTTGCAATTATTTGTCGCCGCTAACTTTGTCTTCGTGGGGCTGGTTGTTATTTTTACGCTAGCCATGCCTATGTGGTTTAGCTTGGTGAGTGTATTCTTTTTATTCAAGGTGGTGCTGAGTTTTGCGGTTGATCACTATAAAAATAATTAATTAAAGGCTTTTCAATGTTTGATTGGATTAAACACATTCCCAACTGGCTGTTAGTAACGTTAGTGAGCTTAGTGGTGTTTGTGCTTGCCATTTGTATTTTAATGGCAGTGAGTGACGGTAGGCGGGTTGAGATAGGGTCTTTAGTCATTCATGAAAGTGTTTCTGATCAAGTTAAAAAACTTAAAAATGAAATTGGCGATTTAAACAAGATGCTAGAATCAAGCCATGCAAAATTCACAGAAGACGATGTATTGCTTAAGTTACCACCAATATTTAAAAAAGAGACGTTGGACTTAAGTGTAGCTGAAATGACGCAATGGCTAGATCGTTTTAATGCACAAGCATTGAATGCTAAAAAGCTACGTTTAAGTCTTGATGAAGTTGAAAAAATTGACGGAACGTTTTTATATAAATTATTGATTTTTAATCAAGACGCGGTCTGTTATGGCTCGACCCTTAATTTCACTGCGGGTATCGATAGGGACGAATGCCTACCAAAAGCAGAACTGGCTGAACGGTTTTTGCAATTTTTATCAGAAATAGATTTTTATACGGGTAAAGGTGACGGCTCGCCGCAAAAAGCAAAACAGCAATTGTTAAGACTGCAAGAGAAATATCACTTTAATACTAAAGGTTGGTATGGGCCGGATGTATTTAATTCTGTTATTAGTGAATTTTATAGTAAAGGTGATGAAGTCGATTTAGCAGGGCAATAAAAAATGTTGTTGTTTTGTTTTTAGCTGCCCCGCGTTTTAACGATTATTTACTCGTTTTGAATATCGTGGTTTTATATTCAAATAAGCCTAATCTGCCAGTGGCTGCACCATCACCTTCTTGTTCAGTTGTATAATAGTTACTAATGCGCACATTAAACTCGCACTCATCCAAGATGTCAGAATAATCTAGATCGACCTCCCAAGTAAGTAACTTATTGTCGGCGATTTTAATATTGCTCACGGCAACGCTTGCATCATTACAGTCGGTAATATCAACGCTGGGTGTAATATTTTCATTATTAGTTTTACTCGCTCTTAGAATCCACGCTTTTTCGTTGCGTAATGACCAGCGCGGAAAATCAAATGGCGAAAGAACATCACTGGGCACATAAATACCAGCCGGAGGCCATGTCCAAGCGCCGCTGCTTTTATTGATATTTTTCATCATTATGACAGCGGCTTCACGGCTTGCGCCAATCCCAATGTGAGTTAAGTTGCTTTTGAATAAACCGTCTCGATGGCCGGCGCTTGTATTATTTGCACCTGGGTCCCACACAAACAAACTGATACTAAATACCACGTCTAAATTAGATGGGTGTTGGGCAATGTTCCCGTTACTGAATGCTTCGGCTGCATCTTCGTTTAAGCAGTTCCAGTCTAATAAGTTGCCCGTGTTATCTCTAGGTACGTGAAATAAAGATGTTAAGGCATTGCCCATATCATATTGTATTTGAGCCACATATGCGGCGCGCTGGGCTTTGCTGTTCATGGTGTTGTCGTCTTGTGTCTCGGGTGAACCGATAATGGCTCGGTAGTAATTTAATCGTGCTAATGCTTTTTGTTTATGTTCATCAGTTAGCGTGCCCGCGCTGCAATTATTAATATTGTGGCCACTCCAATTGTTACCGTTTGATATTTGAGTGGGCAGGTATGTTTGTGTGTAATACGCTTGAGCGCCAGCACGGGTGGATAAATCAAAACGGGTATTGGGTTATGTAGGGTACTTCGGTTATAGGTGTTTCGCTTGGTGTAGGTGTTTCATTTGGTGTAGATACAGCGTCATTGACGATGATCTCTGGCTCGGCTAATGGGTCGATAACTTGGTTTGTATCTGTGTCGGTACTATCACTTCCGCAAGCTGTCAGCAGGCTTAATAGGCTGGCTGTGATTAAATTGAGGCTGCATTGTTTTAAGTTAATTAAGGCAGTGGGGAATGTTGAGGCAAGCATGAAAAGGCCTTAGTAAATATGAAATTTTATATTTACATTGTAAGGTTTGACATCACCTTAGACTGTGCGCAATGTCTAGTTTATTGCCCTTTGAGTGGTTGCTTGAGTTTTTACGGGACTTATTCAGTGGACGATATGAAATTTGGTTGGGCTGTGCCAAGTGGTTTAAGTCAGTTGCTTTAAGCATCATTGCCCATGTTTGCGCCAATGTCAGATTCTAAATCATTTTCAATTAGTGTGGGTTCATCAAGCCAAGAGGCTCTAATGCTTTCTATTTGTTGATTGAATTCGCTGTCTTCGCATTTGCCTTGTTTTTCAATCCAAAAAACAAAGTTACCAATCACCATGAATGAGCCCGATACCACAACGGTACCCGCGCCAATAATCGCGCCGCCGACTAAGCAATCTAACGTGCCGCAAGTTTGTCTAAGTACGATGGTTTTTAGGCGGTAGCGTTTTGTGATGAGGTCACACTGTTTATAACTGTTTTGGTTTATGACTTGAGGGTAGGCCACGCAGCCGCTTAACAATATTAATACACATATTATTAAAATTTGTTTCATCTTAATTCCTTTGAGATGAGGGCGGTTAAGGCTTGTGGTTGGTTAAAAAGAAAAAGCCTCAAATGAGGCTTTTCTATTGGTGTTTTGTCTTTGTGGGCTTATTGTTTACGCCTACGCTTCTTCAGAGGCTAGCAAATATTCCATTAACGCTTTTTGCGCGTGTAAACGGTTTTCCGCTTCATCCCACACAACCGCACGTGGGTCGTCTAGCATATCATGGCTGATTTCTTCACCACGGTGAGCCGGTAGGCAGTGCATGAAGATGGCATCTTTATCGGCCAGATCCATAATAGCTGGGCTAACTTGATACGTTTCAAATACTTTTGCACGGGCTTTTTGTTCGTCTTCTTGGCCCATTGAAGCCCAAACGTCGGTTACTAAAAGGTGCGCACCTTTTGCCGCTTCTTTAGTGTCACGAACAATGCGTACGCGATCTTTATTGGCTTCCATTAGTTCTGGCATTGGATCAAAGCCCTCAGGGCAGTTAACCACAAGGTTGAAATCAAACTGACGGGCCGCACTAATATAACTGTGACACATGTTGTTACCATCACCGACCCAAACAACGGTTTTGCCTTGAATGCTACCGCGATGTTCTAGATAAGTTTGCATGTCGGCTAATAACTGACACGGGTGAAAATCATCCGTTAATGCATTAATAACCGGTACGCGAGAATTACGCGCAAAATTTTCAATAATCTCATGCTCGAATGTGCGAATCATAATTAAATCACACATACGCGATAGCACTTTGGCACTGTCTTCGATTGGTTCACCACGGCCTAGTTGAGTATCACGAGACGACAAGAAAATCGCTTGGCCACCAAGCTGTGCGATACCTGCTTCAAAACTAACACGGGTACGGGTTGATGATTTCTCAAAAATCATACCCAGCGTTTTGTTTTTTAGTGGCTCGTAAATTTCACCGCGTTGTTGAATCGCTTTTAATTCAATAGCGCGGTTAATTAACATCTCAAGTTCAGATGGTGTGAAATCTAATAACGTTAAAAAGTGACGTACTGCCATAGTCTTGGCCTTTTTATTTTTGTGCGTCGAAGTAAGCAACAATTTGCTCAGCGGTCTTTTGTGCAATTAAGTCCGCTTCTTCGTCGGTTAAAACAAATGGTGGCAATAAACGCACCACATTGCCGGCAGTTACGTTTAACAATAAACCTGCCTCTAAAGCAGACTTCATAATGCCCGCTGCGTTTTCTTCGGTATTAAGTGCAATACCAATCATTAAACCCTTACCGCGATATTCTTTTACATAACCGGTTTGGTCTAAATGTTTTTTAAGTTGTTCACGAATACGTTCACCTAATTGGGTGACACGTTCGCATAAATTGTCTTGAGTAATGGTATCAATTACTGCACAACCAGCGGCACACGCCAGTGGATTACCACCATATGTGCTGCCGTGAGAACCCGGTTGTAAAACTTCAGCGGCTTTACCTTTGGCTAAACACGCACCAATCGGTACGCCGTTGCCTAAGCCTTTGGCGGTGGTTAATACATCTGGGTGCCAAGCAAAGTGCTGAAATGCAAAATATTTACCAGTACGGCCATTACCGGTTTGAATTTCATCCAGCATTAATAGCGCATCGTGTTTATCACATAAAGCACGCAAGCCGTTCATATATTCGTCTGTGGCGGCTGTTACGCCGCCTTCACCTTGTACCGGCTCAACCAGTATCGCAACAATGTTTGAATTGTTGGCGAGGGCGGCGGTGGCTGCAGCTAGGTCGTTATATTTAACACGCTCAAAACCATCAATCAGTGGGCCAAAACCCGCTTGCGCCGCTTTATTGGCTGTTGCTGTAAGAGTGGCTAGTGTACGGCCGTGAAATGCGTTCTCCATTACCAAAATAGTCGGTAACTCGATGCCTTTGTTGTGGCCGTATTTACGCGCAATTTTAATAGCTGCTTCGTTGGCTTCTGCACCTGAGTTGCTAAAGAACACGTTATTCATACCGCTGACGCCCGTCAGTTTCTCGGCAAGCTCTTGTTGGCGTGCAATACCATATAAGTTAGAGGTATGTACAAGAT
This sequence comes from Oceanicoccus sp., assembly GCA_047621325.1. Classification (GTDB taxonomy): domain Bacteria; phylum Pseudomonadota; class Gammaproteobacteria; order Pseudomonadales; family Oceanobacteraceae; genus Bermanella. The sequence goes on from JBLHLT010000030.1 coordinate 31,228, forward strand.
TACCCGCTTGCTCACAAATCGCTTGCGTGACAGTAGGGTGGCTGTGGCCTAAGCCGCACACAGCAATACCACTTAGTGCGTCTAAATACGCACGGCCATTAGCATCATAGACAAATGCGCCTTTACCTTTGTTAAAGGTGGTCGCTAAACGTCCGTAGGTGTTCATAATAGGTTGCATATCATTCCCCGGCAGCCTAAACGCAAAAAGGCAGCGATGTATGTCCAAACCCTTTAAATAAGGGGGACGTACCCAGATGCTGCCAAAAATTCAAGCCAAGCATAATACATAACTGGTACATGAATACAAGCAGGCGCAAGCTGGATTACCCTTTATTTTGATGGTTGTTTGATCGGATTAAATGCGACAAATACGTTAAGGTTGGTTTTAGTTAAAAAGCTGTCTAGATGGTTGGGTTTTTACTGTGGCTTTATGGCTAATATGGCGTTTGTGTTTGTGTTTATGTTTATGTTTATGTTTATGTGAATGGACTCCCATTCACGGACTACGTCCTATGGGAGTGACGGTCTTGCCTTAATATCAGTTATTGCAACTAGCTCAATCGTCATTCCCGCCTTCGCGCACTGCTGTCCGGAATAAATAGTCATAATAAGCTATAGGTGTTGCAGAGCCTGCCTTTGGCAGGTATAGATTAAGATCCGACTCAAAATCTAAGCTCTGCAACATGTATAGA
>JBLHLT010000031.1:0-30188 GCA_047621325.1 Oceanicoccus sp.
AAACAACAATATTAAAGCCTTGGGAAGGCAATCAAGGGGTTATAGAAATCTTGAGCGGTATAAGGCTTCAATATTTTTCCGTTTTGGTGGGTTGGATATGGCGTTCCACTAAATAAGGGGAAGAGCCTTATTTATACAGTATATTCACTGCGGAAAATAATCATGGGAAAGAGTCCTTTTTTAAACAGCATTCGACAAGCCATGCGCACTCAGGGCTACAGCATTAGAACTGAGAAAACCTACCTCTATTGGATCAAGTACTTCATTCGCTTTCATGGTAGGCAACACCCTTCTGTCTTGTCAGCTGTTCACATCAAGGCGTTCTTAAGCCACTTAGCGAACAACAAGAATGTCGCCATCAATACACAAAAGACAGCATTAAATGCCTTGGCTTTTTTATACAATCAATTTCTCAAACAGCCTTTTGGTGATCTTGACTTTAAATATGCTAAGCAAGGTCGGCGCATGCCCATTGTGCTCAATCCTAACGAAGTAAGTATGATTTTGAATAATCTTACCAACCGCAACCGATTAATCTTTTCAATTCTTTATGGCTCGGGGTTACGCATATCAGAATGCATGCGCATCAGAGTGATGGACATTAATTTTTCAAATGGCTCCTTAACCGTGCGCAAAAGCAAAGGAAACAAAGATCGGGTTACGATTCTAAGCTCACAACTTTTTGAGCCAATTAAGGAACAAATAAAGCGTAGCTTAGCCATTCAAGCTCAAGATAATTTAAAAGGTTATGGGCCGTCTCTTCCACACGCCCTTGGAAAGAAATACCCTGCTGCTTACCGCCAAAGTGATTGGATGTTTTTATTTCCATCTACCACTTTATGCAATCACCCATACACAGGGATTGTCTGCCGCCATCATTTACATGACACAGTCGCCAGAAAAGCATTAAAACAGGCGGTTATGGCCAGTGCTTTATCTGGCAAAAAAATCGGGACACATACATTTAGACATTCTTTTGCCACCGAGCTTTTAAGAAGTGGTCGCGATATTAGGACGGTGCAAGAACTATTAGGTCACAAGGATGTATCTACCACACAAATATACACACATGTGATTGGACAACATTTCGCAGGCACGCAAAGTCCATTGGAAAATTTAAACTTAAATTAGTGATTTCAAATAATTTAATTTTTAGGAATGTAAATCAGAAAATATGCCGAATGGCTACTAGATAAAAACTTAGGGAGTATAAATGGCGGACTGGACGAGACTCGAACTCGCGACCCCCGGCGTGACAGGCCGGTATTCTAACCAACTGAACTACCAGTTCCGCATTAGAATTACTTTTAAAAAGTAAAAATTGGTGGGTGATGACAGGATCGAACTGCCGACCTCCTCCTTGTAAGGGAGGTGCTCTCCCAGCTGAGCTAATCACCCATATTGCAACAACTAAGACACTCATTATATGAAAATAGTCCTAATCGTCTAAATATACGGTAATACTGCGATATTCAATAGGAAAAAGGCACACCAATACTGGCGTGCCTTCGTTGCTTGCGTTTTTGTATATTCGTGAATATTACATGCTTTGTACCCGCACTGGACGAATCTGCACTAAGCTGCCTACGATAAATGCCAATAGTAATAACATGGCAAGAGCTAGGGTTTGCCAATCAATTTCGTCATTGATTTGAGGCTGTTCTGTTTGTTCTAGTTTTTGCCCTTCCACCATTTCATTATTTTGTGCGGCTGCCGCTTCTTGCGCTAACTCTTGCGCAATGGATTCATTAGCACTGGCGAGTAATGGCGCCAAACCAAAGCCTTGTGCTTGCTGGGTTAAATTTTCTAAGAAGGTTTCATTTTCACTAAACACATTATGGTCACGTTTAATCTCTAGGTAAGTTTCAACTAACTGCTTGATGGTTTGATCATCGGTCTGCCAATAGTCTTTGCGCTCGGCTTCTAACATGCGCTCAATCATTTGCGCTAAATTGGTTGGATTAGAGCTTTCAAAAAACTCACGCATTTCCATGTCGTATTTATCTTTCACGTAAACGTCTGCAAATTCTTGCCATTGTGCATCGGTGACGCCTTCTGGGTACATGACTGTCCAGCCCCAAAAATTATTTAAGCGATCTAGCATCATACTAGCACCTGAGTAGCCTTCTTTTTGTGCTTCTTCGATCCAGCGTGGGTGAAAACTGCGATTGCGTAATTCTCGTGCCATAAAACGATTAAAGTTTTCACTGCGGGCTTCATTTTTTTCACGTAAGTTTGAAATCAACATTTGTGGGCTTGCGCCATCAATATTTCGAATCGCTAACGCCATGCCACCAAAGTATTGAAATGGGTCGTCACTGGTATTCATGCCGTATAAATTAGATGAACGACTAAACAATACCGCGTCTGTGCCAGATAACGCTTTTGAATATAAACCCTCTACTTTGTCGCTCCAACGTTTAGCGTCACTACCAAACGCATAACCCATTCGATTCAAATACAAATCGGCCAGTTTATCGTCAGTTTCCCACGTATCACTTGCTAATGCGGTTGATGCTAAGCCACTGCCATAACTGCCTGAAGCATTACTAAACAATCGTACGGTTGATAAATACTCTGCCTCCTCTGCATCAACGCCTTCTGCCAACAGGCTTTCTTTTAGCTTTAAGGTGTTTTGATAAATTGAGTTATTCTCTTCTTTTAATTCAGCCACTTGTTTAATGGCTTTGGCTATCATTAGCATGACATTTGGAAACGCGTCACGGTATAAACCAGTGGCCGATGCTACCACGTCCACACGCGGACGCTTTAACTCCGCATATGGAATGATTTCGGTGCCTTTTAAAAATCCGTTCTCATCCCACACTGGGCGCACACCCATTGCGGCTAATACTTGGCTTTCTAACACACCGTGATGACGCATGGTTTCAAGTGACCATAACGAAAATGCTAATTTATCCGGGTATTGGCCTTTCTCTTTGTAGTGATTTGCAATTAAATCTTCGACTAATTTCTGACCTACTTCCCAAGCGGCTTTTGACGGTACTTTAGCAGGGTTAAAACCTAATAAATTAACCCCTGTTGGTACGGCATCATGAGCGCGCACAGGGTCACCACCGTAACCAACGGGTACAAACTGCCCACTTAAACCTTTGAGCATATTTTCCATCTCTTGCTGGCCACGAATACGCCCTGCAAAATCCTCGGCTTGTGTTAAAAATACTGTTAATGCTTCATTAGCATTTAAGCTTTGTTTTTCAACAAGGTGCGCCCATAACAATTTAAACCCTGGAGTGTCATCTAGCTGCACAACTTTATTGTCTTCTAGTTTTTGCGAAAAAAAATCGGGCGCTTGCTTGAGCTCAATGGTATTGGTTTGCTCAAATATTTCTGCCTGCTCTTTAAATTCATGGCCTAACATTTGTGCAATAGTCGTCATAAGATGTGGGTCATTCAGCGTGCTGCCATAGGTGTGCACACCTAACGGTTGTGACTCTTCTGCTAATTCGTGCATATAGTCATGTACGGCATGCATGTACTCATTAAATTCATTTTCAATGCGGGCTTCTGTAAAGCCAACATCTTCAAATATTTTAAGTTTAATCGACAACGACTTTATATTTTCTTGCACCACTTGCTTGGTTTTACCTTCAGATAACGTCATATATTGCTCGAGCAAGTCTTCAAGTTCTGCAAAGTCACCGTAATAACCTGATTCAGCAAAACCCGGTGTCATGTGTGACAACATCACCGCTCGACCACGGCGCTTGGCTTGCATAGCTTCACCTACGTTATCCATCACAAATGGATAGACTATCGGTGTATTACCCACTGTCAATTGCGGCGCGTCATACATGCTTAGGCCACGTTCTTTACCGCTTAGCCATTCTTGTGAACCATGTGTACCTAGGTGAATGAACGCATCCGATGAAAATTTTTGTTTAGCATAAAGGTATACCGCTAAATAATAGTGGCTAATAGGGCTTGACGTACTGTGATAAAGCGCTGCATTTTTATCTTCATCTTCACTGCGACCCGGTTGTGGCATAACGATTAAATTTCCCATTTTAATTTGTGGAATAACAAACGCTTTTTCACCATTCACATCACGCACGTAAATATTATTTTCAGGCTCCCCCCAACGTTCAAGAATTGGCTGGCGCACCGCCTCTGGCAGTGTATTTAACCAAGCTACGTAGTCTTTAACTGGTAAATAATCACTTAGGCCTTTTTCCATTAACAATTCTAAACCCGAGCGCGTATAAAACGGGCGCAGTAATTTACCGACAGACTCTATTAACTCATCTGAGGTTTTTAAATCAACGTTATAACCTTGCTGTTTAAGGGTTGTCGCTATGTCACGAATCGAGTCCGGTACATTTAAAAAAGCCGCTCCCATATTTTTATCACCCGGCGGGTAATTCCACATAAACAAGGCTAATTTTTTATTTGTATTGGCTTTAATTGATAGCATGCCTTGCTTAATTGCACGCTCGGCTATGGCATCTATGTGATCAAACATCGGTACTTGGTTACGGTTTTTATCTACTGTAGCAATCATGGTTGGGTCGATCACACCCGCGCTCTCTGGCATCATTAAAAAGTAAGGTGACATCATGGCATTAATGCCTGCTTGGGCCTCATCAAATGATGCACGATCACCATCACGGTAAACCAAACCTTGCAATACTGGCACACCCACTGCCATAAAATCTTGTTTGGTTTTTTCGGCTTCATGCAGCATGCGATAATTTATCAGCGCCTGCACATTACCTTTTGCCATATTTCTAAAGCCTTCATGAGCGTCATTACCATCAAAAAACATGGCTACACCTTGACCACCTTGTTTTTCAATCGCGGCAATGGTGGCATCAACAACATCGGTTTGTTCATTTTCAATCGCACTGCGATGCATTAGCACGCCCACTAAGGGTTTAGTTTCGTCACGTTTTTGCCATTTAAAAAATGTTTGAGTGTCAGTAGTAATCAGGCCATCTAATTGCGGGTGATACAAACCGACACTGGGCACATTATGAAGTTCGCCTAGTTCATTGCTCTGCTGGAAGAACACATTACCCAAATATGAAAATAAGTTTTCATAGTTTTTGCGCATTCCGTTTTCTAAATAGGCTGATGCTTGTGTGTATTGTTTTTTTGTAAAGCCATTATTGAGGCCCTGTAAATTAAATCCAACCGACATTCGTTTGTTATCACAAGCGATTAAACCCTTTGCTATTGCGGTGTATTGATCGGCTGCTGCTTCAGCGCTAACCGCCTGGGTAATGACAACTTCGTAATCACACAACACCGTTAAACCCGGTTTTTTTGAAAAGCTACGGGTGCTAAACGCATCTAAATTTAACTGATACTTTGCCGCCGATTCTTGTAATATTTTAATTTTTGCGCTCGCAAGGTGACTATCGCCAATATACAAAACATGCTTTGCATTGATATCACTTGCTTGGGTCAAAGGTGTTAGCACAAGGCAGGCTAACCCTAATAAATAATTGAATATTTTATGTTTCATAATGTCTTATCGTATTATTGATTATCAGGCTGTTCGTCGGCGGCTGGCACATACACCATAGAACCGTCTTTCATCTTGTAGGCCGTACCGGCTTTTTGCCCATTACCTGCGCCTATATCACCCTGGGATTGAAACTTTTTAATCTCGTTACCTTCTTTAATGATAATTTCCATATTGGGCTCGCCTTCATTTTTTATCACTGTGACATTTTCGCTGCTAAATGGGTTAAGCGGGTTTTGTACAATTGATATAATTAGAGCGGCGATAATCACCAAAAAAACATCCACTAAATTCACCGCGGTTGTGATTGGATCTAAATCATCATCTTCTGTTAAAAACTTCATATCAGGCCTCTTTTACCGCTTTTAACGAAACTTGAGGTGTTTGCTGACTATCTAAAACATGCTTCAAATCGACTAAGTCTTGAGCCAACCAACGCTTTTTAATAGACAACGCAACAAACGTTAAAGAAGCTGCTGCCAGTGCAAAAATAACCGCCGCAAATGCAATGGATAAATTTTCTGAAATACCCTGAACATTACCGTCGGCTAAACTTTTAAGTGCAGGCCCCATTGGAATCATCGTGGCAATCAAACCCAGCATGGGTGCAACCTTTGTCACCAGTTTTAAAAACTCTAAACGTTTAAAAGCAAACAGCTCTAATTCGTCAAAATCATGAGGATTGGCTATCGCTTGATAGTGATGCAATTCATACCCCCTATTCGATTTTACTGCCTGCCCTGCTCGACGCTGCCAAGCTTGCATCGCCACTTGCCCCAAGCTGTAAAAGCCAAAAAAGAACACAAATAAAATTGCGAGCAAAACAGGTGCAAGCAAAAGGTCGCTGATGCGATACATAAAAAATTCAATGGAGGAAATCATGGTTACTTCCGAGCAGTTAGGATTTAGTTTTACGCCCTTGAATGTTCATTATTCACCCAAGACTCATATTTATTCATTACATTCTATTGCGAATGATTATCACATGCAATAGTATTGATAATCATAACGATCTGCGAATGAATATCATTTATGAAAATTCTTTATACTCCAACGTATTTAGTACTGGCAATTCTGGCATCACAAGCGTCAACAGCGGCAGTCCAGTTAGACACGCAAGAAGTGACCGGCCATGCTCAGCGCTACCCCCATTTAAGCGAGCAACCTGTCAGGGTTGAACTAATTAGTCGCGAAGCCATTGAAGAAAGCCACGCTCAAAACCTAGCCGAAGCATTAGCGTACACCGCGGGCGTACAGCTCAAACCTATTACAGGAAAATCGGGTGTGGGTGTATGGCTACAAGGTTATGACTCAGATCGCGTCGCAGTATTAATTGATGGTAATCCTGTGGCCGCAGGCACAGGCAGTAGCGTGGATATTTCACAAATCGCCATTGGAGATGTAGAGCGCATCGAAGTCAGTAAGGGTTCAATGTCGGCTATTTATGGCACCAGTGCGATGGGTGGTGTGGTAAATGTGATCACTCGTCAACCCGAAATAGGTCGCCAAGCCAATGTCCGCTACATCGGCGGTTCTTGGGGCAGCCAAGATTTACCATATGATGCAGTACCCGTTGGTAAGCAGCATATAAATTTAAATGTCAGCCAAGCCAGTAAAAAAAATTCTCTGCAATTCGTTACCGACGCACAAGTTTCTTCTGGTTTTCGCGCTCCAGATACTGACGAAACTCAAGGCTGGGAAGGTCACAAAACCAATTTAAGCGTTAAAAGCATCACTCAGTTAACTCAGTCGAGCCAGTTAATGGTCTCCCCTCGCCTTTACCGTGAAGATATCAAAACCACTAATGATAATTTCATCGGCGGCATTGGTAACGTACCTAAAGATAAAATTGATATTACTGAAAAAAATTCATTAATGACAACATTCGAAAAAGACAATGGCACACTGGGCAAACTCAAGCTCAGTTATAGTTTTGAAGATTATACAAATGAATCTCGCCAAGACACCGTTAGTACGGCTCATATTGAGCAACATCGAGTCACAGATATTAAGCACAATGGCCTAACAGCACAGTATAAATACAATCAAAACTTCACCAACCACTACGTATTAGGCTTAGAGGTACTTGACGACAGAATGAACGCCACGTCGTACAAAAACGACGGCACAATCCAAACCGTTGCCACTGAAGTCGATGACAAACGTCTTAAAAATACCAATGGCTTTTTCCAGCTAGGCACACTTGTTAATCAAGATTTAGAGTTTTTATTTAGCGGGCGCATCAATAACAACACTCGTTACGGCACTAAGTTTTCGCCTATGTTGAACCTGCAATACACACCCTTTATTGGTAACGAGCAATCTTTAAATATTCGTATTGGCGGTGGTCACGGTTACCGCACTCCTACATTAAAAGAGCTATATCACTTCTTTGATCATAGTCATATTGGTTATGTACTACAGGGCGATGAAAATCTTGAGCCTGAGTCATCTGTCAATATGCAAGCCAGCTTAGAGTACACAAACAATCAACGCCTTAGTTTTGATATGAGCATTTATCAAAACGACATAAAAAATCTCATCGACTTTTATGTTAACCAAGAAACAACCGATGAATTAAGCAACGAATACGGCAGTGAAGTCGTAGCGAATGTATACGGCAATATTGATAAAGCGAGAACCTCTGGTCTTGAATTCAGCACCTCATATGAAGTGAATTCATGGCTCACCACTAATCTAGGTTACGCCTATTTAAAATCTGAAAACAAAGCCACAGGCAAAGCGCTTACCAGCCGACCAGAACACGACATTAAAACCAGTGTCGATTTGTACCTGACTCATAAAAGTAAGTTAGCGGTTAAATATCAATATTATTCGAAGCAATTTTCTGATGCCGAAAATACGCTGGTTACACCAGCCTATTCTCAAGTAAACCTTAAATGGAACTATTACCCATCTAGCCACGTTAACCTGTTTGCCGGCATAGATAATATTACGAACGTGCAACGGGATTTCAGTATCGGCAGCGATCTGCGTCCTGATGCGGGTCGCTATGTGTATTTAGGCATTGCGCTGACTCAATTAAATTTTTAAGCCCCATATAAAATCAAAAAAACTCACTAGGAGAACACAATGAAACACACCTCAACTCTTTCTGTAATAGCACTAAGTGCGCTATTAACTGCTTGTGGCAGCAGCAGCGACTCAACTACTGATTCACCTGCAACTGAGCTCCCTGCAACTGAAACGCCTGCAACTGAAACGCCTGTAACTGAAACGCCCGTGACCGAAGTTCCAAAAACAGAAGAACCCACTACAACTGAAAATAGCTATGCCGCTTTTGATGCGATTAAAAGCGCAGCTTATTTAAATTTAGAGTCTGGCACAACTGTAACGAAAGATGAAAACTGGCATTTTTCTTATCAGAAGTATGTAGGTTTTACTGTCAATGGCGGCATTTCTGGCAGCGGTTCAGTTAGCGCTTGTGCCGCTCATACACCGGAAGGTTTATACGACGCCGATAAAAAACCCGTGCAAGCAGCATTTGAAGCATTAACCCGTGACAACACAGAAGCCGCATTTAATGCCGTCACTAAAGCAAGCTGCGACGATGCTGATTTTGTAACTGACAGCATTACGACTTACATCAAAATGGAAGACTGGCTTGCGGCCGATTACTCGCAAGGCGCACCGGTGTTCACACCAAGTACTGAAACCACAAACGGCTGGATTGTTAAATCGGCGAAAGACGATGGTAACGGCAACTTCAATTATGGCCGTGTAAAAATAAACGACGTTTTTTATGAAGCAGGCGCAAAACGTGCGATTACGTTCGCAGTTGAACAATGGGATGACAACGGCCAAATTTTTGAAGCTGCAAGCACGTCACCTGAAGTTAACTTTACAAATGCCCGTCAATATTGGGACATGGAAACCAACACTGTAGTAAGTGCAACTGACGATTGGGAGTTAAGCATTGAATACGCAGGCCGTAGCTGGAACATTCAAATCAATGCCGCTGTATCAGGCACTGGCGCAGCGGGCGTAGGCCACGTACTAGTAAACTCAGGTTCTGCATTTGATGTCACCAACCCGAAAGCAAGTGGTGACGATATCTATAAGTTTTACACTGACTCAGCTAATACTGCGCTTTCAGCACCGGGCAACTACGGTGCGTTTCAATACGGTGTAGCCGGTGGACACAACATGTGGCCAACCTTTACAACTTACTTGTTTAAAGATGGCGACCGCTTCTTTAAGGCTCAAGTAGTGAGCAACTATGGCGAAAACGGTACCCTTGCAAGTGGCAACTTGTATGTACGTTACGCTGAAGTAACCGAGTAATTCTCAACATACATCACATACTCCCTTTGTTTGAGTATGTGATGTATGGTTTTATATTTAAAATCCGTTAACATGCCTGATTATTAGTATTTGTATCAGGAAAGTTTAATGGACAACGCCATCGCTTCACGCAAACGCCGTATTATTGCTGTATTAATCGACTTTTGGTTAATCGGCTATTTCACTTCTCTTTCTATCTATTCTGTATTTTTTGTCGTTAAAACCCCTTGGGATACTGAGTTCATTCAAGGATTGATCAGTTTACATTCCGCTATGGGTTTAACGGGTTTATTCGTTTTTTTGTGTAAAGACAGCTTTAAAGGGTTAAGTTTTGGCAAACTACTCATGGGGATTCGGGTTGTAAAAACATCAGGGGGAACAATCCGCTTTCCGACTGCATTACTACGTAACTTATCGCTATTAGTTTGGCCAATTGAAGCACTTGCCATCGTAATAAACTCTAAAAAACGTCGCCTTGGTGATTATTTAGCCGGCACAAAAGTTAAACGGGATTTAAAAATTTCTGGCTCTCATAGAGGCTTAGCCACGTTATTTATTATTTGTTTTTATTGGTTTACTCCAAGTTTGCCTAGTATTGATTTTACCGGACAAGATTTTAATGACATTTCACAGTATATCGTCAAACATTCAAAAGCCTATGAGGTGGCTGAGCAAGCAATCTTAAACCAACCTGAAATTGAAAAATTAATAGGCTCTATCAATGACATTAGTGTGGGCAACACAAGCAATATTGCAACCCACAATGACGAAGGCCAAGCTCATTTAGTGCTAGTGGTCATAGGTGAAAACGGCGAATTACCCGTGGAAGTAAAATTAATTCGCGCAGAAGGTAACTGGCAGCTAATAGAAATGGAATTTGAACATATTGAGAATATAGAGCAGTTGAACAATGCACCTTTGCCGGTTCAGGCACCGTCACTAGACAAATAAAGTAGCAATTAAAATGGCTTAAATCACATCCCCGATCAATGTACATCGGGGATACATTTCTATAAATGGTCCTAGTTTAATACTATTTTTCATAGGCTTAAGGTCATTGATAAACTATGATGCCAAAAAGTTAAAACCTATTTTTATTTGATATATTGCGGTTGTAAAAGCGGTAACACATTCGGTTTGTATTGTGCAATTTCTTCTACCGTCAAGCCAGACAACTCGTAGGGAAACACCAACCAATCATTTGTTTCGTATAAACAGTAATCTGGTTTAATTTTGGTTTGATTCATTTGTGGTTTTTGATACAAAGTAGCAATACGAATGTCGCGAGGTAAATTGCGCTTTAAATGTTTTTCAAGTCGACGCAGTACTGCATTAATATTCTGCCCTGTACTAAACACGTCATCGACGATCAATAAACCATCATCTGCGTTTAAATTTTCGACTAAATACTGCGTGCCATGCACACGAATACCCGTTGGATTATCAACCATATTTTGATACGCAGGCTGACCCCTATAAGACGTTCGCAGCGATATGTGATCAGTTTTCACACCAAGGGTTTGCAAGCATTCTTGTACATATATGCCTACTGAGCTGCCACCACGCCATAAACCGACAATAAATGTTGGTCGAAATCCACTTTCAAGAATGCTCACACCCAAACGAAAAGCATCTTGAATTAGGCTTTCTTCGTCTAAAAACCGCTTTTCCATCTTGCCTCCAACGCTGACAAGTGATTGAATCAGCTAACGCATAAAATAACCAAATGGTCAGCTTTTAATTAGGCCATAGGCTAAAATGAATCACAATAGCCTTTTTTGACCCTATGCAGGTTGTCATCAGTATAGTCCGCCACATTACAGGAAGCCCACATGAGTGAAAAACAATACTTAAGCGCCCAAGGTTTACTAGACGATTCATTTGCTCTAGCGGCTCAAGTATTGGATTCTGATTTTCGCCCGACGTTTATCATCGCTGTTTGGCGAGGTGGCGCGCCTGTGGGTATTGCTGTGCAGGAGTTTTTGGCTTATCACGGCGTAGAAACCGACAACATTGCTATTCGAACCTCGTCCTATGCCGCCGGCATCGACATGCAATCACGTGAAGTAAAAGTATTTGGTTTAAGTTATTTAATAAAAAACATGCAGCACGATGATCGTTTATTGATCGTAGATGATGTGTTTGACACTGGCCGCTCTATTGAGGCCATTATTGATGAGCTAAGAAAACGAACTAGATTAAATATGCCTCACGATGTACGGGTCGCTGTTCCTTATTACAAGCCCTCTCGTAATAAAACAGGGCGCGTACCGGATTTTTATATTCATGAAACAGAAGCTTGGTTGAAATACCCGCACTCACTTGAAGGGCTGAGCAATGACGAGATTGCGAAAGGTAGGCCCGAACTATTCGCTATCATTAAAGACCACCTGCCTAAAAATTAAACAAAATCAGTAGCCCTTTGATATTAAACCTTCCTGTAAGCAGCTGATGCCAGAACGTGCTTCTACATAAATATCACGCCATTGCAGACGATCGCTTTCAAGCATGATGCTCAGCTCGGTGTCTTCACTTTCAGTATCTAAAATGGTGACAAGATCATTAGCCGATAAAGTTTGCGGGCATTTAAAGTTATAGCTTACGGTAAAGTCTTCTAATACAGGCAACTGAACATCGTATTTTTCAGCTAGGTTATTGAGTGTTTGAGCATCTAACTCGGCGGGTTCTTGGCCAAGCGCTTGGGCGCTTAAAAACAATGATGAGGTGAACAAAAAATATTTAATCTGTGGCTTCATGGTTATGTCCTTTTTTAAGGACAGTAACCATGAAATATGACAGTTAGATGACAATCACATTGAAAATCAGGGTTACAGCTCGTGTTTTACGTTTAAGGTTTTACCCTGCTTAATATTAATATTCTGTGTGACCGCCAGCGCCGTTTCATGCAAGCTACTGATATACAGCTTATCGCCTACTTCTAACGCACCAGTGGTCTGACCATACATGCCCAGAGGATCTTGCAGATTAAAGACCACTTCGCCTGCGTCATTAATCGCCACAATATGACCAAACTCTTGAGCTTTTGGTCGCATAAAGGCCGGCAAACGCTGCACCACTTTACGCAGGGTTGGTGAATTAGATAGCATGTCTAATGGCTTACTGCGTGGGCTGACTAACCCCAACCAATATAAACCATGACTACCTTTGGCAAGGTTATCTGGAAACCCAGGTAAATTATCAATTAACACATCCAATGTACCGCGCAGTTCACCATTTAATGCTAAACGCAGAACACGATAACTACCCGTCTCATTAAATAAAACATACTGTTCGTCATGACTTAGCGCCACACCGTTGGCGAAATTAATATCATTCACTAATACGGTAGAGACTTTCGTATTTGGGTTGTATTCAATGATACGGCCATGACCACCGTGCTCATTAATATCAAGTAAACTTGCGCCATAGGTGCCGTAATCTTTCGCATGAAATTTGGTAGAGGCATCTGAAAAATAAATATTACCGTTACTGGCCACATCAACATCATCGGCATAATTAACGGCCACACCATCTACGCTGTCTACCAAGGTCGTGATCTCTCCTTGGGCCGAAATGCTTAATAAACCTTTAATAGCATCCGCTACAAGCAAGTTGCCTTGTTTATCAAACTCAATACCTAACGGGCGACCGCCTGTGTTCACCCAAGGTTGAATCTGACCTTGTTTATCTAGGTATTTTATATCACCACTTAAAAGTGAAAAATAAACCTGATTTTTTGCATCTAGCGCTAAGTCTTCAGGGCCTATATCGCCGTTCAGTTCAATACGATTAACTTGGCTCAATTGCTGGTTTTGTGCAAATGAACCGGTATAACCTTGATTATCGGGCGCCTGCCATGCAACGGGTTCAATTTCGACAGGCCAAAAAGCCAAGTAACCAACCAACACGACCGCTGAACCGATGATTATTTTTTTCACGCAATAAATCCTGTCTTTTTATTTTTATGCTTACAAGGTAACACTTTTTGTACATAAAAAAAGCGCTGAATGAAGAAACGGGCAATCTTCATTCAACGCTTTTAACATGAAAATAGAAAACTGCGCGCATTAGCTAATGTTATTCAAAAACAACTTAGTCGTACGTGTCCATTTTCATTATTTATTGACCACTAGGCCAACAAATATCCACCATCTACGTTAATACACGCACCGGTTGTGTAGCTTGAAGCATCACTGGCTAAATACAAAACCGTGCCCGCCATTTCGTCTGGCTCCGCAATACGGTTCATTGGAATATGCTCTAGCGCTTTCGCTAAAATTGCAGGATTTTTAACCAATGTTGCCGCAAATTTAGTATCGGTTGCACCCGGTAGTAGCGCATTCACGCGTATACCCATTTGTGCGCACTCTTTGGCAAAGGCTTTTGTCATAGAAATAACAGACGCTTTTGTGATGCTGTAAATACCTTGCAGTGAACCCGGCGTCACACCATTTACAGATGCCACGTTAATAATGCTACCGCCGCCATTGGCTTTCATTAACTTGCCACCTTCAACGCACATAAAGAAATACCCACGAATATTCACGTCTGTGGTTTTTTGAAACGCCATTAAATCAGTATCTAAAATGTGGCCAAAATAAGGATTAGCCGCTGCGTTATTAACCAGAATATCTAACTTACCGTGTTCGCTTTTAATTTGTTCAAACGCGGCGGCGATTTGTTCCATTTCACCAATGTGACATGCAATGGCTTGCGCGCTGTAACCCGCTTCTTTAATCTCATCAACCACACGCTGGCAACCATCTAATTTACGGCTTGATACAATCACGTGTGCGCCTTGCTGCGCTAATAATTTTGCAATGCTTTCACCAATACCACGACTGGCGCCAGTTACTAATGCCACTTTACCGGTTAAATCAAAAAGTTCTGTCGACATACTGTTCTCCTTATTTTTATTTAGCGATACGTTACCTTGGTATCACCCAAAGATAAATGCTGATAATTATTAAAGTACGATAAGTTTAATTCCCCGGCTTCATTAAATACGAATCGGGTGATGGCGGTATTCACCATCATTTCATTCAGTTCAAATGCTTTTACCGCGCTGATCCCTAACACGTGCTGCAAGCACATTGAGATTGCGCCAGCCGAACTCACTACAACTATGCATTCTTTGCGCTGAGCATTTTGCACAATGTTATGAACACCTCGATTAACACGCTGATAAAACTCGTCGAAGCGTTCTGTTAACTCTGGTTTATCGGTTTCTAGCCATTGCAAAACCGCTTGGCGGTACAATCTATGGAATGCCTTTTCTGGATTTTTTTGCGCCATAATGTGCTTAGTCATGTACGCCCTATCTTTAAAATCAGGGTTAAACACTTCCAACACATTTTCGTGATCAAATTCGTTAAAATCAGGATGCACTTTAATGGGCAATGTTAAAGCCTTACCACTGGCCCGCTCAAAACCCGCCAGCAAGTTATCCATTGTTTGTTGCTGGCGATTAAGCGAGCCACACATTAACTGCGTCGGTTTAATTGATGCTGCCAAGCATTGCCCTAACACTTGCGCTTGTTGTGCACCAAGCTCAGACAACGCATCGTAATCGTCTTTACCAAAGCTGGCCTGACCGTGGCGAATTAAATATAACTCGGCCACGCGATCAACCTTCGCCTTTAATCAAACGCAAACAGCGGCTTTCTAAATAACGGGCGGCATGAGCAAAACCCGCAAAGCGTTTGTCTTGCGTTTGGCCATGATAAAAACGGTAATATATTTGTTGAATGATCACCGCTAAACGGAACAAACCATACACTTCATAAAACACAAATGAATCAAGACTACGGCCGGTTTTTTCAGCGTAATAAGCCACTACTTCATCACGAGTTAACATACCCGCCAAGTGGGTAGGCTGACGGCGCATCATTTGAAATTGTGGCTCGTCATCCGCTTGCACCCAATACGCAAGGCTGTTGCCTAAATCCATAAGCGGGTCACCTATGGTGGCCATTTCCCAATCTAAAACCCCAATCACATTCAATGGGTTTTGGGTTTCAAGTACGACGTTATCTAAGCGAAAATCGTTATGAATCAAACATTGGCCGACGTCCTGTGGCATGTTGGCTTTTAGCCAATCCATTACCGTTTGAAAATCGGTGGCGTCATCGGTTTTGGCTTTAATATAACGGTCGCTCCAACCATTAATTTGGCGCGCTACGTAGCCGTCCCCTTTACCCAGTTTATCAAGCCCTGCGGCTTTAATATCCACTTGGTGCAGTTCGATCATTTTATCAATTACGTTGACACATAAGCTGCGGGTATCCGCTTCACTCATTTGCAATTCTTTGGGCATGTTTTGACGAGGAATAATCCCCGTTAATTTTTCCATGATGTAAAAATCACAACCCAGTACCGCATGATCGTCACACTTGGCGATAATATTGGGTACGTATTGGTAAACCGGTTTTAACGCATCAATAATATTGGCTTCACGCAGCATATCGTGTGCGCTTTTTGCGATTTTACCAAATGGCGGGCGACGTAAAATATAGTCTTGCCCCGCAATGGATAACTGATAGGTTAAATTACTGGCGCCACCTGGAAACTGGGTAATTTCTAACTCGCCTTCAGCGTTATCTATATGCTGAGCTAAAAACTGCTTAACGGCTGCGTTATCTAATTCTTCACCTTGGCGAATCGAACCAGCGGTATCTTCTAAACTCATGCTGATTTCTCCATCATTTTTTTATGCATTTTTTGGCCAGTGCGTTTAATCTGCATCATATAAATCTTTGGTAAAAAGCGCTTTAAACGCCAAAACATATTTTCACGAGTATGGGTTAAAATATGAAACTTACCCGCCATTGATTTTTTGTACACTTTTGCGGCAATATCGGCGGCACTAATGGATGACTTCTCCATTAACCGATTGGCCACTTTAATACCACCTTGATGAGTGGCGCGCATGTTTTTGGTTAAATTGGTTTGAAAAAATGCAGGGCACAATACCGACACTTTGATGCCGTAGCTTTCAAGTTCGGCGCATAAGGTTTCACTTAACGCCACAACCGCCGCTTTTGAAACATTGTAAGCTGACATACCCGGCACATGTAGCAAGCCCGCCATAGACGCCACATTAACAATATAGCCACCTTGTTTTTTAAGTAATGGCGCAAAAAAGTAACAGCCTTTTACGACGCCCATTAAGTTAACATCTACCGTCCACTGAAAATCTTTCAGCGGTAAGTCATCAATGTCACCGCTGGATGCGACACCCGCGTTGTTAATGAGTGCATCAAGTCCCTGCCAACGTTGCGCAACGGTATTATAAAGTGCTTGCCATTGATCCTCACTGGTAACATCCAAGGAGTGGAAGAAGCAATCAGTACCATGAGCGGACGCCAGTTTTTTCGCCAACGCCTCCCCAGCTTCTTGCTGAATATCCGCCACGCACACCGACCAGCCTTGCTTAGCGTATTCTTTTGCGAGGGCTTCACCTAAGCCACTCGCCGCACCGGTAATAATAATTCGTTTCATGAGACACCTTTTATTTAGCGTGTTTATTTAGCTTGGTTTTTAATGGCTTGAGAATATTTTTTCATTTCCCATTTTGCCACCATACCGCGGTGCACTTCGTCTGGGCCATCGGCCAAACGCAAGCAACGAGCATAAGCAAAAATACCGGTTAATAAATATTCATCACTCACACCCGCACCGCCGTGCATTTGAATGGCTTGGTCGGCAATGGTTTGCAACATATTTGGCACCACCACTTTAATTTGTGATACCTCACTTAACGCACCAATCACCCCTTTTGTGTCCAACAACCATGCACACTTAAGGGTTAACAAACGGGCTTGTTCAATAGCCATGCGCGCATTGGCCACAATATCGCGGTTACCACCCAAGTTAATAATGGGTTTGCCAAATGCTTCGCGGGCAATACCGCGGTTAATCATTAACTCTAATGTACGTTCCGCCGCACCAATGGCACGCATACAGTGATGCACACGGCCCGGCCCTAAACGACCTTGCGCAATTTCAAAACCGGCACCAGGGCCTTTTATAATGGCGCTTAATGGCAAGCGCACGTTATCAAAGCTGACTTCGCCGTGACCGTAAGGCTCATCGTATTCGCCAAACACTGGCAGCATGCGCTCGATTTTTACACCGGGTGAATCTTTAGGCACAAGCACCATTGAATGCTGCGCATGCTTTGGCGCATCTGGGTGAGTTAGCCCCATAAAAATAAGCACTTGGCAATCTGGGTGGCCAATACCGGTGCTCCACCACTTGCGGCCATTAAGTACCACTTCATCATCTTGAATGATGGCCGTGGCGGCCATGTTAGTGGCATCACTTGAGGCAACGTCTGGCTCTGTCATACAAAACGCGCTGCGGATTTTGCCTTCTAATAATGGCAGCAACCATTTTTCTTTTTGTTCTTCTGATCCGTAATGCACCAATACTTCCATGTTGCCGGTATCGGGGGCGTTACAGTTGAAAATTTCTGGGGCGATAAAACTGCGACCCATTTGCTCGGCCATCATCGCGTAATCACTGTTACTGACGCCCGCGCCGTATTCGCTTTTTGGTAAAAATAAATTCCACAGGCCTTGGGCTTTTGCTTTGGCTTTTAACGATTCAATAACGGGCAGTACCACCCAACGATTTTCTAGTGATCTAAGTTCTTCGTAGTAGGCATCTTGAATAGGGATGATTTCGTTGTTCACAAAATCGGTTACTTTTTTAAGCAGCTCAGCCCCTTGCGGTGACGGGTTAAAATCCATGGTCATGCCCTTATTCGTTTGATTTGTATGGCTCTACAGTAAAACCCTAACAACTATAAATCTAATGAATATTTTGAATTTTTATTTATTAGTGTTATTAATAGTAAAAAACAGCCAATGACCATGGGGCTCGCAGTGCATACTGCCAAATCAATTATGAAAATAGACTTAAATTTATTCACCGTATTTGAAGCCATCTACAGTGAAGGCAGCCTAACCCGCGCCGCCGCTCGCTTAAACCTAACCCAACCAGCCATCAGTCACGCCCTTGGCCGCCTGCGTGACCGCCTAGATGACCCGCTGTTTATTCGTCACGGCCATAAAATGCGGCCAACCCCGCTGGCGCAAAACTTATTACCCGACATTCAAAGCGCCCTCGCACAGCTTAACCAAGCGGTACAACACGCCCACGGATTTGACCCCGCCCTTGCTAATAAAACGTTCACCATTGCCATGCGGGACGTCATAGAAGCCACCTTACTGCCGCCATTAGTGAGCAAGCTAACCGAACTTGGCCCTAACATATCGGTTGCCAGCGTCACCATGGAGCGTAAAAGCCTAGACGCCAAGCTGGCCAGCGGTGAATGGGATTTTGCTGTCGATGTATTACGACCCAGCCCAGCCAGCATCAAACAACAAAAACTCATCGAAGATGAACTAGTGGTATTAAGGCGAATCGATAAAACAAACAATACAAAAATGAGCCAAAACGATTACCTCACCGCCCAGCACATAGTGGTCAGTTCACGGCCTTCTGGTCCAAGTTTGGTGGATTATTCACTCAGTGCATTAGGCCTAAAACGAAACATCGCACTGCGCTGCCAGCATTATTTTGCCGCGTGTCAGGTCGTGGCCAGCAGTGATTTATGGTTAACCATGCCCAAGCGTTATGCCCACGTATTGGCTGAAAAATTTAATGATGTGGAATTAATCGAGCTGCCGTTTGAAGCCAGCAGTGTTGATGTGTATTTATACTGGCACGCCACCCACGACAACGACGCCAGCAGCAAATGGTTTAGAGGTTTTTTGCAAGAAATAGAATTATCTTAACAGCGGTCGGTGCACGCTCTGCATAACGGTCGGCTCAGCCCACTTAGCCGTACCGTTATACTCGACGC
The DNA here is from genome assembly GCA_047621325.1 of Oceanicoccus sp. Lineage (GTDB taxonomy): Bacteria > Pseudomonadota > Gammaproteobacteria > Pseudomonadales > Oceanobacteraceae > Bermanella. The sequence goes on from JBLHLT010000031.1 coordinate 19,665, forward strand.
GAGGCACGAGCAGATCGGGTATCCATTTCTTAAATCACGAGACAAGCCCTAATTAACTATCCGCCCGATCCGTTCAGTACCGTCATACTCGACGTGAGGAACGAGCAGATCGGGTATCCATTTCTAAAACACCCAATGAACGAATAAACACCTGCTAAACCTGCAACCAAATGAAAAACAACGCCATATACAAACAGCGTATTTTTTAAGCCCCCTATTCCTTAGCAAGGATCGTCTATTTATCATTCAACCAAATGCGCATTTACACTGGATGATTATTTAAAAACGGTGCAAAATCACTGACATAAAAACACGCGCTCAGAAATAACAGGCGCCTGTTATGTCCAATACACCGTACGTGCGCGTTTTTCTAGCTAGATTTGAAATGGATTTCAAAGAAACATCTTTCCCTTCAAATACTTACTGCTGAAAAGTGCTATTGCCTGACAATGTGTAGATGCGCATGGGCACGATTAAAATATTAGGCTCTACAAATAGTTACGGAGAATTGTAAATGCAAAATGCAGTTACACCATTATATATGGATTGGTCTTTTTGGGCTGTTATTGTCGCTTTAACAGCAGTAGTACTTTCTCAAATCCCACCAATCCATGTGATTCTGAAAAGAGCTAAGCTTGACCTAGAGCTTTATTCCAAGCTATCTATTACACATAAATTGGGTAGTCCCAATCTTCAGTTACACCTTATTTTAAATAATATTGGTGGTCGCAGAGTCAGAGTAAAAGATATAAATGTGACTCTTTCTAGAGATGGCACCAATGTGATTGATTTTCCTGCTCAAAATTATCTGCAAAATCAAAATGATCAGAACACTGTTCTGTTTACGACCTTTTCGTTAGATCCCAAGAATGAATGGGCTCATATCACGAATTTTCTACGGTCTTTCGGACGAGAAGATGAGAAAGCGTATCAAAAAATTGAAGGTGATTTGCTCGCCGATTTGAGATCATACCAAAAAGAAAAAAAGGGAAATGCCTCGGCAGAATCTGAAGAAGTTTATGAACATCCTAGTAACCTTGTTCAGCCAGCATCTGATTTTTTTGAAAAGCACTTTTGCTGGAAGGCTGGAGAATACAATATGACCATAAGCGTGGTCACTGATTCTAAGTCAGCAGATATTTCAAAAAATTACCGATTTACCATATTTGAATCGCATACTGAAACTTTAGCGTCAATAAAGGAACATTTTAAATATGGTGGTGGACTCTACTGGAACCCTAAGATTCAAACTAGCGTAATATTGGAAGTGACTGAAGCCTAACAATACGCTGAAATGCGTTCCGGCCAAAAAGACGGCCTCCACTGGACGCGCTAGACGCACGCCCTTTAGCCAAAAGCGTTATTTATCTGGGAGTTTATGTCATGTCAATTAGCCTAATCACTGAAAACTCTTGGGATGACATCGTAAAAATTCAGGAAGAAGCCTATACAGATGTCGTTCCTGAAGATATAAACATTCTAAAAAATAAATGGCATTCATCGCCTCAAACCTGTGCGGTATATTCAGACGATAAAGGTAAAGTATTAGCCTACTTATTAGCGCACCCATGGGCGAGTGATACCCCACCAAAGTTACATGAAAAAATCCCTGTAGCTGACAGCTCAACTTTATTTATTCATGATTTAGCATTAGCTTTTGAAGGAAGAGGAAAAAATATAGGTAAAGAGTTAGTGCAAAACTTAATTGATAATTCCCAAGCTCAGAGGTTTGTAAAGATACTATTAGTAGCGGTTCAAAACTCAACTGGCTTTTGGGCTAAATTTGGCTTTATAAATAAGCCTAGTGAAGAAATTTGCTCAAGTTATGGTGAAAGTGCACAATTAATGGTGTTAGAGTTAGAGAGATAATATGCACCCTAAGAAGGCTGTTATATCTTGGAGTTATTCTTTTCTTAAAAACTGAAATTAATCCCTATTGGCTGGATATTTTAATTGAAAAAACCTGTACAACTTCTCTATTGCAGATAGTAGTTATGAGATATTTAAAATGCATCGTCACGGATAAAATTTACTGACACTAAACACATTACATTCAGCTTAACCACACTGACCAAATTATCTTTATAACTACTTCTCCCCCCTCCCCCGCAACGCACTGGGTGTGTCATCAAACCAACGATGGCACGCGCGATAAAACGTTGACGACTCTGCAAAGCCTAATTCCATGGCTACTTCTTTTAAACTTTTATGAGTATGAAAAATAAGCTCTTCGGCTTTTTGTTTTCGCTGCTGGTCGATAATATCTAAAAAACTGGTGTCTTCTTCTTGTAGGCGGCGCTGTAGCGTGCGCGTACTGACATTTAATTTGTCGGCTACTTGTTCGCGGGATAATTGGAAGTGTGCACTGGCCACAATGCAGTGAATCACTTTGGCGCGCCAACTGGTATTGCCGTGGGCGGCCAGCATTTGGTCTGCGTGTGCTTTGTGCAGTGCGTGTAAACCGGCGTCACTTTCACGCAGGGTGCGTTTTAAAATATCTTTGGGAAACTGTATGGCGGTTTGAGCTTGTTTGAATTTTGGCACCACTGAAAACACCGTTTGATAAAACGCTAAATCTGCCGCGCCCGCGTGGGGAAAAGTCACTTGTAACGGTGTAATGCTTTCATCCCCTAATAACCAGCGGCTAAATGCTAATAATAGAGCAATAATGGATTCATGCTGATGGCGGCTAAACGGTTTATTATCTGGCTTTGGGGAAAAATTTATCCAAACATTTTGCCCTTCAAACGACATACCCAGTTCGGCCCCTTCGCTGATTAGTGGCATGTAGGCCATGAAGTTTTCATAGGCTTGTAACAGGTTTTCACTCGTCATGGCTAAGTAGCCTACCGCATGAAAATACGCTGGGCGTACACGTTGGCCCATCATTAAACCAAAGAAATCGTGGCCGCTTTTTTCTTCGGCTTTGGCCCAAATTTCTTGAGTTTGATCCAAGCTTAAATAGGCCGGTTCGTTGGCGTCTAAATCCAGTTCCAATCCTAGCTCTTGCAGTATGACTTGCGGCGCAACCCCTAGGGATTGTGCGGCGGCTAAGATGGCTTTCACCCAATGGATGGACACTCGCTTGTGGTCTGTATTCATGTTCTAACAAACTTTTTTATCATTATTTTTGGCAATTAAGGCCTAATTGGCCTGCAAGGTCAATCAACAAGGCCCATAATAGCAGTGCTAATTTGTATAGATTTGTTACTGTTTAATGCTGCCAACATCATAACAATAGGCATTTTAGGAGGCCCGCGATGGCGAGAGATATTCAACAATGGCTAGACGAGTACGGCGCTAGCCATCAAAACAAAACCAATAAACGCATCCATTGGTTTTGTGTGCCGCAAATTGTGTGGACGGTGATGGCGGCTATTTATGCCATTCCGGTGCCTGCGATAATGACTGAGATTAGCCCTCACCTTAATTGGGCCAGCATTGTGTCAGTCATGGCTATTTTGTTTTATGTGCGTTTGTCGATTCCACTAGCAATTGGTATGGCAGCGTTTACGGGGGCTTGTTATGCCACGGTTTTAGCATTTAATGCGGCTTTCCCGGGTTATCTATTATGGTTTGCGGGCATCTGGTTTGTGGCTCTTTGGGCGTTGCAGTTTTATGGCCATGAAGTGGAAGGTAAGAAGCCCTCTTTCTTAAAAGACGTGCAGTTTTTAATGATTGGGCCTGCGTGGTTAATGTCATTCATTTTTCAAAAAGTGGGTATTAAGTACTAAGCCTCAATGATTTAAAGACAACAAAAAGCCAGTCATTGACTGGCTATTTATTATCGCTAACATAAATATTCATGCTCCAACCATTTTATAACACTGCGCACCGTTCGTCGGGATAAATCCCGACCTACATTTCTACCACCATACAATTAAGCCGCAGTAAATTTAAATGCTTATGTGGCTTACCGCCTTTAAGACTACAATTTCGGCAGTTGCTCCTCTATAATTCGCGCAAAATTATCGAGAGCTTCACTCATGAACCCAAACCTTGCCCTATTACAGCCTTATCCCTTTGAAAAACTGAATAAGCTTAAGGCCAATGCCAAGGTAACCTGTGACCTGCCCCATATTGCTTTATCCATTGGTGAACCTAAACACGAAAGCCCCGCGTTTGTACTGAAAGCCATGGCAGATAACCTCGACAAACTGGCCAATTACCCGAGCACCAAAGGCATACCAGAGCTACGCCAAGCCATTAGCCAATGGGCATGTACACGATTTGCGCTTAATGGGCTTAATAGCGAAAGCCAAATTCTACCGGTTAACGGTACCCGCGAAGCAATTTTTGCGTTCACCCAAGCCGTGATCGACGCGAAACCAGATGCACTTGTGGTCAGCCCAAACCCGTTTTACCAAATCTACGAAGGAGCCGCTTACTTAGCAGGCGCAACCCCTCACTACCTACCTTGCTTGGAAGAAAACGGTTTTAACCCTGATTTTGACGCCGTACCTGCAAGTGTTTGGCAAAATACCCAAATTTTGTTTATTTGCAGCCCAGGCAACCCAACTGGTGCGGTGATCGATATGCCGCAACTTAAAAAGCTTATCGCGCTATCCGACCAATACGACTTTATTGTAGCCAGTGATGAATGTTACAGCGAAATCTACATTGATGATGTCGACGCACCTGTTGGTTTATTACAAGCCTGTGCCGAGCTTGGCCGTGATGATTACAAAAACTGTGTGGTCTTCCACAGCTTAAGCAAACGATCAAATCTTCCGGGCCTGCGCAGTGGTTTTGTGGCTGGTGATGCGAACATTCTTACGCCATTTTTTCAATACCGCACCTACCACGGTTGCGCCATGAGTATCCCAAATCAAATTGCCAGCATTGCCGCTTGGAACGACGAAAGTCACGTAGAAGAAAATCGTCGTCTTTACACACAGAAATTTAAGGCGGTATTAGATATTTTATCTCCTGTAATGAATGTAAAACAAAGCGATGCTAGCTTTTACCTTTGGGCCGAAACCCCAATTAACGAAGAAGAATTTACTCAGCGTTTATTTGCAGAGCAACAAGTGACCGTATTACCGGGCAGTTATTTATCTCGTACCATTAATGGCATCAACCCAGGCGCGGGTCGTATACGCCTAGCGCTAGTAGCGGAGGTAGATGAATGCATTGAAGCAGCAAAGCGTATTCGTGCATTGATTGAAAGTATATAAACAGAAAATACGACAAAACTGCACCCATAAAAAAACCATCTTCAGGATGGTTTTTTTTATGGGTGCAGTCTCATTCGACATTAATCGCTAGAGCACTTTTAGTGTTCTAAACACGCCCATCAAACGATATAAGTTACTGTTCGGCAGTATCGCCAAATATGTTTGGGCTTTTGATGAACGGTATTTTTCTTTATGAAAGAAATTCCCCTGAAACGGGTACACAAATTCACAATGCTTAAACATGAATTTGAGTATACGTGAAATCACACCATGACAAGGTAATGCTGCGTCCTCTATACCTGCTAGCGGCGACAACCCTAACGATAAAACGTCAAGATTTTCAGCTTTCATTATTTCTAACGCGCTCAAAATAATTAAATCATTCGTGCCATTAGGGCAAGTATCATCAAGTCTTGCGATGTTATGAATATAGCCATAGATTTCACCGTCACGATACATTGGATCAAAAAAAGCAAAGCCCACTAAGCGTTCATCTTTAAACGCCCAAAAATAACGAACGTCTTTTTTATCTTCAACACGCAAGGGACGAGTCAAACCTATGTATTCTGAGCCACCTTTACGCGACAACCAGTTTTCATTCACTGCTTGAAATTCAGCTGGGCTTATCTCATCAAATGGCAGTTCTTTTACGACAACACCTTCTTTTCTCGCTTTATTACGCCAGCGCCGAACATGACTAAAATGCGAACCCGGCAAGCTCACATCAAATGTCGGTAAATCAATTAAATGTTCCACTCCCATTTGATTAACGCTTACGCCTCTTTTACTCAGTTTGGCTGCTATATTTTCAGATAAGTGAACAAACGCCGTATTTTCATTACCGACAACGGTTAGATACTTATCTAACAATTCATCAAAATCCGCCTCATTACAAATAGGATCGCCCAAAATCACATTAAAACCTTTAGGCGCCCACACCCAGTCTTTCAAATACAAAAAAGCCATGTAACCCAACTTTTTATCAATGAAATATTTAAGCTCAGGTTGCAGTGACGAAAACGCCATACTGCCCGTGCCGTACTGGCGCAAAAAGAAATCGATATCTTTAAACGCCGGTGAATACGTAATTGCACTTGTCATACAACCTCCTTATGCCGTTACGTCACGGCTTTTTAGAATTTCGTCGGCTAAGTGTAAATTTTTGCTTTGAGACGGGTGGAACGATTTCTTTTGAAGTTCAATACAACCCCAAGTAACCTTCCAGAAAAACTTTTCCTTGGTAAAGAAGTATCGAAACCCTCTCAACCAGTTTTTAGGGTTTAAAATACTCCCATCTTGAATCATACAAGCAGTGGTACCCAACATTAAAAACATAAGATTAATCACATAACAAAGCAAAGTGCTGTAAGCCAGCATGAAGCGATTACCCGAAACGTCTTGATAAATATCATACGCAACTGATTTATGTTCAATTTCTTCAGCAAAATGCCATTTATACAAGTTAGCCGCTTCTGTTGGGCTTTCATCCAATATTTTATGCTCTAAGTTGACTTCAGCTATTAATTCATTAATGCGTTCAACGGCCACTACAAATGCAAGCTTCGACAGCTTAGTCGATAGCGGCTCTAGCACTTTAAAGGATAGGAATTTATACACACTCAAGAAAATTCGAATATTGTAACCCTGCTTTTCTAGAACACTAAAAAACTGCTCGTGAGCCTTACCATGAGAAAGCTCTTGGGCAATAAAACCTTGAGCTGTATTTTTTAAGTTCGCATCTGCAATTTCGTCAATATAACTGCGAATAGTTCGAACGTTAAAATCTTCACCGCCAGGAATCGTTAATGTATACGCATTCATCCAATGGGATAAAAAGCCATCGTTTTTTACCCAATGTTTACTAATTTTATGGGGTTGGTCATAGTTTATTCTAAAGCGTCTAGGTGCAATATTATCTACATCTAACTCACCACTGTCATTCTTAGGCAAAGTGGCTTTGTTTAAGCTGCCGGATTGAGACATGTCGGACTTCCTCTACTATTTATTATTTTTATTAGTAATATGATTAAAATATTTTTTCGACTTTAATTTTCGCTAATTCGAATCCGTGAATATCGGCTATTTCAAGTATTTTAATGACTTCTTGTTTGCTTATTTTGCCGTAGCTGCCGTGCTCTCTGTGCCCTTCTAACCCCATTAGCATCGTCTCTGCCATACAGGCATAACTTACACCCTTGCCTAAGCACTGATTCCCCATCCACTCGATTTCAGGATTACGTGGTAATTTCACCAAGCCACCACGTATCAGCTCGACGTTTTCACATTCGTTGGCCACACTATCATCAACATCTTGAGGTACAGATACATCACATATTATGGTTTTGTGTGTACCCAACATATGAGGGAAAACAATCGGTGTTGGTGCATTACTACACGTCAAAATAAGATTTGAATGTTTTAACCATTGATTATCTGACGTGACTAAAACTGGAGCATCATCGCCTAACTCCTGTTGCAATAATTCTATTAGTTGCTCAAACGAGGTATCACTATCGTCATTAAACGTCACCCATTCAGCATAACTTTTCGTCTTCGCTAGCACATGCGCAACACTGCTTTCTTTAATTTTTTTGTGTCTGATAACTTCGTGAGCTTGGCGATAAATTGTGACAGCAGACTGATAAAGGCGAACCAACCGATTTTCTCGCCCAATAAGAATCAACCTAGGTACATGGTCTGCCAATACCTCTGAATAAACAGAACCAATGTTGCCGCCCGCACCTAGCACCGCCATACTGCAGGCTGACAAATCAAGTTTATGTTCGTCGGCTGATTTTAAAATTGCTCTTGCACCCATACCTACCGTCAAGGCATTACCGGTTGTTAGGGCAATATCATCACTGGTTAGATCTAAGCCGTTATGGCTAACAATTGACGTATAGGAACCTAACCCCAACACACGATGATTGAATTTCTCTGAATCTTTTTGCACCACTTTAATATTATCGAGAATATCGGACAAATAACCCGTGGATAATCTATTACTAATAAAAATAGGGTCATACATCAAAATCAACATACGGAAATTAATTTTTTCACCGGTTATTGATTCAATCGTACGGGTTTCGGTTTCAACTGGGCCAAGCACTTCTACAATTTTTCCTAGCAACTCAACTACTTGCCTTGGGCGATATAATTTAAGGCTTACATCACTATCCATCACATGCAAAGCGGAAGCAGGTGTTGCCACAAATGTTACCGTAGGCAAGCCGGGTTCAAACTCAGGTAAACGACCACAGTTAATCCCTCTAAAATCTTTAATATCACAGGTGCCACCTGTCATATCGTCAACCATGTACTTTGTTAGCTCATATGCATTTGCCTTTTGTATGCATTCAGCAGCACGCTCTAAAGCATGCACTAAGCGATCGCATTCTTGCTCGGTAATGAATAGTGATGGCTCAATTCTTAAGACTAGAGCGTCCGATAACGTCGTACCGATACGAATTCCATATTCATGCAGTAAATGTCCTGCAAGTGTATACCCCAACATACCGGTTTCTGATAAGAAGCGAATAACAAAGGATTCACTATTCACTTGAGGTTTAAAAACAAAACCTAAGAACAATCCTTCACCACGAACACAATCTACAACGTCTGTGTATTTACCCGCAATATGATGTAATTTATTCTTTAAGTACTGACCAATCACACCCGCTTTATTTAGAAATTCAGGCTGCGCAATAAGATTCAATGCTTCAAGCGCAATACCTGCACTTAAATCATCCTCAGCGAAAGTAGAACTATGGACCTCGTCGAAATCTGCGTCATAAATGCTTTTTTCAAAAGCCGCCACTGAAATTTTACTTAAGCCACCCCCTAAACTTTTTGACAGTAAGATCACATCAGGAACCACACCCATCTTTTCACAATACAAAAAGGTGCCGGTACGCCCCATGCCAGATTGAATTTCATCAAATATTAATGAGAAGTTATGATCATCAGCTACATCACGACAATGCTGCAAAAAGCCTTGTTTTAACGGGTGTATTCCCCCCTCACCCTGCAAGGGCTCTGCAAATAACGAACTAATATTGCAAAATTGCTCCGTGCTGAATTCAAAGTTATCACCATTTCTGATAACACACGGCAACTCAATCATGGTAGTTGCCACAATTTTGTCTAAGGATTCTGCGTTATCTGGGCAAACAAATTGGCTGATTGGCCCTAAAGAAGAAAACGGCGCTCTATAAGATTCACCGTGGGTTAACTGCAAGGCTCCTGTGGTTTTACCGTGATAACCACGCTTAATCGACAGACATGTGGGACGAATTAATAAAAGATCCCGTGCTTTTGCCTCAAGGTGGATCAATGTCATATGCTGATCCGTTAACGTAGCGTCCAAGTAGCGCGAAGCATGTTCTAAAAAGCGAGTATTCAAGCGAATGTTTTCATTTCGCTGAGCTTTGCGTAATACACGTAAAGCATCTATAAAAGCCAATATCTTTATTTCAAGTGACTTTTTACGTTTTAATTCTGAATGCTTTAGTGCCGCCTCAACCGCGTCTGCTCCCGTATTCAGGGTTATACTCACAAACGACTTATTAAACCTTTGCTCAAGCATTGAATTCAATTTATGACCCATAAGTGCCGCATTTTTTCGGGTACTGGCTTGGGCTAAAAATGGCACATTATTGGAGAGCATGTTTTTTAATACAGAAACTAACGGCGGATAATTGTGACCAAAAATACACGCACCAAAACCACCCAATGCATCTAGAACCGGTATTTCAATACCATTATGTTCATAATATAAATAATTACCCTCACCGCGAGTATAGATATTTTGCATACCAAGGGTTTTAAGGAGTCGACTCAGTCCTGGGCGGCTATAATTTTGATAGTAGTGAATGACATCATCATTAGTAATGGTGGGTGTTGATTTTTCAATTTCATCATTTTTATGTGAAATCACAACATCATCTTGAACATCTTCAATCATGTTTTGGCCTTCTTTTTTAATCAATACAAGAAAATTTAAAAAGAATTCTCTTAATTATTATTCTTATTAACATGAAATAAATTTTTTAAAATTTAAAATCGATCAGAAATATAACCAGATAAAAAAGAAATACAACGCATAAACAACGGTTTTATATTATTTTAAACAAAGTAGAACTATCGTCCTTTAACCAACTGGAACAAAAGTCTTTAAAAAAGATTAATAAAACATCAATTATAAAGAGTTTTTACTCTAAAAAAGAGAGGCTGTAAATCATTCTGTGTAACCGCCAGTGTTAAATATAGTCTTTTAAACGGTCTTCGAATTCAATCATAAAACGATTCAAGGCCGGTTTCCAATTTCTAATAGGCATCGTCCATTTTT
>JBLHLT010000032.1:0-28718 GCA_047621325.1 Oceanicoccus sp.
ACCGAAAACTTCTGATGCTACACGAGTTAGTGCAGCTGTTAGCGTAGTTTTACCGTGGTCAACGTGGCCAATTGTGCCTACGTTTACGTGCGGTTTGTTACGCTCAAATTGTTCCTTAGCCATAATAACGCCTCAGTTTTTTTAGCAAGTACATATACACAAAAAGGCAGCCCACCCCATTACAGGATAAAAACTACCTTCAATTTAAAACTTATTAATGGTGCTGATAGGCAGATTCGAACTGCCGACCTCATCCTTACCAAGGATGCGCTCTACCGACTGAGCTATATCAGCGACACTGGAGCGGGTAGCGGGAATCGAACCCGCATCATCAGCTTGGAAGGCTGAGGTTCTACCATTGTACCATACCCGCAAAACCTTAAAGGCCAACTCAATCTTATACTGCTTTAAGATTTGCCTAGAAATCATGGTGGTGGGAGCTGGATTCGAACCAGCGAAGCTTGCGCGTCAGATTTACAGTCTGATCCCTTTGGCCACTCGGGAACCCCACCAAATTGTGGCGCAGATTGTGCCACACTTTTGTTTCCTGTCAAGTAATTCTATTAAAAATTACATACTTTCAAACACTTAGTGCGACTACCTGCTGTTCTTCGCTATTAAGAACTCAGCGAAGAGGGCGCGCACTATATCTAAATTTTAGGCCTGAGGCAAACCTGAATCACAAAGAATTTGCAACCAAGGGGTTTCCCTGCCCTCCATCAAGCGATTTCGGGTAGATTCATCAACTGGATACTGCGCATTAACTGGCGCAACCACCCAGTACTGGCTTCGGGTTCGCTTAAGAGGTTTAACACTGGCAGCAATATTTTTTTCCTTAAGCTTTTCAAGTAATCGATCAACTGACTCCTGCTTAGCAAATAACCCCAATGAAATACCGTTTTCAAGCTCCCCTTCAGTAATGACAAAACTATCGACCTGGCGCTTCTGTAGTTCTTTAAGCTTACGCATGGCCTGCTTGCGGTTTGCAAGCGGCGGAATGTAAGCCCAGAATTCCTCTTTTATAACGACTGACTGTGCTTCAACTTTTGCACTCATATCCATCGCCAACATTCGCGCATAAAGATGCTTAGCATCTAACTCAACTGGGTAAGGCCCGACCGCCCAACACAAGGAGCCTTGCTTAGAGCCACTAGTCGCTACATCTTTAGTTTTAAGAGTCACCTCTGATAATAGCCTGATAGGCTCTGCGCCTGTTGAGACAGCCACATCTATGCTCAATTCCTGTTGCGCCTTTACTGGCTGAGTAAACTGATACCCCAAGTAGGCAAGATTAATGATCAATAATGTAACAAGAATTAGACGCATAAATTTCTACTTTAAAAAATGAACTTGCAAACCATCAAGTACCAAATCTGAAACCAACTCAACTGGCTCAACCAGTAAGGTGGATAGTGCCTCAGCATTACCGCCTGTCATCCAAACTTTAGCCTCAGGCTGCAGTACTCGATGATGCTCAATCCAGCAAGCCACCATATCTTGAATACCGTGATCGACGCATTGCTGAGTGGATTGACCTGGTGCTCGCCCTATTTGCCAAGGCGCCTCAGCCAAAACTTTATTTGTCTGCTCTAATAAAGTTGTTTTCATCATTTGAAATCCAGGGCAAATATAACCACCCACATGCCGACCAAATGCATCAACAATATCAAGCGTAATAGCTGTTCCCGCATCGACTACTATATTCACTTGATCCGGATTCTTATGCCACGCCGCCAACATGACCAACCAGCGATCAACCCCCATTTTATGTGGATCTTGATAACTATTGCTCAACCCTAAATGTGCAACCTGAGTATGGGCAAACTGAGCTTGCGGAAACTGCTCAGCAATCCAACCATTATGCGCATCATCAACCGAGCTCACCCAAACATCTTCAACCAAAGACACCCAGGCTGGGGCTTCGAGTAAAATCTGTTTTAAATCCAAACCACCATCAAACCGACCTCTATGATCACACAAGCGCCATTTGATACGGGTATTGCCAACGTCTAATTCCAAACGCATTCTATGCTTCCTCACTTAAACGTAAACTAACTTCGCCAGCGTTAATCACCTGCACGCCGCGATCTGTTTTTAATTGATATTCACCTTTACTGTTCACGCCACAGCCAGTCCCCTGCATGTCGCTAGAGGGTAAAAGGACCTTTAACGGCTGCCCACTAAAGCAATCCGCTGCATTCCATTCTTCCTGAAAAGCTGCAAATCCCGCTGTATTAAACTCCTCCAGTACTGCTACCAGCTCGTTCGCCATATCGGCTGCCAGTTGATTCCGAGTACCTTTAAAGCCTAATTGTTTCAAACCAATTGCCTGCTGATCCAATTGCGCCTGATCCTTGGAAGATACATCTAAATTCAAACCAACCCCGATCACCACCTGACAGTTATCAGCAACATTTCCGGTTATTTCGATCAATATTCCGCCCATCTTGGCAAAAGCACTATCGCGTTTAATCAGTATGTCATTGGGCCATTTTAAACCAGCACCCTGAATATCATGACGCTCGATCACGCGGTGAATTGCCAAACCAACAACCAAGCTCAACCCCTGTATAGCTGCAATCCCTTGATTAAATGGCCACAACACAGAAAAGTATAAATTACGCGCAAATGGACTTAACCATTGCCTGCCGCGACGCCCTCGGCCTGACGTTTGCATTTCTGCAAAACAAATATGTCGAGACACATCATTTTGCTCAGCTTTTTGCATCATGGCGGTATTTGTTGAATCAATGCTCAATGCCAATTCACAAGTCACAAAGCGATCAAAGGGAAAGCCGCACTGAGCCAATTTATTTGTATTTAACAACTCGACTGAATCAGGTAAGCGATAACCTCGACCCTTTACCGAATGCAACGGAATATTTAGTGCCTCTAATTTCTGTAATTGCTTCCAAATAGCCGCACGAGAAATACCAAGTGCTGCTCCGAGATCCTCTCCGGAATGAAATTGTCCGTCAGATAATATTTCAATTAGCGCCTGATTCATGCATGACTTCCTGTTTCAATCTTCCCAAGCATCGAGTATTTCTTTAGCGGCACGAAAACCCTCCTGTGCAGCAGGCGCACCACAATATACTTGTGCGTGTAAAAAAACCGCCGCTATTTCTTGTTTCGTGGCACCATTACGTAACGCACCACGAGTATGCCCTTTAATCTCTGTCGGAGCCTTTAGAGCCGTCAACATTGCCAACGTTACTAAACTGCGAGTTTTTAGGTCTAAGTCATCACGCAACCAAGTAGCACCCCAAGCATGCTCATTAATATTGTCTTGCATAGGCTTAGTTAACTCATCTGTCGCACCTAAAGCGCGATCAACAAATTCATCACCCATAACTTGTCGGCGGATTTGCTCGCCCTTAGACTGACCCATACTTCCCCCAAAATTTTAAACGGTGAGTCATAGTAATCAAAATCAAAGCTGAAACACAGGTCATCACTAACACTTAGTAACGCCTAACTGTATTCATTTGACCCAAAGCATAAAAACAGAACAAACAGACACAAAAAAGCCCAGATAAATCTGGGCTTTTTTCACGACTCTAGAATCAAATATCGAAACTATGACGCAATACTATCGTCTCAACGCGGTCAGGACCGGTTGATATAATATCAATTGGCGCTTCAATCGCCTTTTCAATAAAACGAATATACGCTTTTGCATTTTCTGGCAGCTGCTCTAATTTGTTTGCACCAACCGTACTCTCAGTCCAACCTGGCAACTCTTCGTATACAGGTGTGATTTTTTCAAACTGATCCGCGCTTGCAGGTACATTCATCATATTGCCATCAGCATCTTTATAGCCAACGCACACTTTCACCACTTCAAGGCCGTCTAATACATCTAACTTAGTTAAACAGATTGCATTGACAGAGTTAACGCGAATCGCATGCTTAACCAATGCCGCATCAAACCAACCACAGCGGCGCGCACGCCCAGTTGTTGTGCCTTTTTCACGACCAACTGTAGATAAGTGTTCGCCTACCTTATCAAATAACTCTGTTGGGAATGGGCCAGAACCAACACGTGTTGTGTAAGCCTTCGTAATACCCATGATTTGGTCCAGATACAAAGGACCAACGCCCGAACCACACGCAACACCACCAGCCGTGGTATTAGATGACGTAACAAATGGGTAAGTACCATGGTCGATATCAAGAAGCGTACCCTGGGCACCTTCAAACATGATATCGCCGCCAGCAAGACGAATGCTGTGCACTAGATCAACCGCATCCACAACGATACCTTTGATTTGCTCTGCCCAGTCCATGCAAGACGCTAGCGTTTCTTCGTAGCTAACCTCATCCACTTTGTAATAATTCTTAAGAGAGAAGTTATGGAATTCCATTACATCTTTTAGCTTATCTGCAAACTCTGGCTGATATAAATCACCCACACGCAATCCGCGACGAGCTACTTTATCTTCATACGCAGGACCAATGCCACGGCCTGTCGTACCAATTTTAGCATTGCCACGCTTAATCTCACGGGCTTGGTCTAAGGCCACGTGATACGGCAGTATCAAAGGAGAAGCATGTGATAAACGCAGACGCTCCATCACTGGCACGCCACGCGCTTCTAAATCACGTACTTCTTTTAATAATGCATCTGGTGCAACCACCACACCATTACCGATGATGCACTGAACGCCATCACGTAAAATACCGGATGGTATTAAATGCAACGCCGTTTTAACGCCGTCAATCACCAACGTATGGCCAGCATTGTGGCCACCTTGGAAACGCACAACAGCAGTTGCTTTTTCGGTTAGAAGGTCAACGATCTTGCCCTTTCCTTCATCACCCCATTGTGTACCTAGTACAACGACATTCTTGCCCATAGCGAGTTTTGCTCTGTAATAATTTGCTTAAAGAGTTTCCACAATCCACTGGTCATTCTTGAATACCAGTACCGAAGTGCAACCAAAGGCTGCTGGAGTGTCAGTGTTTGACAATCCACTAATGACTCGCTTGCCTTGTGAGCGTAAATCGCTCACCACAGACCAGTCCGCATCTACCGGTGCAAAAATGCCATCCTCTGTAGATGCTTGTTTATTAACAATTCGAACCCACTGCTTAATATCAGCACTGAACCCTGTAGCCGCGCGTGCGCGACCAAATACCGCTCCGGTATCGTCATATCGACCACCTTGAGCTACGGCCTGCCCGTGCCCAGCAACATAAGCTGCAAACACAACACCCGTATGGTAATCAAAGCCGCGCAGCTCAGCCAAATCAATAAAGATATCCACATCTTTAAAGCGAGACTGCAATGTTGCGCAGATTTTAGTTAAATTTTCTAATGAAGAGGCCACATCAGCCACATCATTCAACGCTTTAGCTTGCTCTAATACATCCGTTGAACCGTTTAGTTCGAGTAACGAAATAAATGCGCGCTGAAGCTTTTCACCCTTAACATTCTGTTCGACTAACAAGCGGTATTCGGTAACCGCTTTATTATTAAGGGTTTCAAAAATCTGGGTTTCGGCCTGCTCACTCAATTGAGCGGCACTCACAAGCGCCTTATAAATACCCACATGGCCAATATCCAAATGCACTTGACCCAAGCCAACTTGGCCCATGCTTTCTAGTAGTAAAGACAAAATCTCTACATCTGCACAAGGCGCTGACTCACCAAACAACTCAGCACCAATTAACATTGGGGCGCGGCTACTTAGCAACGATTTGGCACGGGTATGCAATACCGAACCGCAATAGCTCAAACGGTTTACACCGTCTTTTGCCCAACTATGTGCATCTATGCGGGCCACTTGAGGTGTAATATCAGCACTCACACCCATTAAGCGACCGGTTAATTGATCGGTTACTTTAAAGGTATGTAGGTTTAGATCACTGCCAACACCCGTTAGCAATGACTCAAGAAATTCTAATTGTGGCGGGACAACCAGCTCGTAACCCCAATTAGAAGAAATGTCTAATAAGGTTCGGCGCATGGTTTCAAGCTGCTTTGCCTCAGGAGGCAAGAGTTCTTCGATACCGTCGGGTAACAACCAGCGATCGGCTTGATTCATACTGAACTCGCTCTATCTCTAGGTAACTATGATTAAAAGCCCTACACCACAGAGCATACTCACAAGGCCAACAATTCGCATTGTGTTGTCATTCATGGCGGCCATTTGAACCACCAAGCGACGCCAGCGACTGGGATAAAGAAAAGGAATAATACCTTCCAAGACCAAAACCAGACTAAATGCGATTAGAATTTGCTGCCAAACAGAGCTGTCTATCATAAGGGTCACTACATATACGCTTTATATCATCCTGATATCGCGATATACGGTACATCCTGTACATAAAAAAACCGGGGATTTAGCCCGGTTTTGCGAATTCTACACGTTTTTTTGCTGAATCCCAAGGGAAACTCGGAAGCCAAAGACCTGAAGTAATCTGTCCCCATAAAAAAGGCCCGCCAATGCGAGCCTTATGGGTCGAACGCCTGAATCCAGACGCCCCGCTAAATTTACTTGCCTTTGATATTCTTCATGTACTTGAAGAAATCACTATCCGGCTTCAGTAAAAGCACATCTTCTTGGCCATTGAAGGTCTCTTCATAGGCTTTTAAAGATCGAGTAAAGGCATAAAACTCTGGATCACGGTTAAAGGCTTTGGCATAAATTGCAGATGCTTTTGCATCACCACCACCACGAGTCACCTCAGATTCTTTATACGCATTCGCAACTAATACTGTCTTTTGACGGTCAGCGTCAGCACGAATACCTTCTGCAAGTTCTTTACCTTGAGAGCGTAGCTCACGAGCCTCACGCTCACGCTCTGCCGACATACGACGATAAACGTTGTTCATCAAGTCTTCTGGTAAATCGATACCTTTAACACGAGTATCAAGAATCTTAATACCAAACTGACTTTCTGCCTGTGCGTTTAGAGATTTAGTCAACGCAACCATCAACTCATCACGCTCACCAGAAACCACCTCTTGCACCGTACGGTTAGCAAACTCGGCACGAATACCATCATTCACTAAGTTAGCTAACAAGGTCGCCGCTTTCCAGCGATCACCCGACGTTGCTTTATAGAAGTCACGAACGTTTTCGATTCTCCATTTAACAAAGCTATCTACGATTAAGAATTTTTTACCGGCTGTTAAGAAGCGCTCTGGGCGGGCATCTAACGTAAGGATACGCGCATCAAACTTCTTAATGTTATCAATCATCGGCACTTTTAAGTGGATACCTGGCTGAATATCATCAGAGATAATTTCACCGAAGCGCAATTTAATTGCTCGCTCGGTTTCATTAACCATATAAACGCTGGATAAACCCACCAACACAACAACTACAGCAACAATGCTGAGGATAAGAGACTTAGGACTCATTATCGACCCTCCCTAACACGACCGGCTTGACGCTGACGCAACTCTTCAACGACTTGATCAGCAATACCTGAAATATCTGCATTAGTCGCCGTACCAGATGCACGAGAAGCACGGTTAGATTCCATGATCTTATCCAACGGGATATACATCATGTTATTACCACCTTCTACATCAACAAGTACCTTACTAGAATTGCTGTAAACCTTGCTAATGCTGTCTAAATACAAACGCTCACGTGTTACGGTAGGCGCTTTGCGATATTCGGCATGCAGCTTCACAAAACGATCCGCCTCACCTTCTGCTTGTGCGATTACTTGCTCTTCATATGCATTGGCTTCTTCTAACATACGCTGTGCATTACCACGGGCCTCAGGCACGATAGTGTTGGCATACGCTTCTGCTTCATTCACATAACGTTCTTTATCTAACTTAGCGCTTTGTACATCATCAAATGCCGCTTTAACCTGTTGAGGAGCCGTTGCATCTTTGATATTCACTTTATCAACCTCAATACCGGTTTGATAATTACGCATATAATTTTGCAAGCGATCACGCACATCACCCGCTAACAGCGTACGACCACTGGTTAAAATTGGGTCCATGTTAGTACTACCTACTTCATGACGAAGGGCAGATTCTGCTGCATGAAGTAACGTTTGCTCAGGGTCTTCAATACGTAATGAGAATGACACAGGGTCAACCACACGGTATTGAACGTTCATCGCCACTTCAACTACGTTTTCATCTTGCGTTAGCATTAATTCTTTTAATTCAGCGTTACGCACGTTGGTCACATTGACCGGCGTTACAACTTCAATAAAAGGAATAACAAAACGTAAGCCTGGCTCTAATGTACGGTCGTATTTACCAACACTTAATACAACGCCACGTTGCTGCTCATCAATGGTGTAAACGGATTTAAAACCCAGCACCACGATAACTACGAGAAGAATCAAACCAAAAAAACCACCGGCACCTGGCCCACTGCTTTTTGATCCGCCGGTACCGTTAGGTTTTTTACCACCAAACAATCCGTTTAGTTTATCCATTAGCTGCTTTAAGGCTTCATCTAAATCTGGTGGCCCTTGATTATTGCCACCACGATTATTGTTGTTGCCCCACGGGTCTTTATCGTTATTGCCGCCACCCGGCTCATTCCAAGCCATAAGCACTCCATTTTGTTAGTTCGTATGAATGAAATCATAACTGTTTGTTTTTTACGTTGCGACAAACAGTTTAATTAATTATTGCCAAAATTCTTTTTCTTTCGGAATGAACCGCTCTGAAGGGATTCCAGCCCGAGAAAGCATTTTAAGCATATCTTCTTTTTCTATACGCACATCTAAGACAAATTGACCATTTTCATCAACCGTTTCGTTTAAAACGGCTCCATGATCATATAATAATGCGCGTAGTTGTCCGTCTTTAGGACTCAACTCTATACTTTGTTCAAATAAATTACTGGTAAGAAGCTCTCCAATCACTTGATTGATCAACTCTAAGCCATCTCCCGTTTTAGCACTGAGCCATACGCGCCAAGGCATGCCGCTTTCATCGCGATCAATTCGAGAGGCCTGTCCAGGTAATAAGTCTGCTTTATTGAATACTTGTAACGTTGGTCGATCCAATGCTTCAATTTCATCCAGCACGATTTCAACCTGCTCCATATTTAACGCGCGATCATCATCTGCGCAATCGATTACGTGAAGAAGTAAATCCGCTTCACGTGTCTCTTGCAACGTCGCTTTAAATGCTTCAACTAATTTATGTGGAAGATGTCGGATAAAACCCACGGTATCAACCAAAACAATTTCACCTAAACCTTGCACGGGTAAACGGCGCAATGTCGGATCAAGTGTCGCAAATAACTGATCTGCAGCATAAACCTCTGCATTTGTAAGCGCATTGAATAACGTGGATTTGCCCGCATTGGTATAGCCTACCAACGAAACAGAAGGTATTGATGAGCGCTTACGAGCGCGGCGGCTTTGGTCACGCTGGCTTTGCACTTTCTTTAATCGGCCTTTAATCAGCTTTTCGCGTTCACGTAACAAACGGCGGTCAGCCTCAGATTGGGTTTCACCCGTGCCTCGCATACCGTAACCACCTTGTTGACGGTCTAAGTGAGACCAGCCATGTACAAGTCGCGTGGCTTGATATTGAAGCTGTGCTAGCTCAACCTGCAATTTACCTTCATGAGTACGCGCACGCTGAGCAAAAATATCCAGTATCAAACCTGTACGGTCGACCACTCGGCACTCTAGTGCATTCTCTAAATTACGCTGCTGGCTCGGAGATAACGCATGATTAAAAAGGACCAGTTCGGCCTCACAAAACTCAACGGCTTCACGAAGCTCTTCAAGTTTTCCTTTACCTATATAGGTTCTGCGATCGGGGGCACTACGGGTACCAGTAATCAAAGCCAAGGCTGTAAGCCCAGCACTATCTACTAGCTCTTCAAATTCGCGGGGATCTTCCTTCTCGGCACCTTCAGGAAAATCAATGTGGACCAGAACTGCACCTTCGCCACTATCGGGACGATCAAAAAACAAGGCCTACCTCAATCTTTAACAATATCGCCCACTGTGATGCACGATTGCAGGCACAAACAAGCGAAGTAATAGCAAAATAGCTCGCACCATAGACAGCTTGCGCTGAATATCGTTCGAGCTATTTTAGATAATTCGATTATTCTTCGTCGGTTTCTGTTGGCGCTAGGCGAACATTACGTGAAGGAACAACAGTCGAAATGGCGTGTTTATAAACCATTTGGCTCACTGTGTTTTTTAGCACGATGACGAACTGATCAAATGACTCAACCTGACCTTGCAGTTTGATACCATTTACCAAGAATATAGATACAGGAATACGCTCTTTACGCAGCGCGTTCAGGTAAGGGTCTTGTAGGGAGTGCCCTTTTGACATTATTTTTATCTCCTAATGATTGAGCGATTCGCCCATGCCCTATGCAATTGTGCGCGGACTATGCCACAACTATGGCCTCGGATTCCACTATTTTCAAGGCAGAAGGCGCTAACTTTAACGCTTTCGTAATAAATCAATGACAATATGCCAATCATTTATTCAGCCTCATATATTTCTCTATCTACAAAGAAGTAGACCTTAACTTAAACCTTTGGCAATAAATCAATGGCAATATGCCAACCATTTATTCAGCCTTGAATTACACTTCTCTAAAAAGCAGAAGGCGTTAAGTTAACGCTTTCGTAATAAATCGATGTATAACCCGAGCTTATTCCATTAAACGTTTCAGCTAATCACCGCAACTACCTGTTAAGTAATAGACGCTTACTTCAATTGAGGAAAGTAAATTACCTCATAATGAATGGCAGCATAACAGACTACAAGGCGAGAACCGTCTAATTAAATGCACTCACGATAAAACACTCTGTTATTTACAGTGATGGCACTTCTAATTTCAAAATGGATAGAGCCGTTTTCACTAAATCTGGGTCTTCACTTTCTAACCAATTTAAATTTTGCCAACTGCGCAACCACGTGACTTGTCGCTTGGCTAACTGCCTTGTGGCAACCACGCCTTTAAATATCATGTCGTCGTAACTTAGCTGGCCATCTAAATATTCCCACACTTGACGGTAACCCACCGCACGAATAGCGGGCAGATTTTCATGCAAGTCACCTCGCTGATATAGCGCTCGTACTTCATCAACAAAACCCTCTTTTAGCATTTGCCCAAAACGCAGTTCGATACGTTCGTGCAGGGTTTTGCGCTCTTTCGGGCAAATGGCAAATTGAATCACCTGATACGGAATGCTTTTTTGTTGCTGCTGCGCCCAGTGCTCTGTCAATGTTTTACCGGTTACGCGATACACTTCTAATGCTCGCTGAACGCGTTGCGGGTCATTGGGATTTAAGCGCGCGGCCGATTCTGGATCAACCTGCGCCAACTGTTCATGAATCGCTGGCCAGCCTTTTTCAGCGGCTTCTTCTTCGATTTGCTTGCGCACGGCGTCGTCCGCTTCGGGTAAATCAGCGGCACCTTCGAGCAAGAATTTAAAATACAACATGGTACCGCCCACCAACACTGGGATTTTCCCTCGCGCGGTGACCTCTGCCATTATCTGTAAAACATCTTCACGGAAATCCGCCGCACTATATGGCTGTGACGGATCACGTATATCAATTAAGTGGTGCGGGTACTGTGCTAATTCTTCAGCGGTGGGTTTGGCCGTGCCAATGTTCATATTTTTATAAACCAGCGCACTATCGACACTGATCAATTCGCATGGCAATTCATCATAAAGCGCGCACGCTAATGCTGTTTTGCCTGAAGCGGTTGGGCCCATGATGAAAATGGCAGGTGGTAATGGTGACTGTGACATTATTGACCACGCATAAATAGTTTATCCAACTCTTTCATTGAGAGCTGAGTCCAAGTAGGTCGACCATGATTACACTGACCACTTCGTTCTGTAATTTCCATGTCGCGCAATAATCCGTTCATTTCGGCAATGGTTAACTGGCGATTGGCGCGCACTGAGCCATGGCAGGCCATGCTGGATAACACTTCATTTCGAAATTCTGTCATGTGGCGAGAGCCACCATGCTGCCGATAATCTTCAAGCACTTTGACCACTAACGCTTCACTGTTGGCACTGCGTAATAACACCGGCATTTGGCGAATCACCAAACTCTCTGGCCCTAAACGCTCTAGCTGAAAACCCAATTTGGCTAATTCTGCTTCATGTTGCTCAGCGATGTCCGCTTGTTCTTGGCTCACATGTATGGTTTCAGGTACGAGCAAAGGTTGCGACGCAATACCTTGTTCATCATAGGCGGTTTTTAAACGTTCATAGGTAATACGTTCGTGTGCGGCGTGCATGTCGACCACAATTAAGCCGTGTTCGTTTTGCGCTAAAATAAAGACACCGTGTAACTGCGCAACCGCATAACCCAGTGGCGGAACCACTTTATCGCCAGTGCCGTTGACGTCCATGGTCGGCATAACATTGTTATTTGGCATAGGCTGCGAAAATGCAGAGCCATTCCCCATTGTACCTTGGTGCAACTGCCCATAATGTTGCATCTGCTCTTGCACTTGCCCGGGTGTTATCGTCTGTGATGTGTAATTGTTTTGCCAAGGATTACCGGTAACCGGCGCTTGTTGTAACGGCATATTATTTTGCCCCGCAAACTCACCGGCGGCGATGCCACTGACCTGTGGTTGGCTTTGTAAGTTGGCGTCTGGTTCTGGTGTTTCAGGGCGAACAGCACCCAATGCTTTATGCAATGAGCGGAATAAAAAGTCATGCACTAAGCGGCCATCACGAAAGCGTACTTCGTGTTTGGTGGGATGCACGTTTACATCCACCAGCGCGGGGTCTAATTCTAAATACAATACAAACGCGCTGTGGCGCCCGTGATACAACACATCCTGATACGCTTGACGAATGGCGTGAGCTACAAGTTTGTCCCGTACGATGCGGCCATTTACAAAGAAATACTGCATGTCGGCTTGGCTGCGGCTAAACGTCGGTAAGCCCACCCAACCCCATAATCTTAAGCCCGCGCCTTCCATTTCGATGCTGACTGCTTCTTTCATAAACTGCGGATTGAGCAAACTGGCAACCCGTTTTTCTTTATCAAATTCAGAGGTACATGGGCGTAAGCTGTGAATCACTTTTTGATTATGGCGCAGCTGAAATGAGACGTCGTAACGACTCAGCGCCATGCGTTTGACGACTTCTTCTAAGTGATTAAATTCGGTTTTTTCGGTGCGTAGAAATTTGCGGCGCGCTGGCGTGTTAAAAAACAAGTCACGCATTTCAATGGTGGTGCCCACAGGGTGTGCGCAGGGTTTCACTTCGGTGGCCATGTCTCGACCTTCCGCTTGAACTTGCCAAGCTTCTTCGCTTTCTTGTTCGTGGGAGCTTAAGACCAAACGCGAGACAGAGGCGATTGAGGCGAGCGCTTCACCGCGAAAGCCTAAGCTTTGTACGGACTCTAGATCATCAAGGTCTTTGATTTTACTGGTGGCATGGCGGCTTAATGAAAGCGGTAAATCGTCTTTTTCGATACCAAAGCCGTTATCGCGGATGCGGATTAATTTAACCCCACCTTGCTCTACATCCACTTCAATACGAGTAGATCCAGCATCTAAGCTATTTTCAACTAACTCCTTCACCACGTTTGCTGGGCGCTCGACAACTTCACCAGCGGCAATTTGGTTAGCAAGACGAGGACTTAGAACTTCTATACGTTTCATGGTGTTCTTTTCGAATTTGATGAATGGCAGCGCTTAGGTGGCTGGCACTTTGATCACTTGGCCAACCCGTATGATACTGGTTTTTAAACCATTTAGCTCTTTGAGCGTCGACATTGATGTGGCGTGTCGCTCAGCGATAACCGATAAGGTATCACCCGGTGCAATGACATATTCTCTTAAGCGGTCACTGGTATCACGAATACTGGCTAAGTATGTGCCCGGTGGCGGTGACTGTAAGAAATAACGCTTAATGCCTTGATGAATAGACGACGCCATTCGGCTTTGATAAGACGAGGTTTTTAATTTCTTTGCCTCGCCAGGATTGGATAAAAAGCCGGTTTCAATTAACAGCGATGGAATATCCGGCGATTTTAAAACCGCAAAACCCGCTTGCTCCACTTTATGTTTATGCAATTTTGAAACGCCCCCCATGCTGTTCAACACCATTTGGCCTAAATCTAAACTCACACTCAGGCTCGCCGTCATGGACAAGTCTAATAACACACCCGCCAGCAAATCTTCTTTATCGTCCAAACTGACGCCGCCAACACCGCCAATTAAGTCCGATGAATTTTCTTTATCGGCCAACCAACGTGCCGCTTCTGATGTGGCCCCGCGTTGTGATAACGCAAACACTGAGCTACCACTGGCGCGATGGCTACTAAAGGCATCTGCATGAATCGAGATAAACAAGTCGGCATTCGATGCACGGGCTTTTTGGGTGCGCTCTCGCAGGCCAATGTAATAATCCCCTGTGCGCACTAATACGGGTTTAAAGCCCCGTTCTTTTTCTAGCAACGCCGCCAGTTTTTGTGCGATGCCCAATACGACTTTTTTCTCATAGATGCCACCATGTCCAATGGCACCGGGGTCTTCACCACCGTGCCCTGCATCAATAGCGACGATAATGTCGCGACGGGTGGCTTGTGTTTGTTTTGCATCAAGGATTGGAGAGGAGATTCTTAGTGGTCGCGTGCCCGTTGTTCTTGGTAATAAATCGACCACTAAGCGATGACTGTATTGATCATTCGGCGCAAGAGGGAAGCTTTTAGCATCGACGGCTTCGCGTAGATCAAGCACGATGCGCAAATCTTTTTTATCGCGCATGCCCCAGCGAACTTTTTTAATAGGGCCCACTTTTAAATCAAGGTCTTTGAGGGAGTCCAGCATTTTGCTGTCCTCAATATCAATCACTAAACGATCAGGTGAATTTAACGGAAAAATCTTGTGCTCAAAACCTCGGTTTAAATCAAACACCAAGCGCGAGCTATCAGGGGCGTGCCACAGCCGAACCCCTTGCACATCGGCAAGCGTCACGCTGGGTAATATGAACAATAAAACGGCTAATACTGTACGCACGTTACTTCTTTTTATTTTAATGAAACCTATGCCCAAGCGGTGAGCTGGGCGCGTCCTTTTGCGGTATGGCTGCTAAGTGTCAATTGACGACCCTCTTGCCAAGGCTCGATCACAATGTCGATATCCGCTTCGGGCAAAATGCCTACGCCTTTTTCTGGCCACTCAATGAGGCATAAACTGTCGTCAGCAAAGTAATCCCTGACCCCCATAAATTCTAGCTCTTCAGGGTCAGATAAACGGTACAAGTCAAAATGGTAAACCCGCAGGGTACCAAGCTCATACGGTTCTACCAAGGTGTAAGTCGGGCTTTTTACATTTCCCTTATGACCCAAACCTTGAATAAAACCACGGCTCAGGGTGGTTTTCCCCATGCCCAAGTCGCCATGTAAGTGAATCACTAGACCGGCCTGCAAAGCACTGGCCTTTGAGTGCGTCCACGCTAACATGGCTTGTTCGTCGCTAAACTGTTGTGATATTTGGTCCATCTAGGTCTCTGTGTATGTATACCTATCAATCAATCACGATTGAAAATAGTCAATTTAATAACTGGCGCAATTCAATTAGCAAATCGCTGGCCAGTAAGCTGCTTTGGCCTTGTTTAGCGCCTTCATCCGCGGCCGCACTGTGTAAACACACCGCCCCACTGATCACTTGATGCAAGTGCTTTGGCAATGCCTGTAAATGCTGAGCCATAAAACTGGCTGCAATGCCAGTAAGCACATCCCCCATTCCACCGCTGGCCATGCCAGGGTTGCCGTCGGTACACACACTTATTCCTTGATTATCCCCCATCAAAGAACCCGCACCTTTTAATACCACATAACTGTCAAAACGTTCACTGAGTAGCGCCACGGCCTGAAAACGATCTTGCGCAATACTATTCATTTCGATATTGAGTAACCGCGCCGCTTCCCCTAAGTGAGGGGTCATCACACTAATGCGCTGCGATAAATTGTGTTTAATATTGCCTTGTGCCAGCAAATTAAGCGCATCGGCATCTAACACTAACGGCTGCTGGGTTTGCATCACCTGTTGCAACATTTGCTGACCCCAGCTGCTTTGGCCAAGGCCAGGTCCAATGGCGATTACATCCGCTTTGGCTAATAATGGCAAAAGCTGTTGGCCTGATTCAATTCCGTGGGTCATCACTTCTGGCTGTCGCGCCACAATAGCCGATACGTGCTCGGGGCGAGTAGCGACACTCACCAACCCAGCACCACTGCGCAGAGCAGCCGATGCACTTAAGCTCACCGCACCTGCCATGCCACTGTCACCACCGATAATCAGCACGTGACCAAAGTCCCCTTTGTGAGCGGTGAACTTTCTTGGCTGAAAAAGCGCCCCTTGCTGCAAACTCTGCCAGTTAAGTAACCGCGAACTAATCTCTAGCTGAGAGCGAACCGCCTTTGGCACACCAAGACTTGCCAAGCGTATTTGCCCCACATAATCAGGCGCGTTTCCCGTAAACAGGCCCTGTTTATTGAGTAACATGGTCACGGTAATATCGGCAATAACAGCCACCCCAGCCACATAACCGGTGGTGGCATTCACACCAGACGGCACATCAATAGAAAGTACCGGTAGCGGGCTGTCGTTAACTTGAGTGATCAGTTCCGCCACGTCATCCGTTGGTGCGCCGTTAATACCCACGCCTAAGAGCGCATCTACGATGACACAATTAGGTTTATACCAATTAATTTGCTCACCCGAGATCACATCCAAGCCTGAATTGATGGCGGCCTCTGCGGCTTGCTTGGCCTCACCTTCTAAACGGTAAATAGCACCTGCAAACACCAATTGCACATCAATACCGTGCTCTTGCGCGATACTGGCCATTTCAAAACCGTCACCGCCGTTATTGCCCTTACCGCATAAAATAATGAGCTCCTGCACATGTGGCCACTCACTCAGTAATACCGCGAACGCGGCTTGAGCAGCTTGCTGCATCAAGTCGTATCCGACATACCCTAAGTCATCAATACAATGACGATCCAACTTCTGACATTGTTCAGCGGTATATAAAGGAATGCCCATATCTGATTTCAAGCGCAAAGCTTTGTGTGTCGTCATCCGTGCCTACCACAACTGTAAATGCGACGATTATACCTGCATCACGCAAGTTCTCCATTGTTCAAATTCAATGTCGCGCACTTCGAATCAATGCGTAGAGATACGAGGTGAAGTCGCGTAAAATTGCAAAATACTTCTAAGGTCCAGTCTTGTTTATGATCACCCCAGAACAAAGCCAAGCGCTTGCGCACGACATCAAAACCTGGGGACAAGAACTGGGCTTTGCCCAAGTAGCCATTACCGATATCGATATGAGCCAGCACGGCGAGCGCTTAATAGAATGGCTAGACAAAGGCTACCACGGTGAAATGGCCTACATGGCCGACCACGATGACATGCGCTACCGCCCCGAAAAATTACACCCCGGCACCTTTCGTATTATCAGTCTGCGCATGGATTACATGGCACCCGAAGTAGAAACCATTCGCGTATTAAACAACCCCAACCAAGCTTATATCAGCCGTTATGCCTTAGGGCGCGATTACCACAAACTCATGCGCAAACGCATTACCCAGTTGGGTAAACGCATCGAACAAGGTATTAGCGATTTAGAACTGTCACCCAACTTTCGCGCCTTTGTCGACAGCGCGCCGATACTTGAACGGGGGCTGGCACAAAAAGCCGGTATGGGCTGGATTGGCAAAAACGCCATGTTGATTAACCCCAAAGCCGGCAGCTATTTTTTTCTAGGGGAATTGTTCACCAACCTGCCATTGCCCATTGATACACCCTATACCGACATGAACTGCGGCAGCTGCACCGCCTGCATCACCGAATGCCCAACCGGCGCCATTGTGGATAACCACGTGGTCGATGGGCGCAAATGCATTTCGTATTTAACCATCGAGTTGAAAACGGCTATTCCTGAGGAGCTGCGCAGTAAAATGGGCAACCGCATTTTTGGTTGCGATGACTGCCAGCTTTGCTGCCCTTGGAATAAATTCACCAAAGCGTCACAAGAGAAAGATTTCACCCCTCGCCACAACTTAGACACCGCCACCTTGCTTGAATTATTTGCGTGGGACGAAGCCACGTTTTTAAGTAAAACCGAAGGCACACCGATTCGACGCGCCGGTCATGAGCGCTGGATTCGCAACATTGCCGTGGCACTGGGCAATGCACCTTTCAGTGATGACATATTATTTGCGTTAACTAAACAATTAGACACAGAGTCAGCATTGATAACAGAACACGTGCGCTGGGCTATTGAACAACAAAAGGCCAATTCGCTAAGCTCCTAATTACGGAGACATAACATGGATGTTGTTTGGCAAACGATTATTCA
Source organism: Oceanicoccus sp. (assembly GCA_047621325.1). Lineage (GTDB taxonomy): Bacteria > Pseudomonadota > Gammaproteobacteria > Pseudomonadales > Oceanobacteraceae > Bermanella. Next base: position 18,334 of record JBLHLT010000032.1, read on the forward strand.
CCCCAGTTTTATTAGCTATTGGCAATCCATCTTTGCCATCTGCGGTATCTGCTTAATATTAGATGCGCTTATCATGTCGCAACTAACCGGTCAGCATCGCGCCGAACGCAGCCACTACCTTCTGAGTATTATGTCTGTTGTATGTTATGTGGCGTTATTTCCATTAGACAGCGAGCTATTTCGCCATTACTGGATGCAAATTCTATTAGGCTTGTACCTTTATGATTTGTGCATTATCGCCCGTGATTGGCATCAGCTAAAACCCAGTTACCGCACGTTTTATTCAGTACACCACGGCGTCAGCTTGGGTTTATTTATCATTTGGAATGTTACATTCATTCCCTTTACTCACGCGATGGCCATTGGCGCATTACTTTGGGTGAGTAGTGATGTGTGGCGCTGGGCCGAACAGTTTTGGCGTTTGAGTGGTAAACGTAGTTCGAATATATTGCGCGATGGTGTTTATTATTTAGAGCGCGGGCACCGTGTGTTTTCTTATTGTGTGTTTTTGTGGGTATTAGGTTTTAAATTCAATTATTTATCTGAAGCGGTGTTGCTTGCTAGCGGCATTTTAATGGATGGCATCGATACCTACTTTCAAAAACAGGCAAGGTGCATGCATCACGTTAAACAAAATATGACACCGCAACCAAACCAAAAAAACGCATTTTCTGCATCAAAAAAAGATGCCGCCTAAATGCCAGACTATTCTTTATACCACATAGATAACGCCACTTGCTCCATGGCATACCATTGATCGCCCGTGGGTTTCCATTGCTCAAAATTACGCGTAGCGGCCAATAGAAAATCCATTAACCCTAAATGTTGGCGTAATACCCGCGCATGTCGATGCGGCACGGTGGGGTGAAACAAACCGCTAAAACTCAACAACTGGATGGGCCGTTTTTTCACCCAGTTCCATGAACCCATTTCTAGTGTAATGGGCAGTAACGTGCGGCCTTGCTGCTGACATTTACGGTGAAAATAATCCCACACATCACCATGACTTAAATACGCGGTAGACTGTGGTTCGAACAAGTAATTATGATTCGGGTAATTACGCTCCCACAAAATTTTAAGCGCCATGTACACAGGCACATCACTAATGGGTTGGCGACGATACGCATAGGGAATCCACAGCTGATCTTTAAACCCAAAACCGCTGTGAATATCCAACGCGATAACGGGTTTATCGTGTGAGGTAATACGTTCGATCACTTGCTCTAATACGGCAAACTCGGTTTGCACCTCACCACCTTGTTTACCACGATACCAAGGTAAACGTGAACTAAACCGTTGCCCGCCTAATAAAAACGGCACTGGGTCTTCGGCTTCGATGGGCGCATGGCGATTAATATCAATGCCGTTGCCGTTAGCGCGGGTATTTAAGTACATGCCAGCCGGATTCACCATGGGTAAAATCACCAAGGCCACATCGGTTTCAAACTGGCTGCGCCATAAACCATCCCAGCGGTAGCGTTGTAATAACGACTGCAACCACGCTAATAATGCTTGCGTGCCAATACGCTCAACCCCATGAATGGCAGCACTAATAAAGAACGTTGTGTGGCTGGTGGTCGGGTCGCCGATTGTAAGTAACGGGATAGGCAATTGAATATTGTGCACCGGAACATCGGCTAATAATTCAACCCCTATCACGTCTTGGTTTTGGCTAATGATTTTATCGAGCTCAAGGTATTCTGGCACATAAGTTTTTAATTGACCTTTGTGGCATTGCACAAATTCATGTAGCACTTGTGCATCGCTTAATGGCGCTTCAAAATCGTCAGGCAAAATAATTTTGGTGGAAAACGCGAGCCGCGCTATGTCGTTTTCATCGGGGTATTTGGGCGTCACATTGACATCCATCTGAGTGTTCCTACAAATTCAGCCTAAACAACAACGGTTTAGACTCATAAGAAAAGTGTAGGCAATACTAAAGCAGGCCAATGGTCATGTCCTGCCTGTCACAAAAATTTCACAAAGCAGGATTTAACCAGCCAAGCTGTTATTATGCGTAGCATTACGTCTGTAAAAGCGAAGCACCATGACCAATATTGCCGTGTTTGTTGATGTACAAAACATCTATTACACCACCCGTGACATGTATAAACGGTCATTTAATTACAAAAAACTTTGGGCCGAATTAAGCGCGCAAGGCACCATTACCCACGCGTATGCGTATGCCATTGATCGCGGCATCGACAGCCAAATTAAATTCCAAGACGCTCTGCGTAATATTGGCTTCGAGGTTAAACTCAAACCCTTTATTCAACGCCGCGATGGCAGCGCAAAAGGCGACTGGGATGTGGGCATTACGATTGACGTTATGGAATGCGCACCAGATGTTGATCAAGTTGTACTATTAAGTGGCGATGGTGATTTTGCTATTTTGCTCGAAAAAGTGCGCAGCAAATACAAAGTCAAAACCAAGGTATATGGCGTGGAATTTTTAACCGCCAATGGATTGGTGCAAAGCTGTGATGAATTTGTGAATATCGAAAAAGACATGCTCATTTAAAGCGAGTAAAAGTCTAATGGCTCAGTGCACAAACTGACTTCTATCAATATCCGACAAACCTATAGGTTTATGATCCAACCACTATAGCGAAAACAGTAGGATTATTGAGATGAAATATCGCCCTTGTAACGGTGGCTGTACCCATGATGGCACTCATTGTAATGGCTGCGGCCGCAGCCATGAAGAAGTCGCCAAAGTAAATGGCCTAGTGAAAGAGCTAGCCGCTTATGCAAAAGAAATGGATTACGACAACATTGAAGATTACGCCAATTCTGTTGCCACTGGCATTTATTACAAATTAGAAGCACTTAATAAAACGGTAAAATGAACGCCGATTGTAACCTAACACGTACGCACAACTATAAAGGTACAAACCCTAGGGTTTAAATAACGAATCCATATAACAACCCACTAAAGACAAATCGCGCCATGCCGATACCACTACTATCCGGCATAGGTGCTCTTATGAAAATCACATCATCCAATTTGTTGTTTAACCAAAATACAAACAAGCAACAAACAGCCGCTAGGGTCATAAATTCGAGTGTCTCTATTCAAAGCCCGACCCAAAGCACCACCGCCAGTATCAAACAGGCGCAGCTTATCGAAGCATTAAGCCTTATCAACAGCACCAGCATGAGCTTAATTAAAGATGCGGATGGGCATTTTCAAGTCACACAAAACACACATGCCATTGAGTCGATTACTCGCTTAGCATTAGAAGAAGAGATTACGGTCACTGCACTATCGAGTGTTGGTCAAACTAATAGCCGCCTTGTGGGTGTAGACATTAATCGGGTGTTTGCCTTTGAATCAAACACCAACATTCAAATGAATACCCTAGGTAAGGTCACGACTGAAGACGGCCGCGAGATTGATTTTTTATTAGAGCTTAATTACCAACGTGATATGCAGGTTACGCAAACCAGTCAGTTCAGCGGTCATCGCGACCTAATTGATCCACTGGTCATTAATTTAACTGGCGGACCTGCCCAACTAAGCGATAGTTATTTTGAATTTGATTTAAATGGTGACGGCAATAACGAAACACTGCATCAAACCGCCACAGGTACGGGATTTTTAGTGTTCGATAAAAATGACAACGGCTTGATTGATGACGGCAGTGAAATGTTCGGCCCACAAACTGGTTATGGCTTTGCCGAACTAAGCGTCTACGATGAAGATGGTAATGGTTGGATAGACGAAAACGACAGCATATTTTCACAACTATCATTCATGGATTTTGATGACAATGGTGCTCAAAGATTACAAGATTTATCAACCGTAGGCTTAGGTGCGATTGCGCTGCAATCAGCGGCTATGGATTTTGATCTTTACGACACCCATGGTAATTTTCAAGCACAAGTGGCCCGTAGCGGCGTCGCCTTAATGGAAAACGGTGCGGCGGTGAGCATTCAAGAAATTTATTACCCAGGCCAAGCATTTGGGCAGGGTCGCCTAGAACGCACCCAGGAAATAGACGTGAATAATAGCGGCAATATTACGCAAAATGCGTCACCGTTAACCCAGTTTCAATTTAATAACGCCATCGTTAATGAGCGCAATGAAGGGACTCATGTCTCTTTAGATCTGCCTACTTATTCTAATCGAGTTGCGTTTGATACATACCAAGAGGTCGATCTCAATCTAAGTGCAACACCGGTGACGCCTCAGCAAGATGCGGCCTCACAAAATATTACAGATACAACAGCGCAAGGCATCACAATAGTAAGCGCCAAGCAATCAGAGCAAACACACACATTAAACAAGCGCTCAGCGGTGCAAAATTACTTTCAGAGTAAGATTCAAGCCGATCGCCAGCACTTCACCTCCAATCCCACACCCATAAGCCAAGAAAACCACGAGCGTATTCAAGTAAACGATTTAACACAGTCTGTGTCTTGGGATTATAACGAATCATTTTTTAGTAAAGAGAATACAGCTGATAAAAAAATAGAGGATTTAAAACTATTAGTAGAAAACTTAAAGATAATAAGAGAGCGCCAAATTAAAATGCAAGAAAAGCTCAACATCTATCACGAGATAGATCAGCTAAAAGGTGCTCAGTGACATGACGAAGTGTTTACTTAAAACAGCAATGTACTTCTAAAAGACAGCCACATAGCGTTTATATTTCTATTCGTTTCAACACTGATGACAATGATCTACCGACCAATCCAACGCTGGATTGAATGATTATTTATAGCCTATGCATTTGTTAAATCTTCAAGCTAGGGCGCTACTACGTTTAATCGCACTTCAACCACACTGCCCATAATCGTATTACATGCACTAAAACTTTTGAACGTATCGCCATTTAATCGCATATAAACCGTTTTACCAATATAGCTGCTATCGATGGTTATGGTTTCATTAAAACTATATTCGTTATTAGCTTGATTTTTTTCAAGTAATAACTCGTCATCTGCTTCTGTATAACTCGCGTCATCATTTAAATCCACACGCACACTCCAGCGTGTGTCTGTCGATTTTGTGTCCACTACCGTACCAACCACAACCACCGAAAACGGCGCATCGGCCGTCACGTCAATTGGTGGTAAATCAGTGTAATCATAACGGCTTGCATCGAACCCTAAATCGACACCATTAATAGATACGGAATCAAATTGACGTCTTATGGTAGATGTCATTGGTTTACAGTATTGATCGGTAATACTCACATCACGCGAAAAGGTATCGGTACGGTCTAAGTGATCCGTGACCGTTAGTGTTGGATTATATTCACCAGCCACTGCGTATTCATGATAAGGCGAAGCCTCTGTACTCGTCGTACCGTCATCAAAATCCCAATGGTAATGCGTGACAACCCGATCGCTGCGCGTATCGTCCGTAAACTGAACTCGTAACTTTTTAGCATCAAATTCATAATGTGCCAGCGTATCTTCTTCACGTAACTGAATTTTTACCGCGCGAAACGCCTCAATCACATCGTCTTCGGTATAGCCTTTTACTCGCGCAGTTTGATGCACACACCTAGCCGCATGCAAAATTTCACTGGCCGGTTCCCAGCAAGACTTAGCCGATTCTAAAAATAATGAAAACGCATCGTTAACACCCCATTTTTGCGTTAATAAATAAAATGGATAGGTCATCATGCCCATACGCTTGTAATAATTACTCGACGCGTCGGTATAATCGAAATAACTAGAGATTGCGCCGTTTTCGGTTTCTATTTTATTTAAATAACGTTTTTTGTTTGAATAGTTCTCATCACCCGCTATCCAGTTTAATTCACCATAAAGATAATAATGCGCCATCACAGATGCCATATCAGAAAAGGCTTCGTGCAGCATTCGGCCATCCATATGGTATGGCGCATCCGCTGAAAACTTTAAAGCCGTATGTTGCTGTAAAATTCCATGGGTGATTTCATGGCTTACCGTATCAAGCGACGCCGAGCCATAAGCTTGAAACATAACATCATTAAAATTAACGTATGCGCCATCCCAGTGGGCCCATAAATTAAAACTACTTTTGTTCCCATAATGTACGCGCATGCGGATTTTATCCATGGGGCGAACGCCCAGAAACCCCTCGTACATATCAAATACTAACGAGCCATAAAACATCGAATCGTTGATCATAGAATAGGTGTGGACAAGATCATCAACGTAAGACATGACTTTACGGTGTTCATTAACCTGGCTGTCAGTGCAATCAAATTCATAAGCTGGGTACAGCATGTCATCGGCAACCACGGTTGATCCACTCGCATCGTTTGGGTCTTCTTCAAAGTTGGCATCGTGTACCAAGACCTTGCCACTATCGAATATACAATAATAGTCAGAGCCTTCTTTGCGCACCTGCACCGTTAATGCGGGGCGGTCTTCTCCGTAAACCCAATTTAAATAATAGTTACCACCAGGGCCGCTGACATGGGCCAAATCTATAACCGAAACAAAAAACGGCTCCCCTTGTTGCTCGCCATTATTAGCCGTTAACTGAAGTGTCGCATCATCACTGGCAACAGGTGTAGCAGCAGGAATTATTAGAATATTGGGCTCTGGCGTGGCACCAGAAATACTGACACTCAACACATCATCACTAACAGTCTTGCCTTTAGCATCAACCCAGCTCGCCTCAACACGGCTAACGGAGCAATCATCCGGCAAGGTAAATGCAATCTCGCCACCGATATACCCAACGGAGAAATCTTTATCTTCAAACACAGCCGTATTGTGTGATAAGTCGCAGGGGGTTTTGATGACCACCGCGCTGTCTTTGTCTTTACTTTTACCACCACACCCTGCCAATACCAGCAAAGCAATGAGTGTGTATATCCCTTTCATGTAACATCATCCTCTGAATCATTAACGCTATCATTTCATTAACCATACGCTCTTGCCACGATCATTCACAACAACCCAATCGCGTTATGGTTATAAAATGTATCATCCCTAAAAACAAGCGGCGCTCTATCGTAGAACCGTAACCATATGTCACATCTTATAATATTTTGTTAAAACAATTTTCTTAAGTAAAACCATAGAATATAAAATTTGCTTATATATAGATAAAAAAATGCCCAGTCTGTAACAGCGCTGGGCATTTTTATGAAGCCTGTTTTTGATGTATCGGTCGCTTAGATACTCATAATATTTTTGCGGTAATACTGCATTTCTTCGATGCTTTCACGAATATCATCTAATGCTTGGTGAGAACCTTTTTTGGTTAGCCCTGTTAATTTTTCAGGTGCCCAACGGCGCGCCAATTCTTTTAACGTGCTCACATCAATGTTGCGGTAATGGAAAAAATCTTCAAGCTCAGGCATGTACTTATTTAGAAAACGACGATCTTGATGCACGCTGTTACCGCACATTGGGCTTATGCCCTTACCAATGTATTGCTGTAAAAACGTAATGGTTTGTTTTACGGCTTCGGCTTCGTCAATTTTGCTGTCTTTAACACGCTGTACCAAGCCAGAATTACCATGGGTTTTGGTATTCCAATCGTCCATATTATCAATAATGCTATCTGGCTGATGGATGGCCAAAACGGGGCCTTCAGCTAGAATGTTCAAGTCGCCATCGGTGACGATGGTCGCGATCTCAATGATCACGTCGGTGGCAGGCTCTAGGCCCGTCATTTCAAGGTCAATCCAAATGAGATTATGCTTGTTTTCCATCTTGTGTCCTTTTTGCCTTGAGCACTGCTTTACGCGGCAAAGCACTATATAATTCATTAAAGCCCAATTTGAACACATATCTATGTCAAAACGAAAGCTCAATAAACGACAGACTTGGCGAATCAATAAAATTCAACAAGAACGCAGTGAGCGCGCTGATAAAAAAGAAGACCAGATTCACGACGAACTTGAAGGCGGCGATCTTGGCCCCGAGCAGTCAGGCCAAGTTATTGCTCACTTTGGCACACAAGTATTGGTAGAAGGCTCTGACGGCGAACAAAAACGCTGCCACATGCGTGCAAACCTAGGCGGTTTGGTCACTGGCGACTCCGTGGTTTGGCGCATAGGCAAAGATGAACATGGCGTGGTGGTGGCTCGTAACGAACGCGAATCAGAACTATGCCGCCCCAATATGTATGGCGAGCTGAAAAGCGTCGCCGCTAACATCGACTACATGATCATTGTGGTCGCGCCCGAGCCGTACGCTCACCGCAACCTCATTGACCGCTATTTAGTCGCGGCTGAAATGAGCGGGATCGAACCCGTTTTGTGTTTAAACAAAATCGACTTAATCAACGACGAAAACCAAGAGCATTTTTTACACCTTGTGCACGATTACCAAGAAATTGGGTATCGTTTCATGCATGCCAGTGCCAAAACTGAAAACGGCCTCGAAGACTTAAAAGCTTTCCTAAAGGGTCGTATCAGCGTGTTTGTGGGGCAAAGTGGTGTGGGAAAATCCAGTATTATCTCAACCCTACTACCCGATGAAGACATCCGCGTAGGCGCATTGAGTGAGCAAAGCCGTAAAGGCAAGCACACCACCACCACCGCCACCTTGTTTCACTTCCCAAGTGGCGGTGACCTCATCGATAGCCCAGGGATTCGTGAATTTGGCCTATGGCACATGGAAGAACATGAGATTCTTGAAGGCTTTGTCGAATTCAAGCCATTCATTGGCACCTGTAAATTCCGAGACTGCAAACACCAAGCTGAACCGGGCTGTTCTATTAAAAAAGCACTAGAGGATGGCCACATCAGCGAGCGCCGCTATGACAGCTATCAGCAGATTATTAACAGCCTACTAGATGTATCCATGCGACCTCACTCGTAACATGGCAAAACATGCATAACAGGCCATACTGATTGTAAGTAATTACGGATGCAATCCCCATGCAGCTTGTTATGTATATCAGCGACTATTGCCGACCAACCAATCACTTAGACGCTGATTTAACCGATATCTTAAAGACCGCCGTAGCACACAACCAAACACACAGCATCACGGGCGTGCTGTTTTTTGATAACGGTAAGTTTATTCAAATTTTAGAGGGTGACGCCAATAAACTAAATGCACTCGTTGAAAGCATTAAACTGGATACCCGCCATACCAATTTTAAACTGCTGATGAATGAACCAATTGATAAGCGCGAAATTAAAGATTGGAGCATGAAGGCATTTGACCTATCTGAGCACGAACCGCAAGACTGGACATTATTAGAAGATTTACGTGACGCTTACTTAAATACATTTAAAGTTTCAAGCAAGCAGATCACCTCATGGATTAGTCACTTTATTAAAGACTATGCGCGCTTTAAGAAGAATGAGCGTCTTTAAATAAATGACGACTTAATTTTTATAGCAGACGATAGTTTTAAATGCATCACAGCCTGATTGGTCACAGATAGCTTTACTTTTTAGCATTTTCGTCGGTTGATTTTTACCTATGTTTCCTTCTATCTCCCAGTAAATAGCTTTGGCATAACCTTTTTCTAAACACCAATTGTAGGCGGCCGGTTCATCGCAATCTTTACCCCATGTAAGGCAGCGATCCATTCTTAGGCCTTCTATTCTGGGCTCTATATATTCGTTAACCTCGGCCGAGACAAAGGCCGATAAAAATAATAATGACCATAAAATAACACATCGTAAATCCATAATTAGAATTCCTTTCTTTTCAAAATCAGTAGAAGACATCAGCGCCCAACGACCTGTTGTTATCTCAGCTTATATTATTAACGTGAGTGTCTTAGTTGTTATTGCGATTTTTAATTTCTTGCATTAACTCTTTGGCCCGTTGCTCACTGATAATATCGCTGTCATCGATATCACCTTTCATTTTTTTTAACATGACATTACGGTCTGTCACCCAACCTTCTTTTGCTGTAAAGCGCTCAGGGAAATCCTCCGAGTTTTCAATAAATCGAAATAAGCCACTGGGGACCGCTTTCGAAAATGATCCATACTCATAATATACTATGTTTTTCTCTTCACTCATTTACTCTCACCCTTTCTCACCCTTTCTCACCCTTTCTCACCTACCGGAACTTATTAACGGAACTTATTAAGACACTCATGATAAGGAACTTATTAAGACACTCATGATAAGAAAATAGTCCTAGGCGGTCTAGGCATACTTTTCTTCTTTGAGTAAATTTCCAACTAAATTCGTATTTAAAAAACTACGTTAAAGCCTGATGATCAATTCAAAGGAGATCGTCATGCCAAAGCCAAGGAAAGAACAAGTCTGCTTAGAAGCCACGCCTTATTACCACTGTATTTCTCGCTGTGTGCGTAAAGCTTATTTATGCGGTGTTGATATTAATACCAATGAAAGTTATGAGCATCGCCGTGGTTGGCTTGAGAATGAGTTAATCAAACAAGCTCAAGTCTTTGCGATTGACATTGCCGCTTACGCTATTATGTCTAATCACTATC
>JBLHLT010000033.1:0-25996 GCA_047621325.1 Oceanicoccus sp.
TCTGTTTTAATGCCTTTGGCCGCTTCGCGGGCAAAGGCTTCAAGTGCTTCTTTGTTCATTGCTACCTATCCTTAGCCATTTCTGGCTCTTATGATAAGCAGTTACACAGTTTTATCTACAGCCTCAAAAAAGAGTGAATGATAATTCACTCTTACAAAATAAAAAATCACAACCAAATTACACTTAATTTTTAATACGGTAACATCATATTAAAAACGAAACCTATATAAATATTTAAATTGAAAGCATTAAAATAATGAAACAACCCATTTTCATATAATAACAATATTATCGAAAAGTATAAGTGCATCACAAATTAGGTCTAATTATATTATTTATACTGCAACACATAACTCATGGTGATAGCATCGGTATAAAGCTGTAAAACACAACATGCTTTAAAAAATATAGAATCAGAGACGTAACCAATAAAACCTGCCCCCTATTAATAGAAAAAAAATGAAAACAGTTATTAAACCCATCTAAAACCAAAGCTATTTTTCATACTCTATTACAAAAACACCCTATTTTTTCTTCAGAATTTCAAATAACACATTTTCCAACTCAAGCATATCAACCGGTTTAGAAATAAATCCATTCATACCTGACGTTATACAGGCCTGCCTATCTTGTTCTGAGGCATTTGCAGTAACTGCAATGATCGAGCCTTGAAAGCCCATTGCTCGAATTTTCTCTGTGGCCACCACGCCACTCATTCCTGGCATCCTCATGTCCATCAACACTAAACGAGTTTGCATATTTTTTTTAATGTGCGAAATTGCTTGTTCACCACTGTTGAGCGACAAAACATTATCAGCCCCGTAGTCTAACAACATCCCCTCTAAAACCATGCAGTTCATTTCAATATCATCAACCACCAATATTGAGCAGCCTTGTAACGACAATGTTACATCTCGGCTCTCACTTCCAGTAACACTTTCTATCGGTAACGCAGCCACACGTTTGTACGGTAATAAAACTGAAAAACAACTGCCGCGATCAAGCTCACTGCTCACATCAATTGTGCCACCCATATGTTGTACCAAGCCTAACGAAATAGCCAACCCCAAACCCGTGCCTTCCATATTCCTAGTAGAATCATGAGTCACTTGTGAAAACTCAGTAAATAATTTTTTTACATCTTCCTCTTTAATACCAATACCCGTGTCAGAAATTGAAATTTTTATACCATTATTTTCTAGTTCAACCAATGATATTGTAATCACACCCGAATCAGTAAACTTCATCGCATTCGAAAGTAAATTCATCAATACCTGAGACACCCTATTTTTATCGGCTTTTATATGCACATTACTTTCAACTGATGGCAGTATTAGCTCAACCCCTTTTTTTAATTTTGGCATCATCATGCGTGACAACTCTAATATTTGAAGGGTTAAATCGTAGGGCTCTTCAATTAATACCAATTCGTTTTGTTCAAGCTTGCTAAAATCTAATATGTCATTAATCAGCATGAGTAATAAATTGCCCGCAAGTGCAATATCATTAATTTTGACCCGATGTTTTTCTGGCAAATCCGAACGTACTAATAGTTGGGAATTTCCAATCACACTATTTAAAGGTGTACGTAGTTCGTGGCTCATGTTCGCTAAAAAAATTGACTTACTGCGTGTGGACGATTCAGCTTGCAATTTTAACTCACTCATTTGCTGTATTCTGTCTTGTTTTTGTTTTAGCTCTATCTCTAAATTCTGTAAATGCATATTAGATAAACTCCACATTCCCCGAGTACAAACGGTAATCATAATAGCCGTACAAAGCACGAATATAATTTGCACATAATGCCAATTTACCGGTTTAATAATCGGTTCAGGCAGCCATCCTTTTTCAAAGGCAAAAATATTGAAAATAAACAATGAAAAGGCGAGGGCCATAAATAAAAGCAACCGTACACCCGAAAAAAGCAGCGCCATAAGCAAAAAAGGAACCACCCACAAAATGGTGGTCGGGCCTGATACCGACAAGTTATTAAAATCAACATAAAACATAAGAGCCGTTGTCACTAAGCAGACATAAATCGATATCAAACCTAAACGCGTGGCGTAACGCATACATACAGACACACCCAATAACATGACCGCCAACACCACCGTCACCAACCTCCGAGCAGGCACACCTTCTGCCAATGATAAAAACAGCAGCACAATTAAGCCTACACCCCCTAATACAGTCGAGAAAACCCACAATACTTTCGCGCGAAAAGCATCCTCACCCTGCAAAAAGTGATCTGGAATTTGCCTCATGAGAACCCTATCTAAGATAGACAACGTCTCTTTCGTCTCGCTGGAATTCTGCGTATTCATGCACTCCCCACAACCTATCATTACAGTCTAGACGATGACACCAAGGCTATGGTTAATACTCATTCACAGTCGTCTGATAGGGGGGATTTCGTATATTTATCCTGCTATCAAGATTAATCCTTATAAATCTTAGGGCTGAATGTCGGCATCATTTATGCTTTAATGCCGCCTTTTATTTTGACGCGAAGGCATCATGAAGATTTACGGCATCAAAAACTGTGACACCATGAAAAAAGCCCTTAAGTGGCTAGACGCTCAAGAAATAGCCTATGAATTTCACGACTACAAAAAAGTAGGGCTAAGTGCTGAGTTAGCCGACATTTTTATGAGCAACATTGAGCTAGATACGCTGATTAACAAGCGTGGTACTACTTACCGTCAATTAGATGATGCGACCAAAGCCCAAATTAGCGCACACGATAATGCTACGGCTAAACAGGTCATGCTCGACAACCCTTCTATTATTAAGCGCCCAGTGCTTGAAAAAGATGGTGAGTATCTATTGGGCTTTAAAGCCGACGAATATCAAGATTTTGTATAAACCGTTTTCATCAACCATTAAAAGCAGACCATAGGAATATTAAGATGGCATTAGCATTTGCTCTGGGTGTTGGCACCCAAAACACAAAAAATGAATGGCTAGAAGTATTTTACCAAAAGCCTATTTATCAGCCTGAAGCACAACTGGTAGACGCCGCTAAAGCCGCAGGTTACACCGGTGGCAACCAAGCGATCGAGCTAGACAGCGCTAAACTTGCAGCATTAGTAGAAAGCCTGCCAACTGAACAAGCCTCTTTAGCCAAAACGCTAAGCAGCAGCAAGCGCCCAACCGTGCTTGTAGTACTTGAATCTGACGAACAAGCTACTAGCACGCCTGAAGTGTATTTGAAGCTACAACTTATTTCTCACCGCCTAGTGAAGCCACACGGCATTAACCTAGCCGGTATTTTTGGCTTATTGCCAAACGTTGCATGGACTAACAAAGGCGCTATCGACCTAGCGGAGCTAGCCGATGCACAACTAGATGCACGCCTAAGCGGTGAGCTATTAGAAGTGATCAGCGTGGATAAATTCCCTAAAATGACCGATTACGTAGTACCAAGCGGTGTGCGTATTGCTGACACCTCTCGTGTGCGCTTAGGCGCTTACGTTGGTGAAGGCACTACCATCATGCATGAAGGTTTCATTAACTTTAATGCCGGCACTGCGGGTACGTCTATGGTTGAAGGCCGTATCTCTGCGGGTGTTTTCGTAGGTAAAGGCTCTGACCTTGGCGGCGGTTGCTCAACCATGGGGACACTATCTGGCGGCGGTAACATCATTATTTCTGTGGGTGAAAACTCCTTGATCGGCGCGAACGCTGGTATCGGTATCCCTTTAGGTGATCGCTGTACCGTTGAGTCTGGCTTATACATCACTGCGGGCACAAAAGTGCAAGTATTGGATGACCAAAAACAAGTAGTTGAAGTGGTTAAAGCACGCGACCTTGCAGGTAAGCCTGATCTACTATTCCGTCGCGACTCTATCAGCGGCGCAGTACAATGCGTAACCAATAAAACCGCCATTGAGTTAAACCACGAGCTACACGCTAACAACTAATCTCATTAGTTAGCCGTGTAAATCAATAAAGGCCATGAGTATTCATTCATGGCCTTTTTTTTGTGCCTAAGAGTCAAAATAAGCCACCTCGAAGGATAAAATAGGACACTAGTTTTAAAAAAGACAAAACAGTCTAACTAAACACCTACCTATAACCCAATACTCATAATGGTTATTTTTTAAACAAACCCATACACCAATCAAGCCATTTTTGCTCAAGCTGCGATCAAAACAAGAACACCTGTATGCTCAAGTGTCGCTTATATTCCAAAGGCGGCTCGGTTTTTGCTACCTAAACAGCACTGGCTTAAAGGCCATGTTCTTCCTAATTGACGACTCTGAGATTAAAATGGCGTCATAAAATAACACCAACATTAAAGGGTCAAACCATTGGAACAGGACATTCTCGATAAACCGTTTCTGCCATTAGACCGCCTAAGAATTCTCAAATACTTTAGTGTCTACAGCGCCATAATTACGGGCGTATTGATGGGATTATTTTTTGCCGACATAGACCTCGACTTTCTAGGCTCCCTCAACCCCAAAATTTACCCGATGGTATTGTCGTTTCACGCAGTGATGACCATTGTATTCATGGTACTTGCCTTCAGCGTGGGGCAAGCGCATTACGACCATTTAATTGCTTTTTTCTTAATTGATATAACCTTGGTGGCGGGCCTGATTTATTCAAGTGGATCAGGCACAACCCTCAGTTATTTAATGATCATCAACATTGCCGTCGGCAATGCCTTAGTCAGTGGGCAAAAAGGTTTCTTGTTAAGCGCATGGGCTGCCATTTGCCTTGTGTTTATTGAATACCAGTTTCAAATAAACGGCCATGAGCATAATTTTTTAAATGCGGGCACACTGGGTTTTATCTTTTTTATCAGCGCCCTAATTATTCAAGCCTTAGTCAAACGCCTGCACTTATCGGTAGACATCAATCGCATTCAAGCCGACAGCTTACTCAGCATGGAGCAACTCACTAAACTGGTCTTAAAGCGCCTAGATACTGGGGTAGTGGTAATAGATGAAGGCAACAATATTATTTTTCAAAACACAGCCGCCCAACGTCTACTGGGTTATCCCAGCGCCATTCGCGCCCTACCCGACAAATTGCAAACAAGCCTAAACGAATACCTTAAATTTCCTAAATTCAAACCTGATACATTTAAAGCAGGCCCAACCACGGCCAAAGTACAACCCATGTTTGCTCCGCTTATGCCTGGTACAAACCGCGGTACAGTTATATTTTTTGAAGATACCAACGTGGTGTATCAACAAGCGCAGCGTTTAAAGCAAGTATCCCTTGGTAAACTCGCCGCCGGAATCGTGCGCGAAATTAAAGAACCCATGAATGCGATTTATCTTATTGCCAAAGAGACCGCCACTAAACTGGCGGCTGCCGGTGACAAAGAGCGCCACCAACAAATAAAAAATCACTCACTGCATATTGAGCGCATCATTAACAACGTTCAAAACCTTAGTAACAGTAAAGCCACCGAATATGAAAAAATCACGATAGCTAGCTGGATCGTTGCAGTGGTGCGAAAAATTGAGCACTCCACTTTAAAGAATGTGCAAATACAATTAAAAGTCAGTCGCACCGTCTCAGACATTTATGCAGACGCATCACAAATAGAACAAGCCCTTACTAATTTATTAGAAAACGCTGCCTATTTTGCAAAGCAAAGAAGCGCCGATTTTGCACGCATTGCGATACTCGTTGGCCACAATAAAATCAGCAAACAAGTGATCATTGAAATCCAAGATAATGGTTATGGCGTCGGCTTAGATGATCTAGATCATATCTTTGAACCCTTTTATACATCAGAATCAGGGCAATCCGGTTTAGGCTTATATTTAGCCAAACAATTCTGTGAGATGAATATGGCTCGCTTAGACTATGTGGCTGCACAAGAAGGCGCTCGCTTTAGAATCACCTTTGCCTCCGCCGAGCAAATGCAACGCCAGCTTGAAAAACGTGAAGACTTTGCAATTCGAGACAAAAACCAACATGCAGTAGCCATTTAAGATGCGCAGCCTGATAACGCCATTCATCAGTCGTTATTGGTCAAGCGACCGCTACCTTGAAAATAAAAACAAGCAAGCGCAAGCAAACCTAAACAAGCAACAACGACCTCGCTATTGCGAGGTCTTTGTTGCGTTAGATGACCCATTCAGCTACACACTACTGCAATTATTAACACAGTTTAGCGATGACTTTGCCTTAGAGATTGAGATTCACCTTATTCACCACCGCCAGCATGATATGTTTCCTGAAGAAACCATGTGGTCAAAATGGGCAATTGAAGATGCCGCGCAACAAGCTCGCCTTTATCACTTATACCTGCCCCCTTATTACCCAAAACAAGCCAGTATTCGTCAAGCCCAGTCTTATTGGGCAGAGCACCCGCCAAAAAATACTCGCCAAGCCTTAGCGCACTTTGAGCAACTTTGGTTAGATAAACCCATTCCAACGAGCCATTTCAACCCTCAACCAATGTTGCGTAAAAATGAGAAGCATTTATCAAAATCGGGACACTACTTACCCGCCAGTGTTCACTTTGCTGGTCAATGGTACTGGGGGATTGATCGCCTTGAACACTTGGAAAAACGCCTCCTAGCATTAGGTTTTAATCACAATGATTACCCCGAGTCGAAATACGCACACACATGGCAAAATTTTTGTGCTCAACCTAGCGATGCGGTAATCGAAAAAGACACCCCTATTGAATTATTTTTTTCCATGCGCAGCCCATACAGCCACCTTGCGTTAAATCGCTGTCACGCTTTGGCAGAGCACTATGGCGTACCGCTAAAGATCAAACCGGTACTACCCATGCTTATGCGTAATTTAAGCGTGCCTAAAAACAAAACCCGCTATATCTTTTTTGATGCTTTACGTGAAGGTCAAAAGCTCGGTATTTCATATGGCAACGTAGCCGATCCACTAGGCAAGGGCGTCGAAAATACTTACGCTCTTTGGTTTTGGGCTGAACAGCACAACAAAGGCAATGACTTTTTATTGGCTATTTCTCATTTAGTAAACGCCAAAGGGATCAGTGCAAATTTTCAACCTGGATTAAAGCAAGCTTGCCAACAAGTAGGGCTCGATTGGTCACAAGCCAAACAGGCTCTTAATTGCCAAGATTGGCGTAAAGAGGTCAGTACTAATATTAAGCAGCTCTACACCATGGGCCTTTGGGGTGTGCCAAGTGTTCGTTACAAAAACACACAAGTATGGGGACAAGATAGAATTTGGTGCATTGAAACGGCCATGCTTAACGGCAAATAGACTGACAACTCTCGTAATTGATCATACTTTTCACATCCAAACAGCCCCTTTTATATATTCTTTCGTTTTATCTAAAACCCTCTAATTTTAAAAAGCCTTTTAATTCAATCAGTTAATCCTAACCGTTCACAAAACAACATTTCAACGGCCTAAGAATTATCACCTCGCGCAACTGTTCACATTTTCCTCAACTAAAATAAGGCATAGTCGATGCTTAGCTTTGTTTTTGGCTCTCAAATTTTAAAAGGATTTCTGCATGTTCGTATCAAACCTAATACCTGGCGAGCCCGTATTAAGCTGGCTATTAGTCATCATTGCCGCCAACCTCATTTTGTACTTTATTCGCCATAGCGCGCACCAATTATTCGACAGCTTAACCCTACTGGTGGTGCATAACCTGAGACTTTTCGGCCATGCATTGATCACCACCGCCCGCCATATGAGCAGGCGTAACCGCGAAGTATTGTTAGAGCATGGCAAACAGCAAGCCGAACGCGAACTAGAACGCCAATTCATACGCCTTGGCAACTTGGTCGAAAAAGACCTTGGCCGCTACCCAACCATTCAGCGCAGCATCGAGCAAAATATCTCCCACATGGAAGATAAATTATCACAAACATCTGAAGTCCCAGCACCACTGCCAGAATGGACAGAAGCCGTTGAGTCCATCTCCCGCTTGAAAGACACCACCAAAAACGACGCCGTTGTTGGCAAGTTATTACAAGCAATCTATGAAGCATTCCACAAACAACAAGGCGAAGTGCTTGGCACCATTCGTCAAGACATCGCTAAACGCCACGGCATTTTAAAATCCGCCATGATGCATTGGCGTCACCTGTTACACAAAATTGAAAGCCTACACACACAATGGCAACACCTTAACGAACAAAGTAAAAAAGTCGATTTGCAAGTAGACCGCTTTGAAAACATGGTAAAGGGTACCGACAAAGCCGAACGACTATTGCAAGCCAGCAACACCACTCAATTTGTAATATCGATCATTGTGATGGTCATCGCCGGTTTTGGTGCATTTGTTAATTACAATCTCATCGCCTTACCTATGTCGGAACTTATGCCCGCCACCACCCAAGTCGCTGGCTATAACGTGGCCGACATTGGTGCTGCGGTAATCATCATGCTTGAAGTGACCGTGGGCTTGTTTTTCATTGAAGCCATTGGCATTACCCGCTTATTTCCCGTGATTCATTTCATGGAAGATAAAAAACGCATCATTTTTGCGTGGATATGCATGATTTTTTTATTAGCGCTTTGCAGCGTTGAAGCGGGATTAGCATACATGCGTGAGGCAATGGTGGCCGACAAAGCCATGCTCACCAGCTTTTTAGTCGGTGGCGAACAAGCCGCCGCTGCATCGGCCAGCGCAGAACACAGCAACATCCCTATGATAGGGCAAATGACTCTGGGATTTGTCTTACCACTCATATTAATGTTTGTGGCAATACCGTTTGAATCTTTCATCCATACTGGTCGTCACGTATTGGGCAATATGGTGGTACATCTATGTATTTTTGCCAGCACCATCGCACGCAGTTTGGCTATCTTTATGAAACAACTCAATAACAGCTTAAAACATATTTATGACATTTTATGCTTTGCTCCACTTTGGGTTGAACACATGATTGAAAACAAACCCGCCTCAACCAAAAAAGTCATGGCCGAGTTAGCACAGCAAACCCTTGATGATCAATCTGAACAAGCCTTATTGAAATCAGATAAATCGGCGACAAATAAAAAGTCAAAAAAAGATGACACTAAAATAATGCCAAAAGAAGCCTAATCATGAAAAAATTAACCTCACTCATTATATTATTCAGTGCGTTAATACTGCTTAGCGCCTGTACCCAACAAAAACCCACCACGGGGTTGTACTTATTATTAGATACTTCAGGCACCTATACAAAAGAGCTGAAAAAAGCTCAGCAGATTATTCATTACTACTTGGCTCAGTTAGAGCCCGGTGACAGCTTTGCCGTTGCACGCATTGATAGTGGCAGTTTTTCGGAAACCGACATCATCGCCAAGGTCACATTTGATCATCGCCCGAGTCGCGCCAACGAACAAAAACGCATTTTTAGCGCCACCATTTCTAAGTTCATTGAAACCGTACAAAGCAGCGCCTATACCGATATCAGTGGTGGTTTATTACAAGCCAAAGAATACCTAAATGAAATTGGCAGCGATAAGAATTACATTATGATCTTTTCAGACATGCAAGAAGAGCTGCCTAAGGGCTACAAGCGCGACTTTGAACTGAATCTTCCAGGGTATGAAGTGATCGCCTTAAACGTCACAAAGCTGCGCAGCGACAATCAGGACCCAAGGCAATACATGCAACGCCTAAAAGACTGGCAGCAACGTATAGAGCAGAGTGGTGGCAAATGGCGCATGATAAATGATCTAGAGCGTGAAGAGTCATTGGCGCTTTAACAACCTTAATCGCGGCCAAAATAGCCATGCACATGGCCGCTTTTCACGCTAAGATGTTTTTATTTGATTTAAGCATCTTGCATGAAGATATTAGTTATTGAAGATAACGTAGAGATCGCGCAAAACATCTGTGATTACCTACAGCTGCAAAATTACATCGTTGATAATACTCAAAACGGCTTGCATGCATTAGAACTGCTACAAGAGCAGTCTTTTGATGCTGTCATTCTCGACATTATGCTCCCTGGCATGGACGGCCTTACCTTATGCCAAACCTTGCGCAATAAACTCCACATCAATACACCCGTGATTATGCTCACTGCCCGCGACAGCCTCAATGACAAGCTCACCGGATTTGATGTAGGTGCTGATGACTACCTTGTAAAACCCTTTGCCTTGGCAGAATTATCGGTACGTTTACAAGCCCTACAGCGACGCATTGTGACACAACATAATCGTGAATTAAAAGTCGCCGACCTCAGATTTAATCTCGATACACTTGAAGTCAAACGCCAACAGCACAAAATAAAGCTCAATCCGTCGTGCTTGAAACTACTTACGCTATTAATGCAACAATCCCCAAACGTGGTCAAAAAAAGCAGCCTAGAACAAGCTCTTTGGCATGACGACCTACCTGACAAAAACATTCTTAAAATTCACATGCACACCTTGCGCAGCCTAATAGACAAGCCATTCGATGCCCCGCTAATTGAAACCATACATGGCGTAGGTTATCGCATAGGTAAGCCCAATCATGATTAAATTACCTTCTACGCTCATACCTAAACTCTCATTGGCGCAACGCATTCGCTATTCCTTAGTGCTGGTAAGTACCCTATCCGCGTTATTATTTAGCACCATCGCGCATTTATTCATCGAAGATTTTGAAGGCAACACCTTAAAAGTACACCTGCGCAATGACCTCTCCCATTATGTACAGCAGTACAAAGAGAGTAATGAAACCATCAAGTTGCATATGGCCGATGCCTATTTTGTTAAATATAAAATAGGTAAAAACCAAGACATCGATGACGAATTAAAAGACTTCAAAGAAGGCGAACACGAAGTCATTCGACCATATGGTGAAGATTTTGTATTTGTAAGAGATATAAACCAATATCGTTATGTATTGGTATGTAAGCAAGAAAGTTTTGAGAAATTTGAAAGTGTATCAAGCATGACACTAATAGTAGCAACCTTATCCGTTTTATTTTTATCATTAATTGTTTCAACATTACTTAGCAAACGTATTTTAAAGCCCATCACCGAACTGACTGAAGCCTTAAAAACTAAGCACGAAAACAAATTTTACAATCAAATGATTAGCATTCCAAAACAACAAGATGAAGTCGGGTTTTTAATAGTAAGCTTTAATCAATATATCAATAAAATTACTCAACTATTAAAACGTGAGCAGCTCTTCACTAGTGATATTAGTCACGAATTGCGCACACCTCTTATGATCATAAAAAGCTCTGTCGAGTTACTTAACAATCAACCTGACCCAGTTAAGCAGACAAATCTACTGGTAAAAATAGACACCTCGGTGAATGAAATTCAAGATCTCATTGATACCTTTTTGTCGCTAGCACGCGAGAAAAATCAACATCAGTCGAACATACTTACTGAAAAAATCGATCATATATTACTCAAGCGTTTAGACTACTGGCAAGCCTATGCCAACAAACAAAACATCACAATTAACGCCCACATTGAACCCAACATACAAAACGAGTGCTCGGTGCCGCTGTTTAGTACCGTTATTAGCAACTTAATAAAAAACGCACTACTTCACAGCACCAGTAAAACCGTGGATATATACCTAAACAATCACAGCGTAAAAGTGGTGGATCACGGACCTAAAATTAACGATGACTTAAAAGATGTGTTATTTGATGCTTACCAAAAAGGCGACCCACTCTCAAACGGCTTAGGTCTTGGCTTATCCATAATCAAACGTATTTGTGAACACCAGCAATGGCAAGTACGCTACGAATTCGATGAAAGCCAAGGCGGCGCCTTTATTATTGATTTTAATTAACGTTTTAACCTTTTTTTAACCTTTCTTAGACCCGCCATTAACCAACCCCTTAGTAACCTGTTTACAACACTGTAAATAGGTTACTAAAATGACATTTAAATCAGGTTTTAAGCACTCTCTTTTCCAATCCAACAGCCGAATGATACTGATTGTCAGCATGGCACTACCTGTAATGGCGTTATTTCTACTATTGCGTATTGGTTTAACCATATGGCACGTACACGATCTAGATTTAGGGCTGGCTAGCTTGATCGACATATTCATCAAAGGTCTTATCTATGACGCAAGCTTTTACGCCTACGCCTGTATACCATTTTTAATATATTGTTGGTTATTGCCACAAGCGTTATGGCAGCAAACTTGGAACAAAATCCTTGTGCATATTGGTGCTTTTTTAAGCTTATATGGCTTAGGTTTTATCATCTTAGCTGAAATGACATTTTGGCAAGAGTTCAGCGTACGTTTTAATTTCATCTCAGTAGATTACTTAGTTTACCGCCGCGAAGTCACCGACAACATCAATGAGTCATACCCTATTATTGCAATGGTGTTGGGCATCCTGCCGTTAGCAGCTATATTGTACCTAAGTGTCTTTAAGTATTTAAATCAAGCACTGAGCAGTCAACAAACATTCACACCCCGCAGTCAATTCAGTGCACTATTTTTATTATTACCACTACTAAGTTTTGCATTCATTAGCCAAAACCTGCGTGATAACGAGAGCAATGTGTATCAGCGTGAAATCGCCAGCAATGGACCATTTCAGTTTTTTGCAGCCTTTCGTAACAATCAATTGGATTTTAACCAATTTTACCAAACCCTATCAGATGAAGACGCATCACGTATTTTACGTGCATCAATCAAAGAGGATAACGCAGAATTCATTTCAAACGACTTATATTCAATTGGTCGGATCATTCACAATCCACAACCTGAAAAACGTCATAATGTCGTATTAATATCCGTTGAAAGTTTAAGCGCTAGCTATTTAAAAGCCTTTGGCAATGACACAAACATTACGCCAAATTTAGACGAGCTGAGTAACCATAGCTTATTCTTTAAAAACCTATACGCCACTGGTACACGTACCGCGCGGGGATTAGAAGCCATTACACTTTCAATTCCACCTACACCTGGGCGCTCCATCGTCAAACGTATCGGCCGTGAAGCAGGCATGTGGTCAATGGGTAATGTATTCAAAAGCAAACACTATGAAGTACGCTACCTTTACGGTGGCCGTGGTTATTTTGATAATATGAATGCCTTTTTCTCTGGCAATGGCTATGAAATTACCGACCAAAGCTCAATCGCAGATACCGATATTCACTTTGAAAACGCATGGGGTGTATCCGATGAAGACCTTTACCAGCAAACCATCAAACAAGCGAATCTAAGCCACCAGCAAGATAAACCGTTTTTTTATCATGTCATGACCACATCAAATCACCGCCCTTATACCTACCCTGATAATAAAATTGATATACCATCCGGTACAGGACGCAGCGGCGCAGTTAAATACACTGATTTTGCCATCGGTGAATTCTTAAAAAATGCACGCAAACAAGCGTGGTTTGACAATACAATTTTTATTATTGTGGCCGACCATTGCGCCAGTAGCGCAGGCAAAACCGATTTACCCGTAGAGCGTTACCACATTCCTATGTGGGTTTATGCGCCTAATATTATTGTGCCAAAAAATATTTCTGCTTTAGCTAGCCAAATTGACATCGCACCTACTGTCTTCGGCATGCTCGACATGAGCTATGAATCATGGTCATTCGGTAAAGATATTTTAAATATGAAACCAGAAGACGAACGCATCATGATTGGTACCTATCAAAAACTAGGGTTATTAAAAGGTGAAGAGTTAGTGATTTTAAGCCCAGGCAAAAGAGTCACTAAACATTTAGTTAGCAACGAAGAAAACAGCACCGATGAGCCGCTAAATCTAACCAAGCTAGACGCTGCCAGTTTAAAAGCCATTGCCTATTATCAAGGTGCCGATTACATCTACAAACATGGTTTGAACAAATGGCATTCGCCACTTAAAGCTATTGCAACTAACCAGAACTAATTATCATCCACAAAAAAGGGCCATCACTTTGCAGTGATGACCCTTTTTTTATAATACTGCGTTTATTTTTTGGTATGCTTTTTTAAATACATAGCATGACTGCCCGCCAACACCATACGTAATTCAATATTCAATTTACGCACTAAATTTTTACGCTCTTCTTCGCTCATATCTAATGACATCACCCCTTGGCTAAATACCAACATCACCATCATCTCGGCCACTTCTGGAATATTCACCAAGGGCTGGCGCTTCATTTGTTGCTCAGAGCTTAAATCATCGGTTAGCTCTTCAGCAAAACGACGAGTTTCACGAGCAATGGACTCACGAAATTTCTTAGGCCCTGACATCATGTCGGAATTTAACAGCCGAATTAAATTGGGGTAATTTTCAACAAACTCCATAAACGTCTCAACGGACGTGCTCACCACAGAACCTTCTACTTTCACACGGTGACGAGCTTGACGCATGATCTGACGTAAAATCAAACTGACTTGATCCACCAGCGCCAAACCAAGATCCTCCATATCCACAAAGTGACGGTAAAACGTAGCCGGTGCAATACCTGCTCGACGAGTCACTTCACGTAAACTCAAAGCCGGAAAGCCTTTGTCTTTGCTTAATTCGAGAGAGGCATCAATGATCGATTGGCGGGTTCTTAATTTTTGTTCTGCACGAATGCTCATGGGTTTAGCCTTATAGTCATAACGCTATTGTAACCAGATCGCAATAAAGCGCAAAAACTTGTTCGCGGCTGACTTCACGAACCCCCTGCCACCCCACATCGTACGAGAGTGCCCCGCGCCCGATCAAACAAACCATCGCTGCACTCATGATCGCCTCCCCAACACTCCCTCCGTTCGCGGAGCACACTGAGCTACCTCCCCCCCCCTACAACAAAAGCACCTATAGAGCCCAAAACCCGCCTATGGTAAGATGCGGCCCTTTCTTTAGCGGCCCGTTTTCATGTCCAATCCCCTGTCTAATATTCGCATCGTTATGGTGAACACATTTCACCCAGGGAACATCGGTGCCGCCGCGCGCGCCATGAAAACCATGGGCCTAAGCGACTTAGTGCTGGTTTCTCCTCTTGATTACCCAAGCGATCAAGCAACATCAATGGCGGCAGGCGCTACCGACGTATTAAACAACGCCACAGTGGTGGAAACCCTTGATCAAGCCATCGAAGACTGCCAGCTAGTAATTGCCACCAGCGCCCGCTCGCGCAGCCACCCTTGGCCTATTAAAGAAGCCCGTGAAATGGCACCGCAAATTTTAGACGAAGCCAGCAAAGGCAAAATCGCCATTATGTTTGGGCCTGAGCGCATGGGTCTGCATAACGAGCACCTACGTAAAGCGCACTTTCATATGGATATTCCTGGTAACCCAGAATACCCCGTTTTAAACGTGGCCTCTGCGGTACAGCTGGTGTGTTACGAATGCTTTATGGCCAATAGACAGATCTTTGCCAAGCATGAAAAAGCCTATCCTTTAGTCAGTGAGCTAAACGGCTTTTATGAACACCTAGAGTCTACATTAGATGATGCGGGGTTTTTAAACCAAGCCCACAAGGGCCAAGCCATGCTGCGATTAAAGCGTTTATTTAACCGCGCACGCCCTGAAAAAATTGAACTAAACATGTTACGCGGCATACTCGGCAGCGTAGACAAACTGATTAATAAATAAGAGACCAAGTATGAGCGATACTCGCACACTGGCCCTAAGCAAAGCCTTAATCGAACAACCGTCTGTCACGCCAGAAGACGCCGAATGCCAACAAATGATGGAAGACATCTTGGCACCTTTAGGCTTCAACTGCGAAACCATGCAGTTTGCTGAAGTGAAAAATCTATGGGCCCGTAAAGGCACCGAAAAACCCCTTGTGTGTTTTGCTGGCCACACCGATGTAGTACCCACTGGCCCACACGCTGGCTGGACCTACCCGCCGTTTGAAGCCACCATCGTTGATGGCATGCTATACGGACGTGGTGCAGCCGATATGAAAGGCTCTATCGCAGCGTTTTTAGCGGCCACCGAAAGCTTTGTAAAAAAACACCCCGACCACAAAGGCTCAATTGCGTATCTAATTACCGCCGATGAAGAAGGCCCAGCCGATAACGGTACGGTTAAAGTCATCGAAGCCTTAGAAGCGCGTAACGAAAAAATCGACATGTGCATCGTAGGCGAACCCTCCAGCACCACACACTGTGGCGATGTCATTAAAAACGGCCGTCGTGGATCATTAGGCGCTTGGATGACCGTAAAAGGCGTACAAGGTCACGTGGCTTACCCGCATTTGGCAAAAAACCCAATTCACTTAGTCGCCCCTGCCCTTGCTGAAATGTCGGCTGAAAAATGGGATAACGGCAACGAATTCTTCCCCGCAACCACGTTTCAAATTAGCAACATGAACAGCGGCACCGGCGCCACTAACGTGATTCCGGGCACCGTTGAATTAATTTTCAACTTCCGTTTTTCAACTGAGCTAACTCAAGAAGAATTAAAACGTCGCACCCATGCGATCATGGATAAATACGGGTTTGAATACGAGATCGAATGGAAACTAAGCGGCCACCCATTCTTAACTGACCGCGGCTCATTAGTAGACGCCGCCGTTGATGCCATTAAAGAAATAACCGACATCGATACCGAACTTTCAACCTCTGGTGGCACCAGTGACGGCCGTTTTATCGCACCCACTGGCGCACAAGTGGTCGAACTTGGCCCGATCAACGCCACCATTCACCAAGTAAACGAACACATTAGTGTGGCCGACTTAGATACCTTAAGCGCCATTTATGAACGTATTCTTGAAAAACTGCTATTGGATTAACAATTAAGCCTTATGTTAACGTGCCCAGTTTGCCAATGTCTGCTTGAGCTTAATGATCGTCAGTTACGCTGTGAAAACAACCACAGCTATGACCGAGCCAAGCAAGGCTATTTTAATTTATTACTCAATACCGCCAAAAGTTCGAAACAACCAGGTGACAACGCTGCCATGGTGCAAGCGCGCAGCGCATTTTTGAATGGCGGCCACTATCAGGTTATTTCTGACACCATTAATCAATTAGCCATTGACCACCTACTGCAAAACACAACTGAACAAAGCCAGATTTTAGATTTAGGTTGTGGCGAAGGTTACTACACTGAACGCCTACACACAGCGTTAAGTGACCACCAAATAAATCATGCTTTTTATGGCTTAGACATTTCAAAAGATGCCGTAAAAACAGCCTGTAAACGCAGCAAAGATATCAATTGGTTAGTGGCCAACGCCAACCATGCGCCCTTTGCGCAAGGCAGCATGCAATTAATCATGAACGTGTTTAACCGCATTATGCCGAAAGCCCTTGCTAAGCTATGCCATGAAAATGGCCGCGTCTTTATTGCCAGTGCCGGTGCTTACCATTTACAGCAATTAAAAGAAGCCATCTACACCACACCAAAGTTTGTGGAGTTTGATGCCATTGCCGTCATGAACGACGACTTTAACCACGAACACCGCCAAACGTTAGATTTCACCATGAGCTTACCGCCAGAAAGTACTCAGCACCTTCTCGCCATGACGCCACACACATGGCGCTCAAGCCCAGAGATCCAACAAAGCTTAATGGCGCAAGAACGTCTAGACTTGCGTGTACAAATCAATTTAGATAGCTTTAGTTTAAAACCCATCGCTGAACGCATTTATCGCGAAAAACCAGTTGATGGCATTCAAGGCGAGCAAGAAGACCAACAAAGCGGCGTTTAACCTAACAAAAAGAAACAAACACAAGGAGCGTGCATGTTTATCGTTAGATGGCTAGGTAACTTAGCTCAAGATTATCAACGCTGCTTTGCTATTTTTGGCGCAGGTTTAGCCACATTCATGATTGGCATTGGACTATTTTATCTCAGCGCCAAACATTATGATGCTCAACCCTTGTTAGCCGAACTACTAACATTGCTGGCAATACTGTTATTTATTATCGGCATTATCACCGCGTTAATTGGTTATTTAAGTTTGACCTATTACCGCTGGTACATATTTTTTAAAAAACGCAAAACAAGCCAACGTGACCAAGAGAACACCAATCACGATTAAACTTGTCTCGTAAAAGGTTTAACCATGCGCTACCCAGATATTGAAATTTACGTTAAAGACGTCACCTTCCAACAAATTGAAGAATGGCTCAACCTGCATTTTAAAAATGTAGAACGTAAACACATCGAAACCAAAAAAAGTGAAGCCCGTAGCCACTGGTTAGTCGACGGCAGCGAAGTCATCGCCTTTGGTAATGCCATCGCTAAGTATTCCAGCATCTGGTTTAAACAAAACAACAGCCCGTGGGACACCGACCTAGATTGTGCCCATACAGCCTGTAAACAACTGGCCACCCAAATACGCTGCTCCAACAGCAGCTGGGAAGAAGGCCAAGGCCCAGAAAGCCAGTGGTGGCGCATCGTTGATGGCGAAGAAGATATGCTGATTGAGTGGCCAGAAGGTTAAACGAAACCACGCAGGGCGAAGCGAGTGTCTTGAGGTCGCCCTCCCCACAATTCATTACATCAAACCGTACGAAGGGCGCATCTGCGCCCGATTAACCCAGAAGAAGCCAGCAACTAAAACCCCTTTCACAAATCACCAAAATACCTACCTCCAATACTGTGCCTTACAAGCTAAACCCTTTACAATCGTTGCCTTAAACAACACTAAGAAAAGGGATCTTCATGCCATTTACTATGAGCACTATCGTCGCCGGTATTGCGTTTTTATTCGTACTGGTTCTACTGAAAAAAACCATCATATTCGTACCGCAAAACCGCGCTTGGTTAGTCGAGCGTTTCGGTAAATACCACAGCACAAAAGTAGCGGGCCTTAACTTCATGATGCCGTTTATTGATCGCATCGCCGCCGACCGCAGTTTAAAAGAACAAGCTCAAGACGTACCCAGCCAGTCGGTCATCACAAAAGATAACATCTCACTTGTCGTGGATGGCGTACTGTATTTACGTGTATTAAATCCGTATGACGCCACCTACGGCGTAGACGATTACAGCTATGCAGTGACTCAGCTTGCGCAAACCACTATGCGTAGTGCAATTGGTAAAATGGAGTTAGACCGTACCTTTGAAGAGCGTGAAGCACTAAACGCCGACATCGTTTCATCTATTAACCAAGCCGCCGAACCTTGGGGTATTCAGTTACTGCGTTATGAAATCAAAGACATCGTGCCGCCAAAATCGATTTTAGAATCCATGGAAGCACAGATGAAAGCCGAGCGGGTTAAACGTGCGCAAATCTTAGAATCAGAAGGCGACAAACAAGCCGCCATTAACGTAGCCGAAGGTCAAAAAGCCTCTAAAGTATTAGCCGCAGAAGCCGACAAAGCCGAACAAATCCTTCAAGCTGAAGGTGAAGCCCAAGCCATTATTGCCGTAGCAGACGCACAAGCCAAAGCCCTTAAAACCGTAGGTGATGCTGCCATGACCGCTGAAGGCCAAAAAGCCGTACAGCTTGACCTAGCGACCAAAGCCATCGAAGCACAACGTGCCATCGCAAAAGAATCGTCTGTTATCTTACTACCAAGCGGTGATACCAGCGCCAGCTCGTTAGTGGCGTCATCTATGGCTATCATTAATAAGATCAACGAACAGCAAAAAGGCTAACCATGGATTTCATAGCACAAAACTTGTCAGAGAGCCTGATCATTGCGGGCATCGTACTGCTGATCATAGAAGTGGCCATACTCGGCTTTGCCACCTTTGTGCTGTTTTTTATGGGCTGCTCCATGGTGATCACCGGGGTATTGATGTTAGTAGGCGTACTAGACGCCACCTACATCAGCGCCTTTTGGAGCAACGCCATTCTCACCAGCATCTTAGCCGCTCTGCTTTGGAAGCCCCTTAAAAACAGCCAACAAAGCAGTGACACAGAGAAAGAAACCGCCACCACCATCGAACACGAATTTGTACTTGAAAACGATGTCGATAGCCAAGGCTTAACCCATCACAAGTATTCGGGTATTAAATGGAAGGTGAAAAGCCAACTGCCTTTAACCAAAGGCACCATGGTAAAAGTGGTGAAAGCCGATGTGGGTGCATTGTGGGTTGATAAGGTGTAACCACTTTTCAACTTATTGCTTGTGATAAAAATGGCCTCTTTTGAGGCCGTTTTTATTATTACCTAAAACGTTTTTAATTTAGACTCCCTATCACGGACTGCGTCCTATTAGTATGCCCTTTGGGTAGGGAGTGACGATGACGGTTTAATCCCAATAAAACCCACAAGCCAAACCGTCTTTCCCTCGAACGAGGGAACCCAATCCTTAACGTCGATAAATCAAAACCCCACAAAAACAAGCAACACCTGAGATATGGACTCCCGATCACGGACTACGTCCTACGGGAGTGACGGTAGAGGCTTAACTACAATCAATACGACCAACCAAACCGTCATTCCCTGCATAAGGGATCACCGAAGGAAACTCTAATCCAATCCAAACATGCGATCATTTTAAACATTCGTTACCTGCAACACTTTTGATTTGGACTCCCGATCACGGACTGCGTCCTACGGGAGTGACATAGCGCATTAATAACAATCACAACTACCAGCCAAAACCCAAAAAACACCCTAAACGCAGCGCACTCAGGGTGTTTAAAATCACTAACAACACTCATAATCTAAGCGTTGTTAATACTGCAAGTAATTAAAAGCTACTCAACAATCAATGCATCAATCAGTTTTTGGCCAATATTAATATGATGTTGCATCGTCGAAAATTTATTCGCAATGGCTTCAGGACCAAAGGCATACACGGGTACGGGCGACGCCGTGTGTGTTCCATTACTCCACGCCACACTTTGCTCAGCACCAATGGCACGACTGATTAACGCACCGTGATCATCACTTGGGTACACATAAAAATCACTGAAGTCATTAATTAATGGCAGCTCCGCCGCATCTAAATATTTATGCCCTGTGATTCGGTTCTCATTCATTGTACGCGCTGCAATATGATCTGCGTCTTCATCAGACACATGGAAATCAGCATGCAAACTGGCATTCACCGCAGCTTTCCATTCAGCGGGTGTAGAGGCTGAAAAGTTCCACTCGCCTTCAACATCACTGAATATATCGTAATACGATTTTTTCTGTGCAAAGATTTTATCTAACGTATCTAACGAGCCAAAATTAAAATTAGGTTTGTAATCATTACCGTTCATGCCATCACCAGAAAGTTGTTTAGCTTCTGGAATCTCATGTTTGTGATATGCAAACCCAAAACCACCGGTTTCGTGGTCAGCGGTGATCACAACCAACGTATCTTCACGCTCTTTTACCCATTCATAAACCGCAGCAACCGCTTCGTCAAACTTCAACATTTCGTGCAACAACCAGCCAGTGTCGTTCACATGACCTGCCCAATCGATTTGACCACCTTCAATCATTAAGAAGAAACCATCGTCGTCTTTCGACAATATATCCAACGCTTTCATTGTCATCTCTTTTAATGACGGTTCGTCAGCACATTTATCACTTACCTTACCGTTTTTACACGCGGTGTATTCAATGCCATCGTTCATGGCCGAATCATCAAATAACCCTAACAATTTAGTGCCACTGGCAGCAGCCAATTGCGCTTTAGTGAAGGCCAAACCATAACCCGCGGTTTGCGCTTCTTTAATAAGGTTGCGATCATCAGATCGTTTTGATTTTTTAATAACATGGCTAGGTGCATTAAGCTCAGCAGCCATGGCGTCAAAATCACCATCTGGCACCCAGTGACGTGAACCACCGCCTAACATCACATCCACACCAACAGTTAATAAGTCTTGGGCGATTTCATTTTCATACGAACGATGCGATTGATGTGCCGCAAACGCAGCCGGCGTTGCATGGGTTAAACGCGTATCAGAAATCAAACCTGTGGCTTTACCCATGGCCTTGGCTTTTTCTAAAATAGTTTGTACTTTATTGCCATTATCATCTAGGCCAACAGCCTCAGAAATAGAACCTTTACCTGTTGCCAATTGTGAAGCGGAACAAGCAGAGTCAACCACCAAACTTGGGTTGGCACCCATAGGCGCATTCATTGATAAACCAATACGGCCGTTATCAGCAAAGCTTTGCAAACCTGTTGTGGTCGATGCCAAAACAGAATCAGGTGCGCGGCGAGCATACTCTTCTAATAAGCCAACTTGCTGTGCGCCCATGCCATCACCGATCATTAAGATGACGTTTTTAACCTTGCCGTCTTCTAATGTTTTTTCATCAGCAGTAGATTTACTATTACTGCCCGACCCACATGCTGCTAAAAATGAACAGCTAACCAATACGGCCAACATACTTTTTGATGGTAATAATTTCATAGCACCTTCCTTTATATTGTTTCAAACTCTTTACAGTTTTGAGAACTGATGGCGCGCAGTATGAGGAGGAAATGTGACAGTTTTTTTAAAATTAAACGGACGTTCAATATAAAATATAAAAATGTCTTAAATCAGTTAGTTACAATCACCTATTAAGCCAATAAAATGATCTTATTAAGCCGTATATTTTGCCCTTAACCAAAATGAAATATTTTTGTCATATACTAGCGACCATTAAAACGTAAGTGAGGACAGCATGCCTAAAGTCGGTATGGAGAAAATCCGAAAAGCACAACTCATAGACGCCACATTACAGGCCATCGAAAAATACGGTTTTCACGGCACCACGGTTTCTGTTATCAGCAAAAAAGCGAATGTAAGCACCGGTATTATTAGCCATTACTTTGGTGGTAAAGCGGGATTGATCGACGCTACCATGCGCTATCTTCTTGATCAGCTTAAACAAGAACTATTCAATCACCTACCTGACAACAACGACCATCGCGCCCGCTTACACGCTATTATTGATGCCAACTTCGCCAGCGTACAACGCTCAAAAAAAGCCGCGGTCACTTGGCTGGTATTTTGGACACAGTCCATGCATTCACCTGAACTTGCGCGTTTGCAACAGGTCAACGCCAAACGTTTAGTATCCAACTTGAAATATTCGCTAAAACATTTAATCGAAAGTGACAAAGTAGAATGGAGTGC
The DNA here is from genome assembly GCA_047621325.1 of Oceanicoccus sp. Taxonomy (GTDB): domain Bacteria; phylum Pseudomonadota; class Gammaproteobacteria; order Pseudomonadales; family Oceanobacteraceae; genus Bermanella. Next base: position 22,854 of record JBLHLT010000033.1, read on the forward strand.
ACAACTCATCGCCGCACAAATTGATGGTTATTGGCTGCGCAACGCCTTAACCCAAACCGAAGGCCGCGCCAATGAAGATGCAGTAGAAACGTGTAAAACGTTAATCGACAATGTGATTCGAGATTATGGATTAGCGCAAGAAGCATAACCTGCACCCATGATTAGACTCCCGACTTCTGACTTGTCCTACGGGAGTGACGTGCGACTTAATATCAATCAAAACTACTCGCCACGCAGTCTTTCCCGCGCATGCGGGATCACCGAAGGAAACTCTAATCCAATCCATAACTTCGATAAACCGAAAAACAATCAAACTAGCAACACCGTAGATTTAGACTCCCATTCACGGACTTCGCCCTACGGGAGTGACGATAATCGTTTAACATCAGTCACTACTACCAGCCAAACCGTCATTCCCGCGCATGCGGAAATCCAATCCATAACTTCGATAAACCGAAAAACAATCAAACTAGCAACACCGTAGATTTTGACTCCCATTCACGGACTACGTCCTATGGGAGTGACGGTAGCGCTCAATGGCATAAGCATCTACTACAACTAACTAAATCGTCTTACCCACGCACGTGGGAATCCAATCCATAACTTCGATAAACCAAAAAACAATCAAACTAGCAACAACTTAGATTTAGACTCCCATTCACGGACTACGTCCTATGGGAGTGACGATAATGGTTTAACATCAATCACTACTACCAGCCAAACCGTCTTTCCCACGCACGTGGGAATCCAATCCATAACTTCGATAAACCGAAAAACAATCAAACTAGCAACACCGTAGATTTAGACTCCCATTCACGGACTACGTCCTATGGGAGTGACGATAATGGTTTAACATCAATCACTACTACCAGCCAAACCGTCTTTCCCACGCACGTGGGAATCCAATCCATAACTTCGATAAACCAAAAAACATTCAAACTAGCAACACCATAGATTTTGACTCCCATCACGAAGTTCGTCCTATAAAAATGGCCATCTAATGAACAGCACATCCGTTATACCCTAATGACCAAAATCCACTTGTCATTTTAATTTAATTAACTGTTCAATATAAATTAAGCATTTCGTCATATTTCCTACCTAAGATTCACAGCGCGCCACTCATTCACACAACAACAAAGGCCTAGCATGAACCTAAACCGACCCACTCCCAAAACGCTCAGCACCGCCACCTTATTTACCGGCCTACTAAGCGCATTGAGTCAAACCGCCCTCGCCGCGCCCGAAGTCCACTTCGATCAATGCCAACAACCTTTTACCTACAAAGGTAACCAATATGTGGGCACCACCAACCGCGACAATATGAGCGGGCAATGGTGTTATTTAAAAACCCCAATAAATGGCAGCAACTGGGGCACCGTGCGCGAAGAAACCATTCCTCAACAAACCACGGTTTCGGGTAACCACTGCGCCACATTCAGCACTTATAAGTTAGAAACCTTTAACGGTTGCAGCACCCGCGATAACGACGACTTTTGGTGTTACACCCAAGGCAATGGCAAAAACTGGGAAAACTGCAATGTAACCAGTAAGCCCAATGAACTACTCAGTCACACGCAACCACAACCAAGCCAGCTGCTAGAAAAAATTGCCGTGGGTTCGTGTTTTAAAGTACAAGGCAACATGAGCCAAGCCATGAACCGCCTCACCCAAAGCCAGCCAGACTTAGTCATGTGGTTAGGGGATAACATCTACGCCGACACCACCAACATGAGCGTGATGCAAGACAAGTACGACACCAAAAAACAAAACACCGATTACCAACGCTTTTTAGAAGCTGAAATTCCGGTACTGGCCACCTGGGACGACCACGATTTTGGTGCCAACAACGCCGGCGACAACTACAGCAAACGCAAAGAAAGCCAACAGCAGTTTTTGCGGCACTTTGATATTCCCAATAACGATGTACGCCACAGCCAACAAGACGGTATTTACAGCGCCATGGTGCAAGGGCCACAAGGCAAACAAGTGCACTCCATCATGTTAGATGCGCGTTACTTTCGCTCGCCAACCTTTAGCAGTTACGGCACCTGCCAAGGCGACAACTCCACTATGCTAGGTGACGCGCAATGGGCATGGTTAGCTCAAGAACTAGCAAAACCATCCGAAATTAAAATCATCGCATCCGGCATACAAGTATTACCGCCCTTGCACCGCGATCGCAGCTTAAGCAGTTATTGTGCATACGGTAACGGCCAACAATTTAACGCCGCCGTAAACAACCTCAACGAACATAACGACTCGGGCACCAGTTTTGAATCATGGGCCGAAATCCCGCAAGAGCGCGAAAAATTATTACGCCTAGCGCAACAAGCTATCAACACAGGTAAAACCAAACAGGTTATTTTTGTTAGCGGCGACCAGCACTGGGGCGAACTATTAGAAAAAACCATTCCAGCCAGCACTACCCACGGCCCAGCGACCACGGTTTATGAAATCACGGCATCTGGCTTTGGCCAAAACTGGCCCTACGACATCACCAACCCAAACCGCTTAAAGGTGCACGCCGACACCCAAGGCAACGGTCAATACAACCAAACCTGTGAACTGCCATTTAAATACGCAGGCATCAACTACGACCACTGCATCAGCCGCGACCACGACCAACCTTGGTGTTACACCAATGCCGACAACAGCGCATGGGGCAACTGCGCACCTGAAGGCGCGACTATCCCCACAGGGCAGGTAGGTAAAGTGCCTGGCAACTTAGGCAGTGTTTCCACCGCTGATCGCCACATGATTAATAAATCAGGCAGCAACTATGGGCAGATCGATATTGATTGGGCAAACAGCAAGATTAAGTTATCACTGCAAACAGAAAGTGAAGAGATTGTTTCGACGATCATTGATTTTTAAAAAGTAGAAAATTTAAAAACTGGACTCCCATTCACGGACTGCGTCCTATGGGAGTGACAGCGTTGAAGGTTACGGGTAAAAGTAACGATAGCGGTTTAACCCCAATCAAAACCACCAGCCACACCGTCTTTCCCGCGAACGCGCACTGCTGTCCGGAATAAATAGTCATAATAAGCTATAGGTGTTGCAGAGCCTGCCTTTGGCAGGTATAGATTAAGATCCGACTCAAAATCTAAGCTCTGCAACATGTATAGAAATACCCGATT
>JBLHLT010000034.1:0-25416 GCA_047621325.1 Oceanicoccus sp.
AGGTGACGTTCAAGTATGCCTAAATTGATAAATGTGATCACTGGCCTTTTGTCCTTTTTTGGCCCATCATTTAGTCAAACTAAAATGTATGGATAGCCATGTTAGACCTCAACCAGATGTCCGTTTTTATTAAGGTGGTTCAAGAAGGTAGCTTTACCGCAGCAGCCCGTAATCTGAGCATGCCAAAATCTCGTGTCAGCCGAATGATCACCGACCTTGAAGACAAGCTCAGCGTCCGGTTATTAGAACGTACCACCCGTGAAGTACGACCGACTGATATCGGTTTACAGTATTACGAGCAGTACAAACCCTTGTTTGAAGAAATCGTTGATATTCATGAGCGTATTTCAGACAAACAAAAAGAACCCAGTGGCCATTTACGTATTACTGCCCCTGTGGGTTTTGCCATTGATATCATGGGCCGATGGATGGCAGGGTTCAAACAAACCTACCCCCTAATCGATATTGAATTGATATTTAATGATGGTGATGTGCATCTTATTAGAGACGGATTTGATGTGGGCTTTGCCATTGGCAAGCTAGAAGACTCTAGCCTTATTGCGCGTAAAATTGATGATACCGATCCCTTAATTTGTGCCAGCCCACAATATATTCAGCAACATGGTCCGTTTGATCATCCGAGCCAACTTAAGGATATTCCTTGGGTTGAATTCGGATCTCGTAAAGGATTTAGTCACAGCTCAACTTTCATCAACAAAACCACTAACGAACGTATTGAAGTTGAAAAGCAGAGCTCTGTGGTGGTAAATCATCATGAAATACACAAGCAACATTTACTCGCAGGACAAGGTGTCGGTATTTCCTCTACCTTTATGACCTATAAAGAAATTATTGGCGGAACACTAGAACCCATTTTACCTATGTGGCAAGTGGAACAAGAGCCACTATTTTTAGTTTTTCCAAGTGGCAAACATCAACCGAAAAAAGTACGCTGCTTTATCGACTTTTTTATTCAGGCGGCCCTAGACTTAGAGACATTAAGAAACCAATGTGAAGGTTTTACTCATAGTGAGCAGCTGCTTCACATTCAAAAATATATGGACAGTCACTTTATGTAACTGCGCCCTGCGTTTTTTACATGTCGTTAATGGTAAGCGCGGTTTTGGCGATGCGAATTTTCTCTTGTTGCTCCATGTCGAGCAGATTTTGAAACACCGCTTTTACCGCTGATGATGACGCGTTTTCTACCATGTCGGTATAAAGCACAATAAAATAATCATCCAGTTTGAGCGCCATATCAATGACTTCATCGGTGGTCATGTGATCATTAATTTCGATTGTTTCTAATACATCTGCAATATTTTGATCAGGGGCATATTGCAACCAAAATGCCAGTACCTTCTGGGACTTATCGTGCTCAAACTGATTCAAACTTTTTTCTAAATGCGCTTCATGGCGCTGCAAATAGTCAAGTAACATCTTCACCCGTTCTTGGGTTTGATTTTGACTGATCTCTTGATACAAATTACTGATTTGTAAATGAATCTTACGGCTGTAGTCCACAACGTCTTTTACGGTTTTATAGTGCATACCCTAACCCCTCTACTAAGTACATAAAGTATAGACAGGTTTTAAGGTAAAACGGCACCAATATTAAAGGCGTTATAATCCATGATGGTAAATATGAATTTGCTTATGCTCATCAAACCCACCAAAATTAGGAATGGTTTCACTGGCCAAACTGGCTACTGGTCCATATTGGCTTAGCTTTGTTTGAGCGTTGCTTTCAGCCCAAATAACGGATTTTTCAGGCGTAAATAGAATACTGGCTAAACCATGATTTCTTGGGTCGTATAAAACATCTCCCACTAGAATAAGATCGACCGTATCAATTTCATCTAAAGACAGCGCGGCTTGTACCTGCAAGTTATTAATCTTTGCGTTAACCTGACAAGCCGTTAAAGCCGCTTTATCAATGTCTACTACCCAAGCCTGCTTTGCTCCCGCTTTTAACGCGGCTAACGCAACCACGCCACTTCCCGCACCAAAGTCAGCAATAATTTTTCCTTTTACTAAGTGGGGGTTACTTAATACATAGTTTGCCAACGCACGACCACTGGACCAAACAAACGCCCAATAAGGCATATTGCTCCAAATGGCGTCTATTTGAGCTGGGCTAAAATTTTCATCTTCGGGTGGCTGCAACATCAATAGCTGTAAATCTAAACCTGGAATGTTGCCAGCAACAATTTCGCTATTAAATAATGTTTTTACTTGTTGCTGTAGAGCACTTATATCTGTCATTAGTAATATTTTTTCTGAAAGGCCAAAACTTTTTCAACATAGTGGCGGGCTTCATGACTCGGCTGGTGTTTGCGTAAACGCCAAAGCACCTCTTCAACACTTAAGCTATTGATACGATTAATTGCCTGAGCCCGATTATGATGAAACGTTTTAAATACATTACCAGCACCACTGTTATAAGCACTAATAATGCAATATAACTGGCTGGTGGGGTTCTCAATTTTCGATAAATAATTATCACGTAAAATCGTTAAATAAGCGCTGCCGACAGTGATATTGTTTTGCGCATTAAATAAATAATCACGACTTGGCTGGCCAGATTTATTTAAAACTTTTTGGAAAACATCCGCACCTGCGGTTGAGGGGATAATTTGCATCAAGCCATATGCATTCGCATGGCTCACCGCAAAGGGGTTAAAGCCACTTTCGGTTTCGATAATGGCCAAGATTAAAGACTCAGGCAAATTAAAACGATTACTCGCTTGTGCCACCCAGACTTTCACATTACTGGCCGCCACTTGAGTGTGATTACTGACCATGTCGATATTTACCGCATAACGAATACCATGGGATGTATCGGTAATTTGTAAGCGGCTATCAATAAGGGATTGAGCAAATTTTTGAGCGCGCCATTCATAGGCAATACTTTGTCCGTCTTGATCTAACACTTGCCCCAATAAAAAGGGTTTGCCATTCGCCGATATTTTACGGGCTGAAAATAAATCCACTTCAGCAGGATCATCAGGCGTAAGCAAGGTGGTAACAATGGCATTTTTGAGCTGTTTTTTGGGTTCACTGATGGCAAGAGTTTCAACCGTCAAAACACCTTTATCAAAATCGACGGTAGCACGACTTAAATAATCATCAAGGTATTTCACATAGGCTTTTTGCGATGAAAAACTGGCCTGCTCACCCCAGTGCTGATTAACTTGGTCATTAAAAAAAGCGTACTCTAATAATAAAGCCTGCACATCTTCAGGCAAGGCTGCGAAGTTTTCAGGCAATACACTGCCATTCGCACAAACCTTTATGGCTATTGCGTAACACAGTAAAAACAGCGAAGAATGTAAGGTTTTTTTAAATAAGAACCGCATGGTAAGCCCCAATTTTTTAAACCTTTATACCATAAAAAAACCCTAGGGGCTGCCTAGGGTTTTGATTACGTGCGGTTGAAAAACGCTAAATTAGCGCGCTTCGCGACGCAACGCTGACGAACTAAAATCACGACGACCAAACTCAACATTCATGTTAATTGGTGAGCGCTCGTTATCTAACCCTTCAACAAAATATCGACCATCTTCAAGGTCATAAGTAACCTCAAGGGTAGAGTAAACCATTGGCACTTGATAATAGTTAATGGTGTGAGCTTCTGTCACTTGCACTAACTTACCATCTTCGTTGTATTCTTCTGCTAACACAATTTGCCAAGTATCTTCATCAAAGTAGTAACGACGCTTGTAATATATATGATTCATACCCGTACGTAAGCTAGCTTCAACTACCCAAACACGGTGCGGCTCATAACGCACTAAACTAGGACTGATAAAATCTTTTTTTGCAATATCAGAAATACGCAAGTGACCTGCATGTAACTTATATGCATTGTATGGAATGTATTTCTCTTGTTTGCCAATGAGCGTCCAGTCATACAAGTTAGGCGCACCATTAAACATATCTACTTGGTCAATGGTACGAATACCATTACTGTCGATATCGGCCGTATCATAGGATAAATCAGGTGTACGACGTACACGGCGTTGGCCTGGCATATAGATCCATGATTTACGCGGTGAACGCACTTGGTCTAATGTCTCATGCACTAATGTCATTTGACCTGACATTTTGGCTGGTGCCAATGTTTTACGCTTTAAGTAGAAAATTTTGTTATCAATTTCAGGCAAGGTGATACCGGGCTCTGAATAAGCGAAATAATATTCATACTCACGGGTAGTAATCCCTTGATCGCCAGACTCTGTTGTATTCAACGTAGACGAAACATACTGCCAGCTTAAGCTGCGGTAACGTAATGTATGGTTCCACAATACCTCTGCACCGTTTGCAGGAATTGGAAACGGGCTTGCCATTATGGTATCCGTCACACCAGTACCATAAGCCTGTAATTCAGCTGTCACCGCGTTTTTCTTAACTGCGTCATACACAAACTGTGGGTAAGCCGCACTACGGTGACTTGGGTAAACATTGATAGCGTATTCAGGGTGGCGCTGTAATAGATCAATCTGACCCTGAGTCAGCTGTTCTTTATATTTCTGCCAATTTTTTGCTGTGATCACATGTAATACACGATCTTTTGCATAAGGGTCAGGGTGGAATTGGCCTTCTTCATAGCCTGAGATAGGCTTAGTAATGCCGCCTTTCCAAGCAGGGATACTGCCAGACGCATTGCCAGCCTTTTCGGCGCCCATTGGGGTCAAGTCTGCCCCTAAACGAGCCGCTTGTTGTGGTGTCACTTTTGCCCAAACCGACGAGGCGGTCAAAACACTAAGTAGTAAAACGGATAAGCTAATAGCGCTGTTCACAATCGCTCCTTTTTATATTTATACCGGTCAGACCAAGCTGAATTCTTTTATCGGTCTTTAGACCTTATCGGTGGCGCACTTTATCATAAATAATACTTAAGGATTAGACTAGGAGTGTATATAAATAGTCCAAAACAGCACTTAATTACATGGACGATAGTACCATTAATGTAAGCAAATACTCACTATCCGCCCTGATTCATAACATCAATATTGATAAAGTCCACTACGAGCCACCCGCTGTGTCATCAACTAACAACTTAATGATAGCAAAAGAAAATTCAGCTGCCGTCGCGGGGCCTTGGCTGGTCACAATATGGCGATCAATCACAACCGGCTGTTCTTGATATTCAGCCAGCTGATCTTTGAATGCGGGATAACAGGTTGCCTTGTACCCATATAGCAACTGCCAAGCTTGCAAAACCAAAGCTGGGGCAGCGCAAATTGCGGCGATCCACTGCCTATTTTCATGTCGTAACGCACCATTGCTTCAGCAGTGGGGTTTGCCGCAATGCGTTGAGCACCTTTAGCGCCACCCGGTAAAATCAGCATTGAAAAGTCGTCTTTCACATCGGCTATTAGTATATCTGCGGTTAGCGTCATCCCTCTTGCTGCTGTCACTTGTATTTTATCAACGCTGGCCAGCGTCACTTTAATGCCAGCCCGCACGAGTAAATCTGACACAGTGACGGTTTCTAGCTCTTCAATGCCATCGGCAATGATCATCAGTACATGCATAACAGTCACCTTATAATTAAAATTAATTCGATTATGGGGCCAATACTCGATAAAAATTACGAGTACTATCTTCAATAACCTGATTGATGTGCTGACCTTTTAAGTGCGCGATACATTCGGCTATTTTGGGAATATTCAGCGGGGTATTGCTTTGCCCTTGGGCAAAAGAAGGGGGCATATCTGGGCTATCTGTTTCTAAGGTATAGGCATCATCAGGTAAGGCTGCCACCATTTTGTGCATGGCCTTGGCTCGCTCATACGTTAACGCGCCACCCAAACCTAAAACAAAACCTAAATCGATGTAACGCTTGGCTTGTTGCAAACTCCCAGAAAAACCATGGATAAACCCCCCATGATGAAAACCCGACTTTTTAATGGCGCTGGCCAATTTGTCATGAGCTTTGCGGCAGTGGATTACCAAGGGTAAACGGTGTTGCTTGGCCAATAACAGTTGTTGATTAAAATAATAGAATTGCTGATTAAACGTGTCCTCAGCCAGCATAAAATCTAATCCAAACTCACCTAGGGCATCCGGTTTAAATTGATTGATAGCCTGCTCTAACAGCACCAAGTCGCTCTCGTTGTGTTCTTTAATAAAATAAGGGTGTAAGCCAAGTGCTATTTTAACGAATTCGGGATAGGTCTGATTAAGCGCAGTCACTCGATCAAAATACTTGGCTTGTGTGGCAGGCACCAATACGGCTTCACATTCATTCGCTATTAATTGCGGCAATAAAAGCGCTTGGTCAAAGTGATCAAAATCTAAATGACAGTGGCTATCAATCCAACCCATGTTTCCCTCTGTATCCAGCAACCAAAGCAAAGTGCCAGACGTATATATGTTAACGGTACTTGAAGTTTAACCTGATGGAACTATGTTCTATACATGGGCCAAACAAAAAACGCTCAATAAGCGTAAGGATTGGTCGATAGTATTAATAGCATACATAACATCCTAACAAGGATATTGTTATTGATATTGAGGGATTCGGCAGGGTTTTTGCTTTATATAAATTAAGCCAATAACTAGCCGATCCTAGGGCGCCCGAGGAGGTAAGCCATGGATATCAGCAAACAAGAATTACGCGATCAAATCATTCACCCTACCCTTGAATATCTGGGTAAAGCTGGCACCGCTGTTGAAAACCTGTTGGTGGCCATTGTCACACAAAAACAGCATTCCCATAATACCAAACAATACAATCACAAGGGGCTCGGGCCTTACGGCATTGATACGTATACTCACCAAATTGTATGGGATAAATACTTAGCATTTCACCCAGACTTAGCCAGCCGTATTCGGGGGCTTGCATCACAACGGGCTTTTCTTGAAGACCCGCACAGTGAATTAGTCACCAACTTATGTTACGCCACTGCCATAGCATGGGTACTTTATATTTTGCACCCGCAAGAACTCGCTCATTGCGTAGCTTAAGCACATATTAATTGATTCGGTAATAGCCGCATAATTGCTATATTAAAAACCAACCGAATCAATCCCTATCTATTTCAAAACACGTCATACTTACCTTTTGTTAAACACCGCCCTATAATAACTATTTTTGTGATTCTACTTTGCCTAATCGTTCTGGTTTTCAGTTTAAACAATTTACCGTCGCTCAAGATAAATGCGCCATGAAGGTAAGCTTAGATGCCTGTTTGTTTGGCGCACTTTGTGATGTAAATAATGCCCAAAGAATTTTAGACATAGGGACAGGGACAGGTCTGCTGGCGTTAATGCTTGCTCAGCGCTGCCATGCAAACATAGATGCCGTCGAATTAGATAAAGACGCCGCCCAACAAGCCACTGAAAACATCATAAGCAGCCCATTTCAAGATCGCATTAACGTACACCAAGATAGCATTCAGCAGTTTCAAAACCATTGTGCTAAGCACACATATGACCGCATTATTTGTAATCCGCCTTTTTTTAGCCAGCACCTAGTTGGCAACAATAACCAGCGCAATTTAGCGCGCCATAATGACAGCCTAAGCTTTGCCGACTTGTGCCAAAGCATAAATACTCTGCTGACCGAAAACGGCCAAGCTTGGTTGCTGCTGCCGCAACATGAACATCTAAACTTTGCTGCCAGCGCCCGTCAGTCTGGCCTGTATCTATTTAAGCGTTATGACATCGTCTCGCGTCAAGGCAAGCCCAGTAAACTTGGGGTTTGGGTTTACTGCAAACAAGAAACGTCCCATTTAAATTCAGCAAGTATCACTATTTATCAGCCAGATAAACCGCAATATACCGCCGAATTTTCGGCTTTATTAGCTGACTATTATTTAAAACTGTGAACTGGTAGACTGCGTTAACTTTTTTGAGGGCACTGTATGCGCATCGTTTTAAGCAGTCTTTTGATTTTAGTATTAAGCATTAGTTTTATATCTGGTTTCCTTGTTTCACCCTCTAATGTTAACGCAACCCAGACAGAACTCAGTTCATTAGGTTTTCATGGCAAACTGCCTGACTTTTCTACTTACACAGATGTAAAACAGAAAAAAGAAGACTTCTTTGCCTATTTACTTCCGCGCGTTAAACATGCCAACGACAATATTTTAAAAGAGCGCCAGCGCCTATTTATATTGCAATCTAGCCTGCCCAATTTAACTCGTAATGAAACCGCCGAACTCATCGAACTAAAAGAAAAGTACGAAGTAAAACTCAGCAACCATGACGATATTATTAATGAACTCATTAAACGTATTGATATTATTCCCGCGTCTTTAGCCTTAGCACAGGCCGCCAATGAATCCGCTTGGGGCACATCGCGTTTTGCTGAGCAAGGTAATAATCTGTTTGGCCAATGGTGCTACGTAGAAGGCTGCGGCATGATCCCAAGCGGGCGCAACGATACGCAACGACATGAAGTGGCTAAGTTTGACAGTGTTTTAGCCTCCATTGAAAGTTACATGCGCAACCTAAACTCACAACATGCTTATGAAAAATTACGCACCTTACGCGCACAAGCCCGTGCCGATGAAGACATCATCAGTGGCGTTAAACTAGCCCGTGGCCTATGGAGTTATAGTATTCGTAGAGAAGCCTACGTAGATGAAATACAACTAATGATTAAGCAGAACCAATTACACCAATATAATCGGCCCCTACCTAGTCATCCGTAATATGGTTATTCAAAGCGCCATGCAATAAAGCGACTAACTTTATTACCTTGTGCCATTTCGACAACATCAAACTTGGCTGACGCTTTTTTCAATTGACGAATAAGCGGTATCAGTGTTTCTTTTTTAGAAACCAAACAGGTAAAACAACCAACTTGTTTAGCAACGCTTTGTGATTCAAAAATCATATTTGAAATAAACCGTCTCTCTCCACCTTGGCACCACAGCTCATTACTTTGCCCTGCAAAATTCAACTTCTCAGTTTCATTAATCGCTTTTACATGAGACACGCGTTTTTGTTTATTGCGGTTGAGGTTTTTATTTTTTCGCACACTACCCGCCATAGCCGCTTGTTGTGACTCATGAAACGGTGGGTTACACATACTCACATGGAAATAATCATCCGGCTTAATAATACCGCTAAACACATGCTCGCTTGATAATTGTTTTCTAAGTGTGATGTTTAAATTTAGCTCGGCATTTTTTTCTATGTTGCTCTGGGCACTGGCAAGGGCCGTGTCGTCAATATCGGTTGCGACCATATTCCAGTTATATAAACGATTGGCCAACAAGGGATAAATCACATTGGCCCCAGTACCAATATCTAAACCTGTAACAGCTTTTGGTTTTATTTTACTGGCCGAAAAAAAGTGATGCTGCAATAAATAATCATTTAAATGGCAAAGGTAATCTACTCGCCCAGGAATCGGTGGGCATAAATACCCTGCTGGTATATCCCAGTCTTGCAGACCGTATTCCAATTTCAACAACGCTTTGTTTAATAACTTGACCGCATTTGCATCGGCAAAATTAATAGTTAAGCGATCATGCTGACTTTGAATCAAGAAAGGCTTTAACTCAGGCAGTACCTGAGCCAAAGCCTGCATATCATAGCCATTTAAATGAGGATTATTAGGATGCATTAAACGAAAGACACACCTGTGCCACCTAAGCCACAATAACCATTGGGATTTTTATGCAGGTATTGCTGATGAGCATCTTCTGCAAAATAAAACTCACGAGCTTTGCTGATCTGTGTGGTGATAGCCGGAAAATCCGCCTTGGTTAAGTTGGCTTGATACATCTGCTTACTTTTTTCAGCAAACATTTTTTGCATGTCATCTTCCCAAAAAATCGCCGAACGATACTGAGTGCCTTTATCATTGCCCTGCGCCATGCCTTGAGTTGGGTTATGGCTTTGCCAAAATAATTCTAATAGGGTCCAAAAATCCGTTTCTTCTTGGTTAAAAACCACCATCACGGTTTCAGTGTGACCTGTTTGACCTGAGCAAACTTCTTCATAGGTTGGGTTTTTAGTAAAACCGCCCATGTAACCAACCGCCGTGCAATACACACCCGGTAATTGCCAAAATAAACGCTCAGCACCCCAAAAACAGCCAATGGCAAAAAAAGCTTTTTTAGCATGCATAGGCCAAGGGCCTTCTAAGCTACGGCCACTGACGGCATGTCTATTTAAAATTGGCATTTTTTCACTGCGACCAGGTAACGCCTGATCCTTCGTTATCATGTTTTGCATACCCATGGATATCACCTATTAAAATAATGAGAACTGTGAATCATCTGCTGGTAACGCCGTGGTATTGGCGCTGACCTTTGGGGTCGATTCTGTGTACCACAATCGCTGACGCAAGCCGCTGGCTCGCTGTACTTTACGCATCAACGCGTGTTGAATAATGGTTTTTTTACCTATACAGGTTAGCTGCTTTTTAGCACGCGTAATGCCGGTATAAATCAATTCTTTAGTTAGAACCTGTGTATTGTGATCGGGTAATACCAGTGCACAATGCTCAAATTCTGAGCCCTGACTTTTATGTACGGTCATGGCAAAAACCGTTTCGTGAGCCGGTAAGCGCGAAGGTTGTAACCAACGTACTTGCTGATCGGTTCCTATGAACACAACCTTTGCTCTCACTTTACCGTCGTCGCCCTGCTGAGGCAGCACTAATCCGATGTCGCCATTATACAGATTTAACCCATAATCGTTCTGCATAATCATCACCGGTCGGCCAATATACCAAGTTTGATTTGGCTCAATCAAACCTTTACGTGTTAAGCGCGCTTCAATCACGTCGTTCAAACCCGTGACCCCAAGGCGTCCATCACGTAATGCACAGAGTATTTGAAAACGGTTAAACACATTATGAATCTCATGGGCTTGTGCATCATTCACCCCTTCACCCGCGGCCAACGTGTGAATTTGTTGAATATAGCGGCTATAAATATTCGCACCTTGCTGCACAAACTCATCGAAACTGTCTTCACTTAACTCAGATAACCGAATATCGCTAAAGCCTTTATCCGCCACTTGCTGCCAAGCGTTTATATCGCCGCTATTGGCCGCAACCGATAAGTGACCAATGCCGCTATCGGCATCAAAGCGATAGCTTTTGCGTAAGTGACAAATATGATTTCGCAGTTGTGCACCCTGCGCTTCAATTTCATGGCTTAGATTCATTCGAGTCAAATCAAATAACGCATCTGCCATTTCTTGAGAATAACCATGCTGTGATTCACTATCGCAAATATCAGCCAAGACACTGCCCGCTTCAACCGAGGCTAATTGGTCTTTATCTCCCAGTAAAATAAGCTGCGCATGGGATGGCAACGCATCAAGTAGTTTTGCCATCAAGGGTAAATCCACCATGGATGCTTCATCCACAATCAGCACATCTAAATGCAGTGGGTTAAAACCATTGTATTTAAATGCGCCTTTACCATCTGACTTTAACAAGCGGTGAACTGTACTGGCCTGCTCTGGAATATATTGCTTAAGCGTTTCATCGACCGCTAACTGTTGTTTGGCTGAGCTGATAGATTCTGTTAAACGCATGGCCGCTTTACCGGTGGGCGCGACTAATTTAATAATCGGGTGGCTGTGCATTTGGGTTTGGTACAGCTGTATTAGCAGCGCTAACAAGCGAATAACCGTCGTGGTTTTACCCGTACCTGGACCACCACTAATGACACTAAAGCCTTGTTTTGCTGCAATACACGCAGCCAATGCTTGCCAATTAATTTCGTTACTATTGGGCTGCAACCCAAACAATTGAGATATAAAATCTTGCTGACTGGTTAAATCCCAATTTTTAGCTGTTAACTTTTGTTTAATCGCTTTATCTAATTGTGTTTCGTATTGCCAATAACGCTGTAGATATAACCGATCACCTTCAAACACTAACGGTTTGTTAACCTGCTCGGTTACGTCATTATTATCTTTCACCTGATACACAATTTCGCTGTTTTTTAGCGCGGTTTTCATCCACTGTAATTCAGCCGCTGTTAGATACTCATGGGGTTGTGTAAAATCTAAACACACATGCCCTTTACCAAGGTGCGCACTCAAGCTAAACCCAATCATGGCTAATGCATTATTCGCAGGCTCTAACTCTTGTAAAAATTGAGCAAATTGTTGATCTAATAAGCGAACATGATGACTATCAATGCGCACAAGGTACTGCGATAAACTGATCATAGTAAATCCCCTTGCATCGGCTGGGTCTGCACAACAGGTAAAATATTCTTTAAGGCTTCACCTTTTATTAAACGATCTAAACTGAGTATTAATTGTTTATCCGGCTTACTAAAAAATTGTCCAGTACTGGCATCGGTTTCGTGTAAGCCACGTAAAAATAAATAATAACCACCGCCAATATGTCGATCATAGTCGTAATCACTTAAGCGCAATGATAACAAACGATGCAGGGCCAAGGTATAAATCACCATTTGCACATCGTATCGGTGCTCGGCCATACCTTGTTCCATGGCGTTGCGATCATAAGCACCGTGGTCATTACCCAAATGGTTCGATTTGTAATCTAAGATAAAAAACTGGCCATGCCATTCAAAGGTTAAATCAATAAAACCTTTCAGCATGCCTTTTAGCTGCATAAAATCTAAATCACCCACTGGCGCCTGCAAACATGGGTATACATTCAGCAATTGATTAAAATCACGCGCATTTAGTTTTTCTACTGGAAAATAAAACTCCATTTCAACTTTTTTCATTGTCGGTGTTAGAGCCGACAAACTTAATGCCTCATTGCCTAATGACACATCATGGTGAGTTAACGGTGCATGCAATATAGTATGCAACCAAGGTTTCACCGTATCGGCGTAATATAGATCAATGCCAAAGCGAGCGAGTAACGTTTCAATTAATTCATCTATGTTTTCTGGTAACGCGGTAAAATCAATTTCTTCTAATAAGGTATGTAAAAAGTTACCCGCGTGAGCACCACTAGGAAAACTAAACTGCCCAGCTAATAACGCCACTTGTTCTTGACTGAGTACTTCTTTAGTTTGATCATCATCCAAGTCAAATCGCGCACTCACCGGCGCATGCATATTTCGAGTCAAACCTGAAAAGCTAGACAACTGCCAATCCCGTTTAATTCGACCATTAAATGCTCGGGCGGCTAATGCCTGCACTTCTGTGCTTTGTTTAAACACAGTCGTTGAGAATAACAGCGGTGATATTTCAAACGCTTGAGTGTTGGCATTCACCAAGGCTTGTAATTTAGGTAAACGTTTATCATCCATTGATTCAAACAGCACATGCTGCAACGCGCTTAAATTCACATTACTGTCTAGGCGCTTATTACCGGTAACCTCTGGCAGTGTTACATAACATTTACTCGCCGCACGAGTTAAGCCTACATACAGCAAGCGCACTTCTTCCGCCAGCCCTTCTTGAATGCGTTGCGGGCGAAAGTCATCGGCTAAATCACACACCAACTGCTTGGCTTGATCATCGTAAAACAATTCATCGCTGGACTCTTTACCATCCCAATTAAACGGTAAAAATACAACGGGGTATTCTAAGCCTTTCGATTTATGGATCGTGACAATTTGCACTAAGTTAGCATCGCTTTCTAAGCGTAATTGTTTTTGTTCACCGCCGTCTTGCGACTGCATCACTTGATGAGTAAACCATGTCAACAACCCCTGCATACCTTGCACTTCAGTCGAGCTATGTTGCAATAATTCAGCTAGGTGCATCATGTTTGTTAAGCGTCGCTCACCATCGGCCAGCAACAACCAAGCATTGGGCAGTTTACGGCTATGTAACCAGTGCATCACCATGGCCATCACACCTTGTTTTTGCCAAATTTCGTGGCAAATATAAAGCTGCTCTAGTTGTGCTTCCCATATGTTTTCGTCTTGATTAAAGCGTTTAAAATCTTCTAACGACAACCCCCACACAGGATACGCAATTGCATTGCGATATTGACGCTCACTTAAACTATGCACACCTTGTAATAAGGCAAATAAAGCAAGGGCCTCTTCGCTGTCAAATACACTTTCTTGGCCAACGTAAACGCAACTAATTCCACGTGATGCCAAACTATTTTTTATCATGGCCGCTTGCAGACGATTACGCACCAACACGGCCACGTCACTGGCAGCTAATGAATTATCACCCACTGTAATGCTTTTTTGCTGACCACCATTAAGCAGTACACTAATTTGTTCGGCGCAGCTTTCTGCACACGCTTGATTCAAACTGCTTTTATTTTGTATATTCTCGTCATCTATGAACACCCAACTTAACGCGGGCTGAATATCCCCATCAATCATTAACGAAGCCGCGGCACCATGTGCGTTAACTGCTAAAAAGGGAATACTGTCATCATAAATAAACGGATGTTGATGCTGGCTAAAAATATTATTCACCGCCGCCACCATGCTGTGCGTTGAACGATAATTGGTATCTAGCGTGTATTGCGTATCGACCTGTTGCTTGGCTTCAATGTAGGTAAAAATATCCGCCCCACGAAATTTATAAATGGCCTGTTTCGGGTCTCCGATCATAAACAAACCATATTGCTGTCTAATATCTTCGGCAGCGTAAATAGAATGAAACACCTGATATTGCTCGGCATCGGTATCTTGAAATTCATCCACCATCGCAACGGCGTATTGCTGGCGAATTTGTTGCAACAACACCTCACGATTTTGACCATTTAACGCGCCATTCACATTACTGAGTAAATCATCAGTTGATAATACTTGCTGCTGTTGCTTTAAATCATCTAAGCGTGCTCTTAATGCGTATAAAAAATCAATCCGTAGTTCACGTACCGCATAGACCTTGGCTTGCTCAAAAGACTCAATATTATCAATTAGATTTTGACACAAGCCCGTTAGTTCATGTGAAACAGGCTCGCCGCCTTTTTTAACCGATTTGGTTAAGCCTTGCGCAGTAAACGCCGTCAACGCATCAATAATATCTTTAACTTTAACCGTGTGTGCATGTTCAAGGTAGGTATTAATAGTGGCTACTCGCTTAGCAACCCCTTTAGCAAACGTGCCGTGCAGTAATGCATGATTCAAGATTTGTGCAATATACGCGTCACCGTTTAACTGCCAAGCTTGGGTAAACGATTGACGTGTTTGTAATAACTGTTCGCTTGCCTGTTCAAAATCGCTCGTGATTGGCGTATTACCTAGATGAAAGTGCGCATGTTTGTAAATCAATGAGCGTATATTTTTTAATAATTGTTCTGGCGTTTTCCATTCAGCCAATACCAATTGCAACATGGCACCGCTTAAAGGATAAACCTTGGCACGCCATACATCGCGAATGGCTTGCTCTAATAATTCTGTTTCATCCAGTATTAATTCAAACTCACCGTTCACACCACTTTCTACCGCATTTTGTCGTAATAATCGTTGAGCAAATCCATGAATGGTGTAAATCGACGCTAAGTCCATTAATTGCTGTGCGTCTTTCAGTTTTTGTAGCGCCTGTGGTAGGTCGTCAATATCCGATTTTATTTGATCAATTAACGGATCACGGGCTTTATCTTGTAGTGCTAAATACGCTTGGCGTAAACGCCCACGAATACGGCTGCGTAATTCTTCGGTGGCAGCACGGGTAAAGGTCACAACCAAGATATTTTCTGGACTTAACGGAGCACAACCGTGACCTAATACTAAACGTAAATACAAACTGGTAATGGTGTACGTTTTACCGGTACCGGCACTGGCTTCAATTAATGACACTCCGTTAAGTGCGATACGGGTGACATCCAACACTTGCATAGAGTTTGAGGTATGACTGCTCATAATTTTTCTACCTCAAATAAATCTTGCTCTAACCAGATTGCAAACACATCATTGCTATACATTATAGTATCTTGCGGAATGTCGATTAAATCACCAAAGCAACGCCTAACATGTAACTCTTCACGCTCACCACTCATTCCAAACGGCCCCGTTGACCCTTCAAATACAGTTTGAGCTTTATCTTGCTGCGAGGTACGCGCCCCTTTTGCTAAAGGTGCCACGAGCAACCAAGCTGTTTCAGGCAATAATGCCAAGGGCTTGTGAGTTGCATTTAAAAATATTTGCATCAAATTTTGTAAATATTGTTTAGCGTCATCCCCAGACATAGGTAATAAACTCACCATTTGGTCTTGGCAAATTAACCGGCTGTGTTTCTGATAACCCATTGCAGATAAACAAGCTTGCTCTAGCATCAATTGTAAAAGGTGTTTTGCTTTTAATTTACTGGGCACTAATACCACATGATATTGTTCAAATATTTTATATTGCCAACCTAATAAACGCGGAAAATTGTCTGCAACCTGAATATTAATTTCTAACGGCAAGCTTTGTTGATAGGCTTTATATGGTTGATACGCATTCAGCATAGGCTGTAATTGCAGCTCTAACCCTTGCCAATGTTGCTGTCCTATTTCACCAAACGCCAGCTCACCTTCTGCTGCGCTTTGACCTGTGTTTAATCCATATAAATGATCTTGTAATACATGTTGCTTGATTTTAAATTGAGTTAAGCCGTCTAAATCAAAGGGTTCGTTATCTTCTACTTCTTCAGCGTATTGGTACAAACTAATATCAAGCTGTTGATTAAGATAAAAGCGCGCTGGATTTTGATAAAACTGAATTAACTGCTCAAGTAAGATATCACCCTTAAACTCAGGCTGGTCAGTGTCGAGCACCTCGACGGTATCTTCATTCAAGTGCGCGTTTTCTTCGATTGCGCCTAACCAATCTTGGTTATAGCTAAAAAAATCGGAGCGGTTTTGATAGTACAACGGATTAAATGGCTGTAACGGATGCTGTTTAATCATATTCACAGGCTCATTTGACTGTGATAAATAATCTAGTAATTCAGCCAACACAACCGAAGGTGTCATAGCTTCATCGTTATTTTGGTTTTTACTTTTATAACTTAACCAAAGGGATTCACGTGCCGACAATATCGCTTCTAAAAACAAATAACGGTCTTCGTTACGACGACTACGATCCCCAAGTCGGTGTTTAAAGCGCATTAAATCTAAACTATTAGGAATCACACTACGAGGGTGTTCACTGTCGTTCAACCCGAGCACCGCCACCACTTTAAACGGAATACTTCGCATGGGCAGCAAGGTACAAAAGTTAACCTTACCCACCATAAAATGTTGCGAGCCATTAGCCTGTTGTAAGCGTGCTTTTAATGCGTCAGCAAAAACGGTGTGCTCAATCACCTGATCAAACTGCACCGCTTGAATACCTAACACCCAGTTTTCAAGTGCTACATTTACGTGCTCTAAAATACTCAGCTCTTCATCATTAGGCGCAAAAAAGCGTTGCAGCCAATCATGAATAAAAGGTGTCCATTGTTGTGACGTTCTTGCTTTTTTGGCTTGTTGCGAAAATTCATGCAAATGATGCACAAACGCCATAAGTGGGCCAAGTAATGCCGCATCTAAACCCTCAACATTTTGCACCGGTACAATGCCATAAACCGAGTCACTGGTATTCATGGCATAACCCATTAACAAACGTTTAAAGCCATATAACCACGTATTTTGTTGCCAGTTTGGTAAACCAAGTTGCTCTCGGCTTTGCCCATCAAACCCCCAACGTACACCCGCTTCAACCAACCATTGTTTTAACGTAGGAATATCGGATTCAGACAAACCATAGGCATTATAAATGGCGGGGATTTCTAACAAGGTAATTACATCACTAAAGCGCAGGCGTGATTGCGGCAAACCAAGCAATAAAATAAAACCATTTAAAATAGGGTGCTCTGCTTGAAGAGGTCTGTCAGAAATTGAATACGGTATACGCATTTTAAAATTTTGGCTATTAAACACCGCATCAATAAACGGTGCATAACTGGCAACATCAGGAATCATGACCACCACATCTTGCGGGGCCACCTGAGTATTTTCAAAAACGTTTAATAGGTGATCATGCAATACTTCTATTTCTCGCATTGGGCTATGACAACCGACGATTTGAATGCTGCCGTCTGAGTCATCAAGTGTCATTGGCGCACTTGGGTGCTGTAGATTTAAAATATGATTTTGAATGAGTTCAAGTAAATTGGTGCCACCGCTTTCTAAAAACAAGGATTGCTCTTGTATGTCGGGCACCTCTAATAATAGCCGTTGAAAATCTTGGCCTAATTTACCAAGTGACGCTAATAAGTCGTTACCTGCATCCGCCATGGGCAATTGAATATTACGAGTGCGTAACCGTGCTTGAACCGTTTCACTGACCACATCCCCCCAATAAAACTGACACGGGTTTGGCGTTAATAAGTGCACATCCATTTTTTGGGACAATAACTGCAAGGCATCAATTTGGTGTTTGGGTAAGGTGGTGAAACCAAAAAATATCACGCGTTTAGGCAAGCCTTGGCTGCTGGCTTGGGCCAGTACATCCATAAAGTCTGTCACCATATTGCCGCGATGGCGGTCGGGTAACCCTTTTGCTTTTACCTTTTCAATTAAGTAGTGCCATAAAATGCCTTGCCAGCGATGATCGGTTAACGCCTCACCATCCATTTCAAACGCTTGCTCTTGCCAGCTTTCGATCCAGTCAGGGCGATATACTAAATATTGGTCGTATAAATCAGCAATGTTGGTGGCTAGACGATAATACTTGAGGGCTTTTTCAGCGGCGCTGTCACTTTCGCTGCCTCTTAAATAGCTTTGTAATAACTGGAATTCACCTTGCGCCATCAAAGTCGCATCTTGCAGACTTTCAACCACTAGCCACGTAAGGCTGTCTTTATTGAAGACACTTTCTTGAGCTAAGTCGGGCACGAGTTGACGCTGCACTTGCCAAAAAAAACGCGACGGCATGGGAAACTCTATATTGGCAGCAATGCCTAAACTATTGGCCAGCTGCATTTTTAACCAATGGGCTAAACCAGGGTTTTCCACCACAATAGTTTCATGCTCTAAAGGGGCAACATCTTGCTCTAACAATAAAGCCACCAGCTGTGCCAGCAGGCGCTCTACCTTGTTAGATTGATACAAATACAGCATGAAAAAACGCCCGATGAATAAAAACAGCTATTTAAAAACAGATACTTACAAAACACCAGTAATCAGCCCCGATGTCGCGATAAATCTGGCCTTGTCAGGTTTGACATTCACATAAGCTGAACCAAACTCATTACATACGCGCAAAAAGGAGACTGACATGTCTGACTGGCCTGAAAACCTACCCGGTTTAAACCTCAAACAAGCGTTATCGCAACTAGGTGGCAAGAAAACACTGTATGTACGTCTGCTTGGTATGTTTGAAGCCAGCCATTTAGAAGATGGTAACCGCATCATCGAGGCGGCCAAGCAAGAAGACTGGACCGCAGTGAATGAGATCAATCATGCGTTAAAAGGGGTAACCGGCAATTTAGCCGCCGATGAAATATTCAAAATTTGTACAAGTATTGACCACAAGCTAAAAGACGGCAATCACGACATCAGTGAAGAAATTGCCAGTATTCCTCCAGCAATGGACACCCTACTGGTATCGGTGAAGCAAGCTCAGCTGCTGCCAACCGATTAAACCTAAGACGCTTGAAAAATGATCACATCATTAGCGTCTAAGGTATAGGTCAGTTCATATTCATCGGCTAACCATGCAAAACACGCCTCACTAAAAAAGCACACATGGGTCAGGTCATTTTTATAATGCCAATTGGCGAACGCCGCTTGATCGGTCACGCGCTTTGTCATCAAACCTAACAAACCCTTAGGCTTTAACATGCTTAGCCATTTTTCAAAGACTTCTTTGGGTTTATGTAAGTGTTCGATCACCTCGGTTGAGGTGATCGCGTCGTAATAACCTGCTTTTAATACTGATTTATCTGGTTGGTAAAAATGATCATAAACGCTCACCGTCATACCGTCGTGTTGCATCATGTTAGCCAGTAGCGGCCCGGGACCACAGCCAAAATCCAAAACGGTTTGTTGTGCTAACAAACGGCTTTTAAGTGGTTGCCATAAACGATTTAAAAACTGCTTATAACCCTCATCTTGAACGTTATTGTCATGCTGATCATATTCCGCTTTTTCTTGCGCAGACGATAAATAAAACTCTGCAGGTACAAACACCAAATGGCACTCATGGCATAGCAAATAAGTTCGCTTCGAGCGCCGATTATCATCTTGATGATACACGCTGTGTTGATTGTGCTCGCACAGCGGGCATTTGACCTGCTCAAACATAAATTACGCTAGCGCCTTTTGTACAAACATAAGTCGGTCTTGTCCAAAAAACACATCCCCTCCTACTTTAAAGGCTGGCACACCAAACAAACCTAATTCATGGGCATCGGCTACGGTTTGTTTCAACCCGTCTTTAATTTCTTGCTGTTGGCAACCCGCTAGAATCTCACCTACATCAAAGCCAATGCGGGTTAAATGTTCAGCGACGGCGTGTTCATTATTAACATCTAAACTATCTTGCCAAATTGCGTTGAACGTTTTCTCAACAAAGTCAGGTATTTTATCGGCCGCCGTTTGCTGAATGTACAAACACGCGCGTAATAAAAACATCGTGTTAAATGGAAATTGCTTAGGCCACGTTAACGGTACTTGGTAATGGTCCGCCCATAGGTGGCAGTCGCGGTGAATCCACTTAGCTTTATTAGGGATAAACGCCGGTGATGGCATGTCTTGTACTTGATGCAACGCCCCCAATAACACCGGCTTAAAATTTACCTGCACATCCGTATCGGCTAATGCTTGTGGTAACTGCGTCATGGCCAAATAGCTGTAGGGGCTGACAAAATCAAAATAGAAATCTAAGGTTTTACTCATTTTTATTCATCCTTACGATTATTAATGTGCCCTATGAAACCATACGTCGGTGGCGCGCTTCAATAACGCAAATCACCAACACCTACTTTCTTTGACTCAACGCTCCCGCCACAGGCAATAAACACACACCGTCTAGACCAACCAATATTCTAAAGAGTCGAGAACCCGCACTCATGCTTGTGCATTAGTTTTTTACCTTAAAAAACAATTGAACACCCTCTTTTATGGTACTAAAGAACCATATAATTATTTATTGTATGGACATAAGTGCCAGTAACACGCTGTTACATACAAAAAGCGCAGCGAAGCACTTTGACAAGGTCTCAGTTTGAGCTAATCTGCGTATCTGATTTTTTTGGCCTAGACGGACCAAAACGGGATAAAAATAATAAAATACCCATGAAAACACTCATTTCATATACAACATTGCTTCTAACAGGCGTTTTTGCTGTGAATCATCACGCAACGGCACAGTTGCAGCCAATGGATGATGCTCAAATGGAGCAAACCATAGGCCAAGCGTATATCGAAATGGAGTCTCGCTTAGTCGATGACAACAAAATTAGCCGTGTTACGTTTGGCCAAACCGTTAAAATTCAAGCAAACGCCGACAGCCTCACCTTAGGGGCGGGCTATAACAACGGCGTCAGCGTCGGCACTGACTTCAATGCCTCAAACATCTCCCTTGGTTACATCGACACAGCAACTAATACCATTGTGCCGTTTGAATTCACCAACCCGTATTTTGAATGGGCGGTTGATAACACTGCAACCACCAGCAAAAACAACATGATGGGCTTTCGTATCGGCTTTGAAGACGCGAAAGGTGTTTTACAAGGTGACTTCACCAACTTCAGCGGCAACATCGGCATGACCATTAATGGCAATGCCGCCAGCTTATTCACCGCTGCCGGTGGCACCGCAACCAATAACCGCGCGACCTATATAGGTGATAGCGCTGGCAGTTGTACTGATGGCGTTGATTGTGTATCACTTGCCAACATTCAAAGCCTTAAAGTTGGCAGCAGTAATGGCACAAGTGGTACTGCTGATTTTTTCCTGTCTTTTCAAAAGAACACCTTAAACTGGGGCTCAGGCCCAATTGCAAGTAAGGGCTTCTTTATGAATGTACCGACTAGCACCAATCTTAATGTAACGGCCACAGACTCAAGTACTGGCCGCCTAGCGACTGAATTCATCGACCGTGGCGTCGGCGTTGGCCGCTGGAACGTAGCACCTACCCCTTAATTACCTACCTCATTCATCTTACGATGAAAACTCTGCATTTCGCCTTTGCCCAAGCCTAGGTATAATGCCGCCTTTTATTTCGAACCATCACCAACACTAGGATTATATCCATGGGTCAACGCACCGCTTTATATGATGCACATTTAGCCGCTGGCGCGAAAATTGTCGACTTTGGTGGCTGGGATATGCCGATTCATTACGGCTCTCAAATACAAGAACACAATGTCGTTCGTGAAGACGCTGGCATGTTTGATGTTAGCCACATGACCGTTGTTGATATTACCGGCCCAGATGCCACCGCGTACCTGCAATACCTGCTTGCTAACGATGTTGCAAAACTAAAGCAAGAAGGCAAAGCCCTATACAGCGGCATGCTAAACGAAAAAGGCGGCGTGATTGACGACTTAATCGTTTATCGTGCAGATGCGCTTGGCGGCTATCGCGTGGTTGTAAACTGCGCCACCCGTGAAAAAGACCTAGCGTGGATGAACCAACAAATTGCCAAGTTTGACGCGCAATTAACCGAACACCCGCAACTGGCCATGATTGCCGTACAAGGCCCAGAAGCCATCGAAAAAGCCAAACAAGCCGCCAGCCCAGAACAAGCCGCCGTTATTGAACAACTGTCTATTTTCCAAGGTTTACCATGTGCTGATTGGTTTATTGGTCGCACCGGTTACACCGGTGAAGATGGTCTGGAAATCATGATCCCTGAAACCGAAGCTGCTGCATTTTGGGATGCACTGCTTAAAGTAGGCGTTAAACCAGCCGGCTTAGGTGCCCGTGATACATTGCGTCTTGAAGCCGGTATGAACCTTTATGGCAACGATATGGATGAAACCATCAGCCCTTGGCAAGCTGGTATGGGCTGGACATTAGCCCTTAAAGACGACCGCGCATTCATTGGTAAAGCAGCGCTTTTAGCTGAAAAAGAAGCCGGTATCGAATACAAACTGGTCGGTCTAGTGCTTGAAACCCGTGGCGTAATGCGCAGCCATCAAAACGTCATATTCACCACAAGCGATAAAAAAGGCGAAGTAACCTCGGGCACTTTCAGCCCAACATTACAGCTTTCTATTGCTATGGCCCGCGTACCTGCTGACGCTGGCACTGAATGCGCAGTCGATATGCGCGGTAAAGCGGTTCCTGTGCGCATGGTCAGCATGCCGTTTGTGCGTAATGGCCAAAAAGTTTACGAATAATCGCATCAATTAGGGGGCTGGTGCAGCAGAAGCTGCCCAAAACCCCTTTTAAAAAAAATTATTCGGGCTAAACTAGCCCCATAATTAACACCCATTTAAGGAACACAACATGGCTCAAATCCCAGCCGAACTAAAATACGTCGCGTCTCATGAGTGGATCCGTGATGAAGGCAACGGCATTGTGACTGTTGGTATTACCGATTTCGCCCAAGAGCAACTAGGTGATGTGGTATTCGTTGAATTGCCAGAAGTCGGCAGTGAAGTGAACAAAGACGACTCAATTGCAGTGGTTGAATCAGTAAAAGCCGCTAGTGATATCTATGCACCGGTTTCTGGTGAAATCATTGAAATCAATGAAGAACTCGCTGACGAGCCAGAAAAAGCCAACAGCGAGCCATATGACGGCGCGTGGTTCTTTAAAGTTAAGCTTTCAGAAGAAAGCGAACTAGAAGACCTGCTAACCGCAGAACAGTATGCGGCTGAATGCGAATAAGCATTTAAACTGGCATAAAAAAAGCAGCTTAGGCTGCTTTTTTTATGCCTGACTCTAATACTCTGCTCACACACCCTTTTACTGCCTTTTTTACGTTTGCACAGCGTGAATACAGCCAACTTATAATATTGGTCTAATATTATATAAATACGCCATTTTGGCCGTAAACGGACGAACTATAGGCAAATTTTGGCTCAAACATACTCGGTAATCACTCGATCAAACTTTAGGATTATCGCCGCGTTAATCATACTCGCGGTGATTTCTAGCGCCTCAGTGATCACCATGAGCGTCCTATTAGTTCGGCAAGAATACGATGCCAGCTTGATCAACCAAGCCGGTCGGCAACGCATGCTGTCCCAACGTATTGCATTTGGTGTTCACCAATTTATTCAAGAATTAGAACGTGATGGTAAAGCTCAAGAAGGCACCCTCAGTTTAATCCGTGAATCCACCCATTTAATGATCAGTAGTCATAAAAAGCTGACAAGCATCGCTCACTCAAACAGCATCAAACCCTTGTATTTTGAAGGTGAACCTCCGCTAAACGCCATCGTTTTAGATTTCACTCGTAACGCTCTTGAAATCATCAACGCCACCCATGCAGAACAGCTCAAAAACAAAGACTTGCATAACTTTGATATCGAAGATGTTAGTTATTTATTATTCCGGTTAAATAATTTAGCTACCGCTTATGAAGAGGAAGCCAACACTCACTTAAGTCAAAGTTTTAAAACCGAACTTGCCATCTGGCTCATCAGCATCATCGTGCTGATTCTGGAGTACATTTACATATTTAAGCCTATGTTAAACATTATCAGAACCCATATTCGAGATGCCAGTATTAAGCAAAATCGTATGCAATTAGCCGCAGATAGTGTCTCTTTAGGAATATGGGAATTCAATTTAAATGATCAATCTCTTAAATGGGATAACAAAATGTGGGAGATGTTTAACGAAAGCATTCCACAAGATCATATTAATACGTTTGAATTATTTGAAAAAAGATTACACCAAGATGATAGACAATATGTATTAGACACGTTTAATAAAGCCATAGAAAATGAGTCAAATATGTCCTTCTCTTTTAGGATCATCACCCCCAGTAATAATGTTCGCCATATACAAGTTAACTCCATTATTGAATACAACCATAACAATCAGGCCATAAAAGTAGTTGGTACCAATCAAGATATAACTGAGCAAAAACATAAAGAAGACGCATTAATAGAAGCAAAAGAAAAAGCTGAATCCGCCACCAGAATAAAAGGTGAATTTTTAGCAAGCATGAGCCATGAAATTCGCACCCCGCTAAATGGGGTGATGGGTATGTTAAGTTTATTAAAAAACACCCCACTTAATCATCTGCAAACACATCGCATTAATATTGCAATATCAAGCTCTCAATCATTACTCGCATTGATCAATGATATTTTAGATTTTTCAAAAATTGAAACCAATAAATTGGTTCTGGAAGAAATCGATTTCGACTTAAATAAACTATTAGCCGAATTGGTAGATAACCTTGCTCAGCTTGCCATTAATAAAAATATAGAACTCATTTTAGACTCGCATAAAATAGTGACTACACGGAGGCTGTAAATCATTCTGTGTAACCGCCAGTGTTAAATATAGTCTTTTAAACGGTCTTCGAATTCAATCATAAAACGATTCAAGGCCGGTTTCCAATTTCTAATAGGCATCGTCCATTTTTCTGA
>JBLHLT010000035.1:0-20472 GCA_047621325.1 Oceanicoccus sp.
TAGAAGCGCTAAGCGGTGTGCTCGAAGCTCGTATACAAGGTTATCGCGAAGAAGTGGCCGAAATCATTATCGACCCAGCTAAGTTAGACGCGTACAACATTGATCAACTGGCGTTATACAATCTAATAAACAACAACAATCAACTGGTGGCAGCCGGCAACCTTGATACCGGCTCTGGTCGTTTTGCTGTAAAAGTACCCGGTCTCATTGAGAACACGCTAGACATCTTAAATATGCCTGTGAAAGTAGACGGCGATGCTGTCGTGCGTTTTGGTGATATTGCTATTGGTCAGCGTACCTACAAAGACCCTATCAGCAAAGCAAGCATCAATGGCAAACCTGCCTTAGCCATTGAGATATCAAAACGCGTGGGGAGCAATATCATCGCTACTCTTGACGAAGTAAAAGCCGTCGTAAAAGAGCAACAAGCCTTTTGGCCTGACGGCATTAACGTCACCTTTAACCAAGACCAAAGCAAAGAAATTAAAAACACACTGAACGATCTTTTCAATAATGTCTTTTTTGCGACAGTACTGGTTATGATCATTATTGTTTGGTCACTGGGTGTGCGCTCTTCTATTTTGGTGGGCCTAGCCATTCCCGGCTCATTTCTATTAGGTATGCTGGTATTAAGCCTCATGGGCTACACCCTTAACATGGTGGTGCTGTTCGCACTCATCCTGAGTATTGGTATGTTAGTAGACGGCGCCATCGTGGTCACCGAGTACGCGGATCGGCGTATGGCCGAAGGCAGTCCTAAATTTCACGCATTTAAAGAAGCCGCCAAACGCATGGCTTGGCCTATTACGGCCTCCACTGCCACCACATTAGCTGTATTCCTCCCTTTGTTATTTTGGCCTGACACCGTAGGGGAGTTCATGAAGTTCATTCCTATTACCGTCATTATCACCCTAACCGCCTCATTGGTAATGGCGCTCATTGTTATCCCTGCCCTAGGAGCGTGGCTTGGCAAACCTGGCGCCATTTCAGAGAAAGAACTCAAAACATTAAGAGCCGCTGAAGAAGGTCGCTTTGATGAAATCAGCGGTTTCACTGGGCGCTATATTGCGCTGCTGCAAAGACTAATCAAACACCCCGTCAAAACTCTTTTTGCTGTGATTGGTTTAATGATCGCCACCCTATTCTTATATGGGGTTTTGGGCAAAGGGGTTGAGTTCTTCCCAAGCGCTGATGCTGAAATCGCATTAGTTGATATTCGCGCAAGAGGTAACTTGTCATTACGTGAACGTGACGACATTGTAAAAGAAGTAGAAGCGCGACTTTATGACATGCAAGAAATCCGTACGCTGTATACCAGCTCATTTGTGTACCCACCTAGCGGCTCTGCAGTTGACCTTATTGGGCGTATTCAACTTGAACTTGAAGACTGGCAGCTGCGTCGTCGTGCCAATACGATACTTGAAGACATTCGCCTACGAACAGAAGACATTCCCGGCATCATCATCGAAACAAAAGCCAAAGAAGACGGCCCTGCCGGTGGCGCGGCTATCCAGCTTGAGATCTCAGGTAACTACCCGCAAGTTTTAACCCAAGTGGTTAGCAAGATACGCGAGCAATTAGAAAAAGACCCTGAACTAAGAGACATTAAAGACTCTCGCCCACTTGAAGGTATTGAATGGGAGCTAAATGTCGACCGCGAAGCCGCCAGCCGCATGGGGGCTAGCATTTCGTCTGTGGGCAATATGATCAAAATGGTGACATCAGGGTTACAACTGGGCTCATACCGCCCAGATGATGCCGATGATGAAGTGGACATCCGCCTGCGCTTCCCAACGGTGAGCCGCACACTCGACAAAATAGACGAACTTAGAATAAGCCACCAAGGGCAGCTAATCCCTATCAGCAGCTTTACTGAGAAATCACCTCGCCAACAAACAGGTAATCTCGTGCGTACCGGCAACAACCTGCGCTACATGATTGAAGCCGATGTCGTGGATGGCGTGAATGACGCTTATAAGCGGGCACAAATCGCAGCCGTATTAAAAGAAGCCGAGCTTCCGGCTGGTGTGAACTATCGATTCAAGGGTGATGCCGAAAAAATGGTTGAAACCATGAGTTTCTTAGGCAAAGCGTTCATTTTGGCTATTTTCATCATGGCCATTATTTTGGTCACTCAGTTCAACAGCATCTACCGGGCAGGCCTTGTATTGAGCGCCATCATCCTTTCGTTTGCTGGTGTATTCATGGGCCTTATGATTCGCGGCGAGCCTTTTGGCATTGTCATGAGCGGCGTGGGCATGATTGCACTCGCTGGTATCGTGGTGAACAACAACATCGTGCTCATTGATACGTATTCGATTCTTCGCCGCGACGGCCTAGCACCCGTTGACGCCGCCCTTAGAACCGGTGCTCAACGCTTACGTCCTGTATTACTAACGACGGTTACCACCGTCTGTGGGCTCATACCCATGGTTTATCAATTAAACATTGATCTGGTAGGCCGTGAGATACTGGTTAACGCCCCTAGCTCACAATGGTGGACACAGCTTTCTACGGCAATAGCGGGTGGCCTAACATTCGCCACTGTACTCACACTGCTATTAACACCCTGCTTGCTCGTGCTAAAGGATCAAAAAAAGTATAACCAGACACAGCAAATAGTCGAAAGTCCCGTTGAACCCATTCAAATAGAGACTTAAAACTCATATCCCCTTCACTTTTTCGGCTATGCTCAAATAAGTGAAGGGGAGATACATATGGGGATTTGGCTAAAAACAGCCGCATACTTGCTAATGCTCGTGCCGATCGGGGCACTTGCCATGACGGCGGATCACGATGCTTTCCTCAAAGCTGAGAAACTACTGAACAAGCGACATTACGCTCAATTTCAGCGTGCATTCAAAGAATTAGAAAACCACCCTTTAGCGCCCTATCTAGAAGCTCGCTGGATTCAAACTCAATTCCATAGAAAACCCATTGCCGAAATTGACAGCTTCACTAAACGTTTTCCAAATGATCCCGCGGCAAACAAACTACAAAAGCAATGGCTGCATTACTTGGCAAAAAAGCAAGAGTGGTCACTGTTTTTATCCTATTATCAGCCAACCTCGAACTACACACTCCAATGCCAGCGCATTCAGGCTCTTCAAAGCAGTAAGCGTCAATTTGATGCAATCAAAGAAGGGCAAGCGCTATGGCTGCAAGGCATATCGCTACCTAAAGCATGCGACAAGGTATACAAAGAATGGGCGCGCGTGGGCTATCTTAGTCAGGATTTAATCTGGCAGCGGTTAGTTAACGCCAAACCGAAAAAACAATACAAGTTAGTGCGCTATCTCACCCGCAAACTCGATAAGCAGTACAAAGCCAGAGCCAAGCTGCTAAACCATTATTGGCGACACCCGCAATACGTCTTCACAGAAAAAGACGCCCTCTCACTCACACCACAAGAACGCAGCTTAATTCTTAGTAAAGCGCTAAAGACACAACCTCAATTATGGTTGCAACAGACAACGCACCCTGTTTTCTTAGGGCTTGATTCTGAGCAAGAAAAAAACCTTCTTGGCATTGCACTTAAAGCAAGCGCCAATAATTCACCTGACGATATTTTTGATTGGTACAACCTAGCCAAAGTAAGCAATCAATTATCGAGCGACTTAGAGCAAATATTTTTACTCGGTGCATTAAAAAAACAAAAATGGGCTTTATATACTCATTTATTCAAACTGGCTGATGAAAGCATCAAAACAGAACCAAAATGGCAATACTGGCAAGGCCGCGCCCTTGATTCACTGGGCGCATCTGCTGAGCAAAGTCGTCCTTATTTCGAGCAAGCGTCCACTCATCGAGATTTTTATGGTTTTCTTGCCAGCCAGAAAATCGGCATCAGTGCCAGTATGAATCACTTACCGACCCACGTGCCCTCTTCTATTATTCAACGCATGCGCTTAGAAGACGGTGTAAAACGGGCTCTGGCATTATTTGATTTAGGCCGTATTCCGCAAGCTCGCCGTGAATGGCAAACGGTCTTCGACAAACAAACCGAAAAAGGCAAGCAGGCTTTGGCTATCTTAGCCGGTCGCTTAGAGTGGTCCGACCGAGCAATTATGAGCCTTGCGCAAATAAAAAGCTGGCACGACTTACAACTGCGCTTCCCATTGGCTCACGACTCATTATTTGAAAAAGCCGCGCAAAAAAACAATATCAATAAAAATTGGATTTACGGCATCGCTCGTCAAGAAAGTGCTTTCATGTACGACGCAAAAAGCCCAGTAGGCGCCACAGGGTTAATGCAAATCATGCCCAGCACAGCAAAAAGTATTTCTCGCCGGATGCGAGTCTCATATTCAAGCAAACGCTTACTCGACCCAAGTTACAACATTCAACTTGGCGGTCACTACTTACAGTTCTTGCTCAAACGTTACGACGGCAATCGTGTTTTGGCCACGGCAGCCTACAACGCAGGGCCTGGCAATGTGAAACGCTGGCTCAAGCAAAACCAAGGTCCGATTGACATCTGGATAGAACAAATACCCTTCAAAGAAACGAAAGAATACGTACAACGAGTACTGGCCTATAGCACTATCTACTCTTACCGCCTAGGCTACTTACAACCTATGCTAGATGACACGACGATTAGCGCATGGGCGCAACTGCAACAACCTGAAGAGCTACAAATATCAGAAGCCAGTATCAAACAAAATGGTAAAGGCTAACGCCAATGGGGTTTAAGGAAAGGCATTCACGTGGACACGGATAAACGATACGCAATCAACCAGCATGGCTCTAGCGTTGATAATCCAGAATTAGATTGGAGCCAAATTAAAGAAACCATCACCATGCTTGCATTAGCCGTCGCGCAAATTGAATCATCCATGAAAGACGGTGAAAAAAGTGTCGGCACGCTATCCGTATCCTTTACGAACATGGCAGACCAGCTTTCTAATATACGAAACTTAACCAATGATGTTCTGCCAGAAAACCTTGCTGATCATAAAATCACCATCGACAAATCCACCAGCAATTTAGAGCGAAATGTAAACGATGCCGTAATTGCATTTCAATTTTACGATCGCATCAGTCAAAGGCTTGATCATGTCTGCCACTCACTTGATAAGCTGGGCACGCTTATAAGCCACAAGGATACTCTTTACAATCCAACCTCATGGAAAGAGTTGCAGAACCAAATCAAAAGTAAATACACGATGGAAGCCGAGCGAATTATGTTTGAACACATACTGCGCGGCCATAGCATTGAAGAAGCCCTTGAAATTTATCGACACCATTTTGACTCATCAGAAAAAAATAATGAGCAAAAAAATGATGACGATATAGAGTTATTTTAGGTTACAAAACCTAAGCAGTAGCCGCCACTACTTCAACCTTGCAACCAACTTCAAGCATGCCTAAACCTCGATGTAAGGCATTCTGCCCCATCATGACTTTCTTACCCTGCTTTCTGTGTTTAAGCATAACCTGCATAACGTCAGCTTGTTTCTCTGACGTCACCAAATCCAGAGTAGGAATAACACAGCGAGAACATGGCTTAACGACATCAAACTCTATACCGTTGATGACAATTTTTTGCCACTTATCCTCGGCAAATGCCTCACAACCGGTTACAACAATGTTCGGGCGGAAACGCTCTACTGAAAGCTCTCGCCCCAGTTGCGTAGATAAAAAATCAATGGATGCTTGGCTAATAATCAACAACGGAAACCCATCAGAAAAACTCGCTTTATCACCCAATTGCGCAAAGTCCAGATCCACTTGTCGATGGGTTTCGTCATCCATAAAACATAACGTAACATCGCGCTTTAATTTTTCACTTAACCAAACGTTTATCTCGCCTTCGATTAAACGAGCATTAACCTCGTCATCCCAAACTTTGACTAATTTAAATTGGTCAAATTGATTAATCTCAGCAATATTCAACACCTTCTTTTCATTCTCGAACATTAGCGTTAAACATTCATCCACAACACTGGCAGATATCTGCCCCATTGATGGGCACTGCCTCTGGGTGACAAACCGTCCATTTGCATCAATCAACATAAAGCGTCTATCCCATTGAGGGCCAAATGCATCCAGTGTCATCTGTTGCAAACCCGTGCCTTTTAATGACTTAACTGGAAAGTGGAATAACTGGCTAACTTGAATGGTCATAGCATCATCCTTAATAAATAAGGCGATTATAAAGCATAAAAAAAATAGGGCCATGCGGCCCTATTACATTTTTTATTACGCTAATGAATATAATGACTAACCAAATAACTGCTTGGCGCGCACCTCTACGGCTTGCGCTAAACGGTCGGGCTGGAATTTAGACAAAAAGGCATTACAGCCAACCTTTTCGACCATGGCCTCATTAAAACTGCCACTCAGTGATGTATGTAAAACCACATACAAATCTTTTAATTTAGGATCTTTTCGTATTTCGGTCGTCAACATATAGCCGTCCATTGACGGCATTTCGGCGTCGGTTATGACCATCAAAACTTGGCTATTAATGGGTGCTTCTGCTGCTAAGTCTTGCAATATATGAAGCCCCTCTAAACCATCCGCCGCTTGAATCACCTCTAAACCAATACTATTCAGCGTCTCCTTCACTTGCGAGCGAGCAATACGTGAGTCATCAATGGCCAATATTTTTAAACCGGACTGCGCAACACGCTCCATCACATCTAAGTTAACAACATCGTTACTAATGCCGGTTTCATAAGGGACTATTTCGGCTAACACTTTCTCAACATCAATAATCTCAACAATTTTACCATCGACCTTTGTAATGGCCGTTAAGTAATGCGATTTACCGGTCCCCTTAGGCGGCGGCATGATTTCTTCCCAGTTCATATTCACAATACGCTCAACACCCGCCACCAAGAACGCCTGCACCGTACGGTTATACTCCGTCACAATCATCGTGGTGTCTTCCGTGATCTCTGTAGGGCGCATACCAATAGCATGACTTAAATCAACCACTGGCAAGGTGTGCCCTCGCAGGTGCGTCACACCGCGTACTACCGGGTGTGAATCTGGAATATTCGTAAGGCGTGTGACCCTAAGCACTTCTTGGATCTTAAACACGTTAATGGCATATGTCTGACCGCGCCCGAAATGAAAAAGCAGTAGCTCAAGGCGATTCTGCCCAACAAGCTTAGTACGGGAGTCAACGTTAGATAACACACTTGACATAAAAAGTTACACCTTTTATCTAATCTTTTAATAGTGTAGCTCAAGCTACAGCTTTGCCCACTTTCAACTAAACTGAATTTATATGAGGGCAGAACTAAGAATTTTATGAGTCAGAACAGCCATGTATTGCTTGCTCGGCAGCCAATTTATAATAGAAAACTGGAAATATCGGCCTACGAGCTCTTATTTAGAAGCCATTCATTAAGTGAAGAGGCACATTTTACCAATGGCGATAAAGCCACCAGCCAGGTGATTTTAAATGCCTTTGGCGAAGCTGGGCTCGAAAGCATTTGCGGCAAACACCCTGCGTTCATCAATTTCACTAAAAAACTGATCATGGACCTGCCAACGTTTGATCCAAAACACTATGTTATCGAGATACTGGAAAACATTGAGGTCGATGCAGAATTAATTGAAGCGCTCACCAAAGCCAAAGCCCAAGGCTCTCGTCTTGCCTTAGACGACTTCATTCTGGACCACAACAGCGCACCACTACTACATCTAGTCGACATTGTTAAAGTCGATGTATTAGCCCTAACTAAATTACAAATTGAGCGCTTTGCTAAAGTATTCATTCCCAGAAAACTCATACTGCTAGCTGAAAAAGTTGAAACCCATGAGATGTATGAATTCTGCAAAAACCTTGGCTTTGAATTTTTTCAAGGGTATTTTTTAAGCCGCCCGCAAAACATCGAAGGCCAAGCAATACCCGACAATAAAATGGTGGTATTAAGCTTACTAAGCAAGGTTCAACAACCCGACATTTCAGCCGCCGAATTAACCGAGACGCTAAGTCGCGACCCTAAACTGGGCTACAAGCTGCTCAAACTGGTTAATTCAGCTGCATTTGCCCGTATCCAAAAATGCACATCGTTACAGCAAGCCATAGCCCAGCTTGGTTTTCAGCACATTCGTAGCTGGGTTACACTATTAGCGCTTGGCAACTTAGACGACAAACCGCTAGCGCTTCGACAAACCAGCCTAGAGCGCGCCATTATTTGCCAGAAGCTAGGTGAAAAGATTGGAGAGTATTCTATCTATGACTACTACACAGTCGGTTTATTCTCATTGCTCGATGCCTTTATCGACCGCCCTATCCTTGAGATCATTAAAAGCCTAAATTTACCTGACCCAATGGTAAAAGCCCTCATGAACAACAAAGGGACGCTCGGCCTCGCACTACACACTGCAAAATGCTTTCAAGAAGCTCGCCTCGATGAACTACAAATAGAAAAACTAAACAGCTACGGTTTAGATCTAGAAACCATGAATGAACTTTATAAACAAAGCCTGATTGAAAGCGACGAACAAGCCCAAGTACTCTAAACCATTCTATCTATTTATATTAATCACCCAGCATCCGCTATTTAAGTGTGCACAACCGATGGCACCAAAAATCAAACAATGGCCGCTAGAGCCATTGCTCAGCCTCCCCATCTAGCCAAATATAGTGTCATTACAATAATAACGAGAACAACAATGAACTACATATTAATGGCCATTCCGGTTTTTTTTGTACTCATCATGCTAGAGCTAGCGTGGACCCATTACAAAAAACAAGACGTATACCGCTTAAACGATGCGGTTAACTCACTTGCCATGGGAATATTAAGTCGAGTCACACAAATACTGTATGCCGCGATCCCCTTTTCTTTTTATAGTTATTTCTATGAAGACTTTGCTTTATTTCAATGGCAAAGCAATGCTTGGACATGGATAGCCGCCTTTGTGCTGTACGACTTCAGTTATTATTGGGTGCATCGTATTGGCCATACCATGAACATTTCATGGGCCAGCCATGTGATTCACCACTCAAGTGAAGAATACAACCTGACCACCGCATTGCGTCAAACCAGTGTGCCCAATGTCATTGGCTGGGTATTTTATATTCCACTGGCGTTCATGGGTTTCCCACCTATTGTTTTGCTAGCCGTAGGCTCACTTAACTTACTGTATCAATTTTGGGTACACACCCAAGCCATCGATCAAATGCCAAAGTGGTATGAGTTTTTATTTGTCACCCCCAGCAACCACCGAGTACACCACGCAAAAAACAAAGTATATGTAGACAAAAATTTTGGCGGCGTGTTTTTATGGGATAGGATTTTTGATACCTTCCAACCTGAACTAAAAGAAGAAAAAGTAATATTTGGGATCAGTACACAACTAGCTAGCTGGAATCCAATTTGGGGAAACGTGCACGTTCTTACCGCATTATGCAAAGATGCATGGCGCACTAAAAGCTGGAAAGAAAAGTTCACTCTTTGGTTTCGCCGCACCGGTTATCGACCAGCCGATGTAGAAGCAAAATATCCAATCATTAAAAGCAATCAAGCCGTTAAAAAGTACGACACGCCTCTTAGTTTTTCTGCCAAGGCATATGTGATATTACAACTGACACTGGTATCACTAGGTATTTTCATTCTAATGCACAACATAGAATCGTTAGCACCCTACCAGTATTTTTCGGTCGGACTAACATTCGCTTTTAGTCTTTTCAGTATAGGCAAAGTACAGGAAAGCCATAGCACAGCCATGACAACTGAAACTATAAAATACGCGTTATTAATGATTAATTTAATCTGGCTTACACACTCACCTCAATGGCTAAGTGCAGTCGTTTTTGGCACAGGGGTGATTTCACTGCTGTGGCTGCACAGCATTCAAAAGCAAGCGAGTATTCTGCAAACCGCTTAATGATCTTTACCACAAAAAATAAAAAAGGGCCTAAGCCCTTTTTTATTTTTTAGTGTTACAACTCACAACTAGAACTGAACACTCATGCTAACCGAGGCAAAATCACGATCCGCACTCAGGTTGTAATCACCACCCATATAGCTTGTATATGAAACACTGGCACTGTACATAGATTGATAGTCAGCTTGTAAAGTGAAACCAACTGATTGCTCACCCTCTTTAAAGGCGCCACCTGGTTGCGGTGCAAAACCTTCTACATCATGAGAAAAAGCCAATGTAGGTTTCAATGCCACACCAGCGAACACATTGCGATACTCGCCTACTAAACGCGTGCGGTAACCCCATGAACTCTCTGTAACAAACCCCTCTTCAGCACCATCAAAGATACCAGCACGACTAAATTTAATGGCATTGTCACTCTCATCAAGGTCATGCACAAACGTGTAACCCGCTTCGGCAATTAACGTATAACGGCTAGCACCCAAGAAACGATCGAAAAACTGCAACATGGTAAATTGCGCTTGGCTAATATCAAACAAACGGTAACCTAAGAAATCAGCACCATTAGTGGTTGCCGCCACATCGGCTGCCAATTCCGCTG
Organism: Oceanicoccus sp.; assembly: GCA_047621325.1. Lineage (GTDB taxonomy): Bacteria > Pseudomonadota > Gammaproteobacteria > Pseudomonadales > Oceanobacteraceae > Bermanella. The sequence continues at coordinate 10,454 of JBLHLT010000035.1, forward strand.
ACGTAGACAAGCCCGTTAAGCCCGCACCCAATAATTGCGTCGCGTTAATCTGTAACGACACATCTTTTTTATGACTGACTTCACCCGATACCGCCATAGAACCCACATTCGCCGCAAAGCTTAAACCCGCTAACTGAATGTCTTCTGGATATGATACATAATAAAACGTATCGGCTTTATTGTTATTTATCGCTGCCATTTGATCTGCAGGGGCCGCGCTAGCCGCCGACATCCAAGTTGTGGATTTAACACCGCTCACTACTGGCAAGCGACTGTGAATATTCATGGCATAAAAACCAAATTCTGTGTCACCCAACGCTTCGCTCATGTAACGAAACGCAATACCAAATTGCCCGTCATCTTTCGCTGCACGATTACCATCAACATCACGACTCAGCACCGCACCACCAGCAAGTGCAAGCGCATCGGTAGACGCACCCGATAATATAACTTTGTCACAACCTTCAGGTGCGTAATCGTTAAACGCAAAATAAGTACCGCAACCAGGAATCACCGTTTCTTGGAATTCAAGCTGATAAAAGGCTTCCATGGATAAAAATTCGGTCAAGCCTACGTTTACATAAGCCATATTAACCGGCAACAAACCTTCTTTGATTTCAGCACCAGGGCGGCGAAATGCGTTTACATCCACTGGGTTGATAGAATTCACTCCACCTAAAATGAAAGTGCTTTCACCCCAGCTCACTACTTGGCGACCCAAACGCACGTCAATGGGTGTATAGCCAATTTCATACATGCCATATACGTAGGCATCTAATAAAGCCGCGCCTGAGAATTTAGACAACTGGTTAAAGTCTTTATCGTTTAATTTTTCGTTTTCAGTAAAATCATTTGCCGCATGGCCATGGGCCACTTTGGTGTCTTCTAGCGCAAAGTCGTGCCAATACTTACCACGAATAAACACACCATGATCGCCACTGCGCAAATGTAAATCGTGACTACCTTTAATAATTTGAGAAAACGCATCGCCTTTTTCAAAGTTTGCGTTACCGTCGTTGTTGTTTCCCGGTAAAAGTAATGCGTCGTCTGGGTCACTCATTCTCCAGCTTGAACCAATGGATAACTGAGAAGAAAAGCTGCCTTCTACATCCATAAAAAATTCTACACCGTGACTCACGGCACTGGTTAATGTTAAGCCAGAAACAATAACTGCTAGCTCTAATGGTTTGATAATTTTATTTTTTACACTCACAAACACGGCACCTTGCGTTGATGTATTCATCAAAATTATTTGCCAGTGGCTTATTTTGACCAATAGCAAAAACGCGAAGAATACACCAAATGCGCCACACTGTGTGGGTTATCGGTTTTTTTTGTGAGCGGTGTTAAGAATTGCGTAAGAAATGATTATAAAACAAACAAAAGGCAGCATAAGTTGCTGCCTTTTTGATCATTTTTTTATTTTTTAAACCTATTAAGCCTTGGGGTAACCTGTGATGTCTTTAATTTGTTTATACAAGGGTTGCAGACGTTTATACATTTTCAAATAAACATTTTTATACAGTTGGTCATAAAGGCGGCTTGTTTGAAAATCTGGTTCAAACACTTCGCCTACTGAGGTCATAGCATCAATAGCGGCATCGTAGTTTTCAAACTTTCCTAAACCAACGGCCACATTAATTGCAGCGCCCAAACCAGAGGTTTCATAAGTACTTGGACGTTCAGCCGGTAAATTAAAAATATTAGCGGTTAATTGCATGGCCGCATCACTTTGACTACCACCCCCACTAATCCGTAATTTTGTGATTTTCACGCGGCTGCGTTTTTCAATGCGCTCTTTACCTTCACGCAAACCATACGCTAAGCCTTCTAGTATTGAGCGATACAAATGGGCACGGGTATGCACATCACCAAAACCGATGACAGCCCCTTTTGCTTCTGGGCCAGGAACACGAGTGCCCGGCGACCAATACGGTTGTAACATTAATCCCATGGAACCAGCGGGCACCGAATTAACCAGTTCGTCAAACAGCACTTCCGGTGCTACACCGCGATCATCCGCCATTTGTTGTTCGCGCAAACCAAATTGTTTTTTAAACCAACTCACCATCCAAAAGCCACGGTAAATCATGACTTCTGTATTATAGGCATCCGGAATGGCAGCAGGATAAGGTGGAATAAACTGCACAGGTTCTACGTATTTTTTAGTGGTGGTATTAATAGTTGCAGTGGTGCCGTAACTTAAACATGCCACATGGGGATCTAATGCTCCACTGCCAATCACTTCACAGGCTTTGTCAGATGCACAAGCTATGACCGGCAAACCCACAGGCAAACCTAAGTGCTCAGCGGCTTCCTTGGTTAATGAACCCAATGATTCACCAGGTTTAACCAGTTCAGGCAACATGGTGTCTTTTACATTGGCCACCTGCCATTTCCAGTCACCTTTACCGGCCCATTTATGCCCTTTGTAATCAAATGGTAAATAACCCACCGTGCAGCCAACTGAATCTTTATATTCACCGGTTAAACGATATGTCAGGTAACCACTTAGCAATAAAAACTTACTGGTTTTTTTCCAAACATCGGGCTGATTTTGTTCTATCCATGCCGCTTGTGCTTTACGTTGAAAACCTTCAATCACAGGATTTAATCGCAGCAGTTTAAATAACACACCCCAGATGCCGGTAATGGGCTTTTCGATGTCAGCTTGGCGTTGATCTAACCAAATAATAGCAGGGCGAAGTGGCTTGCCCTGTTCATCTAAATTGATCATGGTGCCCCGTTGAGTGGTTAAACCCAAACCAATCACTTCACTTGGATTCACATCGGTCGATGCCCAAAGTGCTTCACAAGCTTGTGCCGCACTTTGCCAATAATACTCAGGATCTTGTTCGGCCCAGCCTGGTTGTTTTGAAAAGTAAGGTTCTATTTCAACCTTACCTTTTGCAATGAGCTGACCTTTTAAATCAAATAATAAGGCGCGCACACTTTGCGTACCATTATCAATGGAGAGAATGTATTGAGACTGCATATACAACGAATCCGGTTTTTATTGTTATATTTTTAACTGGCAGGTAACGAGTAATAACGCTGCCAAGTCGATAAATAATCTTGCCATTGTTGCTGCCACTGAGAATCGTCCCAGTGCATTTCTTGTTGGCAAATGTGCTTAATTTTTTCTTCAAATTGCACGCCACCCTCGTCTAGGCACAAACCTATGCGGGTACGGCGCAACAGTAAATCGTCTAATTTAACAACCGCTTCAGCACGGGCGGCAAACCGTATTTGCGCCCAAAAAGTTTGAGTGCCCGGCACTAATGCCCAACCTTCATCTTCAGCACAGGCACATACACCATCAATCTGTTGACCATAGAACCCTAATAAACGGCGTTGCCATTGTGATTCTAATAAGTCGAAATAATGTGAACCTGCACGGGCGGCATTAAAAATATTTTGTCCAATATCTTTATAGTTAAGACCGGTTAAATATTTAGAGGCGGCTTTCAATACATCTAACGCGATCAAACGAAATGTGGTTAATTTCCCCCCACTGACCGTAATTAAACCCTGATCATCCCAGATAGTATGATCGCGTTTTTCAGCAGATGGGTTTAACGCACCACCAGACACAATTGGGCGAACCCCTGCAAAACTGGCAACGATATCTTTTTTCAATAATTTAGAGCTTGGAAACAAATGGTTAGCCGCAGTTAACAAATAATCCACTTCACTGGCTTGGATAAACGGCTCCATGGAGGTCATCTCAGGATTGTCTAAATCCGTGGTGCCAATCACCGTCATGCCTTCCCATGGATAAATAAACATACTGCGACCATCAACTGGGTGCTTCAAAGTAATGGCTTGAGCACAGGGTAAACGCCATGACTGCACCATTAGGTGACTGCCACGGAGTGGACGAATTTTTCCTTCTTGCCCCATGTCTTTACGAAACTTATCAGCCCAAGCACCCGTAGCACTAACCACTAATTTAGCTTTGATTGTATATTCTTCACCACTGACATTATCTTTTGCGATGACGCCACTCACATGATTATTTTCATGGATCATGCTCTTCACTTCGCAGTAATTTAAACTGACAGCACCATCATTATGGGCTTCGTTTAACACACGCATGACCAAGCGAGAATCGTCTGTTACCGCATCAGCAAAACGGGTTGAGCCAATCAAACCGTTTTCACTTAAACCCGGTAGTTCATATAAGGTGTCTTCTCTTTTAACAAAGTGACGATACTTTTGCCCTGCAAATTTATCGTAAAGCGCCAACAACATGGCAAACACTTTTGGCCCAGGAAACTGGCCCTTGTAATGGGGCCAGCTATAAGCCATCAAGTCCACAAGACCTGGGGCTTCATTCATAAGGCGTTCACGTTCTTTTACCGAGTGACTGGTGAGTTTTAAATTACCAGATGCCAAATAACGTAACCCACCATGCACCATTTTTGATGAACGGCTTGATGTGCCCCATGCAAAATCCTTTTGCTCCAGCAGTAAAACGTTTAACCCTTGACGAGCCGCTTCACGTGCTACACCCACACCCGTAATACCACCACCAATGACCACCATATCCCATTGCTTGGTTTGAGTGATCTGTTGAATCGTGTGCAAACGACCAGGGGACTGCCATGTATCCATGTTGTTCCTACTTGATATTTTTATTAATTTATTTTTCTTTGCGCTGCAATAACGTGCCTGGATTGAGAAGTTGTTTAGGATCAAAACCCTCAACGAGCAGTTCAATGCTGTGCATACCGAGCGGCCCTTTTTCAGCGGCCATATACGGCGCGTGATCTTTACCAACACCATGCTGATGACTAATTGTTGCATGACCATTGGCAACGGTTTCACTTGCCGCTTTTTTGATTTTTTTCCAACGTGCTAATGTTTCATCGTATGTTTTACCATTAGGAAAAACATACGTGGTATAGATACTACAACCTTGGGTATACATGTGTGATAAGTGCGTATAAACATGAGGTACAATGCCCTCTTCTTTTAACGCATCACGCACACTTGCTTCCATGTCGTTCATTAAATCCGTTACACGATGCCAGTCGGTTGCAGTTTCAAAGGTATCCACCGCATAACCTTCTAGCCATAAGTTCTCGCGTAAGTAAGGAAATTTAAACCGGTTCTCAGCCCATTTTTCACCCATCATGGCTGGGCCTTTCACCCCACCAAATTGCTTGAAAAATTTAAAAGCCTGCTTTAAAGACGCTTTATTTTGTTGTTTATTACCGGTGACACCAAAGGTCAAAAGACACTTACCGTCACTGACACCACGCAGAGCTAAATAACGTTCTAGCCACTTAATTAAGTTTTCATGGCCGGCTAGTTTTAGCTGAGTTTCGGTTTCTAGTGCGTTACTCACACGTAACATCGAAAGCGGAATTTTGTTCTGCACAATGGATCGTACAGCGCTTTTAGCGGCTTCAAAATTGGGCAAAAACACAGCAAAAAAGGTTTCTTGTTCTGGTAATGGGGTGACACGCACTTTTACTTCACTGATGATGCCCATGCGACCTTCACTACCTAGCACCATTTCACGCACGTCTGGCCCTGCAGATGATGCCGGAATGGTAGGAATATCCAATCGTCCTTTTGGGGTAACCATGGTGCCACCAGCAAACATTTGCTCAATACGACCATAACGCAAAGACTGCTGACCACTTGAACGGCTGGCCACCCAGCCACCTAATGTTGATAGCTCCCAAGATTGAGGGAAGTGACCTAAAGTATAGCCCCGTGCACGCAGTTGCGATTCCACTTGCGGCCCAGGTACACCTGCCCCAAAAGTGGCAATTTGGCTGTCTTCATTAAGGTCTAATAGTTGATTCATATGCCCCATATCAATGGTCAACACAGGCTTATCACTGATTAATGGATTGATATGGCCCGCCACACTGGTACCGCCACCGTATGGGATCACTTCGATGTCATGCATATAGGCAAATTGCAGAATTTCTTCCACTTGCTCAGTGGTCTGGGGAAAACAAACACCATCAGGGAATACATCAAAATCGCCACTGCGCATGGCTAACCAGTCAGGGAGGCTCTGGCCGCGGGCATGTCGCACACGATCTTCCGCTTGTGTACTAATTAATGCATGTTCAGGTAAACGGGAGCTTGGCACTTGAGCGCATACGGCTTCAAGTTTTGCATCTGCCAAAACAGGACCCGCAGCAACCTGTTGATTTAAATATTGAATACCATTTTGAGGGGTGGCCATTTCAAAACCATCATCACCCCAACCATTCCAGCGGCGCATATACCACTCCTAATATTTATTATTGTAAAAATAGACGCGTATTTTTTCTGGCGTTATCATGGCAACCATCATAACGTTGGCTCATTTGGATACACTGTCATAAAATGCCAACGTTCGTACAAATAAAGTCAGAATAATCATAAGAGAACTTTATTAACCATGAATCATCTAGGTTATGCGTCATCCCCCGCTATATTGCAATATTTAAAGGCGGCTAGCGACTTTGGGCTTGAGCCCGAACAAATATTAAATGCCACACACGTTAGCCTTGAAATATTAAATAATGATGTAAAGCGCATCACAGGTGAGGAATTTCAACGGATACTGGCCTATCTGGCTAAAACCACACAGGACCCATGCTTTGGTCTAAAAAGCTCGCGCTATGTACAAGCGGGCTCCTATAGTGTGCTGGGCTACATGGTGATGAACTGTAAAAGCCTAAAAGACGCCATTCGCATCACCCCTGTTTATGAGCAATTGGTTGGTGATATGGGGCACACGGATATTCATGCCTTAGAAGATGGTTCGTTAGAGATGCGCTGGCATTGTCATTACACCGACCCAAGTGTACGCCCTCACATGATCGCTAACGTTCTTGGTTCGTGGATTAACTTTGCCCGCTTTTTAGTGGACAAACCTAACGGTAACCCGCGTAAGATTTATTTTGAATTTGACCAGCCCGACCATAACGCCATGCTGCAGTTTCAATCCATGTTTCAATGCCCAATGGAATTTAACTGCGAATACAGTGCGCTTATTATTGACCAGAAACTCTTGGCACTGCCGATGCGCCAGCCAGATGAGCAACTATTAAAAACCCTAGAAAACCACGCTGATATTTTAATGGCCAATATCAGTGACAAACAGCCTTTACCCATGCAAACCAAGAATGTCATCAAAGGTTTATTAGTTGAAGGCATTCCAAGAAAAGAAATGGTGGCAAAACGCTTAGGCATGTCGGAGCGAACCATGCAGCGCCGATTACAACAGCACGATACCAGCTATCAAAATATTCTTGATGATGTTCGCCAAGAACAAGCAAAGCATTTATTGATCACCACCGAACTTTCAATACAAGACATTGCAGCCCGTTTGGGCTTCAGTGAACCAAGATCATTTCATCGCAGTTTTAAAAGCTGGCTAGGCATAACACCTGGCGAATTTAGAGAGCGCGAGAAATAGCGCGCTTTTAATGTATTTAAACATCACATCATTAACGGCAGCTCCTTGATATGCAGGAGCTTTGTCACCGCCCTTCACCTCTAAATAACTTAGTAATCTAAGCATTAGAAAAATGAATACTCCAAAACGTCTATAATTAGTAATAGTCGTGAATCGGCTCCACTTTTATATTATGCACCACCACAATCATACGTTTTTATAACTGGATGTACTTATGCAAGACAGAACCAAGCGCGCTTTCTTGCAACACTGCCTTAAACTAGGAATTGGCTCAATTCTATCTGGGGGAATGTTTCCCTACGATGGGGCTTGGGCCAGTAATATTGAAAACGAACAACGCAAACAACAACTGGCTAAATACCAATTTAATTTTAATTCACCTTACTTTACCTCAAGTCATGAATATACCGCTCATGCTCATCACGAAATTAAACAAATCATCGAAGAAACCACCAAACATCAAATTCATGTTCAAATTAATGAAGGCGGAATCAACGGAATAGGCAGTCGTTTAGTTAACGGGGTGAGCTATCACCGATATCAAGGTGCATTGCTATCCGCCTCAAATCTTTCACCAAAAATAAAAGAATTGGATCTTTTAAATATTCCGTATTGGTCAGCATCCACGGAAAACTATATTCGCTTGATAAACTCTTCAATATGGCAAAAGCATGTATTAGATAAAGCGGCACAACACAAAATAAAAATTATGTTTCACTATTTAATCGGTGAACGCACCGCCACGACTATTAAGTCTTATAAGCACACTTTTAAATCTCCAGAAGATTTTAACAACGTTCAATTTAGAGTACCAAATTCTAATAATCTAAGGCACATGTACAAAATTGCTAACGCACAACCCTTAGACATACACTGGGGATTATGCGCAGAGAATGCACGACAAGGTCGCTACCAAGCCTTAGACCCGTCAATTATTGGCTTATACTCAGGCCCAGATAACCTAAAGCAAGAAATCGGCAGTATTTCTAAAGTAGAAACCGTTCATGACAGCTGGATCGCCATTGCAAACACTGACTTCATTGATGCACTAGATAGCAAAGTGAAAGTCCAGTTTTTAGATGCACTGCAACTTATTCAAGCAAAACAATTCGAACAATATCAAAAAGCCAATCAGCTTTGTGAAGCAGCCTTTATTAAGCAAGGCACCTTAATCTACACACCAACAAAAAATGAACTACAAGCATTTGAGCGAAAATTTGGACATGAAAACCCAATATGGGATCAAGCGAAAAAAGAATTACTAGGTGAGAATGGCATCGCATTATTTGATCAGTTTGTAAAAGCGGCAAAAGGTTAAGGCCATCAATATAATAATCAACACAGAAACACAGAAATTCTTTTTTATTGAGACAGTCATCTTAAGAGGAAAGTATGAATTTATTCAATTTCATACATTTGTCTTATCGCGCATAGGTTAATTATCAACCATGATCATTAAAACGTTCGCACGGACTGCAGCATGCCAAAGCCAAGAAAGGAACAAGTGAGCTTAGACGCTACACCCTATTACCACTGTGTATCACGCTGTGTACGTCGTGCATTTTTATGCGGCACAGATATCAGCACACAACAAAACTTTGAGCATCGCCGAGACTGGCTTGAAAACGAGCTATTAAAGCAAGCTAAAGTCTTTTCTATTGATATTGCCGCTTACGCCATTATGTCAAACCACTATCACGTGGTGCTTCACATCAACAAACAACAGGCTGATAGCTGGCCGTTTGATGAAGTAATTAAACGTTGGCATGCCTTATACAAAGGCAATGTACTCAGTCAGCGCTATTGTCTTGAGCCTAACTTTAGCCAAGCAGAAAAAGACAAGTTAGCAGAATACGTTGAAGTATGGCGCGAGCGATTAATGGATATTAGCTGGTTTATGCGCCGCTTAAATGAAACAATTTCACGTAAAGCCAATGAAGAAGATGGTTGTACAGGCCACTTCTGGGAAGGCCGTTTTAAATCACAGGCCTTGCTCGATGAAAAAGCCCTCGCTGCTTGCTTAGCCTATGTGGATTTAAATCCAATTCGCGCAAATATGGCAAAATCACCTGAGACATCAGATTACACTTCTGCTAAAAAACGAATCATAAAAGCAAAATCAGCACACACTGCGAATCACCCTAACCAACAACCAAAGGCGTTATTAAATTTTGCAGGTAACCCCAGACAAAACATGCCTATCGGCATACCGTTTAAATTAACCGATTATTTAGAGTTATTAGATTGGACTGGACGAATCATTCGGGAGGATAAACGCGGAGCGATTTCTAAAACGCTGTCACCTATTTTGCAACGATTAAATATTAGCGCAGATAACTGGATTGAGCTAACACAGACCATTGAAACTAACTTTAAAGGATTTATTGGCAAGCCTGATTCTTTAAACAACTCATTAACGCACTTTAATCGGCAGCGGCGATCTTGCATGCAGGCTAGTCACAGAGGCTGTAGATAAAACTGTGTAACTGCTTATCATAAGAGCCAGAAATGGCTAAGGATAGGTAGCAATGAACAAAGAAGCACTTGAAGCCTTTGCCCGCGAAGCGGCCAAAGGCATTAAAACAGA
>JBLHLT010000036.1:0-19841 GCA_047621325.1 Oceanicoccus sp.
CCGCCCCAACCAGCCCACTGATCAATAAAACAGGGATCTGTAAAAGTAAGAAATAATAAATAAATAAATCATTTTTTAGAGTGGTTTCTATTGGTGTCTTCATTATTGGTTTCCATTTGACTTTAGTAATTCTATGTTATGTCCATAGATAAATAAGGTTAATTTCTGAGCGAGTTTAGGACTTAAGGCTAAGTACGTTAAAGGAATTAATTTATGTCTAAAATAGAGCATAAATCAAATATTAAGTTGTTTTGTATGGTGTGCTTTTGTGTGTTTGTGTAGGTATTTTAGTTTCAATCCTGATCTGGCTCCGTAAATACCCTATTTTCTTGTTAGAGATAGTTAGTTCATGGTGAGGCGTTTGGTCGTAAAAGCTTCAAGTTATTTAAGTCCAGTCGAATGCGCGCAGACTACTCTGTTGAGTAGGGTATTGCTCAGCGTGATGAACGGTTATAAATCTACTTGTAAGCGCTGGTCTATCGGTGGCGGGCAGGAGCTTTCTCGCACAATTAATTGGGTAGGGAGGGTCATTTCAGGATTAGGTTTTTTGCCCGATAAAATGTCGAGTAACAGTTTCATTGAGGTTTCTCCAATGAGCTGTCGTGGTTGGTGAATCGTGGTTAATTCAGGCACGCAATATTCACTGAGCGCAAGATTATCAAAACCAATAACCGACAACTCACTGGGGACTGGAATACCCATTTCTCGCGCTATTTTTAGTACGCCAATCGCAGCCTCGTCACTGTGGCAAACAATGGCAGACGGTTTATTGTCTAAGGACAATAGTTGCTTGCCAAGGTTGTAGCCTGCGATGTAAGACAAATCGCATTCCAAAATGTAACCTTCGGTAGAGGGGAGCTTCCACTTTGTCATGGTTTCGGTGTGACCATTTACGCGGGCATTATATACAGGATTGCTTCTTTTTCCTGTGATGCAGGCTATTTTGTAATGCCCCATCATAATCAAATACTCAACACCTTTTTTTGCGCTGTAGTGATTGTCTATATGCACAGTGGGTACCGGTATGTCGGAAAAATATTCACCAGCAATCACAATAGGTAATTTTACTTCACCGGCACTATTCACAATCATGGATTCAGGCACATCAGAAGAAAGCGATAAAACACCATCTACTTGTTTACTGTCGAATAGATCAAAGTAACTGCGTAGCCGAGAGGACTCGTTACCCGCATCACCAATGAGCAGTTTGTAGCCGTTTTTATGTGCGAGCGCTTCGATACCGTGTACGACATCAGAAAAAAATGTGCTGTCTATATTGGGAAGCACAACGACAATGGTTTTAGACTCACTTTTACGTAAGCTTCGGGCAAGACCGTTGGGTGAATAACCCGCGTCAGAAGCGGCTTTTTCTACTTTAAGACGAGTGATTGGTGACACCATCTCTGGGTTAGTCAATGCTCTAGAAACGGTCGCGGTCGATACGCCAGCGAGTTTCGCTACATCTTTAACGGTGGCCATAAAAGTCCAATACCAAGCAGAAAGAAAAAAGAATGGCGCCCAAATGCATAGCCTTTTAATGATGAGTCGATAAAAACCGCCATATTACCAAAATCCTTCACTAAGCGCAGTGGCTATTGCATAGGAAAATAGTATTGAGACGGTAGAGTCATTAAGGCTTGAACCCTAATGACTCTGTAGTAAAGACAGTGTTAGTAAGCCGCGTCTTTAAAGTAATACTCTGCGGCGTTTTCTTTAGTCACCAAGTCAGCACCTAAAATAACGCGAGATGGCTCGTGGTATAAGTAGCCGAGTGTTTCGTTTTTCACACCATGAACGGCCAATGCGATGCCAGAAGCAATCATAGATGGGCTATAAGTCACGGTCGCACGTACCATTTTGTTGCTATGCTGAATCATTTCGATAATGTCTTTAGAACCTGCACCACCCAATACGGTTTTGATGTCTGTACGGCCAGACTCTTCAATTGCTTTTAAAACACCTTTTAGCATGTCGTCATCTTGGCACCATACAGCGTCAATTTTAGGGTGTTTTTGTAGAAAATTTTCCATCACGGCTAGGGCTTTTTGAGTTGACCAATCGCCAGGTTGCGAATCAAGGATTTTGATGTTCGGATAGCCCGCTATAACGTCATTAAAGGCGTCAACACGCTGTTTGTTGATCGGGATCTGCATGCCTTCAATGACTACAATGTTTCCTTTACCAGACATTTCTTTGGCGAGCCATTGAGCACCCACACGGCCTAAACCTTCATTGTCCCCTGCGATAAAGACATTTTGAGCTGGATGGGCAAGCTCTCTATCCACGACCACAGTATAAATTCCCTCGTCGTAGGCTTCTTCAATCACCTTTTGTAATGTCGCTGGGTTATGAGGAAGAATGACCAAGGCATCTATGCCTTTGATCATTAGATCTTCTACATCGCCCACTTGTTTAGAGCCTGAGCTAGAAGCAACAACGTAAAATTCAATGTCTTTTTCTTTGGCTTTTAAATCTTCAGCGGCTTTATTCGCCCACCAAAGTAGACCCGCAGTCCAGCCATGGTCGGCAGATGGAACACTAACACCGACTTTGTATTTGGCCGCATAGCTTGAGCCAACAAAGGCAAAAAGCATCGTAAATACTGCGATTACTCTCATGATGTTATTTTTATATTTCATGGAAACTCTCCGTTTTACATTGTTTTAATAGTGAGCAAAACAGTGGTTTTACTCGTTTTTTAGCCTTTCTTCTTATGCATTACATATTAAGAAAGACGAAGTCGTTAGCGGTCGCCTTTGAATTGAACAAGCACCGCAGTCAAAATCACGAGACCTTTCACCATGCCTTGTAGGTAAGGTGAAATTCCCATTAAATTCAGCATGTTATTAATAATACCTAGGATGATGGCACCAATAACGGTGCCCCAAATAGTGCCTTTACCACCGGATAACGCGGTACCACCGATGACAACGGCGGCAATGGCGTCTAGTTCATAAAATAAACCTGCATCGCCAGGGCTAACGGAGTTTAAGCGCGATGCTAATAACACCGCGGATATGCCAACCGACACGCCAGCGATGACGAAGGTAAGGAAATATACCCAGCGGACTTTAATTGCGGAATATGACGCGACTTTTGAGTTTGAACCTACCGCACAAACATGGCGGCCAAAAGCGCTGTGCTTTAGCAAGATATGGTAGGCAATGGCTAATAATAAAAAGATCCAAACAGGGTAGGGGATCGCCCATAAATAGCCACCGCCAATGTCTGCGAAATGGTTGTTTTCAGACACCATCTCCCCAGCATCACTGATGTACAGTGTCATAGAACGGAAGATGGACATGGTCGCTAATGTAGCAATGAAAGAAGCGACTTTCCCTCGTGTGATGACGAGACCATTAATGGCACCAAATACGCCACCTAATGCAATGGCAGAGGATACCGCCATGGCAACAGCCCACCAGCCATCGCCAGCACCATTGATAATCATAATAGACAGCACGCCAACCAACGCCACCATCGAACCAACAGACAAATCAATGCCGCCCGCGATGATGACAAAAGTCATGCCGAGGGCAATGATGCCAGTATAGGAAACCTGCCTTAATACATTGGTGATGTTACGTGGTATTAAGAAGTGTTCACTGGCAATGGACGAAAATATAACCAGTAGAACTAACGCGATAAAAGGAGCATAAGTCGCTATATCAAGCCGCTTTAAGCGTGTAATCATGGGCGACAACGGAAGCATGGCCATAGTAAATCCTCAAGTATTCTTATTGTTATTTGCACGCGTGAGTTCGATGAAAATCACAGGTGTTATTTATAGTTGTGTTTTGGTTATAGATGACGAACCGCTCGTCGGTCTAAGCCTGAGCCATGGTTTTTAAACCAGCAGCGTAATACATAATTTCTTTTTCATTAATGGCATCACCAGTTAATTCCCCCATGATTTGTCCAGACCTCATCACCATGACGCGATTCGATAACCCCATTACCTCTTCAAGTTCAGATGAAATTACAATGATGGAAACGCCTTGCTCGGTTAGTGAGTGGATAAAATGGTAGATTTCCTTTTTTGTGTTCACGTCGATACCGCGAGTGGGCTCATCAAGAATAAGAATGCTCGGTTGAGTGTCCATCCACTTTGATAAGTACACTTTTTGCTGATTGCCTCCGCTTAAATTTGCCAAATTGGAATGCAAAGAGGCAGCTTTGATGTCAAAACGTTTGACATAATCTCGTGCGACACTGTTTTCTTTTTTGTGCTGAATAAGCAGCCCTTTGACATAAGACGCCAATGAAATCAGAGTGATATTTTTTGGAATATCAAAATTCATGATCAACCCCTTTCCTTGTCGATCTTCTGATAAATAGGCTAAATTGTAAGCCACGGCATCGGCTATTGAATGGATCGCGACTTTCTGGCCATTTATTTCGATCTCACCGCTGTCTTTTTTACGCAACCCCATCACCGCTTCTGCCGTCTCGGTACGTCCTGCACCGATTAAACCAGCAAAACCAAGTACTTCGCCTTTTTTGAGGTCGAAATTAATGTCCTTTAGCACATCTTTAATGGATAAATTACTCACTTTGAGGACAACATCATCACTTGGTATTGTGCGTTGTGGATAAATTTGATTTAACTCACGACCAACCATTTTACGAGCCATGTCTTCTTCATTGATCTCTGACACATCATCGACACTCACCAAATGGCCGTCCCTTAGAATGGCCAAACGATCGCAGAGTAACTTCACTTCTTTGAGTTTGTGCGAAATGAAGATAATGGTGACACCACGCTGTTTGAGTTTGTCGACCAAGGAGAAAAATATATCGACTTCATGGTCTGTCAGAACCGTAGTGGGCTCATCCATAATGAGAATACGCGAGTCATTGACCAGTGCTTTCGCAATTTCCACCATTTGCTTTTCAGCAACACTGAGGTTTTCAATCAGCGAATCAGGGCTCAAACTGGTTTCTAATTCTTTTAATAATACGTTGGCTCTGTCACGCATCACCGATTTATTGAGTAAAAACCCTTTTTTAATTTCGTTGCCAAGAAATATATTTTCAAACACATTTAGGCTGCTGATTAAGTTGAACTCTTGCGGAATCATCGCAATACCTAAGCGCTTTGCATCAGACGCAGACTGAATAGACACTTCAACGCCATCAATCTTAATACTGCCCGTTGTTTTGGTATAAATGCCGCTGATGATCTTGAGCAGGGTGGATTTGCCTGCCCCATTTTCACCTAACACGCCGAGTACCTCGCCAGCAAAAATATCCAAAGTAATTTTGTGCAACACGCGTACACCAGAAAACTCTTTGACGATGCCGCGTATTTGCATAATGGGTTCATTCATTTACTTTGCCTCTTGGTGACTGTGCATTTGGCTGGTGGGCGTTAAGCGAATGCCACGCACTATCGTTAGCCGATGAGGCTAGCACGGCAGTAATGAATTTCATGCCTTCAACACCATCATCAATACTAGGGATTAATCCCTGAACAGAGCGGACATCAGCACCGTCTTCAATGGCATGAATCGCGGCGGCAATGTCCACATACAAATTAGCAAACCCTTCCAAATACCCTTCTGGGTGCCCGGCAGGTACGCGAGAAAGGCGATTGGCTTCTTCACCTGCGCCGTGGCCAGCGCGAGTGATTTTTTGTTTTGGTTCGCCGAATAGAGAAAGCCATAATTCATTTGGGGATTCTTGGGCCCATTCAATGCCTGCTTTTTCGCCATAAAGACGAATTTTTAGCCCGTTTTCATTACCAGGCGCCACTTGGCTGGACCACAGCATGCCTTTCGCACCACCGTCAAAACGCAGCATGGTATGGACGTTGTCATCCAAGCGACGGCCGCTCACAAACGCGGTTAAATCCGCAGAGACTTGTTGCACTTTTTGACCAGAAATAAAGCAGGCCAAATTAAAGGCGTGTGTTCCTATGTCTCCCAAACAGCCCGCCATGCCAGATTTTTCTGGATCTGTGCGCCACTGCGCTTGCTTATTCTCCGTACTTTCGGCTTGTTCCGTTAGCCAATCTTGGGCGTATTCTACTTGGATCACGCGCAGCTTGCCCAGCACGTCGCTATCAACCAGATGCTTGGCGTGTCTAACGAGCGGGTAGCCGGTGTAGTTGTGAGTAAGAGCAAAAAAGGCACCGGATTTGGTTACTAGCTTTTTAAGTTCCAAGGCTTCGCTTAAATCCTTTGTCACGGGTTTATCACAAATCACGTGAATGCCTTGTTCTAAAAATGCTTTGGCAACGGGGTAGTGTATGTGGTTGGGTGTGACAATAATCACGGCTTGAATGCCGTCTTTGCGCTTTTTTTCTTGTTTGGCCATGGCTGAAAAAGAGGAATAAGAGCGCTCGTCATTAATCCCAAGGCGCCGAGCAGAGCTAAGTGCTCGGTCAGGGTCAGAGGACAATGCGCCAGCAACCAGTTCATAACCATCATCTACGCGAGTCGCAATGCGATGCACCGCACCAATAAAAGCGCCATCACCGCCACCCACCATGCCGATACGAATACGTTTGTGTGTCATGATCTTCTCCCGTTAACTCAAGCCAAGAAGTCGGCGGTTCATTTCGTTATCAACACCGCTGCTGGCAAAGTCATCAAATGCGCGCTCAGTTACTCGAATTAAATGATCGTTGACAAACTTAACGCCTTCTTCGGCACCGGCTTCTGGGTGCTTCATGCAGCATTCCCATTCAATAACCGCCCAGCCGCCAAAATCATATTGGGTGAGCTTAGAAAAAATGCCTTTAAAGTCCACTTGGCCATCGCCCAAAGAACGAAAACGCCCAGCGCGATCGATCCAGTTTTGATAACCGCCATAAACACCTTGTCTGCCGGTTGAGTTAAATTCGGCGTCTTTTACATGGAACATCTTGATGCGTTCATGATAGATGTCGATGAACTGCAAATAATCGAGCTGCTGCAATACAAAGTGAGAAGGGTCAAAAAGGATGTTGGCTCGAGGATGATGGTTGGTTGCTTCTAAAAAAAGATCGAAGGTGACACCATCGTGCAAATCTTCTCCAGGGTGGATTTCATAGCAGACATTAACGCCGCAACGATCAAATTCATTCAGAATCGGAATCCAACGATTGGCCAATTCTTTAAAACCGGCTTCAACCAATCCCGCTGGCCTTTGTGGCCAAGGGTAAAGATAAGGCCAGAGTAGAGCGCCGGAAAAGGTCGCGTGATTGGTGAGTCCTAAATTTTTGGAGGCTTGTGCGGATTTGAATAATTGGTCGACGGCCCATTTTTGGCGAGCGTCTGGATTGCCTTTGACATGATCTGGTGCAAAGCCATCAAACATATCGTCGTAAGCGGAATGAACGGCGACCAGTTGTCCTTGCAAATGCGTAGATAGCTCAGTCACTACCATGTTGTGCTTAGCGAGAGTGTCTTGAATGTATTTGCAGTATTCGAGGTCGCTTGCAGCTCGGTCTAAGTCAAACAGTCTTTGATCCCATGTTGGAATTTGAACGCCTTTAAAACCAATGCTCGCCGCCCATTCAATGATGTTTTCAAACGTATTGAACGGTGCATCATCGCTGGCGAATTGAGCAAGAAACAGCGCGGGACCTTGTAAAGCCTTCATAATATTACCCCCATATTTATTTTTATTTGAGTGGTTTTTATTTATTGTAATCGATTACATTTTTTAGCATAAAAAAAGACTTTTCCAATATTTTTTGTAAAGTCTTTCTAATGATTTTGCTTGAGTATAGTTATTTTACGCACCAAGTAAATGGATTTACGCGATAAAATGAGAAAAATTTATCATTCAAAGCAATGTAACAAGATGAAAAATTATTACAGTAGAAGTAATTGCAATGCTTATTATGTGAGTGTTTTTTTGAAAAAAATATTAACGTCGTCAGGGCTTTAGTCTCAATAGAACGATCCATATCTATAAGAAAAATCCGTTCACCAATGAGCAGAGTAGCCACATAAAAATAGCATAATAAACGCTGTTGGTAACAATGATCTTAGTGGGGATTTGGTAGCGGCTGGTCATTAATAATCCCAGCCCAGTTAAGCCACTGCTGCCCGCTGAAATGGCCCATGCGCTTAAAAACAAAAAGCCGAGCTGTGTGGGATCGGGATGTAAAGGTAATAACATGGGGCTGGCGATCGCAATGCTCACAACGGGATGCACGCCGATGATGCCAACAACAATCATGCTGGCCAGCGTGAGTGAAAATAACAGCGGACTAAAGGTAAAACTGTCTAAATTAAAAAGCTGAGGATAGCTGAGAATAATCGCACTAATTCCATTGGAGAAAACGCCAGCGCCTAAAAATAGGGCAAATTGACTGCCGATTTGTGGCAGCTTGTGGTTTACAAAATGCGATAAGCTTTTCCATCTAGAGGCGGTACGCATTAACAACATCGTGGCGCTGGGCGCCAGAATACAAATCAGTACTAGAATGCTGATGTCCGGCCAAATAAAATGAAAAAATATGACGCACACAGCCAGAAACAACGGAATAAAAAGGCTTTCTCGACGAATGGGATAGCCGTTAAAGTCTCCTTTTTTTCGTAGATAGGCTTCAATACTTGAAAAAACAATAGCGGTGAACCCCATGGCAAGCCCAGGAATAAGCGTCTTTTGCCATTGCATACCTGGTGCGTATATAAGTGCAATGCCGGTAGCCACAAAGAAAGGCGACCACCAAGCGGCGGCTGAGAAGTTACGCGTTAAAATAAACTGCTGTATGGGGGTCAGCATAATGGCGCCTTTCATGCGATCTGCAAACACCATGATCACCGATAGATTGATCACCGCGCCTAAGACTTGTACGCCTATGGCTGTATTGAATATGGCGCTGAGCCCCGTCGGTAATGCTCTACTTTTATCCGTTGTACTGGTGAGATCTAAAAAAGACACTGCCACAAACATAGCGAGCATGGGTAAATTTACCGCAAACACTTGCTGCCAAGACATCCATATCCCTTTTGACACCGCAAACAGCAACGCCGCGATACCAACCCCCATAAGCCAACTAACCTGACGCTTTGCACTCGGCGCAAGTGTGTGCCACATGGCGACATTGGCAGTCCATGCCAGCAGTGTTGGCAGTAGAACGGAAATGCTTTGAGTGACGGAAAGCAGATAAAAAATCAGTGTGCCAAGCACAAACCAGCCAGTGTATTTCTTCAAAATATTCATTACTTGAGGCATGTTCCTGTTCTAGTGGCGTGATATTGACTATTTGCGAAGATCATAATGTTGTCGATGAAGAGGAACGATTTTTTACTAACTAAATGATGAGGTATTTATCACTCATCGGCAATTTCTTTCTAAGTCTTTGTATTTCACCGCACGTTTATAAAAAACGCCACACACAAACAAAAAAAGATAATACCGCTTCTAAGCCCATCAATTTACATTCGTCTTACTCCATCAGGAGATCGTTCACTTAATAACAATAACAAGGGATGAAAAAATGAAAAAAATCGTATCTATGACGGTACTCGCGACTCTTTGCGCAGCGGCTTCTCTTCCTGCTTTAGCAGACGGTGAAAAAATTGGGTTGTTGATGTCTGATTTGCGTCTAGAGCGCTGGCAGAAAGACCGAGACTTATTTACCTCAGCGGCAGAAGCCATGGGTGCAAAAGTCTATACTCAATCTGCAAATGGCGATGTCAGAACTCAAATCTCTCAAATCGAAAACATGATCTCTCGCGGCGTCGATGTGTTGGTTATCGTAGCAGAAAACGGCGAAGTGCTAGGCAATGTGTTGGCGGAAGCGAAAGCGGAAGGCATCAAGGTATTAGCGTATGACCGGTTGATCAAATTTGCTGACATCGACTTGTATGTGTCTTTTGACAACATTCGAGTGGGCGAGATGCAAGCAGAAGCCTTACTTGGCTTAAAACCGAAAGGTAATTATTTCTTGATGGGCGGTTCACCGACCGATAACAATGCGAAAATGTTCCGTCAAGGTCAAATGAATGTACTTCAACCCGCGATTGATGCGAAGAAAATACACATCGTGGGCGATCAATGGGCAATGGGCTGGTCTGCTGAAGCCGCATTGAACATCATGGAAAATGGTTTAACGGCCAACGCCAATAAAATCGATGCCGTCGTTGCGTCAAATGATTCAACGGCGGGCGGTGCAATTCAAGCACTGGCGGCACAAGGTTTGAGCGGCAAAGTGGTTATTTCTGGTCAAGACGCCGATTTAGCGGCCATGCGTCGTATTGTCGCCGGTACGCAAACCATGACAGTGTATAAACCAATTTCTAAGCTGGCAACAACCAGTGCTGAAATGGCGGTTAAGCTGGCTCGTGGTGAAAAAATCACAGTCAATGGTCATGTCAACAACGGCAAAAAAGACGTTGATGCAGTATTGCTTACGCCGATTTCTGTGTCTAAAAGCAATCTAGATTCCACCGTTATTGCTGACGGTTACCACTCTCGTGACGCTGTTTATAACCCTTAATCTTCCTACTATATATATGGCGCTCAATAGAGCGCCATTTGCTTCTTCTCCCATTTGTTTTTTCTCTTATTAAAAAGAGATGCCAAAAAAGAGATTTAAAAAAGAGGTGCAAACATGAAGCAACCCTTATTGGACATGCGTGGGATTGTAAAAAGTTTCTCCGGTGTCCGCGCATTGAATGGTGTGAGTATTCAGCTTGGTGCGGGTGAAGCCTTGTCCATATGCGGCGAGAACGGTTCTGGTAAATCCACATTGATGAAAGTGCTCAGTGGTGTTTGGCCATTTGGTTCTTATGAAGGCGAAATTTACTTTGAAGGCAACTTGGTTAAAGCATCAAGTATTCGAGACACCGAAGCGCTAGGCATTGTTATTATCCATCAAGAATTGGCGCTCGTTAAAGAAATGTCCGTCCTAGAGAATATTTTCCTAGGCAATGAACTTGGTTCTTTCGCAAGGCTCAATGACGAAGAAATGCACCGTCGTACATCGGAACTGTTGGCACAAGTAAAATTGAATGTGTCGCCAGACATCCCCATCCGAGACCTTGGTGTGGGCCAACAGCAATTAGTCGAAATTGCCAAAGCACTGAATAAAAACGTCAAGCTGTTAATACTAGATGAACCGACGTCTTCTTTGACCACCACAGAAATTGAAATCCTCTTAAACATTGTTAGCGAATTGAAGCAGCAGGGCATCGCTTGTATTTATATTTCTCATAAGTTGGAAGAGGTCTTAGCCTTATCTAATTGGGTTACAGTGGTTCGTGATGGTGACCATATTGATACTCGATCTGTAGAACAGCTGACTCAAAACGACATCATCAGCATGATGGTTGGGCGTGAATTAGACGAATTATTTCCGCGGGAAGAACACGATATTGGCGACGTAGTGCTAAAAGTAAAACACGCCACCGCGATGCAAGCCGGAGCAACACGTGCGCAAGTAGAAGACGTTAGTTTCGAATTGCGTCAGGGCGAGATTCTGGGTGTCGCGGGGTTGATCGGTTCGGGGCGAACTGAATTGATGCAGTGTCTTTATGGTTCCTACGATGGGCGATATGACGCAGAAATTGAGCTGCAAGGCCAGTCATTAACGATTCGATCCCAGCGTGTGGCGCTAGAAGCTGGCATTGCAATGGTGCCCGAAGACCGTAAACGTCATGGCATAGTGCCAATTATGAGTGTTGGGCGAAACATCACCTTGTCCGTTTTAGATCAATATACCTCTTGGTTTGGTGAGATCAATGAAGATCAAGAAAGCCAAGATATTGATGATTACATTGCGCGGCTAAAAGTCAAAACAGCGACTTCGGAACTGGCGATTAAAAACTTAAGTGGTGGTAATCAACAAAAAGCCATTATCGCAAAATGCCTATTAACACACCCCAAAATTCTAATATTAGATGAACCGACTCGCGGCATTGATGTGGGCGCCAAATACGAAATTTATAAGCTGATGTTTGCGCTCGTCAAAAAAGGCATGTCGATCATCATGGTGTCGTCTGAATTATCAGAAGTCATTGGCATCAGTGACAGAGTATTAGTGATGCATGAAGGCCGCTTAAAAGGTCAGTTTGACCATCAGGGTTTGACCCAAGAAATGATTATGAATTGCGCGATCAAAGAGGATACAGCAAATGTTTAAAACAATAAAAACCATTCAATTACAACTGCTTGCCATGTTGGCGGCCATGTTGCTGATCGTCGTTTTCTTTTCTTTTGCAACAGACGGTGCGTTTGTGTCACCGAGAAATATTTCTAACTTGATTCGTCAAACCGCCATCGTCGGTGTATTGGCGATTGGTATGGTGTTTGTCATTATCAGTGCCGAAATTGATCTGTCCGTTGGTTCCATGATGGGATTATTGGGCGGCATCGCGGCAATTTTGGATGTTTGGTTTCACTTTCCTATTTTGTTAACTGTCTTGGTCACCGTCGTTGCCGGCTTGGTGCTTGGTTTGTTTAACGGCTGGTGGGTGGCGTACCAAAAAGTGCCTTCGTTTATTGTGACCTTAGCGGGTATGTTGGCGTTTCGTGGCATTTTAGTCGGTTTAACAGACGGCGCCACCGTGGCACCAACGTCCAGTTCGTTGGCTATTATTGGGCAAAGTTACATTCCTTCAGGTTGGGGGATCAGTGTCATTGCTTTGTTGTGTTTAGGTTTAGTGGCTCGTGTTTACACTCGCCGTCAAGCAAGACAAAAACACGGTGTGGTTAATCAAGCGGCAAAATTTGAATACGGCAAAGCGACCATTGCTGTGTCTGTTTTATTGGGTTTGTTGTTTATTTTGGAAAGCTATCGTGGCATTCCGACGCCAATTCTCATTATGGGCGGACTGATTTTAATTGCGACGTATGTGGCGAAAAGAACATCATTTGGGCGTCGTGTGTATGCCATTGGTGGCAACATCGAAGCCACTCGAATGTCTGGCGTGAATGTTGAGCGTACCAAAATGTTGGTGTTTGGTTTCAATGGCATGATGGTCGCTGTCGCGGCGCTGATACTAACTTCTCGACTTGGTGCGGGTTCCCCTGCCGCCGGTAATATGGCGGAGTTGGATGCTATTGCGGCTTGTGTTATTGGCGGCGCCAGCTTAGCGGGCGGTGTGGGTGTTGTATTTGGTGCCATCATGGGCGCACTGATCATGTCGAGCCTGGACAATGGCATGAGCATGTTAGATGTGCCGACTTTTTGGCAATTGATCGTCAAAGGGATGATCTTGTTGCTCGCGGTTTGGTTGGATGTCAAAACCAAAAAAGCACAATAAAACGCGGTTTATCACTCTCTTTACTTTCTGAAGAGTTGTTTGAAGAATTTTGTAAAAGGTATTTTTATGTATATCGGTATTGATCTTGGTACGTCCGGTGTAAAAGTTGTTCTTATGGCGGAAGACGGGCAAGTGCTGGCGAGCTGTACATCGCCGTTGTCGGTGTCGCGCCTGTTTGATCTTTGGTCTGAGCAAAGCCCAGAAGACTGGTGGCAAGCGACGGATTTGGCCATGTTGCAGCTTGCCGCTGAAAACAATCTACAAAACGTCAAAGCCATTGGCTTATCAGGGCAAATGCACGGTGCTACTTTGCTAGGTAAAAAGGGTGAAGTGTTGCGTCCTGCGATTCTTTGGAACGATGGCCGCTCCCATGAAGAATGTTTATTGCTGCAAAGACGGTGCCCAGAAGTGCAGGCGATTACAGGCAACTTGGTCATGCCAGGTTTTACCGCCCCGAAACTATTGTGGGTGAAGCAGCACGAGCCAGATATCTTTGCGCAAATTGATAAAGTACTGCTGCCAAAAGATTATCTGCGTTTTCGAATGACGGGCGAGTTCGCGACGGATGTTTCTGACGCGTCGGGCACGCTTTGGCTCAACATGGAACAGCGCGCTTGGAGCAATACTATGCTGCAAGCAACGGGGCTAAATGAACAGCAGATGCCGAAGGTGTATGAAGGCTCAGAAATCACCGGCACGATCAACGACGCCTTGGCGAAACGTTGGTCTATGCCTGTTGTTCCAGTGGTGGCGGGGGGTGGCGATAATGCTGCAGGCGCCGTCGGTATGGGCATTATTAAACCGGAAGAAACCATGTTGTCGCTTGGTACTTCTGGCGTAATTTTTTCGGTCAGCGATGGTTTTACGGCCAATCCTGCGGTTGCGTTGCACAGCTTTGGTCATGCGATTCCGAATACTTGGCACACCATGTCGGTGATGTTGAGCGCCGCTAGTTGTATCGATTGGGTGACTAGATTGACGCAATTTGGCAGTGTGGAAGCGGCGTTGTTGGCCGCTGAAAACCGAGCTGATCACGTGTGTAACGTGACGTTTTTACCTTATTTAAGCGGCGAAAGAACGCCTCATAACGATGCCAATGCGAAGGGTGCCTTTTGGGGGATGACTCATGAAACCACACCAGCGGATCTTGTTCAGGCGGTGTTGGAAGGCGTGACCTTTGCTTTGCTCGATGGCCTAGATGCCGTGCGCTCAGCGCAAAGTATCAGCGAAAGCATTGATGTGATTGGCGGCGGTGCGAAAAGTACCTATTGGTTACAATTACTCGCTGACGTATTTGCTGTTCCTATGGATTACCGTGAAGGTGGGGAAGTAGGGCCTGCGCTAGGCGCGGCACGATTGGCTGCGATAGGGTTTCGGGGTAACTTTGCGTTGAGTGAGGTCTGCGTTAAACCTAAACTGATTAAACGCTATTTGCCAAACAGTGATAGAGCGGCTCGATATGCAGAGAAACGAGAGCGTTTTCAAGGTTTATATCAACGGCTAAAAGGTTTTTGATAACAATGAGCGGCGTGAAAATACGTCGCTCACTTCCTCGTATTTGCTCTTACCGGTTACGATTTTTTCAAGTCTAATTTTGTTTTTTGTCATTTTCTAGAACTTACCCGCATTCCAAGGTTATGATCGCTGCAAGCGACAATAATAATGAGAGATGCTTTTGTATGTTTGAAAAACGCTACCGACTCAATTTAGTATTCAATGCCAATAAGGTCTATGACCGACAAGTTATTGAAGGCATTGGCGAGTATCTTCAAGCCGCCCAGTGTGACTGGGATGTGTATTTTGAAGACGACTTTCGTTGTCGACTGGGTGGATTAGCGCACTGGAAAGGCGACGGAATCATTGCGGATTTTGACAATCCTGAAGTCGAAGCAATATTAAGAAATACCGACATCCCTACGGTTGCGGTGGGCGGGTCTTATCATCATAAAAGTGACTATCCCCGTTTGCCTTACGTTGCCACAGACAATGCCGCGTTAGTAAGATGTGCGTATCAACATTTGAAGCGTAAAGGTCTGCCTCAGTTCGCCTTTTATGGCGTGCCAAGCAATGAATATAGCCGCTGGGCGAGTGAGCGTGAGAATGCTTTTATTGAACAAGTTCGCTCAGATGGTTATGAACCTCACCTGCATCAAGGTCTGTTTACCACCGCTGAGCTTTGGGAAACCGCTCAGCAAAATTTAGAAAATTGGTTGAAAAACTTACCCAAGCCTATTGGTATTGTCGCGGTAACGGATTCACGTGCTCGTCATTTACTGCAAGCTTGCGACCATTTAAACATCATGGTGCCAGAACAGATCGCCATTGTCGGTATAGACAATGAAAGCATGGCGCGATATTTGAACCGGACAGCGTTATCTTCTGTCGAACAAGGCAGCAAGCAAATGGGCTATGAAGCCGCAAAAATGCTGCATCGTATGTTGCTCGGTTATCCGGTTGAAAACTCGCTGGTGGTGGTTGACCCCATTGGGGTTGAAGAAAGGCAGTCGTCTGATTACCGAGCGTTGCGTGATCCTTATGTGATTCAAGCCATGCACTTTATTCGTCATAACGCCTGTCGAGGCGTGAAAGTCGCGCAAGTGGTTGACCATATCGGCATATCCAGAACCAACTTAGAAACCCGCTTTATTGACGAAATTGGCTGCTCCATGCATGAGCAATTGCACATGACCAAGTTTTATCGCGCCTGTGAATTAATCACCTCGACCAATCTCCCGTTTGACGAAATCGCCCGAACCTGCGGCTATCCTTCCGTGCAATACATGTACACAGTCGCACGTAAAAACGTAGGTATGACGCCAGGGGAATACAGAGTGTCGTCGCGGTTGAGGAAAGAATAAGGCTAAGAGAGTATTTAGGTCACAGCTCCCCCCTTAATGCTTGATAAACAATGTTTCGTATATTTGATCAGCTTGTTCTATAGCTTTTTTATATCCTTCAGAATCGCTATGTTTGATAAAACCAACAAGTAGGACTTGTTGTTCTTGCTCAAAAGGCTTGAACAAAATTCTGATTGCTCCTCCAGAATAAGCAGAAAATCGAATTTCACGCATGCCGTTCCCTAAAGGTTTAAATAAAGGTTCTGCTCCTTTAAACTGCCGATTGTAAGCTAGACTTACTTTATCAATGATTCTTGTTTTATTTTCAGGTGTTTGTTCGTTAAACCATGCAAGTAAAGGAGGAGAGATAATGTGTGGTAAGGCTAATTGCTCAAAATTTACTTTATGAAATGCATCATAATGTTCTAAGCCATGATCTTGGGTTGATATATTTTTAAGTGTTAAAACTTCATTTATATATCTACCTTCTTCATCAGCACGGGCAATGGTTATTTTGCTTTTGTCCCAGCGATTATGAGTGTTAATACTAAGTAGATAGCCAGATACTGCCCAAGTGAGGGCATAAACGTCTGGGTAAATATCAAAGCTTTCATTAGGAACATAAAAAGAATACGAAGTCATTTCTTCTAGTTGTTCTTCAGACAAATTATCTAAAGCAGGACTTTTATCTTCAATTTCAGATAGAAATACAGCTAAATCATGGTCACACTCAGTAATAAATTTTTCGTATGTGAAACCTTTCGAGATTTCCATATCAAACAAATTTCCATTGTTGGAATCTAAGTAGAACAAAAAACGATCATTACCTTCTTGAAGTCCTAATACTCCTTGTAATGCCTCTTCAAAAAGCTGTATGCCAAGTTGTGAACTTTCAGCCGGAAAACTATTTAGGTTTATACAAATGACATGATCCATTATTTAGCGCTTCCTTTTTGCTAATATTGCCCTATTTTTTAGAGTTTGATCGAAGAATCCATTTGGCCAACAATCTAGTTTGCCGTCACTATCTAGTTTTGGCGTATCAATTCTAGTTAATCCATCTTTATCTTTTGATAGGTAATGAAATTTTACTTCATTACTGTTTACTAGCCCTTCTTTTACTGCAATACGAACTCCGTCCATCACATGCTCACTGTGAGTTTCTAGTACTATTTGAACTCCGCAAGTAGCTGCTAATGCAATCATTTTACCCATAGCCGTTTGGCCCTGAGGATGTAGATGTGCTTCAGGGTTTTCCAGTATTAGAAGAACTCCATTATTTGATTTGGATTGTTCCCATTGGCTAACCCAACTATCTTGATCTGTCATTGTAGGAGCTTTCGCAGCTGCGCCCAAAGTTGCTGCAATAATCGGCAATGTATAACTTAGCCCAAAGCCGACATTTGCGGGTCTGTAGTTATCTATTTCGGCATGAGAAATGTCTGCTTTCTTATTGGTTGAAAATGAAAACTCCACATTCGGTGCTATTTCAGTAAGCCATCCTTGAAGTACATATTCAAATGTCTTACCTTGAGATGCTGGATGCACCATTTTATCAGGTAATAAATAGCCATACTCTTCAAGTCTTTTGATGAAATCAAATACGAATTCACCTCTATCACCTACTTTGGGCTTAGCATCTAAAGCCAAATTCATTGGTAAGAAAGATTGTGGTCCAAGCCTATCAGCACCAACATAAAAAAACTCGGGACCAACTAACGGGTTAATAACCTCATGGTTTGATAACACCATGGTTCCCTGTTTGTTATCAGTGAAGTTTAATGAAACTGAAATATCATCGTTAGCATTTACAAAGTCAGAACGAAGGTCAGATACTTCCCCATGCCCATTTAGTAGGGGCGAAGCACCACTAAAGGCCGAGCAATACATACGTAAAGCTTGTATTACCGAGCTTTTTCCACTGTTATTGAGGCCCGTTAATAGCGTTAAATTACTGAATTTTATGTGTCCGTTAACAAATGATTTAAAGCCCTTTATCATTAGTTCATCTATCAAAATTACTCTCCTTGTATAATATCAAAAACCATTTTACGAATTTTCCTATCGCTTTCAATCACGCCTTTTTGAGAAGAGGAATGTCTACTTATAGCATTGTTGAAATCATCGTCTTGATGTATTAAATTTGTATATTTTTCAATAAACGAGATTTTGTTTGTTTTTAATTTGACATAATCAATTTCAGATAGTTCTGATAAAACATTCCCCCAAACTTCAAATAATGATTTGTTTATTGGGCTTTTTCGACTTTCATTGGGTAATGATTTTCTAAACGCATGTCCATTAAATAGCTCAGTACTTCGTGCCATTGATAATTCGAATTTTTCTTTTATATCTTCAATTGACTGAAGTTTAAGGTTTGGTACTTCACTTTTTTTAAATATTTTTTTTAATTCTTCTTCTGTTGGTTTAGGAAAGCAGTTAATTACTCGCATAGCATTACTTAACCAACTATCCATACCAGATTTATAGGCATCACGATCCATGATCATGAATGAAATCAGACGAAGAATTAATTCACTAGCGCCCATCCGGCTATCATCAATTTTTTTTCCGATAGTTAGTTTGAAAATGTTTGAACCTACTAGACTTTGAAGCAGTTCAGATGACTGACCTTCATACAATGCATGGCGTATTTCTTGTGGTGTTAATGGCATTCCACCTGTATTAAGACGCTTAAATATATTACGCTTTACTGCTTCAGGTGTTCCTGGGTTAATGACAGTAAATCGCATTTCGGTTTCATGAATGTCATTTACAAGTTTTTGTTGGTCAGGATCACTCTCAATAGCTTTAAATGTTTTGCCTTCAAACTTTTCATTTAGGAACTCTAATTTTTTAAGTTGAAGCATAACGCCATTTTTGTCGCCTATCATAAAGTCGCGGATAGTTGATAAGCGTTGTAAACCATCTACCACTTCCCAATTACCTTTTTCATCTGCTGCAACATAAAACATGGGTAACGGAATATTAAGCATTAAAGACTCAATTAAGCGGCTTTTTCGGGTTACATCCCATACTTCTTTTCTCTGGAATGATGGTGATAGCTGAATAGATCTTTGTTTCAAACGGCGAATGAGAACATCCATTGGTACTACACGTTGCTGAATTGAAATATCTTCTGGGTTGAAAGGTTCTAGTACATCCTCCTCCTCTTCTGCTTCTATACCAATTTTCTCTCCTAACTCTGATAATTCTTCTTTCACCTCTTCAGATGACAGCTTTGGTGTGTTCATGCTTCAAATTCCATAAATTCTTTGAGGGGAGTAAGTATAAACGGCCTTTTTAAAGTTTCCTAACTTAGTTGTCTCTCTGTGCAATACATGTACACAGTCGCACGTAAAAACGTAGGCATGACGCCAGGAGAATACAGAGTGTCGTCGCGCCTTGGTAAAGACGCTTAACTCGACTAAAAATAAATATGGCGAGCATCTCAAGCATTAAAAAAACTAATGATGCATTTTAATGGTGTCGTTCAGTATACTTCTTGTCGTTGTATTGGATTTCTAACGGATAGCTTTTAAACAAAGGTGAGCGGAAAATGCTTGATATAGTCGTCTTTGTTTAGAAAATATCTCCGTATTAATCTAATCTAGATTTTCAACAAAAAGGGAGTGGAAGTTTGTCAGCGACAATCAAAGACGTTGCTTTGCTAGCCAGTGTATCAACAACGACTGTATCTCATGTGTTGAACAAAACACGCTTTGTGGCAAAAACCACGCAAGAGCGAGTCTTACAGGCAGCTGATGAGTTAAATTATGCTCCCAGTGCGGTTGCT
>JBLHLT010000037.1:0-17473 GCA_047621325.1 Oceanicoccus sp.
AGCCAATGGCATCGCCAATGGCGGTTTGTTTACCGGCTAAACCGAGAGCTGCTTCGTTTAATAGTTGTTCAAGAGTGGTTAGGTCAAATGTAAGTGGCGTTTGAATATAAGCTTTAGAGCCAAACAAGATTAACCCTAAGCGGTCGCCTTTACGTTTGGCAATGAAGTCAGTTAATACGACTTTTACCGCTTGTAGGCGGTTAATTAAGCGCCCGCGTACGGCCATGTCTTCTTCGGCCATACTGCCGGAGATATCGACCGCTAGCATCATGTTGCGGTCGGTTTCGGTAATGGCTTGGGGCTCACCGACAAAAATAGGGCGGGCAGAAGCAATCACTAAGCAGGCCCACGCAGCGGCAACTAAAAGGTAAACCACCATAGGCGGTTTTTGAGTGCCGAGCGTTTTTTGTTCGGCTAACATCATTAAGCTTGGTGCAAAAACTCGACTGTGGCTTTGCTGTTTGGCTGGCACAAAAAAATAAATTAATAATGGTAATGGTAGGGCGAGGAGTAACCAAGGCCAGTGCAGGCTCAACATTTCACTTTCCTTATCCAGTGTTTTATCGCGTGTTGCAGCCTGTGAGGGTCCAATTGGATATTGGGCTCGTCTAGGATATGTGCAAACGGCCGCAGCTCAGGCATAAATATTGACTGTTTTAATTGGGTATCTAAAAAGTTAAGCCACGCTTCACCACTTAAATTTGCGCAGCGGCTGTCTATTTTTTGCATGCTAATTTGTTTTAGTAGTTTATTTGCATCACGGTAGGCATGGTCGGGCGCTTGCCAATCAATAGCGTCTACTTGTTTTATCGCCTGCTTACGCCATGCCTGACGTTTTTTATGCAGACAAAATAAAACCACAAGTGCAATAACACTGAATAATAACAACCACCAAGGCCAAGCGGGTGGCCAATAAGAAACCGCTTGGGGTAAGTGGATATCTTTAAGTTGATCTAATGGACTCATCTGGCACCCCGTTGTTCGAGTGCAATTTTTAGAGCCATGTAGGGAATTTCTGTTGCATCAATTTGGTGGTGATTAATCGCCAGCTGCTTAAATGTTTGTTCAATACCTTGCTGAAAGACATCGACCGCTTCTTTATAAGCGTTTTGCGATTGCTTACTTTGGGTGTCGAGAAAACCATCGTTTAGTCCATCGGTGACCGCGTACATACCAGGTGGTGGCATTTTTCGCTCGAGTGCATCGTAAACCTGTAATGCAACCACATGATTGTGGCGCTTTAGATTAAATAATGCGGCTTTGTCATCGGCGCTTAAATCAAAAAAATCACTAATGATGTAAATAGACGTGCCGGGTTTAACCCCTTTATGCAGTTTTTTAAGGCAGTCACTCAAGCTGTTTTTAACTGGTTTATGTTGTTTTAGCCGATGATTAAAGTCGTTAATGGACTGTAATATTTGCAATACATGTTGTGATCGTTGCTTTGGACGAAAATCTTTTTCATCATCATCACCTAAAATAAAGGCACCCACACGGTCGCCATGATCAAGCGCTGCCCACGCAATAATAGAAGCGCACTGTGCTGCTACAACGGATTTAAAACTGCGCTGTGAGCCAAATGCCATTGGCGTACGCTGATCACAAACAATCAGAACTGGGCGTTCGCGTTCTTCTTTATAAACCCGAGTGTGGGGTGTTTGAGTACGAGCAGTGACGCGCCAGTCAATGGTGCGAATGTCGTCCCCTGGTAAATACTGGCGAAGCTGATCAAGGTCTAACCCGCGGCCTTTTTGCTTGCTCGCGTGGCCACCAGCCAGCATGCCGTGAATTTGTGGCATGCTGGCTAAGCGCAAGCGTTTTGCCAGCATGCGCAGTTGGGTAAGTTGATGCTCGTCGGTAAACGCACTGCCAGGGAAAAACCCTTCAAGATAGTTTAAGTCGCTGTTAGCTGGTTTGGTCATGGTGATTCCGTTATGGCACCGCGACACGCATGATCAATTCGTTGATCACTTTGTCTGCGCTCATTCCTGTCGCTTCAGCGTCAAAGCTAATGATTAAACGGTGGCGCAAAACGGGATGTAGTACGGCTTGTACGTCATCTGGGCTAACAAAATCTTTGCCTGCCAACCAAGCGTGGGCACGTGCGCAGCGGTCTAACGCGATGGTGGCGCGAGGGCTTGCGCCAAATTCAATCCAGCTGGCCATGTCTTCGCCATAAGCGTCAGGCTGACGAGTGGCCATGATTAATTGCACGATATATTCCTCTACACGCTCACTTAAATGCATGGCGAGCACGTCTTGACGAGCTGAAAATATATTGGCGCTGCTCAGTTTTTCGGCCGGTAATGGCGTGGCGTTATCTTGTGCTTCACCGCGTGCTAGACGCAATATTTTGGTTTCGGACTCAGCACTTGGGTAACCAATGCGCACGTGCATTAAAAATCGGTCGAGCTGGGCTTCAGGTAATGGATAAGTCCCTTCTTGCTCGATTGGGTTTTGTGTGGCCATTACCAAAAACAGTTTATCTAGGTTATAGGTGGTACCTGCCACACTCACTTGTCGTTCAGCCATGGCTTCTAATAATGCAGACTGTACTTTGGCAGGGGCACGGTTGATTTCGTCGGCTAGCACTAGGTTGTTAAATAGTGGGCCTTGCTGAAAGGTAAATTCACCGGTTTGAGCGCGGTATATTTCACTGCCTGTAATATCGGCTGGGAGTAAGTCAGGGGTGAACTGAATACGCTGATAATCCCCCTCTATACAGTCTGCAAGGGTCTTGATTGCCTTGGTCTTAGCAAGACCAGGAGCGCCTTCGACGAGTAAGTGACCATCGGCTAGCAGGGCAATTAATAGGGCATTTACTAAGTCTGGCTGCCCGATAATGTGTTCTTGCAAGCTGGTTTGTAACGCGGTGATGTGCTCACGATTTGTCATATGACCATTTCCAAGTTTTTGTTTTTCCACGCATTTTAGAAATATTCTCGTGCGGGTCAAGAGTAGGATTGCGACTTATTAAAAGAGTTCCAAGCAGCATGTTAAATTGCTTTGTATCATGAGTGCGCGTTTTTGGATGATTAAACTATCATTTATTTATAGATAAATCCCGATAGGATCCAGCATGAACAATATATTGAATAAGGAAGTCCACCCTCAAGTCGGTCTTTTGATCGAGCGACTCATGTCTGAGGTTCCTAAAACCCACGCCGAAGCCATCAAACAGTTTACCGAAACGTATTATGCGGCGACGCCAGAGCAAGAGCTTGAAAATCGTAAAATAGACGATTTATACGGGGCCACGTTAGCATGCTGGAACTTTATGCAAAAGTGCTCAGCGGGCAGTAAAATTCGAGTGTTTAATCCCGACTTTGAAGAACATGGTTGGCAATCAACCCATACTATTGTTGAAGTATTGCACAAAGATGTGCCGTTCTTGGTTGACTCCATTCGCATGGAACTCAATCGACGGGAGATGTCGATTCATTTTATCAATCATGCGGTTATGCATGTTGACCGAAATGAAAAAGGGGAATTAGACCTTAAATCGCCTTTAAATCAGACCGATAATCCAAGAGAAGCCATTGTTTATGTAGAAGTTGACCGTCATACCGAGGATTCAGTGCTGGCTGAGTTATCCGCTTCTTTAAGAGAAATCTTAGATGAAACGCAATTAGTGGTGGATGATTTTTCTGAAATTAAAGGCAAATGCGAAGAGGCCATTGATTGGGTCAAAAATAGTAAAGGGCCCTTTAACAAAAAAGATATTAGTGAATCTGTAGCGTTTTTGGAATGGTTGATAAACGATCATTTTACTTTTTTAGGTTGCGAAGATATTGCGATCGAGAAAAAAGATGGCCAATCTCTTGCGCTAAGGGATAAAAAAAGCGTAAGCGGGTTATTTAAGAAAGAGGTGCATGGGCCCGATAAAGTCGTCATTGATGACTTATCAGAAACCATGAAAACATTGATTGTCGCACCACAATTAATTGCACTAACCAAGTCGGGACGCCGCTCTCGCATTCATCGTCCGGCTTATCCGGATTATATTACGGTTAAAAAAGTCGATGCTCAGGGTGTGGTGCTTGGCGGTCGTCGTTTTTTAGGCATGTTTACGTCGAATGTGTATACCGAAAGTTCGTTTAATATTCCTATTGTTCGTAATAAGTCGAAACAGGTTCTTAAGCGTTCTGGTTTGAATGCTGGCAGCCATCATAGTAAAGAGTTGCAGCATATTTTAGAGGTTTATCCTCGTGATGAGTTGTTTCACACGGATATTGATCACTTGGCACGTTCAGCCATTGGTATTTTAAATATTCAAGAGCGCCGTCGCACGCATATTTTTATTCGTCAAGATCAGCTAAATAAATTTTTATCGTGCTTAATTTATGTGCCGCGTGATTTATACAATACCGAGTTGCGTCAGAAGATGCAGAATATATTGGTTGAGGCATTTAATCCGCTGGATATTGAGTTTACCACCTATTTTTCTGAGTCGATTTTAGCGCGTACGATTTTTACATTAAAATTGGATCCGACTCAGAAGATTGAGTTTGATGAGAAACGAATTGAAAAAGATATTCAAGCGGTTGCACGCTCTTGGCAGGATGATTTAATGTCTGCCTTAATTGAGGGTGTGGGTGAAGAAAAAGGCAATAAATATTTTCAATTGTACCGCCATGCCTTTGGTTCGAGCTATCGTGAGGAGTTTTTACCTCGCACGGCCGTTGTGGATATACAGCATGTGGAGTCGATGAAGTCCGACAAAGATGTTGCAATGAGCCTTTATCGCAATGTAGCCGATACCGGCGGTGATTTTAAATTTAAGCTGTTTAATCCAGATAAGCTATTGCCCCTCTCTGATGTTATTCCCATTTTAGAAAACCTTGGCCTGCGGGTGATTGGCGAGCATCCTTATGGTATTTACCGTAGTGATGACAAACAGTTTTGGGTGCATGACTTTAGTTTGGTGTATACCTTTAGTGATAATATTGATTTGCATGAAAGCAAAGAAAATTTTCAAGAAGCCTTTAGAGCGATCTGGTTTGGCAAAGCCGAGAATGACAGCTTCAACCGATTGTTATTAGGTGCGAATCTTGGTTGGCGTGATGTGGCGTTATTGCGTGCATATGCACGCTATATGAAACAAATACGTTTTGGTATTTCTGAATCATTTATTGCAGATACGTTATGTAAATATCCAGATATCGCCTCTTTTGTGGTTAAGTATTTTACCACTCGTTTTAACTTGATGGATATTGAAATAAATATTCGTAAAAAGCATTTAGAAATGATGGATGAAAAATTCACCGAAATGCTTGATCAAGTAGAAAGCCTTAACGAAGATAGGATTTTCAGGCGTTACATTGAGTTAATGAGCGCGACCATCAGAACAAACTTCTTTCAGCAAGACAAAGATGGCGAGTTAAAACGGTATCTTTCGTTTAAGTTTAGCCCGCGTGAAATCAGTGATATCCCATTGCCAAAACCTCTGTTCGAAATATTTGTTTACAGCCCACGTGTAGAAGGTGTGCATTTAAGGGGTGGTAAGGTTGCTCGTGGTGGTTTGCGTTGGTCAGATCGCTTTGAAGATTTCCGTACTGAAGTGCTGGGTCTAGTGAAAGCACAGCAAGTGAAAAACTCGGTCATTGTTCCAGTAGGCGCAAAAGGTGGCTTTATTGCGAAACAACTGCCAGAAGGGGACCGAGATGCCTTTTTAGCGGAAGGCATTGAATGTTATAAAACGTTTATTTCGGGCCTGCTAGATGTCACCGATAATTTACTTGAAGGCAAGGTCATCCCGCCTCAGCAAGTTGTGCGATTTGATGACGACGACCCATATTTGGTGGTGGCGGCTGATAAAGGCACGGCTACTTTTAGTGATATATCCAATGGTATCGCACAAGAGCGCGGATTCTGGTTGGGTGATGCGTTTGCTAGTGGTGGTAGTGTTGGTTATGACCATAAAAAAATGGGGATCACTGCCAAAGGAGCATGGGTTTCTGTGCAGCGCCATTTCCGTGAATTGGGTTTGAATATTCAAAAAGAATCCATTTCGGTGATTGGTATTGGTGACATGGCAGGGGATGTATTTGGTAACGGTATGTTGCGTAGCGAATACATTAAATTAGTGGCTGCGTTTAACCATTTACATATCTTTATTGACCCAAATCCTGAAGACGTAAAAGCCAGTTTTAAAGAGCGAGAGCGCTTATTTAATTTACCGCGTAGCGCTTGGAGTGACTACGAGAGTAAATTAATATCCAAAGGGGGTGGCATTTTTAATCGTTCTGCTAAATCGCTTGAAATCACGCCAGAAATGAAAAAATGTTTTGGTATTCAAGTTGATAAAATGTCACCAAACGATTTGATTCATGCGTTATTACAAGCGCCGGTTGATTTGATTTGGAATGGCGGTATCGGCACGTATGTAAAAGCCAGTAGTGAATCCCATGCGGCTGCAGGCGATAAAGCGAATGACAGTTTGCGTATAAACGGTAAACAACTGCAAGCCAAGGTAATTGGGGAAGGTGGAAACTTAGGTATTACTCAGCGTGCACGTATTGAATACGGTTTAAAAGGAAAAGGCGCTTCCTTCACAGACTTTATTGATAATGCAGCAGGGGTCGATTGTTCAGATCATGAGGTGAATATAAAAATTCTACTAAATGGACTGGTGCTGGCAGGTGATTTAACCACCAAACAGCGCAATGAGTTTTTAGAAAGCATGACAGGGCAAGTGTCGGATTTAGTATTAATGAATAACTATCGTCAGACACAAGCCATTGCACTTGCCTATCGTGAAGCAAAAACGCGTATGGATGAGTACAAGCGTTTAATGAATGACTTAGAGCGTCAAAAGAAATTGAATCGCGAGTTAGAGTTTTTACCCAGCGATGAAGACCTTGAAGAGCGCAAAAGTCAGAAAAAAGGCCTAACCCGTCCTGAGCTGTCTGTGCTGATTAGTTACACTAAGGGCGATTTAAAAGAACTACTTAATGTGCCTGAAATTTCGCAAGACGAATATTTGGCAAAAGCGGTTGAAGATG
This sequence comes from Oceanicoccus sp., assembly GCA_047621325.1. GTDB lineage: Bacteria > Pseudomonadota > Gammaproteobacteria > Pseudomonadales > Oceanobacteraceae > Bermanella. The sequence goes on from JBLHLT010000037.1 coordinate 7,005, forward strand.
CGTTCCCTGAAATGCTGGTCACACGGTTTCCTGAGGCGTTGTATGATCATCAATTACGCAGCGAAATTGTCGCTACGCAATTGGCCAATGAAATGGTCAACCGCATGGGCATCACCTATGTGAACAGAATGCGTGATAGTACGGGGGCAGATATCAATGCCATCGTAAAAGCCTATGTGGCAGCACGTGATGTGTTCCGTATGAATGAACTTTGGCAAAAAATTGAAGCACTGGATTACACCATTAGCTCAAGCACGCAAGAGTTTATGATGGCAGCATTGATGCGTTTAATTCGCAGAGCGTCCCGTTGGTTTTTGCGTAACCGTCGTCGTGAGTTGAATATTGCAGAAGAGGTGAGCCGATTTAGAGAACGAGCTGAGAATATCAGTGCGCGCTTATCTGATCTTCTGGCGGGCGAAGGCAAGCAAGCTTGGCAGGATTTTTACGATAAATTAATCGAAGAAAGTGTACCTGAAGAATTAGCGGCCACCGTAGCAGGGGCTAATAATATGTTCTCAGCACTGAGTATCATTGAAGGAGCCGAGCAGACAAATCGTAATGTTGAAGATGTAGCCGCTACGTATTATCAGGTAGGTTGTAATTTAGACCTAGAGTGGTTCTTAGAGCAGCTTAATGTGGTATCGGTTAATAGTCATTGGCAGGCATTGGCTCGTGAAACCTATCGTGATGACCTTGACTGGCAGCAACGAACGCTAACCGCCAGTATCATTAATACACTACCTGAGGGCGATATTGAGGCGCGCATGTCAACATGGCTTGCTCAAAGTGAGCCGATGATTGGCCGCTGGCGCAAAACGGTGGCAGAGCTGCGCGAGGGTGATATTAATGATTTTGCGGTGTTCTCGGTGGCCTTGCGCGAGTTATTGGATTTAGCGCAAGCCAGTCGTTTAGCATCGGAAGGTAAGTGTTAAGTTAAGAGATGCAGCCTGTTAAGTCTAATGGCTTGGCAGGCTGTGTATTGAGGTAAGCCATTAAAAAATAATAAAGTGTACTAATAATGGACATCATTGACGTTGATATTTATTTGTCACCCGACGAGGTGCAACGTGCCTATGGTGGTGTTGACCAAGTATTTGCCAAGGCATTAGATGGGCGCAGTATTCGGTTTCCGGTGAAAATTCTTTGGCAATTCATTAGTCATAACGGTATTCATGGTCGTTTTCGTATTCAGTATGGTAAAGATGGGCAATTTGAGTCTGTGACTCGCTTGCTTTAGCGAATAAATAGCCAGTTTTTTGTGAATCCATAAGCAAATAGGTATGGCTTTCTATATAATACGCCGCAAATTTCTTGAGGGTTCGCCTGTGTACAAACTGCTGCGCAATTGTTTGTTTAAATTCAATGCTGAAACGTCCCATGAGCTAACACTCGATCTATTGGGTGCGGCTAAACGTCTGGGTATGTTGGGTTTGTTTGCACCTAAAGTACCTAATCAGCCAGTTGAAGTGCTGGGTATGAACTTTGCGAACCCAGTCGGGCTGGCCGCAGGGCTTGATAAAAACGGCGATTACATTGATGCGCTGGGCAGTTTAGGCTTTGGTTTTATTGAAATTGGCACCATTACACCGCGCCCACAGCCGGGTAATCCGCAGCCACGTCTGTTCCGTTTACCTGAGCACCAAGCCATTATTAACCGGATGGGCTTTAACAATAAAGGGGTTGATCACCTTGTTGAGCAAGTCAAAAAGGCCAAGTACAACGGTATTTTAGGTATTAATATTGGTAAAAATTTTGATACTTCGGTTGAAGATGCTAATAGCGACTACCTAATTTGTCTTGAGAAAACCTATGAACACGCTGACTACATTACAGTCAATATCTCAAGCCCAAATACACCAGGGTTGCGTTCATTGCAGTTTGGCGAGTCACTAACCTCATTGCTCACAGTGTTAAAAGAAGCGCAGTTAAAGCTTGAGAAAGCGCATGATAAATATACGCCGATACTTGTGAAAATCGCCCCAGATATGAGCGAAGAAGAAACACAGCTGGTGGCAAAGACCTTAATTGAAACAAAAATGGATGGCGTGATCGCCACTAATACCACGTTAGAGCGTGACGCGGTACAAGGTCATAAGTTTGCAAGTGAGGCAGGCGGTTTAAGTGGTCTGCCAGTGCAAGCGGGTTCTTTGCAGGTACTTAAGTGGTTGAGCGCAGCGCTAGACGGTAAAATGCCTATTATTGGTGTAGGCGGCATTGTAGATGGTGCCTCAGCCGCTGATAAGATTAACGCGGGTGCTGACTTAGTGCAGATTTACTCAGGCTTTATATATGAAGGGCCTAAGCTAATCGCCCAAGCTAACGATGCTATTGCAGCGATTAGAAGCCGTTAATTAATAGATTAAGTATGCAATAGAAAAGGGCCCGTTTAGGGCCCTGTAGAGTTTATAAGTGTGAGTTAAACCGGAAGTCGATGTACACCTGCTACGCCTGAGTAGCCGTCCCAATGATCAGCTCGACCTTCACGCCAGCCACTCATCCAATTAAAGTGGGCAGTGCCTTCTGGGCATAGGTCTTTAGATCGACCTTGAACACCTGCCATGTAGCCTTTTTGGAATGCTCGGCGATCCATATCACGCTTCTGTCTTCTCATACGTCGTTGCCTCTGTTTGAAAATCTTTGAACCTGCATTAGGCATTAAAAATGGCCTAACACAGATCTCAGTATGGATAGGTTACAGCCTCATGTTAATGATTTATTTGTTCTTTAACGTGGTTTTATTAGATCTATAAGTTATTAAATTCTAAGTGATTGATCTGTAAGTGGATTTAAATTACTCAAAAATCGCCAGTGTAGAGCTCATGCTCTTAACTTACTGACAAAGTCGAAATTATTTAAAAGTTGATGCCACATGAATGAAATAGAACAACAGCAGCCAATGGTGGTGACATGCCCTAAAGGCTTAGAGTCTTTACTGGCGCAAGAGATTACCGATCTAGGGGCTCAGTCGGTCAAAGTGGGTGTGGCATTTGTGAGTTGTGAGCCGAATGACATCATTGGCTATAAAATTTGCCTATGGTCACGTTTGGCAAGCCGTGTTCTTTACCCTCTGGCTTTTTTCCCGGTGGCCAATGCGGATGATATGTACAAGCAGTTGTTGGAGATTCCATGGACCGAGCATTTAAGTGATGGCCAAACATTCCGTGTGTATTTTTCGGGCACCAATGACGATATTCGAAACACGCATTTTGGTGCCTTAAAAGTAAAAGATGCGGTGTGTGATTATTTTAGAGATAAAACCGGCACACGACCTGATATATCAGATCAACCTGATATCAGCATCCATGTGCGCCTAAGTCGTGATGCCGTTTCAGTATCGCTCGATATGGCGGGTGAATCATTACATCGCCGTGGTTATCGTCAAAGCCAAGGTTTAGCGCCGCTACGCGAAAACTTAGCCGCTGCATTATTGTTGCGTGCAGGCTGGCCAGAATTTATGAAGCAAGAAGACGGCGCGTTGCTCGACCCAATGTGTGGCTCGGGTACATTATTAATAGAAGCAGCCTTAATGGCGGCGGATATTGCACCGGGTTTATTGCGCAGTAGTTTTGCATTTGAAAAATGGCAAAATTTTCAGCCACAGCAGTGGCAAGCAATTAAAGAGGGTGCGCAGGCGCGAAAATTAGCGGCGCAAGAGTCAGAAGCAGAGTTAACCTTAATTGGTTACGACATGGATGAATCGGTTTTAAATAAAGCGCGCGATAATGCACGACGTGCAGGTGTGATGCACTTTATTCACTTTAAAACACAAGCTTTGAATGAATTACATAAAGAAAAAGGTTTACCAGAAACAGGGCTGGTTTTATCGAACCCACCTTACGGTGAGCGTCTAAGTGATGAAGTGGCTATTGGTTCTTTGTATTCAGCGTTTGGTCGCTTGGTAAAGCAGCATTTTGCTAATTGGACGCTGGGTATTTTTACGGGTAATCCTGGTCAGGCGTATCAATTTAAAATGCGCGCCTATAAACAATACCAATTTTATAATGGTGCAATTGCGTCAAAATTATTTTTGTACACCATCTCTCAGGGTTCGAGTGTAAAAGCGCAAGCGCAGGCTCAATTAGAGGAAGTTGAACCAGCCAGCACGGCAGTGTATGAAGCGGCGACATTGGGCGAGGGCGCACAAATGGTGTGTAATCGCTTGCAAAAGAATTTGAAAAAAATAAAACCTTGGGTAAAAAAACAAAACACTAATTGTTACCGTTTATACGATGCCGATATGCCTGAGTATTCGGTTGCCATCGACGTCTATGATAAGTGGGTGCACATACAAGAATACGCACCACCAAAATCCGTTGACCCAGAAAAAGCAGAAAATCGTTTGCGTGATGTATTAGATGCCGTACCAGTTGCCTTGAAAATTGATCGTAGCCAAGTGGTGTTAAAGCAACGCATGGTGCAAAAGGGCAAGCGTCAATATGAGAAGCAAGATAAGCAAGAGCAGTTCTTTGAAGTGCAAGAGGGTGATTGCCGTTTTTATATTAACCTTAAAGACTATTTAGACAGTGGCTTGTTTTTAGATCACAGACCGATCCGCACAGACATCGGTCAGTGGGCTAAAAATAAAGACTTCTTAAACTTGTTTAGCTATACCTGTGCTGCCAGCGTGCACGCAGCGGTAGGTGGCGCGCGTTCAACTACCAGTGTTGATATGTCTCACACCTACTTAAATTGGGGGCGTAAAAACCTAGCGCTTAATGGTTTAGCTGATACCCATCACGAGTTTGTACAGGCTGATTGTGTGACATGGTTGGAGCTTGCGCAGCAAAATAAAGAGCGTTTTGACCTAATCTTTATGGACCCGCCAAGCTTCTCGAACTCTAAGCGTATGTCGGACATATTTGATGTGCAGCGCGATCACGTGAAACTGATCACCTTAGCGATGGGGATTTTGCGCCCTGGTGGCACATTGATATTCTCGAATAACTTTAGGCGCTTCAAAATGGAGCATGATGCACTAAATAAGTTCGAAATAAGTGATATTAGTGCCCAGACGATTCCGCAAGATTTTACCCGTAATCAAAAAATCCATCAGTGCTTTTTGATTAAAAACCCTTCCTAGTACTCATAAAAGCTGGGTGTGTATGATTATCACCCAGCTTTTAAAAATCCTTTTCATTTCGTTTTGCTTTAAAATGATGCAGTTGGCATGTTAAATGCTTTAAATTGAGTCATTATTAAGCGGTGAACTAAGCAGATTAGCTTTAATCACTATTAACTATAAGACGACACCTTAACGGCAATGGCTCTTGCCAAATTAAGGTGCATAAATAAGAGGGGATTGTTGTGGAAAACATCAACAGTGCTGTAGAAACCCTAGTAAGCAGCTCAAACACATTCTTTATATTACTCGGCGCCATCATGGTGTTCTTCATGCACGCAGGTTTCGCCTTCTTAGAAGTCGGTACCGTGCGTCATAAAAACCAAGTGAATGCCTTGGTTAAAATCATCACGGATTTTGCGGTTTCAACCGTTGCCTACTTCTTTGTGGGTTATACCATTGCGTATGGTTCTGACTTCTTTGCGAATGCGAATGACCTTGCTCAAACCAATGGTTATGAGCTGGTTAAGTTCTTTTTCTTATTAACGTTTGCCGCTGCTATTCCAGCCATTGTGTCGGGTGGTATTGCTGAGCGTGCGAAATTTTATCCGTTCTTAATTGCGTCTGCTTTGATCGTAGGTTTGGTTTACCCATTCTTCGAAGGCCTAATTTGGAATGGTAACTTTGGTTATCAAGCATGGTTAGAAGCCACCTTTGGTGCGCAATTCCATGACTTTGCAGGCTCAATTGTTGTGCACGGCATGGGTGGTTGGATTGCATTGGCGGCGATTATTTTATTAGGCGCGCGTACTGGCCGTTATCGTGAAGGCCGTCCGGTTGCGTTTGCGCCATCAAGCATTCCATTCTTAGCACTCGGTGCTTGGATTCTAACCGTAGGTTGGTTTGGCTTTAACGTGATGTCAGCGCAAACCATGGATGGCATCAGTGGTCTGGTTGCCGTTAATTCATTAATGGCCATGGTTGGCGGTACATTGGTCGCCATGGTAATGGGTAAAAATGACCCAGGCTTCATTCATAACGGCCCATTGGCTGGCTTAGTTGCGGTGTGTGCGGGTTCTGATTTATTCCACCCAATGGGTGCGCTAGTGGTCGGTGGTGTTGCCGGTGCGTTATTCGTTTATACCTTTACCTTGTTCCAAAACAAATTCCCACGCATTGATGACGTGTTAGGTGTTTGGCCTTTACACGGTTTATGTGGTCTTTGGGGTGGTATTGCTGCGGGTATCTTTGGCCTTGAGTCACTAGGTGGCATGGGTGGCGTAACCTTTATGTCACAGCTTGTGGGTTCATTAAGTGGTGTGGCGGTTGCATTAATCGGTGGCTTTGCAGTTTACGGATTAGTGGGTGCGATAGGTGGCCTACGCTTAACCCAAGAAGAAGAATACAACGGTGCGGATTTATCGATTCATAAAATCGCATCTACCTCAGAAGATTAATATCTAATAAATAGTTAATTAATTTTTGAGTTTTTAAAAGCGCTTACCTTGGTAAGCGCTTTTTTTATGGGCATAAAAAATTTAGATTACATTTGATATTAAATTAGCTTTTAATGATTGGTCGCGGGGCTCTCACATACAATCATTATTAATGAATACATACTGGGTTGGGTGTTCTGAGTTATTTATGCTGAGCCGTGAGTTTGGCTTGTCTTAAACTTGTTGAAGGGCGCCCATATCGAAGTGTGACGAATAAAATAAAGAAAATACACTTGATACTTCTGCTGGATTGATTATCACGCAGTATCAGCCTCAATAATTATAGCTGACAAGAAAAGGGATGATAAATGTTCGCTAGAGAATGGAAAGCGAGATGCCCATTATCAAAAGAAAATGAATTTATTGAGTACCTTAATATAACGGGAGTGAAAGACACATCATCTACCCCTGGATTCTTAGGCGCTCAAGTATTATCTCGTAAACTAGAATACCAAGCTGAGGTGACTTTGATCACCTATTGGGATTGCTTAGACTCTATCAAAGCTTTTTCGGGTGATGATATCGGTCAAGCTAGGCTTTACCCTGAAGATGACAGATTTGAATTAGATCCGGATACGTTTGTAATTCACTATGAGGTGATTTCGAATCTATGGTTATAGCAGTGGGGTTTATTCAGAGTTTAATTCTTCAAATACCTGCATCAATTGCGTGTGTCATTAATTAAGCCTTATGGAAAAAACATCGCCCCAAGCTGCTCTTTACACTATTTGAAACGACGTCACAGCCTTTAAATTACCGGTGCCAGTGGTCAAATAGATTATGCGCAGCAGTCGGAAATAAATGCGTTTAATTATAATGAAACCAAAAACGCTGAAAAAGCCGCTGAAGATGAAAAATCGTACACCACTAAAGAATACGATTAAGGCAGCAGCATAAACTTTGACCCAACCCTACAGCATGTGAACTCCAATAGTTCGCCAAGTGGTTACACCACCCGCCAAGGTGACACTTTACAAAGCATTGCCTTAAGCATGTATGGCGACTCAAGCCTTTGGTACATTATCGCAGATGCCAACGGCTTACAAGCCGGCATGGCCATTGGGGAAGGTTTGCACCTGTCTATTCCAGCGCAAATATTGGGCTTAAGTAATAAGGCCGACAGTTTTGCCCCTTATAGCGCGGGTGCCACCTTTGGTAATCTGGACACTGAAAACTCGGCCGTGGCTCGTAGGATCTCTAATCCTTTAGAGCGTCAAGAGGAGCTGTTTATAAGCATTACTATCGAAGCGGTAGCCTTGGTTGCGGGTGCTTACGGCGGGCCTTACGCTTATGCCTTTACCAAGCAACTGGGAAATAACTTAGCAGGCCGTCAAGGTGATAAATGGGAATTAGACAGCTGGGATTGGGAAGCCTTTGCCTATGACAGTGTTACATATACAGCATCGTCTGCTATAAGCGGTTCGAATGCCAGCGCCTGGAAAGTTGCAGCAGCACAAACAGTTACCAAAGCCAGCATAGACCATGTGGCTTATGACTTAACTGACGGTCGTCAAGGGCAATCATGGAACTGGCGCCGTGTAGGTACACAAGCATTTGTGAATGCAGGCATGGCTTATGGACTGGAAAAGTTAGATATTAAAACGGAGTCCGCAACAGGCAAAGCTGCTCTACAATATGGCACTAATTTGGTGACCATCGTAGCAACAGATGAACTGGCTAGAAATATATATTCAGGCAGTGAATACAGTGACTACAAAGCTAATAATCACGGCGATGTATTGAAGCGTGCCGCGGAAAAATGTAGTGGCACACTAATTTCGGTCACGTAATAGGAGGTGCTAAAATGCCCTCATATATTTACGGTGACAATATGACCAAACAAACCAGACCACGCTTTAACCCAGAATTCAAAGTTGAATCCGCACAGTTAGTACTCGATCAAGGCTACTCGGTAAAAGAAGCCGCTCAAGCTATGGGCGTTGGTCTTTCAACGTTGGATCAATCAAGGGGTCAGGTTACTTGATGGTTACTTGACCCATGTTCATCTCCATTTAATCCCACCACTTCTCAGTCTTTCTCTTGATTGAGTATTCGATTTTATTTTTGAAAACGCAGGGGACATGGCAATCAAGGGGTCAGGTTACTTGATGGTTACTTGACCCTTATTCATCTCCATTTAATCTCCATCACTTCTCAGTCTTTCTCTTGAGTGAGTATTCGATTTTATTTTTGTAGTCTTAGATCAAGTAACCTAGCCCCAGGATTAAATATTTTTTGGTTTCGGGTGTTATTTTGTACGAATTTATTGTTAAATGATAACGTTTTCAAGTTGTTAAAAGCTCGTAATGGAATAGACATTTAGACGGTAAGGAATACCTGCTCTTCAACGTTGCCTATATTGTTTCTGCTTAACTTTCACAAGATCAACTTGTTTAAATGTATATTAAAAATATATAAGTTTTATACTTTGGAGTAATGTGTGAAAAAGCTTTCTTACCTTGTTTTTTTGGCGATTGTGGGTTGTGGTGGGTCATCATCTGATGATTCATCTTCTAACGGCAGATCTGATGAATTTAGTATTGACGAGAGATTTCTGGCCTCTACCTACCAAGACTCTGTGGCTGGGCGTTCATTTAGTGATGACGATTTAAGCGGAACCTGGATAATGGTTAAAAGCTCGACAGCGGCACGCGACGATTATAATTCAACAACACTTGAGCGAAAGATTTTTAATGTTGGAAAGAGATCTTTTGATGGTTATGAATCCTTCTATGAAGATGATTACACTAGCACTTGTGCAACCACATTTGGTTATAGAAAAACCAATGGTGAATTTGACATCTTTGAAACTGTGACCGATATTGTAGAATTTGAAATGGTAGATAGTGCTTATTTCTATTATACAACTTACCGTTATGACTTTAGTGACACAGCATATGAAACGAAAGCCGAGTACATAAAAATATCGGATGATAAAATTGATTTAGGCGATTTAACCGAAGTGGTTATAGCCGGAAATGGGGACTCCCTTATCAATGAAACAAATAACGTGAGTTGCTTTTCTGAAGAGCAGAAATATCAAGATGATAGCTCCATACAATGGACAACGAACTCATACGATATTTTTTCAGATGTATCTAGGTACATTTCAATTAAGCCACCAGTTGATAACGAATATTATGTTTATCATGATCTATATTCAATTGACGACCTTTCTCAAAGAGGTGCGGCTGTATCTATAGACGTTGCTACCTGGACTGTAACGGGGACGACGGAAGTAACCGCAGAAGATGGCCGCGTAGGAACCAGCCAATTTGAAGTAAGTGTTAATTTGTAATTTTTAATCAAGGGGTCAGGTTACTTGATGGTTACTTGACCCATGTTCATCTCCATTTAATCCCACCACTTCTCAGTCTTTCTCTTGATCAGAATAACTAAGACACTCAGTGCGCCAAGCGAAGCTGGCGTAAGATCAAGAGGTGAAAGCCCTCTATTTGGTAATGCTAATAACTAAGACACTCACGTTACTCACGTTAATAATATAAGCTGAGATGCGTCCGTTTTAATCTTCACCCTTTAAATGTTGAAGGTGAAAGGTGAGTTTTCGCCCTTATTAGCCTGATTTATCTGTGCTTAGGTTTAGAGATTATCTGTTTTTTGAAAAAAACGTGCAGCAGTCATCCTGCTATTGAATAGCGTATTAGAGATAATGTGATGTAAAATCTAAGCCAGTAGGGTTTGACAATTTTTGACGCTAGGTCGCCGCTTACGATCAAGTAATTCCACTGCTTTGCCTAAAGCAGTCGGGTTGCCAACTAAATCTTTAAAACTCGATTCAAATGACGTGGTTAATTTTAACCAGTTATCTGGCTCAATGTTCAAACGCTCTAAAATAGACGGTAATGTATTTGAAATACTGCCACGTTTATCCTCCCGAATAACGCGTCCAGTCA
>JBLHLT010000038.1:0-17445 GCA_047621325.1 Oceanicoccus sp.
CTATGCAACAAACTGGTTATGGTTTTACAATAATGAACGGCCGCATAAAGCAAATGGCGGTAAGCCACCTTTGATGGCGGCTTAATTTCTACTTTTGACGCATGTTAAAAAAGGGAGGATTACCGGGCTTGCTCGGTTATAAGCGTAATTAGGTTTAAGCACTCATTACTAGACGTAAGCTGCTTGATGTGGAAAATCCCATGACCCAAATCTTGCGCGCTAGGATTCCCATTGGCTGGCGTTAGAGAGGCGAATAGGTCAGTCATCTGGGTGTTGCAGGTTCCATCTTATGCACTCTTTAAGTGTGATTCCGTTACCGCCAAAAATATCTAGTGCACTACCGATAGTTAGATCTACTTTTCCGTTTGATAGCTTATCTACGAGTTTTAAGTCATTAAGGCTTCTGGCTCCGCCAGCGTAAGTTATAGGAACATAGGCATGCTGACCAAGAAAGCTGACGAGGTTTTCATCTATGCCGCCTTGTAGTCCTTCTACGTCGGCTGCGTGGATTAAAAACTCAGCGCAATGCTTACTCAATTCCTTTAGTGTTGTGGCGTCGATGATAGTTGGGGTGATGGTTTGCCAGCGGTTAGTGGCAATTTGCCAACCTTGGTTTGTGCGGCGGCAACTTAAATCAAGAATGAGCTTGTCTTTGCCTATTTCTTGTTTGATGGCTTCTAAGCGTTGAAAGCTGAACTCATTATGCTCAAAAAGAGCTGAGGTTACGATTACATGGCTTGCGCCATTCTCAAGGTAGCGAGCTGCATTTTCTTTGTTTACACCACCTCCAAACTGTAAGCCATTAGGCCAGCTTTTTAGTGCAGCTAATGCAGCCTGTTCGTTACCTGCACCCAGTGCAATGACATGTCCACCGGTTAGATTATACTCACGATAAAGATTGGCATAATAAGCGCTGTCATGAGTGCTGACAAAATTAGTGGTGGCACCTTGGTCATTTAGGCTGCCGCCCACAATTTGTTTTACTTGGCCATCGTGTAGATCAATGCAAGGGCGAAATTGGGTCACAGAAGGTACTCACTACTGAATTTTCTTGATTATAACCAACTACTTGCGCTTTTTCAGGCTTGATATGCGTTTAGATGAGTGCCTGTTACATTTTGCTTTTAATTAGTTAAAGGTAGTTTAGTGTGAATATAAGAGGCAGTGATCCTGATGCCTTCTATAATATCAAAAGTTCACTAAGAAAATTAAATGGATGTGGTGTTGCAAGTGAATGCTGCTCAGTAAACTTCTGAAGAGGTAGGCTAAATGCCTTTTGTCGAGTGATGATGGGCAAAAAGGCTAGAATCTATTAGGTGAATCCTATAAGCTTCACGGCCGCAAATTCTGGCTGATTTTTAGCCGACAAAGAGAGATGTTATGAGCTTTGATACCCTGGGTTTATCACCACACATTTTACAAGCCCTGCAAGAAAAAGGTTATACAGAAGCTAGCCCAATTCAAAGCCAAGCGATTCCTGCTGTTTTAAGTGGAAAGGATGTAATGGCAGCCGCTCAAACGGGTACTGGTAAAACAGCCGGTTTCACCCTGCCTATTTTGCAGCGCCTTCTAGGAGGATCCCGTGCAAAAAGCAATCATATACGAGCGCTGATCTTAACGCCAACCCGTGAGCTTGCTCAACAAGTAGCGGATAACGTGGCTACATACTCTCAATACTTACCATTAAATAGCACGGTTGTTTATGGTGGTGTAAAGGCTAACCCTCAAATGATGCGCTTACGTGGTGGCGTAGATGTATTGGTGGCAACACCTGGTCGATTATTGGATCTATTTAACCAAAACGCCATTAAATTCAGCCAGGTCGAAGTGCTGGTGTTGGATGAAGCGGATCGCATGCTTGATATGGGCTTCATTCATGATTTGAAAAAGATACTATCGTTATTGCCAAGGGATAGGCAAAACCTGCTGTTCTCTGCAACGTTTTCACCTCAGATTAAGGATCTTGCGAAGTCCATGGTGAATAACCCTGTTGAGATTTCAGTGAGCCCTGCCAATAGCACAGCTACAAGTGTTAAGCAGTGGATCTATCCAAGTGATAAAAAAGCCAAGGCTGAGCTGTTGTCTTATTTGATTAAGACCAATAAGTGGGAGCAGGTTTTGGTTTTTTCTCGTACCAAGCACGGTGCAAATAAGCTGACAAAATTCCTAGAATCAGAAGATATAAGTGCGGCCGCTATTCACGGTAATAAAAGTCAGGGTGCTCGTACTCGAGCATTGGAGACATTTAAGTCTGGTGAGATTCGTGTCCTTGTGGCCACAGATATCGCCGCTCGTGGTATTGATATTGATCAGTTACCTCAGGTGGTTAATTTTGATTTACCAAATGTGGCAGAGGATTATGTGCATCGTATTGGTCGTACGGGTCGTGCAGGCGCTACTGGGCAAGCGGTTTCGCTAGTGAGTCATGATGAATTTAAAGAGCTGAGTGCAATTGAAAATTTAATCGGACGTGAGTTGGATCGAGAATATATTGTTGGTTTTGAGCCGGTAAATACATTGCCAATGTCTCGTTTAGATACTAGGCCGCAGAAACCTAAAAAACCCAAGAAGCCTAAAACATTTACTTCGGAGCATCAGGACGGACAGCGTAGTGGTGATGTAAAAAGAGGTCATAAGCCTACGAGTAAAAATAAACAGCATGTAACGAAAGGTGGCTCAAAGGCTGGTTCAGGTGGGGCTAAGAGCAGTGGGCCGGTTGGGCGACGTAAGCCAGCAGTATCTAGTTCAAGATAGATTAATGTGTAGATAAGACCAGGTAACTTCAATGTCCTGGTTTTTTTATGCCTGAATGATAAGCATAAAAAAAGGGTAAGATTAAAATCTTACCCTTTTTTGTTTTCAAGCTATCTGCCTTGCGGCAAACACTGAACCTTATAAAGGAACGATGTTTTCAGCTTGAGGACCTTTTTGGCCTTGAGTTACAGTGAACTCAACTTTTTGACCTTCAGTCAAAGTTTTGAAGCCAGTACCAGTGATCGCACGGAAATGAGCGAAAACGTCAGGACCATTTTCTTGTTCGATGAAACCAAAGCCTTTAGCTTCGTTGAACCATTTTACAGTGCCAGTAACAGTAGACATAATAATATCCAGATTTTTAGTGTAATTTAGTCTGCAAGCAGACGAGTTTTTGCTGGAAGTTTTTGCTTTGAATTATGAAAACAGGTACGAAGACTAAAAACAGGACATCGCAGTGGTGTACATAAATATAAGACTTACTTTCAAGCTAGACTGAATTATATGCAGCCCTGAGCACTTGTCAACGAATCCTTGGCTTAATCTGGCTATTAAGGCATTTAATTTTCAAAAACAGTGTAAATATAGGAAAAAGAAGGCAATTTGATCACATGGTGAGGAGTAAGAGCCTAGCTTAGGCTGAGCTCTATACTTAGATATAATTAATTTTTAACTAAATGTGAGTGCCTTACTTCCAGATAACGGGCATGTCTTGAGAGCATTCGTTCAATGTCGGCATCTTTTTGCTGCCAAATTGCACAGACCCAATCTTGGACCTCTTGGCGCAGAGCGGGGTCATTTTGATAGTCCCCTTGGCTAAAGTGGTGCGGGATTGGCGTAGAATTTACTTCCACTAATATATGGTCAATGCGGCCGCACATCATGTCCCAAAAAGTAGGGGTGTGGCCTGGGTAGACGATTGTCGCATTACTTAAGACGTTGAATTTATCCCCTAAGGCTTGAATGGTAAAAGCTATACCGCCAGCCTTTGGTTTCAATAAGTGCTTATAAGGTGACTTTTGACTTGAGTGTTTTTCTTTGGTGAAGCGGGTTCCTTCAAGAAAATTCATCACGCTAGAGGGCTTTTTAGAAAACTTTGTGCAGGCTTTTTGAGTTTCCTTAATATCGTCACCTGCTTTCTCGGGGTGTTTAGATAAAAATGCCTTTGAATAACGGCGCATGAAAGGAAAATCGAGTGCCCACCAAGCTTGCCCAACGATAGGCACATAAAGCAGTTCTTTTTTAATGAAAAATTTAACAAAGGGGGCTTTTTTATGAAACAGTTGATAAAGAACAAATATATCAACCCAGCTTTGATGATTAGCGGTTAATAAATACCAGTCTTTTATGTTGAGTTGATCTGCGCCGCTAATGTTCCATTTGGGTTGGTACACCCAGTTTATCCACCAAAGGATGCCTTCAAGCCACATACTGGCAATGAATGTAATACATGGATCGATAATCTGTTGGATGATTTTTTGTGGTAAAACCATTTTTGGCAAAATAATAACAAACAGAAATACCCCAAGAATGATTGTGTGGGCGATTAGCGTAATAGCGCTAATTACCCCAATAGTATGGTATCGGATTTTATTGAGCATGTTGGCATCCATAGAGTCATAGTCCTTTGGCTTTACGGTGAAATGAAGTGGTCAGATCATACAATGCTTACATAGTTTTATGACAATAGTAAAACTCAATTTATGTCATACGTTTTGGCTATAAAACAAGGCAAAACCAATCCAAGATGCCACTAAAAGCCCCCATGGCAATAAGCTTAATATGGAATGCTTTGCTGTACTTACCTCAGTTATAGCCTCGGTTTCACTGGCTTTTTCTTTGAGCTCTTTTTTCGCTTGCTTGTTTTTTTCTCGTAACTTCGCTTTTTGTTGTTTTTTATATAACTCAATGCCTTTGGCAATGCCTTGTGCAATGAGTTTACTTTGCTCTTTAGTTTGCCCCGGCTTTTGAGTGCCTTTGGTGATCGCCTCGGCTTCTTGTTGTGATTTTTCTGATACCGCTTGTTTCTTGTACTTAGTCATGGTGTGTAACTTTGCTTAAAACCAGTATATTGCCTGAAAATGAAACACAGTGACAGGCGTGGCTAGCGCTTAAAAAGGCGTTTGGTTTTGTTGAGCACATCGTTTAATTTTCCGGCATGAAACGCAGGCAAAAAAGGCGCTGGGCGAATATTGGCATAAATACTTAAGCGAGACTGATGCTCAAGGGCAGCGCCACGACAGTGAAACCCCCGAATATCAGCGATGACCAGAGTATTGGCCTTTACTGGGTAAGACGTGAGCTGGCCATCACCCAATGCATTTAACTCCTCATCACTAATACGAAATGCACCGCCTTTATTTTCTTGGCTGGCTTGGATGCTGCGCTTTTTTTCCCAATTTAAGCGACCGCGGGTAAGTCTGTTGGTGCCTGGAGCGTAATGAAAAGGCCCTTGTTCAGGTTTTACGTCCTCTAAAAAATACCAAAGTTTAATGGCACTATGAAAAGTGTCGCGGTGAATGGCTTTTTGGCTATCGGCATTGGTGTCTTCTTTGCCGTGAAGCAACTTATAGACGTAGTACTTGGTGTTGTCATGATAGGTGCCGGCAAATAAAGACGTTAATCTTTTAAGGCGCTTATGGTTAATAAAATCATGACTAGCCTTGTGTTCAGGCTTGATGCTGTAAAAGCGGTTTAAGGTATCACCATCGTAGCGATCAAAGCCCCAGTGGAATGAATGTTTTTGACCAAACCCTTGATCACCATAGTTTTGAATAGGGCTGTTAACATCAACTGTGGCCATGGTGTTTTTCACTTCACTCACCAAGTTAGCAAATTCACTTTCAGGTAAAAAATCTTTAAGTACCACAATGCCATTACGTTTGAATTGTTGAAATTCAATAGGGCGCACAAAACCGGCAACCTGAAAGCGACGCAATGCTAAAAAGCCATTAGCCAAGCGCATACGAAAGGTATGTAAGCCTAATTTATTCAGCAGTGGGCTGCCAATAACAGGCAGTGCAAAACTCTTATTACTGGTGAAGACTTTTAGTAGGCCCAAAACCATGACAAAACCTAGATACAAATGAGGCCTACATTATATCGGTATGTTGACTTGGTAGGTAGCACGGCCAGATTTTATCATGCCCCATGTTACACATTACTGAATATGGCATGATGGCCAAACTAAGGAGCCATTATGAATACACAGGTTTGGTACACCCCAAAAGCAGGTGCCATTTCAAGACTTACCCAGCGAACACAGCCATTGGTCGAATTAACCAATAACGAAGTACGTGTAGCGGTTAAAAGCATCGGTTTAAACTTTGCAGATATATTCGCTATTACCGGTTTATACAGTGCCACACCAGAAGGCTCGTTCACCCCAGGTTTAGAATACAGTGGTGAAGTGATCGAAAGCCGCAGTGCAACATTCAAAGTGGGCGATAACGTCATGGGTGTCACCCGTTTTGGTGGTTACAGTACCGTGATTAATGCACAAGCCGACTACTTAACCCCGCTGCCATCCGGTTGGAGTCACCAACAAGGTGCTGCTTATTTAGTACAAACCTTAACTGCGTATTACGCCTTAACCGAATTAGGCAACATTAAACCCAACCAAACTGTGTTGATTCACAGCGCCGCCGGTGGCGTAGGTTTACAAGCTATGAAACTGGTTGTCGCATTGGGTGCCAACCCCGTTGGCACGGTGAGCTCTCATAAAAAAGCCGATTACTTAAAAAGCTTAGGTTTTAAGGATGTGATGGTTCGAGAACCTAACTTTAAAAAACAGTTGCAACAAAACCAATATAGGTTTGATTTAGTGCTGGATGGCGTAGGCGGCGCGGTACAAAAAGCGAGCTTCAATGCCTTAAATCCAATGGGGCGATTAGTGGTATTTGGTGCCGCTGAATTCACCCCCGGTAAAAACCGCCCTAATTATCTATCGGCCATTTTCAAATTTTTAAAACGCCCTAAATACGATGTGATGGATATGATCAGTGATAATAAATCCGTTATGGCATTTAACCTGATTTGGTTGTGGGAGCAGGTGGATTATCTAACGCAGCTGATACAAGACATGCAAACCATAAAAATAACGCCACCTCATGTGGGGTATGAATTTGATTTTAATGATGCAAAAGCCGCTATTGAATGTTTAAGGCAGGGTAATACGATTGGCAAAGTGGTATTGAATGTGGCGGATTAAAAACGAATAATAGTTTACCCATAGAAGAACCTTTGTATGCCCTTGGTTTGAGGGTTGGGTGTGTGATTGATGGCTTTGAAAACTAGGAGCGATTCAGCTTAATAATCAATTTAAAATCAAAGTCTCCCCCGCGAAGGCGGGGGGGGGGTAATCAAATATGTATTTGAAGAAATACGTTCCTACTCTGCGTTAAATTAGAAATGGATCCCCGATCAAAGCGCTTCGCGCGTCGGGGATGACGAACTTCAGATCATAAAGAAATTAATTTAATGTTTGAGCTAGCTGTGACGTTAAGGTTATTTTTTGTTGGCAATAAAATAGCGCACACCACGTCCAACCCCTTCAGTGGTTAAGCAATTTTTGCTCACTAAATCCCCCAAATCACGAGTTGCCGTGGCTTTTGAGCATTTAGCCAATGCCGCATATTTTTGTGCGCTAATGCCATTGGGAAAACCAGCACTCCCAGCTCTGAATATCTTATTTATAGCCTTTACTTGTCGCTCAGTTAATGGCGTATCTTTATGCTTCTGCCAAAAATCAGATTTATGAAAAATCGTGGCAATTTTATTAGCAGCATCTTCTTGCGCCTCCATCAGGGTTTCAATAAACCAAGTGAGCCATAGGGTTATATCTAAAGCTTTAGGGTTGTCTAAATCATTATTTAATTCAGCAGTCTCAAAACAACTGGCCAGATTAAGTTGGCGATAGTATTCCTTTTTATTCTTTTCGATGTGTGTCGACATACTTAGCACAACCGGAACACCAAGGTCTTGTGCTAATGCGTATTCGATAATGGCGCGACCAATACGACCATTACCATCATCAAATGGATGAATAACTTCAAACCAAAGGTGCGCGATACCTGACCGAATCACACCTGTCAAGTTTGCATCTTCTTGAGGTGCTTCATTAAACCAATGCAGAAATGCTTCCATGAGTTTATTCACGTCAGCGGCGTCAGGTGCTTGGTAATGCACTCGCTCGTAGCCAATTGGCCCAGACACAATTTGCATGGGTTCATGGCTATTGCGCCACTGACCAATGGTGATTTCTGGATGAAGAATATGATCTTCATAACCCGCTAGCACCATCTTGTGCCAATTGAACAGCATGTCTTTGCTCAGTGGTTTATGAAAGTTCTTGCGGACATCCACAATCAAGGCGGCCATGCCTTCGGCTTTAACATCTGCCACATAAACGGGATCAGGGGTTAGATTTAAATAGTTTTGTAGTGACGAGCGCACACTGGCAGGATTCAGGTTTTCGCCTTCTATTAGATTTGTATTGATGGCTTCATCCACCATTAAATCCAGCAGGGCAGTGATGGAGTCATCCTGATTGGTCTGGGATAAGCGACCAGATAGCTGAGCTGCCTGCTTCGCGTAGCGATAGGCTAAGGCTGATAGTTTTTCAGCATCGTAGCCAAACTGAGGCCAGTTTTTATGCTGCCATATGTAGTGCATCTTCATCACTTGAATCGGTTAAATAATGGGCTTGAGCCGTAAAATTATAGTTTACGGCTCAAAATTATGGCTTTTGTGAGCTGAAAAAGCAATATTTACGGCTCAAATGGGTATTGGGGGAAGGAGATGTTGAGTTTTTCGAAGTGTGGCAGGGTACTTAGCGCAAGTACCTTGTCGTCTTACCCGCGAAGGAACGTCACCCTCGAATGTTTTGTTGGGGGCGGGTATCCGTTCTCGCAAGTACGTTTTCTGGGTAGCGTTAATTATTTGAAATTTCGCATTCTGGATAATTAAAGCCAGCACGGTTTTTCTTTTTCGGGGTTGCACCCCGTACCCCGCTCGCGCCTAACTATCCACGGCAGGCATCTCATGAATTCAATTAGATATTGGTTGTTGCCGTGAATAAATGGCGCATTGTGTTATCGATACGGGTTTGGTTTACATTTGATTCTGCAATAGTATGGATCTGACGGATCACCCAATAAACTTATAAGGGATTTGATTCTTTCCTGATGTGAGTACTTCAAGTACTCTGACCCCTTGATTGAAAATTTTCGCATTCAGGATAATTAAAGCCAGCACGGTTTTCTTTTTCGGGGTTGCACCCCGTACCCCCGCTTCGCGCCTAACTATCTACGGCAGGTATCTTATATATTTAATTAGATTTTGCTTGTTACCGTGAATATCTGATCCTTTTCTGAAATGGATAATTCAAGTACCCTGACACCTTGATTCTATTAATTTTTGTTAGGGTTCCATGGCTCATTATTCAGAAAATATTGTGAAGCTTAAAGCATTGTTGACATTGCCTAAGCAGCGGTCTTCATGTGATCAGTTTTTATATGATTTTGAGTGCCACCAAAAAGCAAAAATACTCGCAACACTATTAGCTAATGCGGAGCTAGGAACACCTGAGCTTAATAGAAAGACAGTAGCTGGATTACTCAAAGGTGAGGTTGTTTGGCTAAGAGATAGTGGTATCTCAGAAGCTATCTCTACTTTTGACGATATTCAATTATTAGAAGAATTAGGTGCGATTAGTTTTTATGCTGATTACCTCCAGACTCACTTTAGGTCCATTCGTGAACAAGAATGTTTACATGAGACAGTCAAACCATTGAATGACGCATTGGTTGACCTGAGAGATATTGCTTGGGGAAATAATGGGTTTATAAAACCATTTTTTAAGATAGACCAAAAGTTGGCAAAGAATCTTATTTATCGACTAGGCGTAAAGGCAGATTTGGAAAAATTGCAGGAGGTGACACTCGTCAATGATGAATATCATATTCAATTGCTGGGTGGTGAGTCTAATCGGATTATATTTAACTACCTTTGGGCTGAACTGAATGAGATTATCGAAGCAGATGAAGCTTTTAAACAATGGCTACTTGTTGCAAAAGTTTACTCAGGAGTATTTCATCCATTTTTAGAGGGGCTATCTGAGGATTCAAAACAATCTTTTTTAAATCAATTAATGATCTTGATTGAGGGCGATGATCATCTTAAAAAACCTCTGCATATTTTAGAAAATCAATGGCGCTGTGATTCACATTTTGAAAGTATTTTTTATCAAAGAAACTCTGCTATAAATTTAAGCATAAATGCTTCATCAGGAGAATCTACTTCAATAATAACTGATGGGGGTGTAACTCAGTTTACTTTAAAAGATGTTCAGGATAAATATATAGCTCCAGATGAATGTTTAGATAATCGTTCTTTGATTTCAATTGCTGAAGATTGGATTATTAAGTCAAACACTCATGAATATGGACGTGGTCAATTCTATTCTTACTTTGGTTTCCCTCAAATGTTGGTTTCTTCTGATATTTTAATTGACCACGCTGCTATATATGATTATGGGAAAGTGAAGTCTTTAATCGAGATGTCAAAGGATAGGGTTGGCTTAGAACATATATTATTTAATGTATTACCATCATTTGATAATTTTGATTTATTGCTCTATTTGCTCTGCAGTAAGAATACTTCATCGTTAGCGCTATTTTTAATTATTGATCATGCGCCTAGGATGTTTACTTCGCACCGGCTAACCGGAGAGTCTCCCTTTTCTACAGTCTTGAATTTAGCTTGTGATGAATATATCTCAGTCATATTTGAAGGCCATAGCGAAACTAGCAAGAATGATGTTGTCGAGCTGATAATTGCTCTGGCTAAGCGAGCAATTAATGAAGAAACTAGTTTTGAGTATTCAGTAAATAAAAAAGCTTTGGATATTCTACTGCAAGAGCTTTCAATTAAACAAATTGAAATTGTTGCAGAAGACCTTCTGGAGTACGTAGTTCAAGATAATACTGCACGGAATAATAACTTTCCTTGCTGGAAATATTACCTTCTATTTTGGTTACTAGAAAAAAGCCAAACTTTTGGGGTTTTGGCAGAAAAAGACTTCTCTGAGCGCGTTCAGATGAGCATCGGAAATGAATATTCAGTAGCTTTCACTTTATGCCTTGAACCCAAAAAATATCCGTTTGGAGCCATTAAGCTATTCGACACATTATCTTGGGAAAGAGTAAATAGTCATTCTTTCATAAATGTTATTTTATCATTGGTTGATAAACCAAAGAAATGGATTAAACAATATGTTCTAAATGAGGGCAGTAATTACTATTCGAAGTTGGGTTTGGTAAAGAGTTATCTTCAGATATTACTTTTGTTAAATCAGAGTAGTGATGAGCAGGATAGGATTTTAAAGAAAGTACTGGCGATTGTTAGGGTTGTTGGTTTCTCCTGTGAACAGCATGAAAGTGGTGTTTTTAACGATGTTGTAAATAATGATTACCCTTTGTGGGAGTTGTTTTGTAAATGGCTAGGTGGTCTAACAGATCAGAGTTTTTTTGACTTAATTGATGGCCTTGATGCTGAAATTCCTTTGGACAGACTGCTTGAATTATATCGTGATACTAATAAGGAAATTCGCCGTAATAAATTATTAAAAATGATTAATGGTCGAAGCGTTGAAAGCGAAGATTTAGGTTTGAATTCAATTGAGAGTGCTCTGATATCAGCATGTGGGCATGGACAGCTTAATTTGGCTAGTGGGCTCTTGGCTAAAGGATTAAATCTTTTAGAGACAAGGTTTGGAGATAGTACAAATCATCACTTTGTTAGTATTCGGAAGCAATGGGATGCCTATCAATATAAGGTTGAGTTGTTGTTGGGGGTTGATAATGCTAAGAGTGCTAGCGATAAAACTCAATTTCTTTACGAAAAAAAGTGTCCTTTCCCGTCTGGAAATACAAGATACTTCCCTGATGATGGTTTTATAAAAGATTGCGAACAGTTTCGTCGCTCAATAGAAGCTGACATTTTATTTGAAGGAGACCCTGAAAAATCTTATAGGTGCTTTGATTCGCTCTATGATGAGACTAAAGTAATTCAATATGCTGGAAAGCGTTTTGCATCTAAGTTGAGAAGCTTGGATGGAAGTAGCGGTGTAGGTGAAGATTACCGATATGCTCTTTCCCAATGGCTTGATTCTATCAAAACAGTAAATGTAATTAGTCTAGAAAATATAGATATCCAGAATTGGCTGCACTGTATGCAGATATTAAAATTGCATAACGATATTGATAAGCTATGGCTTGAACTATCTAGTGAGCAGAGGATGAATGTGTCAATAGCTACTAATTATTGCGTGTCTTTGACTGAGCGAGGAGATAAGTATAGAGCTAAGGCTATTTACGAAAAAATAAAAGCTCATCATAAAATAGAAAACCTTGGTGAAGTTGCTGAGAAAGAGATGAAAGTTCTTGATGACCTGATACTTAATGATCAAGAACCAACAGTAGTTGCATTACTATCGAAACAATATAATGACAAACCTAAGTCTAATGATGAATTAAAGCGAAGCTATGATGAGATTTTTTCAAGATCTAGATCATTGTCTGAAATTTTAAAGGCAATAGGTGGTGGAGCTGTTGATGAGTTTTTATATTCTGGTTTGATGAAAATAATGAATGAAATCCAGCTAAGAAAAAAGAATCTACAACTTCAGAAAAGTACTGATAAAGATACCCGTCGAATTATTGGAGAAGATTTTATCAATGATTGGGTTACTTCTCTTTTTGATAGGCAATATGCTTATATGGGGTTGAGTTGTCGAGACCAAAAACGAGGAGGCCGATCCTCATCAGGGAAAGGGTCAGGCGAAATTGACTTTTTCTTGTGTGATAACCGTAACGATCGAGTTTCAATAATGGAAGCCTTTCGGCTCTTTTCGAATGATACAACTGTGATAAACGAGCATTTAAATAAAATATCAGGATACGATCAAGAGTGCTTAGGGGTCGTATTTATTATTGCCTACTGTGATGTGGTTGATTTTTCTGGTTTATGCAGGAAATATGAGGCTGATACTAAATTAAGAACGTATGCTGGATTTACGAAAGGGCTGAGCGATACTGACGAATTAACTGCTCGAGAAAACTCAGATACGATTAGAAGCTACAGGGAGGTTAGATATCGAGATGATAAACCAGTTTGTATTTATCATTTTATGCTGAACTTGCGTTTTGAAGGTTAAATATTCAATAAAAAGCCCAAATAACTCAAATTATTTGGGCTTTTTTGTGTCTTAAAACAGAGTAAGTAAACGGGCGTAAAACTTACTCTGTTTAAGCGATTTCTTAATTCGGTATTAAACCGCTTTAAGAGGAATCGCTGGACGCGCTAGGTCTTCAGACGGTGGCGCGAAAGACGTTAGGTTAATACCGTCAACCGCTTCTTTGTACTCAGCTAAAGTCGGGAAGCGACCTAGGATACAAGAAAGAACAACCATCGGCGTAGAACCTAGTAGGGATTCACCTTTCTTCTCAGCAGAGTCTTCTACAACACGGCCTTGGAAAAGACGGGTAGAGGTGGCAAGAACCGTATCACCTGCTTCTGCTTTCTCTTGGTTACCCATACAAAGGTTACACCCTGGGCGTTCTAGGTACATGATGTTTTCGTACTTAGTACGGGCTGCTTCTTTAGGGTTGGTATCAGAGAACTCAAAACCAGAGTATTTCTCTAGTAGCGCCCAATCACCTTCTGCTTTTAGCTCATCAACGATGTTGTAAGTTGGTGGCGCAATCACAAGCGGTGCTTTGAAGCTGATCTCTTTACCTTGTTTTTCCATGTTACGGAACATAGCAGCGATGATTTGCATATCGCCTTTGTGCACCATACATGAACCAACAAAACCTAGGTCAACTTTACGGCCATCGTAGTAAGACGCTGGACGGATAACATCGTGGGTATAACGCTTAGAAACGTCTTCGTTGTTTACGTCTGGGTCAGCGATCATTGGCTCGTCGATTTGGTCTAAATCAACAACGATTTCAGCGTAGTACTTAGCAGTATCGTCAGGAGCAAGGGCTGGCTCTTCACCAGACTTGATGCCTGCAATACGTTTGTCAGCAAGATCGATCAGACCTTGTAACATGCCTGCTGCGTTTTCCATGCCTTTGTTGATCATGATCTGGATACGTGACTTAGCAAGTTCTAGAGATTGAACCAAAGTGTCATCAGTCGAAATACAGATAGACGCTTTCGCTTTCATTTCTGCAGTCCAGTCAGTGAAGGTGAACGCTTGGTCAGCTAATAGAGTACCGATTTGTACTTCGATTACGCGGCCTTGGAAAACGTTTTCGCCGAACTTCTTAAGCATTTGTGCTTGAGTTGAGTGAACAACATCACGGAAGTCAACGTGGTCTTTCATGCTACCTTTAAAGGTCACTTTTACAGACTCAGGGATTGGCATGGCACATTCGCCAGTTGCAAGAGCGATTGCAACCGTACCAGAGTCAGCACCGAACGCTACGCCTTTAGACATACGAGTGTGAGAGTCACCACCGATGATGATTGCGCGATCATCAACTGTGATGTCGTTCAATACTTTGTGGATTACGTCGGTCATTGAATGATAAACGCCTTTCGGGTCACGTGCAGTGATTACGCCGAATGCGTTCATGAATTCCATTAGCTTAGGCGTGTTCGCTTTTGCTTTGTTGTCCCATACAGATGCAGTGTGACAACCAGATTGGAAAGCACCATCAACACTTGGAGAAATAGTAGAAGCAGCCATGGCTTCTAGTTCCTGACAAGTCATTGGGCCAGTGGTGTCTTGAGAGCCTACGATGTTCACTTTAACGCGAACGTCAGAACCTGTGTGTAGAGGGGTTTTAGAGGTTACACCAACTGCGTTGCGGTTGAAGATTTTTTCAACAGCCGTTAGGCCTTGGCCTTCAACAGAGATTTCTTTAGATGCCGCGTAAACAGAAGGGGCTTCAACACCTAGTGTTTCAGCTGCAAATGTTTGTAGTTTCTTACCGAACGTCACCGCGTAAGAACCACCCGCTTTCATGAATTCAACTTTTTGTGGAGTGAACGCATCAGAAACGTCTACTAGTTCTTTATCACCGTTGTAAAGCTTCTTAGCTTTAGTGTCGATGGTTAGAACCGTGCCAGTAGCAACTGAGTAAGCTTCTTCTAGTACAGGGTCGCCATTAGCGTCTTTTACTACGTTGCCGTTTTCGTCAGTTTTCTTAACCCAGTTTTTAAGGTCAAGACCGATACCGCCGGTTACACCAACAGTAGTAAGGAAGATAGGTGCGATACCGTTAGTACCCGCAACAACAGGTGCGTTGTTGATGAATGGGATATAAGGAGAAGTCTTTTCACCAGCCCAAAGTGCAACGTTGTTCACACCAGACATACGAGAAGAACCTACGCCCATGGTGCCTTTTTCAGCGATTAACATCACTTTAGCGTTAGGGTGTTTTTTACCAAGCGCTACGATTTCTTGTTGAGCGGCTGGCGTGATCATGCACTGGCCGTGAAGTTCACGGTCGGCACGTGAGTGAGACTGGTTACCTGGAGAAAGAAGGTCGGTAGAGATATCGCCTTCTGCTGCGATGTAAGTAACAACGTCGATTTTCGCAGGAATTTCAGGCAGCTTGGTGAAGAACTCTGCTTTTGCATAGCTTTCTAAAAGCTCTTTCGCAATGGCGTTGCCAGCTTTAAATGCGTCAGCAATACGTGCAGTATCTGCTTCGTATAGGAATACTTGAGACTTAAGAACTTCGCCAGCCGATTTAGCGTTAGCATCGGAAGATAGAGCGATGTCTAGAAGCGCTTCAACAGAAGGGCCGCCTTTCATGTGAGACAGTTGCTCAAGCGCGAATTCAGCAGAGATTTCTTCTACTTTCTCTTGGCCAAGAACGATTTCTTTTAGGAACTGAGCTTTAACAACCGCAGCAGGTGTTGTACCAGGCAGCGTGTTGTAGATGAAGAAGTTAAGAGAAGCTTCACGGTGCTCATTACCGGTGTCTTTAATTTGAGCGATGATTTCTGATAATAAATCAGCTGCATCAATTGGTTTTGGGTTCAAGCCAAGGTCGTTTTTACGAACCTCGATTTCTTGTAGGTATTCTGTATACAAGCTCATGCGAATCTCTCTCTCAAAGTTATTCCGTGACCATATTTTTTAAGCGAGCCACTGGATATAGCAGGGTCCCAAAAGACACGCCTGCAAAAATAGCGGCTGAATTATAGGTTAGATAGCTCTATAAATTAAGATAAGCCTAGACTCTTTTAGCCATAAATGTAGGTAATTTAGCTTATATTCGCTATTCATTTCGTGAATGCGAGCGTTTTTTGAACAGATGAGAAGATGGGAGCTTATAAACCCCCCAGTTTGCACTAAAATGGTATTTTCTTAAGAGTGCGATGACGCGTATTGCGTCATCCTTTCTCGGTTATTTTATTATCAAAAAAGTCGCATAAAAAATAACCCATTAGCGAGTGAGTTACTTAATAAATTAAGGTTTAAAGTGTTTGTCCACCCGCGACTTCAATGACGGCATTACGTAAAGCGATTGAGCCATCAGATAATAAAAACTCAATCGCGCCCACTTGGTCTTGGGCGCTCAGTACTCGACCAAGTGGTGTGGTTTGAAGTGTACCAAAAAAGGCATTTTGATCGTCTTTTGACATACCCGCTTTGCTTTGTATCTCGGTAGCGGTCACACCAGGCTGAACACTGTTTACTCGAATATTAAGAGAGGCCAGCTCTAAGTTGGCGACACGCACCACCGCTTCAAAAGCAGCTTTACTGGCGCTGTATATGCTGCAACCTTCAAATGCTTTGTGCACCACAATACTGGAGATAAATACCACACTAGATGGATTGGCCATAAGTGGTGCTAGTGCTTGTAAGGTAAAGAAGGGGCCTTTCGTATTCACATTAATGGTGGTATCGAAGTCCTCAGGTGTGCTTTGCATGAACGATTTTGGGTGAAATACACCTGCATTTAACACTAAGTCATCGAGAGATATATTGTCTTTCGATAGGTCATTTGCTAGTTGTGAAATTTGATTTAAATTTTGGCTGTCTGCTACGTACCCGATGCAGTCGAGGTTTGCAGCGGCAGCCGCCACGCGTTGAGCATCACGGCCGGTAATGATGACACGATGCTCTTTAAGTTTGAGTGATTTAGCGAGGTTAAAACCGATACCAGCAGTGCCGCCTGTAATTAAGTAGGTTTTTGTGCGCATGAGTATTCCCTTGTGTGATGACACACCAATATGGTGTTTCAGTACAGAACACTTTAGCCGCTTGTATTGTTTCTTTTTAATAGGAGTATAGAACTTTAATGATTCTATTTTGGAAACAATGATGCTCTACAACAACTTACCTTTGTTGCATGTTTTTCATTTGGTGGTGGATCAAGGCAGTTTTCAAGGGGTGGCACAGCATCTCGATTTGCCGCGTTCTTCAGTGAGTAAAAAAATGGCTCTTCCCTTGATGTGGTGGAAACTTAGCAAATCAGCTTTTTAATCTGATAGATTATGCCTCCTAATACTTGGGAGGCATGCATGGATCAGCTCAGCTTATACAGCAAAATACTTCAGCTCGAAGCACCCTGGGAAGTATCCGATGTACGACTTGAAGAAAGCTCTGGTCAAATAACGGTTGTAGTTAACTGCAATACACCCTCAATGCCCTGCCCTAAGTGT
>JBLHLT010000039.1:0-13795 GCA_047621325.1 Oceanicoccus sp.
AGAAAAATGGACGATGCCTATTAGAAATTGGAAACCGGCCTTGAATCGTTTTATGATTGAATTCGAAGACCGTTTAAAAGACTATATTTAACACTGGCGGTTACACAGAATGATTTACAGCCTCGGACGTCGGTATCACGTAAATCAGTATTGCCTGTGGTTGAAGAATTAAACGGCCTACTTTTTTACCCCGTTCAATACGAAGGTGAAGAGTCTTCTAAAAATGTCTTCTATACAGGTGCTGCGCCCAATCAGCAGGCGATTCCTGCGGTTGATTATTTAATGAATCAAGGTGTTAAGCGTTGGGTCTTAGCTGGTACCGATTATGTTTACCCTCGTACCACCAATAAAATTCTTGAAAGCTATCTAAAAAGCAAAGGCGTCAGTGATAAAGATATCATGATCAACTACACGCCATTTGGTCACAGCGATTGGCAAACCATCGTATCGGATGTGAAAAAATTCGGTGCAACTGGTAAAAAAGCGGCGGTGGTTTCAACCATCAACGGTGATGCAAACGTACCGTTCTACAAAGAACTGGCGAACCAAGGCGTAAGTGCTGAAGACATTCCAGTGGTTGCATTCTCAGTAGGCGAAGAAGAACTTTCTGGTTTTGATACCAAGCCTCTTGTGGGTCATCTTGCCGCTTGGAACTATTTCATGAGCGCAGAAAGCGATGCAAACGATGAGTTCATTGATAAATGGCATGCATTTACTAAAAACGATAAACGCGTAACGAACGATCCAATGGAAGCCACTTATATTGGTTTCAAAATGTGGGCCGCTGCGGTTGAAAAAGCAGGAACAGTTAACGTAGATAAAGTACGTAGCAATATGTACGGCCTAAAAGTACCCAACCTTACGGGCGGTACAGCGGTTATGAATACGAATCACCACTTATCTAAGCCAGTCTTAATTGGTGAAATCCAAGAAGACGGCCAGTTTGATATTGTTTGGAAAACCGATGGTGAAGTCGTCGGCGATGCTTGGACTGACTTCCTACCTGAAAGTAAAAACCTTGTTTCAGACTGGAAAGGTCTAAACTGCGGTAATTACAACACCACGACAAAAGTGTGTGCAGGTTCTGAAGTCGCAGCTGAATAACAATAATAACAACCGCGCCCCTAATTTTTATTAGTGGGCGCATTTTTTTGATTCAACCTTGTCTTTACACTTCTAGCTGACAGAATTAGAAGGTGACAATGGGTGCTCAAAGTTTAGTAAAGGTGGCCCCATGAAATTATTTAAAGCATTGCTGCTGTGCACGTTTGCACTGGGTAATGTGTTACCAGCCGTAGCCAGTAGTGGCGAATGCAGTGCGCATTTAACCGCTTATACCGAATCTCGTCAGATAAACCCCTCACATCAAGCCAGCTTCGAACAACTCAGTTGCCAGTTAGTCGATGCTAATTATGACGAAAAAGAAACAGTCATTTTATCGATAGCGAAAACCCATCATAACAATGCGTTGCCTCTTATTAAGTTGTTATTGAATGCGGATTTATTTTATAACAAAAAAAATGGTGATATCGTCACCCGTGAACAATTAGAAAATGGTCAATACAAAGCCATATCCGTTTTAACGAACAATGAACTCGGTGAATTTAAAAAACGTGATTTACGTAAAGTAGGTATCAACAACAATTTACGCCGTACCATAAACGGCGTAGTAGCCGAATTACAGATCAGCTCAAATGATCCTGAACAAAGAGAAGCCGCTGCATTAGAGTTTCTCAAGGCTGCCGAGAATTCAGCGCTGCCTTTATTAGAAAAAGCATTAACGAAAGAAACCGATCAACATATTACCCATATTCTTAAAACTGCTCGCGCCTTGGTTTTTCTGCAAAGTGATGACCCAGTGGCTCGCATCGCAGCCATTCAATTCTTAGATGGCTCGTTATACACCGAAACACGCAATGGTTTATTAGCCTTTTTAAATCGCGCTGATCAAGCACGTTATAGCAAAGCTGAAATTCAATTAGCGCAAACAACGTTTGATGATATCAACGAGTTAATGAAGCTTAACGGTGTGCTAGAGAATGTCTATTTCGGCGTAGCATTAGGTGCGGTTTTATTATTAGCCGCCATTGGTTTAGCCATTACCTTTGGTGTAATGGGTGTTATCAATATGGCTCATGGTGAAATGATCATGCTGGGAGCCTACACCACATTTGTGATTCAACAGTTAATGCCAAACAATATAGGGTTGTCATTAGTGGTTGCAGTACCCGCTGCGTTCTTAGTAGCGGGTTTAGTGGGCGTATTAATTGAACGCAGTGTGATTCGCCATTTGTATGGTCGCCCATTAGAAACCTTACTGGCCACCTTTGGTATCAGCCTTGTGTTACAACAAGCGGTTCGCTCTATCTTTGGCCCACTTAACCAAGATGTGCAAACACCCGACTGGATGGCCGGTACGTTTACCGTTAACGCAGGTTTAGAGCTTACCTTTAATCGTTTATACATCATTATCTTTAGTTTATTGGTGCTGGCTGCATTAGCGGTTGTGTTGAAGAAAACGTTATTTGGTTTGCAAATGCGAGCCGTGACCATGAATCGCCCAATGGCCAGTTCAATGGGAATCAAAACCGGTTGGGTTGATGCACTGACCTTTGGTTTAGGTTCTGGCATTGCCGGTATTGCGGGTGTGGCATTAAGTCAGTTAACCAATGTAGGCCCTAACCTTGGCCAGCAATACATCATTGATAGTTTCATGGTGGTGGTATTTGGTGGCGTGGGTAATTTATGGGGCACCTTAGTGGGCGCTATGTCCCTTGGTATTGCGAATAAAATATTCGAGCCAATGGCGGGTGCCGTACTGGCGAAAATTATTGTATTGGTTGCGATCATTTTGTTTATACAAAAACGTCCTCGCGGTTTATTCGCATTAAAAGGCCGCTCGGTGGAGGATTAATTGATGACTATTTCACAAACACAGGCTCCTAAGTTGGGACCATTGGCAACGTTACTCGTCGGTGATAAAGGCGGCCAGCGGTTATTAATGGCAATCATCGCGGTGGCTATTTTATTTCCGTTTTGTAATTTGGTGTTCTCACCGGATTCTATTTTTCATGTCTCCACTTATACCCTGACGCTAACCGGTAAATATTTATGTTATGCCTTGTTAGCGTTATCAGTTGATTTGATTTGGGGTTATTGCGGTATTTTAAGTTTGGGTCACGGTGCTTTTTTTGCATTGGGCGGGTATGCCATGGGCATGTACCTTATGCATCAAATTGGTGATCGTGGTGTATATGGTAACCCTGACTTACCTGACTTTATGGTGTTTTTAAGTTGGGGAGAGCTACCTTGGTATTGGCTTGGCTTTGATCAATTTTGGTTTGCCATGTTAATGGTATTAATGGTACCCGGCACGCTGGCGTTTGTGTTTGGTTGGTTGGCATTTCGCTCTCGTGTAACAGGTGTGTACCTTTCAATCATCACTCAAGCGTTAACCTATGCCTTAATGCTGGCGTTTTTTAGAAACGACATGGGCTTTGGTGGTAACAATGGTTTAACCGATTTTAAAGACATTCTCGGTTTTGATTTACAAAGCAGTGGCACCCGTAATGTGTTGTTTTTCGCATCGGCATTAGCACTGGCCTTGGGTTACTTAATTAGCCGTTTCATTACTACCTCAAAATTGGGTCGAGTTTTGGTGAGTATTCGTGATGCAGAAAGTCGAACGCGCTTTTTAGGTTACCGTGTTGAGCATTACAAACTGTTTGTATTTGTCGCGTCAGCCATGATGGCGGGTGTGGCGGGTGCTTTGTATGTACCGCAAGTGGGCATTATTAACCCTGGTGAATTCACCCCTATTAACTCTATTGAAATTATTATCTGGGTAGCGGTGGGTGGCCGAGGCAGTTTGTTTGGTGCGGTGATTGGTGCCGTGGCCGTTAACTACGCTAAAACCTATTTTACCGGTGCATTCGCTGAGCTGTGGTTGTTCATGTTGGGCGGTTTGTTTGTATTAACCACCTTGTATTTACCAAAAGGCATTGTGGGTTGGGTCAAACACATGCAAGAAGGCGATGGCAAAGCAGCACAATGGTTTACCATGCTGACTAATAAATTTTCAAATAAGGGGGCGTAATCATGAGCGCATTACGACCTAAGCATTTAGAACAAGAATACTGCTTGTACATGGATGGTGTCAGCGTGAGCTTTGATGGCTTTAAAGCGCTGAATAATTTATCCCTTTATATAAAGCCCGGCGAAATGCGTGCGATTATTGGCCCAAACGGAGCAGGTAAAACCACCATGATGGATGTGATTACCGGTAAAACCAAACCCGATAACGGTACGGTTTTATTTAATAACACCACAGACTTAACCCAGTTTGATGAAGCCGCCGTTGCCAATATTGGCGTGGGCCGTAAATTTCAAAAACCAAGCGTCATTGAAAGTCTAACGGTATTTGAAAATTTAGAGCTGTCACAAAAAGGCGGCCGTGGTATTTGGCAGGCTTTATTTCATTCGTTAAGCAATGAGCAAGAGCAAAAAATCACAGAAACACTAGAGTTGATTGCTTTAAGTGATAAGCGTGATGAACTTGCGGCCAACTTGTCCCATGGCCAAAAGCAGTGGTTAGAAATTGGCATGCTTATCTCACAAGAACCAGAGCTTCTATTAATTGATGAACCAGCCGCCGGTATGACCGACGAAGAAACCATGAAGACCGCCGAGTTATTTAAAAAACTCGCTAAGAAACATTCGTTAGTGGTGGTTGAACACGACATGGACTTTATTGCGGCACTTGATTGCAAAGTGACGGTATTACACGAAGGCAGTGTGTTGGCCGAAGGCTCGTTAGAGTCTGTGCAAAACAATCAACAAGTCATCGAAGTGTATTTGGGGCGTTAATTATGTTGGAAGTTAAAAATTTAGATGTCGCCTACGGCGCAAGCCAAGCACTGTACGATGTTTCCATGACCGCTGAAATAGGCAAAGTGACGTGTGTACTTGGGCGCAACGGTGTGGGTAAAACCACATTGATGAAAGCGCTGTCGGGCCACTTACCCCCAAAAGCGGGTGACGTGGTGTGGCAGGGTGATTCGATTTCGGGGCAAGCACCGTATGACCGTGCCAAAAATGGCATTGCCTATGTGCCACAAGGCCGTGATATTTTTTCGCAATTAACCGTTGAAGAAAACTTAAAAACCGCGTTTTCAAGTTTGCCGAAAAAACTGCGTTTTATTGATGAAGAAGTATTTGAGTTATTTCCGGTACTTAAAAAAATGCTGCACCGTCGTGGTGGTGATTTAAGTGGTGGTCAACAGCAGCAGCTGGCGATTGCCCGTGCACTATTACTACGACCTAAAATGTTGATTTTGGATGAACCAACAGAAGGCATTCAGCCCTCGATCATTAAAGACATTCAAAAAGTCATCGAGCTTTTACGTGAGCGCGGCACCATGGCCATTGTGTTGGTTGAGCAATACTTAGACTTTGCCACCGCCCTTGCCGATGACTACATCATTCTTGAACGTGGTCGTGTGGTGTCGGCAGGTGATCAGCAACAGCTTAAAACCTCTGGCGATGTGCAACGCCTATTGGCCATTTAATAAAGAACAGGCGTATCCGCCTCGGTGCGCCTTTATACGGCTCCAGTGATTATGGTGAAATCTAGGTAATCAATTGTGGTGCAGGTGCACTAACATGGTGCTAAAAATTCAACTGACCAATTGGTCAGCTATCTTAGGCCCTTATGAATAAAGGGTTTTGATAGTTGGCTCCCTCTTTGCATTATTAGCAGTCAACTTTATAAAAAAGATGTTTTATGCATCATTATTGTGCAAAGAAGACTGTTTATTCATGAATATGCTGAGTACCCCACAAGCCAATGCCCTAGTCGATGGAATAGATCCTCGTTGGCGTGCGCTGTTTCGTGGCGAATTTTACGCAGCATCAACGTCTTCTAATGACCTGCAGACCCGCATGGGTAAGACCATGCACTTTGGGCCGTTACGGGTTCAGCGCCCGTTTTATCCTGAAGGCTCAGATTTACTGCACATGTATTTATTGCACCCGCCTGGTGGTTTAGTGGGGGGAGACCAATTAGTCATTCAGGTACAAGCACGCGAGCGTGCAAAAGTGTTGGTAACAACGCCATCTGCGGGCAAGTTGTATCGCAATGAAACCGAGCTTAAACAGGTTCAGCAAGTTGAAATTAAAGTAGGCGTTAACTGCGCGGTGGAATATTTGCCGCAAGAAAATATTATTTTTAACGGCGCTAAGGGCGAGTTAAATACTCGAATTGATATTGATGACAATGGGTTATTCATCGGCTGGGAAATCACCTGTTTAGGTCGCCCAGAAGGCGATGCGTTATTCACACAAGGCACACTCAAGCAAACGCTGGCAATTTATCAAGATGAGCAACTGCTGTTTATTGATCGCTTTAATCTTGATGCACAAAGTGGTGTATTAAACAGTCGCGTGGGTTTACAACATTATTCGGTATTTGCCACATTTGTGATTAATCGAAATATTGATTCAGTGGCTATGCAGTCGTTACTTGAATTACAAGAAGCGTGTAACGCGCAATCAGACACGGTGCTTATGGGCGTGACGCAAAAAAATGGCATCTTAATTATTCGAGCGCTTGCTCATCGAGCCGAACCGGTTCGCAATCAATTTGAACGTATTTGGCAGCTATTGCGTCCGTCTGTTTATGATCGTGAAGCCTGCACGCCACGAATTTGGAATACTTAAAGCGCAATGGTCGCTGTTAGGAGAACACTATGGAATTGTCACCTCGTGAAAAAGATAAACTCCTGCTTTATGTGGCAGGAGAAGTTGCACAAAAGCGTAAAAATCGCGGCGTGAAATTAAATTACCCAGAAGCCATTGCGTTGATCAGTTGTTTCATTATGGAAGGGGCGCGTGATGGTTTAACCGTGGCGCAATTAATGAATGACGGTCGCCAAGTAGTGGGTCGCGACGATGTGATGGATGGCATTGCACAAATGATTCATGAAGTGCAAGTTGAAGCGACGTTCCCAGATGGGACGAAGTTGGTAACGGTACACAACCCAATCGCCTAATTGGGTGGGGAGCTAGCTACGTTGTGATTACGGCGTTAAATTTTTAATCTTGATCGTTACATAGGCAAGCTATGCGCCTCACAAAATTAAAAATTTGCCTTGCACTCACGGCCTCGCTAACGCTCCTGCAAAATCGTGAAGGGTGTGATTTGTGGGAGGCCGCTTGCGGGCGAATCTCTAATTAAAAAATTAAGCGTTTAAAGGAATAATTATGATCCCAGGTGAAGTGATTTGTGCACAAGGTGATATTGAACTGAACGTGGGTTTGACGACGTTAACGGTCATTGTTGCCAATACAGGTGACCGCCCTATTCAAGTGGGCAGTCATTATCATTTTTATGAAACGAACCCTGCGTTAACCTTTGAGCGTGATAACACAAAAGGGTTTCGTTTAAATATTGCAGCAGGCACGGCAGTGCGTTTTGAACCAGGCCAAACGCGCACGGTTGAGTTAGTTGAATTTGCAGGTAAAAAAATCATTTACGGATTTCGCGGTGAGGTAATGGGCAAGCTATGAAAATCTCAAGACAAGCATATGCCGATATGTACGGCGCCACGGTTGGCGATAAAGTGCGCCTAGGTGATACCGAATTATTTATCACACCTGAAAAAGATTACACCGTTTACGGCGACGAAGTGAAATTCGGCGGCGGCAAAGTGATCCGTGATGGCATGGGGCAAAGCCAAGCTATCAGTGAACACATTGCCGATACCGTGATCACCAATGCATTAATTTTAGATTATTGGGGCATCGTAAAAGCGGATGTAGGCATTAAAGCAGGCCGTATTATGGCCATCGGTAAAGCGGGGAATCCAGACACTCAACAAAACGTGACTATCGAGGTTGGGCCGGGTACAGAAGTCATTGCAGGTGAAGGTCAAATCTTAACGCCTGGGGGCATCGACGCCCATATTCATTTTATTTGCCCGCAACAAATTGAAGAAGCATTAATGAGCGGCGTGACCACCATGTTAGGTGGTGGCACAGGGCCAGCCACCGGCACCAATGCAACCACTTGTACTCCGGGGCCGTGGCACATTGGTAAGATGCTGCAAGCGGTGGACGACTTACCCATGAACATTGGCTTTTTAGGCAAAGGTAACGCCAGTTTACCTGCGCCGTTAATCGAACAAATTGAAGCCGGTGTCATGGGTTTAAAACTGCACGAAGACTGGGGCACAACGCCAGCATCCATTGATAACTGTTTAACCGTCGCAGAAGAGCACGATGTGCAAGTGGCCATTCATACCGATACGTTAAATGAATCGGGTTTTGTTGAAGACACATTAGCCGCATTTAAAGGTCGCGTGATTCACACCTATCATACAGAAGGGGCTGGGGGCGGCCACGCACCGGATATCATAAAAGCCTGTGGTGAAAGTAATGTATTACCATCATCGACCAACCCAACCCGCCCATATACGGTGAACACGGTTGACGAGCATTTAGACATGCTCATGGTGTGTCACCACTTAGACCCTAACATTCCTGAAGATGTGGCGTTTGCCGATTCACGAATCCGTCGTGAAACCATTGCCGCTGAAGATATTCTGCATGACCTTGGCGCGTTCTCAATGATCTCATCCGACTCGCAAGCCATGGGTCGCGTAGGTGAAGTGATTACACGTACTTGGCAAACCGCTCATAAAATGAAAGTACAACGCGGTGCGCTAGCTGAAGACACCAATGCAGACGTAGAAGGCACAGATAACTTTCGTTGCAAACGCTACATTGCAAAATACGCCATTAACCCTGCGATCACCATGGGGGTTTCTCACGAAGTGGGTTCCATCGAAGTGGGCAAACTAGCCGATTTAGTACTGTGGAAACCGATGTTTTTTGGCACCAAACCTTCGCTTATTTTAAAAGGCGGCATGATTGCTGGCGCGCCAATGGGTGACCCGAATGCGTCGATTCCAACGCCGCAGCCGGTGCACTATCGCCCAATGTTTGGTGCCATGGGTAAAGCGGTGAATCAAACCAGCATTACGTTTGTCTCTAAAGCGTCTATTGAAAAGGACACCCTGTCACACTTAGGTTTACAAAAACAACTCAGTGCGGTTAAAGATACGCGCACCATTTCGAAAGCCGATATGAAGTTAAACGACTATCAGCCAGTGCTAGAAGTGGACCCAGAAACCTATGTGGTAAAAGCGGACGGTCAAATATTAACGTGTGAGCCAGCGGAAACTTTGCCGTTAGCGCAGCGTTATTATTTGTTTTAATTATTACAGTGACTGACAGATACCCCGCTGTATTTAGCGGAAAAAACAAAATGTAGGAGTCGAGCTTGCTCGCGATAACAAAAATCTAATAGCTAGCTTTACAAAATGAAGGCGATTGTTCTAATTAGAGTATTCACCCGCTTTTCATCTAGCTATAAATTAGAGCATTGTTATCGCGAGCAAGCTCGACTCCCACAGTATTAGATTTAATAGGAGTAGGGATAAAAAACGAGAAAAAAGTTATCGCTTAAAAGCGTCTTTTATCTCCCGTTTTACGTCTCGAAATAAAATGAAAATATTCACTAAAATATTACAAGCCGATTTACCAAGTGGTGCGGTGAGCGAAACCATCAGTTTAAGTTTCGATGAGCGTAAACGCGGTCGCTTAAAAATTATCACGGATAACGGCAACGATGCAGGCATTCAAATTGAGCGTGGTCATGTATTACGTCACGGCACGGTATTAACCAATGATCAAGGTGAGTACTTAACCATTTTGGCTTCCAACGAGGCGGTTACGACTGCCAGCGTCGATGATGCAACGTTGTTTGCACGAGGCTGTTATCACTTAGGGAATCGCCATGTGCCATTACAAATTGGCGAAGGCTTTTTACGTTTTCAAGAAGACTACGTATTAGAAGACATGCTGCATGGACTAGGCATTCATGCGATTCATGAACAAGCACCATTTGAACCTGAAAACGGCGCCTATGCACCAGGTACTGGCGGTCATCATGGACACTCACATGGCGATGATCATCATCACGGGCACAGTCATTAATGATGTCGCAATCCAATTCACACAGCTTATTAGCGTTATTGCATTTATCTAGCCCAGCATTACCGGTGGGCGCGTTTGCTTATAGCCAAGGTTTGGAATACGCGTTGGATGGCGGTTGGTGTAAAAATGCAGATCAAGTGAACGATTGGATTGAAGATAACCTGCGTTTAGGTTTTGGTCAGTTAGATCTACCCGTTTATATCCGCATATTTAACGCATGGCAAAATAACGATCGTGAAACCGTGAGTGATTGGAACCACACCCTGCTCAGTTTTCGTGAAAGCAAAGAATTATGGTTAGAAGATACGCAAGTGGGCAGCGCGTATGTGCAATGGCATTTAGGGCAAGACCCAACTCGAGCGCCTTTGGTCAATAGCATTAAGCAACCAACGGTTGTATCGATGAATGCTTTAGCCGCATCATTAAATAAAATTGATTTATCAACGGCGTTAATGGGATTTGCATGGAGTTGGTGTGAAAACCAAGTCACCAGTGCCAGTAAAGCGTTACCCCTTGGGCAAACCCAAGCACAGCAAATATTACAAAAATTGATCCCGGTGATTACAGAGGTATGCGAGCAAGCAACACAAATTAAAGATGATGAAATTGGCAGCGGCTTAATGGGGTTGGCCATTGCATCGTCTTTACATGAACAACAGTATTCACGACTATTTAGGTCTTGAATACGAATAAATAAATGTGGGAGGGCGCTTGCGCGCGAAATGTTGGTTGAATTATTTTTCGCGGGTATAGCCAAGGGGCACGAAGTGCACCTCCCATAAATTAATATGTGTAGGGGATAATTATGAATAAACAAGTATTACGAGTCGGTGTTGGCGGTCCAGTGGGTTCAGGCAAAACGGCGTTATTAAAAATGTTATGCCAAACCATGCGCGACCATTACAACATCGCGGTGGTGACCAACGATATTTACACCAAAGAAGATGCGCAGTTTTTGATGCGCAACAAGGTATTAGAAGAAGACCGTATCATGGGCGTTGAAACCGGTGGCTGCCCCCATACCGCCATCCGTGAAGATGCGTCGATGAACTTAGCCGCAGTAAAAGAATTGCAAGACAAACATGACGGGTTAGAAGTGGTATTTGTTGAAAGCGGTGGTGATAATTTATCGGCCACGTTTAGTCCTGAGTTATCAGATTTAACACTTTATGTGATTGATGTGTGTGCAGGGGATAAAATTCCACGTAAAGGTGGCCCAGGCATTACAAAATCAGACATGCTCATTATTAACAAAGTCGATATCGCACAGCATGTGGGCGCATCGTTAGAAGTCATGCATCGTGATGCTAATAAAATGCGAAACGGGCGTCCGTTTGTATTAGCCAATGTTGAAACCAGCAAAGGCATGGCAGATATTATTCGCTTTATAATTGATCACGGTATGTTAGAAAAGCGCGCAAGTATTGAGCCATTGCTTAATGAAATGTTGCCCGGCCATGAAGTGGATGAAGCCGCCGAAATTCACTCAACTCGATCGTTGTAAGTTTAAAAGGAAATCACAATGAAAAAAATATTCGCTGCACTGTTATTAGGTTTACCTATGTTTGCTATGGCCCACCCAGGCCATGAATCTATCTCAGCGACGCAAGGATTAATTGCAGGTGCGTTGCATCCGTTAATGGGCCTTGATCATTTATTAGCATTTTTAGCATTAGGGGTGTTGTTATATCGTCTTCCGTCTAAGCAAGCTACGTTAATTGGCGCAGCATTTGTGGCCTTACTTGCTGTTGGGTTCTATGGCGCGCAGTCCGGTATTCTACAATTAGCCAGTACAACGGTTGAATCGCTAATTTTGGTGTCAGTTATTTTATCCATTGCGTGTTTAGGATTGGGTCGCTTTGTTGGCCATTATAAAAGTGCGTTATTGGTAACGGCATTTGCGGTTTTCCATGGCGTGGCTCATGGTGTTGAAGTACCCGCTGGCGTGAGTAGCCATGGTTTTGCGTTAGGCTTTTTATTGTCAACTGGCCTTGTGTTGATGTTAGTTCGAACCACGACACGTGTTCTGATTAGCGTAACAGCAAAGCATCAGGCCATTTAATCCGCTTATATGTGAGCAACCCCTAGTTTGG
Organism: Oceanicoccus sp.; assembly: GCA_047621325.1. Classification (GTDB taxonomy): domain Bacteria; phylum Pseudomonadota; class Gammaproteobacteria; order Pseudomonadales; family Oceanobacteraceae; genus Bermanella. Next base: position 12,150 of record JBLHLT010000039.1, read on the forward strand.
TTTCAAGTTAGGGGGTGTTCTAATCTAAAAGTATGAGCTCCGGTTTTCTTCACACTGTCAGTGAACTGATAGTGTGCAACTGTCCATAAACGTGGCCTGCTTTGGTCGCGAATGTATCCCTTCTCTTAATTGTTTTTTACCCCCTATTTTGTCTAAGGACGCACATCAGACTGTTTTTACCCCAGTGATTTACGGGTGTGTCTCATTACAGTGCCAAAATTCAATCACAGCACACAAGGTGCTCTAAATGTGCGCCCTAGATATATTATTGCCTTATTTCGGTGCTAAATAGCTGATTTAAAGTCGTTTATTAATGGCGCGGCATGATAAATAGAGGGGTTTTGATAGTTGGCATTAGCTTTGCTAAGTACAGGTAATATAAATACAGATAACAAAAATGATTAACCACACGCAAAACTCAGTAAGCCATTTTTTTACTGCGTTTTATAAGAGCCAAAAGCTCTTCGCGTACATTACAAAACACAATTGTTTTGACTTAATAAACGATAATAAAACCAAAAATAAAACAATATACAACGAAGGAAATAAACTATGAAAACTCTATCTAAAGCGGTTGCCATTGCATCTCTACTATCTGCTGGCGTAATGGGCGCGCAAGTAGCCAATGCTGAAGTTTCTTACTCTGCGGGTGTTGCTACTACTTACCTATGGCGTGGTACGGATCTAGGTGGTGCTGCTTTTTCTGCTTCGGCTGATTACGCTCATGAGTCTGGTGCTTACGCTGGTCTTTGGGCTTCATCTGGTGATATGGCATATGGTAACGAATACGACCTATCTGTTGGTTTTGCAAAAGAAGTAGGTGACTTTTATTTCGACGTAATGGCCGCTACTTACACTTACGCTTCTAAGCCAGAGGGTGACATGGGTTCTCCAGGTGAAAACTCTGAAGGTGTTCTTGCTTTAGGCTATATGGATGCATCAGTTTCGTACACGACCTCATTAATTAGCGGTAGTCCAAGTTATGTTAATCTTGGTTATTCTATTGCAGGTGCTGACATTGCAGTTGGTATCAGCGATAACGATGCTGGCCAAGAATACACTCACTTTGATGTATCTTATGCTTTAACTGAGCAATTAAGCATCACGGTTTCTAAAATTGTAGATCAGTCGAATACCACAGCATCTCTACTAGGTGATGATGGTCTTGCTGGCACCGATGACGATGGCGCAGAATTAGATGAAGACGTAATCGTTGTTATGTCTTACAGCCTACCTCTTTAATTTTTTACGCTAAACCAAGCTGGGCAATGCCCAGCTTGGTTTTCTCACCCTCAAGGAGTTTGATATGAAATTGGTTACGGCCGTTATCAAGCCATTTAAATTAGACGACGTGCGTGAAGCACTGTCTGAAATTGGCGTACAAGGCATTACAGTGACAGAAGTAAAAGGCTTCGGTCGTCAAAAAGGCCACACAGAACTGTACCGCGGTGCAGAATACGTAGTGGACTTTTTACCGAAAGTAAAACTCGAAATTGCCATCGATGACTCTCTAACAGACAAAGTCATCGAAGCCGTTTCTAAAGCCGCAAACACCGGCAAAATCGGTGACGGCAAAATCTTCGTGACAGCCCTAGAGCAAATCGTGCGTATTCGTACCGGTGAGACAGGCGCTGACGCTGTTTAAT
>JBLHLT010000040.1:0-12658 GCA_047621325.1 Oceanicoccus sp.
AAGGAGGGTTATTTCAGCGACCAGAGATAGACCAACACCAGATAAGTGCTCGAAATAGGCGACGGTCAATCAATATACGGCAGGGGTGCTTGCCTATATGACTATTTATTCCGGACAGCAGTGCGCGTATGCGGGAATCCAAATCAAAAAGAATGATTTTCAAACACAAATATGGCTACTTAAACAACAAAAAACATTAACTAATCACATTTTAATTAGCAGTATGCACACAGTATATTCCTTAAATCGGTTATCTAGGCCATGTAGACATCTCTTACTACAAAATAATGTGTGTTGCGCTTCCACTCTTAAGTTTTGCATTTTAGAGTTTAGTAATAGACTGAGCGATATGGGCCCTTAATTGATGGTACTTAGGGTTTTGGCGGTACATAATCAGGCCTCCTTACCTTGTAAGGTTCATCTACCTTGCAAGGTAGGGAAGTTTGCAAGGTCTTATGATTAAAATGTTATGTGTGTTTATGAATAATCCCTCTAAATTGGTGGTCTTATTAGAAATCGAATATCACGAGGCCAGAATCAAAGGCTCTCAAGATATACGAGAGACGCTAGTGGCTGGGTTAAATTGGGAAACAGGTTGTTGGGTTGACTGCGCTTTGAGTTGGATAGAGCAAGGGGCAGAAATTGATGAAGAAATTAATAAACGCTTGAGTGAAATTTCATCAAATAAAAATTATGAACAAAAGATTAGGCATAGAGCCTTAACTATATCTAATAGGTGGCTCCATGCTCGAAACACATAACAAGAATATTAAATTAGCGCCCTGCGGCCGCCCGACGCTTCGCGCGGTTTATATAGGGCGTTATGTAAATAAAGAAGGTAGGTATTTAATAGAATATGCCATGGTGTTTTAAAATACTGCTCGAATAAGGCCTGTTAAACCATTAATATAGCACTTAAGCGATTAAAAAATTTATAACCCATCATTTATTTAAGCCAAAGGAATGTGCTTTGAATACCCCGTTTAGAATCACCTTTACTCTATTTTTTTGTCTATTATCTGGGTGTGAGCTCGATATTTTTGAAGAAGATAAAAATAATCAAGATAATGAAAACAATATTTCGGGTGTTTGGTCAGGCACTCAGCAAACAAGCATAAGTGTGTCCGATTCTGGTTTTAGCTCGTACCAGCAAAGCCAATCAGAATTACACTGGGTTATTAGAAGAAAAAGCGATGGCATCATTGAGATTCCAAATTGTTATAACGGCTATGAAGAAATAGAAGTTATAAACAATGCGTTTACTTACAATGACATCGACTACCGTATCATTAATGAAGAACGGATCATCGCTTCAGTTGAAATCATTGGCTATACCAATATATCAACAACAATAGATATGCATAGAAAGAGTAAAGATATGAATCCTATTGGTGAAATATCAGGCACTTGGAGTGAGTATGAAAATCATACTGTTACTACTCCTATTTACTGTGCAAATATTTCCTCACTCAGTATTAGCACAAGTAATGGAGATAATTTTTCAGAGGAAACCATTACCGTTAATAATGGCACAGACTTTAGTTATCTATCTATTCGCACAGGTACAGATGCCCACAAATATATTCAAATAAAATATGATAATAAAAATATGTATGGGTTTGAAAGAAACGGTTTTGAGTACATAGAGATAGAATTCCCAGGTGCTGAAAGGCCGTATTTTAGTTTTTCAGCACAAGAAGGGATGAATACTTTAGAAGGCCGAATTACGTTAAACAAACCGCTATAATAAGAGGCGCAAGCGCTGATATGGCTCAATATTCTGTGCCATTAACAATAGAACATAGGCCAGTTATAAGCGGGCTTTAGATTTTTTTTCAATCGATCTGTTTTGATTTTTTTTTGGGGGTGTTATGAAACCGGAAGAGGTATTAAATGCAATTTTCTCTCAGGGTGAGCATGAGATATGGAAAGCATCATGGGAAATAATTAGTGCCAAAAAAATCCTGTTTAATTAGGTTTTATCTACCTTATTTAAAGCAGATTAAAGATTCGATCGATCATACTCCAGTATCAAAGGGTTTGGCGGTGAGAAGCCCTAGAGGCGCAATAAGATTAGCTTTAAAGCTTCTTGAAACAGTATCTTGCGGACTTTGTAGGTGCACGATTTATCAATCAACAGATCAAATACTTCCTGAGAATCAAGTGAAAAATGGTCTAATTGAAATTAATGAGAAGCAGTGGAAGCCAGAATTTTATGAGGATCGTTATGAATGTACTTGCACTGAATGTGGCCAATATTACGTCTGCCTAGTAAATCATAATTACCATTACCCATGGGCTAAATGGATTATGAAAAAGTCATAGAGCTTCATCAAAATAAAAAAGCGCGAGTTTAATCGCGCTTTTGTATTTCACAAACAATCCAAAATTGGATTTAATTTAACTCAATCCAAGTGGTTTTAAGCTCGGTGTAATCGTCCATGGCGTGCAGTGATTTATCACGGCCGTTACCGGATTCTTTAAAGCCACCAAACGGTACAGTAATATCGCCGCCAAAATAGTTGTTTACACCCATGGTGCCGGTGCGTACGCCTTTGGCCACTTTAAGGGCGGTGTTGATGTTGTTGCTCCACACTGCGCCTGCTAGGCCGTAAGGGGAGTCGTTGGCAATGCGAATGGCATCGGCTTCGTCTTTAAATTTAATTACCGACATAACCGGGCCAAAAATTTCTTCTTGGGCGATGCGCATGCTGTTATCAACGTCGGCAAAAATGGTGGCTTCGTGGTAATAGCCGCCCGTTTCTTTTTGTGTCACTTTACCGCCCAGTACTAAGCGTGCGCCTTCTTCTTGGCCAATTTTTACATAGCGTTGAATGTTTTCAAGCTGGCTTGGGTTGATGATGGCGCCCATGCGATTGTTTAAATCGAGTGGGTTGCCTTCCTTCCACGTTTTTGCGTGTTCAATTACTTTGGCTAAAAATTTATCGTAAATACTTTCTTGAATTAACAAGCGGGTACCGGCCGTACACGTTTGACCGCAGTTGTAAAAACCGGCAACCGCGGCCATTTCTGCCGCGCTTTCTAAGTCGGCATCGGCAAAAACGATGTTGGCACTTTTACCACCTAGTTCTAAAAAGGTACGTTTAAGGTTTGATTGACCGGCGTATTGCATTAACAACTTGCCCACGTTGGTTGAACCCGTAAAGGTTTGGCCGTCAATATCAGGGTGTAATGAAAGGTGTTTGCCTAAATTAATACCGTCACCGGTTAATACGTTTAATACGCCGTCGGGTAAGCCGGCTTCGGTGGCTAATTGTGCAATGCGCAGTGCGGTCATTGGGGTTTTTGGGTCTGGTTTTAAAATAACCGAGTTACCGGTGGCAAGGGCTGGGGCTAACTTCCATGCGGTGGTGGAAAGCGGGAAGTTCCACGGTACGATGGCCAAGACCACACCAAGTGGTAAGCGCTCTATTAACGCAATGGTGTTATGGGCGGTTGGGGCGATCTCTTCGTATACTTTATCGATGGCTTCGGCTGTCCAGCGAATGGTGTTTAATGCGCTTGGCACATCGATATCAAAGGTATCACTGATGGGTTTACCGGCATCTAAACTTTCAAGTAGGGCGATTTCGGCGTGGTTATCTTCAATCAGTTGCGCCCAGCGTAATAGGATTTTTTTACGCTCACCTGGTGCCATTTGTGACCATACGCCGCTTTCAAATGTGTCGCGGGCGTTTTTAACGGCGATGTCGGCGTCTTGTGGTGAGCAGTCGGCCACTTGAGTAATCACTTGGCCATTTGCTGGATTGATGGTGGCTTCGGTTTTACCGGTTACAGAATCGACATTCTTGCCATTAATGATGGCTTGGTTTGGGTATTGGGCGTTTTTTGCAAGTTCTGCCCAGTTGATGCTGTTCACGTCTGACATAATGACTCTCGTATTTCAAAATTCGGTTGTTGACCGTTTTGGGTTGCCCCGTGACAAAAACGGTTTTTATATGGTTTCTATCTTGCTGGTGCGCTGCACCAGTGTCTATATAACTTGGTAGGTAGATAAACTGAGTTTAGTGTGATTTTGTCTGTTTCGTTTTGCTCTTTTAAGCTTTGTCTAATTCTTCTAAGTAAGCATCTAAAATCAAATTATTCATAGCCCCTTTGCGCGTAATGGCTGAAAAATGTGTATGAAAAAAACGGCTGTGCTCACCAATTGCCCGTAATTTGTCTTGTGATACCCAGCGCTCTGCAAAATGGGTGGGTAAAAAGCCTAAAAAGCGTCCGGTTAAAATCAAAAACGCAATGCCTTCGCGGTCACTACTGGTGGCACTGACTTTTAACATGGTTTGTTGTTGTTTGATGTCCACCGGTTGAGGGTAGTTGGGCAAGACGGCATCGTATTGGGATAACGCTTGATCGCTTATGTGTTCGAGTTCTTGGTCAAATAATGGGTGCTGATCTGAACAATACAAGAGTGATTTTTCTTTATATAGCGGTCGATAGTTTAAACCTGGTAGTGATCTAAGGTCTGGCACCACACCAATGTGTAAGTGCCCATCTAAAACCGAGGTTTCAATGTCACTTGGTGGCATCATGCGAATATTGATGGTGACTTGAGGGGCGCGATGTTTGAGGGTGCTTAAGGCTTGGGTGATGCGCATTTGTGGAATGGTCACCATGTTGTCGGTGATGCCTATGTTTAGATCACCGATTAAGTCGGTGTTAATGGCATTTATTTGGGATTTGAAGGTTTCTAAGCTGGTTAATAATTGAAGGGCGCTTTGATAGACCTGATTGCCTTGCTCGGTCACTGAGAAACCTGAGCGTCCGCGCAGGCATAGCTTCATGTTTAGGAGTGACTCAAGTTCACTCATGGCTAAGCTGATAGCAGGGCGGCTGATGTTCAGTTCAACTTCGGCAGGGGCAAAACCACCGGCTTCTACCACGGTTTTGAAGATACGCAGCAATCGTATATGGGCATCGCCTATCTGGCGGGGAAGTAAGTTCTTGTTTTTACTCATAATTTGAACAAATAGCCGAATGTGATGTTGGGCTATTGTTCAATAGCTAAATAGATAAGTAAATACTTAAGCTAACTTTATAAATATAGAATTTATTAATCTAATGGCGCGATCAATAATCCTCTTATTCTCTAATTAACCTTATCGTCGTCTCGACCCTAGGAACACCAAATGAGCGATAACAATAAATACGCCGGCTTAAGCCAAGAGCAGTTAGACAGTCATTGGATGCCGTTCACCGGTAACCGTCAATTTAAACAAGACCCACGCCTCATCGTCAGCGCCGAAGGCCGTTATTATACCGATGCACAAGGGCGTAAAATCTTTGATGGTCTGTCTGGTTTATGGACCTGTGGTTTAGGTCACAGCCGCCCAGAAATTACCGAAGCCATTGCCAAGCAAGCCAAAGAGCTAGACTACTCGCCAGCGTTTCAGTTTGGTCATCCAAAAGCATTTGAATTATCACACCGCATTACTGAGTTCACACCAAACGGTTTGAACCGTGTGTTCTTTACTGGTTCCGGATCTGAATCTGTCGAAACCGCACTTAAAATTGCGCGCGGTTACTGGCGTAAAAAAGGCCAACCCGCCAAGACCCGTTTCATCGGTCGTGCTAAGGGTTATCACGGCGTGAACTTTGGTGGGATTTCAGTGGGAGGTATTGGTCCTAACCGTGCGATTTACGGTCAAGGCATTGAAGCGGCTCATTTACCGCACACCATGCTTCCTGAAAACGCGTTTTCTAAAGGTATGCCAACTGAAGGCGCTTATTTAGCTGATGAATTAGAGCAAATGATCGCCATTTACGATGCCTCAAACGTGGCAGCGGTTATTGTTGAGCCTGTGGCCGGTTCAGCGGGTGTGATTCCACCACCAGTGGGTTACCTAAAGCGCCTGCGTGAATTGTGTACCAAGCACGACATTTTATTAATTTTTGATGAAGTGATTACCGCGTTTGGTCGTATGGGTTCTAAAACGGGCGCAGAAGAATTTGATGTGGTGCCTGATATTATGACCACCGCGAAACAGTTAACCAATGGTGTTGTGCCAATGGGTGCTGTGATTGCGAAACAAGAAATTTACGATACCTTTATGGATCAAGGTGGCCCTGACTACATGTTAGAACTGCCACATGGTTATACGTATTCGGCTCACCCTGTTGCCTGTGCGGCCGGTCTTGCGTCGTTAGATTTATTAGAAAAAGAGCAATTACCGCAACGCGTAACGGCCATGGCGCCACAGTTTGAAGAAATGTTGCACGGGCTAAAAGGCACCAAGCATATTACGGATATTCGCAACTATGGTTTTGCGGGTGCCATGACGGTGGCTGCAAAAGACGGTCAGCCTGCGCTGCGCCCTTATGAAATTGCCATGAAGATGTGGCAGAAAGGTTTTTACGTTCGTTATGGCGGTGACACTATTCAATTAGGCTTGCCGTTTACTACAGAGCTGGATGAAATAGACAGCTTGATTAATGCATTAGGTGAATCGTTTAACGAAGTGGATTGATTTTTATTTAATTGTGGGAGGGCGCTTGCGCGCGATAGGGGGAATCGATTTATCGGGCGCGAGGTTGCATGCCCCAAGAGCGTAGCGAGTGTTTTGGGTACACCCTCGTACAGGTTTAGAATAAATTGTAATTTTAATCGGGCGCAGGGCACCCTCGTACAGTTTTTAGAAACACATTGTAGGAGGGTGCCCCGCGCCCGATAAAACAAACAACAAAAGTAGGAGGCTGCTTGCAGGCGACTGAGTAAAAACCTTGTCGCGCGCAAGCGCCCTCCCACAGATTTAAGATACACATTGTAGGAGGCTGCTTGCAGGCGACCGAGTGACAAACCTGTCATCTGCAAGCAGCGCCCGAAAACAGCAGTTTTTAAAATTTAAAAGATTAAAAGATTAAAAGAATTTAATAATAGGTAAGGATAAAAACATGAACACAGTAGGGCATTTAATTAACGGCGAGATGGTCAACGATACGACTCGCACTCAAGACGTATACAACCCAGCCACTGGTAAAGTTGAAAAACAAGTTGCGCTTGCATCTAAGCAAACAACAGAATCAGCTATTGCTGCTGCGCAAGCTGCGTATCCTGAGTGGCGTAATACTCCACCAATTAAACGCGCACGTATCATGTTTCGTTTTAAAGAATTGCTAGAAGCCAATGCTGATAAAATTTGCAAAATGATCGGCGAAGAGCATGGCAAAATTTCTCACGATGCTGCAGGTGAATTACAGCGCGGCATCGAAAATGTTGAGTTTGCATGTGGCGCGCCTGAACTTTTAAAAGGTGAGCACAGCCGTAACGTGGGTCCTGGTATTGATTCTTGGAGTGAGTTTCAACCGTTAGGTGTGGTTGCGGGTATTACGCCGTTTAACTTTCCAGCTATGGTGCCAATGTGGATGTTCCCACTGGCCATTGTTTGCGGCAATACGTTTGTGCTTAAACCGTCTGAGCGTGATCCATCTTCTACCTTATACATTGCACAACTGTTGCAAGAAGCGGGTTTGCCCGATGGTGTAATGAACGTGGTCAACGGTGATAAAGAATCAGTAGATGTACTATTAACAGACGAGCGCGTAAAAGCGGTGAGCTTTGTGGGTTCTACTCCAATCGCTGAGTACATTTACTCAACAGCCAATGCAAACGGCAAACGTTGTCAGGCATTGGGTGGTGCTAAAAACCACGCCATCGTGATGCCTGATGCGGATATCGATAATGCCGTTAACCAACTATTAGGTGCTGCGTTTGGTTCATCTGGCGAGCGCTGCATGGCATTGTCTGTTGCCGTTGCCGTCGGCGATGAAGCCGGTGATGCATTGGTTAGCAAAATGAAAGACGCCATGTCGGGTTTAACCGTGGGTGCTTACAGCAATACATCAAACGATTTTGGTCCAGTGATTACCGCTGCACACAAAGAAAAAGTACAAGGCTACATCACATCAGCTGAAAAAGACGGTGCAAAAATTGTAGTAGATGGTCGTGACCCTAAAGTAGACGGCTATGAAGATGGCTTCTTTGTTGGCGCAACCTTGATTGATAACGTAACCGCTAATATGGACAGTTACGAAGCTGAAATCTTTGGCCCAGTACTGCAAGTGGTGCGCGTTAAAACCATGGAAGAAGCCATGAAGCTAATCAACGATCACGAATACGGTAACGGTACTTGTATCTTTACCCGTGATGGCGAAGCGGCCCGTTACTTCTCTGATAACATTCAAGTGGGCATGGTGGGAATTAATGTACCGTTACCTGTGCCAGTGGCTTACCACAGCTTTGGTGGCTGGAAGCGTTCATTGTTTGGTGACTTACATGCCTACGGCCCAGACGGTGTGCGTTTTTACACTAAGCGTAAAACCATTACGCAGCGCTGGCCTTCAAGTGGTGTGCGTGAGGGTGTGAGTATGTCGTTTCCTAGTTAATATTATGAGCGAGTAATAGACACATTCTAAAAGAAAACCGCAGCTAGCCTGCGGTTTTCTGCTTACATCGGAGTTGAATGTTTATTTGTTTTTAGGTTAAGTATTCGCGCTGCGCAGTTTTTTCCACTCAGAGATTACTTTGTTTTCCCGTGGTTCAGTTTTAATGGCTGCGGCTTGATATTCTTTTTCATGAGGTGGATCACTATCGTCGCTTACAGAACGAAAATCTTTTCTAATTTTGATAAGTTCCTTTGCGGCTTGTAGTGCACTGCCTTTGAGTGCCATGTCGTGACTTTGTAATTGCATGCGCCCGCCAAAATAAAAACTAATAATGATGCTGAGTAATGCCCAATACCCGGATGGCATAGCTTCGTAAGCTTGTGAAATTTTAATGAACCGCTCTGGATCAATCGGTGCTAGAACAAAAAAACTAAGCACTGATAGTGTCATTAGAGGGCGCGGCAGCCGATTGAGACCGTCAGCAAATGAATCCCACTTAGTTCTGTTAATTCGCTGATGAAACTCCTGAGAGAATTGATTTAATACAGCAGCATCTTGATGCATATCTGCGAGTGTTTCTTCATGCGCACGCTGACTATTGGCTTCTTTGTTTATATGAAATTCTTCGGTGATTTCTTTGCCACCTTTTATAATACTGGGTAACCAGTTGAGAAGTCCCATTATGCTGCATCCTTTGTGAATTCGTTTAGTCTATTTAGCCATCCTTTTATAAATTCACTTTGGTCTGGATTGTGATCAACGATTAATAGGTAAAACATACGTCGTTCTTCAATCAGTGACTTGAGGAAATAGTCTTTCATTTCATTTAATGCCCAATTTGCACCAGCTAATGTTTGTGGCCCCATAGCGCCGTCCTCATCTAAATGAGGCGGATAGCCTGCTTGATTGCAGACGCGTTGAATGAATTTTATTGCCCTGCGTGCACCATTGTTGACGGCACTATCGAAAATAAATGGTTGAATTTCCTCGGGTAATTTTTGAATGCTGGGGCCATAGTAATATCGTTGTTCATAGATTTCACGAGCGGTATCTTCGGATAAATTTTTTACTTCACTAATAAGTGCGTTATGCCCTAGATATTTTGACAGGTCGGCCTGTGTGATTCCAAAATTAGTAGGGCCTCCTTTGTCATTTGGGTTGTTTGTATAGCCACCTTCTCTTCGTATAACGTCGTCAATCATTTGATCGAGGGCTTTCATTTTATTGCCTTATAAGAATTTGTCTTCTAATAATGTAGACCAGTTTTAAAAGCGTGATGAAATTAATAACAAAATTGATTTGTTTTTATTCTGCTCAGATGTACGCATATAAGACAAATAAAGCATTTTATTTGTCTATCGAAATATGATGCGGATATGGTGTTCACTTTTAGAGTATTTAGATCTGGTATTTACAGGTATCGTGTGTTGCTTAGTTTTAGCCAATAAAGATTATAACTCGTACTTTAATGGCCTTATGTTCTGTCACTACAGATTCAAGAAATGAGCGTTCAGAGGGTGATATTAAAGGAGTTATGATTATTTACCGGTACACCAAACGTAAAACCATTACGCAGCGCTGGCCTTCAGTGGTATGCGTGAATATGTCGTTTTCTAGCTAATGGTTAGCCCGCAATGGACATATAGCGTCATAAAGCCGCAGCCAGTCTGGGGGTTTTTATTAATTGTGACTCGCTTTTCAGCAGGCTTCTAGCTATTGGCTATAGTTAGAAAACAGTTACGGATTAAAATATGAATATTCAGAAAAAGCTTATTTTTGGTGCTATGTTCATTGGCTTTGTCCCCATACTTATTGGGGCAAGCTACATTGGTTACAATGCCATTCATCAAGGGCAAGATTTGATTCGTGCCCAAGTACAACAACAGCTAATATCAGTTCGAGAAATAACCGCAGAGAAGGTTGAACATTATTTCTCGAATATTGAAAATCAAATACTGACACTATCAAAAAGTCGCATGGTGATTGATGCCATGCAAGATTTTGAAGGGGTGTTTGCCGCGCACTTATTGGATGCCAAGCTAGACCCCGCAGAGGTTGATGCTAGCTTGAACCGCTATTATCATGAAGCGTTTTCAACGCAATATAATCAGTTGAACCCAGGGGGCAGCGTTGATGTTACCCAATTAATAAATGGGTTGTCAGCTGAAACAAAAGCCTTACAGTATTCATATATAAGTAATAACCCTAATGCCTTAGGTGAGAAAGACAAGTTACTGCATTCACCTAATTTTACTTCTTATACAAAAATGCATGCGTATTATCATGAATCTCTTCATGACTACCTAACGCGATTTGGTTTCTATGATATTTTTTTAGTCAGTGCTTCAACGGGAAAAATTGTCTATAGCGTGTATAAAGAATTGGATTTTGCCACCTCATTAATTAACGGGCCCTATGCTGAGTCAGGCATTGCTGATGCATTTAGGCAGGTAAAAAATGCTAAAGAAGGTGATGTGGTTGCACTTACAGATTTCACCCCATATTTGCCATCTTATGAATCGCCAGCTGCTTTTATTGCATCGCCTATTTTTGAAGGTAATGAATTGCTGGGGGTTTTAATTTTCCAACTCCCCATTGATCGACTTAATCAAATTATGACGCACAAAGGTGAGTGGACTAATGTTGGCTTAGGTATGTCAGGTGAAACCTATTTAGTGGGTGAAGATTTTAACATGCGCAGTATGAGTCGTTTTTTAATCGAAGATGACATTGCATATGGTAAATTACTAACCAATATGGGTGTTGATTCTAATCTGATTGCTAATATGGTTGCCAAGCAAACCAGTGTTGGATTACAGGCTGTAAAAACCAAAGGTGCACAAGCAGCATTGATGGGGAGTGCGGGTTATGACGTCTTTGATGATTACCGTGGTGTTAGGGTATTTAGCGCCTACCGACCTGTTAAAATTAAAAATTTCACTTGGGCGTTGATGAGTGAAATTGATGAAGAAGAAGCATTTAAGTTTTCGAATCAATTGCAGGAGTCAATAATCGCTACTTCAGTGATAACCATTGCGCTTGCTTTATTGTTGGCTGGTAGTTTGGGATTACTTTTTTCTAGATCAATTATTAATCCTATAAACCATACGATTTCAATGTTGAAAAATATAGCAAAAGGCGATGGTGATTTAACCCAACGACTTGATGCTGAAAATAAAGATGAAATGGGGCGGTTGGGTTATTGGTTTAATCATTTTATAGAAGATATTCAGATTCTAATATCGGATTTAAATAGCATTATCATAACATTGTCGAAATCATCTTCGTCGTTTAAAGATGACGCAGGTGAAACAGAAAAAGCAATTGATCAGCAAAATACATTGACGCGTTCAATTTCAGATTTAATGAATAACTTACAGGGTATTGTTGACGAGATTGCTCAAAGTAGCAGTGAAACATCAGAACTTGCTATTAAAACCTCAAACGCATCGTCTTCAGGGCTTAAGACGGTACAAGCGTGTACGACGGCTATTGAAGCGTTGTCAAAAGATATTCAACAAATGGTTTCAAGTATCGACACATTAAATCAAAGTAGCCAGCAAGTGGGTGAAGTGGTTACAGTAATACAATCCATTGCGGAGCAAACCAATTTATTGGCATTAAACGCAGCAATTGAAGCCGCAAGAGCAGGTGAGAGCGGTCGAGGATTTGCAGTGGTTGCAGACGAAGTTCGTAATCTCGCTCAACGTACGCAAGATTCAACCTTAGAGATTAGTGAATCTGTTAATTTTATAACTGAAGGCATTCGAAAAGCGGTTGACTTGGCATCGCATTCACATGAAAGCGTTCAATCTGGTTTGAATAGCGCACAAGAAGCTGAGCAAACATTTAAGGTGATAAATGAATCAGTTAATGATATTCGTGAAAATGGTCAGCGGATGGTGAGCGCTGCTAAAAATCAAGAGTCAGCCGCCAGTGAAGTAACAACTGGCGTGCAATCTATTGATGATGTTGCTCAAGTCACGACTAAATTGATAAAAGGTGTTGCGGTTCGTAGTGTTGAGTTGGAGTCTTTAAGCAAAAATTTAAATAGTATGGTGGGACGATACAAAACATAACGACCAGCCAAACTAATCAGGTCTTTTCCGCGAAGGCGCACTGCTGTCCGGAATAAATAGTCATATAGGCAAGCACCCGAGGCTGTAAATCATTCTGTGTAACCGCCAGTGTTAAATATAGTCTTTTAAACGGTCTTCGAATTCAATCATAAAACGATTCAAGGCCGGTTTCCAATTTC
>JBLHLT010000041.1:0-9867 GCA_047621325.1 Oceanicoccus sp.
ACCTTGGCATTAATTGCTTAGGGCCAATTTATGGGCGGGTCTAAAAACCCGCTCTATTTAGCACCTTTTTCTACCTTGCTACGACCTATCATCTTCAAGATGCCACGCAATATATTAATTTCTACTTTGTCTGGCATAGCCCGCTGAAAAAGTCTGCGCAACCTTGGCATTAATTGCTTAGGGTTAGTGGGGTCTAAAAACGCAATATCAACCAGGGTTTGTTCTAAATGAGCAATAAAGCCGTTGATTTCACCTTGATTAGCCAGTTCATTATCCCAACTAACCCCCCAATTTCCATCATATTGCGCATCCAACTCACCTTGATGCGCCAAAATCCCCATGCGCATTTCATAAGCAAGCACCTGCACCGCACTGGCGACATTTAAGCTGGCGTACTCTTCATTGGTTGGTATATGTATATGCACCTGACACATCGCCAACTCATCATTCGTTAATCCGGTACGCTCTCGCCCGAATACCAAGGCGACTTTTTGCCCTGATGGCAGCACTTCCAATGCTTTAGCGGTGGCCTTACGCGGGTGCATTAACGGCCACGGCAAATGACGCGAGCGAGCACTGGCACCCATTACTACCGCTACATCTTCAATTGCTTCTTCGAAGGTTTTCACCACGCGAGCACCTTGCAATACATCTTGTGCACCACTGGCCATAGCAACGGATACATCTGTTGGGCTGGCTGGGTCAAAATCCACTGGATCCACAAGCACTAAATCCGTCAACCCCATAGTTTTCATGGCCCTTGCAGCTGAGCCAATATTACCGGAATGACTAGTGCCAATGAGTACAATACGAACATGTTCGAGCATTTACGACTTCCAACTATTAAAATGAGCGCGAAACCCAGTAAACATAGGGATATTTTCGCTTATATGAAAAAAATATGGCTAGTGTACCCAGTTTTACTACGAGTCTCGAAAAGTTTTTGCTAGAATGCGCGGTTCCCTACTTAATGAGTGTTTTAGATCCAATGCAACCCATGGTAAATCTTGCCCTGCGTGTTTTAAGGGAAGCCGGAGAAGAACTGGTCCACGCACTTGAACGCTTTGATTTTGAGCGATCGTCAGACCAAGAAATTAGCAAATTTATTGCCGATTGTGCCATTGGTACTGAAAAGCAAATCATCTTTAAATTGCGTAAACATTTCTCAGAAGATAGCTTCCAAGGCCGTGAAACGGGCCATCAAGAGCGCGATAAACCAAATGGCACCGTTTGGCTTATCAATCCACTAGAAGGTCATGAGAACTTCCGTTCTGGCCTACCTTTATTTAGCCTCGTTCTTGCTTGTCAAGTTAACGGTAAAACCGAGCACGCTATCATTGTTAACCCAATGGGCGGCCAAGAATTTACCGCCACCCGTGGCCGTGGCGCTGAAATGAGTGGCCGTCGTATTCGCACCAACGACAGAACTAAAATCAGCCAATCTATCATTGGGGTTAAATTCCCTGGAATTGCTGACAATGACCGCAACCAGGGCATTCGTATGCGCATCAGCAATCTTGCAGGTCAAACTCGCATGATTCGTGCACTGGGTGATGATGCTCTAAGCCTTGCTCACTTAGCAGCAGGCCACCTAGATGCCGTCTGGTTAAGCGATGTTGATAGCACCGTTATTCAAGCGGGTGCTTTGATTGCTAAAGAAGCAGGCTGTTTAATTACAGATTTAAGCGGCGGCTCGCTTTATGAAGAAGGCGATATGATTGCCTCTAACCCTAAATTACTTAAGAACGTTATCAAAAGTTCTATGTAATACAGGTACTTAAAGCAGCTTCAAACAAGAGCCATGCATTGCATGGCTTTTTTTATGACGAATATAAAATATCTGCTTGGAGAGACTGGCTTTTACTGACTATACTGTTGGTATTGATAGAGGAGTTTTGTAATGACAGCATGGCTAAACGCCTTCAAGGCTATGATTCAGCAGTTGCTTGAGCCGCAACAAACGCTTCAGCCAATTAAGATTAAGGCAGAAGATCAGACTCAGATTCAACGAGTTCAGCTGCAACGTCGTCGTAGACGTTAATCTCGTTTCAATAAAAAAGGCCCTGATGGGCCTTTTTTTGTGTATGTTCTTTTTGATGTGCGCCCAGTAGAATGTGGTTAGGTTTGAACACATCCAGAACCGTAACCCATCGTTTTTAAATCACAGCATTGATGGGTTACGCTTCGCTAACCCATCCTACCAAGCCGATGCTTTTCATTTCATATCTAATCAACTCTGCCATGAAATAAGATGTACGAACCCGCACCTGCGGGTGAATCACTTTCAAGGTTCCAATCAAATTAGGCTTTGTGTTCGCGAGCAAGATACTCATGACTCTGCATTTCTAACATACGCGACGTTGTACGTTGAAACGGGAAGTCCAACTTGCCGCCGCTGTATATATCTGGAATGGCAGCATCTGCCGACATAATCACTTTTACGCCTCGATCATAAAACTCATCAATCAAGTTAATGTAGCGGCGACCTAAGTCATCATTTGCGACGCCCATTTGCGGCACGTTTGAAATTAAAACCGCATGGAAAAGCTTTCCTAATTCGATGTAATCGTTTTGGGAACGAGGGCCATCACATAACGCGTTAAACTCAAACCATGCAATGTCATCACAGACCGCTTTGGCTGGAATCGTTCTTCCTAGCACTTCAACACCCACATTACGCTCAATATGAGCCGCATCAGGAATCAGGCTATCAAAGCTTTTTTGCAAGCTCGCTTCAGCCGTGTCATCTAACGGATAGTGATATAGCTCAGCTTGCTCGAGTGTGCGCAAACGATAATCAACGCCACTATCAACATTGATTACATCAGTAAATTGATTTAACAGCTTAATGGCAGGTATAAAACGATCTCGCTGCAAACCGTTTTCATACAAGCCATCGGGGATAATATTTGAGGTACTCACCAGCGTCACGCCACGAGCGAACAATTCCTGCATCAAGCCACCTAGAATCATAGCGTCGCCAATATCTACAACGAAAAACTCATCGAAACAAATCACCACGGCTTCGTCCGCAATTTGATCTGCAATAATCGTCAATGGGTTTTTCTCACCGCTAAGCTTCGTTAAGTCTTTGTGCACACGCTGCATAAAACGGTGGAAGTGAGTGCGCATTTTACGCTTAAAAGGCAGCGCATCATAAAATGTATCAACAAGATAGGTTTTACCACGACCCACGCCACCCCAAAAATAAATGCCTTGCACTGGGCGCTTAGGCTTATTTTTATTCAAGCCAGCTAGCATTTTATTAAACGCAGACCGATTTTGACTGGCTTGCCACTGGGCCACTAAGTCGTCATACAAGCGCTGCAAATTCTTTACGGCCATTTCCTGCGCAGGGTCATAGGAGAAGTCATCTCTTTCGAGATCTTTGCGGTACAGTTCTAAGGGAGTCATGGCCGTTACTTTATATCCGTGTGATTGGAGTATAGAAGAATTCTAAAATTGGGGCGCAAATGTACCGATTACACCTACTAAAGGCAACTTAGAGCAGGATTTTAGCCATTAAAATAGCGTTTTAATGTTCGCCTTAAGCTCTGTTAAGCGCCCATGAAAAAAATGCCCCGCGCCTTCCATCGTTATTAAGTCCACGGGAGGAGACAGTTTGTCTGCCCAATTTTGCACATCATCAAAGGGCACGACGTCATCTTGATCACCCATTATCACACTGGTTCTCACGCCAAAAGGGGTGGCGTCATCAAACGGTGAATTTAATACCGAGGGTGCAATCAGTAATACATGCTCAACCATCACAACCCCTAAATTTTGGGTGTGTGCAGCGGCTTTTGCGGCAATATAAGCGCCAAAACTAAAGCCGGCAAAGTAAATCTTTTTAACGTCACGGTTTTTTAGTAGCCAATGAACGACTGCTATCGAATCTTCCACCTCCCCGTGATTATCACCGTATTCTCCCTCACTGGCACCCACGCCTCGATAATTAAAACGAATGGAATTGCAGCCTAAATCGTCATAGGCCTTGGCGGTCATTGTCACTACTTTATTGTCCATCGTGCCACCATGTAACGGGTGTGGATGACACACAATGACATATGCCGCGTCAACGTAAGGCTCGTGCAACACCATTTCGAGCAAACCTACGTGCCCTTGTATACTTTTGCGTTCCATTATCTAAAGCGCCCCCGTAAACGTTAAACATAACCAAAATAAAATCGTCTTTTCTGCCCGTAACTCACTAGGATTCATCAAAATAACTGGATAGACTGGAGTCACCGTATTTTCTAAGCAGACTGTCAAGGATTACACATGAGCGCTCAACTAATCTCCAGTATTTTCATCTTTGCCGTCGGTCTTGGTATCGGCATTCTAATACAGCGATATGTATTAAGCCGCGGAACGAACGTAGCATCACTTGAGCGAGAATTAGACAACCTAAAAGGCGAACAACTTTCCATGAAAGATGCCCTACAACAACACTATTCTCAAACCTCAGACCTTACTCAAAACCTAACTAAAAGCTATCAAGATCTATACGAGCACATCGCTAAAGGCGCATCTCAATTTACTGAAAAGCCATTAGCCGACCTAAAAGACGCTTTAGAACAAGCGGATAGTTCATTCAAAGTTGAAGCGCCTAAAGATTACGCCGAAAAAGCGGCTCTATCCAACCAATAATGGGGGCTTCGCCCTCATACTAAACTCTCTAAATGGCTATATCATTATTATGCTTTGATATAAGCCAATCTCTTCTTATGCCTCCTTTACGCTGGTATAGTAGCGCCACATTTAATACCTGTAGATTTATCTTGATCACAGAGAGCCTATACATGTCGGACTACAATCTTACTCACTTAAAACAGCTAGAAGCTGAAAGTATACATATCATCCGCGAGGTGGCCGCAGAATTTGATAATCCTGTGATGATGTATTCTGTCGGCAAAGACAGCGCGGTTATGCTGCATCTTGCCCGTAAAGCATTTGCCCCAGGTGTGCCTCCATTTCCACTATTGCACGTTGATACAACGTGGAAATTTAAAGAAATGATTCAATTCCGTGACCAAATGGCTAAGTCATCTGGTATGGAGTTATTGGTTCATATCAACCAAGACGGTGTTGACCAAGGCGTCGGCCCGTTTACTCATGGCTCAAGTAAGCACACTGACATCATGAAAACGGAA
The DNA here is from genome assembly GCA_047621325.1 of Oceanicoccus sp. Classification (GTDB taxonomy): domain Bacteria; phylum Pseudomonadota; class Gammaproteobacteria; order Pseudomonadales; family Oceanobacteraceae; genus Bermanella. The sequence continues at coordinate 5,154 of JBLHLT010000041.1, forward strand.
GGCTTAAAGCAAGCCTTAAACAAATATAAGTTTGATGCCGCGTTTGGCGGTGCTCGTCGCGATGAAGAAAAATCACGTGCAAAAGAACGTGTGTATTCTTTCCGTGATAAAAACCACAGATGGGATCCTAAAAGTCAGCGTCCTGAACTTTGGAACATCTACAACGGTAAAGTAAATCCAGGCGAGAGCATCCGTGTTTTCCCAATTTCTAACTGGACCGAATTAGATATCTGGCAGTATATCTATTTAGAAAACATCCAAATTCCAGAACTATATCTTGCTAAAAAGCGCCCAGTTGTAGATCGCGATGGCACTCTGATCATGGTCGATGATGAGCGCATGCCACTTAAAGAAGGCGAAGTGCCAGAAGAAAAAATGGTGCGTTTCCGTACATTAGGTTGCTACCCATTAACAGGCGCGGTTGAATCTGAAGCCACAAGTTTGCCTGATATAATTCAAGAAATGTTATTGACCACCACCAGTGAACGCCAAGGTCGCGCGATTGATCATGATTCATCTGGCTCTATGGAAAAGAAAAAGCAAGAGGGTTACTTCTAATGTCTCACCAATCCGAACTAATCAGCGAAGATATTCTTGCTTACCTTAAACAGCATGAGAATAAAGAGTTAATGCGCTTTTTAACCTGCGGTAACGTAGATGATGGTAAAAGCACATTAATTGGCCGTTTGTTGTTTGACTCAAAAATGATTTTTGAAGATCAACTGGCTGCCATCGAAAACGACAGCGTTAAACACGGCACAACCGGCAATAAAATTGACCTAGCATTGTTGGTTGATGGTCTAGCCGCTGAGCGTGAACAAGGCATCACTATTGATGTCGCTTACCGTTATTTTTCAACTGAAAAACGTAAATTTATCATTGCTGATACGCCAGGGCATGAACAATACACACGTAATATGGCAACCGGCGCTTCAACTTGTGACCTTGCTATTATTCTTGTGGATGCCCGCTACGGCGTTCAAACGCAAACCAAACGTCATAGTTTTATTGCTTCTTTACTGGGTATTAAGCACATCGTTGTTGCGATCAATAAAATGGATTTAATGGATTTCAGCGAAGACAAATTCAATGAAATCAAAGCAGACTATTTAGCATTCGGTGCAGAACTAGGTTTAGAAAACGTTCACTTTGTGCCGCTTTCAGCGCTGGATGGTGACAACGTAGTAAACCGTTCGACTCGTTGTCCTTGGTATAAAGGGCAAACGCTGATGGAAATTCTTGAGACGGTTGAAATCAACGCCACACGCAACCTTGATAACTTCCGTTTTCCTGTACAGTACGTCAACCGTCCAAACCTAGACTTCCGTGGATTCTGCGGCACGGTAGCGTCTGGTATTGTTCGTCCAGGTGATGAAATTACCGCGCTACCTTCTGGCAAGACATCGAAAGTAAAATCTATCGTTAATTTCGACGGCAACATGCAAGAAGCTTTCATCGACCAAGCAGTGACAATCACGCTTGAAGATGAGATCGACATTAGCCGCGGCGACATGATCGTTAAAACAGCTGACAAACCGCAAACCAGCAAGCAGCTTAACGCTGATATCGTGTGGATGAGTGAAGACGCAATGAAAATCGGCAAGCAATACGATTTGAAATTTGCCTCAACACCGAACACAGGTACCTTCTCTAAAGTTCATCATCGTGTCGATGTAAACACGTTAGAGTTGCACGACAGCAAAGAGCTTAAGTTAAATGAAATTGGCCTGTGCGAATTAACTTTAAACAAAGCCGTAGCATTTGATGCTTACAAAAAGAACCGTGCAACCGGTGCGTTTATCATCATTGACCGTTTAACCAATGTAACCGTTGGTGCTGGTATGATCGTAGGCAATGCTGACACTAATACGGGTCAATCCTTAGTGGCTGTTACCAGCCAAGAGAAAGCCGACCGATTTGACCAGAAGCCAGCTTCTATCGTGCTAACGGGTACAAACAAACATGTGTTAGCGGGTGCACTCGATCGCAAGTTGTTTTCTCTAGGTAAAGCCGCCGCTCTCGTTAGCCGTGACGACTTAGGCGATAACAACCCAGATGATATTGCTCGCATCATGAAACAAGCTGGTCTTATTGCTTTATGCACATTTGAAACAAGTAAAACCGCAGACCTTCTCATTGATGCAGACAAAACCAGCATTGATGCGGCCATTGCCGAAATACAGGACAAAGGAATCATCTAACCTCCTTAATTACGGCATAAACAACAAAGCCTGCTTCTTGCAGGCTTTGTTGTTTATAGCCCATACAATTCCGCTTTTCTCTCTACTTGTCCTTTTTGGTCATTAATTGTCCGAATTTACCCCTTTGTCATGAGAAAAAGTCTGGGTATGCTGATCACATGACTCAATTTACAGGCGACTACGAGCAAAGGTTACTGGCCAGAGTTAGCATACTGGCCAAACTAACACTCTTATATCATCCAATAGAGTAATTATAAAAATTGATACTAGGTGTCATCCAAGGGCGTTTAACGTCAATACCCTCGCGTACAACCTAGGCAATATGCAGTACTCCAACTAGGCAAACAATAATAAAAGGAGCCTATGAATGAAGCACCCAATGCTAACAATAAGTGCGTTAAGCGCCGCTATCCTAGCCGCAAGCCCAGCAATGGCCGGTGGATTTGATAACTCCAGCCGTGGCTTTGACATCATTTACGGTGATAACAGCGTTATCAGTACCAGCTATGGTCAAACTTCCGTGCCAATGAAGGCCCGAATCGACAAAATGAAGCGCGCTGAGGCAAGTGGCGCTGAAAGTAATGCAAAGATCGTGGGTTCCGGTGAGATCATTGATAACTTTAACCGCCCGCAGGTTGCCATGCGCTACCAAGTGGCTGAAGGTGTGACCTGTGCCGCTCAATTTGAGCAACCATTTGCCGCTCAAGTAGCTTATGCCGATGATAGTATTGCTTACATTGCAACCAACGATCTAGGCCAACCAATTGACTCTGATGGCAACCCAACAGCTGATTCTAATCAAATGGTAACTAAAAGCGCCCCGATAAATACAAAGTATGAAAGTGAATCTTTTACTGTCGCTTGTGGTTATTCCATGGCTCTTAATACTGGTTTTATCAAAGTATTTGCAGGTCCTAAAATTCAAAAAATAAGTGGTGCCTTCAATGAAGATTTATCACCGCTAACAACCGTAACCGGTAAAGACGATAACCTAACGGTAGAACTCGATGGTGGATCTGAATTTGGTTATATAGCAGGACTTGCCTATGAAATACCTGAAATAGCATTACGTGCTTCCATTTTATACCACAGCCAGATTGACTATGACGCAACGGGTACCGTCAATGCGAATGTACCAGGGCAACTATCATTCAGTACAACTGGTACCGCTAAAACATTTACCCCCCAATCAGTAGAATTAGGCTTACAAACAGGCATAGCCGAAAATACGTTAGGTTTTATTAAACTGCGTTGGAGTGAATACGGCAAACTAACAACCTTAACCGTAGATGGTGATGATACAACCGTTGTTGGTGGCAATAGCCTTGCGATGATCAATGCAGGGGGTCAACTTAGCGGTCTAATAGATCCGGAAGTTAGTATGTTTTCAAACGACACCTTTGATTACAGCTTAGGTCTAGGTCATCGCTTAAATGATCAATTAACCCTAGGTGCAAGCTTTGCTGGCTCTATCAAACTAGGTGGGAAAAGTGATGACACGCCATTAGGTGCCGACTCAACAAGCCTTCGCCTACCTGGCGACACCTCTCACACAGTTTCTCTTGGCGGTGAATATACGCTCCTTTCAAACCTAAAGATAAACGGTGGCTTTGGCTATACTTTTATTGATGAGTACCGTGTTGAAACAACTTCTGGAAGTTACCGAGCTGAATTTGGCAAGACAGAAGCAACTAGCTTTCAACTGGGATTAACATACGAAATTTAATCCTTTCATTCTAAATATAAAAAAACCGGCCATGCCGGTTTTTTTATATCGGAAAATCACTTAAGTATCACCAATAAGTCTTGTAGCTTTTCAACGGCTTCTTTACCCAGTGTCGTAAGATAACCACCATCCGTTTGCGTAATTAAACCCTTTTCAAATAATCTTTGGGTCGCGCCAACATCTGCCGCAGATGCCTCGTGGGAATGCACTTTCAAACCTTCTTGAAACGTTGTTTGATTGTACAGTGCTAGAACATTCAATTCTTGAGCGGTTGTTTCAGTTAATTGCATACTCACCTACTTTTTTATTATTGAAGTCACTACAACAATATAGGCTTTGTAGAAATCCCTTTCCAGTAGAATTTACCAACAACATCAACCCGCTAGTTAGTGGTTAAAAAACCATCATAATTCTAACTTACGCATTGTGTCGTAAATGATCTATTCATAATTACATTAAATTCAAATATGAGTGATCTAGCCGTCAAGTAAGGAGCGTTTTATGGCACTAAGCAAACTAACTGGATAGCGTTCGATAAACACTAAATTCCAGTTATTCAAAAAATCAAACTACCTATTCAACATTGAAAGCTACACCTTAAGTAAAGCAAGGTTACGCAGCCTAAGAAGCTCTGTTTAGTCTAAGTTTCGGGCTTGTGTGCGGGTTTTGAATAAGATAAAGCTATGACCAACAATGAGTCCAAAGCTTCGCTTGGGTTGAGGCTGTTAAACAGTCTGTGACACAGCAGAAGTTAATAACTGTAAGCGTAATGCCTTTCTTTCAAGCA
>JBLHLT010000042.1:0-9714 GCA_047621325.1 Oceanicoccus sp.
GGACAAGATACTTTCCTAATTACTGCGGGTGCTTCATGTGCTAAAAACCAGTATTTGTATAAGTCTCAACCTGTACTTAATAGCAAAACAACATGGGAAGCCATTTGTGAAGTTTTCAGCACGGGTGTAGATGCTAATCCAGCTTCGATTAATCTTATCTGCGCACAAGATAACGATGTATAAGGCTACTGGAGTTAATATGCTCATACAGCGAAGAGGTTTTTTAAAAGGTCTGGGGCTAGCAACTTGTGCTGGTCTTAGTTTAAAACCGTGTTTTGCATCCATAATGCCCTTACCTAAAGGGCAATCACAGGATGTTAAAATTTTCTCTGATAAGCGTATTTTGGCCATCAGTGAGCGCTACGATGTTATTTTTGAATCGTTTGGACGCACAGCAATTATTGTCGACTTTCTAGGGCAACAAACAACAGTGGCACGTCCTAGTAGCAACCCGCTTGCTCCAGAAAGTATGCCGCATTATGTTGCCGCTGCTCAGATACTTGACGATACAATCGTAATATTAGATAGATCTCATCGCCAATTGGATTTTTTCAAACAAGGACGTTTCCAAAAAAGTATCGATTTATCAAGCTATACGCAAAACCCGAGTCAATTACAGCAACATGGCGAGTCACTATGGATTGTCGATAGTGCATCTCACACAGCCATATCGCTAGATTACAATGGTCGAGTATTGACTCAACTAGGTCAACCAGGAACAGCACTGGGACAATTAAATGCTCCAATAGACATTGCTATCGATAACAGTGGCTTAACCCATATTTTAGAAATGGGAAATTCGCGTATTAGTGTCTGGGATAAGCAAGGGAAATGGCAAGGTGTCTATGGTGAAAAACTATTGACCCCTGGTAGTCGTAAATTAGTATTAAATGACCATGCTAATCAAACGTTGGTGATCGATAGCTGGCAACAGACACTATTCTCTCTTGACCCTATGGGGAAACATGATATTGCATTGCCATTCAATGGAATAATCCCTGAACGCTTTTCAGGCTTGTCTTGTCTATCAACTGCACCAGGCAAAGGCCTGTATTTAGCGGCTTAAGGTATAACAATTATGTCAGATCCATTTATTGCAGAAGTAAGAATGATGGCGTGCAATTTTGCACCGCGCGGCTGGGCTTTTTGTAATGGACAGCTATTACCTATTAGTGAAAATACAGCTCTATTTTCTTTAATAGGAACAATATACGGTGGGGATGGGCGCACCACATTTGGACTACCTGATTTACAAAATCGCTCTCCAATGCACCCTGGTCAAGGACCGGGCTTACCGAGCCGTAGACTAGGAGAGGTTGTGGAGAGTCAAGCCCGGACTGATAGTGTGATTACCGCGGTAACCGTCGACCGAGATTTGGCACATGCGGAAACATCGCAACAAGTGAGTGTTTATCCAGTTTTGCAAAACAGCCGCGGAAATGCTCCTTCTTTGGGTATGAACTTTGTCATTGCTCTTAACGGCGAGTATCCATCACGATCTTAATAGGATAGTTAAATGTCGGTACCATTTATAAGTGAAATTCGCATGGTAGGTTTTAACTTTGCACCAAGAGGCTGGGCTTTTTGTGATGGGCAAATACTTCTTATCAACCAAAATCAGGCCTTATTTTCTCTATTGGGTACAACCTACGGAGGAGATGGCAGGACCACTTTTGCGCTACCTGATATGCGCGGGAGAATGCCAGTGCATAAAGGCAGCGAAGTTCGTCAAGGTTCAAAATTTGGGCAAGTATATGCACCTCAATCAATAACAACGATTCAATCCATCGCCGTGGCGCGTGAGATCGCAAGTAATACTTCTAGGGCCAACGTGATGCAGGGTGTTAATGATCGTATAGCACCCTATATCGGAATCTCGTTTACCATCGCATTAACCGGCGTATATCCTAGCCGTAGTTAGCATTTTATAAAAAAATTATGAACAGAGAGTCTCGCTATGTCAGATCCGTTTATTGGTGAAATACGCATGTTTGCCTCAAATTTTGCTCCCCGCAGCTGGGCTTTTTGTGATGGGAAAATACTTGTTATCAACCAAAATCAGGCCTTATATTCTCTATTGGGTACAACCTACGGAGGAGATGGGCGCACCACATTTGGCTTACCCGATATACGAGGACGCATTCCTGTGCACACTGGAACCGGACCAGGGTTGCCACCAATTAGATGGGGGCAAAAAAGCGGTGGAACTTCTTCAGTTCAAGTGACCAGTGACATCAATACTACTCGCGGAATATTCGTCAACAAAACCCAACAGCCTGTGCTTAATGCTGCGAATAACCAGCCGAGTATGTGTATCAATTTTATTATCGCACTCAATGGCATCTTCCCTTCTAGAAACTAACGATGATAATTAATCTATTTTTATGGTTTACGGGTAATTGATCACATTGGCTAGTCAGTATAATTACCGTCAAATAGATTCTTCTGATATGGATTTTTTATATCAGGTTTACGAAAGTACGCGCTGGGAAGAATTACAACAGGCACCTTGGTCAGATGAACAGCGTCGTGAATTCTTAATGATGCAGTTTCAAGCACAGCATCAGCATTACCAGCAACATTATGCTGAGGCTGAATATCAGATTATTGAGATTGCTGAGCAGGCCGCGGGTCGTTTGTATTTAGATCATCGTGAAGATGAAATCTGTATTGTTGATATAGCACTGCTACCTAAATATAGAAACACTGGCGTTGGAACACAGATTCTAAGCAGTATCCTCGCACAAGCAAAAAATAGACAAGTGCCAGTATTCATACATGTAGAAAAAAACAATCCTGCATTGGCGCTCTATCAGCGCTTGGGCTTTGTCACAAAAGAAGATGTTGGTGTGTATTGGCTAATGTCGTGGACACATAAAAACTGATAGCGCTTATTCGGCGCTGTCAATTTGACGATTAAATACAGACTCATAAAGTCTCACTGAAGCATCTTCAGCACTACCACCTATAGGTACAAGAAAAAGATCCATCTCTCCTAAAGCATCATTTTTAAGCAAGAAGGTACTTTGCTCAAGACTAAAATCCCCTTCTGCTTTAAATACTAAACTAAAAGATTCCCAGGGCCCACTTAGTTTCTGAGGACTCACTTCAGTTAGACGCACATTAAGATCATGGTCTTTTAAAAGAAATACTTCACCAGTGCTTTTTTGATACTCATCGTAGCTAATTTTATTTTTCATTATCGGCACCTATGATTTTCGAAGAAATAATTTAGCATAAAGTGATCCCCGATAAAACGGATACATGATTATTCATATTGTTAGTGTTTCATATTTTATCGATGAGCCAGCAGGCTTAAATTATCGCACGCTTCCGGTGGGTATTAACTGTAAGGCGATTATTGAGCGGGCTAAGCCTCAGCTTTAAGCTGAGCGTGAAGCCAACGCTGACCTATTATCCAACACACAGCAGTTATTTAACTGCTGTTTTATAACGCGGTTGTTTTTCTTGCCTAGGCAATCTTTAACTGTATTTTTTTCCAATCCCAATAAGAACTTAAAAAATACAAACAGATTAATAACGTTGCCCACCACTCCGCAATTTTAGTGCCTCGCTTCATGTGTTCGCCCACTGAGTTTGCGACAAAGGCCACCAGCACGATCCAAATTAATACGAATAATACGGCTTTAAATTTGAACGAAGGGACGTCTAATAAACCGTTTTTACGGCCACGCCAAATTAAATAAAAGTTAAATGACAAAGCTAATAGAATGCCTTCGAAGAACGTATTAGCGCCTCGAATATGCGGGCCCCATAATACTTGTTCTTTGGTGGGAGCCAGTACGGCGGTTCCCCAAATCAAGCCGACCGCGGCGAGCATGCCAAAGAAGGTCATTAAATTGAGATTAATGCGACTGGCTCGGCTTTGAATACTCGGTTGCAACCAAACGCGCATGCAGTGCCACCACATTAGGATGAACACACAGCCACTGACTAAGCCACCCCGAAAAATAAAACCGGCATCGCCCTTTAATCCGGTATACGTAATATCGGTACAGCCGGTAATAAACGGCACACAAACCTCAACGGTTTCTTGCGCAATACCCACCCAGTAAGTCACTGCAATGGTACCTGCAGATAAAATAAAACTGGCCAATGCGATAAATTGCCCAAAAGACATAGCGAACCCTAATGTTAAATGTATATGATTTTTGATGGCTAAAAAAAAACGCGCACAAGCATTACCTAGGTAACCCTCGTGAGCGCTATATTATCAGCTAGTCATTTTTTTGCAGCCGCTATCTACTTAGCAGCAACTAATGCCTGCTCAATATCTTCAATGATGTCGTCAATGTGTTCGATACCTACTGAGATACGCACCATCTCGCGGCTAACACCCGCTGATTTCAACTCTTCGTCGTTAAGCTGACGGTGAGTGGTACTGGCTGGGTGACAGGCCAATGACTTAGCATCACCAATGTTCACGAGACGCTTAACCAATAACAAGGCATCAATAAACTTAGCACCGTTGGCCTCGCCACCTTTAATACCAAAGCTCAGAATCGCAGAAGGCTTACCTCCCACCACTTTCTTCGCTAGTTCATAATACTTATCGCCTTCAAGACCCGCGTAGTTAACCCATTCAACCATATCGTGGGCCGCTAAATACTTGGCCACTTTCAAGGCATTCTCAGTATGACGTTCCATACGCAGGCTTAATGTTTCTAAACCTTGCAGAATAAGGAATGAGTTAAACGGTGAAATCGCCGCGCCCATGTTACGCAATGGCACAACCCGCGCACGGCCGATAAACGCCGCAGGACCAAAGGCATCCGCATACACCACACCGTGGTAAGACGGGTCAGGTTGGTTGAACGTGGGGAAACGTGGGTGATCTTTCCAAGGGAATGCCCCTGAATCCACAATAATTCCGCCTACTGACGTACCATGACCACCAATGTATTTGGTCAACGAGTGAATAACAATATCAGCACCGTGTTCAATCGGACGGCACAGAATAGGCGTTGCCACGGTGTTGTCCACCATCACAGGGATACCATGCTTATGCGCCATGTCAGACAAGGCTTGAATGTCGACGATGTTGCCTGCGGGATTACCGATGGACTCACAGAAAAGGGCTTTAGTATTGTCATCAATTAATGCTTCAAGGCCGGCTAGGTCATCGCCTTGAGCCATGCGCACTTCAATGCCTTGGTTGGGCAGGGTGTGTGCGAAGAAGTTGTACGTGCCACCATACAGCTGGCTAACACTGATGATGTTATCGCCGGCGCGAGCCACGGTTTGTATCGCGGCGGTAATGGCGGCCATTCCAGAGGCAAAGGCTAAACCACCAATACCGCCTTCCATTTCAGCAACACGCTGTTCGAGCACGCCGTTGGTTGGGTTCATGATGCGGGTATAAATGTTGCCTGGCTCTTTTAAATCAAACAGGTCAGCACCGTGTTGTGTATCACGGAAGCTATAAGAAGTCGTTTGATAAATAGGGACTGCGACCGCACGGGTAGTAGGATCATCTTCAAAGCCTGCGTGAATCGATTGTGTTTCTAATTTCATGCCTTAATTCCCTGGTAATTTTATTTTTAACTTGTTAGCCAATGATATTACCAATAAGACTATAGGCTGTCATGGGTGGTCATTCATTATTGACAAACTATTACCTTCTCCCTGCTAGCTCAGGTATTGTGGTGCTCATATTTTTTAGATAACTGAATTCAAATGGCGAAGAAAAAAACAGCCTATGTGTGCACCGAATGTGGCGCTGATCATACAAAATGGCAAGGCCAATGCGCTGAGTGCAATGAGTGGAATACGCTGACTGAATTTGTGGTTGCGAGCAGTGCAAAAGCGGCGACCCGCGATGTAAAATTTGAGGGATATGCCGGTAATGGTGAAGAAGCGGGCAAGGTCAGCAAGCTATCGGACATTAATCTTGATGAAGTGCCGCGTTTTTCTTCAGGCATGCAAGAGTTCGATCGCGTCTTAGGCGGAGGTCTGGTGCCTGGCTCGGCTATTTTAATCGGCGGTCATCCCGGTGCCGGTAAGTCGACCCTGCTATTACAAGTAATGTGCTATCTCGCACAAACGATGCCGACACTTTATATCACCGGCGAAGAAAGTCTGCAGCAGGTGGCTCGTCGCGCCCAACGTTTAAAACTGCCGATGAATAATTTGCAGATGTTATCGGAAACCAACGTTGAAGCGATTACGCGCATCGCCCAAAAAGAACAGCCAAGAGTCATTGTGATCGATTCGATTCAAGTGATGAACATGGACGGTGTTGAATCGTCTCCTGGCAGCGTTACTCAGGTACGGGAATGCTCTGCTTACCTCACCCGCTTCGCTAAACAAACCAATACGGTTCTTTTTTTAGTCGGCCACGTGACTAAAGACGGTAACTTGGCGGGGCCAAAAGTATTGGAACACATTATTGATGCGTCATTAATGATTGAAGGTGAAAGCGATAGCCGTTTTCGTACCTTACGGGGTATTAAGAACCGCTTTGGTGCGGTGAATGAGCTGGGCGTATTTGCCATGCTGGACGTGGGTTTAAAAGAAGTTAAAAACCCGAGCTCTATCTTTTTATCTCGTTCAGAAGAACCCGCCGCGGGTAGCTTAGTGATGGTGGTCTGGGAAGGGACTCGGCCTTTATTGGTTGAAGTACAAGCCTTGGTCGATGAATCGAGTATGAATAACCCTCGTCGCGTCGCAGTCGGTTGGGATTTTAATCGTTTACACATGCTGCTCGCCGTTTTACATCGTCACGGCGGTGTACATTTAGGTGACCAGGATGTGTTTATTAATATTGTGGGTGGGGTGAAAATCACTGAAACCGGGGCCGACCTGGCGTTATTAATTGCAACCTTATCCAGTTTCCGTAACCAACCCTTACCCCGAGATTTAATTGTATTTGGTGAAGTGGGATTGTCTGGAGAAATTCGCCCGGTAGCGTCTGGCCAAGAGCGTTTAAAAGAAGCCGCTAAACATGGTTTTACTCGGGCGATTGTGCCTAAAGCGAATATTCCCAAAGGCGGTATTAAAGGCATGCAAGTAATGGGTGTCGAGAAAATCAGCCAAGCGCTGGACGCTATTTAAAAATTAACATGTTCTAAAACACTCAACAATTCTCGTAACTAATAAAATATAGGCCTATATATGAACTTCGTGACGACACCCGAAAGCCGCTTTAAGCATTTGCCCAATTATCAATTCAAGGCGAACTATCTTGAAGTTAATGGCATGAAAATGCATTACGTCGACGAAGGAAATGATGAAGATAATGACCAACAAAAAATCGTGTTGATGCTGCACGGTGAACCGAGCTGGTCTTATTTATATCGTCATATGATTCCGATCTGTGTGGCCGCAGGGCATCGCGTTATTGCACCGGATTTAATTGGCTTTGGTAAGTCTGATAAGCCCACCGACATTAATGATTATTCTTTTGCGACGCACATGGATTGGATGACCGCTTTTGTTGAGCAACTGGATCTAAAGAATATGATTTTAGTCTGCCAAGATTGGGGATCATTAATCGGTTTGCGTCTAGCGGCGGAAAATGAACAACGCTTTGATGCGATTACGGTGGGTAACGGCATGCTTCCGACCGGTGACGAAGGTAAACTGCCTAAAGTCTTTAAATTATGGTTGGCCTTTGCCACCCATAGCCCTTGGTTTCCGATCGCACGAATCGTTGATTCAGGTTGTTTCAAAAAACTCAGTAAAGATGAGCGCCGCGCTTATGATGCGCCCTTTCCTAATGCAAAGTATAAAGCCGGTACTCGTGCTTTCCCACGCTTAGTACCGATTGATCCGAATAACCCAGCCAGCGATGCGAATCGCGCCGCGTGGAAAATATTAGAGCAATGGCATAAACCGTTTCTTACCTGTTTCAGTAATGGCGACCCGATCACCCGCGGTGGCGATAAATTCATGCAAGGTAAAATTCCGGGTGCCAAAGGCCAACCTCATGTCACGTTATCGGGTGGCCATTTTCTACAAGAAGATTCAGGCGCTGAATATGCGCTTGAGGTGAATAAATTAATTAATCGCCTTTAAAGCTGAGTTTGAAGGCACGTTATCCTCTTTAATCAAGGGAGGATTACATCTGCATTGCTTAATGAGATGGATCCCCTCTCTTTAGAGTATTCTAAAGAGATCCTGTTAAAGGAGGACCCTCTCATGTCTTCAATCAAACGCCTTGGCATTGATTTAGGCAAGTCCCATTTCCACTTAGTTGGCCTTGATGCAGCAGAATCAACTGTCTATCGTAAAAAACTCTCTCGTCTAAACTTATTGAACGTATTACCCAGCTAGAACCGTGCACGATTGCCTTTGAAACCTGTGGCGGCTATTGCAGCCTGTCATCGAATACGTGAAGGGTTTGTCGGTGAAAGAACTGTGTTAGTTGCTTAAAAGTGTCCCTAGAATTGGGGATATGACGGCAAGTCAGTTGGTTATGGAGGCAGGGGATGGGTCTGAGTTTAAAAATGGCCGGCACATGGCAGAAGGGTTAGGCATAAGTAAACGCGGCAATAGCGGCTGCGGTGCTTGTTCATGGTACTCGGGCGTTCTTATCACGACTCGAAAGGTATGATGGGCCGTTTACAGATTGGCTCAAAAAACAGTCATTAAGACTAACGGCTTTTTAGGGCTATCTAGCGCGGATGCTCATCATGGAGCGGGAAAATAAGCCTTCCCACTGAAGACTCCGAATACATTAGCGCAAAACCACCTTATCATTGCAAAAGTTACTTGCAACAACGAGGGGATCCATACATTTTTGTGCCTACGATTAAGTTTAAACACATTACTGTAGGAGGCTGCTTGCAGGCGAAAACAGCTTAAACGATGAACACAAAACATCGCCTGCCAGCAGCCTCCTACAGGTTATATTTATAATTTGGCCATGATTAACTGCCAATAAACAGGTATTAATTCCCAAAAATGGGTCTTAGGAATTCCTTCTTTTTGTACCATTAACACCCGCCCCTCGTGCAATGTTGCCACGACCTTAATATCCTTAATAGTCATAGGGTCCACATTAAGTGGGTTTGATTTAAGTACGGTAATATTTGCAAACTTACCGGCTTCAATTGACCCTATTTGGTTCTCTAGCTTCATGGAATAAGCGGCGTCTATGGTGACGGCTCGCAAAGCCTGTAGAGCGCTGATTTTTTGCTCTGGCGCCACTGTATTGCCATTTAGCGTTAACCTATTAACCGCACACCACATTAAATATAACGGACGTCCCGGCGCCATAGGCATATCCGAATGCAAAGAATACGACAAACCAGCCGCTTGTAAATCTCCCAAACGTACCATGGATTCTGAACGCTGGGGACCCACGCCCACTTTTGAATACATATCCGCCAGCGCCACAGGGTAATAAGGATTAACACTAACAATAGCGCCCAGCTCTTTAATTTTGGCCACTTGATCAAGACGAGAATAACTAAAATGAACAATCACCGTTCGGTGATCTTCACGAGGGTTACGTTTCATATTTTCGCTAAGCGTATCCAATACTAAATCCAAACCCTCATCACCATTTTGATGCACATGAATTTGATAACCAGCATCCCAATACTTAGCAAAAGCGCGTTGAAATAATTCGGGCTGCATAATCCACTCACCATGATGCCCGTCTAAATAACCTTCGCTCATTTTCATTAATTGGCTAAACACCGCACCATCTGAAAATAACTTTACTTGCTTAGGATAAAAGCGGCTCAT
>JBLHLT010000043.1:0-9026 GCA_047621325.1 Oceanicoccus sp.
ACCTCTGTGGCGATATTCTCAGATGGGAAAAGGGTGGGGTAACTCACTGCGGGGCCAACGCCATTTGGATTCGGGATGTATTTGTATCCCATCCAATTGTCTTTTCCCTGCATCGATTTTTTCGCTTCAGCAATATCTTTTTCACTCAGGGGGGTAAGATTATCGGCGCTTATTTTGAGAATTTGGTTGCCAAAATGGCTGGCATTGGCCCGCCACTGACCATTGCTAATCTGGTGATCAGGTATATCCGCATAGATTTTTGGGATCCCCTTAATTTCACGACCGGTTAGGATAGGATCGGTAAGGTTTTCCCACATAGCCAGAGTTAAAGCCCCTTCCAATTGGTCCTCTTTGCCCTTGAACTTCACCGAAGCATTGACGCCGATCAGGTTATAAGACCGGCCGGCCAGCCATTCAACCCCTTTGTTGCAGGCATATGAAACAGTAATAATCGGCAATTCCCCCACCTCAAATGGCGCCGGAATATATTTAGCAAGCTGCTCGCGGTCGGTGAGATAAGAGACAATAATGCTGGTGACATCGTTATATTTTCTGCCTATCACCTTGCGAGGAATAGGGCCGAAAAAAACGGGCATGAGATATTCTTCATTTGGATCAAAAAACATGATAATCACCCATCATTTTATTGTGATAAATATTTTTAAGGAAAGCTTGCATTACAAGTATTCTCCTATGGCGCTAACGCCCTCAAAGTGCCATAGAAACTCCGAATCAAGATTAGGCACAATCATTAAAACTTATGCCCGCTTAGCTATGGCTGAGGGGCGATGTCGATAAATCCTTGAATGGCGTTCATTTGCTCTTCTGAACATAACCCAATGGCAGCTTGTGTTGTCTTTGATAAGGCATCAAATTCTGTAACACCCCATTCGTTAAACATAGTGAACGGTCCTTTTGCAATTGAAACGCCGGTCACCCAAGTTTGATCAATCATCTCCCGATCGGCGACACCCGCTTCATAGACCAAAATGGCCCGTTGTATGATGGCCGTGCTTAACGCCTTATAAAGTCGTTTAGGTATATCCTTGTTTTGCGTAAACTCAGGTGCCTGCCAACTGGCATGTGGGTAGCCATAAAAACCTTTTCCTGTTCTCATACCCAGCTCACCTCGTTGCACAAAAGGTTTTAAATAGGCGCTGACTCGTTTAGAAATAACTTGCTCGTAAGCTTCTGTTTTTTCATCCGCCCAACTGTCATAGATTACTTTTATACCGATATAATCCATTAAGCCAAAAGGCCCCATCGCACCATTACTATGAGCTAACCAAGCGCGATCAATTTCTTCAATGGTGCCCTCACCATCAGCGACCAATAAAATAGCGCTGGTAATAAAAGAGCCCAATAATGCATTGAGTAAATAGCCTGGATATTCTTTTTTCAGCAACAACGGCTGGCAATGAAGACTTTTCACATAGCGCACTAACGTCTGCAATATTTTGGTCTCGCACCGTGGGCCACCCACAATATCCATTAATGGAATGCTAAGGTAAGAATGAAGCGCCGCGAATCGACCGCCATCCTCAAGTGCCGAATCCAGTTCAGAAACTAACAATGCTGACGTATTAGTGGTGATGATGCAGTGGGGTTGGCAATGATTCTCTATGACTTTAAGCACTTTGCGTTTTAAATCTCGCTGTTCAAACACCGATTCACTGACTAAATCTGCCGAGCCTAATGCCGTTGTTGCATCACCACTTAAGGTCACTCGTTGCATAGCCAGCGTAAAATCTTGCTGGCTTATCGTACCCGCCGCTAACATCGGTTCTGCAAGTTGTGTATATTTCGAATCAGTAGCCGCTAAATTTTGCGCTGACACATCGTACAAAATCACTTGATAACCTGCCAACGCAGCGATAAGTGAGTTGTAACACCCCATAGTGCCACTGCCGACAAAGCAAACGGTTTTTATTTCAGGGAGAGTCATACATTAAGTACTCGCGTTGGGCGATCCGTTAAGGTTAAATTCACACTGCCTTTTGTCACCACAGAGGGTAAGTACGAAATAATTGGCAGCACAGCGATGGCATTAACAATCTGAAACTGAGTCGGGTTTTGCTGCCAGGTAAGACTGTGCCAATCCACCTCGCCTTCGCCCACAAAAACTTCACGATGAAAACTTTCACTTGGAAACGTAGTAACCTCGTTCAGTGCCGCCCCATCCACGCCAATATTTGGCAAGTATCGGCACGCCATTGGATGATCTTTTCCGAGCTGGCTTTGTATCATTGCTGTCATTTCTTGAGCACTTAACGCGGTTAAGTTTTTAATAGAAAGATCAACAATCTTATGACCAAAATGGCTGGCGTTGGTGGCCAGTTTTCCTAATCGCTCTGAATGCTCTGGAATATCAGCAAACACTTTTGGTATCCCCTGCACCTCACGGCCGCGCAAAATGGGGTCGGTTAAATTTTCCCAAATGGCTAAACAATATGAGCCTTCTAGAGTTTCATCCTTGCCTTTAAAGATCACTGAAGCATTCACACCGATCATGTTATAACCATGACCCGCAAGCCAATCGACTTGCTTATTACAACAGTAATAAACGGTGATCACCGGAACAGATGTGGGCTCAAATCCGGCTGGTAAATACCGCGCGATTGCTTCTCTGTCGGTAATATATGGCACCGCAATAACTGTGACATCGTGATACCACCCATTGGGGACGGTATCTTGCTGATTATGATCACTTTCACCAAAGTGTGCTGGCATGGTGTATAACTTATTAGGGCTCGGGGTAAACATCTCTGGCGCTCTTTTTTATGTAGTTATTTTTATTTCGCGATATTAATGATTTTAGTTTGGGTAAATTCGGCCAACCCTGACTCACCTAATTCACTGCCAAAGCCCGATTGCTTGGCACCACCAAAGGGAATTGCTGGATCTAGCTCGCCATGTTTATTTATCCAAACAGTTCCTGCATCTATTTGATTGGCCAAGTGATAAACCGCTTTGCTATTCTCGCCCCATACCGAAGCACCCAAGCCAAAAATGCTCGAGTTTATACTGACTAATAATGCCTTTTCATCTCGATAGCGAATAATGGGCAACACTGGGCCAAATTGTTCTTCGTCGACCAAGCGTGCCCCTTCGGTAATGTCTTTAAATAAAGTTGGGCGAATAAAATAACCTGGGCTGGGTACTGTTTGTTTAGTCGTGATTTGAGTACCGTGCGATTGGGATTCTGCAATCAGCGCTTTCACCTTGTTATATTGCAACGCATTTTGTAACGGGCCCATGGTGGTAGTCTCTGCCATACCATTGCCTATCACAACGCCATCGGCCATGACTGCCAACCGATCACAAACATCGTCGTAAATACTGTCGTGTACATACAGGCGTTTAACCGCGATACAAATTTGACCTGCGTTATGAAAGGCCGCTCCAAATATTTTTGGGAGCGCATCATCAAGTTTGGTATCCGCCATGATCACTGCCGCATCGTTACCACCGAGTTCTAGCGTAATGCGTTTAATCAAATCGGCCGCCCCCGCCATAACTTTTGCACCGGTCGCCGTAGAGCCAGTGAACGAAACTTTATTGACATCAGGATGGGCCGTCAGCGGTGCGCCCAGTTCGTTATTGTCGGTAATAATATTCAGGGTGCCGGCGGGTAAAATATCTTTAATTAACTCACCGATACGCAAAGTACTTAACGGGGTGGTCGACGCGGGTTTCAACACCATGGTATTACCGGCTATCAAAGCGGGCGATAATTTAAAGGCCATTAATATCAATGGGAAATTCCAAGGCACCATGGCCGCAATCACACCTAATGGTTTTGCATGAACTTCTACGCGGCGCTGCGTACTGTCTTCTAATATTTTAACGGGTAACGTTAGCTCGCAAAAATATCGGCAAAAAGCCACAAAGCCATGCACTTCCATCACTGCATCAGCAATCGGCTTGCCCTGTTCTTGTACTAACAATTCGCCTAACTCCTGGGCATGGGCTTCTACCACCTCAGCAACCTTGGCAAGCAAGGCTTGCCGAGCCGCCATTGGTGTTGCACTCCAATCGGGAAATGCCGCCTTAGCCGCAGCGACAGCTTGATTTAATTGATTGAGAGAAGCGTGAGGGCTATTTGCCACCAGCGTTTCGTCGGCCGGATTCATTACCGCCATGGTATTATCACCGGCGATAAGTTCGCCGTTTATGAGTAACCGATAAACCGTCATTTTATTTACCCGATTCAATTTATTGTTGTAGTAAACCTAAAGTAATTAAAAATCTATCAATATAAAACCTGTCAGTCAACTGGTTTTATCTAATGAAACATGTTCGTGTTCGTATATATATAGGTTTAACTTGTTAACTTAAAAGTGTTTTTGGGTTATAAATTATATTTATTGCAGAATTAAATTGATTAAAAATTTAATTGGGGAATATAATTTTAATAATGTCTGCTTATAAACAAGTTTGAAGTTAAAAAGTGTTAACTCCTGCAGTATTTTCATTGTTAATATAATCTTTGTTTTAGATAGGTGTCATATGACTAAAAATACAATTAGAAATGAAAGTGCAGCTCCTAAACGCAGCCGTCGTATTCAGGAGCGAACAGAAACTGCGCGCACCGATTTAATGAACGCCGCAACGCCAATGTTCGCTGAGCAAGGATTCGACGCGATTTCGGCAAGAGATATTGAAACCGCAGCCAAAGTAAATCGTGGCATGTTGGCCTATCACTTTGGCGGCAAGGATGAACTGTGGAAGGCGGTTGCGGACAATATATTTAAGGCATTAAATGTGGCGCTGGAGCAACGCCTAGTGATTATCAAAGAGGTGTCTAAACGTGAAAGCGTTGCATTATTGATTCGTTTTCATGTGCGTTACTACGCTGAACATCCTGAATTAAGCCGCCTAATGAGTCAGGAAGCGCGACAAGACAGTTGGCGAATTCACTACCTTACCGACGTACATGTGCGTCCAAGTGTCACTAAAATCAAGAAATACATTGCCAAAGAACTCAAACTCACTGACCAGCAATTTGCCCACTGGTATTATATTATGGTCAGTGCTAGCGCGACCATTTTTTCGTTTGAGTCGGAATGTAAAATGCTATTTGGATTTAACCCTATATCAGAGGAATCGATAATACGACACGCTGAAATGCTAGTGGGTATGCTGTTAAAAGAAGGTTAACCGGGCCTTTAAGCGGCTAAATGATAATGAGTTAAAATAGCGAAGAAGATCATTATTTGCAGTCATCTGAAAATCTTTAAAAAGAAATTTTTACAAAAAATTAGATGTTAGATACTTCGGATTCGAATTCGCCTTTTAAAAAAATTCTCTCTAGTATATTAGGAGTTAATTTTTCGAGAGAAGATTGCTCAACTAAACGAGTTAATAAATAAATGACTGCTGGAGCAGTGGCCATTCCGCAGTGAGAGCAGTCGACCTCGATGTTCTGAGTTAATTTACTTTGTGGCAATAAACTCGCTTTCCACTGCACAATGCCGTCGGCTTTGGAATAAATTGAGGTCATTAGGCATTTCGGCAATTACTCAAAGTTATATTCTATCGGCAGTAACTTCTCATCAAGTTTGTTGGGATTTAAACATTTTGTAAATTTCTGAAACACTCGAACTGTCACCCTCTTTATCAAAAAGCGGGCTACCTAAACTAATGACTTGCTCAACATGTGCGGGAAACATCTTGGCCAATTCTTTTGATAAAACACCACCTAGACTATGACCAATTAATGTCACCTTTTGATTGCTTTCATCTGATACCTTGCGGATCAACTTTGCGAAACCATTAATTAGGTGCACCCGCACGCCAAAATTTATGGCTAGGCTCCGACCTTGCACATCTGCAACTAAATGTTTAAGACACCGCGAATAATGAGGGTTGAGTCATCGTCGGCCAAAAAACCAGGCTCCACTATGATAGGTTTTGTATTTTTAGATGATTTTTGTCTGGCAAGCAGAAAGTTTCGCCAAATCAAATAACCTTGAATATCTTGTAGAGTGCGAACACCTTCAGTTAACTGCTGATATTTTACTGAGTGCATAAGAGAACTTAATATAACGTAATTCCACAGCTAACTGATAGCAGGATGTAAAGGGTAAATGATGTCTAACAGTCTTCACTTGTCGTTTTTGTTGAAACAAGTGTAGCTTCTACAACTTTTGTTGTAGTAAATTTTGCTTCGACCCTTTTTATTGTGACAAGTGTTGCTTCTACTATTTCTGTTGCACTAGGCTTAGAGTTTACTACTTTTTGTTTTGACATGTATTAATCCATCTAATCGAGTTAGCGCAGGTTTAGCTGTAGGTTTTTTGCTGCAGTTGGTTTAGCGATAGCTAGTTTTGCCGCAGTTGGTTTAGTGGTAGCTGCTTTCGCAGGTGATGTTTTCACTGTGCTTACACTTTGTTTATATAGAGTGGATTGTTTTTAAGCAACCAAAGCGATAAGCCGATCATATGATGCTTGCAAACATTCACTGTAGAATGTCGGGGGCAGGTATCATAACCCTACAAGCACTTAGTTTAATAAGTGATTGTGCCAAACGTTCATAGTCAGCAGAGTTTCAATCTCGATGTCTATAAAAATAATATACGTAAAAACGGGTAGTGACTGAGTCACGCCCGCGACAGTTTTGATGTTTTTATTGTTTGTTTTTATTGTTTGTTTTTATTGATCACTAGTCAGTAATTTTTCAGCGTAAGATTTTTTCAACAATTTTTTGTTGATCTTGCCGGATCCGAGTCGAGGTAAAGGTTGTTCGGATACCCAAACGAAAGCGGGCACTTTGAAACCAGCTAAGCGCTCGGCTAGAAAACTACGTAGTTGCTCAATATCTATGAAAGTGTCAGGTTTTAATTGCACCACAGCACCTACAATTTCTCCTAAGTGCTCATCAGGCAAAGCAAATACCGAGTTTTCTTTTATGCTGGGGTGTTTATAAATTTCAGCTTCTACTTCTAAGCAAGCGATGTTTTCACCTCCTCGAATTATGATGTCTTTTACACGGTCTACTATATAAACAAAGCCATCTTTATCTTTATAGCCTAAGTCACCGGTTCGAAAATAACCTTTGATAAATGATGCTTTGGTTGCCTCTGGGTTTCGCCAATATTTACTCACATTTGAAATCGATTTTATGCAGATCTCGCCATGTTCTCCTTGCTTAACTTCAGTACCTATTTCATTTAGGATCTTAATATCGACAATAGGTCTGGTTGCAACACCAACACTATTAGGTTTATACACATAATCGCCACCTCCGTTGACAGATCCTAGAGCGTTTGTCTCAGTTAAACCGTAACCAGTGCTTGGAAATCCTTGTTCAAATTTTTCATATAATTTACGAACGTGATCTGCAGGACGAGCTGCACCACCTGCACTTATATCTGTTAACGTCGATGTATTAAATTCAGCTAACTGTGCATGACTCATTAATTCTAACGACATAGTGGGTACACCGTTAAAATACGTCACCTTTTCTTGCTCTATTAGTCTAAGTGCTTCTAATGCATCCCATTTATGCATCATCACAGTCTTACGACCTGTATAAAGTGAGAGTAAAAACAGCACGTGGCAAGCAGTCACATGAAATAAAGGTACAGTCATTAAAGCACAGGGAGCATTTGGCGGCTCTTGATCAACAGTGTTGTTAGCAATTGCAGCACCTGTGCCTAACATCGCCCAAGTATGTAAGGAGGTTAATAGGTTTTCGTGATTAGAAACTGCCCCTTTGGGAAGCCCCGTTGAGCCTGATGTATAAAAAATACAAGCGCTTGAATCCCTATTTAAGGGTACATCAGGCATAGCCTGATTTTGATTTTTGCTAACTAGCTGCTCAAACTCCGTAGCCCCTCTAGTTGTATTGTTACCTCTGGCAACAATCACCGGGATAGATTGTTGTAATAGCCAGTCTTTTAACATGACAAAACGGCGGTCGTCTGCGATCACTAAACTCGCTTCACAGTGTTCAATGGCATAAGTAAACTCTTCACGTTGCCACCATGCATTAAGCGGTACAACAACACCGCCAATACTGGTTATCGCCATAAATGCCATGATCCATTCTGGATAGTTACGCATAGCTATCACTACACTGTCGCCAACCTTAATGTTGTAATCTTGCTGTAGTGATTGCGCAAACGCCGACGCTTGCTGGTAAATATCGTTAAAGCTATAACGTTGATTTAAATAGACTAAAAATTCTTTATCAGCATGGGTCTCAACCACCGTTTTATACATGGCGGGTAAGCTTTCAGACAAATTTTTAAAAACATTAAAGTTTTCTCCATCAATTTCCCTGTTGATAATTTCAAAATCGCCTCCTGACTCAATTGCAAGTTTATCCATTTCAGCAAAAATAAATTCTGCAGATGCTAGTTCAATATCTATGTCTTGGTTTTGTAAGTTCATGTTGTTGCCTTTACGAAGCATTATGGTTGAGCTTCTGCTTCATTATTTATATCAATGTTCAGTTTCATATTTTTGAAATTAACGACAGTTTGCATAAGTGAGTACCAGAAACGTCAATTGAAATTTGTAAGAATTTTTTGAACGTAATGATTTAGACCCTGTTTATTAATGCCAACATCTGTTGTGTCAAACGCTATAAATGCTTGGAAATATAGGCCGCAGTAGCGGCTGAAATCTTATTTTTAAGGCTTTAAATACTTAACCAACCAAACCGCCGCTTCTTTAAAAGCTGCTTTTTGATTATCACCTTTGTATAGGTCGTAATGTCCGCCGGGATAAGCGATATACTTTGCATCTAGGCGATCCTTAATGGAGTTGTGTAACAGCACGCCATTTTGAGAGCGGTCAAATAATGTTTCATTTTCGGCATCTATAATTAGAGTGGGCACATTTAACTGGTCAACATAGTTCATTGGATTAAAACGTTTCATTGCTGCCCAGTTCGGATAACCCTTCAGCGCAGGATTTTTAGCCATGCTTGCGTCAGGATAGGGTGGCAGTATGCCTCGTGCGGTTAATGTTTCGATTTTACGGGCCATTGCGGCAGGCATTTCCCGAAGATTATGCAC
>JBLHLT010000044.1:0-8509 GCA_047621325.1 Oceanicoccus sp.
ACGCATCTTGCATCGCACGCATGGCGTCTTTCACTTTGTCTGGGTGAGCCATCAAACAGGCACCGATCAAACTGTTTTGAACTCGATCGCTTGGGCAACCAACGTTTAGATTTACTTCATCGAAGCCTGCCTGTTCAGCCATTTTCGCGCATTTTCCCAACGCAACGGCGTCTGATCCGCCAAGCTGTAACGCAATAGGATGCTCGCACTCATCGTATCGTAAGAATCTTTCAGGATGATTACCTTGCAACAAAGCGCCTGTGGTCACCATCTCGGTATAAAGCAGCGTGTTTTTGCTAAGCGTTCTAGCAAAGACTCGGTAATCTGAAGTCGTCCAGTCCATCATGGGTGCAATGGAAAAACGCCTATCGACTGTATCCCTTGATTTTACTGGCTTTAGGTCTGTATTTTCTGTGATTCCATTTAGCATTAATTTAGTCATTTTGGGTTAAATATAGCGTTGCAGGTTGCACAGTGCTAACAAAGTGCTGAAAATTATTTTTTAGCACTGGCTGTTTTCTATCGTCAAATAATGCAGTTAAAAACTTATAACCCGATTATGTCATAAAATTACAGGTTTGTGGTACGGCTAGCTTTAGGAAGCGGCAAAAGAAAGATGGAATCATCGTGGTATATGCCCAAATTCGCATAAAAAAACTAGCGCAAGTAATATTTAATGAGAGCGAGACATTTGAGGGACGTAATACTCAAAAAAGTGCCGAGATAGGGGCTAATGCTCGTGAAGCTTAAGCTTAAGAGTGGCAAGTCTCTGGTTCAGCTTTGAGTTGCTGAGGGTATGGCGCGTTATGTACCTGAACATGAGGACGCATCAAATCCATTAGGAAAAACCAAACGTGGCACTATGCTCTCCACGAGCAAAAAAACTATATTTAAGTAATATTATGATAGCTGAAATGATATCAGCAGACCTGATGGACTGCATTCGTATACTCTACGATGACGCTAATCTTGCAACAGTGATGCAGGCTATTAGTTACATTCGTGGGTTAGCTAAGGAACATACGATTAAGCCAACTTATTCGGTTTAGTTTTCTAAAAGGCGTAATAACAGTAAGGATTTTGATCTTTTTATTAACTTTTCACTGCTAAATAAGTTTTTTTTAGTTTGTTTGTTCATTTTTGAACGGATTAATACCTTGTGGATCGGATACTCGCTCTGATGTATTCTGTTTGGATTGGTTATTTCTTATTTTTTAGGTCGCTTTTTCAGTGTTCTTATTTTGTACATCAATTCCGTCAAAAAAAGCAGTAATCAAGATGTCTGTTTTTGGACTTTTTAGTTTTTTCTGTTTTTGAGTACCGCGATAATCAGAATCTGCCGAGATAAAACATTCTTCTCTGTGAAGTAAACTGATCGCCTCGTTTATGTCATGTATGTTTGCTTCTGTCGTACTAAGGCCATGCGTCAGTCCTATTCTTGCATCCACTGCAATATGCGCTTTTAAACCAAAGAACCACTACTTTTCTTTCTGATTTTGATGCATTTTAGGGTCTCTTTTTGTGGCTTTATTTTTGGATAAACTGGCGGGTTCAATAATAGTGGTGTCCACAATGGTGCCTTCTTTGAGATGAATTCCTGCGTCAGGCAACCTTCTATTCACTTTTTTAAAAAAGGGGAGGTGAGAGAGTGTTTTTCTAATAAATGTCATGAAATTCATGATGATGGTGTGACCAAGAATTGGGCTATTTAACGATAAGTCAGCAAACAAGCACATAGACGTAATTTTATACAGAGTACCTTCCATTGTTGGGTCACTCATGTTGTACCAATGTTGCATACAGTGAATATGGAACAAGCTTTAAAGTGGATAAGGTTTTATGCCATTCCTCGGCCTAGGATAAAACGGCTCAATAAGTGCTTCTAATTGATCTCAAGGCATTAACTCGTCTATACGATGAAAATCTTCTTACGTGTTTTACGGCACCTTTTTGTTGAATTCGCTGTCGGCAAAGGTGAGTTGATGTGGCATGGTTGAGATTAGATGACTTAAAATGCGATTGTCTCATGACAGAGACTTACTCGCGTGTTCTTAAGGTGTTTACGGATGCAGGTTGAGGCGACTAAATTAGAATAATTAAAAAAACACCCGCTATCATTTTTTTGATAAGGGTGTTTTTCTGAGACGATTTTAGTCAATCATTATTTAAACAGTCAACATAATTTCTAAACTGTTAAGTCACTAAAGACCTGATCTAGAATCGTTAAAATTTTCTTAATTTGCGCTTCTGACACACACAATGCTGGACTGAAATTGAGGATATTGTTGTGCTCATTAAAGCTGCGATTTGTGCGTCCAATCAATAACCCCGCTTGTTTACAAGCGATGAATATTTTGATTGCTATGGACTCATCTACAGGTGTTTTTGTCACTTGATCTGTTACTAGCTCAATGCCCAACAAT
Organism: Oceanicoccus sp.; assembly: GCA_047621325.1. GTDB lineage: Bacteria > Pseudomonadota > Gammaproteobacteria > Pseudomonadales > Oceanobacteraceae > Bermanella. The sequence continues at coordinate 2,424 of JBLHLT010000044.1, forward strand.
AAACCTTTACCACGTACATCACCGATGATGGCGTATTTTGCTTTTAGCGCTTGCAAACCAGCTAAGAACACATCACCCAAGACCGCACAGTTCTCGATCAGCTTTTCGTCTTCGATTATTTTCAAATTTGCTAAGGCAGCTGCAGGGCCCGCCAGACAACCGCCGTAAGTAGAAATGTCGCGGAAGTAACCAAGTTTATCATCGCTTGAATCTTCTTGAAGCAGGTTATAAACAGCTTCTGTTGTCACGGTACAAGAGATGGCGGCATAACCCGATGCAAGGCCTTTTGCCATGGTTACTATGTCTGGTTGAATCTCGTAATGTTGATAACCAAACCATTTACCTGTGCGGCCTAAGCCACAAACTACTTCATCAAGAATCAATAAAATATTGTGTTTTTTACAGATCCGCTCAACGGCTTTTAGGTAACCTTCTGGCGGTGTAATAATACCGCCGCCCGCGGTAATAGGTTCGATAATCACAGCGCCGACTGTGTCCGGGCCTTCACGTAAAATCACCTCTTCCATCAGTTGTGCGGCTTTTTGTCCGTAGTTACTTGAGTCATCGAATTGGCTACGGTATTCAAAGCAATGCGGAAATTCCACAAAACCCGGCACAAATGGCCCAAATTGATCGCGACGTTGTGATTGTCCTGTTGCACTTAATGCCGCTATGGTGGTGCCATGATAATCACGTTCACGATAAAGAATTTTATTTTTCCTGCCAGCGTATTTTTTGTGGGAAATCTGGCGCACCATTTTAAAGGCTTTTTCATTGGCTTCAGAGCCAGAACTTGAATAAAACACACGTTGCATGCCAGGCATTTTTTCTAATAAACGATTGGCAAATACCGCTGCAGGTTTGTTTCCCATAGCGCTTGCAAAGAAGTTGAGTTCCAGCAATTGCTCGCTGATGGCATTGACTATCTCTTTACGACCATAACCTGTATTGGTGACCCAAACGCCACCTGCTGAGGCATCAAGGTATTGTTTACCATCGATGTCCCAAATATCAAGCCCTTCACCTTTGACAAACATGGGTAGGCCATTTTCGGCTGCGGCGCCTGGCATTAGATGGTGCCAAACGCTGGACTTATCGAATGCTTTAATCTGTTCGTTACTGTATTCGTTGTATTGTGACATGGGTTATCTCCTTTGATAGGGTCGATTAAGTATCACGGTGAATGGCAAAAGGTGCCCAGCTCTGACGAACGGGCATGATTTCAAGTTGGTTAATGTTTAAATGGGCTGGTAATTGCGCAATCCATAAAAGTGTTTCTGCGATGTCTTCTGGCTGAATGGCTTCTGCACCCTTGTATAAAGCGTCATAGGCGTGTTGATTACCGCCCGTTCTTACCAAGGTGAACTCACTTTCCGACAACCCCGGAGCCAAACATGTGACTCGTACGCCGGTCTCGCTCAAATCACAACGTAGAGCAAGGGAGAACTGTTCGACAAAAGCTTTGGTACCGCAGTAAACATTGCCGCCAGGGTAGGGCCATTGACCGGCAATGGAACCTAGATTAATAATGCTGGCGCCTTTACCTGTGGCGATGAGTTTTGGTAAAAGAGCGTGAGTGACCGTGGTAAGACCCTTTATGTTGGTATCAATCATGGTGTGCCACTGAGCAAGATCCGAGCGCTGGGCAGGCTCAGTACCTAAGGCTAAACCTGCATTATTAATAAGTAGGTCTATCCGATCAAAAGGCGTAGGCAGCTTGTCAAAGGCGGATAAGACCGCCTTGTTATCGCATACGTCCATGACAAGAGTGAGTACGGTCGTTTTTGCTGATAACTTTTCGCTGATATCGGCAAGGCGTTCTTCACGACGACCTGTAAGAATAAGATTCCAACCTGCGTCAGCAAAAATATGTGCTGAGGCAAGGCCAAAACCAGATGTAGCGCCAGTAATAACCGCTGTTTTGTTCATATGAACTCCTTATTAAAAAATCTGTGTACTGCTGTAGTAGAGGCTGACCGTTGAAAGAACGATTAATACGGGTAAAGCGATAGGACGAAACGATTGCGGTGGCTTACGGTTAAACAGCCATTGGCCAAATTGCACACCGATTACACACGGGATTAAAAGCAATAATATGGGCTGTAAAAGAGTAACGCTGATGACATCACTGACGGCCATTAAGCCTACGGAAATAAGGTCCGTTGTGCTGAGAAAAATAACCAGAGTGGCTCTTTGTACCTGTGCGACATGGGCGGTCATTAACAAATAACACACCACCGGCAAGCCACCGACAGAAGCCGCGGTAGTAAAAGCGCCAGAAATGCTGCCGACAATCTTAGTGAGCCAATTCGACGGTGATAAATTGGCAGCACGAGGTTGCAACAACCAAAATGCCATCATCAGAATAGACATACTGATGATGAATTTAAGCACAGGATCTGGGACCTTGATTAAGATAAACAAACCCAGAGGAATGCCAATTAACGCTCCTTGAGCAAGATTTTTTAGCAGTGTACGATCCGCGTGCTTCCATGCGCCTGCAAGCAGCCCAATAGAGCCAATTAAATCCAGAATGAGAATAACAGGAACGCTGATTTTAGCAGGCCAAATAAGACTCAAGCCTGAAATCGCCACAGCTGCAAAACCAAAGCCAGTATAGCCACGCACTAGCGCCGCAATAAAAACCAATAGCATGGCCAACTCTAAATGGGGCATCAACAAGATCTCCGTGGTCACTGGCCCAAAAAATGATGTGTTGTTTCAATATTTGTTGTTTGGGCGCAATCACACGATATAAGGGAATCTTGGTTTTCCTATAGGTCCAGCTTTAAGGGAATGTAGTGCCAAGGCTCTAAAAGTGAGCAAAAACATCTTTTAAAGCCGCAATGCCGGGCTCTATTTTATGCGTTTCAATTGCTGAAAAACCTAGCCTAAAGAAATTTTTTGGCGGGTTATCATCGGTGAAGTGCACAGCGCCTGGTTCAATCAGAATACTATTGCGCGCTGCCAGCCATGCGACCTCTTCGGTATTTACATCCTTAGATGCTTGCAGCCAGACTGAGGTCGCGCCTTTACTCACATTGTTTGTGGTATTCATCTGTGGCAGGTGAAGGTTTACGGCGTCGGTCATGCGCTGTAATTTGGAAGAATTAATAATTCGTAATTTTCTTAGATAAGCATCGTAATAACCTAAGGACAAAAATAGTGAGAGTTGGCGCTGAATGTTCACTGGTGGATGGCGATACATTAAACGTCTAAGGGCACGCACTTCGGATATAAGTTCTTCATCGGCCACCATAAAACCAATCCTCAGCCCTGGGGAAATGGACTTTGACATACTACCGATGTAAATAACTCGATTGTTTTTATCCAATGCTTTTAGAGCGGGTTGAGGGCTAATTTTAATGTTGATCTCGGCATCGTAGTCGTCTTCTATGATGACAAAATCTTCTTTGACCGACATATTCAGTAAGGCTTTACGACGCGATTTACTTAGCTCTACTCCGGTAGGAACTTGAGTGCTTGGTGTAACATAGAGATAATCACAAGCGTGCAGTTTCTCATCAACCACAATGCCATTTTGATCGACTGGTTGTTTGTGGATATGGCTGTCGAATAAAGAAAAAATATTTAAGGCATCTCTAAACCCTGGGTTCTCCATAGCAACCCGTGTCCTATCGTTACACAATAAATTGGCCAGTAAGTAAAGCGAGTTCTGTGTACCAATGGTAATAAGGATTTCATTGGCTTCTACATAGATGCCTCTGCGTGGTAGTAAGCGTGTGCGGATCTGCTCAATCAACAAGGGATCATCTGAATCCACCATGTCATTGATCCAATATTTATTCCATCGCCCCGACATGCTCTTACGCACCGAGTCGCGCCATTGTTCTAAGGGAAAGAATTCTCGCTGAATTTGCCCGTAGATAAAAGGGTATTCAAATTTCTGCCAATCATAGGGTTTAACAATGTTTTGATCATTACTTGGCTGTTTTTGAAAACGGCTCGACCAGCTGGGCGAAGCGTTGGCGCTTTTACGCACTAAATCGGTGCTAATTGTCTCAGGAATACGGTAGTTCTGGGCGATAAAAAAACCTTTTCGTGGTCGAGGTTCAATGAAACCACTGTCCACAAGACTTTCGTATATCAGCACAATAGTATTGCGTGAAACCCCCAGTTTTTGCGACAAATTACGTGAAGAGGGCAAAGGCTCATCGAGTGGTAATCCACCGGAAAGTATCAGGTTGACGAGGAATTCACGAATTTGATCTTGTAGGGTTCGTTCTGGGTCAAATTCAATGTGAAAATAGTGTTCAAGCAAGGTAAATCCTCTCAATAATCCATGTTTTGCTCTAATTAGAAGCAATTTTTGTTCCATTGGCGCTCTCTGGACTAATTCTTTTAAATATCTGGATCTATCGCTTAGGCAAGCTCTGCTCGTACTGTGAAAGCGTACTTACCGACTTCACATCCGAGGAGACTCAAAATGAAAGTAAAAAGCATTACTCAATGTATTCACAAAGCGATGGCATTATCGATTCTAGCTGGTGGTCTCGTTTTATCACAATTCGCGATTGCCGAGACGATTACCATTGGTTATCAAGGTATGATGAATCCGTGGAAATCCGTTATTGCAGAAAAGCAATTTGAAAAAGTAACTGGTATGAACGTTGAATGGCGACGATTTGATTCTGGTGCGAAAGTCATTACCGCCATGGCATCGGGTGATATTGATATTGCGACGGCTGGTTCCAGCCCAATTGCTGCTGCAGTAAACCGCGGTTTAGATATTGAACTTGTGTGGATTTTAGAGAACATAAATGACGCAGAAGCCTTGGTTGTTCGTGACGGTTCAGGCATTTATGCCCCTCAAGATCTAAAAGGAAAAAAAATAGGCGTACCATTTGTTTCCACAACACATTTTCATATGCTGTTCGCACTTGAGCAATTTGGCTTAAGCACAAAAGACGTAAGTTTGTTAAACATGCAGCCAAATGCCATTGCTGCTGCGTGGGAGCGTGGCGATATTGACGGTGCGTTTATTTGGGATCCAGCATTGGGTCGCATTAAACAATCTGGTCACGTGCTGATCAGTTCTGGTGAGCTAAGTGGCTGGGGCAAGGCAACATTTGACGGCATGGTGATTAACACGTCATTTGGTAAAAAGAACCCAGAGGTTGTTGTACAGCTAATTAAGCTAATTGCTGACGCGGATAGCGAGTATAGAAAGCATAAAGACAGTTTAACCGCAGATTCTATGATGGTGATAAATATCGCCAAGATGACGGGGGGGTCAGCTAAAGACGTACTTGGTGTATTGGCTTTGTACCAATTTCCTGATTTAGCAGCACAAATCAGCTGTACCTGGTTAGGTTGTGGTGCAGAGGGTGGCGCAGCTAAAGCCTTGCGATTCACGTCTGAATTCTTGAAAAAAGAAGGGAAGGTGCGAGTTTTAGCGGATGATTACAGTGTTTTTGTTAATCCCTCTTTTGCTGAGGCGGCATCAAAGTTCTAAACCCAGCGCTTCGATTAAGTTGGCTGCATAACTGGCTAATTTGATCGAAGCGACATTTTAATATACAGGCAGTTTACTGGAGTAAAGCGATGAGCCGATTACAAATTCATGACGTGTCCGTCCGATTTCCGGGAATGAATGGTGGCGAACCCGTAACCGCTCTTTCTGGTATTAATTTCCAAATAGAACCAGGTGAATTCGTTGTCGCCCTAGGTGCATCAGGGTGTGGCAAAACGACCTTATTAAATTTAATGGCAGGCTTTATTCAGCCAAGTGACGGTTATCTTACTTTGGGTGACAGTAGTATATCCGGCTTACCGCGTGTTGCTTGTGGGCTTGAGTTAAAAGATCAGATTACAGGACCGGGCCAAGATCGCGGTGTTGTGTTCCAGAAACATGCGTTATTGCCTTGGCTTAACGTGCTCGACAACGCTGCGTTTGGATTAAAGCTTCAGGGTGTGGGTAAAAAAGAGCGTAATGCACGGGCGGCGGATTTCTTAAAGTTAGTTGGCTTAGAAGATTTTCATAAACATCCAGTTTATCAACTCTCAGGTGGCATGCAGCAACGGGTTGGTATTGCCCGCGGCTTAACCAACGATCCAAAAATGTT
>JBLHLT010000045.1:0-7597 GCA_047621325.1 Oceanicoccus sp.
CCGCTAATGAAGAGTGGGGCAATGCACCGAGCGTCTTGGTTGGCGACTTCCTGTATTCTCGCGCCTTTCAAATCATGGTCGATGTTGGCAGCATGCGATGCATGAGTATTTTAGCAAAAACCACTAATATCATTGCCGAGGGCGAAGTTCAACAACTCATAAACTGCGGCGACCCAGACACATCAGAAGAAAGCTACCTAAAGGTTATTCAGTACAAAACAGCCAAACTGTTTGAAGGCGCAGCACTTTGCGGCGCCGTCATAGCGGATGCAAGTACTGAATTCCAAGAAGCGTTACAACAATACGGCATGTATGTTGGCACCGCTTTCCAGCTCATTGATGACGTCATGGATTACACCAGCACGGCGGAAGAAATGGGCAAAAGTGTTGGCGATGATCTTGCTGAAGGCAAACCCACCTTACCGTTAATCTATACAATGAAATACGGTGAGAAAGACGCAGTTGAGCGAGTAAGGCAAGCCATACTCACAGGTGGACTAGAGCAGCTAGAAACCATTATTAATGACGTGCAACACTGTGGTGCGATTGAATACACACAGCAAAAAGCACAAGAGCAAGCGGATTTAGCGATCAGTGTTATCGCTTCGCTACCAGAGTCTGAATACAAAACGGCACTCATTGCCTTAGCAAATGCATCAGTAAAGCGCCGTAACTAATCTCCCATTAAAAACCAAACACAGACACATCAAATGTGTTTGGTTTATTTCTCCCCTTTCAACACATTGATCACAGCGTCAGCCGCCATAGTAGTATGCTGCTGCATAAAACAATGCCCTCCCTCGACCTCAACAACATGGATATTTGGGTTACGCTTTGCCGCAAGCTGATAAGCCTCCTTAAAGTAATCAAAGGTGTCTTTGCCCTGAATAATAGTGGTCGGCACAGAAATATTAGCGATTGCCTTCCAAAGTCCTTTTGGGTAGCTTGAAAATATGGCAGCTTCCATCCATGGCGGGCACCCCAATTGATAGTGCCCTTTTTCATCTCGCTTAATCGATGAGCTAATATAATCGTCTAGACAAGCATCTTCCCAACCTTTAAACGTTCCCCTTTCATAAAAACTGTTTTTTACCTGAGAGAAGCTTTCCCATTGAGTACGACGCCGACGAGCCTGCCTTACCAAGGGTATCTGACTTTTCAAGCCTGTTAGTTTTACACCTCGCATCATCCACAATAGTCGAGGAGGAAAAAGTGCGGGATCCAACAAAACCAGACGATCAAAAAGAGAAGGAGTCTTCTCGCTCATCAAAGCCGTCATACAACCACCAAAACTATGACCAAGACCAATCAGTTCCGTGTTAGGGAGCATTGCTCGCTGCACATTCAATGATTCAGTAAAACGAGAGGCCGTCACATTCCAACCGACAAACCGCTCACCAGACGTTGATTCACCATGTCCCGCCGCATCCTGCATAATCAAATTATAGCCATCGAGTTTTTCCAAAAAATGCTGGTATGTCTTTACCGAAAAACCATTACCATGAAGAAAATGAATGGTCGGCTGATTTTTCTCAATCTGACTCAGGTATCCCTGAATATGACCACTGCCTACTTGATGCTGCCATACGGCTAGATTTGTATTTTTTTTCACTCTCATAAGGGCTCTCAAACCAGTAAGATATTACCAAAGCAAATATCCTAACAGAAAAAATAAACGGAAATGGTAATAACAAACACGCTCAAAACCCTCTAATCTTCCCTAAATGCTAGAATTAACATAATAATGATCATTTTTTATTCAGGTAATTCGGTTTTTTTCCGTTCAAACATTCATATTAAGGTTCCAAACCGATATAATCAGCTAGATTTTATACTGCAAACTGGACCACATGAATCCACCTGACCATTTTGAGTCATCGGTTGGATGTGGATATAGGACTATAATGACTACAGCTTCATCTTTTGAAAAAGACGAACTATTAAAATGCGGCCACGGAGAAATGTTTGGTGCAGGCAATGCCCAACTTCCTGTCGGCAATATGCTAATGATGGATCGCATAACACATATCTCGACTGATGGCGGGGAACATGGCAAAGGCGAAATTATTGCTGAACTAGACATAAACCCTGATCTTTGGTTCTTTGCGTGTCACTTCCCTGGCGACCCAGTTATGCCTGGTTGCCTTGGCTTAGACGCTATGTGGCAGCTAGTCGGATTTTTTCTAGGCTGGAAAGGCAATAAAGGTCGCGGTCGCGCACTTGGTTCCGGCGAAGTGAAATTTACAGGCCAAATCCTGCCAACCGCCAAAAAAGTCACTTTCCATATCCAATTTAAGCGCGTCATTGAACGCAAGTTGGTTATGGGTATTGCAGATGGAAGCGTATCCGTTGATGGTCGTGAAATTTACACAGCAAAAGATTTGCGTGTAGGCTTATTCACTTCAACTGATAACTTCTAAAGATTAAGAATGAAAGAGGCACATTTATGCGTCGTGTTGTAGTAACAGGTCTTGGTATTGTCAGTTGCCTAGGTAATGACAAAGAGAGCGTTCTGAATTCCTTGCGCGAAGGCCAATCTGGCATTCGTTTCGCTGAAGATTACAAAGAATACGGTTTCCGTAGCCATGTTTGTGGTCGTATTGACTTAGATGCAAGTAATATTGATCGTAAGATTCGCCGCTTTATGGCTGATGCTGCGACTTATGCTTATGTATCTATGCAACAAGCGATTATAGATTCAGGCCTGACAGAAGACCAAGTATCTAACGTACGTACAGGCTTAGTGGCTGGTTCTGGCGGTGCATCTGCTCAAAATCTAGTTGACTCTGCCGATACATTACGCGAAAAAGGCGTTAAACGCGTCGGTCCATACCGTGTAACTCAGACAATGGGAAGTACGGTTTCAGCTTGTTTAGCGACACCTTTTAAAATCAAAGGGGTAAACTATTCAATCACTTCTGCCTGTTCAACCAGTGCCCACTGTATTGGTAATGCCATGGAATTAATCCAACTTGGCAAGCAAGACATTGTCTTTGCTGGCGGCGGCGAAGAAGAAAGCTGGGCTCAGACTTGCATGTTTGACGCTATGGGCGCTCTATCTTCTAAATATAACGAAACACCAGAAAAAGCGTCTCGCGCTTACGATGCAAACCGTGACGGTTTTGTTATCGCTGGCGGTGGCGGCATGCTCGTTATTGAAGAGCTTGAACACGCTAAAGCACGTGGTGCGAAAATCTACGCTGAGTTGGTGGGTTATGGCGCAACGTCTGATGGCTACGACATGGTAGCACCATCTGGTGAAGGCGCAGTGCGTTGTATGCAGATGGCAATGAGCACAATTGATGGCGATATTGACTACATCAATACTCACGGTACAAGTACTCCTGCTGGCGACATGAAAGAACTTCAGGCGGTTAACGAAACGTTTGGTGACAAAATTCCATTGATTAGCTCCACTAAATCCTTGTCAGGTCACTCTCTAGGTGCGGCAGGCGTTCATGAAGCTATTTATTGCTTGCTAATGATGGAGAACAAATTCATCGCAGCTTCTGCAAACATAGATAACCTTGATCCAGCGGCTGGCAACATTCCTGTTGTGATGACTCGCAAAGACAATGCAGACCTAAATCTGGTTATGTCTAACAGTTTTGGTTTTGGTGGTACAAACGCCAGCTTGGTATTCAAAAAATACCAAGCATAGAAATTTAAGCTCACAAAAAAGCCGCATTCATTGATGCGGCTTTTTTTATGCTTTTAAACCTGACTCTGAAATCTTTTATTCTAAAAAAGGAAATCATTTCCTTTTGGAAGTTTGGCCATCTCAGTACGCATCCAAGCATCCATTTCGTCGTGCAGCTGAGATGTTTTTTTCCCTTCAGATTCAATAATAGGGCCAATAACAACACGAATCGAACCCGGAAACTTACGCCACCGCTTACCAGGCCAAACATAACCAGCATTGTGCACAACAGGCAATATTGGCACATTAGCAGACGTCGCTAACATTGCAGCGCCTTTGTTAAAGGCTTGCTCTTCATTCGGCGCTATTCTGGTGCCTTCTGGAAAAATCAAAACAGAACGTCCATCTTCTAAACGCTCTTTTCCCTGACTAATAATCTGCTTGAGCGCGTTGGTTCGCTGAGACCGATCAATCGCAATCGGTTGAACCATACGCAACCCCCATCCAAAGAAAGGTACCGACAACAACTCTTTCTTTAGCACGGTAGAAACAGGCGCCATCAACACTTGTAACACATACGTCTCCCATTCACTTTGATGGTTTGCCACCAATACGAATGGACGATTTTTATTAATATGCTCGAGCCCAATGATCTCGACTTTCACCCCACACACAATGCGAAAGACAAACAGCAAGCCTTTATTGTGCAGATTAAGTACTGGCTGACGACGAGCCTTCGGCAACAACACTGTCGCCAAAGGTGCAAGCGCACCAAACAAAATGGTTGAGATCGCATAATAAACAAAAAAGATTATTGAGCCAACCCAAGACTTTAATGACTCCCATACGCCCATTGACACCTTACTCCCTACGATTGCTCATTCAGATATTTTTGCTGCTGCTTTAATGGATTAGCATACATTGCCAGCACGGTTTCTCTCAGATTCTCTGGACAACGCTCTAGGTAGCTTGAAAAAGCACTGTCTGTCGAAGACTCTCCTTTCTGCAATGCCAACGCCGCTTCATTCGTAGATTGGATCGCATAATGCGTAATAATCTGGCGATCTACCTCGGCGACAAATTCTTCTGGCGTTTCAAAGCCATCTTTAATGACATCACCAAAGGTCACAACAACCTTACCTTTCTGACCGACGATCCCGTTTTTAATACTGTCTATGTCTTCAAACTCTGCTTTTTCATAATTGCCAGTGGTCGACTTCTGATGTAACTCATTCGCCTTATCAAAGGCACACGGATCGTATTCATAGGAAATAGAAACCGGAACAATTTTCAAGTTCGCCATGGCCTCAGCAAACGGTTTTTTCTCTTTTTTTTGGCTCATGTAAAACATTTTTATGATCGCAGGATCTGTTTGATCCAAGCCATCTTTTGCTCGACCTTCTTTTTGAGCAATCCAAATGTTGCATTGGTCCTGCATTAAAGAATGAGTAATATAGCCCGATAGCTGCCCAAAAGCCGCCATCATTTCGCGAATGCCATTGGCAGAACGCTTCACGATAAAACTCTTATTTAAGCGCATAAGATCCGACACAAAAGGACGGCGCAAGAGGTTATCACCGATCGCAATACGTACCGTATTTAAACCAGCCAAATACAATCCATAGTTTACGAAGGCGGGATCCATTGCAATGTCCCTATGATTCGATAGGAACAAATAGCCCGTTTTTTTATCTAATTTTTCAATGCCTCGATATTCTACGTTAGAGGTCGTAGTCTTGATCATCCGCTCCATATAGTTCGCAACAATCGACTGAAAATCATGAACATTAGTAATCTTAGAGATTTGGCGTTTTAGAAAAAACTTAACACCAAACACCAAAGGACCCCTTAAAAACCTGGGCCATTGGGCAAATCGAAAACCAATAATAGTATTAACAAAGTCTGGTGTTTCAACCAAGTTATGCAGCACCTCGGCGACCTCATCGTCGTTGTAGGGGCGTATATCGTGAAACTGATCCATTTAATTTTCCGTCAGTAAAAACTGCTTTGTATTTTATTATAAAAATGCCAAATTATAAGGCCTGAATATCAAACCCTAATGCTTCTAATTCCGCACGTTTTGACGTGGATGTTACCACGGCGGTATTTTCATTCTCTTTGGTTAAATACGTCTTAGCCACTTGCTTCAATTTAGCAATGGTCACGGCTAATATTTTGGCTCTGAACGCTTCTCGATACGCCAAACTACGACCATGTAAATGGACATAAAAGTCACTTTGCGCTTCGCCAGCGGGCGATCCAGGTTTGTCCATGGAACCAATTACACCAAGAATAGCCTCTTCAAGCGCTTCTTCTGTGTGCGTCTCATTCTGCATCCACTCAATCGAAGCATCAAAATCCGACAAGGTTTCAGTCAAACGCGGATCACGATAAGAGTAAAAGCGGAAAGCGCCCGTACTTCCATCAAAACTCGCACCGCCACCGTAGGCACCACCTTGCTCTCGAATCACCCGGTGCAAAAAGCCATTACGTAGAAAGCCACCCAATACAGTCAACGCTGCAACATCAGGATGATCCCCGCATGCAGTGCGAAACGCTTTACTGCAAAAGCTCACCTGAGTGGATGTTAACCAAGCAACATTCACTTTAGAATCCGCAGGCACTAACGAAAATTTCGTCACTTCGCTACCCATTGGCAAGTCTGCGAAAACAGCCTGAACATCGCTCAATATACTCGCCTCATGCTGGGGTTCAGCTACCAAAAGAAGCTGTTTATTCGCCAGCAATAACTTCGCATGTAAGCGCTTAAATATTGCCAACACACGATCAACGGTGCTGCCATCGGCTTTCATGGAATCATCTAAGGCAATTGCCGCACGAATACCGGACATTCCGCCCCATTTTTCTTGTTGCGCCGCCAACCCAGAAAGCGCACTCGCTGCCGCAGTCATCGCCAGCGAATGACCTTGTCCTGTGATAGATTGCTCACGGCGAGCACGACGCTGAGCAACCAGCTCTTTGACTCGACTTGCTTCATCAAAACGAACATTCAGCATGGTGTCTTTAAGCAATTCACTCATAGCTCTGACATTTGGTACTAACGCTTTAGATGACAAAATAAAATAACCATTAAGCGCTTGTCGGTCTTCAATGGTGGCACGAATGGAATTGGAAGCGCCCAAACCACCACAAACCTGAGCCTGACGCTCTTGAACGGTTAAATAGTCTTCTTCACCAATACCTAATTCTGTCATCATCGAAGAGAACAAAGGCAAATACTCTATTTCCTCTTCATCCAGTTCCGGTAAATCTATTACCAATTGCTGGTATACCAAACCATTCGTGCCTTGAGGATAAAAGGTAATTGGCAAATCACCTGATAGTTTTTCATTTTCGTATTCAGGCAAACGAGCTGGAACATCTTCCAAGCCCACTTTTGGCAAAATACTCATATCATCAATTTGCGATTGACGCGCTTTTAACGCGGCACTGCGAGCAACAATCTTAGCTTTATCTTCATCAGACAACGCCGCTTTGATTTTGCTTAGTCGATCCGTTTCAGCCTGATTTCGACGCGTTTCTAATGCGTCATCAGGACTCAATGTGATCGATACACGATGTGCGTTTGACAACAATAAGGTTTCAATAAGGTTTGGAATGTATTGTGTATCACGCACTTTTTCGCGCATGGCGTCGATCACCGGATCTAAATCCAGTTGAGCAATAACATCACCATCGTGCACAGCGGTCGACAACCCAGCCAAGATCAGCTGTAACCCATATGGATAGCTACCGCCACCCACTTCACGTTGACTCAATTCCAATTGATGTAACATGGCGTCTACCGATTCCTGCGGCACACCATTTTTTGCGATGTCTTCTAGCGTGGTTAAAATCAATGCCTCTACTTTTTCCGCATCGTCACGTTTCACGCCTTCTAAGCCACACATAAAGCTCATTTCTTTATTGCTGTCTTCAAGACCACATAATGGTGAC
>JBLHLT010000046.1:0-6062 GCA_047621325.1 Oceanicoccus sp.
AAAGGCCTCGCCAGTTTTGGGGCAAATCCAGATGATATTATGAATCAATCAATTCGCGGATATTCAACCCGCCGCTATTTTGATTTTGAAAGCGAATAAGATATAGGAATAAGCACACTCTATGAATAAAAAAGCTCTTTTAGGTTTCGTTGCCTTTTGTACTGCCTTCACTATTGCCGCTAATACAAACGCAGCCCCGGTAGACATAGATCATATTGCCGCCATCGTCGATGAAAGCGCCGTTATGCAAAGTGAATTAGACGCACGAATGGATTCTGTTAAACGTCAAATGGGCGGACAGATGCCACCGGATAGCGTATTGCGTCCTCAAGTACTTGAGCGTTTAATTTTAGAAAGTATCCAACTGCAAATGGCTGATCGTGGCGGCGTGCAAGTATCAGATCAACAGCTCACTGATACGGTAAAACGTATTGCTAAGCAAAATGGCATGACCATTGAACAGTTTAGTGAGGCCTTGAAGAAAGATGGTCTTTCTTACCGTGAAGCCGTTGAACAAATTCGTACTGAAATGTTGATCAGCCGCGTGCAAAAATTCCAAGTGAATAATCGAGTGCAAATTTCACAGCAAGACATCGACTATTTTTTAGCCTCTAAAGCAGGTCAGATGGCAACAGAAGCGGAATACCGCTTAAGCCATATTTTGATTTCTATCCCTAGCCAAGCTAGCCCTGAAGAAATAAAAAAAGCACGCACTAAAACAAATGCAATTGTTGCGGAAATTAAATCCGGTGCAGACTTTCAACAGCAAGCCATTGCAAAATCCAATGGCCGTAACGCATTAAAAGGTGGCGACTTAGGTTGGCGCAAGCAAGCGCAACTTCCTTCATTGTTTGCCGATGCAGTGATTGATATGGAACCGGGTGAAGTATCTAAGCCCATTAAAAGTGCCAGCGGTTTTCATATTATTCAGATTGCCGACAAACGTGGTGGTTCAACCATGATGGTTCTACAAACTAAAGTAAGCCATATTCTAGTGATGCCAAATGAAATTCGGTCCGATAAAGATTCAAAAGCACGCATTAAACAAGTATATAAAAAATTAGATAATGGCGACAACTTTGCTGAGCTGGCTAAAGAATACAGTGATGACCCAGGGAGCGCAGCCAACGGTGGTGACTTAGGCTGGGTTAACCCCGGCGATATGGTTCCTGCGTTTGATCGTGTAATGAACGACATTGATCCTGGCGTATTGAGTAAACCGTTTAAAAGTAAATTTGGCTGGCACATTTTACAAGTTGTAGAACGTAAAGAAACCGACCTAGGTGAACAGGTTCAACGCAACCAGATTTATCAGATGCTGCAGTCTCGACAGTTTGAAGAAGAGCTTCCTATTTGGCTGCGTAAGATTCGTTCTGAAGCTTATGTTGATATTAAAGAGTCATAATTGATGACGATTTCTAATACAGATTCTGCTTTAACAATACCTGCTCTTACGCTGCCTGTTTTAGCAATCACAGCCGGTGAGCCTGCGGGTATCGGTCCAGATTTGTGTGTGCAGATTGCACAGCACGCTTGGGATTATCAAATTGTAATAATTTGCGACAAGCAATTATTACTCGACCGTGCCAAGCAACTGGGCTTACCTCTGATTGTTTCAGATTTTAACGAAAATGAACCTGCACATATTCATACAATCGGCCATCTTTGGGTTAGGCATGTTCCTATCGCCGAAGCGAGTATTGCTGGGGTATTAAATACCGCCAATAGTCCCTATGTACTTAAGACACTGGACATTGCTACCCAAGGTTGCCTTGATGGGCATTGGCACGCGATGGTAACGGCGCCTCTTCATAAAGGTGTGATCAATGATTCTACAGAAATAGAAACAGGATCTTTTACGGGTCATACAGAATATTTGCGTGATTTTTGCGATAAAGAAGAAGTCGTAATGATGCTGGCTACAGAAGATTTAAGAGTGGCGCTAGTGACAACCCACTTACCTCTGAGAAACGTAGCTGACGCAATAACACCCGCACTAATAAGCCGTGTCGCGCGTATCTTACACCACGATTTACAAAAATTCTTTGCCATCGAGCAACCGAGAATTCTCGTCGCGGGTTTAAACCCCCACGCGGGTGAAGGGGGTCACTTAGGCATGGAGGAGATTGACATCATTGAGCCTACTTTAAAGGCGCTAAATAATGAAGGTCTTAATCTTATTGGCCCAATGCCAGCTGATACACTTTATACGCCCAAACACCTTGAGCATGCCGATGCGACATTAGCCATGTACCATGATCAAGGTTTACCGGTATTAAAATTTCACGGATTTGGCAGAGCCGCTAATATTACTTTAGGCCTTCCTATTATTCGCACCTCTGTTGACCATGGCACCGCGCTTGATTTAGCCGGCTTAGGGACAGCAGATTCTGGCAGTTTAGAAACCGCTTTAAGAGTTGCCGCACAAATGGCTGCGGCCTATCAAACCAAGAGAACATCATGAGTGATTTTAATGCCCCACGTTCAACGGGCAATCGTAAAAAAGCAGGCCGACAAAAGTCAGCTGCACAAAAAGTATTAACCGCTAACCAGGGTCACAAAGCCCGTAAGCGCTTTGGTCAAAACTTCCTGCATGACGCTAATATCATCAACAAAATTGTCCTTGCGATCAATCCAAAAGAAGGCCAGAATTTGGTTGAAATTGGTCCCGGCATGGGCGCTATTACTGGGCCAGTATTAGAAGTAACGGGCGCGTTGAACGTGGTAGAAATTGACCGCGACTTGATACCGCGCCTACGTACACAGTTCTTTAATTATCCAAATTTTAAAGTCTACGAAGGCGATGCTCTTCAATATGATTTTACTCAGTTAATTGATAAAGAAGCTGAAAACCCAGCACCGCTGCGAATCATTGGTAACTTGCCTTATAACATTTCAACGCCACTGATTTTTCATCTGTTGAGCTATACTAAAGAACACTTAGTGCATGATATGCATTTCATGCTGCAAAAAGAAGTAGTTCAGCGTTTAGCGGCCGCTCCAGGCACATCTGACTACGGCCGTTTAAGTATCATGGCCCAGTACTGGTGTCGTGTAGAACCTTTGTTTATCGTAGGCCCTGGTGCGTTTAATCCACCGCCTAAAGTAGATTCAGCCATTGTCCGTTTAGTGCCTCACGATGACCTACCTTTCCCAACCAAAAGTGTTCCTACTTTTCAGAATGTCGTTCGCCAAGCGTTCAACATGCGTCGAAAAACCTTACGTAATACGCTTAAAAGCATGATTACAGCTGAAAACATCGAAGGCTTAGATATTGATGCAGGATTGCGTCCTGAGCGTTTAAGTTTGGAAGAATACGTAAAGATTGCTGATTTTGTTTTCGAAAATCCTTTAATTACTGAAGGCCAATAAAGATGACTGACTTAGATGCAAACAGTATTCTTCCCGCACACCAGATGCCCGACGTCATTATTACGGTTGAGACTCAATACATTGAAGCTCAATCGACCCCTGCGGATCAACGCTACATATTTGCTTACCATGTTGATATCTACAACCCCAGTATCCATCCAATACAGTTGATGACTCGACATTGGTCAATCACCGATGGCGATGGCAAGAGAGAAGAAGTTCAGGGCGACGGTGTTGTCGGAGAAAACCCGATTATAGCGCCGGGTGACAGCTACCAATATTCCAGCGGTGCTGCCCTGAGTACACAGGTAGGCAGTATGAGTGGTCATTATGGCATGCGCTTGTGCCTAGAAGCTGAGGCAGAAACAGTCACCGATGCGTTATTATTTGATGCTCTTATCCCTGTTTTCACTTTAGCCGTCCCGTCCGTGCTAAATTAAAATAATTTAATCCATACAGGGTACTGAGGTTTTACAGAGTGGCTACTTACGCAATTGGTGATGTTCAAGGCTGTTATGATTCATTAATGGCCTTATTAGAAAAGATCGATTACGACGATAATCAAGATACGCTTTGGTTTGCCGGCGACTTGGTTAATCGTGGCCCTAAGTCATTAAAAACCTTGCGCTTTATTAAAGGCCTTGGGGATAAAGCCGTATCTGTTCTAGGCAATCACGACTTACATTTATTGGCCCTCTATTATAATGAGAATAACCTTAAAAAATCGGACACTTTAGAAGCTACTCTTAATGCAAGCGATAGCGAAGAGCTTATGCACTGGTTAAGGCATCAGCCACTGGTGCATCATGATAAAAGCCTAAACGCGCTGATGGTGCATGCCGGTATCCCGCCAAAATGGGGCGTAAAAAAAGCAATAAAACGTTCATTAGAAGTTGAAACTTTCATTCAATCACCTGATTTTCATGACTTTTTTAATGTCATGTACGGTAACGTCCCAGATCAATGGGATAAGTCATTAGTGGGCATGGACCGTTTGCGTATCATCGTCAACTATTTCACTCGCATGCGATTCTGTCGCCAAGATGGCACACTAGACCTGCTAACAAAAGAAGGGCTCGATAGTAAACCGAAGGGCTTCTCCCCTTGGTTTGAGCTTGAACGGAAAGCAGCTAAAAATCGTATTTTTTTTGGTCACTGGGCGGCGCTTGAAGGTAGGACAAACGTCGACAATGTTTTTGCACTCGATACAGGTTGTGTCTGGGGTGGTAAACTCAGTGCCATACGCATAGAAGATGAAGCTTGGTTTCGAGTCGGCGCACAAGAGTAACTAGCCGATTCACAAGTTTTAAAATCACTCGTAAAATCAGGAAAAAAAATGACTGCAAGCTTTACTCGCATCAGTGTTAATGATGCCAAAACCTTAATAGATCAAGGTCATAGCCAAATAATCGATATTCGAGATGCAATGAGCTTTCAGGCAGGTCACATGAAAGCGGCGATACGAATTGATAATGAAGGTGTTCCGCACTTCATGGCTCAAGCCGATCAGCAAGCGCCTTTAATCGTCTGCTGCTATCATGGCAACTCTAGTCAAAGTGCCGCCCATTATTTTAGCGAGCAAGGCTTTAAAGAAGTTTACAGCCTAGATGGCGGCTATGAAGACTGGAAGGTAACACATCCTCAAGACTGCGAATCCTAATTCACAGTCTGGGCTTAATGAGCGGTCTAAAGACTTACCAAGCAATTACAATATCATCCCGCTGTATCGATAATTGCTGAGCAGACATCGTAAGATCAGCCACAATAAACTGTGGCTGTACTTGTTTCACCGTCGCCTTCATATCGGTATTGGTGAGTTCGATACGCGGCTCTAAATCTAAATTATAAAATGTACCACTGCGATAAATACTAAACTTATCCCCAGGGCGAATGCCAGCCCCTGCTAACGCTTCTATATGCAGACGCTTCCCTTCAGTTTTAATAATTTTCGCCATAAACGGCTGACAACGCAACGACATAGAAACATCATCAATCGCACCGGCCAATAAATCTTTTACCGCATGGCCGTATTGGCTTTTCCAAAATGCGGGGCTGGCAAAACGAACATTCGCCATACGATCTAAATCCCACAAACCTTGAGTCGCATAACTATTGCTAAATATTAACGCACCACTAAAGCCATCATGAACAAAAACATCAATCACAAACTGGCGTTCTGCAGGCTCATCCGCTAATCCCACCAGCGATAACCACGTCACGTCACTCTGAGCTTTATCAGAAACCGTCGATAAGGTATCCAGTCCGCGTACGATACCTGACACAATATATTGAGCACCTAGATTTTGTGCCAATGTCATAGACGTTGTTAGATGGCGCTGCTGATTTTGCAACGAAGGTGCGTGAGCAGGCTTTTCATACAAACTAATATTACTGGCATCCAAAGCATGCATTTGCCCACGGTCATTAAGAGTATTAATAAAAACACGCGCCAAATCTTGCTCAATATTTTGTAATTGCCCAAGCGAAGTTTGTTTAGCTGATACTAGCCCAAAACCTGTAATTGCAACCGCTTTTCTCAAGTTATTGCCTTGACACATTTGAGCAGGCTTTACATCCGCCCGAATCGCCACACTATAAATGCCGTCTTGAGCATCTTCCCACAGCACCTCAACATCTTTGATTTTAGCCTGACTCTTTAATTGAATGTCGTCTTGTTGTATTACACCTTT
>JBLHLT010000047.1:0-5801 GCA_047621325.1 Oceanicoccus sp.
GCCATCAAACAAGCTGATCAATTTATACTCCAGAAAAACATTGATAAGACCAACCAAGACTGGAAAACGTCTTTACCACAACCGACAACATTTACTTTTAGCCAAGATAAAGCCTACCTGTGGCATTTGAAAACGAGTAAGGGTGATATACACATAGAACTTATGCCCAAAGTCGCGCCCACACATGTTTCGAGCACAATATACTTAACATCTTTAGGGTTTTACGATAACACCATATTCCATCGTATTATTCCCGGTTTTATGGCCCAAGGTGGTGATCCGACCGGCACTGGCAGGGGTAAACCAGGTTATCAATACGCAGGTGAATTTAGTAATGAGTTGAAACATACTCAGGGAGGGCTCTTGAGTATGGCTAATTCGGGCCCCAATACAGACGGCAGTCAATTTTTCTTAACGTTTACTGCCACTCCTTGGTTAGATGGCAAACATACAATATTTGGGAAAGTTGTTCAGGGTATGGATGTGCTTGAAAGCTTAGAAAAATACGGTTCTAGGAGCGGTAAAACCAATGAAGAAGTGTCAATTATTACCGCAACTATTTTGGTCAAGTAAGTACACCTTATCGATTTTGTGTGAAGTGCTTCAGACTCACAAAAGAAACACCCTCATCATAATGACAAGGCTCTGGTGTTAAACCTCTTGGCCAGTTTCGACAATTTATTCTGGAAGAACAGCTATAATCAACCTATGTTGTGATCATCAACAAAGCATTATCCTAGTTAACAGGTTAACGATGAATATAGTGCTGACATTCCCCCTTCGTAGTTTTTCATAGACAATAAAAAAGCCACTAACGTGGCTTTTTCTACTAAACTAATGTTATTTATTTAACGCCAGCTACAGCCTGTTTAGCCAGCTCAGTAATTTTATCCCATTCACCATTGATCATCGCATCTTCTGGGGCTAACCAAGAGCCGCCAGCACAACAAACATTAGGTAATGCTAAATAATCATTGTAATTGCTTGGACTAATACCACCTGTTGGACAGAATTTAATATCCGGAAAAGGACCACCAATAGCTTTAAGGGCTTTCACACCACCTGATGCTTCAGCAGGGAAAAATTTCAAATGGGTATAACCATGATCAACAGCTGTCATCAATTCTGAAATAGATGAAATACCTGGAATAAGTGCAATACTGCCATCGTTTCCAGCCTTCAGCAAATCAGAAGTTAATCCCGGGCTAATCGCAAATTTAGCACCTGCATCTATGACTTGTTGTAACTGAGCACGATTCGTAACTGTGCCCGCACCGATAATAGCTTCTGGTACTTCTTTCGCAATTTTTGCAATCACTTCTAAGGCAGCGTCTGTTCGCAACGTCACTTCTAATACGCGAATGCCACCGGCGATAAGCGCTTTAGCCAATGGCACCGCGTGTTCAACATCTTTTATCACCAATACTGGCACAACAGGCCCTTGGTTGAATATTTCTTCTGATGTCATTTTCCAATTCTTTGTCATTGTATTTAACCTTTACAATTTTGATTTAAATAAGCCATCGCACCAATCAAACCATGATCTGGCTCGGTAATAATGAAAGTCGGTATGCAAGCCACATAGTCACGAAATCGACCCTTAGCCTCAAATCGCGACCGAAAATCACTTTGTTTAATAAAATTAGTGAAACGAGGGGCAATGCCACCTCCGATATACACACCACCTCGTGTCCCTAAATTAAGGGCAAGGTTTCCTGCAAAGCTACCCAAGATTTTGCAGAATTGTGACAATGTTGCCACACTTAATGCGCAACTACCGTCAAGAGCTCGTTCAGTGATATCAGCAGCCTCATCCAATGGTGCTGATATTTCTTTATGTTTAGCAATAGCTTGATATATATGCACCAAACCACGACCGGACAATACTTCTTCAGCAGATGCATGGCCTAATTTATCGGTTAAAAATTGCCAAATCGCGATATCTACTTCATCCACAGGAGCAAAATCAACATGACCGCCTTCACCATCTAAAGCCAGCCAACCTTCTAAAGCATGTGTTAAGTGTTTAACGCCAAGCCCAGTTCCAGGACCAAACACAGCGATGTTGTCTAAATCGTTTGCATGCCCTTGGCCAACTTGTTCTTTTTGTTGATTGCTCAATACAGTAACGGCATAGGCAACAGCGGTAAAATCGTTGATCACACCCAACCAAACTAAGCCAAGCTCAGCCTGTAATTGAGAGATAGAAAATTGCCATTCATTGTTGGTCATAGAAATCACATCACCATTGACTGGACAAGCAACACCTAAACACCCAGAGGTAAAATCTAGCTCAGGAAATTCAGCTATATATGCTCCAATAACAGCACCTATGGTTCTATAATCACTGCACAAATACTTTTTGATATGGCTCAGTGAGCCACTCTCTATTTGTGCCAAACGAATATTAGTACCGCCTACATCCGCAACAAATTTTGCCATTTGATTAGTCCTGGCCAACGAACAATGAACAAGCACCCTGCTCTGCCCCGGTTAATGTTGCTCGCATACCAGCAAACATTTCACGACCCATACCAACTTGATGTTTTGCAACGTCTGGCATCTTAGCCTCGCGTTTGGCTAATTCTTCTTCACTGATAAGAATATCCATCGCACCAGTTTCAGTATTAAGTTCGAGCATATCGCCAGTTTGAACCTTGGCTAATATACCGCCTTTTAATGCTTCGGGAGTGACATGGATAGCCGCAGGCACTTTACCTGAAGCGCCGGACATACGTCCGTCTGTAACTAATGCCACTTTAAAACCCCTGTCTTGCAATACGGCTAGAGGTGGAGTCAAACTGTGTAATTCAGGCATCCCAATAGCAGATGGACCTTGAAAGCGAACTACAACAACACAGTCCTTATTTAGCTCACCCGCTTTAAACGCCTCATGTAATTCAAACTGGTCTTCAAATACTACTGCCGGTGCTTTAATTTTACAGTGAGGTTCACGTAAAGCAGAGGTTTTCATTACTGCACGGCCCAAATTTCCACATAAAACAGATAAGCCACCATTAGCTTTAAACGGTTCTTCTACACTGGCGACTACTTGTTTATCAAATGATTCTGTTGGCCCATCACGCCAAATTAGTTCACCGTGTTCTAAGATAGGCTCTTTGGTATATTGCTCTAAACCTCTGCCGCATATAGTTAACACATCGTTATGCAACAGACCGCCCTCTAACAATTCTCTGATCAACAATCCCATACCGCCTGCTGCAGTGAAGTGGTTAATGTCGGCTGAACCGTTAGGGTAAATACGAGTTAATAAGGGTACTGCGCTAGAAATATCTGCAAAATCATCCCAGTTGACGATGTATCCTGCGGCTCTAGCCACAGCAACTAAATGCATAGTGTGATTCGTTGAGCCACCAGTAGCCAACAGACCTACCAAACCATTTACAATGGCTTTGGCATCCACTATGTGGCCAATGGGACGATAGTCGTCACCTAAATCAGTAATGCGGGTAACTTGCCTTGCAGCGGCATCTGTTAATGCGTCACGTAAAGGTGTGCCTGGATTAACAAATGACGAACCAGGGAGATGTAGACCCATTATTTCCACTACCAATTGATTACTATTGGCGGTGCCATAAAAGGTGCAAGTGCCGGCTGAATGATAAGACTTTGATTCAGCATCTAGCAACTCTTCGCGACCGACTTTACCCTCAGCATAGGCTTGGCGTACTCGTGCCTTTTCTTTATTCGGTAGACCAGAAGGCATAGGCCCTGCAGGAACAAATACAGTAGGCAAATGACCAAAACTCAAACCACCGAGCAATAAACCTGGGACGATTTTGTCGCAAATACCTAACATCAAGGTGCCATCAAACATATTATGGGAAAGCGCAACAGCCGTGGCCATTGCAATCACATCGCGGCTCATCAGGCTCAAATCCATGCCCGGCGTACCTTGGGTAACACCGTCACACATAGCGGGTACGCCACCAGCAAACTGAGCGACACTACCAACAGCATTAATCGCCCGTTTTAACTGCGCTGGAAAGGTTTCATAAGGTTGATGGGCCGAAAGCATATCGTTATAAGAAGACACTATCGCAATATTCGATTTAGTCATGCTACGCAAGTCGGCTTTATCTTCGGTGCCACAAGCAGCAAAGCCATGAGCTAGATTGCCACAAGACAACACGCCACGATGTGGACCTTGCAAGCGTGCACTTTCAATCTTTTCTAAATAACTTTTCCGCGTACTTTGGCTACGCTGAATAATTCGGTCTGTGACTTCTTGAATAACAGGGTTCATCAATATCTCCAATAACTAAAATTTAATCAGGGTGCCCACAAAAGTTCGACATCAGCGTTATTGATGACGGCTCTAATTGGCATAACCATAGCGTCGTCATCTGACAGAACCGTATTTAAGACCTCTTTCTTGCTTTCGCCAGTGAGATGCAAAAATATTTGATTACTGTTTAATAATGCAGGCAAGGTTAATGTCATACGTTGGTTTGGAGCGGTTTTAGGCTGAACAGCAATAAATGTATTGCCTGACTCAAGATCTAACCCTTTGGCGATTTGTTCTGAGCAAGGAAACAACGACGCAGTGTGGCCGTCTTCACCCATACCTAAAATCAACACATCAAAAGGTGTGCGCATTTTTTGCAAATTCTCGCTACAGGTCAATACTGCATCTTCAGCGTCGTCATGTTGAGTTTTCAACGGCACAAAATTAGCATTTGCAGCATTATTAATCAGTAACGTCGAGCGCAGCATTTTTTCGTTAGATGCGTCGTCTGCAATATCTACCCAGCGCTCATCAGCCAAACTGATATCAACTTTATTCCACTCTAAATTAGATTTTGACAATAAATTAAAAAGTTCAGCTGGAGTTTTCCCACCTGAAACGACTAGACTTGCTCGGCCATTTTCTTCTATCCCGTCTCTGAGTAATTTAGTGATTTTGCGTGTAAAAGCAGTATTAAGTTGTTCGGTTGTTCTAAATTTTGATTGCGATAACGCCATTATTTTTTCCCCATGCGGCTTTCATACCAAGCTCTGTCTTCACGAGCAAGTAGCGCGATTGACGCTACTGGCCCCCATGTACCGGCCTGATAAGGTTCAGGTGGTTCGTTGCTGTTTTTCCAAGCAGCTAGGATACCATCTACCCACTTCCATGCGGCCTCTACTTCATCACGACGAACAAATAAGGCTTGATTACCCAACATAACTTCCAACAACAGCTTTTCATAAGCATCAGCGATACGTTCATCTTTAAACGTATCGGAGAAGCTCAAATTCAATTTAGATTTTTGTAGGTCCATTGACCCTCTTCCTGTGAGTCCAGGCACTTTATTCATGACAGTGACTTCAACCCCTTCATCAGGCTGCAATCGAATGGTTAATTTATTCGGTGGTAATTCTGGGAAACTATCTTTAAATAAATTATGCGGTTGACGTTTAAAGTAGATCACCACTTCACTGGTTTTATTGGGTAAACGTTTCCCAGTGCGCAAATAAAATGGCACCCCAGCCCAACGCCAATTGTCTAATTCAACTTTTAATGCAATAAACGTTTCTGTTTCACTGGATGTATTCGCATCAGGCTCATCTAAATAACCTGGTACTTCCTGACCTTTAACAAACCCCCCAACATATTGGCCACGAACCGTATTCTGACGAACATTACTCGCATTAATAGGGCGTAATGCTTTAAGTACCTTGAGTTTTTCATCGCGAATACTGTCCGCATCCAAGTTGGCTGGAGGCTCCATCGCAATCAGTGTCAGAATTTGTAACAAATGGTTTTGCACCATGTCACGCATTTGCCCCGCTTCATC
>JBLHLT010000048.1:0-5622 GCA_047621325.1 Oceanicoccus sp.
CCCGCATCATTGATACCCGTTCCCCGCCCGGTCATTTCTGACGGCAATTGAGAGAGGTAAGCACAGCCTAAAGCCGAGGCGGAGGTCGTATTTCCAATACCCATTTCACCGGCAATGAACAAATCGATGCCGTCTTTTTTTCCTTGCTCAATCACAAGCTTACCAATATTCAATGCTTGCTCTAATTGCTCAGCAGTCATCGCACTCTCTTGGCTTAAATCTGCGGTACCGGGTGCAACTTGAAAGTCTAATAACGTATTATAATCATCGGCAAAATCGATTTCAAAGGCTGTTCCACAATTAACAACTTTTAATTCCGCGTTATTCACGTGTGCCAATACCGAAATGGCCGCACCACCTTTCACAAAGTTGCGGATCATCTCAACCGTCACCGCCTGAGGAAAAGCTGAAACACCTTGCGCGACCACACCATGATCGCCCGCGAAAACAGCAATTAAAGGTTGTTTAATATCAGGCGCATCATCACCATATAAACTCGCTAATGTAATGGCCACCTCCTCCAAAAGCCCTAAAGAACCGGGTGGTTTTGTTAGCACACTCTGACGTTCTTGAGCCTGAGTTTTTACTTTTTCGTTAATTGCTAAACAATCATTTTTCCACCAAACTTGTGCCATGTTTTCAACTCAATTTAGATTTTTAGAAAATAAGTAATGCAATAATTTAACGTTTCAACGCCATCGGCAAGCCTGCAACCACCCAGGTAACTTGTTTTGCAATGCACGCAATATCCTGATGCAGCCAACCTGCTTCATCAACAAAACGTCGGCTTAATGCGCCCAGTGGAACAATACCTTGACCCACTTCATTACTAACCAAAATAACCTCACCTGGCAAGCCTGCTAACGTTTCTAATAATTCTTTTTTGTAGTCAGAAAAGGATCTAACGCCTAATGGCCCAATCTTTTGCCCATCACGATCAAAAGAACCTTCCTCGGCCATCAGCACATTGGTTAACCACAACGTTAAACAATCAACTAATAAACATGTATCTTCACACGCATGCTGTTTAAGTACATTAGCTAATAATAACGGCTCTTCCACCGTCAACCAATGATCTGGCCGGTCGTCGATGTGACGATCAATACGCTGCTGCATTTCATCATCATAAACCGTGGCCGTGGCAACATAGACCACGTTTTTCGCTGATTCAGTCGCCTCTTGCTCAGCAAAGCGACTTTTTCCGGAACGTGCCCCACCCAATACCAAATGCACTTGATTATTCATGTCACTCACTCATGCCTTCGGCTTAATAACGGTTTACGAAATAACGTCTATAATTTATTTAATAAAATCGGGAAAGTATACCGCTATGAGCAAAGAAAATCGCCTGCATGCACGACAAGTCTTGGAAGCTACCGTTAGCTTATTTATGCATGACTCAAAGGAATACATAGGTTTGATGGTCGATTTCTCTGCCACAGGCATTATGTTGTCATCGTATATACCCTTAGAAATAGGCACAATATTAGAAGTCGACATGGTCGATATCCCACCTCATATTGATAGCCGTCGAACGGGACAAGTCAAAGCTCAAGTCATGTGGACACACCGTATAACTCCCAGTATGTATGGAAACGGCTGCAAAGTAATTGAACTGAGCGCTCATGCACAATTAATGTTAGCCTCGTATCATTCTGAGAAAAAATAAATGAACCGCTCATGCTCGACAATCACACGAATTCTTTATCAACACCCCCTATTAAAATAGGCGTTGATTTAGGGGGAACTAAAATCGAAATCATAGCCCTCTCCCCACAAGGAGAGACTTTGCTTCGCCAACGCATTTCAACACCCGCCCAACACACCTTCAAATCTGCCCCTAGTCAGTATCAAGCCATTATTACCGCAATCACAAAGTTAATTTCTAATACCGAACATCGGCTGCAAATAAAACGACTCAACCAAACTTCGCAGCACATCGGCATTGGAATTCCTGGAGCCATTAGTCCCGCCACAGGTTTGGTTAAAAATGCTAATACCACCTGTTTAATTGGACAGCCCTTTCAAAAAGATTTAGAGCATGCCCTTAATTGCCCCATAAAAATTGCCAATGATGCCGATTGCTTTGTACTGTCTGAAGCTAAAGACGGTGCTGCTAAAGGCGCTGATTCAGTATTTGGTATTATTATCGGCACGGGCTGCGGCGGAGGTTTGGTCATTAATAAACAATTGATTTCTGGCCCGAATGCTATTTGTGGTGAATGGGGACACAACCCGCTGCCTTGGCCTCAAGCAGATGAAACTTTGATGCCTTGTTACTGTGGCAAACGTGGTTGTATTGAAACCTTTCTCTCTGGCCCTGGCTTTACACGGCATGCTAATAAAAGAAACGATACAAAACGAACGTCTGAACAATGGCATCAGGCTTTGCTTGAAGGTAATCAACACGCAATAAAAGTATTCGATATTTATGCCCGCCAACTGGCAAAGTCACTGGCCAGTGTGATTAATATTATCGATCCTGAAGTGATTGTATTAGGGGGTGGGATGTCGAATATTGATTATCTGTACACTCGAGTGCCAGAATTATTGCCCGAGTACGTTTTCTCTGACCAAGTGCTAACTCAGCTAGTAAAAGCCAAGCATGGAGACTCAAGCGGCGTTCGTGGAGCCGCTTTTTTATGAAGAGAAGCCTATTTTAGGTATGAAAAAACAGTGATAAATAAAAGAACCGCTTAAAAAAGAGTGCCTCCCACTATCGTTATTAACGCGATGACCGCAAGCCACACGATCGCACTGCGACGATGAAGCATTTGTAATTCCTGCATCTGATCACAGGCAACTTGGGTATCTGCTTCAGCATTCGTCATGGTATCCATGCAGCTCGCTTTATCATTTCTTCCTGACAAAGAAGCCAAAGCAACTTTATACAGCACAACATCGGCGGGAGTGCGCCACTTCCACAATGTCTGCTTCCAGATCGTAACTGCCTGCACAAAATTTCCTGCCAGTGCAAACGTTAAGCCTAATAAACGCGCAGGAATCCAAGACAACCAATGCATCGGACGCCATGCTTTCTCTTCGCAATGCACAAGTTGGGAATACTGCAGACTAAACCACGCTAATAAAACCCCCGGCACTCCTAAGACCAAAAACCAAAAGATCATTAGAAAGAAAAACTCAAACCAGCGATGCAAGATGGTATGGCATACCTGATCATGCAGTTTAGACAGCTCATCACTCAGTTCTATTTCAGGAATGGCCAAGTATTGCTCTGCACATCGATAAGCGCCCTGAATATCACCATGAGCAAGATCATCACGGTACTGAGTAACATGGCGTTCAAAGTCGGCATGACTTAATACGTAAAGTAATAAGGCAACCTCTAAAACAATTGCGGGTAAGCCTAATAGTTTATCTTCAATCATGACAAAGCAACCGCCAATTATAATTGACGGTATAAAGACGATAAAATTATACCGTCCTGTGCGCCCAAGTTTTTGGAACCACGAACGTCCTTGAAACAAATTAAACCACTTACTAAAAGTGCGACTTTTCGTGGTGCTTCGGTTAATGCCCAAATAATGTTGCACTGCAAGGGTGATGAATAAAATCAAGAACTTCATGTAATAACCCACTAATTTTTTAAGAGGTATTTATCGAGAGCTGCCCTGCTCCACACATATCAGGTATACGATTAGCGACGCTTAAAACAACACGTCACTATTAATCAGTTTAGCAGCTCAAGCGGGTAAATAATGTTTGCCATTTAAAAGCTGGGCCCGGATCCGTTTTTCGCTTCGGCGAAATAAATTCATGACCCGTAATACGATCGCGAGAAATCTGTGGATAAGCAATCATGAGTGACTGCGCAACGTGCTGCAAACATGCATATTGATCTTCCGTATACGCTTCATCATCACACCCTTCCATTTCGATACCGATGGAAAAATCATTGCAGTTATCTCTACCCGCATAATGCGACAAACCGGCATGCCAAGCACGCTGATTAAAAGGCACAAACTGGATGACAGAACCATCACGACGAATAAATAAATGGCTAGAGACCTGTAAATCTGATATCTCAGCAAAATACGGATCGGCACCTGCATCTAAACAATTACAAAAAAAATCTTCTACAAAGGGCCCACCATACTGCTTAGGTGGCAAGCTAATATTGTGAATAACCAATAACGAAACTTCATCATCAGGGCGTTCATTAAAGTTGGGAGACGGACACTTTTGTGCAACATTCAACCAATGATCGTTAACGACTAACCCCATCGTGTGGCTCTGCTTCACATTTTCGCCTTATTTTAAAAGATTTGTCGCATTGATTTTGACTGATACAATCAGCCGAGTATAGTATTAAGAATCACTTAATATTACCTATAAAGGAAGACTTCATGGTCGATTTTATCAATACCGTTAATGGTTGGGCATGGGGTCCCCCTATGTTATTGCTAATTGCGATCACTGGGCTCTTTCTTACATTAGGCCTAAAAGCCTATCCCATTCTTAATATCAAAAAAGGATTTTCCCTTTTATGGTCAGGCCGAAAGGCAAAAGGCGAAGGGGATATTTCTAGTTTTAATGCCTTAATGACATCGCTTTCAGCCACCATTGGTACTGGTAATATCGCAGGGGTAGCAACCGCAATCGCCATGGGCGGCCCTGGTGCATTATTCTGGATGTGGATGATTGCTTTAATCGGCATGGGCACAAAATACGCGGAAGCAGTTCTTGCTGTGCATTACCGAGAAAAAGATGAGAATGGCAACTTTGTTGGCGGCCCGATGTACTACATCAAAAATGGCCTTGGGGTTAACTGGAAATGGATGGCGACAGCCTTTGCCTTTTTCGGAATGATTGCTGGTTTCGGAATAGGTAATGGCGTGCAAGCCAACTCCGTTGCCGACGTAATGCACAACTCATTTAAAGTCCCTGAGTTAGTTACCGGAATTATCTTAGCGGTTTTAGCAGCGTTAGTTTTACTAGGTGGCATTAAACGCATCGCCATCGTCGCGGGTAAACTCGTTCCCTTTATGGCCATTACCTATGTACTTGGCGGCCTGATCCTTTTGGTTATTTATTTCGATCGTATCCCTGAAGCGTTTACAACCATTATCACGTACGCATTTACCCCAATCTCCGCGGTTGGTGGCTTCGCGGGTGCCAGCGTATGGATGGCGATTCGCTTTGGTATTGCACGGGGTGTTTTCTCTAACGAAGCAGGTCTAGGTAGCGCACCGATTGCCCACGCAGCAGCCCAAACCAACAATCCTGTGCAGCAAGGTACTATTGCCATGCTGGGGACATTCATTGATACCTTAGTTATTTGTACCATTACGGGATTAGTCATCGTCGCTTCTGGGGCTTGGCAAATCATCGACCCAGAAACGGGCAAAGCGCTGTCAGGAGCAACCTTAACCTCTGCAGCCTTCAGCCAAGGATTACCCTCGGTCGGTGAGTATATAGTCACCTTCGGCCTCATTATTTTTGCATTCACCACCCTTTTAGGCTGGTCTTTTTATGGTGAAAAGTGCGCAGAATACCTGTTCGGTGTAAAATCGATTATTTTCTTCCGCATTGCTTGGATATTAGCCATTCCTGTAGGCGCCACTTTTCAGCTAGATTTAGCCTGGTTAGTCGCCGATACGT
>JBLHLT010000049.1:0-5505 GCA_047621325.1 Oceanicoccus sp.
GATCAAAAGCGTGTTGTTCTGGATGTTCGCTGTCGAGTACGACAAGGATGTGATTGATATCTAGCATAATAAGCTCCTTGAGTATTAAATCTACTGCAGTGTCATGATGTTTTAACGCACAGTGCCTTATTCCAATGTACTCCAAAATGATTCATTTGAATTGCTTTATATCAATAGTTTAGGCCTTTATTAGTCCAATAAAAGCTTTTGCTGCGTTTGAAAGGGTGCGGCCTTGTAGATAAAGAAAGCCCAGCGGGCGAGTAAGAATTATTTGGTCAATTTTTAATTCTGTTAATCCAATTTCTTCTGCGTTATCAAGCATGGATTCTGGTAACAAACTCCAACCGAGTCCAACAGAGGCCAGCATTTTAATTGTCTCTAAATAGTTGGTCGGCATAGGGGTATGAAGAGGGAGGTTTTGCTGTTTAAATTTATCCACCAGCAATTTGAACGTGAACGTATTATCTTCAGGCAAAATAGCAGGGTATTCGCTGAGGTCACTCAGCTGAACCTGTTTAAGCTGGTTGAGTGGGTGAGCTTTAGCACACACAAATACCATCTTATCGTGCCAAAGCACTTCGCTGCACATGCCTTCTGGAGAATTATTGGTATTTGAAGTTTCTAACGTGGTCAGTGCCAATTCAACCTGTCTCTTGGCAACGGCTTGGTAAGCAGACTCAGATCCCATAAAACTTAAGTTAAGCTCAGCGAGTGGAAACTGGCTAACAAATGACTTTAAAAATGGCGGCAATCTATGAAGGCCAATATGATGGCTGGTACCCAATTTAAGACGGCCCTCAACCTGATGATTCATATTGCGCATTGACAGTTGGGTATCGCTCACCAGTTGTACAATCTCCTTTGCCTTAGGCAATAGGGAGTGACCCGTATCCGTCAGGCTTAAACTGCGATTATGGCGATCAAATAGGGGGCTGTTCAGTTGTTCTTCTAAGCCTTTGATGCGTTTACTAACTGCAGGCTGAGTGAGGTGTAATTGATCAGCTGCCAATGAAAACGATTGATGCTCTGCCACAGCAATAAAAGCCGTCAGTGCTTGAATATCCATGCTCTGTGGTTTCCTATTAAAATTCGGTCGTTAAATTACGTCGTTAGTTGTAAGTATTCCTAATAGTAATACACTTTATGAAAAATATGAATTGGAGTTATTTGTGATTATTTCGTATGATAAAGATATGAAATAAGAAAGACATCAAAGAAGTACGCAGAAACTTTTCCTGAAGAGGTTATTTGCTAAAAAGACTTCTTGTTGAAATTAATCATACAGCCATGAGAGAGCGCTATGACGGGTAAAACACTTTATGACAAGTTGTGGGATTCACACTTAGTCAAGCAACGCGATGACGGTACGGCTTTAATTTACATTGATCGCCAATTATTACACGAAGTGACCTCGCCACAAGCGTTTGAAGGTCTTCGTATTGCAGGTCGTAAGCCGTGGAAATTGAGCGCCAACTTAGCAACTCCAGATCACAATGTACCCACGACCAAAACCGAACGTGCAGTCGGCATTGAAGGTATTCAAGATCCCGTGTCTAAAATCCAAGTTCAAACCTTGGATGATAACTGTAATGAATTTGGTATTACCCAGTTCGACATGATGGACAAACGCCAAGGCATTGTTCACGTTGTCGGCCCAGAGCAGGGCGCAACCTTGCCGGGCATGACAGTTGTTTGTGGTGACTCTCACACGGCAACACACGGCGCATTTGCAGCTTTAGCACACGGTATCGGAACCTCGGAAGTTGAGCATGTATTGGCAACTCAATGTTTGATTCAGCGTAAAATGAAGAATCTTTTAATTAAAATTGAAGGTTCATTAGGCGACGGCATTACCGGCAAAGACGTGGTATTGCATGTGATTGGCATAATCGGTACTGCCGGTGGTAACGGGTGTGCGATGGAATTTGGCGGTAGCGCGATTCGTAGCATGAGCATGGAAGGTCGAATGACCATGTGCAACATGGCCATCGAAGCGGGTGCGCGTGTGGGCATGGTTGCGTTTGATGACTTGACGGCTGCCTATGTTAAAGGCCGCGATTTCTCACCGAAGGGCGCTCATTGGGAAATGGCTGTTGCGCAGTGGGCTGATTTGACCTCTGATGAAGACGCTGTTTTCGACAAAGTAGTTGACGTTAACGCCGAAGACATTAAACCGCAGGTGACTTGGGGAACGTCCCCTGAAATGGTGACCACGGTAGACGGTTTTGTACCGACGTTAGAAGATGCGAAAGATGACGTAGAACGCAGTGGTTTTATTCGTGCTTATGAATACATGGGGTTAACACCGGGCCAAGCGATTACCGACATTAATCTTGATCGTGTTTTCATTGGATCATGCACTAACAGCCGTATTGAAGATTTACGCGCTGCGGCTGTCGTTGCGAAAGGCAATAAAGTAGCGGCCTCTGTGCTACAGGCTTTGGTTGTACCGGGTTCTGGTTTGGTTAAAGAGCAAGCAGAAAAAGAAGGTTTGGATAAAATCTTCATCGAAGCAGGCTTTGAGTGGCGTGAGCCAGGTTGCTCTATGTGCTTAGCGATGAACGCCGATAAGTTAGGCAATGGTGAGCATTGTGCTTCAACCTCTAACCGTAACTTTGAAGGTCGTCAGGGCTATGGCGGCCGTACGCATTTGGTCAGTCCAGCGATGGCAGCCGCTGCAGCGATTGCCGGTCACTTTGTTGATGTTCGTCAGTTTGAATTGGTTAAATAAGGAGCGATAGTATGAAAGCATTTGTTAAGCAAAGCGGTATTGTCGCGCCGATGGATCGTGCCAATATTGATACGGATATGATTATTCCGAAGCAGTTTTTAAAATCGATTAAGCGCAGTGGCTTTGGCCCAAACTTGTTCGATGAGTTACGCTATCTTGATGAAGGTCAGCCAGATGCGGATAATTCGGGTCGCCCACTGAATCCGGACTTCGTATTAAATCAGCCACGTTTTAAAGGCGCGTCTGTTTTGATTACGCGTGAAAACTTTGGCTGTGGTTCTTCTCGTGAGCACGCGCCTTGGGCATTAGAAGATTTTGGTTTCAATACTATCATTGCATCAAGCTATGCGGATATTTTCTTCAATAACAGCTTTAAAAACGGGCTTTTACCGATTGTATTGGAAGAAGCTATTATTGATGGTTTATTTGTAGAAGTTACGGCAAATGAAGGGTATGAATTGATCGTCGATTTAGAAAACCAAAACATCATTAAGCCAAATGGCGATACCCTTCCCTTTGAAGTAGATGCGTTCCGTAAACATTGCTTATTAAACGGTTTGGACGACATTGGTTTGACCTTGCAAGATGCGGCCGACATCACCGCGTATGAAGTGATACGCAAAGCCTCTTCGCCTTGGTTGTTCTAAAAGTTACCGTTATTACATTATTTAAAATAGTTAAGTTGGAATTGAAATGTCTAAAAAAGTATTAATTTTACCGGGTGATGGTATTGGTCCAGAGATCGTAACAGAAGCCGAAAACGTATTGCTTGCTGTGAACGAAAAATTTAACCTAGGTCTTGAATTTGATCACGGTTTAGTCGGTGGTGCGGGTTATGATGCAAATGGCCATCCATTACCTGAAGAGACCATGGTAAAAGCCAGAGCGGCTGATGCCATTCTTTTAGGCGCCGTTGGCGGCCCTAAGTGGGATGCCCTTGAAGATCGCGAAATGCGTCCAGAAAAAGGCCTTTTAGGGCTTCGTTCTGGTCTAGAATTGTTCGGCAACTTGCGTCCTGCAATTCTGTACCCGCAGCTTGCGGATGCTTCATCATTGAAGCCTGAAGTAGTATCAGGTCTAGACATCTTGATCGTGCGCGAACTAACGGGTGGCATCTACTTTGGGCAGCCACGTGGCATTCGCACCTTAGAAAATGGCGAGCGCGAAGGGTATAATACCTACGTATATCGTGAGTCTGAAATCCGTCGTATCGGAAAAGTTGCTTTTGAAGCGGCTAAAAAACGTGGCGGGAAATTGTGTTCAGTCGATAAAGCCAATGTACTAGAAGTAACCGTGCTATGGCGCGAAATTATGACTGAAATGGCGAAGGACTACCCAGAAGTAGAGCTTTCACACATGTACGTTGATAACGCAGCAATGCAGCTTGTACGTGCACCCAAGCAGTTTGACGTCATAGTCACCGGAAACATGTTTGGTGACATATTGTCCGATGCCGCCGCTATGCTTACCGGTTCAATTGGCATGCTGCCTTCAGCGTCTTTAGATAAAGATAATAAAGGCATGTATGAACCTTGCCACGGCAGTGCACCTGACATTGCTGGCCAAGGTATCGCTAACCCGCTGGCAACGATTCTTTCAGCCGCAATGATGTTAAGATACTCATTAGGCGAAAATGCAGCGGCTGAAGCCATTGAAAAAGCGGTAAGTGATGTTCTGGATCAAAATTTACGTACACCAGATATTTACTCTAGCGGTATGACAAAAGTGAGCACCGCAGAGATGGGTGCCGCAGTCGTAAAAGCGCTTTAAGTCGCGAAGAAATTTATTTACCGAGTGTTAACATCGCTTTAGGTTGGGAGAAAAAATGAAAACTGTAGGTTTAGTAGGCTGGCGTGGCATGGTTGGATCCGTGCTAATGCAACGTATGGAAGCAGAGAATGACTTTGCTGAGATTAATCCCGTATATTTTACGACCTCACAAGCAGGGCAGCCTGCTCCTGCTTTTGGTGGTAAAGAAGCGCCTGCACTTAAAGATGCGTTCGATATTGACGAACTCAAATCCATGGACGTTATCATTACGTGCCAGGGTGGCGATTACACATCAGCCGTTTACTCAAAGTTGATGAGCGCTGGCTGGAAAGGCCATTGGATTGATGCAGCCTCAAGCTTGCGCATGAAAGATGATGCCGTGATCGTATTAGATCCAGTAAACAAGGACGTTATTAAAGATGCATTGCACAACGGCACCAAAACATTTGTGGGCGGTAACTGCACTGTTTCATTAATGCTGATGGGCCTCGGTGGTTTGTTTGAAAAGGGTTTGGTTGAGTGGTTAAGCTCGCAAACTTATCAAGCAGCATCGGGTGGCGGTGCTAAGCACATGCGTGAACTGTTGACTCAGATGGGTCAGTTAAACTCAGTCGTCGCCGATAAACTGGCCGACCCGCGCAGCGCAATTTTAGACATCGACCGTATCGTTGCTGAAACTCAGCGTAACGGCACAATGGATACAACCCACTTTGGCGTCCCTCTGGGTGGCAGCTTAATTCCTTATATCGACTCCGAGTTAGAGAATGGCCAGAGCCGAGAGGAGTGGAAAGGGCAGGCAGAAACGAACAAAATTCTAGCCACCGGTAATGACATCATTCCCGTTGATGGTAACTGCGTGCGCATCGGCTCAATGCGGTGCCACAGCCAAGCATTCACCATCAAACTGAAGAAAGATGTACCGATGGATGAAATTAATGCCATGTTAAACGAGCATAGCCAGTGGTCAGGTGTTGTACCGAATACCAAAGAAGCGACGATTGCAG
>JBLHLT010000050.1:0-5163 GCA_047621325.1 Oceanicoccus sp.
CTGCGGTAGGTGACTGAGCCTGATAGCAGTTTTACCGCACAGGAGCCGCAAGCGCCAGTACGGCAACCAAAACTCGGTGTGAGCCCATGTTGTTCTGCTGTTTCTAACAGTGTGGTATCACCTGCGTTCCATCTTTGTTCAAAGCCCGACTTAGCAAATTTTATGACCGCTTCATCGGCTTCGTTTTCTGCTGGTGGCAACACAGACTCATAATCGACCTGACGAATGAGTGCTGCTGGGCCAAATGCTTCGGTAAAAATACGAGCATCACTTACACCTAAACTGCGGATTGCAGCATAG
Organism: Oceanicoccus sp.; assembly: GCA_047621325.1. GTDB lineage: Bacteria > Pseudomonadota > Gammaproteobacteria > Pseudomonadales > Oceanobacteraceae > Bermanella. Next base: position 301 of record JBLHLT010000050.1, read on the forward strand.
AGTACCTGCATAAACGCAGATGGACCACATAGGTAAAAATCATAATCGTCGAGGGCTAATATTTGTCGAAGTGTATCGGCGCTGATGTAATCACTTCCATTAAAATCAACGCCTATTTTTTCCTGTTCACTAGGTTTAGTAATAAAAGAGTAGTAACGGATTTTACCGTTGGCTTGTTTCTCGGCATCACGGAAAATATCGGCAAACGCCCGCTGTTGGGTAGTTTGTGCGGCGTGTAATATGGTTAATGGTCTTAGATGACGAGTACGCTTAGCTTCATTGAGAATGTGTGACGTCATAGCCACCATAGGTGTAATGCCTACGCCCGCAGCAATTAATACGGCTGGGCGTTTTTCTGCTGCATCAATATAAAAGTCACCAGTAGGTGCTTTGGCTTCAATTACATCGCCAACGCGCACTGTGTCGTGTAGGTATTGTGAAATAGTACCACTGGCATCCAGTTTAACCGAAATACGGTAATAGGGTTTGTCTGGAGCAGATGATACAGTGTAGGTTCTAATAACAGCTGCGTTTGCATCAGGCGGTGTAAGGCGCACAGTCAAAAATTGCCCCGCTTTTGAAGAGGCCAATGGCTTGCCTTCCTTCGGTTCTAAATAAAAAGAACGAATAACATCACTCTCATCTTCAATGCGTTTTACGGTGTAGGCTAACCACGACTCCCGTGCAGCTTCAGCAGCCAACGTGGAATTTGCTTGCTGCCAATCTCCGGCCATTAATGTGTTAGGTGAATACTCATTAAACGATGCACGAAAAGGCAATGCCTTTTTTAATGTAACGCCGTGGTCGAGTATAAAACGCCATGCGCGCTCGGCACCCTTAAATGCGGTAACTTCTGGTTCGTCTTCCCATAATAATTTGACTGTGCCGGTTAGCATTACTAAGTTGCCAGTGGAAAAGTCAATAAACACTAAGCCCGCTTTAGGGTTAACTAAAAAGTTACCTAGTGTGTTGAAATGATAGTTGCCTGAGTAATCAGGAATAGTCAGTGTATTACCTGCTACTTTCACAAAACCAGGGCGCCCACCACGGTGTGATACATCGACGCCTTCTATTTCTGGACGGTCTTTGGCTGGCACATAACTAGACACAAAAAAGGTGTCTGCACCACGAATTAATTCACTCACTTCATTACTTAGTTTAGTAAAATTTTGTTTATTATTGGGATCCTTAGTTACCTGAGTTTTTTCATTAAATTTAATACTACGACTCTGTATATATTGTGGGCAATTGCCAAATGATTGGTCAACAGATATTGAAAAATGCGTTGCACTAGTATGCTGTACTCGACCATTAACTCGGTTGCGACGACGAGAATTCATTTCTATACCGAGTAAACCTAAGGGACTACCCTCTTTTTTTAATTGTGGTGTAATAGGGTCACCGAAGATTGCAGATACTCTCATGGTTAATGTTGTCGGGTCAGGCGAACTTATAAAACCAGGCTGTCCCGAAAGCACCGACGCCCAAGGCCAGCCTTGTGCGTCAACACTGCCTGCAATAATAAAAGGCAGTTGTTGGTAAAACTCACGATGTTGTTCTGGCATAAATGAACGTACTGCCCGTTGCCCAAAATTTTCCATTGCTTGGCGCTTACCTACACGAGTTTGAATTTCCTGCTCACCAGAATGAAATGGCGATAGGTTGGTTTTTTGATTGGTTTTATCGCGAGTCTCGTTTTGCATGATAATCATCTCTGTCTGTGGTTTTCGAAAGCGCTGAGTAACATCGACTACTTCTAGCTCGCAAACCCATCAGCAGCGTATATCTGTGCTTGATGTGCGAGCTAGTGATCAACTTGTATTAAAGGCTTATGCCGCTAACCCTACTTTGGTGGCTTGCATGGGCACAAAACCTTTCAGACTTTCAATGTTGGTTAACCAGCGACGTACATTAGGATAAGGTTCTAATGACACATCACCTTCAGGTGCATGGGCCACGTAACTGTATATGGCAAAGTCAGCCAGACTGATTTTATTGGCTACCAAAAAGTCACGGCCAACTAGTTGCTGTTCCAGTTTTATCAACGCTTTTTCTGCTGTGGCTTTAGCAAACACAGGATCGGATGGTGAATTGAATACATTTATGAGTCTCGCCGCGCCTACGCCATAAGAAATTTCACCTGCAGACATGGCAAGAAAACGATACATCTCAGCTTCTTGTTGCAGATCCTCAGGGATAAATGCAGGCGCATATTTGCGTGCTAAATAAATGAGGATTGAAATTGAGTCATGCACGATGGCATCTCCATCTTCAATAACGGGCACTATTCCCAGAGGATTAAGAGTGAGAAATTTTGCTTGTTTATGTTCTCCCGCTGGGAGATCAACGTGGACAATTTGGTGCGCAATACCTGCAACACTTGCGAATAACTGCACTCGATGAGCATGGCCCGAAAGTGGGAAACTGTGAATTCGAATGGCATTTGACATAATGTGTTCCTATATATTGTTGGATGATTGCTGGGTGAGAGGAAATAATAGGCACTGCTTGATTTAAATACAATATGCTATATTGTTGAAACATTATCTCCAATATGAATATAATAATTGGCGGCAGGGGAATATTGTGGACACGATTGATAGTATGCGTATTTTTGTTGCTGTGGCGGGACAAAAATCGTTTACCGCCGGTGCAAAGCAGCTAGGTATTAGCACTAACTTGGCGAGCAAACATGTTCGGCAATTAGAAACACGTTTGGATGCACAACTGTTCCATCGTACTACTAGGCGTGTCACTTTAAGTGATACCGGTCTAGCGTATTTTGAGCGCTGTGTGTTATTGCTTGATCAATTTGATGAGTTGGAAGGTTTGGTGCATGAGCGTCAATCTGAATTAGCCGGGCCGATTCGAATTACAGCGCCGACAGGGTTTGGCGCGGGGGAATTGGTAGAGGCACTTCGTCCTTTTCAAATAGCACACCCCAAGGTGTCTATTAATCTGCATCTCTCCGATCGACATGTGGATATGTTAGATGGAGGTTTTGACCTAGCGATCCGTTTTGGCCCTCTACAAAATTCCACCCTTATCGCCCGTAAGTTACTCACTATGCGATTAGTGGTAGTAGCATCTCCCGAATATATCCGGGCATTTGGTGAACCACTGCATCCAAGTGCACTGTCGACCCATAATTGTTTGCGACAAATATCATCATCAGACCCAGAGCATTGGGGATTTACTATAAATGGAAAAATACAAAAATTTCTGGTTAGCGGATCTTTTACCGCAAATTCGCCTCGTGCCATCGCGAATATGGCGGCAGGGGGGTTAGGCATTGGTCGTTGCCCGCTTTACACGGCTGACCCTTTTCTTAAAAGTGGTGAGTTAATAGCTTTGTTTGAAGACAAGACCGCAAATGAATTTAATTTATATGCTGTGTACCCTTCGAGTCGCCATTTAACAGTTCGAATTAGGAAGTTGATAGATCACTTGGTGCAGGTGCTTTTGTGATACTTGTTAACCTGAGATCTGCTTAAGTAATAATTATAGAGTAATGCTCTAGGTCAGTTATATTTATAAAGCGCTTTGAGAAAATAGCCCTTTCCCACAAGAACATTGCTTTGGTTTTAATGTTTTGCGAACGGTTTTGATGCGCCTGTCACATGTGTCGATTAAACTGGCTTCTAAGGCTTTATTAAAATAGCCTTTATTTCCATACGATTGATCCGTTTACCCCCTTGCTAATTCACTCGCGGCTTGGGTGTCATGCACCTTTCCCGTTGTGACCTTCGCGGTAACAATTTCATATTGATGGTCGACGATTGACGGTCAAGTGGAGTTTGAAGACAATTACTCAAGGGTTAATGAACGTGGGATACGTTTTTACGCTGAAGCTGATGATGGACTGGGGCAATAATGTCAAAGGGATATCCCATTCGTTAATGGGTATTGAGTCTCCTGATTTTACTTGGTTCATTGCCGACAGTTGCCGCGTATTTGTTCAGGTCTGGTTTGCGCCTTATTAACCGGAACTGGATACGTACTGAAGCACAGCAGTGTGAGAAAGCAGACATATAAAGTTAAACGTGAATCTAGCTTTTTTATGTCATCCCTCAATAATGCTTGCAGATTTAAATTAATGGCGGCAAAAACAAATATCACTTATGCAATTAGTTAGATTTTCGCGCTGCAAATGCTTTTTGATTAATTTTGGAAATATCAACAAAAGCCTCATTTACTACTAATACACTCATGGAATAATGTGCAATTTTCCAGGTGTTGTTTTGCTTTGTTACTACACCCGTGCCTCTAAATCGGCCCCATTTTTCCGACACAATAATTTCATCTAACCAAGCGGTTTGGCCATCATCTGCAAAATTAATATGACGCTCGACTGATTTGTATGTCCACCCTGTACCTGCTATGAAACGTTCTTTCACATATTCATCTAAGGTGATGGGGCGGCTCCAACGTTCCCAGTCGTCGGTTCCCATAAACACGCCTGTTGTGGTAAAAGATCCTAAATAGGCGTCTAGGTCAGCTTGGCTAGCGGCATAGTGAAGCCCGTCCATCAACTGACTAATCGCCTGATTTTCTGTTGTTGTTTCTATTTTGTGGTCGTGAGCAATACTTACTATTGTCATAGACCATGTCAAGAGTAAGAGTCCGGCTAAATAGCGCTGCATATATATTTATCCCTTTGTAGAAATTGACTACTGGTTTGCCAGTAGCCAAACAATTATTTAATAGTAACCACGGAAGTTGATGCCAATAGGGTGCGGGTCGACGCGTATACTTGCTGGTGTATCAAATGGTGGGCGGCCGATTGCGCGAACTACACCATCGTCATCAAACAAGTTGTTTGCAAATAAAGACACTTCATAGTCTCTAAACCTAACACCGACA
>JBLHLT010000051.1:0-4882 GCA_047621325.1 Oceanicoccus sp.
GTTCTGTTTTAATGCCTTTGGCCGCTTCGCGGGCAAAGGCTTCAAGTGCTTCTTTGTTCATTGCTACCTATCCTTAGCCATTTCTGGCTCTTATGATAAGCAGTTACACAGTTTTATCTACAGCCTCCGACGTCCAGCAACCAAAGATCACATCTACTTCATCTTTTGATAATAGTTCACGGGTTTTTTCAGCAAACAATGGCCAGTTAGAGGCTGGGTCAACCACAACCGCTTCTAGTTTTTTGCCCAGTAAGCCGCCTTTTTTATTTTGATCTTCGACCATCATTAGAACTGTATCTTTTAATGTGGTTTCAGAAATGGCCATGGTGCCGGACAGCGAATGCAATACACCCACTTTGATGGTGTCACTGGCTTGTGCGATTGCCGCTCCTAATGTGAGTGCAGCAACCCCTGCAATTTTTGAAAATTTGCTTAGCATTTTTATTTTCCTGTTGAGTGTATTAGACCTCCTGCTTTTGCAATGGGTATGCCAACGAAAATAAATCGCGCAATATGCACGTTTATTGTTATCTCACTTATTATTTTTGCACCATAAATATTCTTTACGTTTTTAAATGCGATAATTAAGTGCAGGAGTGGCGTATTTAAACCGAGGGTTTTATTTGTAATTTTAATTACGCACATCCTTAGCGCAAATTTTAGTTATAAAACGATTCTCTCAATCTCACTATAATCACCTGCACGCTTTCACATTTTTACAGTGAAACCTCAACAAACTTTAATTAACACTCCCCAATACTTAGTATTAAAACGCCACACTTAACGCGGTGGATTGTCAAAAATTAAAACTATATTCGTATTTTTTTACGTCAATGATCATCTTTTAGGGTTATTACGGCTTGTTTTTTTGCGCTGCCAGTCTCTATTAATAAAATAGCGTTACCGTAAAGTGCGTCATATCTACTCAACCTAACAAATAACCTTGCTGTCTCTTAACCGAACACGCCATGTTTTGTCAGTTTGTTTTATATGGCTAACCGCGCTCACTTTATTAACGCATTATGAGTGTGCTTATACGGTGCACCGCATTCTACAAGGGCTGGTTTCAGTGCAATTTTTATGAGCTTGTGCTTCAAACCCTTTCTCAGCACCAGCCGCAGAAGCCTCTGCACTTGATTTGTTATCTTTTTTTATTATTCCTGACCAATTGGCCAAGTTATTGCTTAAACTTGCTGAATTCATAACAACCGTCCTAGACGTATTCGGAGAATCTGTATGTTGAAACACAAACCTTGGCAGTCTTTGTTGACCGCTGCATCCCTCGCTTTAGGCCTAGGCATGGCTCAAGCGGCGACGGCTGAAGACGATCCTTTAAAAGTAGGTTTTGTTTATGTTGGCCCAGTTGGAGATTACGGCTGGTCTTATGAACATGACCGTGGTCGTCTCGAAGCGCAAAAATACTTCGGTAATAAAGTTGAAACGACTTATGTCGAAAAGGTGCCTGAAGGGGCTGATGCTGAGCGTGTGATTCGTCAAATGGCGCAAAGTGGTTCTGACCTTATTTTCACAACGTCTTTTGGTTTCATGAACCCAACCCTTAAAGTGGCAAAGCGCTTTCCTAATGTAACCTTTGAACACGCGACCGGTTACAAGCGCTCAAAGAATATGTCTACCTATGCCTTGCGCACTTATGAAGGCCGCTATGTTTCAGGTATTGCTGCGGGCATGGAAACCAAAACCAATACGATCGGCTACATTGCATCGTTCCCAATTCCTGAAGTCATTCGTGACATTAACGCTGTTTATATGGCCGCAAAATCCGTTAACCCTGATGTAAAAATCAAAATCATGTGGGTAAGTACTTGGTATGACCCAGTGAAAGAAAGCGAAGCGGCAAATGCGCTCATCGACCAAGGCGCCGATGTCATTATTCAACACACCGATAGCCCAGCACCCCTTCAAGCCGCCGAAAAACGTGGTGTAAAAGGCATTGGTCAAGCATCTGACATGAGCCAGTTTGCTAAAAATGCACACATGTTCTCGATCCAAGACCAGTGGTCTAGCCATTACATCAGCACAATTCAAAAGGTCATGGATAAAACATGGGAGCCGCAAAATTTCTGGGGCGGTTTTGCTGATGACATGCTGATCGTGGCATCTATTAACGACAACCTACCAACTAAGACCAAAAGTGCGGTGCTAAGTACGTTCGCTGACATCAAATCTGGCAAATTGAAACCGTTTACCGGCCCGATTTATGATAACCAAGGCAAGCTAGTGGTTAAAGCGGGTCATTCACTTACCGATGAAGAACTCGATACTGTTAACTGGTATGTAAAAGGCATCGACGCCACGATTCCTAAATAATCTCACTCCACACTTAACGATCATGCGGCTTTCAATTTGAAAGCCGCATTGTCGCTGTAATTAATTGAGAACATCATGCAAACCATTCCTCTGATTGATATTTCGCCACTGAGCTCAAACGACAGGCACGCGTATTTAGCCGTCGCCAACGAAATTGATCATGCCTGTAGAGAAATGGGCTTTTTTTATATTACGGGCCACGGAATTTCTTCAGCCCAAATGGCGACAATGTTCGAATTAGCACAACGCTTTTTCGCCCAGCCCGAACACATTAAAAACAAAATTCTAATTGCCAACAGCTCAAATCACAGGGGCTGGGGCACAGCGGGTTCAGAACAACTGGACCCAACACAGCCACAAGATTGGAAAGAAACCTTCGATATGGCGTTGGACATTCACCCAGAGCATCCTATGGCTAAAGCCTGCCCTCAACTATACGGGCCAAATCAATACGGTAATCTTGAAGGCTTCGCTCAACAAATGAATCAGCACTATGGTTTATTAATGGTAGTGGCTAAACGCTTACTCAAAGCCATGGCCATTGCACTGCAACAACCTGATGATTTTTTCACACAATACTTTGATGACCACATCAGTGTTTTACGCTTGTTACATTACCCGCCAAGGCCTAAGCATTCAGAAATTAACGCTCAAGCCAAAGCCGCTGGCGCACATACAGATTACGGTTGCATCACCTTACTTGCACAAGATCAGGTAGGTGGCTTAGAAGTCTGTAACGCACAAGATGAATGGATAGCAGCGCCACCTATTAAAGATAGCATCGTGGTTAATATTGGCGATCTCATGCAACGTTGGACCAATGACCAGTATCGCAGTACCGCACATAGGGTCGCTAGCCCACCCAGTAATACCCATCGCTACTCAATGCCTTTTTTTGTGGAGCCAAGGTACGACACAGAGGTGAGCTGCATTAAAAGTTGTTTAGCTAAAGGCGAGTTACCCAAATACAGCATGATCACCAGTGGGGACTGGATCATGTCACGCTTTGACGCCACCTACGCTTATCGGACGCAAACAGCGTAATTTGATAAAGTCCCCCTTCTTTGTAACCTCCGTTAGCTGGCCGTGCCAGCTAAGTCTATACTGTTTTACATCGTCACCTTAGGAGTCCTCATGTCACACTCACCCAACACTGTGGCCAGTGAAGCATTTTTACGCGCGTTACCAAAAGCCGAGTTGCACTTGCATATTGAAGGCTCATTAGAGCCAGAGCTCATGTTTAAATTGGCTGAGCGCAATAACATCCAATTGCCTTACGCTAATATTGAAGAAGTGAAAAAAGCCTATGACTTTCATAACCTGCAATCGTTTTTAGACATTTATTATCAATGCGCCGATGTATTACGCACCGAGCAAGATTTTTATGATTTAACTTGGGCCTATCTCTTACATTGCCAAGAAGATGGGGTTGTTCACACCGAACCGTTTTTTGATCCGCAAACCCATACCCAGCGTGGTATCGAAATCGGCGTAGCGATCAATGGCATTACTAACGCATTAAAAGACGGCCACGAGAAATTGGGCATCAGCAGTAAATTAATTTTATGTTTCTTGCGCCATTTAAGTGAAGACGATGCCATCGAATGTTTAGAACAAGCCAAACCATTTTTACAGCACATCACTGCGGTGGGTTTGGATTCATCTGAATTAGGTCATCCGCCAGAGAAATTTGAACGCGTATTTAAAATGGCCAAAGACTTAGGCCTTAAAGCCGTGGCACATGCGGGTGAAGAAGGGCCACCAGAATACATTTATCAAGCACTGGATATTATTCATGTTGATCGCATCGACCACGGTGTGCGTTGCAGTGAAGATGAAACGCTCATGCAGCGCTTAGCCGCAAGCCAGATGCCGCTCACCGTTTGCCCGTTATCGAACATACGTTTAAAGGTGTACGAACACATGAGTGAACACAATATTTTAAAGTTATTAGAATTTGGTTTAAATGTGACGGTCAATTCAGACGATCCGTCTTTTTTTGGGGGTTATCTATTAGAAAACTTTACCGCCCTTGCTGAGCACTTACACATGAGTGAAGCACAAGCCTTGCAGCTTGCGCGCAATAGTATTAACAGCAGCTTTTTAAGCGATGAAGAAAAACAAGCGTTATTAGGGTAACGCTCTCGTAGGATGGGTTAGCTTTTTTCTCGTAAGGGAAAATTCGTAACCCATCAGACCGATCTAAAACTGATGGGTTACGTTACTCGTGTTACTCACAACTAACACCATCCTACCTATTCAGATTAACTTAAGCTTTATCGTATCGACTTTTCGATAGCGGACTGAACAACAAAAAGCCCGCTTAGACGTCTATCTAAGCGGGCTTTTTACATTTAGCAAAAACGTTTATTAACCGTTTTTCGTGAATTCTGGGTAAGCTTCCATACCACATTCTGCTAAATCAGAACCTTCGTATTCTTCTTCTTCAGTCACTCGAATGCCCATCACTGCTTTGATGATGCCCCAAGCAATGAAGCTCGCTACAAACACCCAAACAAAGATCGTTACTGCACCCATTAACTGGCCACCAACT
>JBLHLT010000052.1:0-4570 GCA_047621325.1 Oceanicoccus sp.
TTGTGTTGGGAAAAGACGTGACGGATTTTGAAAAACTCACCCACCGTCTATTTTTTGAAGATAGCAATGTTAAGCGTTTTCGCACTTCAGTAGTCATGAACCGAACCAAAACGGGAATGACTGTGCCCTTAGAATGCGAAATGAAGGAAACACGACGCTTATCCGTATGACCTAATAGTAAGGTTCATTCCGAGCAATGTGAGTTAGGTTTGATGAATTTTATCATCACCTATCCATTGTGTTTTTTTTCAATCCTTGTAATATTAATCACAGTCAATGGCTTTCTGTGTCTTTTAACAGACATAATTCTAATAAATAAAATAGAGACTCTTATGATAAATTCTATAAAACGTGGCGTATTACTCAGCTGCATTGCCGGTTTAGCTTTTGCTGGCCAAAACACTTTAGCTTCAACTGCTGACAAAACTTATAATTTAACCATTTTGCATACTAATGATAACCACGGCCGTTTTTGGCACAACCGCAACGGTGAGTATGGCATGGCCGCACGCGCCACGTTAATTCAAAGTATTCGTGATGAAGTGGCAGGCAATGGCGGGCACACGTTACTTTTGTCTGGTGGTGATATCAACACTGGTGTACCCGAGTCTGATTTACAAGACGCAGAACCAGACTTTAAGGGCATGAATTACATGTCTTACGATGCCATGGCCTTAGGTAACCATGAATTCGACAATCCAATTTCTGTTTTACGCCAACAACATGATTGGGCTCGTTTTCCATTCTTATCGGCTAACATTTTAGACAAAGGCACAGGCATGCCTTTATTTAAAAGCCACGAAATGTTTGATTTAGATGGCCTTAAGGTCGCTGTAGTAGGTTTCACAACAGAAGATACCGTACGCATAGGCAACCCTGAATTCTTAGGCGGCTTAGAGATTCGCTCTCCCGTTGAAGTGGCAAAGGAAATCGTGCCCGAATTGGCCGCGAATAGCGATTTAGTGGTTGCCGTCACTCACATGGGTCATTACCGCTTTGGTCAAAGCCGTGGCAACGCTCCTGGTGACGTTACTCTAGCTAAGGCAGTAGACGGACTAGATGTCATTGTGGGTGGCCATAGCCAAACTGCAACTTTTAGCCCAGACGTACAAAACAACACTTTGATTATACAAGCCAAAGAATGGGGGAAATACGTTGGTCGTTTAGACTTACAAGTACGTAATGGTGAAATCTCTGTCATTAACTACGAGTTGATTCCAGTTAACTTGAAGAAGAAAGTGGTTATAGACGGCGAAAATGTACGTGTCTTTATAGATAAAGAAATCGCTGCTGACGAAACCCTTCAAGCCATGCTTGAGCCTTATCAGAACCAGGGTCAAGAGCAGTTAATGCAGGTTGTAGGCAATGCCGATGACGTATTTGTAGGCGCTCGTGAACAAGTTCGTACTAGCGAAACTAACTTAGGTAACTTAATTGCTTTAGCACAAATGGCCCGAGTACAGGCCGATGTAGGTATCATGAATTCTGGTGGCATTCGTGCCGACATGCCAGCTGGCGACATCACCTATAAAGACGTACTTACGGTTCAGCCTTTTGCTAACGCCGTGGCCTACGTTGACTTAACCGGTGCAGAACTTATGCCTTACCTAGAAGTGGCGGCTAACAAAGAAGCTGGCAGCGGCGCCTTTGCCCAGTTTGCAGGCGTAGAGATCACTATGAACGGGAACAGCATTACAAGTGCTACTGTTGCGGGGAAATCTGTTGAAGCAAACAAAACCTACCGCTTAGCGATTAACGCTTACATGGCTTCTGGTGGTGACGGTTATCCTCGTTTGTCTGATCATGCTAACTTTGTTAACTCTGGTTTTGTAGACGCAGAAGTTCTTAAAGATTACATTTCTATCCATAGCCCATTGAAAGCGGCAGACTTTGCAGCAACAGGCGACGTTACCCGTAACTAACAAAGGTTGTAATCACAAGGCTTAGCAACCGCCTTTGATATGACAGCATAAGGCCTGCCTCTTAATTGAAGCAGGCCTTTTTTATGCGCTGAACGTATCCTATTGTCGCAGAGGGGGGGTCAATTTATTATCTGCAGTGCACCGAGGCAAATCGTGCCCATAGAAAGAAAGCTTCCATGATCGCCGCTGTCTAAGCCAATTATCATGTATGCATTTGTTAGTTTTTAGGCAGAACGGCTCCGTTGCAAACAGCTTACCAGTGATGCTTAAACTCGTAAACTTGTTTTATTTTTCACAAAACTCATACGATCTTGAGATAGTTTACCTATTTTTGCTAATTGTTTACGCTGTTTAAAGTCTCTATTTTGAGCATTTTTTTGTGCTTTTTTAACTAAATATGAAACCAAAATCTGAGCTATTTCTTTCTCTAAAAAAGGTTTAACCGATAGTAAAAGTAACCGCTGCCACCAATTCAAACTCATAAATAGTGGGTCTTCAATACTCACCATTGGGTATGCATTTCCAGGGTTTCCCTGACGGCCTGCGCGTCCAAATAGTTGCCAATCAATTCGGGAAGAATCATGTGGTTCATACATAATTACACATAATCCACCTTGCTCTAATACCATTTTTGATACGGCAATATCAGTGCCCCTGCCTGCCATATTCGTCGATAACGTTATTTTTCCATTTTGTCCTGCATTGGCAACAATTTCAGCCTCTTGTTCCAAGAGTTTTGCATTTAATACATCAAAGTTAAAACCCTGCTTAAGCATATCCCCAGACAATTTCTCTGTATCTCTAATACGGCGCGTGCCAATCAAAATAGGTTGCCCTGTACTATGAATAGATGCAATTAAAGACATGAGTGCCGCATTTTTTTCACTCAACGTTGCGTAACACACAAATGAAGAAACATTCAGTTGACTTATTAGACGCGTCGGCATTTCTAACGTTCTCACCTGGTAAGTGTGATACAGCTCTGCTTGTATATTTTGTAGAGTCCCACTCGCACCAGTCAGGTGATGGTATGATTGGAAAAAATTCTGAAAACTCATTTTTTCTAACGTTTTAGTCGGTGATGTCATTTCAACACCAACCCTTGACTCAACGGCTTGATGCAACCCATAACTCCAAGATCGACCATGCATCATGCGACCTGTTGCCTCATCAACCAAGATAACCTCGCCATCTACAATGACAAAATGCTCATCTAGATTGAACTTATCTTTAGCCAAAATGGCCTGAGTAATCAGATCTTCCAAACGTCCTCTATGATGCCAAAGTAAAGGAAAGTTAGGTGTAATTTCAGTTATTTTTTTATCGCCCTTAGTGGTAAAACTCACGTCCCAATCATCTACAGACAGTAAATAATCTTCTTCTTTAATAAGGGTGTCAGTAAAGTCACGTGCAATAACAAGGGCTTCAAGTAATAACGGATTGTCTTCTTTGGTAGAGATTATAAGTGGGGTCGTTGCATCATCAATTAAAATAGAATCCGCTTCATCAACAATGACAGAGTGTAACCCTCTCATCAGCATCGACTGTTCCCGACCCTGCCATTGAGCCAAAGACCTTCTCACTCTACTAGCTAACCCACCAAAAGAAATGATATCACTTAAGTAGTCTGCCAAAAATTGTTTAGCCGTTCCATAAACGATGTGCGCTTGATAACGCTGTTGCTTTTCTCCCTGTGGTATTTCTTGTTCAATAAAACTAGCACTCACCTGTGCAGCCGAAAAAATTGGTTTCATTAATTCCATATCACGCTTTGCTAAATAATCATTAGCCGTAACAACATGGCAAGGTTTTTTACTCCAGCCAAAAATAATAGCCACCATTGCAATCGTTAGTGTTTTTCCCTCTCCGGGTGCCAACTGCACTAAATATCCATCAATCATCGCTAGCGCACAACTCAATTGAATAGGATAAGGTGTCATTCCTATATTTTCACCACAGGTATAAGTCACCCACGCTAAAGCCTTCAGTAACTTATCTCGCTGCTGGATCAAGCGACCTCGTCTAGCCAAAGATGCAAACGTTAATTGTTGATCATGAAGATCCGATTCTGATAGTTGCTTTAGCGACTCATAATAAGATATTACTTGCTCAGCCTCTCCGTGGTACTGAGATACTTTATGGTTATGCTGTTGACTATTTTGCAACAAACGCCACTGAGTACCGATCCAAGTAGGTGTCGATAAGGATAATTTGGGTTCGTAGAATACACTCATGAGGCTATATCTGATATCGCTGTTGCAGTATCTGAGATATCGACTGACGCATTTGCCAAAACGAGGAACGCCAAGGTAAGTCAAGCATTAGCCAACCAGTCATCCCTTCATATAATTGCAAATCACCTTTCGCTACATCTGATAAAGAAATGCTCACTTCAAAAAAAGGCTCAACCGCTTTCATTTGACCATTTTTATCTCTTGATGCCATAATCGGACCTCCACTTTCCCACCCTAATGAAGCTGATGGTAATTGCGTCTTCCTAAAAGGGTTAAACTTTATATCAGTAACATTTAAAACAGAGTCCGTTTGACCATTTAATCTAATTTCGCCTTTAGAAATTAAAATATTAAATAAATCAGATGCCTCCTCTTGAGATACAACGGAAATAAAGCTGACTTTATTTACGTTGT
>JBLHLT010000053.1:0-4452 GCA_047621325.1 Oceanicoccus sp.
TCACCTTAGCTTAAACACCAACGACGTTAACTCTATGCTGACCGAAGTGGGTGCCGAGTCCTTAGATGATTTAACTAAGCAGATTGTGCCTGAGTCAATTCTTTGCGAGCCATTCTTAAAAATGGGCAACGCCATTCCAGAAGCTGAAGCACTGGCTAACTTAAAAGCCCTTGCCGACCAAAATAAAGTATTTAAAAGCTTTATAGGTATGGGCTACCACGATACATCGCTGCCCAATGTAATTGTACGTAACGTGCTAGAAAATCCAGGTTGGTATACTGCATACACGCCTTATCAGCCAGAAATTGCTCAAGGTCGTTTAGAGTCGCTACTGAACTATCAGCAAATGGTGATCGACATGACTGGCATGGAACTGGCCAATGCCTCTTTGTTAGACGAAGCAACGGCCGCGTCTGAAGCCATGGCGTTAATAAAACGTCAAGTTCGTAAAAACAAATCAAACGTATTTTTTGTAGACGAACTTTGTCTACCGCAAACCATCGACGTATTAAAAACTCGCGCTGAAGGCTTTGGTTGGGAACTGCACATTGCCCCAGCATCAACCGCGGCCGAGGTAGAATGTTTTGGTGCACTGTTTCAATACCCAGCAGTCGACGGCTCGATGACCGACTACCAAGACCTAATTGAAAAACTGCATGAAAATAATGCATTAGTCGCTATGGCAACAGACCTAATGGCATTGGCGTTATTAAAGTCCCCTGGTGAATTAGGTGCCGACGTTGCATTGGGTAATAGTCAACGCTTTGGTGTGCCAATGGGATTTGGTGGTCCACACGCTGCATTCTTTGCTACTAAAGATGCCTTTAAACGTGCTATGCCTGGCCGCTTAATAGGTGTGTCGATTGATGCATCGGGCAACCGCGCATTGCGCATGGCATTGCAAACCCGCGAGCAACATATACGTCGTGAAAAAGCCACGTCAAACATCTGTACGGCGCAGGTTTTACTGTCTAATCTTGCATCTTTTTATACTGTTTATCATGGTCGTGAAGGCATTATTCGTATTGCTAATCGCATTCACCGCATGACCGAAATTATCGCAGCGGCGATTACTGATGCTAACGTTGACGGTCTAATTATTGATAACCAAAACACATTTGATACGCTGACCATTGAAGTGCCCAATAAAAATGAAGTATTAGCCCGTGCAGAAAATGCTGAAATTAATTTACGCACACAAAGTCAAGTAGATTTAGATGGCATCATTGGTTTAAGCATCAGTGAAAATACTTCACGCGATGATCTTAAAACACTGTTCACCGTTATTACTGGCCTAGAAGCTACATTAGAAAACTTTGACATAGACATGCTAGATGACGAAGTTGAAAGCTCTATTCCTGAATCGCTAAAACGCCAAACAGACTTTTTAACCCACCCTATTTTCAACAGCTACCACACTGAACATGAAATGCTGCGTTACATGAAGCGTTTAGAGAATAAAGACCTTGCTATGAATCACAGCATGATCTCGCTAGGCAGCTGTACTATGAAGCTGAATGCCACATCAGAAATGATTCCAGTAACTTGGCCCACAATTGGTGGCATTCACCCATTTGCCCCTAAGTCTCAAACCAAAGGCTACGACAAATTATTAGCCAACCTTGATACATGGCTACAAGACATCACCGGGTTTGATGCGGTTTGCATGCAGCCTAACTCGGGGGCGCAAGGTGAATACGCTGGTTTAATGGCGATTAAAAAATTCCATGAAAGCAATGACGAAGGTCATCGTAACGTTTGCTTGATTCCGCAATCGGCTCACGGCACCAATCCAGCTTCTGCACAAATGGCCGGCATGCGCGTGGTCGTCACTAAGTGTGATGATCTAGGCAACGTAGACTTTGAAGACTTAAAAGAAAAAGCTGAAGAACTCAAAGACAGTCTATCGTGCTTAATGATGACATACCCGTCGACCCACGGTATTTATGAAGATGGCGCTAGGGAAATTTGCACCATGATCCATAAAAATGGCGGCCAAGTTTACATGGATGGTGCCAACCTAAATGCACAAGTGGGCATTACCTCACCAGGGTATATTGGTGCCGACGTAAGCCACATGAATCTGCACAAAACGTTCGCAATTCCACACGGTGGTGGTGGCCCAGGTATGGGACCAATAGGTGTCGCAAAACATCTGGCCCCGTTTGTTGCCAACCACAGTGTTAGCCCAATTGACGACGCCTCTAAAGGCCAAAGCGCTGTCAGTGCAGCACCCTATGGCAGCGCATCTATATTAACTATCTCGTACATGTTTATTCACATGATGGGGGCAAAAGGATTACGTAAAGCCACACAAATGGCTTTATTAAACGCCAACTATATAAGCAAAAAATTAGGTGAACATTACCCAATTTTATACTCAGGCCAACACGGTCGAGTGGCTCACGAATGCATTGTTGATTTACGCCCTATTAAAGCTGAAACCGGCATCACTGAAGTAGACATAGCCAAACGTCTGAACGATTACGGATTCCATGCACCCACTATGAGTTTTCCCGTTGCTGGAACATTTATGATTGAGCCTACAGAGTCTGAATCGAAAGCCGAGCTTGATCGATTTATAGAAGCCATGATTTCAATCAAGGCTGAAATCAACGCGGTTAAATCGGGCGAGATGGATGAAACCAACAACCCATTAAAGAATGCGCCACATACAGTCAAAGACCTTGCTGGCGAATGGACACGTCCCTACACCCGCGAGCAAGCCGCCTTCCCTGTACCCGGTGTATACAAAAACAAATTCTGGCCAACGGTAAACCGCATCGATGATGTATACGGCGACCGTAACTTAATTTGTTCTTGTCCTGCAATTGAAGAATATGAAGACTAGATTCTTCTTTTACTAAAAAGAACTCCACTCCCAAGTATCGTTATTGGGAGTGGACGAAGAAGCAAACTATTCATATCTTGAAGTGTTATTGTATTATTGAGCCCTTTGACTCCACCCTTTGCAGCTACCTTAGAATCTTTAAGTTGCCAAAATGGCTGCTCTGGATTGCAGTCCATGGTGTTTCTTTAGAGCATGAGATTGTTGACCATAAAACGATGCTACTAATGACGAGCAATAATATTTTCATAAGGTTTCCAAATTATTAAAGCGTTTAGAAATTTGATGATTGCCTTTGACTGCCTATTCCTATGTTAGGCTATTATTAGTTATCGATCATCAAGTCAAAGAGCAGTGATATTTTGATGTGTTTTTAGTTAATACCATTCTGAGTTTAGCAACTGATCACTAATCTCTGCAGGTCAACCGACCCTTTAGTCTTGGTTTTGAATGTTTATTAATTTAATGTTGCTATATCATATCGATGCATGTGTTGGTTATTCGTTTTGACATAAGCTTTATATGGGTAGAACACCAGTAACCTCGAAGCCTATTCGTCAAATTAAGCGCACTAACTCATCATGCTCAGGTTCAATAATCCGACCCATTATCGCAACATCCGGTATACCAGCTTTAACCAGCTCTTGTAAACAGGCCTCGGCTTGCTCTGTGGGCAAGGTTGCTAATAACCCGCCACTGGTTTGTGGATCAAATAATAAAGGATAAATCTGATTATCTTTATACTGGCTTGCATTACCAATAAATCTTTCAGCTTGTTGGTTTTTTTGTTGCAGTGTACTGCTAAAACCACGCTTAAAAAGTACCAGACTGCCTTCTAGCGCTGGTAGCTGTTCTAATGAAATTTCTGCGGCAATGGCTGATTGATTATTCGCCTCGTTACTGCTCCGAATAATGTCAAGTAAGTGTCCAGTTAAACCAAAGCCTGTAACGTCGGTCAAACTGCCCAAATCGTATTGATTTAAAATTTTTGCAGCTTCCGCATTTGATTGCAGCATACTGATAATGGCCGCTTCGCTGTATTCTCCTTTGGCTTTTCCTTGCATGTGAGCCGCCAAAATAACCCCTGTACCCAGCGCCTTTGTAATAATAATCACCTGACCTAACTGCGCACCTGATTTATTACTTAGTACACTTTGAGTTGTGCCGTTAACACAAAATCCCAGCTGTAAATCAGTATCTTCACTGCTGTGTCCACCAGTAAGTTCGCACTCGTGTTGGTTTAGTACAATAAGTGCACCTTGCATAATTTGTTGCATGTCGCGGCGCTGTATCGCCGCCAGTGCATTTGGTAACTGCACCAGGGCTAATGCCGAATGAGGCTGAGCATTCATAGCAAATAAATCACTCAAGGCATGCAAGGTACTGATTTGTGCAAATAGGTAGGGATCGCTAATACAGGTTTTTATATGATCTAAACTTTGCACAATTTGGCTATTGGCAGGCGGTGTAAAGACCGCCGCATCTTCTTTACTTTTTAGCCCCATAACAACGCCAAGTTGAGAGTAAGGTTCAAGGGAACCGATCACACTCTTTAATATATCTGCCGAAATTTTTCCACCGCAGCCACCGCATCTAGAATTGAA
>JBLHLT010000054.1:0-4424 GCA_047621325.1 Oceanicoccus sp.
CGGCGTTGTCGGATGAAGATAAAGCTAAGATTGTTGCTCGCAGTGCCGCGTTAAAAGCGCGTCAATCGCAAGTTGATGATATGAGTATTTTGCCAAAAGTGGGCTTGGAAGATGTTCCAGCTGGTTTACCTGAATACGAAAATAAAAAAGTATCAGGTGATTTGCCAATTACATTTTACCCTCAAGGCACCAATGGTTTGGTATACCAGCAATTGGTAATAGATTTACCGGAACTGGATGAAGAGGAAATAGAGTATTTGCCTTTATTTTCTTCGATGATGACAGAATTAGGTATTGGTGAAGAAGACTATTTAACCGTTCAAGAGCGTCAGGCTCAGGTTTGTGGTGGTTTGGGTGCTTCCAATTCCATTCGTGCCACTATTGAAGACCGTCAAGCGCTAAATGGTTATTTTATTTTGTCATCTAAAGCGTTAGTACCAAATGTCAGAGCCATGAGTGAGTTGCTTAAAGACACCATGCTGAATGTTCGTTTTGATGAAGTAAGTCGTGTCAAAGAGCTGGTTGCTCAGCGTCGTGCTCGCCGTGAGCAATCTATCACAGGACAAGGTCATTCGCTGGCCATGACTGCGGCAGCGAGTGCGCTTTCTGGGTTGGCGGCGCAACAAGAAAAATGGGGCGGAATGTCAGGTATTCGTGCGGCAATTACCTTAGATGATTCCATTAAAGCCGATGGCAGCAACGTTGATCGTGTGTTGGTAATATTTAAGCGTTTACATGCCAAGTTATTGCTGGCGAATAAACAGCTTCTCTTGGTAGCTGAACCCCAGCATGAGGCGAGTATATTGAGCGATGTTCAGGCTGTTTTCGCAGACTTGCCGATGGGTAGCGAAGTGACGAGATTTTCGTTAGTGCCTGCGGATTCTAAAATGAATGTTGCTTGGTTAACATCTACTCAGGTGAGCTTCTGTAGTAAAGCGTTTCGCACTGCATGTGGGGATCATCCTGATGTTGCAGCGTTGACTGTATTGGGTGGCTTTCTACGTAATGGCTTTTTGCATCGGGTGATTCGAGAGCAAGGTGGTGCCTACGGTGGCGGTGCGAGTTTTGATGGTAGTACGGGAGCTTTCCGCTTTTACTCTTATCGTGATCCGCGTTTGACTGAAACCTTGTCGGATTTTGATGCCTCGATTGAGTGGATGCAGAATGAGACGCACACAGAAGAAGCGCTTGAAGAGGCTATTCTTGGTGTAATTGGTTCCATGGACAAACCTGGATCGCCCGCTGGCGAAGCGCAAAGTGACTTTTATGTCCATTTACATGGTCGTAGTTTGGCGTATCGAGAAGCGTTCAGAGCCAAAATATTAGCCGTGACCATTGCTAAATTGAAGCAAGTGGCTAAGACGTATTTAACCAAAGAGAATGAAAATACCGCCGTGGTAACATCCACGTCAAAACGTGCGGAATTAGAAGCATTAGGGTTTGATATTCAGGCCTTATAATTTGGCATTTTTATAATAAAATACAAAGCAGTTTTTACTGACGGAAAATTAAATGGATCAGTTTCACGATATACGCCCCTACAACGACGATGAGGTCGCCGAGGTGCTGCATAACTTGGTTGAAACACCAGACTTTGTTAATACTATTATTGGTTTTCGATTTGCCCAATGGCCCAGGTTTTTAAGGGGTCCTTTGGTGTTTGGTGTTAAGTTTTTTCTAAAACGCCAAATCTCTAAGATTACTAATGTTCATGATTTTCAGTCGATTGTTGCGAACTATATGGAGCGGATGATCAAGACTACGACCTCTAACGTAGAATATCGAGGCATTGAAAAATTAGATAAAAAAACGGGCTATTTGTTCCTATCGAATCATAGGGACATTGCAATGGATCCCGCCTTCGTAAACTATGGATTGTATTTGGCTGGTTTAAATACGGTACGTATTGCGATCGGTGATAACCTCTTGCGCCGTCCTTTTGTGTCGGATCTTATGCGCTTAAATAAGAGTTTTATCGTGAAGCGTTCTGCCAATGGCATTCGCGAAATGATGGCGGCTTTTGGGCAGCTATCGGGCTATATTACTCATTCTTTAATGCAGGACCAATGCAACATTTGGATTGCTCAAAAAGAAGGTCGAGCAAAAGATGGCTTGGATCAAACAGATCCTGCGATCATAAAAATGTTTTACATGAGCCAAAAAAAAGAGAAAAAACCGTTTGCTGAGGCCATGGCGAACTTGAAAATTGTTCCGGTTTCTATTTCCTATGAATACGATCCGTGTGCCTTTGATAAGGCGAATGAGTTACATCAGAAGTCGACCACTGGCAATTATGAAAAAGCAGAGTTTGAAGACATAGACAGTATTAAAAACGGGATCGTCGGTCAGAAAGGTAAGGTTGTTGTGACCTTTGGTGATGTCATTAAAGATGGCTTTGAAACGCCAGAAGAATTTGTCGCCGAGGTGGATCGCCAGATTATTACGCATTATGCGATCCAATCTACGAATGAAGCGGCGTTGGCATTGCAGAAAGGAGAGTCCTCGACAGACAGTGCTTTTTCAAGCTACCTAGAGCGTTGTCCAGAGAACCTGAGAGAAACCGTTCTGGCAATGTATGCTAATCCATTAAAGCAGCAGCAAAAATATCTGAATGAGCAATCGTAGGGAGTAAGGTGTCAATGGGCGTATGGGAGTCATTAAAGTCTTGGGTTGGCTCAATAATCTTTTTTGTTTATTATGCGATATCAACCATTTTGTTTGGTGCGCTTGCACCTTTGGCTACAGTGTTGTTGCCGAAGGCTTGTCGTCAGCCAGTACTTAATCTGCACAATAAAGGTTTGCTGTTTGTCTTTCGCATTGTGTGTGGGGTAAAAGTCGAGTTCATCGGGCTCGAGCATATTAATAAAAATCGTCCATTCGTATTGGTGGCAAACCATCAAAGTGAATGGGAGACGTATGTGTTACAGGTGTTGATGGCGCCTGTTTCTACCGTGCTAAAGAAAGAGTTGTTGGCGGTACCTTTCTTTGGATGGGGGTTGCGTATGGTTCAACCGATTGCGATTGATCGGTCTCAGCGAACCAACGCGCTCAAGCAGATTATTAGTCAGGGAAAAGAGCGTTTAGAAGATGGACGTTCTGTTTTGATTTTTCCAGAAGGCACCAGAATAGCGCCGAATGAAGAGCAAGCCTTTAACAAAGGCGCTGCGATGTTAGCGACGTCTGCTAATGTGCCAATATTGCCTGTTGTGCACAATGCTGGTTATGTTTGGCCTGGTAAGCGGTGGCGTAAATTTCCGGGTTCGATTCGTGTTGTTATTGGCCCTATTATTGAATCTGAAGGGAAAAAAACATCTCATTTGCACGACGAAATGGATGTTTGGATGCGCACTGAGATGGCCAAACTTCCAAAAGGAAATAATTTCCTTTTTTAGATTAAAAGATTTCAGAGTCAGGTTTAAAAACATAAAAAAGCCGCATCAACGAATGCGGCTTTTTTTTGAGCTTAAATTTCTATGCTTGGTATTTTTTAAATACCAAGCTGGCGTTTGTACCACCAAAACCAAAGCTGTTAGACATAACCAGATTTAGGTCTGCATTGTCTTTACGAGTCATCACAACAGGAATGTTGCCAGCCGCTGGGTCAAGGTTATCTATGTTTGCAGAAGCTGCGATGAATTTGTTCTCCATCATTAGCAAGCAATAAATAGCTTCATGAACGCCTGCCGCACCTAAAGAGTGACCCGACAAAGATTTAGTGGAGCTAATCAATGGAATTTTGTCACCAAACGTTTCGTTAACCGCCTGAAGTTCTTTCATGTCACCAGCAGGAGTACTTGTACCATGAGTATTGATATAGTCAATATCGCCATCAATTGTGCTCATTGCCATCTGCATACAGCGCACTGCGCCTTCACCAGATGGTGCTACCATGTCGTAGCCATCAGACGTTGCGCCATAACCCACCAACTCAGCGTAGATTTTCGCACCACGTGCTTTAGCGTGTTCAAGCTCTTCAATAACGAGCATGCCGCCACCGCCAGCGATAACAAAACCGTCACGGTTTGCATCGTAAGCGCGAGACGCTTTTTCTGGTGTTTCGTTATATTTAGAAGATAGAGCGCCCATAGCGTCAAACATGCAAGTCTGAGCCCAGCTTTCTTCTTCGCCGCCGCCAGCAAAGACAATGTCTTGCTTGCCAAGTTGAATTAATTCCATGGCATTACCAATACAGTGGGCACTGGTTGAACAGGCAGAAGTGATTGAATAGTTAACCCCTTTGATTTTAAAAGGTGTCGCTAAACAAGCTGAAACCGTACTTCCCATTGTCTGAGTTACACGGTATGGACCGACGCGTTTAACGCCTTTTTCGCGTAATGTATCGGCAGAGTCGACTAGGTTTTGAGCAGATGCACCGCCAGAACCAGCCACTAAGCCTGTACGTACGTTAGATACTTGGTCTTCTG
>JBLHLT010000055.1:0-4322 GCA_047621325.1 Oceanicoccus sp.
TGTTGAGTAATGGTGATTGGTTATTTACTTTTTGCAGCACTAAATTAGCCTGCATTACCCGTCGTGCGCCTTTTGGACCCGCTTGTTTAACCGATGCTGATGTAACGATCGATTTCTCTGCAGAAACAACCCATAACGATGTGGTTAGTATTATAGCGACACAACCTTTGACGTCCGACGAAGCGTGGGAGATTTATGAGCCTGGAGAGTGGCGTTTATGGCAATCCGGTGAGATTATTGCTCAAGGTATTGTCTAGTATCGAATGGGGACAGCGGTTAACGATGAATACACCGTCACCGCGTTGAAGTGCCAAGCAATAAAAACCCCACACTCTTTTCCAAGAGTGCGGGGCTTTTTATTGTGCGTTACTGATGACGTACTGAACGCTCTTATATTAAAGATCTTTCAATGCTGCAATGGTATCTTGCAATACCTTCTTCGCATCGCCCGTCACCATCAACGCGTTTTCATGAATGAATAACGCATTTGGAATACCGGCAAAACCGGGTGATAAACCCCGCTTAATCACAACAACCGTTTTTGCGTTGTGTGCATTAAGAATCGGCATACCGTAGATGGGCGACTCAGGGTCGTCGGCTCCTCCAGGGTTCACAACATCGTTAGCACCCAAAACGATGGCAACATCTGTTTGTGAAAATTCAGGGTTAATCGTATCCATATCAACTAACTGATCGTACGGTACTTCTGCTTCCGCTAGAAGTACGTTCATGTGGCCAGGCATTCGGCCGGCAACAGGATGAATCGCATACTTAACTTCAGCGCCATTTGCTTCGAGCATGTTCGCCAATTCACGCGTCGCGTGCTGCGCCTGTGCCACGGCTAAACCATACCCTGGAATGAAAACAATTTTTTGCGCACTGTCTAATATCATGGCCAGTTCTTCAGCGTTCGAGAACTTAACTTTGCCTTCGTAGAAGGCATCGTTTTCAGTTTTAGTCACGCCACTTTTCGTTGACATAGAGCCACTGAATAAAACGTTGGTCAGTGAACGGTTCATCGCTTTACACATGATGCTGGTTAGAATAATACCGGATGCACCGACGAGAGAACCCACAATGATCAAACCATTATTACCTAATACAAAACCGGCTCCTGCTCTGGCTAAACCCGAGTAAGAGTTCAGCAAAGAAACGACGACTGGCATGTCGGCGCCACCAATAGGCATCACCAAGCACACCCCTAGAATCAGACAGACAACGATTAAGCCTAAGATTAATAGGTCAGAATTTAGTTGGCTAACCGTCGCAAAATAAGCGGCGCCGCTATCAAGGTTAAAAGCACAGTTTTACAATCCACTTGTACAAATTCATTTTGTTGGAATCGCCAATTTTGCCTTTCAATTTACCCACCGCGACAAACGAACCCGTTAGCGTCACTGCACCAATTAAGATGGAATGAATAACCGCCACTGACCAATCATAGGTCACTGCAAACTGGCTCATTTCAGCAGGCTGTTGGCTTTCTAAGTAGTTAGCAGAGGCGACTAATAAAGAAGCAGCCCCACCAATACCGTTTAGAGAAGCAACTATATCCGATGGAATTATGGCAACACGGTTTTCCCCAGGATAGATTTCCTTAGGTACACCGATCAACATAGGTAACACTCCTAAAATGGATATTTTAATTAATATTTTTTATAAAAATTTATCGCTTTATTAGGCGATTTTTAGACGTTAACTAAACCCAGAACCCGCAGCGTATTGTGGCGAGTGCGATTTAGCAGTTCGCCATCTTTAATTAATGATTCACCATACGAGGGAATCCATTCTTTCAAGCGGGCTTGCCATTCATCGCCTTGAACACGAGTATTGAGTCGATCAGCCATACAGCGTTCAATCACTTCAATCATGGCTTGTACGGCAACCGATGCACCCGGTGATGCGCCTAATAAGGCCGCTAATGAACCATCTTTTGCGGCAACTAATTCAGTACCAAATTCTAACTTACCGCCACTAGTGCCTTCTTTTTTGATAATTTGTACGCGCTGACCAGCATCGGCCAGCGTCCAATTATCTGAAATGGCGTGCGGAAAGTATTCACGTAAAGAGTCCATGCGGTCTTCATGAGACTGCATCACTTCACTGATTAAATACTTCGTTAAATCCATGTTTTTCATGCCCACGTTCATCATGGGTAATAAATTACCGCCGCGTAGAGACTTGAACAAATCCAGCACGGAACCGGCTTTTAAAAACTTTGTCGTAAAGCCCGCAAACGGACCAAACAAGAGCGCGGGTTTACCGTTAATAATGCGCGTATCCAAATGGGGCACCGACATCGGTGGCGCGCCAATAGCTGCTTTGCCATATACTTTTGCATGATGTTGTTTAATAGCTTCTTCGTCTTTACAGACTAACCATTGACCCGAAACAGGGAAGCCACCGTAGCCTTCGCTTTCTTCAATATCCGATTTTTGTAATAACGGTAAGGCACCGCCACCCGCACCTAAAAATACGAAGCCTGCGTTAATGGTTTTGTTTTCGCCTGTCACTCGATTTTTTAACTTAACAATCCAGCCGCCATCGTTACTCTTTTTTAGCTCAGAAACTTCATGGCTTAACAGCAACTCAAATTCTTCACGTTTTTCTAATGACGCTACCAAGTTGCGTGTTAATGAGCCAAAATCAACATCGCTACCAAAAGGTATCCGCGTCGCGGCCACTTTTTCATCCGCGTGACGACCTTCCATGACTAATGGCATCCAATGACGAAGCACTTCATGGTCTTCGCTGTATTCCATGCCTTGAAATAAGTGGTGGGCTGAGAGTTTTTCCCAGCGTTGACGTAAAAATTCAACATTATCTTCACCCCAGACAAAACTGATGTGGGGGGTGGTGTTTATAAAATTATGGGGTGCGGGCAAATCACCGCTACCAATTAATGCACTCCATAATTGCAGAGATACTTCAAAATTCGCATTGATCGCTAATGCTCGGTCGATGTTTACCTCACCCTCAGCATTCTGTGGGGTGTAGTTAAGTTCGCAATACCCAGCATGTCCCGTTCCCGCGTTATTCCAACCATCAGTGCTTTCGTGAGCCACAAGGTCTAAGCGCTCGACCATCGTCAGTTGCAACGAAGGATCCAGTTTGTTCAGTAGTGTGCCAAGAGTCGCGCTCATCACGCCGCCTCCCACGAGTAGCACATCGATTTTTTTAGTCGTCATATAGATTTTGCCTGTAGGTTAAAATCTGAATCCAAGCGGCACCGGTCAGCACCTGTTCAGTGGCAGCTTTTGGCTGATTATGTCCACTGATTAAATTAAAACGAGCGTCTTATACAATCGTTCTAACTAAATCACAATATTGGCCAACAAAAAATGTTGATTCAAATACGTATAGTTTTAACTAAGTAATTGAATTTTAAGGGTTTATATTAAAATAATGGTATTGTTTATCGCCACTATCATGTGCGTAATTAACGGGAAAAATTAATCACGGGTCTAACTGAGTTGGAAGTAAATCACCATTTGGTGATACAGCGGAATACCGATAATCGCATTAAACGGAAAGGTAATTCCCAGTGACATTAGCATCGCTAAGCCAATGTCCGCTTTTGGAATCGCCGTCTTAATCGCCGCCGGTGCAGCGATATAAGAGGCACTGGCCGTCAGGGTTGCCAAAATAACGACCGATCCCGTCGCTAGACCTAGCGCGAAACCTGCTCCCAAGCCAATAAACGATAAACAGAAAGGGGCTATTAAGGCAAACGTGAGTAATCGCCATTTTTTCCAAGGCAAGGGTGATAAGGTTTCAGCCGCCGTTAACCCCATTTCTAATAGGAATAATGCCAATACTGCTTTAAAAGCATGGGTGAATAATTCAGTGACTGCAGAGCCTTCGTTAGGGCCATACATAAAGCCGATAATGACACCCCCCACGAGTAAAACAACGCCACGGTTGGTAAAGGTTTCTCGCCACAATTCACTTTGCCCTTGACTGCTAACGGCAGTATCAACGCTGGTATGTCTGCGGTAATAGGCCAGCGCGATTAATATGGCAGGCAGTTCAAGCATGACTAAATATAAGGTTACCTCAGGGTCGATAGGTAAATTCATGGTATCAACATAGGCCAGTGCGACGGCGAACGTACCGGCACTGACTGACCCGTAGTGGGCGGCTAAACTGGCCGCATTAGCATGATCGGTTTTGGCGAGTTTTAGTAATACGGGAATTACAATCAGTGGAATGAAAGCACCTAATGAAGCGATGGCTAGCAGTTCAAAGACTAAGCGCCATTCTAATGAGCCGTATAGAGCCATGCCGCCTTTTAAACCAATGGTCAGCATTAATAATAGGCT
>JBLHLT010000056.1:0-4269 GCA_047621325.1 Oceanicoccus sp.
GGCTAAGGCGCGTTTACAGATAAGAACCTATTTGCGTAGTCGTGAAAGAACCGAATCAAAAACACTCGGATTACGTTTATTAAATCATGCGTTAGGTAACGTCTCACTTGACGATATTAACCAAGAGAAAATCGACGCAGTTATGCAACAAACGGGCAATAAAACGTTCGATGGACTATTGACTAATATTGGCTTAGGTAATGCTTTAAGTATCGGTATTGCCAGGCGATTAACTGATGAATTTACTGAAGACAATGAACTAACGCCAACAAGTAACAAAACCAAAATGCCGATTAAGGGCACAGAGGGTATGTTGGTGAATTATGGCAAATGTTGCCGCCCAATACCAGGAGATTCAATTCTAGCCTATTTAAGCCCAGGAAAAGGCTTAATGGTGCACCAACAGGGTTGTAGAAACATAAAAGGCCATGAGCCTGGCACCTTGTTCCCGGTAAGATGGGATAGTGATATTGATAAAGAGTTTATTGCTAAGCTCAGAATAGAAATAATCAATCACCAAGGTGCATTAGCACAGCTAACTAACGTCATTGCTAGGTGTGGCTCCAATGTACATAACTTAAATTCTGGCGAAAAAGAAGCGGGCCTTTATGTTATCGATATGGAAATAACCTGTCGTGATCGTATTCACTTAGCTAATATCATTCGAAAAATTAAGGTAATGGTTGATGTACAGCGCGTTATCCGTAATAAATAAAAAGTGATTAGTAGCGAATTACTCGTCAACAAAACACAAAAATTAAATAGCAGGAAATAAAATGAAAAGTATTATCACAACAGATCAAGCACCGAGTGCTATCGGTACCTATAGCCAAGCAGTTAAAGTAAACAATACTGTTTATTTATCTGGGCAAATTCCACTTGTTCCTGAAACAATGACAGTGGTCGAGGGTGGCTTTGCTGAGCAAACCGAACAAGTATTTAAAAATATTTCAGCCGTATGTGAAGCCGCAGGTGGCAGTATCAATGACATGGTAAAAGTTAACATTTTTATGACTGATTTAAGTAATTTTGCCACAGTTAATGAAATCATGGCGAAATATTTTCAAAAACCTTACCCTGCCCGTGCCGCAATTCAGATAGTTAAGCTACCAAAAGATGTAGATATTGAGATTGATGGTATTTTAGAATTACCCAACGTCGACTAGACTATTCGTCATCAATCAATTTAGGCTGCGCTGTCTGCATTACTGTCCTCATCACTTATAATGATAAGGCCAATGGACTCTTAACTTAACAGCTGGTGTGAATTTCACTCATTTAAAATATTACTTTATTAATAACAAAACTATGACTCCTAAAAGACTACAACGCATCAATACGATGCTTGATAAGCGCCAGCCAGACCTTACCGTATGTATGGAAGGTTTACATAAGAGCCATAATTTAGCCGCAGTGGTTCGTACCTGCGATGCTATTGGCGTGAGTGATGTACATGCCGTATGGAAAAGTGAAGAGGCCGAAGTCCGTGGCGGTAGCGCTGCAGGAAGCCAAAACTGGATTGATGTTCACAATTATCATAAAACGACTGATGCAATTGCCGCCATGAAAGCACAAGGTATGCAAATATTAGTGACTAACTTGTCCGATACAGCAGTCGATTTTCGTGAAATTGATTACACTAAGCCCACTGCGATTATCTTAGGACAAGAAAAATTTGGCACTTCTGATGTTGCCTTAGCCTTAGCCGATCAAGATATTGTTGTGCCTATGGTTGGCATGGTGCAATCACTGAATGTTTCAGTTGCCTGTTCAGTGGTGTTGTACGAAGCACAGCGCCAACGACAATTGGCCGGCATGTATGATACGCCTAAGCTGAGTCACGAACGCAGACAACGCGTGTTATTTGAAGGAGGTCACCCAATTTTTGCCGATGCTTGTCAGCGCAAGGGCTTACCTTATCCAATAATAGATGAAGAAGGGAATATTATTGCTGAGGAAGTATGGTGGCGAAAAATGCAAATGGATAAAAGTGCTTGGCAACAACTTGATGATTAATTACCCAGAACGGTTGTAAATTAAAATTTATTATGGAAGCATTAACTAAACTCTCTCAAGTCGCCTTAACAACACTCAAAGGTGTTGGCCCCAGCATGGCAAAAAGACTAGAAAAGCTGAGTTTGTTATCTGTACAAGATTTATTATTTCATTTACCACTGCGTTATGAAGACAGAACACGCGTATCCTCTATTCGAGAATGCCTTGTGGGTACGCATACTAATATCATCGGCGAAATAACCAGTAATCAGATTACCCATGGTAAACGCCGTATGATGGTAGTCAACGTAAATGACGGTACAGGTAATGTACAGTTATGTTTTTTCAGCTTCTCAGCCAGTCTAAAAAATAGCTTAAGTGTCGGCCAAACTATTCGCTGTTATGGCGAAATAAAGCGCGGCCCAAACGGCTTTCAGATAGTGCACCCTGAATACCGTTCGTTAGACGATGATCGCGCCTTGACTGCAATGGAAGAAACCTTAACACCGGTGTATCCAACAACTGACGGTTTAAAACAAATTTCACTGCGTAACCTAACCGATCAAGCACTTATTAGACTTCAACGTGGACAAGTGGAAGAGTTATTACCTAGCGACTTATTCGACGAGCAGTATTCACTAGAACAAGCATTAACCATAGTTCATAGGCCGCCACCCGAAGCTTCAACCAGTCAACTTGAGCTAGGTAAGCACCCTGCGCAATTACGTTTGATCAAAGAAGAGTTAATTGCCCATAACTTAAGTATGCTCAAAGTAAGACAAAATAGTGACGTTCATCAGGCAATTTCATTAAGTCTTGAACAAGCGGTTAAACCCTATTGCGCCGCTGAAGACTCTTTTTTAAAAGCGCTGCCTTTTTCTCCTACTAATGCACAGGCGCGCGTAGTAAAAGAAATAAAAACTGACTTAGCCAAAGCTCAACCCATGATGCGTTTAGTGCAAGGTGATGTGGGTTCAGGTAAAACACTGGTCGCAGCGCTAGCTGCATTAACGGCCATCAGCCAAGGCTATCAGGTGGCGCTAATGGCCCCAACAGAAATTTTAGCCGAACAACATGCGATAAACTTTGCCAATTGGTTTACGCCGCTTGAGATTAGCGTTGGTTGGCTCGCGGGAAAAACCAAAGCGAAAGCGCGTCGTTTAGCACTAGAGAAAATGGCCAGTGGCGAAATGCAAATGGTTATCGGCACCCATGCCTTGTTTCAAGCGAATGTACAATTTAACAAGTTAGTTTTAGTGATTATTGATGAACAACACAAATTTGGTGTTCATCAACGGCTATCTCTACGAGAAAAAGGCGTTTTTGATACTAACTATCCTCATCAATTGATTATGACTGCCACACCTATTCCTCGAACGTTAGCCATGACCGCATACGCTGATTTAGACACCTCAGTTATTGATGAATTACCGCCTGGGCGGACACCAATTAATACCGTTGCCCTACCCGATTCTCGCCGCGAAAATGTTATTGAGCGAATTAGAGAAGGTTGTAGCAATGATAACCGGCAAGCCTATTGGGTTTGCACCTTAATTGAAGAATCAGAGGTGTTGCAATGCCAAGCTGCCGAAGACACCGCCATACACTTGCAAGAACAATTGCCTGAGCTAAAAATCGGCCTTGTTCATGGGCGAATGAAAGCAGTAGAAAAACAAGAAATCATGACGCGTTTTAAAGCCGGTGAAATTCATCTACTGATTGCCACAACCGTAATTGAGGTCGGCGTTGATGTACCCAATGCAAGTTTAATGGTCATTGAGAACCCTGAACGTTTAGGTTTAGCGCAACTACATCAGTTGCGCGGTCGTGTGGGTCGAGGCTCAGTGGCTTCACATTGTGTATTGCTATACAAAGCGCCGTTAACAAAAACTGCCACCAAACGTTTAGCCGTATTAAGAGAAAGTAATGATGGCTTTGTTATTGCTGAAAAAGATTTAGAAATTAGAGGCCCTGGTGAGTTACTTGGTACCCGTCAAACGGGCTTGGCAGAATTAAAAATTGCTGATTTAGTACGCGATGGTTATCTTATTCCTGAAATTAAGCAAAAAGCCTATTTATTATCACGTCAAAATCCTGAATGCGCCCAAGCACTGATTCAACGCTGGCTTGGGAATAAAGAGCGCTATTCAAACGCATAACTATATTTCTCCCCTCATTTTTAATGCATTAAACAAAAAAAACTGCCAATCTGGCGACAGATTGGCAGTCAAAAAAAACAAAAAAACAAAAAAACAAAAAAACAAAAAAGTTATT
>JBLHLT010000057.1:0-4220 GCA_047621325.1 Oceanicoccus sp.
ACCTCAAATAAAACTACACATTTTTGCCTACTTTTTTCAACAGCATGGTCTTTACAGACAAAACGTTTTTAGCCCTCCATATCAACCAGTATCTAGTTTGATTGACGTAATAGGTCACTCTGTCAATTAGTGGAAATATCATTTTTTCCCCTTTTTGGTAATAAAAACAATCTTTTGAACGCTTTAACCAATCATCGTCAGATTTATTTTTAACATGCAAAAAACTGTAAGGATTACTTAAGCGAATTTCGCGACGCATCTTGATTTGTTCGGGTGTACGCTCTGCATAGTGACGACAGATTGGCGATGGATGGTATAAATTTTGGCAGAAAGGAGGCACTTTACCACTGATATTCTCTGGCCACTTTTCGCTGGGTGAATTTCTAAAGAAACGCGGCTCACGCCAGTTAATTCGGTAATAATGGCGACGCTCAGATACATTTAATGATTTGTCTTCTTGATCATAAACGGCTAAATCATTATCCGTAAAATAAAACTGTGCTTGCCATACGCGCATTTGATTTTTATTGCGTTGCAGGGCTTTCACTAACATCGGTCGTGGATCTTCGGTGAGCATTTCATCGGCGTCTAAAATGTACCACCAATCTGATGCGCTAAAACGATGATGAAACATATTATATACCCGGTTTCTAAACTGATTACGGTAGATTTCATCAGTATGAGCAGCAATCACAATACGCTTATCATTTAGCGCTTTCTCGCAAATGAGCTCCCAACTACCGTCGGTTGAACCGTTATCAAACACATAAATAGTGTCGCAAAATCTAAGGGCATTATTTAAAGTTTCAAGAATAATATCGGCTTCGTTTTTCATAATACAAATTGCGTTAAGATTCATGTTTTTTCCTCTAACTAAAATGAATTTGGACGGCTAGATTGAAGGTTAACTCACTTCAGATTCTCCATCTTTGAAACATGGATTGTGTGATTAACCACAAACCAAATAAATTACGATGTAACGGTTTCAATTTGCTAACAGGGTGTTTGAGTAGCTGCTTGGCAGCGGTTAATTGGCCTGCTTGAATATTCATTTTGGCTAAATGACAAATGTGCGCCGCACAATACTGCAACACAAAAGGTGCCGTAAGCTTATTTACCTGACCTGCGGCTACGTCTGCTAATAAACGCTTGGCAAAAGGTAATATGTCTTGAGGTATATGCCTATCACAGGCCCTATTCTCGCTATCGGTGTGATATAGCATTAAGACTAGCGGTGAATAAATAAGGCTACCCTGTAATGCAATTTGAGAAAAAAGCGCTTGATCTTCACCCATGGCTTCGCCAACGGGGAAACCACCTATCTGCTTAAATAATTGACGACTTATCACTAAACTTGAAGGCATAAAAGGCAAGTCACCTTTAGCACACACCTCAAAGTAATTGTCCATAACACAGCCTATTGGTGATATATCACCTATAGCTAATTTAGGGTTTCGATAAACGCCATCTTCGATTACTTTCTGGTAATTACTGGCGAAACATTGATGTTCAGGGAAACGCTGGATCAACTTGCTCATTTCATATAAATAAAATGGTGACCATTGATCATCTGCATCAATGAATGCGATATGTCGATGCTGAGCTAATGTTACACCCAAATTACGAGCAGCAGAGACCCCCTTATTTTTTTGCTTCACTAAAGTCAAATTGGGAATATTGAGTGTGGCCACCTTGGCAGCACTGCCATCGGTTGAACCATCGTCAATCACTATAATTTCTGCAGCAGCAAAACGCTGATCACAGACTGAAACAAGTGTTCGACTGACGCTATCAACCTTGTTGTACAAAGGAATGACGACAGAAAATTTGATTGTATTCATGATTTTGTCCTCAACTTATCCTCACCAATTAAGGAGTGCGGCTTGTACCGCTTCATTTTTTTTCATAGTGGGTATTGCAAAGCCTGTCATAACGCCTTGTTTTAGGTGTTGTGATAACTGTTCTGGCACAATGTTTTGCGCATCAAATTGGTATCCATCAGGCACCCCAATCTGTTTACACCAGCTACGACACTTTTCATGGTAATTAATTGATAATGCTGGAGTATTTGCCATGAATGACATAATGGCTGAATGTAATCTCATTGATACCGTTGCCTTAAAGGCGGCAATGCGTTGCAGCACTTTAAACGGATTCGGATCGTACGCAATATGGGTCAATGGCACGTCACTTACAACCCGTGACATTAACTGCTTATGAATGGAAAAGTCCCCAAATTGCGAATGATTATTGAAATCCAACAAAAATATTGGCTCTTGAGTTTGCTGCCATGTTTGTTCTATCGCAGCGACTGCCATGTCTATACGGTGTTGCTCGTTGTTTTTATTTACATTGCCAAATGGGTCAATCGCCTGCGGGCAAAAATTGAACATGATGCCATTACGTTCTATTTCAACTAACCGCTTAGTTTGATGGCAGAGCATGATTGGAGCGAGATCGAAGGTCAACATAACACTGGCGTTAGGTGCGATAGTTTGGGCAATCAACAGGCTTTCTGGATCTCTAACGCCGGTGAAACCACACTCGTTAAGAAACTTGGCGCAGGATGTCTCTGCTTCAATAGACTCAAATGGACCGATACCGACCCCCACAGCACGACTAGCGTTTCGCCCCGCCAATTTAATGAGATGACGCTTAAATTCAATATCTTTACTGCTATGCAGCACAGAACCACCACCAAATATCACTCTCTCACTTTGCAACGCATCTTTATAATGCAAAAGTCGCTGCTGGCCACGAAATCTCGGCTCAGGCATAGCTTGAACATCACCAAATTCTTCACATTTAATCAAACTAGCACTGCTGACTTTGTTATTCGTAGCACCCAGTAAATGGTGACTGGCCCAGCGCGTAGTATACATAAGCACATCATCACCGGTGTTCTGCATACCGTAGTAGCCTGTAAGGTAAGCATGGTATTGTTTAAACATGCGATTCTCCGTTTTGTAAATTTTTTAAGGTCATACCTAGCCAGAACAAAGCTGGCCAATATAGGTATGCAAGAATTTCTAAATTCTCGAACAGACTGTAACAAGTCAACACAATTAACATGCACATCGCAGCGCGTGCTTGCACATTGTGGACAGAAAAGACAAACAGGTAGATTAGGCTTAGTACCATTGGAATTGCCAAAGCAAATAACCCAACTAAACCTTTAACAAAAAGTAAACCGTACCAAGTATGGTGTGTGCCGATTGCCATAAATTCTACTATTTTAGGCCCTGACTCAACCATGCCATGGCCCCATATCAGCGCTTCATATCGCCAGCGTTGCAAAGCTAAATTGTCTAAGGCATCACGCACTCTGGTTGAATCAGGACGCGCATCTTTAATTTGTTGAAAGGTATCCATCACCCACTCATAGATAGGCTCACCTAACAGCAGAATAATAGGCAGTAAAACGCCTAGACCAAGCAGTAACCATGGGTTTTTCAACTGACTGGTAAACAAGAATAGCGGTATTATCATAATGAAAATTGCCCAGCCCGCCCGTGACTGAGACAACATCGCCATAACCACACAACCCGCCACCCCCCAGTTTCGCCATGCTTTTTCTTTTTCTTGTAAGCAAAAAATTACAAATATGCAGCTCAAAAAACCAGCGGCAGGTGCCCATGGCGCAAAAAACTGCCAGCGACCGGCACCTGTCTCTGGGTTTACCCCGTAAAGGCTGACCATAAAAAAGTTATCACCGGCACCACCAAAAATTTGTAGTGGAGAGATAAATAACTGACCAGGTGCTCCAGCCACATATAGGATAAAAGTTATCGCACCAAAAATAGCGGTGTGTTTACCTACAACACATACGGCTCTGATTAACCTTTCAGGTTTAAGGTTAATCACAGCGCCTAATAATGGAAACACCCCCAACAAAGCCCACCCTTTAGCCCAACCCGCAGTGCTTTTGATGGTTTGAGTGGCACCTAACGACCAATCAGCATGGGCTACCCACAAACTCATTAACATCATCAGCATACCTAGTCCCCATAACCACACAATCAAGGGTACTTGTCTAAAGCTATTTTCACCTTCAAAAAAGACCCTTAGCACAACAATGCCAAGGACAGTCCAGCCCAACAATGAGCCTATGATGTATAACCCACCGATTGCGTAAATAGGGTAGGTAAACAGCAAGGCCCAACAAATTAACTTCTCTTCAAAAGTACCTTGATAATGCGTCTGCGATTGCATAACACCGT
>JBLHLT010000058.1:0-4166 GCA_047621325.1 Oceanicoccus sp.
GGTTAGATTATCAGTAGCAAATTTGTTTGTCAGCGCCATCGCATTTTTTCTAGCGTCGTTTCTAGAGAGGGCGCTAGTTGACAGCCTAGATACAGCAGACGCATTGAAAGAAGCCTTAGAAAGTGAGCGTAAAGCAAACGAAGTTGAATCCATTTTTTTAGCGTCGATGTCACATGAGATTCGCACACCGTTGAACGGCATTAATGGCTTGGTGGGGATTGTCTTGTCGTCTAATATCACAGAGGTCGCCCGACCTAAGCTGGAAAGAATTAGACGTGCTGGTGCCGCATTGGATACTATTCTGGGTGACATACTCGACCACTCAAAGCTTAAGGCCGGGAAACTAGTCTTTGAATATGTACCTATTTGCGTCGCGCAGGTGATATCCGAAACACAAACACTTTACCAAACAGCAGCTCTTGATAAAGATATTCAATTGATTACTAGGGTTGATGAGGCTGTTGATCGCTCGCTTATGGGCGATTCAACCAGAATGATGCAAGTTCTTAATAATCTAGTTAGCAATGCAATTAAATTCACAGCAAATAATGGTTTGGTTAGCATTTCGCTGAAGGTGACGGATAGCAGCGTGACGACTCAGGTGTTAGAGTTTTGTGTTTCGGATACAGGGATTGGTATTCCAGCTGAAAGTTTGAATCTAATTTTTTCTCCATTTGTACAAGCAAATAAGTCAACAGCTCGGGAGTACGGTGGAACAGGTCTTGGGCTCCAAATATCGAAAAGTCTGGTGGTTAACATGGACGGCGAAATATGGGTTGAAAGTGAAGAAGGTCGTGGCAGTCAATTCTACTTTCGTTTGACCTTTGAGAAAACACAACAGCCACCCTTGAATCTGAATAACGACACCCAGATTGAATTGCCGCAATTCAATGGCAAGGTATTACTTGTAGAGGACAATGAAATAAATCAAATTGTTGCTAGGGAGATTTTAAAATCTTATGGCTTAGATACTGAATTAGCGATCGATGGCATCCAAGCGATTGAATTAACCAAGCACTCGCACTTCGATTTAATATTTATGGATCTACAGATGCCTAATGTTGATGGCTTCGAAGCGACTAAGGCGATTCGTTTAAGCGGCTGCGCCACGCCAATTGTTGCACTTAGTGCCTCGGCACTAAAAGAAGATGTAGAAGAAGCGTATCGAGTTGGTATGAATGGCCACATTGCCAAACCTATTCATCGGAGAGAGATGATAAAGATTTTACGAAGATTTCTTAAATATGGTTAATCTAGTTTATGCCGATTTGTGGCCTGACTCAGCTAGTAATCAAATCGATTTACTGTCCACCCCTAAAGTAATTGGCTTGACTCTGGCATCGCTGATTTTTAAAAAAAGTATTTCCTCGCCGAGAGCGATTACGGCATTATTGTTTAAGTGCTCAGCGCAACAGTCCGTGGCTGTTAGGATCTTTTTACAATACTATTAAACTTAGGTCCTGCGAGATAACTGCCAATAAACATAGGCGGCAACGATATAACTATCCAAAACAATCTATCAAACCTAAAAAATCCCACCAAAACGATAATTACAGTCAGTGCAGAAATTGCATAGCAATACTGGGTGTATTTTGTTCTGGAAATGAGGCCTAAATTTCGAACAATAATGAGACTAAAAACCATCACTATGAGCAGTGCTGGGGTAAATGATGAAAAGATAAAATATTTTGGCGCTTCTTTAAAATCAGATACCAAAGAGTCGACCAGCGAATACTCTATATTTATCGTCGAAGACAAATAGGGCGAAAACACGAGCAGCAAGCAAATACCCGCCAGCGCCATAAACATTTCACTAAGATAAAGTTTCATTTCAAGAATTAGAGGCCAAATTTATTTGCTTAAAGGGTGAGTTTACTAACTACCATCGGCATCCTTAAAAACGTGGCAATACACCTAAGGTTATTTGACCATCATTGATGGCAACCGACTTCACGGTCATTAAACTGATTGCGAGGCTTTTAGACGTCAGTAGATCCACCGGTACGCCAACGTCACTTAAGAACTTGTCCGATAATGCCAGACTGCCAATTTTTATTGAGTAATCATCGCCTATTGCTAATTCACCATTGCGCACAATTGGAACGCCCTTGATGGCCACAAATACGCGTGACTCATTGAGTAGCGGTAGAGCGTCTAGGGCCCTTTCGACCTTCGCTTTTGCGCGCGCATCAAGGTTTGAAATCTTTTTTAAATTAAACACGATACCTAGTTCAATTGCGTCATCGCTAATTTGCGCGTTGATCCCATCACTGACACTTAATAATCGCTTACCATCTCGGCTAGATTGTAAGCTGGCTTGAAACAAGGCGTTAAACTCAGCCTCGCTTAAGGTTACTTGGCCTGTCATTACATCAGCAAACTTATCACCAAGAATCTTACTGGCACCGGCTTGTTGATTTTGCTCAAGCAGCTTTTGTGCTGCTTGTTGCTCTATTGGCGAATCTGACTGATACCAATCTGGCAAAGTTTGGGCCGAGTACCAAGCAAAACCCAAGGCCGCAAGCGCCACCAAAACTAACAACATTAAAAATCTAAACATGTTTTTTTATCACTTAGCTGACTTGCTAATCTTTATTGCGTTGACGCCTTTCGGCGGAATAGACCCATAATGCCAGCTGCCATTTTTCAACCATTTATAGCTTGGCTCAGTTGGCAATGAAACTGAGTTAAAGGTTGGGGTCTTAGTCGACGTGGTGATTGGTATCTCCGACACAACATCGGCAACTGATCGCGAGCCGCTAATTAAAAACGAAGGCAGCCAAAACCGCCCTGTATTGTAATACGAGCAAACGCTAATCACGCCAATAAGTGCGGCGCCAATTAATAGAGCATTTCGAATAAAGCGAAACATACTATCCACTATAAGAGGTTAAAACTAACATTCACGGTAGCGGTCACCTTCTGTGTGCCAAACATTTCCGGTGGTGGCACTTGCTCTAAGCTGGCCGATTTTGCCATCATAGAAAACTGTGGTCTGCCCTCTGACTGCTGACTATTGTTGTTTTCGCTGATCAGGTAGGCGGCCCCTAAGCTTCGCCCAAGCCGTTCAGCAAGAAACTTCGCCTTGGTCTTTGCAGCATCGGCCGCAGCGGCCAAGGCTTTTTCCTGTAAAGCTTTGGGATCTTTGAAGCCGGTCTTCATTCCGTCGATTGTGGATACCCCGTTCTCTACTAAAGCCTGCATTAGCGGTGAGACTTTTTCCAAATCATTAACGGTTATGGCCAACCATCGAGAAACCCGTTCACCTTTGTAAATTTGCTTGCTATTGCTCCACTCATACTCTGGTTGTGCGCTAATTCGGGTGGCCTTGACGTGTTTTTTATCAATGTCCATTTTATTTAGCACTGCCAATACGCTCCGATACTCATCATCTGCTAGCTTTTTAGCCTCTGGCAGAGTTGGTTGTTTGGCACTTATACTGACATTAATAATCGCTTGATCAGGTTCTTGCTCGACCTCACCCACCCCTACTACTGAGATATGGTCTTGTTCTGGCATCGGTTCGTGCGCACAAGCACTGACTGAAAAAACCACAACACAGATCAGTGCGTTAAGAGTGATTATAGTGTTTTTCATATTGCCAACCTCAAAAAGTATTTAGTTCTGAATTATGCCACGATCATCAAAGACGAAGATTACGATTAGGAAAGCAATCTTTGATTGCTGTGTTAATTTTAGCTTTATTACCATCAAGGTCCACACAAACAAAACTGATGTTGTTCTCAAACAAGACAGGCTCTCCTGCAATGGTATAGCGCGCGCCGTATACCTTCACGTTGTAGGTAACCGAAGTGCTGCCCAGGCGGGTTTTTTCGCATCGAAAGCATAAAATCTGTCCTTGGCGAATGGGGTGTTTAAACTCTACATTGTCCAAACCGATGGTAACGAAGCGCTGCCCAGGAAAATCCAAACTCACCCTCATATAAGCAATTTCATCAACCCACTTGAGCAGGGTGCCCCCGAACAAGCTACCAAAGTCGTTTAGGTCTGCGGGCAATACTATTTTGAAATGTTCCATCTTTTGAGGCTCCAGAGCGTACAAACTAATACGCGAGAGGTTAAACGCAACGGGTATGTGAATAACTCTATTATGCTCTAGCTTGTAAACAGGCAACAAGCGACAAATCTTAGATTTGCAATGAATA
>JBLHLT010000059.1:0-4130 GCA_047621325.1 Oceanicoccus sp.
CACAGTCGCCCCAAGAAGATTGCACCGACAACGCAATTCCCTCAGCGGTATAGCGCACATTATTCGCCACACAATATTGATATTCAGTGGGCATATCTGCGGCACTAATATTCTGCCCATAAAGCACGACAGATGGTGTTTCAGGTATGTTTGCCAACCAATTTTTATGCTCAGGATCATTAGCGTTAAGCACCACATAGGCCAATTCTGGTTGTGACAGCAACAGTCTTTTTGCCGCAGCGTATTCAGCCATTGACCCATGATAATCGAGGTGGTCACGACTTAAATTGGTAAACACTGCAATATCAGTTTTAACGGCTTTGATGCGATTTTGTACGAGTGCATGCGATGATGCTTCTAATGCAACTTGAAATGCTCCTTCAGCGACAAATTCAGCCAACAAGCGTTGTATACTGATAGCATCCGGCGTGGTGTTAACGGTATTTTCTAGTATCTGAGTGTCAGTAGATGATGAGTATATACCGGCACCTAACGTGCCAATTGAAGCAGCTCGTTCACTCATCAAATGCGCTAACTGGCTAATTAACTGTACCGTAGAGGTTTTTCCATTGGTGCCGGTCACTGCCACTACTGACATTGAATTTGCAGGGAATTGATAAAAATATCCAGCTAGCTCTGACAGCTTTTCAGGTAATTGATGAAAATATACGATGACACTTTGTTCGCGCATTTCTACAAACCCATGCCGAGTTTTATCATCACATTGTGCCACGATCACTTTTGCACCCAAACTCACCGCCTGAGGAATAAAATCTCGTCCGTCTAAAGCGTGACCAGCAACAGCGATAAATGCTTTGTGAATTGCTACATCCCTGCTGTCCAGAACTAGGTCACTTATCATTATATCTGGTGCATCGATGCCAAAATGCGCCAACAATGGTTTGATACTTTGATCAAACGCATCGGGGAATTGTTTGTTAATGCTTACCATATCAGCCTGCATTCTCTGCCTCCATGGAGGTAATAACAGAAGATCCTGCTAACGAAGAAACTGTTTTGTCATCAGGTGGCACATTCAGCATTTGTAAACTGGCAGCCATAATTTTGCTAAAAACGGGAGCGGCAGTATGTCCGGCATAATAAAGCTCACCTTTGGGTTCATTGATTAAGATGACCACAGCCAACTGCGGATCAGATACCGGAGCAACACCCGCAAAAATATTAACGTACTCGTCACCGTAACCATTGGCAATTGCCTTGCGACTGGTACCTGTTTTACCTGCTACTCGATAACCCGGCACTTGTGCTTTTTCTGCAGAGCCATTTTGTTCAGTGACTGTTTCCATCATCTGCAAAATTTGTTTAGTCGCTTGGGCGCTGATAACACGTTCACTTTGTACTGGCGTGTCTCTTTTAATAATACTTAATGGGCGACGAATGCCGCCGTCGCCTAAGATGCTATACATGCGAGCGAGTTGCAAAGCGGTTACCGAAATACCGTAACCAAAAGACAAGGTGGATAGTTCAAAATCAGACCAACGAGCGCGGTGGTTGAATATGCCACTACTTTCGCCAAGTAAGTTGGCCCCACTGTCACTCATTAAGCCAACGTTGTAGTACATATCAAGTAGAAATTCTTTAGGTACCGACAAAGCAAGCTTTGAAGTACCCATGTTGCTCGACTTGCGAATAATGTCGGTTAAATCAATTTCACCATAATTACGGGAATCCCTGACAATATTGCCGCCTAAATGCATCCAACCTGGGGAGGTATTAATTAAAGTGTCTACTTGTGCCGAACCAAATTCTAATGCACTCAACACCGCCAGTGGTTTAATTGAGGAGCCTGGTTCATAAGCGTCTGTTACGGCACGGTTACGAATTCTATGAGTTGACACACCCGCTCGATTATTAGGGTTATATGACGGACTATTGACTAGGGCGAGAATTTCACCTGTATTTACCGCTACAACCACAGCTGAACCAGACGTCGCTTTATAATATTGGACCGCCTGTTTTAATTCTTTATAAGCCAAAGCTTGAATCCGCTGATCGATAGTTAACTGAATATTTTGAGGCTTTTCGCCCTCTTCAAATTCAATCAGCTCAACCATTCTGCCTTTTCCGTCACGACGAATTTTACGAGAACCTTGGGCACCTGCAAGCAGTTTGTTATATAACTTCTCAACCCCTTCTATACCTGTGTCATCAACATTGGTGAAACCGACAACATGAGCAGATACTTCGCCGCTTGGATAATAACGTCTTGACTCATCTCGCAAATAAATCCCGGCTAGCTTAAGTTCTTCGACATATTCGGCCATCGCCGGAGACACTTGTCGTTGCAAATAAACAAATCGCTTTTCTGGATTACTGACTTTTTCTTTTAACGCATCTAAATTCTGACCTAATACTTCAGCTAATGCCTGCCAGCGTTTTGTATTCTCATTCTGATTGCCTTTCAAATCAAAAGTAGGGTCTTCCTGAGCTTTTTTGTGTTCTTCTTGGATGGATTGAGCAATGGCTTTCGGATCAGCCCAAATTGCTCGAACGGGCACACTAACCGCCAATTGCTGGCCATTTCGGTCGACAATTAAACCTCGATGTAAAGGATTAACTCGGGTTCGCAATGTGCGGTTATCACCCTGTTGAATTAATAAATCTGGTGATACAACCTGTATGTACGCGGCGCGTATACTGAGACCCACAAAAACCACTAAAATCGCAGTAACCACCACCACAAAACGCCAATGCAGTAAACTCGGAGCACTATTCACTTTCGCTTGTTTAGTCTCATGTTTATTGTGTGCATTACTGCTAAGTCTGCTCATTTTATCCTCACCACCACTTCTTCGCTAGGTAATGGGCGGTGCATGTCGAGCTGACTTGTAACAAGTGCTTCAATTCGGTTATGTTCAGTTAAAGCGCTTTGTTCAAGCACTAAATTGCGCCACTCAACATCTAACCGATCTTTTTCTTGCATCAAGCGTTCAATGGCTATCGACATTTGTCTGTTGTGGTGGGCACTGAATATTACTAACCCAGCGCTAACTAAGAGTGCTAGAAACAACAAAACCCGCACTGGATGGCGGGTTACATCAGCAACAACAAAACTGAAAAGATTAAAGTTTGTATTCGGGGCACTCATAACTTTTCGGCAACCCTCAACACCGAACTGCGTGCGCGAATATTTCTCTTTAATTCATCGGCTGATGGTTTAATCGCTTTACCGATAGGTTTCATTGCTTTCGCTGCGTCTATTTCTACCTGTAAAATAGGCATACCGTGAGGTACATTTAAACCGCGGCTTTGCTCGCGCACAAAACGTTTTACTAAGCGGTCTTCTAAAGAATGAAAACTGATGACGGTTAAACGTCCCTGTGGCGCTAAAGTACTTAAGGCGGCTTTTAAGCCCGTTTTGATTTCGTCTAATTCACTATTTACATAAATACGTATAGCTTGAAAGCTTCGGGTCGCAGGATGTTTGTATTTGTCTTTAACCGGTACAGCTAAATCAATAATTTCAGCTAATTGTGCAGTATCGGTAATCGGCGCAATTTGACGAGCATTAACAATGCCGTGTGCGATACGTTTACCAAACTTTTCTTCACCAAACTCTTTAATAACTTGGGTGATATCTTGCTCTTCAGCTACCGCTAACCAATCTGCAGCACTGATGCCTCTGGTGATATCCATGCGCATATCTAATGGCCCATTTCGCATGAAACTAAAACCGCGATCAGCATCATCTAGCTGTGGTGAAGACACGCCAAGATCCATCAAAATCCCGTCAATTTTACCTAGCAAGCCAAGTTCTTCGGCTACGGCTTGTAATTCAGAAAAAGGTCGATGATGAATAGAAAAGCGAGGATCGTCTACTAGCGATTTAGCAGCTTCAATGGCACTAAGATCACGATCAATAGCAATTAGTTGACCTTTAGCTGATAAGGCTTTTAATATTTGCCTAGAGTGACCGCCGCGCCCAAAAGTCGCATCCATATAGATGCCATCAGGCTTAATAGCTAAGCCGTCGATAGACTCTTGTAATAATACAGATAGATGTGAAAAATCTTTTTCCATTAAAGTGAGAAATCCTGAAGTCGCTCAGTCAATTCAAAGTTAGCTTCTTGTTCAGTTGCTACATCTAAATTGATTTGTTGTTGCCATAC
>JBLHLT010000060.1:0-3862 GCA_047621325.1 Oceanicoccus sp.
CGATCATCAAAACATTCGACAGTTCATTGAGAATGGCTGGAATGGTATTGCCTTCACAGCAACGGCTTTAGTCAATAAAAACTGATTAAAAGAGTCACAAAGACTTATAACAATAAGCTTGTGACCCAAGTCCATTACGAAAAGTCCTTTTAATAAACACATCTTAATTGTTGAACTTCTCACTTAAAAAATGCGATAGTGCCAAATACAATAAGCAAGAGGTAGTTATGGAACTAGTGGCATTTGATCTAGACGGAACCCTACTTAATCGGCATCAACGGCTTTCGGATTACACTCTAGAAACCCTTGATCGCTTAAAATCTGCAGGGGTTTTCTATAC
The DNA here is from genome assembly GCA_047621325.1 of Oceanicoccus sp. Taxonomy (GTDB): domain Bacteria; phylum Pseudomonadota; class Gammaproteobacteria; order Pseudomonadales; family Oceanobacteraceae; genus Bermanella. Next base: position 341 of record JBLHLT010000060.1, read on the forward strand.
TGTCGCCACAGGCCGCACTCATTTTGCCGCGATGGCTTGTATTGAAGAGCATCAATTTCCAAATTGGCAAATTTTCAAAAATGGTGTCGAATGGTGGGATCCTCAACAAAACCAGTACCGTCACAGAAACCTACTGTCTCAGAGCCATATTCTTGACTTGCTCTCTTCGTTTGAAGAAAATGACGTCACCCCATTCATTTTTTGCTTAGAAGATGATGGATCACATCGAGTCTACCATTCGCCCCTACAAGGTCACCTGAGCGATCACATCGCCAACGAACTAGGTAACCATAAAAACATGAGCCTTCACCCTTTGTCCGAGCTCACTCATGACGCAAGAATCACCAATATAAGCGCGATGGGACAACCAGAATTTATCGACAACATCATCAAAGACAGCCAAGAACACACTCATTTAACTGCTTATTCGGGCGGTGGTATTTACCATCCAGACGCCTTCTGGTTGGATATTCATCACAGTAACGTGTGTAAAGGTTCGGCTCTGATGGAACTAAAGGCAGAAATTGGTGCCGAAAAGTTAATCGTGTTTGGTGATGGCGACAATGATTTGTCTATGTTTTCAGTGTCAGATGAAGCGTTTGCAACAGACAATGCTTCGATTCACGTGAAAGAGGCCGCAACGAATGTCATCGGTCATCATGACGAAGATGGTGTAGCAAGGTACTTAAGAAAAAGGTATAACTTGTGACATTAAAGAGAAGGGGTTGATTTATATTTATCCTCCTCCATTAACTAAAAGACAACATAATCACCTTTACGCAATGATCATAATGTTCCATGATTGTTACAAGAATAATTAGTTTGGAGAAATGCCATGTTTGAATTTTTACTCTTCATTGCCGCCTGTGCAGCAATTGCTTTCTTGGTAGCCAATATCCAGAAACACGCAGTGCAGTCAAAAGAAACGCTTAAACCGATCAAAATTAAGCGTGAAGAAAAAATGCGCCGCTCTGCGCATCGTCAGAAGCGCCATTACTAAATCCTTCTAATTGACCCATTTTTGCCAGATTGATTCATCACTCAACCTGGCAATTTTGTATTAATACCATATTCCTTCAGCTTATTTGCTATCGCACTGTGACTCATACCAACCGCTTTTGCCAAACGCCTTGTACTAGGGAAATGTGGGTACAAGGTTCTTAGCAGGTTCGCCTCCCATTGTTTTAGTGTTATCTCCAATGAATTATTGATTAATTCTAAACTCGCCATAGTGGAAGACTCTGGCAATACCAAATCATCAGCTGTCCATGCCTTACCCTTCAATGTCAACAACGCCTGTAAACAGGTATTTTGTAGCTCTTTTAAATTTCCCGGCCAAGAGTACAATGCCAATTTAGTCAGTGCGCTTTTCGATACGGTTGGTATCGGTAGTCGATAACGTTCAGTTTGTTCCAAAATAACTTGTTGAACCAACCCATCGATATCCTCTCTACGCTCCCTAAGGGATGGCATAGTAAGATGCAAAGTGGCTAAAGCAAAATAAAGGCTCTTATTTAATGTCATACCGTCCGACAGTTGTTGCCGACTTAAGGAAGACAGACTGATCAAACGCACACTGGCATCAAAACTGCTGACAACACTCGGTTGTCGAGTAAGCCAATTAGCCAAATCCACCTGTACCCGTTCATTTAGATACTCAATATCGGTTATTACAAACCATCCAGGCAAGGCATCTAGCTCAATAATAGCATCGCATGTCATGTCTCTTGCATGACGAATAATGAGCTGAGCTTCTGGGTCCACTTGCTGTTTATGCCAATACTGAAATAAGGCTTCGATGAAATCTCGCTTTCCTGTTCCCACTTCTCCGTGTACGAGCAACGGCATCGCCATTCCCGCAAAGGCTTTTGCCTCGGCTAAAGTGCGTCTCATCGACTCGCTTTTTATGACGGCGGATTGGAAGTATATTTCTAAATGGCATTCAGCATTAGGCGCCTGTTTCAAACTCGCTGTTTGACGATCTAAGCGTAATTCAGATTTTAAATAAATGACCGTTCCCGCTGGGTTTTCAATACCATCATCATCGGACACAAAGAAGGGTTTCGTCTCAAGCAGTAACGTTTTATTTCGAATTCGAATCCGTTTACTCATCCCCACTTTTGGATTCGCCCACGTCTCTTTAGAGAAACTGATTCCTTTTATGAACGGCTGTAATGGCTTATGCAATAGGTCTGCAATCGAAACATTCAGGTCCTCAGCCGCTAGCTCAGTGGCCATAGTAATTTCGCCTTTTAGATCCACCGAAATGACACCATCCGGTAAGGCTTCTAATAAGGTATAAAGCGCATTATGCTCCCTTTCAAAAGGAGTGAAAATGACCGTTTTTACATCTTCAACACTCTCCAAACGGCGAATTTCTGCAAGCAAGCGCTGCAATTGAAGAAAAGGAATATCTAAAAAACCACAATAAATACAACGTCGCTTTGTATCCATTTCCACTAAACGCATATCGATTTGATGCGGTATGAATAAGTCGAGGATTTCACGCACCATGCCGATTCTATCTTCGCACTGTATTTCTAACCTCATGCTTCCTCTCTCACGCAGCGACCGAATAATTCGGAACGCATTATTTCTCTTTTGAACTCAATAATAATAAATTTTGCTGTGGTGCAAACGTCTCATATAGCGGTAATACAGCCGCCCCTAACACCCCTGCGGTATAGCCAGTTTGAGCAACACGGATCTCAGGGAGAGGCAGCATACTATGGGACGCCAAGGTACTTTTAAGACGGTCAATTAAAGCCGCTAAAACAGGCGCGGGCAAACGTCCACCAATGAGAACCGCTTCAGGATCGTATAACGCAATGACGGAAGCCAGCGCCGGCGTGACTTCTAATGCCACTTCGGCCGCCCACTGATTTATAAGCCCTGCGTACTGAGCATCATGCCAACCTTCATTGTCAGGCCACACGACTTGATTTGCCATTAGAAATCGACGTAATGAGGACAGGGACAACGCTTCAAGAATCCATTTACCATGTTTGCCACTCGCCGTTGGAATTAAACCAAAACTGCCCGCTTTACCATGCGCGCCAAAATAGCATTCACCATTAGCCACCAGACTACCACCACAAGCAGTACTAACAAAAAGGTAAAAAAAGTGTCTTTTAGGCGAATCTGATGCAAGCAGCAATTCACTGGTTGCCGCCGCCACCGCGTCGTTTTCACAGAAGCAGCTTACACTGGTTAGTTCCGCTAACCATGATTCAAAAGCATCTGACTGCCAATATTCTAATGCGGCTTTTAGGCCATCAAGATTGGCTCTTTGATCTGAGTCGGTGACTAATGTATCCAACCAAGAGTCCATATAATCAGGTCTAGCGAGACCAATGCCTTTAACCTTACTCCAACCTGCTCCCAGTGTTGCTTTTACTTCTTCGATAAGGTCTTGGGCGATTTTTTTAGCCAGTTTCTCAGAGGGAAAAGACACCTCTCGCTCTAATAGCAAAACACAGGCGCCACTAAAATCCAGCAGCGCCGCGCTGATATGATCCCGGT
>JBLHLT010000061.1:0-3650 GCA_047621325.1 Oceanicoccus sp.
CTTCTTCTGCACGGTCTTCACCAGATGCACTGCCATGCCCCATCATTGCGGTACCCATTTCAGACATAACGGTTCTGACATCGGCGAAATCCACGTTAATCAAACCTGGACGTGTAATTAGCTCTGCAATACCTTGCACAGCACCACTTAAAATATCATTAGCGGCACTAAAAGCTTGTAGTAACGGCGTACCTTTACCCATCACTTTGAGTAATTTTTCATTCGGGATAGTGATCAATGAATCAACGTATTTAGATAACTCTTCGATGCCTTGCTCAGCAAAATCAGTACGTTTTTTACCTTCAAACGGGAAAGGTTTAGTAACAACAGCGACAGTCAAAATACCCAACTCTTTGGCTACTTTGGCTACTTCTGGGGCTGCACCTGTACCTGTACCACCGCCCATGCCGGCAGTTATAAATATCATATCAGCGCCTTCAAGGGCCTGACGTATGGTTTCTCTGTCTTCTTCTGCAGCTTGGCGGCCGATATTAGGATTAGCGCCTGCACCTAAACCTTTGGTCACACCAGAACCAATTTGCAACGTCACGTTTGCAGAAGAACTGCGCAACACCTGTGCATCTGTATTAATGGCGATAAACTCTACACCTTCAATATTCTGTGCCACCATGTGCTCTATCGCATTTCCGCCGCCGCCGCCAACGCCAATCACTTTAATTACAGCTTCTTCGCTATGACTATCCATTAATTCAAACATTTTTACTCTCCGGTTTGTACATAAAAGCAGTCAGGAGATCATCCTTGCCTGCTGCCCATTTTTTATCGTTTAAAAGTCTGTGTTTATAAATTTTCTTAAAACTCACCCTTAAACCAACTTTGAATTCGTTGCCACACACCTTCACTAGCCTTGTTTTTCATCGCTAGCTGACTTATGACATGCTCTTTTCCGTATTGCAGAAGACCTACCGCTGTAGCAAATTTTGAATCTTCGACATATTCAGACAACCCTTTCATTCCCAAGGGTTCACCTACACGAACCGGCATTTGAAAAATTTCTTCAGCAAACTCAACCGCCCCTTCCATTTTTGCCGTACCACCTGTTAATACTATACCAGCGGCAATTTGCTCTTCTAATCCACTGGCACGGATTTCATCATGTACCAGTTCAAACAATTCTTGATAACGAGGCTCGATCACCTCAGCTAATGTATGTCTTGACATGGCTCTTGATGGCCTACCGCCAACACTATGAACTTCGATATTTTCTTCCATGCTGACCATATCTTTTAAAGCACAGGCATGTTTAATTTTTATCTCTTCAGCATGGCTGATCGGTGTACGGAATATCTTGGCGATATCGCTAGTAATTTGATTTCCTGCTGCTGGAATGACCGCAGTATGACGAATAGCGCCATCAGTATAAATTACCATATCAATAGTACCGCCACCGATATCGACCACACATACACCTAATTCTTTTTCATCATCAGTCAATACAGCGTAACTAGATGCCAACGCCGAAAAAATCAGTTGGTCAGCAGTTAATTCACAGCGCTCTACGCATTTGACCAAATTTTTGGCCATGTCATCGGCACAGGTAATAATATGCGCCTGCGCTTCCATTCTGACGCCTGACATACCGATGGGGTTTTTAATACCTTCTTGTACGTCAATCGTAAATTCTTGTGGTAATACGTGTAATAAGCGACGCTCGGCAGCAATAGGCACAGAGCGCGCAGCGTGAACTACATTGTCTACATCTTCCTGGGTCACTTCCTGATTGTTAATCGGTACCATGCCGCTTTCGTTTTGACATTTCACATGGCGTCCCGAAATTGCCATAAACACTGAAGAAACGCTGCAGTCAGCCATCAATTCCATTTCGTGTATGGCACGCTTAACGGATTGCACAACAAGATTAAGGTCGTTCACGCCTCCCTTATCCATACCTTTAGATGCATGACTACCCACACCCACAATGCTAATAGAGTTGTCATTTAATAACTCACCCACCACGGCTTTAACATTACTGGTGCCTATGTCTAAGCCAACAATTAGCTTTCTTTCTGTACCCTTAGACATATTGTCCAACTCTGACACTCATCACACTCATCACACTCATCACAGTTAACACACTCACGTTAATTTAATCTCATATTATTCAGTTGTTATCTTGCTTTGATTTATGCAGCTTTAACAAAGGTTTTCCAGCCTACGGCTAAACCTGTGTCATAACGCAAGTCAACATAATCCACCTGTCTATCTTGTTGCGAAATTAGCGGTAATAAATCTACAAATCGCTGTAATCGGTCAATAAATTGAGTGCGCCCTAAATTCAATTTAATCCCATTGTTCAGTTCAACATTCCAAGCAAAACGTTCGCTCAAAAACATTTCTACAATAAATAAATTGGACGTCTCTAATAACGACTGCATATTACGGTATCCCTGTAATGCTGTTTGTTCACTTCCACCTGGTCCATATAAATTAGGCAGCGTCATCTTCGAATTCAGCTCGTCACTACTAATTTGTGCATCAAATGCGTCACCATATTGATTAAGCAACATATCGCCGTTCCAAACAGCAGAAGGTTGTTGCTCAACCACAAAAATTTCTAAACCACTAGGCCAACGTTTTCTAACCGACGCCCGATAAACCCATGGCATTGCTTCAACAGTTTGATGGGTTTGATTCACATCTAACTCAAAAAAGCTTCCTGGTTGGGTTCGTTTTATCAACATTTCTATATTCTTAACATCAATAAAAATAAGTTCACCTGAAACCACAATATCTTGCACTGGCGCTTGTTGTTCATCTTCTAACCAAGCATTAATTTTGACTATTGCAAAAGCTAGTAAACTCATCAAACAGATAAAAAACGTCAATCCCATCACTAAATGAGAATTTTTACGAAGATTAACCAATGCGGGGAATTCGCTCATTAAATCATCTCACCACATCCGCTGTTGCCAGAACAGACAAAGACAATTCAGCAAAGCTTAAACCAGCCTCTTTGGCTGCCATTGGCAATAAACTTTTTTCAGTCATGCCTGGCACTGTGTTCGCTTCTAACAAATAAAAACGACCCAGTTTATCTTGCATAAAATCCACCCGCCCCCAACCTGAGCCAGCCAATGCATCAAATGCTTCGAGCGCTAACTCACCCAACATAGTTTCTAGCGCATCGGGTAAGCCACTAGGGCAACTATACACAGTGCTATCCACTTGATATTTTGCTGCATAATCATAAAAAACTCGGGGAGTGGACATACTAATCGATGGCAAAGCTTTGCCATTCAGTATGCTAACGGTATATTCAGAACCATGAACGAATTGCTCTATCAAAACCTGCTCATCATATTTAAACGCGTCTTGAATGGCTATTTCTAGTTCTAGCGCACTATTCACTTTTGCCATGCCTATGCTGGACCCCTCCTGCGCAGGTTTTACCATTACCTCATTCCCCAATTCAGCCATTATAGCCTTGCATGATCCCGCATCAAAGCTTCTTTTATCAGCTATTTTATAAATGGCTGTAGGTAGTCCCAAACTTTGCCACACCTGCTTGCTGCGAATTTTATCCATACACAACGCAGAGCCTAAAACACCGCTTCCAGAATAAGGTAAATTAAGCTGTTGCAATGCCCCTTGGAGTGAACCATCTTCACCACCACGGCCATGTAACATGA
>JBLHLT010000062.1:0-3649 GCA_047621325.1 Oceanicoccus sp.
CGTTGCGATGATTTTTGAAAAACCGTCATTAAGAACGCATGTCAGTTTCGATATGGGTATCAGCAAGCTTGGTGGTCATGCCTTGTATTTAGGGCAACAAAATGGCAAATTAGGCGAACGTGAACGTGTGAGCGATTATGCCAAGAATCTATCCTGTTTTGCCGATGCGATTGTTGCGCGCGTGTTTAGCCATGATTCTATTCAAGGGTTAGCTAAGCACGGTAGTGTGCCTGTTATTAATGCCTTGTGTGATGTCTATCATCCTTGTCAAGCCTTGGCTGATTTTGTTACCTTAGCAGAGCTACTTCCGTCCTTAAATAAAAGTGAATTAAGTGATGTAAAACTGGCTTATGTTGGTGATGGTAATAATGTGTCTAATTCATTGATGATTATGGCAGCAACCTTAGGCGTTGATTTTACTTTGCTTACGCCAACAGGTTATGAAGCACAATCAACTATTGTCGAGGTAGCACAAGTATTGGCGAATAAGTCGGGTGCAAAGTTAATTATCACTACCGATGTTGCAGCGATTGGTATGCAAGATGTTATTTATACAGATACATGGATTTCAATGGGCGATGAAGAGGCGAGTAATAAAGCGAAGATATTGGCGCACTTTGCCCCATATCAAGTTAATCATCAATTGATGACTAAAGCGAACGCAAGTGTAGTTATGCATTGCCAGCCAGCACATTTGGAAGAGGAAATTACCACTGAACTATTTGACAGTGATATGGCGGTGGTTTTCCAACAAGCTGAAAATAGAATGTGGGCACAAAATGCCGTATTGGTATCGCTACTAACATAACGAACCTATTAACTAAAAAATCACTTATTAAGAAACAATTAAACAAATTTAGAGAATAAAATCATGAGTATTCAAAAGAAACAAATTAAAAAAGTCGTATTAGCTTATTCCGGTGGCTTAGACACCTCAGCTATTATTCCGTGGTTGAAAGAAAACTATGATAATTGTGAAGTAATTGCCTTTTGTGCTGATGTTGGTCAAGGTGAAGAAGAGCTTGTTGGCATTAAAGAAAAAGCGATCGCTTCAGGCGCTTCTGAATGCTATGTAGCCGATTTGAAAGAAGAGTATGTTAAAGAGTATATCTACCCAATTCTTAAAACGGGTGCGGTTTACGAAGGTCAATATTTATTAGGTACGTCAATGGCACGTCCTATTATCGCCAAAGCTCACATTGAAATTGCGTTAAAAGTTGGCGCTGATGCCGTTTGTCATGGTTGTACTGGTAAAGGTAATGACCAAGTACGTTTTGAAGCGTGTTTTGCTGCCCTTGCACCAGAGCTAACGGTTATTGCGCCATGGCGTGAGTGGGACATGGTTTCTCGTGAAGACTTACTTGATTACCTAGCTGAACGTGATATCCCTTGTGCTGCTTCATTAACTAAAATTTATAGCCGTGATGCAAACGCATGGCATATTTCTCACGAAGGTGGTGAGTTAGAAGACCCTTGGTGTGAGCCATCTAAAGAAGTATGGACGATGACGGTTGATCCTATGGATGCACCTGATGTACCAGAAAAAGTAGAATTAAGCTTCCTTGAAGGTGAATTAGTTGCTGTTGACGGTAAAGATTTCTCTGGCACTGGCTCTGAAAATAGCCCAGGTGCTTATGAAGCACTAATCTATCTTAACAATAAAGCTGCCGCACATGGTGTGGGTCGTATCGATATTGTTGAAAACCGTTTAGTGGGTATGAAGTCTCGTGGTTGTTACGAAACGCCAGGTGGCACTGTATTAATGGCTGCCTATAAAGGGTTAGAAACACTTATTCTTGATAAGGAATCTTTAAAATATCGTGAATCAGTTGGCCATGAATTTTCCCATGTTATTTATGACGGCCGTTGGTTTACGCCACTAGCAAAAGCACAATTGGCTTCAGCGGCTTCTTTTGCTGAAAAATTGACTGGTGATGTAGTGGTTAAGTTATACAAAGGCATGGCACAAGTTATTCAACGTCGTTCTCCTAACAGTCTTTATTCCGAAGCGTTTGCTACGTTTGGTGCTGACGATGTTTATGACCAAAAACATGCAGAAGGTTTTATTCGTTTATTTAGCTTATCTAGTCGTATTACTGCACTTTCTCAAAAGGGTAAATAACCATGGCTTTATGGGGTGGACGCTTTAAAGAAAAGGCGAGTGTACAATTTAAAAAATTCAATGACTCGTTGCCAGTTGATTACCGCATGGCAGTACAAGATATTGTTGGCTCAATTGCTTGGGCAGAGGCATTAACTACGGTTGATGTGTTAAGCGAAGATGAATTCACCCGTTTAAAAGCGGCATTGTTAGAGCTTAAAGCGTCAGTTGAAAATGATCCTAATCAAATCCTAGCATCTGATGCGGAAGATATTCACAGTTGGGTTGAAATCAACTTAATTGAGAAAACCGGTGATTTAGGCAAGAAGCTCCATACGGGCCGAAGTCGTAATGACCAAGTGGCGACAGATTTAAAACTATGGTGTAAAGAATCAGGTGGTGACATCCTGTTTGCCTTAGTTAATTTGCAACAAGCATTATTAAACTTAGCTGAACGTGAAAGTAAAACAGTATTACCGGGTTACACCCATTTACAGCGTGCACAACCGGTTACTTTTGGCCATTGGTGTTTAGCGTATGTTGAAATGTTCGATCGTGATATTGGTCGCTTAAAAGATACCTTGTACCGTGCTGACACCTCGCCATTAGGCTCAGGTGCACTAGCGGGTACGGCTTACCCGATTGATCGTGATTTATTAGCGCATAACTTGGGTTTTAGAAGTGCAACTTTGAATAGCTTAGATGCAGTATCTGACAGAGATCATGTACTTGAGTTACTCTCGAATGCCAGTATTTCAATGATGCATTTATCTCGTTTTGCTGAAGACTTAGTTTTCTATAATTCGGGTGAAGCGGGTTTTGTTGAAATGAGTGATTTGGTTAGCTCTGGTTCTTCATTAATGCCGCAAAAGAAAAATCCGGATGCCTGTGAGCTTATTCGTGGTAAAGCCGGACGTGTTATGGGCTCTTTGGCTGGTATGATGGTCACAATGAAAGCCTTGCCACTTGCGTACAATAAAGACATGCAAGAAGATAAAGAAGGGCTTTTTGATGCGCTTGATACTTGGCAAGAATGTATGGAAATGGCGGTATTAATTGCTGATGGTTTAAAAGTAAATCGTGATCGTACCTTAGCCGCAGCACAACAAGGTTATGCAAACTCAACTGAATTGGCTGATTACCTTGTTAGCAAAGACATTCCATTTCGTGAGGCTCACCATATAGTGGGTGAAGTTGTTTTAGCGGCTATTGACGCGGGTCATGCATTAGAGGAATTTTCGGTAGCACAATTGCAAGCGTTCAGCGAGAAGATAGAAGAAGATGTGTATCAACATTTATCTATCGAATCTTGTTTAGACAAACGCGTTGCACTAGGTGGGACGTCGAGAACGCAAGTACAAAAAGCGTTAGCTGATATACAAGGAAACCATGACAGCTTAAATGCACAAGTGGTTGGTGCACCGAGTAAAGATCAAATCAATATGACGTTGAAACAAGTAAAACAACGTTTAAATGCGCAAAAAGCTGCTGCGCTTTCAGTGCGAAGAGCACGTATGTCAGATGTTGATAAAATTTATCAACAAGTCA
>JBLHLT010000063.1:0-3557 GCA_047621325.1 Oceanicoccus sp.
TGTATCTCGTGGACATGGGGCAAAAATTGAAATGCCAACATCTGTCTATGCTGACAGTGTTGCAAAAGATGTCGGTGATGAGCCGGTAATGCTGGCTCGGCGAGCTGATTGCCCAATGGTGGTGTTCCCTAAAAGAGATGAGGCCGTAAAATACCTGCTTGCTACAACAGACGTGAATGTCATTATCAGTGATGATGGCATGCAGCATTACCAATTAAACAGAGACATTGAAGTAGCAATGCTTGATGCGAAACGGGGCATCGGAAACGGTCAATTATTACCTGTTGGTCCATTACGAGAACCTATAGAAAGGCTAAAGCACGTGGACTTTATCGTCAGTGTGTCAGACACAACGACCGACGCTCTTGATAAACTGGCTCTACCGATTACTTTAGCGCCCCTGGTTCCCACCAATTTAGTATCACTGGACGGAATAAAAAGTTTACATTGTCACCGTGCATTTGTAGATGAAAAAAAATGGCATATTATGGCGGGTATTGGTAATCCTGATCGTTTTGTGGAAACACTGAAGCAACTAGGATTACAGCCAGAAAACAGCAGTTACCAATGGTTTTCGGACCATCATTCATATGCAGTCGCTGATATTCCGTCTAATGGCGCGGTTATTATGACCGAAAAAGACGCGGTTAAATGCCAGTCTTTGGCGCTGTCAAATTCAAATGTTTGGTATTTACCCGTTTCTTTAGACTTGCCAGAGTGTTTTCAGCAAGCCTTTTTAGAAAAATTAAACTTCATTAAAATGGATTACACCCATGAATAAAAGCTTATTAGATATCCTTGTTTGTCCTGTCACAAAAGCGGCGCTAATCTTGAGTAAAGATGGAACTGAATTGATCAGTAAAGTGGGCGGTATGGCGTACCCTGTTCGCGATGGTATTCCTGTTTTATTAGAAACAGAAGCTCGTACGTTGACTACAGAAGAGCGATTAGAGTCAGGCTCTGTAAAATGAGATCGCACAAAGTGCTAGCGGTGTGTTTAGGCAATATTTGTCGTTCACCGGCTGCACAAGGTATTTTAGAAAATGTAGCGTCAAACAATCGCTTGTTCTTGGAGCTTGATTCTGCAGGTACAGCAGCGTATCACCTTGGCAACCCACCTGATTCAAGGTCTATTGCCGCGCTCAAAAAGGTTGGCATCGACATCAGTCAACAAAAAGCCCGACAGGTCACAATAAGCGATTTTAATGAGTATGATTGGATTCTAGCAATGGATCGAGAGAACTTGATTAATCTCAAAAAAATCCAGCCAGAACACAGTAAAGCAACAGTAGTCATGTTTGGTGAGTTCGATCAACACGTTGCTTTGGGTGAAGTGGTCGATCCATATTATGGTGTGGATGAAGGCTTTACCGTGATGAGAAAACACCTTACAGACATCGCACAAGCCTTTGTAAATCACCTTAACTCTAGAAGAGAAGATTAAGTCAATCCATGAAGATGCGATTTAATACACAAGACGCCTTTATGCAGAGCATGGAAGAATCCATTCAAAAAAATGTATCTTTGGCCGCCTATAACACCTTCCGTTTTGCTTACCATGCCGAATACTTTGCCATAGCAGAAACATTAGACTCTTTAAAAAAACTGCTTGCTTGGGCCAATCATTTTAATCAAACCGTCACCATGATCGGCGGTGGTAGTAATTTACTCATCTCAGCCGATGTCACGGGACTGGTAATTATTAATCGATTGTCTGGCATAAACGCAAGAGAGCACCGCGGGAATTTAGTCAGTTTAACGGTTGCTGCAGGTGAAAATTGGCACCAAGTGGTTGCATTCGCCGTACAAGAAGGCTGGTTTGGCATTGAAAATCTCGCGTTAATCCCAGGTACGATTGGCGCCGCACCGGTGCAAAACATTGGGGCTTATGGGGTTGAAATAAAAGATGTTCTGGCACGTGTTCAGGTGATTGATAAAACATCTGGTGACGTTTATTGGATCAATGCAAGAGATTGTGGCTTTGCTTATAGAGACAGTTATTTCAAAGGGAAATGGAAAGATAAGCTATTAATTACGTCGGTAGAGCTGTCATTGAAAAAACAGGCGGATTTATTACTGAGCTATGGCGGCTTGTCTGATCGTATTGAGGGTAAGCCTAGTCTGGCAAGCGTCTTTAAACTGGTGTGTGACGTCAGGAGTGAAAAATTACCTGATCCTACTGTGTTAGCAAACTCAGGCAGTTTTTTTAAGAATCCGATAATTAGCCAAGCCATACACTCAGATTTAAAGGTACGTTTTCCACATCTTGTATCATTTCCATTTGAGGATGGTTTTAAATTGGCGGCTGGGTGGTTGATAGATCAAGCAGGCTGGAAAGGCAAACAATATCAGGGAGTGGGTGTTTATGAAAAACAGGCATTGGTGCTGGTTAACTATTCAGAAGAAAATGCAGAACCCTTATTAGAATTAGAAGCTAAAATAAAGCAATCCATATTGGAATTATATGGCGTTGAATTAGAGCGTGAGCCAGTTAAATTGCCACTGACTCCTCTTATCGAAACGGGTCATGTTGAGGCGACGAATTGAAAATAGGAGTGATGGATTCTGGCGCTGGGGGGTTAACGATCCTCAATGCAATACATAAAAAACAACCTCATCTTGATTTAATTTATCTGGCAGACGATGCCTTCGCACCCTATGGAAATAAAAGTGTTGCTCAGCTTCAAGAGAGATTGATAAAAGTGGGTCGTTTTTTCGAGAAAGAAAACGTCTGCGCTATTGTTGTTGCTTGCAATACCGCCACCGTTACTGCTATTGATGCACTCAGAGCCAGCACATCCTTGCCTATTATTGGGGTTGAGCCTGCGGTAAAGCCCGCGTTTCGCCTTAGTAAGCAGCGTAAGGTAGCAGTATTGGCGACACCAGTTACTGCTGAAAGCGAGCGTTTGAATCAGCTGATTAACCTTTGGAAAGCTGACAGTCAGGTGTCGATTATGTCCAGCTCAACGTTGGCATTTGACATCGACGCTTGGCCAGAGACGGAAGAAAAAATAAAACTCACGATCCAAGAACTAAGTCAGGAGATGCTCGCCAATCATATCGATACTTTAGTATTAGCCTGCACACATTACCCCTTAGTAAAGCATTTTTTTGAACAAGCGCTAGGAAGTGAGTGTGAGATAATTGAACCAAGTGAAGGTGTTACAGCTCAATTGATTCGTCGCTTGGAAGAATCCTACCCTGAGAAAATGTGCGCACTGCGCGAGCCTAATTCTCAACAAGAAGGCAAGATTGAACTGTGCAGCTCTCTTGGTTTTAAAAACATGCAACGCCTTGTTTCTTGGGTTGTTGCATCGCAAGTCATCATCGATAAAAGACATGTCTATATTTAGCCGTTATTTTCAAAGAAGTCGAGAATTCGGTCTTTTTCCCACATGGCATCCTTGTGACCTAATTCAATCAGCGCTCGGCAGTATTGCGGCGTGAACAATAGATAACTTGCTGCTGAACTGGTTTTTTCAGATGTTGAGCCACCGGCTGCTTTTAACAAAACCCGAATTTTTTTAGGCAGAGTAGCAATATAGTGATGTGCAATT
>JBLHLT010000064.1:0-3412 GCA_047621325.1 Oceanicoccus sp.
GGAAACCATATCAACAAAATAAAGACTATGCCGAACGTGTTGAAGAGGTATTACAATGGCTTGCTTTACCTGAGAAACAGCGACCAAGATTAATCACATTATATTTTTCGGCAGTTGACACTGCAGTTCACAATTTTGGTGTAGATACGGCGCAAGAAAGAGCAGCAGTAGCTTTGGTTGATAAACACATTGGCGATTTGCTACTGGGACTCAAAAATTTAGGGCTTGGACAGCGCTCAAATATAGTGGTTGTGGCGGATCATGGAATGGTCAATTTATCTGACCAAAGAGTGATCAATATTGACTCATTGGTAGACTTGTCTAGTTTCGTCGTATCCGATTGGTCAGATACGAGTGCTTCAGTACACGCTCCGTTCCTAAATTTGTTTGCAACACCTAAATTAGTAGATGCAGCTTACAAAAAACTGCATAAAGCACACCCAAAGATGCAGGTGTTTCGCCGTGGTGATTTTCCGACTAATTACCATTTTGACCATCCACAAAGGGGACCCGACCTAATGTTGCTAGCTGATACTGGCTGGAGCATTTACGCTAGTCGAGATAAACGTGAGCCCCAAACTTTGGTTAAATTAGGCCGATCTGTTGCCACTCATGGTTATGATAATCAAGACCCACTGATGCATGCTACTTTTATTGCTAATGGTCCAGCATTTAAGAAAAAATTGCGGGCTAGACCTTTCGACAACATAGAAGTATACGGTTTATTGGCCTGCGCCTTGAAGATAAAACCTGCCAACACCGATGGAGATGTTAAGAATGTACAATATTTAATGGCACAGGCTTGCCAAACTCCCGATGAATGAGTGTGATTAAATTACGAGAGTTGAAAGCTAAAAAGGGCATAAAAAATTCTCAAGTAAACATCTGTAGTTCGCCTATAAAAATGGAATTTAATCATTTGGTGGCGCCTTAAATCAGATTCTTCTGAAGAGTGAAGGTGTCACCTTCCTGTTGGGGTTAAGTGCATACGTTACGTGTCCAGATTATTTAGGCTCAATGTCACGCACATGACGTTTGACCGATAGCAGAGAGCCGGTTAAACCTAGAAAAACTGACAGTCCTAACATCCATAGGAAGGTATAGAAGTCAGCGCCGGTTAAGTTGAAACTCTTCTGATACAACTCGCTCACTGCACTCACACTGCTGCTCATCCACCATAAAAGTAATATAACCGCTACCCACGCTAACAAACCACCTAAAAAGCCATACCAAAAACCTGTGTACATAAAAGGACGTTGGATAAAAGCATCTGTGGCGCCGACTAATTTCATCACTAAAATTTCGTCTTTTTTACTAAGAATGTTGAGTCTTATCGTATTGCCAATAATGAGTACAACTGCTAAAAACAGCAAAAGGGCAATGACGGTGACCAAGTCTTTGACTACATTAAGCAATGCATGTAAGCGCTCAAGCCATTCAATATCTAACTTACCAATATCCACTTCCCTTTCATCTCTGAGTTTGTCTAAGAGTTCACGAGCGGCTATTGGGCTGGCATGTCGGCTGGTCGGGATAACGAGTATCACATTCGGCAATGGATTTTCATCTAAGTAAGCAATCGCATCACCAAAGCCCGATAATTGTTTAAACTCGTCTAGTGCTTGGTCTGCCGAGATATAATTGATTGAATCAATTTCTGGCCACAGCTGAATTCGTTTTAGTAGTTGCTCGATGTCTCCCTGACTAACTTTTTCTTTTAAGAATAAAGAGATTTGAGACGCTTGATCCCAACCAGAACTGACATTCTCGGCATTTTTTACCATCACAAATAGGGTGCTGGGTAAGGTGATACTTAATCCTAAAACCCCTATTGTCATAAGTGATGCGGCTTTCGAGCGCCATAGTTCACCCAAGCTGCCCAGTGCCTGTCTGAAATGACTGACAAAAAACATTACAAAACGTTGATTGGAAGATACTTTAGATATTTGCGCACCTTGCACTCGACCTTTAAACAGGATACTCATTAAATTGCTCTCATTAATGAGTAACCCATTGCTGAGCTAATCACAGGTGTGCAGTTACACATCGAATTACACATAGAGTTCATTACTTTGAAATTCATCTGTTAGACCATCGGTTATCATCTGGCCTTGTTTAAGCGTCAGCGTTCTATATTTCATGCGTGCAATCAATCCAAGGTCGTGTGTAGCGATGAATACAGATACGCCAGCTTGATTAAAATCTTCAAATAGTCGAATAATCTCCATCGATAATTTGGGATCTAAATTACCCGTTGGTTCATCGGCTAATAACAACGGTGGTTTATTCACTACCGCTCGGGCAATACCAACTCTTTGTTGTTCACCGCCAGACAACATGGCAGGCAAGTTCTTGACCTTATCACTTAGACCAACCATTTCTAGGGCTGCATGCACCCGTTTCGCAGTTTCTTTATGAGAATAACCTTCAATAATTAAAGGTAGTGCCACATTGTCAAACACACTTTTTTCCATCAGTAAGTGGTGGCTTTGAAAAATCATGCCTATATCACGGCGTATATAGGCAATTTGTTTACGTTGAATATTGCTTAAGTCGTGCCCATTGATGAACACTTTACCCACGGTGGGTCGTTCCATGATGGATATGAGTTTCAGCAAGGTGCTTTTCCCGGCGCCTGAGTGTCCGGTTAAAAATGCCATTTCACCTGGCTCAATATGAAAATCTACCTTTCTTAAGGCTTGTTGCCCGCCGGGGTAGGTTTTGCTGACTTGTTCAAACTTAATCATAAGCGGCTTAGTTGGTTGGTTATTACTGGTTGCCAGATTCTGAAAATAGCGCATTTACAAAATCTTGGCTATTAAAGGGTCTCAAATCGTCAATGCCTTCGCCTATGCCGACATATCGAATAGGAATATCAAATTGGTCAGCAATCGCAAAAATCACCCCGCCTTTTGCAGTACCGTCCAATTTAGTCAAGCTTATACCGGTTAATCCTACTGCTTCGTTGAACAATTTAGTTTGGCTTATCGCATTTTGTCCGGTGCCTGCATCTAGGGTCAGCATAATTTCGTGGGGAGCTTGTGGTGCAATTTTTTTGATCACTCGCACCACTTTTTTAAGTTCTTCCATTAAGTGTTCTTTATTTTGCAAGCGACCAGCTGTATCCGCAATTAACACATCAATATTTTTCGCCTTGGCGGACTGAAATGCATCAAAAATTACTGACGCACTGTCTGAACCTGTTTGTTGCGCCACCACTGGGATATTATTACGCTCACCCCAAACTTGAAGTTGTTCAACCGCTGCAGCTCTAAAGGTATCACCTGCTGCCAGCATAACCTTCTTACCTTGTTGTTGGAATTGTTTAGCCATTTTTCCAATAGTAGTCGTTTTACCTACGCCATTCACACCAACCATTAAGATAACAAATGGGCCAGACTCCGCTTTAAGG
>JBLHLT010000065.1:0-3278 GCA_047621325.1 Oceanicoccus sp.
CTAGGGGAACCTCTAGGTTTGAATTATTTTTAGTTATGCTGGCACTCACGTTACCCATTTTAATTATTATTTTTTTGGGTCATTATTTTCATTACAAATCAGAGATTAATCATAATATTTTAGCGCTGCAAACTCAGTAATACTGATGCTGTAATATCGATGCAACAGAAGGTAGAAGTGTTGGTTGGAAAAGTTATAGTGCTTGAAAGGATTGTGACCGTTACAATTTCGACTTACAGTATGAAATTAATCAATTGTGATGTTTTATTTACCCTCTGCTTATTAAAAAGCAGAGGGTAAATAAACGACTCGGAGTGAACCGTTTATTTTAATAGCTGAGTCTACGCTCTTTGCCATTCAGGCAAATTATTTTCAAACTCTGTGATGTTAGCGTCTAGCTCTAAGGTTTGACCAATTGCGTCTAAGCCTTTTAGCAGATTGGTTTTATGTTGTTCTGCAATATCAAAACCAAAACTCAAGTTGTTAACCGTAACTGTTTGATCTTGTAAATTAACCGTGATTTGCGAAGTAGCATCGTTTTCAACAGCTGCAAACAGTAGATCCATTTTCTCGCTGGCAAGCTGCACGGGTAAGAGCTGATTATTGATACAGTTACCGTAAAAAATGTCAGCAAAACTAGTGCCAATCACCACTTTAAAACCATAGTCGTCTAGTGACCAAGCAGCATGCTCGCGACTTGAGCCACAACCAAAGTTTTCGCGAGTAAGCAACACACTGGCACCTTGGTGCTGTGCTTTGTTAAATACAAAATCAGGGTTGGGCACTTGCTCATGATCGTCGAGGTAACGCCAATCGTGGAACAAGTGTTTACCATAACCGCTTCGTGTGACGGCGGTTAAAAACTGCTTAGGGATAATTTGGTCGGTATCCACATTGGCCTGATTTAGGGGCATTGCGGTACCGGTATGAACATTAATACCTGTAGTTGTCATGATGAATTGCTTCCTTATTGCCAATCGGCCTATTGATAGTCGCGCACATCGGCGAAGTGACCAGCCAATGCTGCTGCTGCGGCCATTGCTGGGCTAACTAAGTGAGTTCGGGCACCGCGGCCTTGTCGGCCTTCAAAGTTACGGTTGCTGGTGGAGGCACAGCGGTCACCCTGCTTCAGGATATCGTCGTTCATGCCTAAACACATTGAACAACCAGGTAAACGCCATTCAAAACCGGCTTCTATAAATATTTTATCTAGCTGTTCCGCTTCCGCTTGGGCTTTGACTGATACCGAACCCGGGACCACAATCGCGGTCACACCAGCTGCCACTTTGCCATGCTTGGCAATCGCGGCGGCTGCGCGCATATCTTCAATGCGGCCATTGGTGCATGAGCCAATGAAGACGTTGTTAATAGTCAAATCAGCTAATTTTTGACCCGGTATTAGGTCCATATATTTAAGCGCTTTATTGGCTGAGTCTCTATCAATTGGATCTGAGAAATCACTTGGCGAAGGCACCGGTTGATTAACACCTATGACTTGCCCTGGGTTTGTGCCCCATGTGACCTGTGGTGTGATATCAGTAGCGTTTAAGTGAATAACACTATCAAAAGACGCATCTTTATCCGATGTTAAACTAGACCAATAAGCCATTGCTTGGGTCCAATGTTCGCCTTTAGGAGCGTATTCACGGCCTTCAAGGTAGTCGAATGTGGTTTGGTCAGGCGCAATTAAACCGGCTTTAGCACCGGCTTCGATACTCATGTTACATACTGTCATGCGCTCTTCCATCGAAAGCGCTGAAATAGCTTCACCAGTATATTCAATGACGAAGCCTGTTGCCCCAGCATGACCAATTTTACCTATGATAGCCAAGATAATATCTTTAGCCGTGATGCCAATAGGCAAACTGCCGTTGACCTGTACTTTCATACTTTTGGCTTTACTTTGTTTAAGAGTTTGGCTCGCAAGTACATGTTCTACCTGAGATGTACCGATACCAAAAGCTAAGGCGCCAAATGCACCGTGAGTAGCTGTGTGAGAATCACCACATACTACTGTCATGCCTGGTTGAATAAGGCCAAGTTCTGGGCCCATTACATGCACAATACCTTGTTTTTGATGTCCCACTGGGAATAACTGAATACCGTGTTTTTCGCAGTTGTCTGCTAAGGTTTGTAACTGTAATTTATTCGTTGGGCCACAAGCATCAAGCGCTAAAGAGCGGGTTGATATACTGTGGTCCATAGTCGCAAAGGTGCGCTCTGGGCAACGAACTTTGCGGTTTTTCTCATCTAGACCTGCAAATGCTTGAGGTGTTGTCACCTCGTGAATTAAATGTCGGTCTATGTAAATTAATCCTTCTTCGCCAATTTCAGAGACCTTTTTCGTGTTGTTTGTATTTTCAGCATCTTTCGCATCAATAATATGCGCTTGCCATATTTTGTCATATAAGGTGGTAGCCATGACTATTTCCTAAATTTATTAAATTAACGCGGCGATATAATCGCCCACTTCACTGGTACTTTTAGCTAAATGACGCTCATCAGGGCCAAGTAAGTCACCTGTCAGTATACTATCACCCAAGGTCTTTACTACAGCTGCATCAATCGCATCAGCTGCGGCTGTTTCGTTTAAACTGAAACGCAATAACATGGATGCTGAGAGTATTTGAGCAATAGGGTTAGCAATGCCTTTACCAGCGATATCAGGGGCTGAGCCGCCTGCTGGCTCATACATACCAAAATTGTCTTGATTGATACTGGCTGAGGGTAAAAGTCCCATGGAGCCAGTGATCATCGCACATTCGTCAGAAATAATATCGCCGAATAGGTTCGAACATAACATCACGTCAAACTGACTTGGGTTACGAATGAGTTGCATCGTAGCGTTATCAATGTAGATGTGTTCAAGCTCTACTTCGGGGTAGTCTTTGGCCACTTCTTCAACGACTTCACGCCATAAACGGCTGCAAACCAATACATTTGCTTTGTCTACCGAGGTGACTTTTTTGCCACGTTTTTGCGCAGCGTTAAATGCGCTAATAGCGATACGTCTAATTTCTCTTTTGCTATAACGCATGGTGTCATAAGCAAATTGTTCTTCACCTTCGCCTTCCAAACCTTTGGGTTGACCGAAGTAAATACCACTGGTGAGTTCGCGCACCACTAAAACATCAAAACCACTGGCAGAAATATCCGCTCGCAGTGGGGAGAATGATTCAAGGCCCGGATAAATTTTCGCAGGACGCAAGTTACTGAATAAATCAAAGTGCCCACGCAAAGCCAAAAGTGCAGCCCGTTCTGGGCGCTCTTCTAAGGGT
>JBLHLT010000066.1:0-3237 GCA_047621325.1 Oceanicoccus sp.
GTAGTTATTAACTTCTAATGAATGGTAGTAATCGATTTGTAATCGAACAACTCAACCTATGGTTAGTACAAGGATTTCAACCTTGGCTAGCCACCGTTATTGAAACGTATGGGTCATCTCCTAGACCGGTGGGTTCTATGATGATTTATCATCCAGAAAAAGGCATTATTGGTTCTCTTTCAGGTGGCTGTATTGAACAAGAGTTAATGAGCCAACTTGCTAATGATGAGCCTAGCCAATACGTTGAGTGCCCGACGATTATTCGCTATGGTGACAGCCCTGAACAGAGATCACGGCTCGCACTTCCTTGCGGTGGACATCTGGATATTTTGCTAGAAAAGATCAAGCCACAAGATCAACCCCATTTTCAAACCCTCGAAAATGCTTTGCACTCACGACAATGGATCAGTCGCCACGTTGATTTGGTTAAACACGACATACACACGGTTAACGAGATCAACGAACAGGATATTCAACGTACCACTGATACAATAATTCATGCGATAAAACCCCACGACAAACTGCTGTTAATTGGCGCGGGTGAAGTCTCTCGTTGCTTGGCTGAAATCTGTAAGAATCTTGAATTTGAGATCACACTGTGTGATTTTCGTGATGAGTTTTTACAAGGCTGGCATGTTGACGGTGTTAAAATTATTAAGGCTATGCCAGATGATTTAATCGCTGACGCTTTTCATGATCATCATTGTGCGATTGTTGCACTCGCTCATGATCCGCGCGTTGATGATATGGCTATGATGCAAGCACTAAAAACCGATGCCTTTTATGTTGGTGCCATGGGATCATTAATTACTTCAACTAAACGCCGTGAACGGCTACTTGAACTGGAACTAAATTCTAAAGAAATTGAACACCTACACGCGCCAATAGGATTAAATATTCACAGTAAAACGCCCTATGAAATTGCTATATCCATCGCCGCTCAACTGATTGCAGAACGATCACTGCGGCAAAATAAATAATGAAACCAGACTTTGGAATACTCGTGCTAGCCGCAGGAAAATCCAGCCGATTTGGTAGCGATAAATTGCTCGCTAAAATGTCAGATGGCCGTCCTGTTATTGAACATAGCCTATCGCCTTTGCAAGCAATCGCGCGTAAACATCAATTAACACTGTGCGTAATAACCCGCGCAGATAACCAAGCGTTAATTGATTACCTAACTGCAAAAAACATACTTTATACTATTTGCCCCGATGCATATTTAGGAATGGGACACAGCATTTCACACGGTATAAAAATCAATCAAGCATCGAAAGGATGGATGGTTTCTTTAGCAGACATGCCCGCTATTAGCCTTCAAATAATGGAAGCGCTGATGACTAATATCATTAAAAATCCAGAAGATATTGCTAGGCCTAGTTTTTTAGAAAATGGGAAGAAAATCCCCTCTCACCCGGTCTATTTTCCACAAAAATATGGATTTGAATTGAGTCAGTTAACGGGGGATGATGGTGCAAAGACAATAATTAAACAACAAACGTTGCTCGACATTATCGATGAGGCTTGTTTAATCGATGTCGATACACCCGAAGCCCTGAAACAACTAAACGAATAAATCTAAAACAAAAAAAGCGCAATGTCTAAGACAGTGCGCTTTTTATTTTTGAATATAGAGATACTGTTATTAAAACAGTATCTCTATTCAAACTCACTAAAACTTGATTTAGAAAGCTTGACGCATACTAACAAGTGTTACCAATGCTTCGCCATCATCACCGTAGTCAACATGTTCAAATTCAAAGCGAACTGAACGGCTTTCTGAAGCTTGATACCAAACCTGACCATAAAAGTTTAACTTTAACTGACGAGCAGAAGCATCATCGTCTTCGCCTTGGCCAATACCCAAGTGAATATTAGTTTTTTCGTTCAACTGATACTGGCTCGAAAAAGACGTTGTATAAGTGTAATCATTTTCGTCTGTATCACGATCGGCACCACGGTAAGCAAAACCTAACTCTAAATCCTTGCTTACTTGCATTTTAGCACCGGCGCCAAAGATAGCAGGCTCAGTCACTAAGTCTTTCGCTGCTGCAATCGTAGTCGCGTTAGCAGATAATTTAGCCGTTTCTAAGTTAGCTTTTGCAGCATCACTTTCAGCGACTAAGTTTTGAACGTAGACCGCATTTAGGGTTACATTGCCAAGGGTAGTAGCACCCGCGACAGTAATACCGGTAATACCAGCGTCATTGGTTAGCTCATCAGTACCGCCAACTGTTGCTTTACGATCATCGTCGCCCACATGAAGTGCAACCGTTGCGGTTACTGGAGATGCTGCTCCCCAACCACCGCTACCGTAGGTATAGCTGATCATATTTGAATTACGGAAACCGTAAGCCATAGAACCCTTAAGCTCATCAGTTATATAAAAGTAAGTACCTAGACCTTGAGATTCCCCACGGTTTGTATTCCATGCGCTGTATGACATGAATGGAGACCACTGAGTACCGATTTTAAAGCTGTGCTCGCCTTTTTCTAGGCCTAACCAACCCAAACGAGTGCGTAATGCATTACCGCCACTTTCTAAAACGTTCGCGCGGAATTCCATTTTGTAAGTGCCTTTCCAGCCACCTTCAATTGCTTCTTCGCCTTTAATACCAATACGCGATTGCACGTTATTGGTTAAAGCAAATTCTTGTTCATCACTGTTTCCGTTTGGCGTATCACCACCGGCAAAAATATCGGCGCCATTGCTCAGACCCGATTCATTAAATTGTTCTAAACCAATATCCACAAAACCATATACATCTGCTGTCGGTGCTGCCATGGCAACATTTGAAAAAGCTGCACTGGCTATCGCTATTGCTAAAAGTGATCTTTTATTCATATTTTTATAACCTTAAATTCTACAATTTTAATCAGGCTTGTGATGAGTTAAAACACTCACCTCACTACACTGGCTATTTTTCAACCAACCTGCATCGACACAAAAACAGTACATGAAAGCTGACTTAATAGACAATCAATAATGTAACAATACAAGCTACTTATGTAACTAAATGTTATTTATCACTGTATTATTCTCCTCAATTAGCGATTTATGCTAGCTTTTAAATTGGTCTGTAGTGAAGAGGAAATGGTGTAAAGCTGACTATTTTAAGAATAATTAACTTTTATTATGCTATCTTTCTCAGCCAAATTTCTAACCTAGTGGTTAGAATTCTGAAATACTTTGTCATTATCTAAAAAGAAAGGACACCCAATGTCTTCTAATACAAG
>JBLHLT010000067.1:0-3215 GCA_047621325.1 Oceanicoccus sp.
CAAAAATACAAGATTGCTTAGCCTTTTTTACAAGCAATGTCGCAACGCTTATGAACTTTAAAACTAAAGGTCGAATAGCACTCGGTATGGATGCTGATTTAATCGTTTTAGATAAACAAAACCGAATCAGCCACGTAATGGCAAAGGGTGTTTGGCATATCTACAATAAAAAAGTTGTTAAAAAAGGTACCTTTGAGGAATAAAAATGCCGTCTCCAGATATTAAAGGGCAACAACGTGGGTTTGTAATACCCATCGGTGGTGCTGAAGAAAAAATAGATAACCCTGAAATCTTAAAGAGATTTGTTGAGTTATGTGGTGGTAGTGAAGCTGACATTTGCATCGTACCTACCGCTTCTCAGTTGGAAGATACGGGTGAGCGATATCAAAAATTATTTACAGATTTAGGGGCCGGTAATACCCACTGGTTGCCTATTAGCGATCGTAATGATGCTAAAAAAGAAGAATATGTCACCCAACTTGAAGGGTGTACGGGCATATTTATTACTGGGGGGAATCAACTGCGCTTGTCGACTATTCTCGGTGGCACACCCATAGCCCAGACTATTCGTAAGCTAAATGCTCAAGGTGTGCATGTGGCTGGCACCTCAGCGGGTGCAGCTATTGTGTCGCAACATATGATCACCGGTGGTAATACCGGTATTGTGCCTACTGAAGATGGCGTTAACTTAGCACCTGGTTTGGGACTGATTAATACTATCGTGGTTGATCAACATTTTAATGAACGCAATAGATTGTCACGTTTGTTAAGTGCTGTGTCTTACAATCCGTTTTTATTAGGCCTTGGATTGGATGAAGATACCGCCGCTTTTATCGACGGTGATAATGAATTTACCGTAGTGGGCAGTGGTGCTATTACAGTTATCGATCCGTCAGATATAGAGCATTCATCTATGGCCGAAGCTCGAAGCGGAGACGCTCTGACGTTGTTGAACTTAAAACTGCATATATTGGCAAACGGAAGTCGTTATAACATTAACGATCGAAAAGCCTTCATCGAATAATCACCTCCTATGAAATGGGCTAGTAATATTTTTTTTCTGGCCACTTTCATACTAACCATTTTCCCCAAAAAACTAAAAAAATTGGCGCTTATCAGCGTTTTTCTATAAATTAGTTTTATGTGTAAAACATCTATACATTCTCAACGTAATCTTAATTCAGCAAAATTTAAACAGGAAACCTTAGTCTATGAAAATACTTAGCAAAAATGTGTATGTTGGTCCTAACATCTACGCTAATTTTCCTGTAATTCGTTATCAAATTGATATTGGCGAGCTCGAGCAATGGCCTTCGGTAAAATTGGGTACGGGTTTTATTGATGGGTTGATAGATGCGTTGCCTTCATTGCAAAGCCATGGTTGTTCATATGGTGAAGAAGGCGGCTTTATCAAGCGGTTGAAAGAAGATGAGGGGACTTGGATAGGACATATTTGGGAACACGTCGCCCTTGAATTACAAAACTTAGCTGGCTCACCGGTCAATTTTGGACGCACCAGAAGTTTGAAGAAAGAAGGTTGTTACAACGTCGTTTATCAATATCATCAAAGAGACGTGGGTTTAGAGGCTGGCTCATTAGGGATGCGTTTATTAACGCATCTGATGCCTGCCAATGTGCAACAAGTTATTAAAGCAGATATTGAGGATGATTTTGACTTTACCGATGAGCTTCGTAGTTTTGTACGCATGGCTCAACGAAAAGAATTTGGCCCCAGTACAGGGTCTTTAGTGGCTGCAGCAGAACAGCGCAATATTCCATGGCTTAGACTAAACGAATACAGTTTGGTGCAGTTTGGGCACGGTAAATACCAACAGCGTATCCAAGCCACCATCACCAGTGAAACTAAACACATCGCAGTAGAAATTTCTTGCGACAAAGAAGATACCCATAACCTACTCAACGACTTAGGTTTGCCCGTTCCTCAACAAATGATGGCATATAGCGAAAAACAAGCTGCCAGAGCTGCCAATAAAATTGGTTTTCCAGTGGTCGTTAAACCTTTAAATGCCAATCACGGGCGAGGGGTCAGTATCAACCTCACAACGGATGAAGAGGTCATCACCGCTTATCACGAAGCGCAAAAACACGGCACCAGTAAAGCTATTTTAATAGAAAGCTTTTTAACGGGTTACGATCACCGAATGTTAGTAGTGAATAATGAACTAGTGGCGGTTGCTAAACGTGTTCCCGGCCATGTAGTGGGTGATGGTAGCAGTAGTATTGAAGAGCTGGTCGACATCGTTAACTTAGATCCGCGCCGCGGCATAGGTCACGAAAAAGTATTAACTCGATTGGAACTAGATAGCCAAGCCGAACGCTTGATGGATGAAGCTAACTACAATAAACAAACCATACTAGACAAAGGCCAGATTTTCTTTTTACGCTCTACAGCAAACTTATCTACAGGCGGCACAGCCATTGATGTCACAGATATGGTGCATCCCGATAACAGAGATATGGCAGTACGCTCTATCAAGGCCATTGGTCTTGACGTAGGTGGAGTGGACTTTTTATCCGACGACATCAGTAAATCGTATAAAGAAATTGGTGGCGGTATTTGCGAATGTAATGCTGCGCCCGGTTTTAGAATGCATGTGGCACCCAGTGAAGGCACACCCAGAGATGTAGCTGGAAAAGTGATCGACATGTTGTTTCCTGTTGGCAGTAAGGCGCGCATTCCTATTGCGGCTATTACCGGGACTAATGGTAAAACCACCACTTCTCGTATGTTAGCCAGTATCATGAAATCGTCTGGATTTACTACGGGTATGACTTCTACAGACGGTGTTTATATTGACGGACATTTAACGGTTAAAGGAGACATGACAGGACCCACTGCTGCACAAATTGTATTGCGTGACCCTAGCGTTGATTTTGCCATTATGGAAACAGCGCGTGGTGGTATTCTCAAACGTGGTTTAGGCTATAACACTTGTAATGTTGGCGCTTGTATTAATGTTACGGCTGATCATTTGGGACAAAGGGGTATAAATACAGTAGAGCAATTGGCACAAATTAAACGTGTTGTGGTTGAAGTTGCGAAAGATGTAGTGGTGCTGAATGCCGATGATCATCTGTGTTTACAGATGGCAGATTTCTGTGAAGCCGAGCGTATATGTTATGTGACTATGGACTCAGGTCATGGCTTAGTGCGCGAACATATTCGCAGCGGTGGCATGGCAGCGGTACTCGAA
>JBLHLT010000068.1:0-3150 GCA_047621325.1 Oceanicoccus sp.
GGCACATAAAAAAACAGCAACAGCCCATAAGCCGCCATGGCAATGGTGGTGAGCACCCAGGTCGAAAGCCAAGTTAACGTCGCCGCACTGATCACAATGGGCACTAATAAATACGTAATAAAGGGATTATTAGCGCCACCGGTGAAATACATCAAGCAGATGATAAGCAGGGAGTCGGTAAATAGATAAGAGAAAATTTCGTACTTAGCAATACTCTGATGCTGCGCCCGGTAAAGGTTAAGCAAGCTTAATGTGCTCATGGTTAATATAATTCCCCACGCGGCTAAGCTCTGCAGGCTACCGGATGAGTGCAGACCTAATAAAGCCAAAGCCATGGCAAAACCAAAGCAGGTAATTAAGCGCAAAACGGCTAATCGCTTTAAGTTTTGGATGGCGGCGCTGGTGGATGTGTTGGTCATTGATGTCTAGCCATTGTATATAAGGTTTTAACAGTGTGATGACATCCGATTCTACGGAATAGTGGCAATGGGGTAAATAGGGGGGGGTAGACATGTAGAGAACGATTTGTCTGGTATATGCTGGCTATATGAACGGTATCGTAAAGACGAAGATCAATAACATTGTCGCCTTTTGATTAATCTATCAAATAAAAAGCTAAACGAAAACCTAGACATTGCTCCAAATTATGGGAGGGCACTTGCGCGTAAAAATTTAGTAAACTCGTAATTTAGATCGTGTTCACATTATTTCAATCCTCATAAAGGCTTTTTAGTATTTGAAGCTCCTCCAATAAAACAGACACTTTTAATCAGAGGTAATCCCTCAAAAGGAATGTTCAAGTGGCATTGAAATGAACACAGACAACACTTAATGCAAAATCCTACTTTCAATACTGTCGAGCGATAGCAATGACAGCATCCAAAAATCAACCAAGTTAATCGGCATTTTACTCACCTCTTCAAGCGGTCGCATTAACTGGGGTAGCGCCATTGAATGTGGAATCCCTTTAATACTCATTCCAACATGCAAGATAAAAGCAGCTAAGTTAACCTCAGTATCTTTTTTTCTTAGTGCGTAGACTAATTCAAGCGCACTTCGTAAGTAACGATCTACTGAATATTGTGTTCGATCACTTGTGAGTAACAACTCCGATATCTCAAATGCATTGCCATACACAATCGTTGCCTTTTCCCACTCTCTCATATGAAACAATTCCCTAGCTTGTTCAATGATGCCTTTCCATGCTCGAGCGGCTTGTTGGGGATTATTAGCAAATTCATTTCTATGGTTATTGCATAGGTATTTCATAAAGATTCCTGATTTTACGAGTTGATTGGCCCAAAGACAATAATGCAATTGATTCTCATTATCAACAATAACTTCTGGTAACCTTCCCATTTTTACTAACCGCACCTACAAACCTTTATCCTGTAATGCTGATCATCAGCCTTTTTAAAACATGCTATGGTGAGGAGCATCATGTAAACAACAATAAAAGAAAGTCTTAAATTGCATAGAAAAAACGGTTGATAAAATTTTGGCACTATGGAGCAAACAATGAGCGAAAAGATATTAGTTGATGCCAGCGAACATATACTCACAATTACGTTTAACCGGCCTGAAAAATACAATGCTATGGACCCTGACACTTATAATCAGTTGGCGCGGGCCTTGTATCAGTTCGAGCATGATTCTGAATTACGCGTAGCGGTGATTCAGGCCAATGGCCAGCACTTTACCACCGGACTAGAGCTGGACAAATGGGCCCCTATTTTGGCTAAAGGCGGTATGCCGGCTCTGGCTGAAGGGCATTTAGATCCTTATGGTTTGCAAGGAAAGACAGTCAGCAAACCGCTTATCATTGCTACGCAAGGCATCTGTTTTACCGCAGGTTTGGAGTTAGTGCTTAATTGCGATATACGTCTGGCGACGGTCAACACACGTTTTGCGCAACTGGAAGTGCAGCGCGGATTATACCCCTGTGGTGGTGGTACGGTGCGGCTACCCTTAGCCATTGGCTGGGGTAATGCTCAGCGTTATTTATTAACCGGCGATGAATTTACCGCTGAGCAAGCTTTGCAGTGGGGCATGGTGCAGGAGATTGTGGCGTTTGATCAATTGCATCAACGGGCCCGTGAAATGGCACAAAAGGTTGCCAAGGCAGCCCCTTTAGCCGTAAGGGCATCGTTACGTTCTTCTCAGTTAGGCCGACTCGATCACGCAGATGCATTGACTAAGGTATTTGATGAAATGAGTGCCGTTATGAACAGTGAAGACGCAGCTGAAGGTGTTCAGTCATTTGTTGAGCGTCGGGCCGCTAAATTCATTGGGCGATAGGCTATGAACCTAGCTCATGATATTGCAAGCTTAAGCAGCTCTTTTATCGTGATGGATTCGTCCACTAGTATGCCATTATCCACGTTAATGTCGGCTTCCTTGGCTAATTCCACATTGGGTAAACTGGTGCGGTTGCCCGTTGCAAAATTCTTTCTGCCATCTCTAACACAACCGCCTTCATACCCAGCGTGACTGGCGCCGATGATGATGCATTTTTTTGTCATGATGTTTTAGCTGTGATTTTGACCATCAGTTGGGTGTAGCCCTTGACGAAATTTGACTGTACATACTTTGGATCGTCAACGACTTCAATATTTTCAAACCGTTTTAATATCTCTTCCCACAATATGCGCAATTGCATTTCGGCTAAACGGTTCCCCATGCAACGATGAGCACCAAAGCCAAAGGAGAGATGGTTTCTGGCATTTTTGCGGTCAATCATAAATTGGTCTGGCTGATCAATGGCGCGCTCATCGCGATTACCAGATGCATACCACATAACGACTTTATCGCCTTTCTTAATGGTTTGGCCATTCAGCTCCACATCTTCTTTGGCAACTCGGCGCATGTATGCCAGCGGCGTTTGCCAGCGAATTATCTCAGACACCATATTAGGAATTAAAGCGGGGTTATTTTTAAGTTTAATAAACTCATTCGGAAACTGATGCAGCGCATGAACGCCTCCGGTCATCGAGTTGCGTGTGGTGTCGTTACCACCCACTAGCAACAATACAATATTCCCCAAAAATTCCATGGGCCTGTCGATCATATCCTTGGTGTTTTCATTGGTAAGCAGCAAGCTAATTAAGTCAAAGCCAAGTGCTTCACCGGCGGCTTTTTTCGCTTCCTTTT
>JBLHLT010000069.1:0-3126 GCA_047621325.1 Oceanicoccus sp.
CCGCTTTTAGTAAAAGTTTTAGGGCGGTAAGGATACGGCTATCATCGTCAGCTATTAAAATTGAATGTTTCATTTTAAAGTCTTTGTCAGGGCTTACAGGTACATACCTGCAAACCTTTTGTTATCTATTTTAGTCATTACTAATCGTGATGCAAGGCTTTACTTGGTTCCATTAATACTACTTTTTTGGTAGGAATAAGGGTCGCCAATAACACCATAAATATAATCAGTAATGGCACACCCAACATGCCTAACACGTAACTTAAGTCATTAATGATCATAGTTTCACTCATAAAGTTGACTAACCAAATAGATAAACCAATGCCGATGGTTAAACCAATGGCTAATTGTTGACCGGCTTGTACGAAAAATAAACGCATGATCCCCGCGTCTGTAGATCCTAATGCACGGCGTACACCAATTTCTTGAGTGCGTTGACTAATGCTATTTGAAGCCACCGCATAAATACCACTGGCAGCAAGAAAAGCCGCGATAATGCCACACAACAAAAATACTTTACTCACTGCAGTCACCAGCATCATGGGTTGTTTAATCAAGTTATCGTAACTTTGAATATGGTAAACACCCACATCCGCATTTACTTTGTCTACAGCTTGCATCAGTGTTTTTTTCGCCTCTACTTCTAAACCATTAAAATGTATAGCTATGCTAACTCTAAATAAACCCCAGTTGTCCATGATATGGTATGAATTGTAAGAGGTACTTGATGAACGCATAGTGGAGCCATGAAAGGTATCTGACACCACACCCGTTATGGTGTTCCAGTCCCCTTGACTATCCGAGTTTGCTCGGCGAACTCGCTGGCCAATTGCATCACCTTGAGGGAAAAACTCCCTAGCAATAGACTCGTTAATAATAATGCTGAACACATCTTCGCCCACATCTCTGTGATCAAAGTCTCGCCCTTGAATAATACGCATGCCCAAGGCGCGCCATGAGTCTTTTGCTACACCTTCGTTATTGCTATAAGGGTTCTCATTATATACCCGCGCAGCTCGACCTTCGATTTCGTAATAACTGGTGCCTTCTCCTCTCCCAGGTAATTGTGTCATCATTGCTACCGCTTCAACATTGGCCTGACTTTCTAATTCATCTTTTAAAGCGTAATAAAATGCAGTGCGTTTTAGACGGTCGGCATGTTCAAACTCTGTGTCTCGGCGTATTTTAAAACTATCGGGAGGCAGTTGTAATTGTGCCGTTAAACGATTATCTGTTTCCACGCCATAATCAGCTATCCCAGCAGAGTAACTAGTAGAAAGTAAAATACTGGCCATCACTAACACCACACATGACAACAGTATTTCTGAAATCACGAGTACTTTGCTGGCTTGCGCTGCTTTTTTACCGATTGCACCACGCGTTCCGTCACGTAATACTGCGTTAAAATCACCCGATAATGCACGCCATGCCGGTATGTAACCTGTAATTAAAATCATACTAATAACAGCACCCATCAATACCATAATTGCGTTAGCATCAATTTCAACATTCCACCAAAATGGTTTTAAGTTATCTACTGCGTACGTTTGATCAAATACAGTATTGCTTATTTCGAGGCCCCAAGCGGCTAACAACACCGCGAGTAAACCACCGATACTGCAAACAAATATGCTTTCCCACAACATTTGTAAGATTAATCGTTTTCTCGGCACGCCCATAGCCACGCGGATCGCAATTTCCTTGAAGCGCTCATTTACTCGTGCCAGCAATAGGTTGCCCACGTTGATACAGGCTAACAGTAGGATCAGAAATACCACCACAAACATAGCCATAAACATTGAAAAATATTGAGTGATGGCGGCTTTTTTGAAAGGTTCTGCACTGAGGTATTTTCCTTGAGAATTAATAAGCCAGCGCACTTCTTCATTATCTGTTGCGGCTAGCTCTGCGCTATATGAGTCCATTTCTTTTTGTAATTGACTGAGTGTTATGCCATCTGCAAGGCGAGCGAATCCTAGGACTCTATTGTATGAACGTTCAGTTGGCGCAACGCTGGCTTGAGGCAAAGGCTGCCAAATCTCAGCAATGGCTGGAAACGCAAACCCTTGTGGCATGACCCCAATGATACGGTTAGGTTGTGCATCTAAGGGCATCATACTGCCCACTACAGACTCATCTCCTTGGAAATAGTTTTGAAATACGGCATAACTTAATACAACACTAGGCTCAGCCCCTTCAAAATGATCTTCTGGTGAAAACCCTCGACCTAGTATGGGTTGAACAGCTGCGAATTCAAAAATGTTCCAACTGACATACGTTGCGTTAAATTTACGAATAGCCTTGCTGGCGCTAGCTCCGCCTACAAAAGTGGTGCCCTCTTGATAGACACCTAAATCTTCCAACAAATTCAGCTCATTTTTTAACTTATATAAGTCAAAAGGATCAGCCCATCTTCTAGATAAATGAGTGTAATCGTACTGGGCTTCGATGGCATATATGGGCTTACCACCATTGAGGGTAAGAGGTTTAAATACCAGACTATTGAGCAGTGAATAGGTATAAAGTGTTAGCCCTAGACCTATGGCTACAATTAATATGGTCAGTGCAGTGAACGCAGGTTTTTTGGCAAGTAACCTTGCCGCATATTTAATGTCGAGTGATACAGACATAGTGATTTCTCCTGATAAGCGAGTCTAATGCCGCTTTTATTTATAAAACAAGCGCTTGGTTTTTTTCAGTTAATTGATCAGAGACTATTTTTCCATCGAAAACTTCGATAGTACGATCGGCTCGTTCTGCCGAACGGGGATCGTGAGTCACCATACAAATAGTCGCACCTTGGTCGTGTAGTCGGTCAAGTAAACTCATCACCACTTGGGCATTTTTTGAATCTAAATTACCTGTTGGTTCATCTGCCAAAATGATCGATGGGTTACCTGAAATAGCTCTAGCAACCGCCACTCTTTGCTGTTGTCCACCAGAAAGCTGTGAAGGAAAATGATTGGCTCTGTGTGACATATCTACTTTTTCCAGTGCGTCTTTTACCATTTCTGCGCGTTGAGTTTTGTTGATGTCGGTGCGATATGTTAATGGCAACTCAACATTTTCGGCCACACTCAAATCACTGATCAAATTAAAAGCCTGAAAAACAAAACCAATTTCTTT